>NZ_JAOEGB010000033.1 GCF_025420585.1 Planotetraspora sp. A-T 1434 | reverse complement strand
TTAGGGCAGGGTCCACTTCTGGTTCGCCGCGCCGGCGACGCACGTCGCCAGTTGCACGACCGTGCTGTTCGCGGAGTTGCTTCCGGCCACGTCGAGACACTTGCCCGACTGCGGGTTGCGCAGCGTGCCGTCAGCCTGCGGCGCCCAGTTCTGCGCGCCCGAGTCGTTGCAGGTCCACAGCTGGATCTTCGCGCCGTCGGCGCTGCTGCCGCCCGAGACGTCCAGGCACTTGTTCAGGGCCCGGAGCGTCTGATCCGATCGGGTCCAGGTCTGCGCCGCCGTACCGTTGCAGGTGTAGATCTGGACCTGTGTGCCGTCGGCGCTGGAGCCGGCGCGCACGTCGAGGCACTTGCCCGCCAGGCCCGTGATCGGCCCCGGCCCGCCCGTGCCGCCCCCGGTGCCGGTCGTGAACGTGAAGCTGTCCAGGTCGAACAGCGCGGACGTCGTCGAGCCGGCGAAGGTGAGGTACAGGGAGGTGGTCGTGCTCGGCGCCCCGCTGATCGTCCCGGTGACGTTGGCGAACGTCTCCCACGAGCCGGTCGGGGCCACCGCCGCGGAGCCGATGATCGTGCCGGTCGGTGAGCCGGTGCGGAACTGCAGCGTGCCGCCCGCGCCGCCCGACGAGACCCGCGCGGTGAACGAGGTCGCGTTGTCGAGCTTGTACGGGTCGAACTCGATCCAGTCGCCGTTGTTGATGTCTCCGACGGTCTTGCCGCCCTCGGCTTCCGTCTTTGTGTAGGTGTTGACGCCGGACGAGGTCTTGAAGTGCTCGGCCTGACGCGTGCGCGGCTGCAGGATGCTCTGCGCGTGGACGTTCAGGCCGCCGTTGTCGGTGTACGACGCGTCGAAGATCGGGAAGATGTTCGACGCCTGGTCGTGCTCACCGTCGACGGGAATCGTGATCGTGCCCGAGCAGCCGGTCTGCGACGTGATCTGGTGCGCGTGCTGGTCGTGGCCGAGCACGTACGCCATCGTGACCCGCGAGCAGTCGATCGTCCCGTCCTCGGGGTCGGTGACGGTCACCCTCCACGGCACGCTGTCGCCGAACGAGGTCAGCCGCCCGGCCGCCGGCGTGTTGATCGTCACCGTCGGCGCCGTGTTGCCGACGGAGATGATCACGCTGGCGGAGCCGGTCGCGCCCTGCGGGTCGCGCACCGTCAGCGTCGCGGTGTACGTGCCGTTGGCGGTGTACGTCTTCGACGGGTTGGCAGCGGTCGACGTGGTCCCGTCGCCGAACGCCCACGAGTAGGTGAGCGCGCCGCCCTCCGGGTCGTTGCTGCCGGCGGACGAGAACGTCACCGCGAGCGGCGCCGCGCCCGACGTCCGGTCGGCGCTCGCGACGGCTGTCGGGGCCCGGTTGCCGCCGCCCACGTAGTCGTAGCGGTAGAGGGCCGAGTTGGCGTCGCCGTTGAAGTAGCCGGTGCCGTAGTCGAGCACGTAGAGCGCCCCGTCGGGGCCGAAGGCCATGTCCATGACCTGCTTGCCGTTCCAGGGGAACGCGTCGATCACGCCTGGGGAGCCGTCGGCGTTGAGGTGGATGGGTTTGATCCAGCCGCGGCCGAACTCGCCGGCGAAGAACTGCCCGTCGAACGCCTGCGGGAACTTCGTGGCCGACGGGTTCGAGGCGTCGTACCGGTACACCGGGCCGGCCATCGGCGACTCGCTGCCGGAGCCGAACGCCGGGGGCGACCCGGCGTCGCCGCCGTAGCGGATCCAGGCCGCGCGGGCCGGGGGCAGGGTCTGCTGGCCGGTGTTGCGGAAGGAGTTGTTGGTGGGCCCCCCGGCGCAGTCGAACTTCGGGCCGGTGCCGTTGGTCGCGAAGTCCCAATGGTTGTAGGTCTCGCTGGTGCTGTTCGATCCCGTGCAGTACGGCCAGCCGTAGTTGCCGGGGCCGGTGATGCGGTCGAATTCGACCTGCCCGGACGGGCCGCGGTTCGGGTCGGTGCTGCCGGCGTCCGGACCGTAGTCGCCGACGTACACGATGCCGGTCGCCTTGTCGACGCTCAACCGGAACGGGTTGCGGAAGCCCATCGCGTAGATCTCGGGCCGCGTGTTCGGGGTGCCCGGCGGGAAGAGGTTGCCCGGCGGGATCGAGTACGTCCCGTCGGCTTTGACCTTGATCCGCAGGATCTTGCCGCGCAGGTCGTTGGTGTTGCCGGCGCTCCGCTGGGCGTCGTAGGCGGGGTTGCGGTTCGTGCGCTCGTCGAGCGGGGCGTACCCGGCGGAGTCGAACGGGTTGGAGTCGTCGCCGGTCGACAGGTACAGGTTGCCGGCCGCGTCGAAGTCCATGTCACCGCCGACATGGCAGCAGATGCCGCGGCTGGTGGTCACGTCCAGGACATTGACCTGGCTGGCCATGTTGACCGTGTAGTCGGCGTTGAGGGTGAAGCGCGACAACCGGTTCACGCCGTTGAACGGGGCGAACTGGGCCGCGGTGCCGGTGGCGGGCGCGTCGCCCGCCGGGGTGCTCAGGGGCGGCGCGTAGAAGAGGTAGATGAACCTGTTGGTGGCGAAGCCCGGGTCCACGGCGACGCCCTGCAGGCCCTCTTCGTCGTGCGTGTAGACCGGGATGTTGGCGATGACCGACGTGTTGCCGGCCGCGTCGGTGCGCCGCAGCGCGCCCCCGCGGGCGGTGTGCAGGACGGAGCGGTCGGGCAGCACCGCGAGCGACATCGGCTCGCCGGTCTCGGCGACGCCCTTCGCGAGGGTGACCTGCTGGAAATCGGTATCGACGATCGTGTGCGCCGCAGCGGGCGCGGCCGTCGTGACGATCGAGGCGACGGTGGTGAGGCTCGTTGTCACGAGCAGCATGGCGGCTCCGGCGAACCGCCATCGAGGAGTGGAGCGTTGTGGGTACATCGTGTCCCTTCCTGACTGAACGTGCCAGGCAGGGCGCGCGCCGTCGCGCCGGAGCCGTAGGGGGGTGACGGGGGGTTAGAGCTCCGTCGTCATCTCCGGATCCACGCCGATTGGAAACATCGATGAAACACTTCCGTGATGAGCGACACGGTACGAGCTTCCGATCGACCTGTCCATATCTTTTGGTGCATTAACCAATACTTCTGCGTCGGCGATCAGAAGCGCGCTTGTGTCGTGGCTGAGTGACGATAGGCAGGGAAGGTGCCCCGCTCACCGGTCGGCGGAGTCGGTACCCGTTGGGCGCCTGTACCGTCAGCACCCAACGGCCTCCGCCGATATGGCGAGCGGGGCCAGGTCGGCAGGGTGGTCGGCGTCCGCCCTGCCGATCCCGCTTTCCCCCTGGTGCGGTCGGCGCCGATGGGCTTCCACTGCCGATCTCGACGAAGAGCACGTTCTCGGCCGACCGGGCGACGCCGCCGTAGCGCTCGCCCACCGCCATGATGTTGACGTCGTTGTCCACGACGACCGGACAGTTGTGCTGACGGGCAAGCAGGTCGCGGACCGGGTGACGGTCCCAGCCGGGCATTATCGGGGGCGATACCGGCACACCGTCCCGGAAACTCACCGGGCCGGACACTCCGATGCCGATGCCGTTCAGGTGCCGGTACGCGCCTTCGGCCCTGAACCCGGCAAGGATCGCGTCGACCATGGTGCCGCGGTTCCAATCGCTGCACCTCCCGCACGCTTTTAGCGCCTTTGTGGCTTGTTGTGATCGAAGATTAGGATGTTACGCCCAAGGTGTCCAGATGTTATGCTCAGATCATCAATACTTTCATCTTTCTCGACAAAAGTCCATCTGTGGTGCTTCTGCGGGTGTCTGGTCTGCCGTACTTTTCGTAATTTCAACAAAATTGAGGCGCAAACCGGGAGAAGGTCTTCCCACGATGACGGAAGCGCGGTACGTTCCACGACAACGCACCGAACACGGGACGCATCGAGGAGTGGTGGGTGAAGACGAACCGGCCGGAGAACCCGCATCAGGCGGCTCTGCTGCGCTTGTTGCGGGAGGGGCCCCGTTCACGGGCGGAGCTCGCGGACATCGTCGCCGAGCCCACCGGTTCCACGGGCTCTCCGGTGCCGCTGCCTGGAACGGTGTATCCGTACCCATGGCGGATGTCGCGCTCGAAGCTCAACGCCGAACTCGACCGGCTCGTGGATCTCGGGTTGGCCGAGACCGACGGGCTGGCGGCCTCCCGAGGCGGCCGCCGTTCCGGCCGTGTGCGCCTGTCACGCGACATCCGCTTCGCGGGGATCGACATCGGGGCGACCTCGGTCGACGTGGCCGTGACGGACGGTGAGCTCGGCGTGCTCGGGCATGTGAGTGAGCCGTGCGACATAAGACTCGGCCCGGCTCACGTGCTGGACCGAGTACGCGTCCTCGCCGGCAAGCTGCGTGAACAAGGGCTGTTCACACAACTCCACGGCGCCGGGATCGGGGTCCCGGGGCCGGTCAGCTTCGCGGAAGGGGTCCCGGTGGTGCCGCCGATCATGCCGGGCTGGGACCGGTACCCGATGCGCGAGATGGTCAGCCAGGAGCTGGGCTGCCCGGCCATGCTGGACAACGACGTCAACATCATGGCGTTGGGAGAGCGGCATGCCGGAGTCGCGCGTCAGGTCGACGACTTCCTGCTCGTCAAGATCGGCACCGGCATCGGCTGCGGCATCGTGGTCGACGGCAAGATCTACCGCGGCGTCTCCGGCAGCGCGGGCGACATCGGGCACATCCAGGTCGACGAACTCGGCCCGGTGTGCGCGTGCGGCAACGCCGGTTGCCTGGAGGCATACTTCGGCGGCGCCGCACTCGCCGCTCAGGCACTGACCGCGGCGCGCTCGGGGGCCTCGCCGTATCTGGCCGAGCGGCTGGCCGCCGCCGGAACGCTGGCCGCCGAGGACGTCGCGGCGGCCGCGGCTCAAGGCGACGCGGCGGCTGTCCAGCTCATCCGGGACGGCGGGCGTCGTGTGGGCCAGGTGCTGGCGGGCCTGGTCAGCTTCTTCAACCCGGGGCTCGTGATCATCTCAGGTGGGGTCGCCCGGCTGGGCCACGTGCTGCTCGCGGAGATCAGGAGCGTCGTCTACCGCCGGTCGCTGCCCCTGGCGACCGGCAACCTGCCCATCGTGCTTTCGGAACTGGAGGATACCGCCGGGGTCGTAGGAGCGGCTCGCCTGATCAGCGACCACGTCTACTCCGCCTGAACACCGCACGTCTCCGATCGGCTGACCCGAACTCGTAGTTCCGCGGGCCCCGCGTCCGGGCCCCGCGGCATCGCCAGCACTGGAACACGTCCGCAACACGCCTAATCACCCCCTGAGGACGCGATGCTGGAAGTCCAGAACATCGTCAAGCACTTCCCCGGCGTGCGCGCGCTCGACGGCGTCGATCTCGACGTCCGTGCGGGCGAGGTGCACTGTCTGCTCGGCCAGAACGGCGCGGGCAAGTCCACCCTCATCAAGATCCTTTCTGGCGCGCACCAGCCGGACTCGGGGACGATCTCGCTCGACGGCGAACCCGTCCGGCTGGCCACCCCGACCGCCGCCATGCGCGCCGGGATCGCCACCATCTACCAGGAACTCGACCTCGTCGAGGGGCTCAGCGTGGCCGAGAACGTCTTCCTCGGCCACGAACCCTCCCGTTTCGGGTTCAGCCGGCGAGCCGAGACCCGGCGCGAGACCAGCCACCTGCTGGCGCGGCTGGGACATCCGGAGATCTCGCCGGGCGCCGAGGTGGGGACGCTTCCCCCGGCCGCCAAGCAGATCGTCAGCATGGCCCGCGCGCTGTCGCACGACGCCCGGCTGATCGTCATGGACGAGCCGTCGGCCACGCTGGCCCACGACGAGGTCGCGAACCTGTTCCGGATCATCCGGGACCTGGCCGGCGAGGGCGTGTCGGTCGTCTACATCTCGCACCGGCTGGAGGAGATCCGCGAGATCGGCGACCGGGTCACCGTGCTCAAGGACGGGCGGGCCGTCGCATCCGGGCTGCCCGCCGGTGACACCCCCACCCGGGAGATCGTCTCCCTGATGACGGGGCGCTCGATCGAACACGTCTTTCCCGACCGTTCCGGAGCCGAACCCGGCGACGTCGTCCTCCGCGTCGCCGATCTCACGATCCCCGGCGTCGTCGACCATGTGTCGTTCACCGTCCGGGCCGGGGAGATCGTCGGCCTGGCCGGCCTCGTCGGGTCCGGCAGGTCGGAGATCCTGGAGGCCGTCTACGGAGCCCGCCGGGCATCCGGCACCGTCGAGGTCGGTGGCCGTCCCGTGCGGGGCGGCCCGCACGGCGCGGTCCGGCTGGGCCTCGGGCTCGCGCCCGAGGAGCGCAAGGCGCAGGCGCTGCTCCTGGACCAGAGCGTCGCCGTGAACATCACACTCGCCACCCTCGGCAGGCACGCCAGGCTCGGCTGGATCGACCGAGCCGCCGAACGAGCCGCCGCCCGCCGTCTCATCGACTCTCTCGACGTCCGCCCCGCCGATCCGGATCGGCCGATCCGCACCCTGTCGGGCGGCAACCAGCAGAAGGCCGTGCTGGCCCGCTGGCTGGCCGAGGACCGGACCGTCCTGCTGCTCGACGAGCCGACCAGGGGTGTCGACGTGGGCGCCCGCGCCGAGTTGTACACCCTGATCCACCAACTCGCCGGACGGGGCATCGCGATCTTGCTGGTCTCCAGTGAGGTTCCAGAGGTCCTCGGGCTGGCCGACCGGGTGCTGGTGATCCGCGACGGGCGGATCATCCACGAGGCCCCCGCGGAAAGCCTCGACGAGCATGCCGTACTCGACATGATCATGGAAGGGAGCGCGCTGTGATCGAAACGCGGCAGCGCGGCGACGTGGCGGTTCGCCACCCCGTGTGGCACCGGATCACCGGCACCCGGCACGCGGGGCTCGTCGTCGCGCTCGCCCTGCTCGCGGCGATCGGGCTCATCACCGTGCCCGACACCTTCGCCACGTCGTCGAACCTGGTCAGCGTCCTGGCGCTGGCGTCGACGATCGGGGTGATCACGGTCGGCATGACGTTCGTGATCATCGGGGGCGGCATCGACCTGTCGGTCGGCGCGGTGATGGCCCTCGCCTCGGTCTGGGCGACGACGCTGGCCACCCAGTCGTACGGCCCGGCCGTGATGGTGGCCTGCGCGGTGCTCGTCGGCACCGGCGCGGGGCTGGTCAACGGGCTGCTCATCGCGTACGGGCGGCTGGTGCCGTTCATCGCGACGCTGGCGATGCTGGTCGCGGCGCGCGGCCTGGCGCAGCGGATCTCCGAGAAGCGCACCCAGCTCGTGCAGGGCGCGAACGACGCCATCGTGGGCCTGTCCACCACCCGGGTGCTCGGGCTGCCGCTGCTGGTCTACCTGTTCGCGCTGGTCGTGGTGGCCGGGTGGCTGGTGCTGAACCGGACCACGTTCGGCCGGCGCACCTACGCGGTGGGCGGAAACCCGGAGGCCGCGCGGCTCGCCGGGATCGACGTCCGCCGCCACACCATGCTCCTGTACGCCCTGTCCGGCCTGTGCTGCGGCATCGCCGCGGTGATCATCATGGCCCGGACGACCACGGGGTCGTCCACCCACGGCGACCTGTACGAGCTCGACGCCATCGCCGCCGTCATCATCGGCGGCACGCTGCTCACCGGCGGCCGGGGCACGATCACCGGCTCCATCCTCGGCCTGCTCGTCTTCACCGTCATCACCAACCTGTTCATCCTCAACGGCCTCGACACCAGCGACCAGCTCATCGCCAAGGGCCTGATCATCGTGGTCGCCGTTCTCCTGCAACGCCGAAACATCCTCGGAGGCTCGCCATGACTGAGATCCCCACCCAGACCCCCACACGTCGCGCGTTCTTCGTCGGCGGTGCCGTGCTCGGGGCGGGGGCGCTCGTGTCCGCCTGCACGAGCAACGCCCCGGCCGGCTCCGCCAGCTCCACGGCCGCGGCGCCGCAGCCCGCCGCGACCGGCGGCAACGACGCCCCCGGCGCATCGGTGACCATCGGGTTCTCGGCCCCGGCCGCCGACCACGGCTGGATCGCCGCCATCGCCAAGAACGCCGAGGCCGCCGCGAAGACCTACGGCGACGTCACGTTCAAGCCGGTCGAGCCGACCAACGACATCAACCAGCAGATCTCCGCGGTCGAGTCGCTGATCCAGCAGAAGGTCGGCGTGATCGTGATGCTGCCGAACGACGGCGAGCAGCTCAACCAGGTCGCCCGCCAGGCCATGGACGCCGGCATCCCGGTGCTCAACCTGGACCGGGTCTTCCCCGACAAGCTGTCGTACCGGACGTGGATCGGCGGGGACAACTACGGCATGGGCGTCGCCGCCGGGCACTACGTCGGCAAACGGCTCAAGGACAAGGGCGTGCCGAACCCGGTGATCGTCGAGATCCAGGGCATCGCCACGCTGCCGCTGACCCAGGACCGCAGCAGGGGCTTCGCCGACGCGCTCAAAGCGTACGGGTTCACGGTCACCGCCAAGCAGGACGCCAAGTTCACCGTGGAGACCGGCACCCAGGTCGCGGCGAACCTGCTGCAGGCGCACAAGAAGATCGACGCGCTGTGGAACCACGACGACGACCAGGGCGTCGGCGTGCTGGCCGCCATCAAGGAGGCCGGGCGCGACGAGTTCTTCATGGTCGGCGGCGCGGGCTCGGCCAACGCGATGCGTGAGATCCACTCGGGTGGCAGCGTGCTGGAGGCGACCGTCACCTACTCGCCCACGATGGCGTCGTCGGCGATCCGGCTGGCCCGGCTGATCGCGCAGGGCAAGGGCATGACCGACCTGGTGGAGAAGGAGGTCCCGCAGTCGATCACACTGGCCTCCGAGACCGTCACCAAGGACAACGTCGCCCAGTACATGTCGCTCGGCTTCGAGTCGTGATGGGACAAATCGGGGTAGGGCTCGTCGGACACGAGTTCATGGGACGGGCCCATTCACACGCCTGGCGGTCGGTGGGGGCGGTCTTCGGACCGGCCCTCCTCCCCGCCATGGCGGTGCTCGCCGGACGTACCCCCGACCGGGCCGCCGCCGCGGCGGCCCGGCTCGGCTGGGCGTCGGCCACCGCGGACTGGCGCGACCTGCTCACCCGGGACGACGTCCAGATCATCGACATCTGCACGCCCGGCGACAGCCACGCGGAGATCGCCATCGCCGCGCTGGAGGCGGGCAAGCACGTGCTGTGCGAGAAGCCGCTCGCCAACACGCTGGCCGAGGCCGAGGCCATGGCCGCCGCCGCGCGCAAGGCCGCCGCGAACGGCGTGCGCAACATGGTCGCGTTCAACTACCGGCGAGTGCCCGCGATCGCCCTGGCGCGCCGCCTGGTCGAACAGGGCGCGCTCGGCGAGATCCGGCACGTGCGCGCCCAGTACCTGCAGGACTGGATCGTGGATCCGCAGTTCCCGCTCGTGTGGCGGCTGCGCAGGGAACTCGCCGGGTCCGGCGCGCTCGGCGACATCGGGTCTCACGCCGTGGACACCGCCCAATACGTCACCGGCCAGCGGCTCACCGGGGTGTCCGCCCTGACGGAGACGTTCATCAAGGAACGGCCACTCGCGACGGTGTCCGCCGGCCTGGCGGCCCAGGCCCAGGAGGTGGAGACGGGGACGGTCACGGTCGACGACGCGGCCCTGTTCATCGGGCGGCTGTCGGGCGGCGGGCTCGCCTCGTTCGAGGCCAGCCGGTTCGCCACCGGCCGCAAGAACGCGCTCCGCCTGGAGGTCAACGGCTCGCTCGGCAGCCTTGCCTTCGACTTCGAGGCGATGAACGAGCTTTGGGTGGACAAGGGCGGCACCGGGTTCCGGCGGGTCCTGGTGACCGAGCCGGACCACCCGTACGCGGGGGCCTGGTGGCCGCCGGGGCACGGACTCGGCTACGACCACGCGTTCACCAACGAGATCGCCGACTTCCTTGACGCGGTGGCGAGCGGAACCGATCCGGCGCCGTCGTTCGAGGACGGCCTGCGGGTGCAGCGGGTCCTCGCCGCCGTCGAACGCAGCGCCGCCAACGGCAGCATGTACACCCTGGTGGAGGAGTCATGACGAGACCGGTCACGTTGTTCACCGGCCAATGGGCGGACCTGCCGTTCGAGGAGGTCTGCCGGCTGGCCGCCGAGTGGGGCTACGACGGCCTGGAGATCGCCTGCTGGGGCGACCACTTCGAGGTCGACAAGGCCCTCGCCCACCCGTCGTACGTGCCGCGCAAAAGGGAGACCCTGGAGAAGTACGGCCTGGGCGTGTGGGCGATCTCCAACCACCTGGTCGGCCAGGCCGTGTGCGACCCGATCGACGCCCGCCACAAGGCGATCCTCCCGGCCCGCCTGTGGGACGACGACGCGGAGACCGTGCGCCGCAACGCCGCCGAGGAGATGAAGGACACGGCCCGCGCGGCCGCGTTGCTGGGCGTGAACGTCGTCGTCGGGTTCACCGGGTCGTCCATCTGGCACACCGTGGCCATGTTCCCGCCCGCCCCGGCCGAGATGATCGACGCCGGTTATGAGGACTTCGCCACCCGCTGGCATCCGATCCTCGACGTCTTCGACGAGGCCGGGGTCCGCTTCGCGCACGAGGTGCACCCGAGCGAGATCGCCTACGACTACCACACGACCGTCCGCACATTGCAGGCCATCGGCTCCCGGCCCGCGTTCGGGCTGAACTGGGACCCGTCGCACATGGTGTGGCAGGATCTCTCCCCGGCCGGGTTCATCCTCGACTTCGCCGACCGGATCTACCACGTGGACTGCAAGGACGCGAAGGTCCGCACGGGCGACGGCCGGCGTGGGCGGCTCGCCTCGCACCTCGTGTGGGCCGACCCGCGCCGCGGCTGGGACTTCGTGTCCACCGGTCACGGGGACGTGCCATGGGAAGACTGCTTCCGCGCGCTCAACCACATCGGCTACGACGGGCCCATCTCGATCGAGTGGGAGGACGCCGGGATGGACCGGCTGGCGGGCGCGCCCGAGGCGCTCGCGTACATCCGCAGGCTGAACGCCATCACCCCGCCCGCCGCCTCCTTCGACGCCGCCTTCTCCTCCTCCTGACTCCCCAGGCGGCAGGGTCGCCCGGTGTCGCCCGTCAGCAGGCTCGGAAGGACGGAAACCCATCAAGATCGAATGGCACCCCTGGGAAGTAGGATGCGGGAGCAGGCTACCGATGTCCCCACTCGTATCCGAGGCCTTCATGAGCGACACTCCGCTATCCGGCAGCGACCGCATCCCCCCGACGATCGACAGCACGGTGCCGCATTCGGCCCGGGTCTGGAACTACATGCTGGGCGGCAAGGACAACTACCTCGTCGACCGTCAGGCGGGCGAGCGAATCCGTGACATCTTCCCCGGCATGGTCGACATCGCCCGCCAGTCTCGGTACATGCTCGCTCGCGCGGTCCGGTACCTGGCCGGCGAGGCAAAGGTCCGCCAGTTCCTGGACATCGGCACCGGACTGCCCACCGTGGACAACACACATGAAGTCGCCCAGCGGGTGGCGCCGCAGTCGCGGATCGTCTATGTGGACAACGACCCCTTGGTGCTGGTTCATGCTCAGGCGCTACTTACCAGCACCCCTGAGGGAGCCACCGACTACATCGAGGCAGACGTACGCAACCCCGACATCATCTTGCGGGCAGCCGCCAAAACGCTCGACTTGGGCCGGCCCACCGCACTCATGCTGATGGGGATCCTGGGCCTGGTCGCCGACCACGACGAGGCGCGGTCGATCGTGAACCGGCTGATGGCGGCCCTGCCCTCCGGCAGCTATCTGGCGCTCTACGACGGTGCCGACACCGATCCGGCGTACGTCGAGGCCATCGGACGGTATAACGCGGGCAGCGGCGCCACGCCGTACACTCCGCGCAGCCCCGAGCAGATCGCCCGTTACTTCGACGGCCTGGAACTCTTGGACCCCGGCGTCGTGTCAGTGTCGCGGTGGCGGCCGGAGCCCAGCCCGTGGGGTGACCCTCCCCTGGTCGCCTGTGCCGGCGGAGTCGCGCGCAAGCCGTAGGGCACCGTCAAAAGGTCATTGCTCCGCCGCGTGACGTGACGGATCCGCGGGCCAGTTCTCCAGCAGGATGTGGAGGCCGTCAAGGCCCCGCTCCCAGGACCTCTGCACGTCGCGGGAATGCCTGAACCCACCGTTGACCTCCAGGGTGATGTAGCCGTGGAAAGCGCTGCGCAGCAGGCGCCCCGCGTCGGTCAGGTCCGGCTCGACCAGCCTGTATGCGCGCAGCATCGCGTGGGTGAGTTCGATGGTGCGGATGTAGGCGGTGGACCCGGCGAGGACGGCGGGGTCCGGTTGGACCGCCTGGGTCGCCGCGTAGCGGCCGGGGTGGGCCAGCGCGTAGTCACGGTAGGCATTGGCGAACGCGGTCATGGCGTCCTTGCCCGCCCGGCCCGCGACCGCCGCGCCGATGTGGTCGGCGAGCTCGCCCGCAGCCAGCAGCGCGACCCGTTCCCGCAGGTCCTGAAGATTCCTGACGTGCGAGTACAGGCTCGCGTCCTTGACCCCGAAGCTCCGTGCCAGCGCGGACACGGTCATGTTCTCGAACCCGACGGCGTCCGCGAGGTCCGCGGCCGCCTCCGTCACGCGCTCGGCCGTCAGACCCGCACGAGCCATCCGCCACCCCCCATGCTTCCTAGAGTCATTAAGTAGTTGCTTACTATATCTAGGCAGTTGTAGCGTCCGCGCCATGAAAGCACTGAGTGAACAGGAGATTCGCGCGTCGTTCGTCAACTGCTCAAAGGGGGAGGCCAAGCGGCTGGCGCTCCCGCGGGGCCTGGCCGAGCAGCCCTGGGACGACCTCGACTTCCTGGGATGGCGCGACCCCGGCGCGCCGGATCGCGGCTACCTTGTCACAGATTTCGGCGGCCAGGTCGTCGGCCTGGCGCTCCGCGTGGCCGCCCGGCAGCGCGGATATCTCCACAGCGGCATGTGCTCCGTGTGCCTGACCACGCACCCCGGCAGCGGCGTCTCCCTCATGACCGCCCGGCGAGCGGGTCAGGCCGGCCGGGACAGCAACTCGGTCGGCGTGTACGTGTGCAGCGACCTGGCCTGCTCCCTGTACGTGCGCGGCGTGAAGATCCCGGATCTGGGATGGCGTCTCGAAGCGTCCCTGACGCTGGAGGAACAGATCGATCGCACCAGGGCCAGATTGTCCGCCTTTCTAAGCAAGGTCATGGCGTGAATGTAGGCGGTGCGCACGGGCCTGCACGCCGCGGCCCGAGACAACGGTTTCCCCGCCGGCTAGTGCGCAGCTTGTCCGGTGGGCACGCGATCAGGTCGTGTTCAGGTGGCCGGTGCGACGCTACGCGGTATGACCACCTCATACGAAAGGCCTGGACACCATGCCGTGGGCCGCCGGATGCTCAACAAGGTTCCAGAGGTAACAATCTACTTCTGGATCATCAAGATCCTCTGCACCACCGTCGGGGAGACGGCTCCTCCGAACCTCCGCTCCTGTACGGCTCAGCCGCGGAGGCCGGCTTGTTCTTCGCAAAGCTCTTAGACATCTTCGTCCGCCTTCCGCGACTCCCGTCCGCTGATCAAGGTTCGGGTCAACGAGCGGTCGATGCTGCCTCGTATGGATGGCGGCCGAGGTCCCGGCAGTGGCCGACAGCACAGAGCCGATCACGTCGGGGTGCGCCCGTCTACACCACATGGCGCGGGGTGGCTACCAGGCGCCGACGACCTCCAGCAGGCGGTGGAGGTCGTCGGCGGCATCGGCGGTGGACCAGGCCACTGCGGCGAGGAGCGCCGCGGTGGCGAACACGAGTCCGGGGTGGCGGCGAAGCGGTGGGGCGAGGAGGGCGGCGACCCGGCGGGGAACCGGGCCGGCGGCGCTGAGTCCGCTGCGGCGGCCGAGGATGCCGAGGGCGGCGCCCGAGACGCGGGTGCGGGCGGGGGCGTGGTGGCCGGCCAGGGCCGCCTTGCCGACGGTGCGGGCGACCCGGGCCCGGTCACCGGCGGTGATGGCTGCGCTTTCGTCGGCCCAGCGTTCGACGGTGTAGGTGACGGCGGTGGCGAGCGGGCGCAGCAGGGGGTTGGCGGCGGCGCCCAGCCCCGCGAAGGCGACGAAGAGGTAGTGGTGCGCCGCCAGATGGGCCCGCTCGTGGGCGAGCAGGATGTCATGCTCGCTCTCTTCCAGCGCTTGAAGCATGCCGGTGGAGACGATGACGCGCCCCGGCAGTCCGGGCAGGGCGAAGGCGTCCGGAGTCTCGTCCTCGACGACGACGAGACCGTCGGGTGCGGGCATGCACGCGGCTTCCTGGGCCGCCGCGGCGAGTGAGCGGGCCCGGCGCCACAGCACGCGCGCTGCGGCGAGCACGGCGCCGCCGAGCAGTACGCCGGCGAGCAGGGCGACGGAGAGCTCGGCGGGGTCGTCGCGCTGAGCGGCACGGGCCGACCAGTGGCCGAGGTGTGCCAGCAGCGGGAAGCGGATCACCCCGGTGACGGCCAGGAGGCCCAGGGAGATGGTGCTCGCCGCCGCCAGCACCACCGCGGAGGTGGTGAGCAGCCAGGTGGCGAGGCGGGGCTCGCAGCGTTCGGCCAGTAGCCGTGCGCCGAAAGGGGCGAGCAGGGACAGCAGCAGCGGGAGATAGACGGCGATGCGCATCCAGTCGGCCCTACCGGTCGGACTGTGGATCGGACCCGAGCAACTGGCGCAGCAGCTCGGCGTCCGCACTGGACAGGCTGTCAGCGAAGCGCGCCAGGACTGCCTCGCGGTCGGGCCGCTCCTCCAGGACGGTCCGCATGCGGCGGGCGGCGAAGCCGGGGTCGTCGGTGACGGGTGTGTAGGCGTAGGCACGGCCACGGGGGCTGCGGGTGAGCAACTCCTTGGCGTGCAGGCGGGTGAGGATCGTCACCACCGTGCTGTAGGTCAGCTCGCCGCCGAGGCGTTCGGTGACCTCGCCGGGGGTCAGCGCACTGTCAGCCTGTAACAGCAGGTCGAGGATCTCGGCCTCCCGCTCGCCGTTGGCCCGTTTCGGGCCCCGCTCCTGCGCGTTGGCACCCATGAGTTTGTCGTTCCCTCGGCTATCTTCTACAGTCGTGTAAAACTTCTACGGCGGTGTAAAAGCTGCCGCGTTCCAAGTGTGCCATGCGCCCATGCCCCCAGACAGCGCACGGCAGGAAAGGACCCTGGGGTGTCACAGGCGCTCAATCCGCTGGACGCCACCTCGCTGCTGACCACCCGTACCAGTGGTGCGCGCCTTTCGCTGCCCCGGGTGCCAGCCGCCGCCGTATCTGCCGCCCCCGGGCGGCGTGGTTGTCACCGTCTCTCTGAAGAGACCCGATGAGGGACGCGTCATGAAGATCACTTTTCTGATCCACAACGTCTACGGGATCGGCGGCACCATCCGCACCACGCTCAATCTCGCAGGCGCGCTCGCGGGGCGTCACGAGGTGACGATCGTCTCCCTGTTGCGCGATCGCGACCGCCCCCGGTTCGCGATCGACCCGCGGGTGACGGTGACACCACTGGTCGACCTGCGTGAGGACGCGCCCGACGCGGCGAATCCGCTGCTGCGCCGGCCCGCCGAGGTCTTCCCCGCCGCCGAGAAGCGCTACGGGCAGTACAGCAGGCTCACCGACCAGCGGGCCGAGGAGTATCTGCGCGCGTGCGACGCGGACGTGATCATCGGCACCCGGCCGGGCATCAACGTCTACCTGGCCCGCTTCGCCCCGCCACATGCGCTGCGCATCGCCCAGGAGCATCTCACCCACGACTCCCACAGCAAGGGGCTGCGCGCCGGACTCGCACGCGCCTACCGCATCCTGGACGCGGTGGTCACCACCACGGAGGCGGACGCCGGCGTCTATCGGGCCAGGATGCGGCTGCCGGGCGTGCGGATCCTCGCCATGCCCAACAGCGTGCCCGACCCCGGCCTGCCGTCCGCCGACGGCACTGCCAAGGTCGTCGCCGCCGCCGGCCGCCTGGTCCGCGCCAAGCGGTTCGACCTGCTCATCGAGGCGTTCGCCGAGGTCGCCGGCGCGCACCCCGACTGGTCGCTGCGCATCTACGGCGTGGGGACCGACAAGCAGCGCCTTCAGCAGTTGATCGACAGCCATGGCCTGCGCGGGCACGCGAGCCTGATGGGCGCGGTCTCGCCCATCGAGGCCGCGTTCGCCCAGGCGTCGATCGTCGTGAGCGCCTCCGACGCCGAATCCTTCGGCATGACCCTGGTCGAGGCGATGCGCTGTGGCGTCCCTGTAGTAAGCACGGACTGCCCGCTCGGCCCCGCGGAGATCATCGACGATGGCGCCGACGGCCGCCTGGTCCCCGTCGGCGACCGTCAGGCGCTGGCCGGCGCGCTTCTCGACCTGATCGCCGACGAGCCCGCCCGTCGCCGGATGGGGGAGGCCGCCCGCATCGCCGCTCGGCGCTTCGATCCCGCCCCCATCGCCCGCGCCTACGAGGACCTGTTCACCGAACTGGCCGCCACGCGCCGCTCCCGCGACCGGCTGCGCCACCAACCCCGGTGGCACAGCCGAGTGCGCCGGGCTCTGGGCAGCCTGCGGCGTAATCTGAGCGCCCCCCTTGTGCGCCATCCCGGCACGGCGCATGCCGTTCGCCCGCCGGACCACCCACCTCAGAGATGGATCCCATGAGTGCTATCAGTGTCAGCCAGGCCGTCGTGCTGGGAGTCGTGGAGGGGGTGACGGAGTTCCTCCCGGTTTCCTCCACCGGCCATCTGAAGATCACGGAAGGACTGATGGGCATCCCGGTCGACGACACGTCCGTGGTGGGGTTCACCGCCGTGATCCAGGTCGGCGCGATCGCCGCGGTGCTGGTCTACTTCTTCAAGGACATCGTGCGGATCGTCTCCGCTTGGGGCCGCGGCCTGGCGAACCGGCGGGAGCGCGACAACCATGACTACAAGTTCGCCAGGTGGGTCATCTACTCGACCATCCCGATCGTGGCCGTGGGTCTTGCCGCCAAGCCGTTGATCGAGGGGCCGCTGGCCTCGCTGTGGGTGGTAGCCGGCTCGCTGATCGCCGGTAGCGGCGTGATGTGGGCGGCCGATCGGATGGGCCGCCACAAGCGCGGCGAGGAGGACACCTCCCTCAAGGACGCGATGCTCGTGGGCTGCTCGCAGATCCTCGCCCTGCTCTTTCCCGGCTTCTCCCGCTCGGGCGCGACGATGTCCACCGCCCTGATCTTGGACCTGGACCGGGTAGCGGCAACGAGGCTCTCGTTCTTCCTCGGCATTCCCGCGCTGACCGGTGCGGGGCTGTACGAACTCAAAGACGCCGCCGGCGCCGGGGTCGGCGCCGCGCCGCTCATCGTGGGCACGGCCGTCTCCTTCGTGGTCGCCTACGCCTCCATCGCGTGGCTGCTGAAGTTCGTCGCCCGGCACTCCTTCAATGCCTTCGTCATATACCGGATCATCATCGGAACGCTGCTCTTCGCGCTGCTGGGCACCGGAGTCCTCACCGCCTGAACGATGACCATGCGCCCCGGCAGCACCCTCCGCAGCCGTGTCGAACGCGTCCAGGGCGAGGTCGTCCTGCGCGCGAGCAGCGCACCTCCTCCGGTGAAAGGATGTCCGTGAACCTGAACGACCTGACTGTGGACCGTGTGGAAACCTACGCGGTCGCCCTGCCCACTCTGCGCTCCTTCGGCGTCTCCGGCGGCTCGGTCGCCGTCGCCGGGCGCCCGAGCATCCGCGTCCTGGTCAAGGTGAGCGCCGACGGCGTCCACGGCTGGGGCGAGGCGACTCCGATCCCCGCCTGGACGTACGAGACGGCCGAGTCGATCGTCACGACCATCGACCGCTATCTCGCGCCGGCGATCCTCAGCCGCCCCGCCTGGGATCTGGACGGCGTCACCAGGCTGTTCGACCGGGCCATCAACCGGGGGTTCTCCATCGGCGCGCCGCTGGCCAAGTGCGCGGTCGACGTCGCGCTGCACGACCTGCTGGGCCGGGCGGCGGGCGTGCCGGTCGGGGTGCTCTGGGGGCAGCGGCGGGCCGAGGAGATCCAGCTCGCCTGGATCGTGTCCGGCCAGACCCCCGCCGAGGTCGCCGAGGCCGTGGCGGAGGGAAAGGAGGCGGGCTACCGCGCGTTCAAGGTCAAGATCGGACTGCACGACGAGGAGACCGACCTGTCGGTGGTGGCCGCCGTCCGCGACAGCGCCCCCGAGGCGCCGCTGTGGGTGGACGCCAACCAGGGCTACACCTGCGACGCCGCGCTACGGCTGGCCGGACGGCTGCTCGACCTGGGGGTGACCGCGTTCGAACAGCCACTGCCCGCGAACGACGTTGCCGGGCTGCGCAGGCTCCGTGACTCCTCGCCCCTGCCCGTGGCGCTCGACGAGAGCCTGCGCCACCCCACCGACCTGGCCACCTTCGTCAAGCTCGGGGCGATCGACGTGGCCATCGCCAAGGTCCAGCGCAGCGGCGGGCTCACCCTCTCGCGGCGGCTGTGCCAGCTCGCCGAGGACTCGGGGGTCCGGCTCATGGGCTCCGGGCTGACCGACTCAGACCTCGGCCTGGCCGCGTCGCTGCACCTGTTCGCGGCCCACGGGATCACCGGCCCGGTGGACCTCAACGGGAGGCAGTTCATCGCCTCGCCGTACGCCTCGGGGACGACCGTCAAGCTCGCGGCCGGCGTCGCCCAGGTCCCCACCGCCCCCGGTCTCGGCGTCGAGGTGGACGAGTCCGTCGTCCGCGAGCTCGCGGTGAACGTTCTCGAACGGCGCGACTGAGACATGCCGCTCCGGCGGAGCGTGCCTTGCCGGCCGCCGGATTCACGAGCCGACCTGACCGCCCGCCCCCGAGGGGATCCGTTCTCCTCGCGGGCCGGCGAACAGGGCGAGCATCCCGGCCACCAGCGTGGCGACGACCACGAGGACGGCCGCGCCTTCCTCCCCGGCGGCCGCGCCGATGAGGGCGAGAACCGCGCCCGCGACGGTCAGCGCCTGGAGGCCGCGCGTGAACCGGCGGGTCGCGGGGCGCATCATCGCGCCGAGCACGGCGACGAGCAGACAGCCCCAGATCAGGCCCGCTATGTACTCGTCCCCGGCCTCCAGCCGGGACAGCGCGTGCCGTACGGCGGGCGGCCCGGCGCCCCGCGGGACGATGCCGGGCATCTGGTCGGGGAAGAGCAGGAACGCCCCGTAGCCCAGCAGGGCGACCACCGCCGCGCAGACGGCGCCGGCGCACAGCACTGTCATGAGGGCCTGCCTGGCGCTGCGCGTCCGCCAGGCGACGACGACCATCGCCGCCCCCGGCGCGCCGGCCACGACCAGGAGCAGCCAGAGGCCGTGCCCCGGCAGGCCGTCCGCGAGCGGCGGCAGGACGCGCTCGAAGGGCAGGACCAGGAAGCACGCCAGGCCTGCGACCAGACCCGCGCCGATGCCGGACAGCAGGCAGGCGGGGCCGGCCGTCGAGCCGCGGGCCGTGATGGCCAGTGTCACGACGGTGTAGAGCACCAGCGTGATCATGCCGGGCAGGAGGCCGTCTTGCGGTCCCAGGAGCTGCGGTCCCCGGTGGTCCATGACGGAAACCACCAGGTAGCCGCATGCCAGGGCGTACCCGGCAGCTCGCACCGCACGGGATGTCCGGGACCGTCCCACCGGGCCGAGCAGGCCCGGCCTGCCGCCCCGCCAGGCGAGCGCCGCGAGGACCGCCACCAGGGCGATGATCTCGAATCGGGCCCCGGGATAGGTGACGCCGCCGGCCAGCACCAGCGTCACCGCGGCGGCCGTCGCCGCGAGGTGGCCCAGGGCACGCAGCGCCGCCGGCTGCGCCAGCGCCACCCGCACGCAGCCGAGGGCGAAGCCCAGACGGGCCCGTCCTCCCTCGACCTGGAGGAGCTCGGCCCGCATGGCCTGGCCCCAGCCCCGTCTGGCGGCGGGAAGGAGCCGGACGGCCAGGGCGACCAGCGCGCCCGCCACGTCGCGTGGCGGCCGGCTCACCAGGCGCTCCGCAACTCGCCCCGGACGCCGGGCCTGTCCCGCTCGACGGCGTCGGCCGCGACCTGTGCGGCCAGCGCGAGGCCACTCCCGGTGAGCCGGTACAGATGCCGGGGAGGCCGGCCCACGGGAGGATCGGACTCCCACGAGGCCTCAAGCAGGCCCCGGTCGGTCAGCCGCATCAGGATCGGATACAGCGAGCCGGCCTTGATCCCGACCTGCTGGCCGAGCTCGTAGCCGTAACGCCAGGTGGAGGGGTCGGCCGCCAGGGCGGCCAGGACTTTCACCGTCTGCGGGGAGGGGCGTCTCGTCCGGGTCACCCAATAACTCTATCTAGGTAGACTTTCCTCTGGCAAGGTCGCCGAGGCGCGTGAGCGACCCGCGCGCCGCCAGGATCAGGGCTGCCACCCGAGCTGGTTCGGCGCCCGCAGATCGCGCCAGAGGTCTACTGGACGGAAAGGGTCACCGGGTCGGTGACATCACGTCGGCGACGACGGTGCGGAAGCGCGCCATGACGTCGTCGATGAAGGCGGTTCGGGACACTCCGACCTCGCGTAGGGCGTGACCGTGGTCGAGCGCGACCACGGTCACCGTGCCGGCCAGCAGCAGCCACCACAGGGCCGAGGCGGTCGCCCGCGACAGGCGGGAGGACCGCTGGAAGGACCGCCGCAGCCGGTAGCAGTGGAACGGCACGTGGCGAAGCTCGTCGGCGAGGATCCGGCCCGCGACCTCCGCGGCGAGGGGGTCGCGGACGCCGTCACGCACGCTGCGGTAGTAGCTGAGCGCGACCACCTCCGCGAGCATCAGGACCATCAGTTCCGCGCGCAGGCCGAGGAGCCGGCGCAGCCGGACGAAGGCGGTGTCGGTCCAGTGGTACGGGATCGTCGCCGCACTCGCCGCATCCAGCAGGCGGCCCAGCAGGCGGGCGTGCTCGCGCTCCTCCGCGACGAACAGGCGGACCGCGTCCGCGTACACGGAGTCTCCCGCGCGGTCGGCCTTGGCCGTGAGGCTGCGACCGTCGCCGTCCTCTCCCACCTGGAACCGCTGGAGGCTCCGCACCAGGGCGGGCGCCAGCCGCGCTCCCCGGCTCCAGTCGGGGTCGCCCCACGTCCACCGGAGCAGCGCCGCGCCCTCGAAGTCGCGCAGCCAGGGCGTGAAGTCGCCGGTATCGGCTGTCATGGCCCGCAATCTAGAAAGCCGGTGTGCAGATTCCGGGGGTGAAGTTGTAGAGGTTCGGCGTTGGTGGGATGCGAAGCGGGATCACATGGCGGGGCCTGCTCGAACCGCCCGATCGACTCACCGACGTCCTCCGGTCGCGGCGGAGGCGCCCCAGCCCGCTGAGATGGACGAGTGGGGCAGCCCGGTCCGGGAGCCGACGCTCGGCGAGGCATTCGGCGGCCGGTAGGCCTCGGGGTGTCCGTCGATCCGGGCGCGTGGCTCGTCGACCCCGTCCTCAGCCCGCGAGGACGCCGAGGAGATGCGTGACCTCGCGGGCGACGGCGTCACGGCCGTGCCTGACGTAGGTCCGCGAGTCCACCGCGGAGGGGTTCGCCGCGAGGTAACCGCGGACGGCTTCGGTGAAGGCCTTGTTGAGGTGGGTGGCGATGTTGATCTTCTTCATGCCGTGCCGTACGGCGGCGCGGATGGTCTCGTCGGGGACGCCGGAGGAGCCGTGGAGCACGAGAGGCACCGGCACGGCGGCGTGGAGCTCGGCGATCAGGGCCAGGTCGAGGACGGCGTCTCTGGTGGTCATCGCGTGAGAGCTGCCCACGGCCACCGCGAGGGCGTCGACGCCCGTCCGCGCGACGTAGCCGGCGGCCTCGCCGGGCCTGGTCCGGGCGCCGGGCGCGTGCGCTCCGTCCTTGCCGCCGATCTCGCCCAGCTCGGCCTCCACCCAGACGCCGCGTTCGTGGCACCACGCGGCCACGTCGGCGGTCGCCGCCACGTTGGCCGCGTCGTCGAGGGCCGAGGCGTCGAACATCACCGAGCCCAGGCCCAGCCGTACGGCCTCCTCGACCAGCGCGCGGTCGGTGGCGTGGTCGAGATGCACGGCCACGGGCACGGCCGCGGCGTGGGCGACCGCGAGTGAGGCCGCGGCGATCGGCGCCAGCGCGCCGTGGTACTTGACGGCGTTCTCGCTGATCTGCAGGACCACGGGAGCCCCGGCGGCCTCCGCCCCCGAGACGATGGCCTCCGCGTGCTCCAGCAGGATGACGTTGAACGCGCCGACACCCGCGGGCGCGTTCCGAGTGATGTCGTCGATGCCGACGAGGGGCATGGCCGGTGTCTCCGTTTCCAGGGGTCGAGCGAGTGGGGGAGCGGGCGGGCGGAACCGAGATCAGAGGACCGGAGTAAGGGATCGGCGTCGGGGATCGGCGTCATGTAGGCGTCATGGAAACGGTGTGATGGTGATCGCGGGGTGGAGGGCGTCGTAGACGCCGAGGTCGAAGTCGCCCGCGACGGGAGCGGCGACCGCGGCGGCGCCGAGCGCGGTGGCGCGCCTCAGCCGCTCCGGCCACGGCATCCCCTCCACGAGGCCGAGAGCGAGCCCCGCGACCAGGGCGTCTCCCGCGCCGGTGGGGTTGCCGGCCAGCGCGTACGGCACGCGCGCCCGCCATGATCCTTGAGGGGTCACGGCCAGCAGCCCGTCGGCGCCGAGCGAGACCACGACCGACTCGGCTCCGGCGTCCCGCAGCACCGCCGCCTCTGCCGCGCCGGGAGGCGGCTGCGGGACGCCTGGAGGCGGCTGCGCCGAGCCGGCCGGGATACCGGGGAGCACGGCGCGGGCGAGCTCGTCGGCGTTGGGTTTGACGATCGTGGGACGGCCGGTCACGGCGTGGCGGAGGGAGGCGCCGTCGGCGTCCACGATCGCGGGAACGCCGTGGTCGGCCGCCATGGCGGTCAAAACGGCGTAGAAGTCGGCGCGTACGCCACGAGGCAGGCTGCCGGACATGACGACGGCGTCGGCCTGAGCGAGTAGCCCTCGGTAGTGCGAGAGAAAACGGGCGATCTCCTCGGCGGTCACGACCGGGCCCGGCTCGTTGAAGAGCGCGTTTCCGCCGGCCGTACGGTGCGACGCGGGGACGGCGGGATCGATCTCGGGGTCGGAGACCACGAGCGTGGTGCGGGACTCGGCGGCGATGGGCGTGAAAGCCGCGGCGATGCCCGCCAGGGCGAGGTCGGCCAGGACGGCGTCGCCGGTAGGCCCTCCGGCGACGCCGGTGGTGATGACCTCGTGGCCGAGAGCTGCGAGCACGCGGGCGACGTTGACGCCCTTGCCGCCCGCGCGCCGGTGGACGGCGCGGACACGGTTGACCCCGTTCCAGTCGACGCCGTGGACGAGGTACGTGACGTCGAGAGCGACGTTCAGCGTGACGGTAAGGATCATGCCCGGGGCCGGGGGGCGTTACAGGGGCGTTCGTCCGTCATCGGCGGTTTCCTTCGTGTCGCCGCTACGCGGGGGAGGACGGGGGTGGGTGCGGACGGTCATGCCGAGGGGAGTTCATTTCTGCATCTTTCATAACACTATTGGACACTTTTGTGCAGATGCCGTCCGTGAATCAGGCGTGCTCGGGCCGGAGACGCGGCGGACTTTCCAGGCTCCGATGTGGTCCGTCCTGGAAAGGGCAAAAGTTCGGTGGGATGTCGGGAAACCTGCGTCCCCCTCGTGTCCCGCGGTGAGTGGACTCGCCCGCTTCGGAAACACCCCCGTTTGGTGAACCCATGAGGGGGGTCATGGCCATGGACCTACGTCAGGGCCTGTTGGACGCATGGCGGCAGATAGCCACATTCGTTCCAAAGTTCATCGGCTTCATCGTCGTGCTGATCATCGGCTGGCTGGTGGCCAAGCTGCTGGAGAAGGTCGTCGACAAGCTCTTGGAGCGGGTCGGCTTCGACCGGGCGGTGGAACGCAGTGGGGTGGGCCGGATGCTGGAGCGAAGCCGTTATGACGCCAGCAGCCTCATCGCCAGGCTTGTCTACTACGCCGTCCTGCTGTTCACGCTTCAACTCGGCTTCGGGCTGTTCGGCCCCAACCCGGTCTCCAACCTGCTGGCCGCGGTGGTCGGCTGGCTGCCCAAGGCGATCGTCGCGATCATCATCCTGGTGGTGGCGGGAGCGATCGCGCGTGCGGTCGGCGATCTGATCAACGGGGCGCTCGGGGGCACACGTTACGGCCGGTGGCTGGCCACCGCCGCGTCGGTGTTCATCTGGGCGCTGGGCATCATCGCCGCACTCAACCAGATGGGCATCGCGACCACCGTCACGACTCCCGTCCTGATCACCGTTCTCGCCACGCTGGGCGCCATCCTGGCCATCGGCCTCGGAGGCGGCCTGGTGCGGCCGATGGAGCAGCGCTGGGAACGCTGGCTGAGCAGGGCGGAGGCGCAGACGCCCGAGATGAGGGTCCAGGCGGAGGCCTACTACCGGGGACGGCAGGACGCCAGGCAGGCGCGGGCGGCGGAGCCGCAGGCCGGGGCGGCCAAGTCGGTGCCGCCCGAATGAGGCCGCCGAACAGGGCCGCCCGATAAGGCCGTCGGCTCTCGTTGGCCGACCGTCCGTGAGAAAGCGCGAATGAGGGCGCGGGCTCAGGCCGGTAGATCGTCGGTGAGGAAGCCGGACTCGCGTGCGAGCCAGCAGATCGCCGTCAGCCGGATCTCCGCGAAATCGTCGTCACCGGTGTACGTCCAGCCGGTTTCGCGAAGCTCGTCCAGGAAGCCCAGGAGGTAGTCGCCCAGCGTCTCCTGGTCCAGCGTGATCGCGTCTCGCACGGCGGCGGCGTGCTGGTCCACCGCCGCGAGCAGTCCCGGATCGCCGGCGGCCCGGGCGAGGTGGGCCCCCATCCTCTCCTCCAGCCACGTTAAAGGGGAGGTCGACCAATCCTCATCGAACACCATCGGTCCACCATAACGTCCCCCTCAAATCACCTGTCACCGGCCAGGTGGGAGGTGGCCCAGGCGGCCAGCGCGCGGGCGCAGTCCGCCACGGACTCCCGCCAGTTCCTGGCCGCGCCGTCTCCCGCGTCGTCGCTGACGTGTTTGACGAGACGGATGGGGACTCCCGCCTGGCTCGCGACGGAGGCGAGGGCGTACCCCTCCATGTCGACCAGGTCGGCGCGGGCGGCGAGCCGGTCCCGAGCGGCCTCATCGGAGACGAAGACATCCCCGGTGGCGAGGACGGGGCCGCCGGGGGACAGCGTCAACGGCGCCCCGTAGGTCTCCCCGGTGAGGCCGCGGAGCATCTCCGTGTCCAGATCGTGCTGGAGCACCGTGCCGACCTCGTGGGTGCCGGACCAGCCGGGGCGGAGCGCCCCGGCCGTGCCGAGGTTGATCACCAATGAGGGCAGGGGGCCGCGGCCCAGGACGGTCGCGAGCGAGGACGCCGCGTTCACCTTGCCCATGCCCGTCAGCAGCACCGGCAGGCCGAGGTCCAAGAAGTGGTCCAAGAACTGCGCCTCTTCCTTGACGGCGAGCACGAGGAGAGGCCGGTCGGGGGTGACTATGCCAGTTAGGTCCATGAGCGCACACATTAGATCCATCCGGGCGCACGGGCACTGTCCCAGGCTCAAGCCGTGAGAAGGTCGACGCCGAGGGCGATGACGCCCACGGCCCGCGAGGCGGCGCCGAGCCACAGGATCGCGATGAAGCGGTTGGGCCCGGTGACGTCGCGCCCGGCGGCGGAGGCGAAGAACCCCCGGACATCAGAACGGCAGCCACCGGAACACCCAGCCGCGCGGCCCGGCCCGCCCCGCCGGTGAGGGCGGTCGCGTCAGCCGGGAGTTGGCAGACCAGCCCCAGAGTGACCAGCACGCCGGCACGGGTCTTCCCTTTCCTCACTGTCTAGTTACGATATGCCAGTGACGTTAGATGCGACCGCCATCACTAGTCAACAGACTTTTGATAGTTACGTGGCCGAGTTCGCCGGGCTCGCCCTCCGGCTGGTGAACGACCTGGCCACCGAACGCGCGCACGGCCAGCGCGTCGAGCCGCCAAGGTCCGGGACCGATCAGCTGGAGGTGATCCGGCGTGCGCTGTCGGCGCACGACGGCCTGCACACGGCGCCCTTCGGCCCAGACGGTGCCGAAGTGCTGGTGGCCGCGGTGCGACGGCTCCGTGCCGCGATCGACGCATGCGTGGACGGCGACGTCCTGGGCGCGGCCGACGTGCTGAACGATCTGCTCGCGGCCCACCACGCCATGCCGAATCTCCACGGCCGGCCCGGGCTCCCGCTGGTGCTGGCCTTCCACGCGGTCGGCCAGGGCCCGGTGGACTCCTACATCGCCGATATGGCCACCAGCATCGCGATGATCATTGGCGCGGGTCGCGGCGCCAGGCTCGGCCGGTGCTCGGCCAACGAGTGCGATCGGGTCTTCTACGACACCACCCGCAACGCCTCGCGGCGGTTCTGTGATCTGTCCTGCCAGAACCGCGCCAAGGCGACCGCCTACCGGGCCCGGCGCTCCCGCGGCGGCTGAGTCCTCGGCACCTGTGAACCTGCCCCTACGCCACGCCGCCGGCGTGGCGCCGTACCTGAGAACCGGCAGGGGAGGGAATGGCAGGTCTACAGGGCGCGGCCTCGCCCGGGGGTGCTTGCTACGCGGCGGCGTCGGCGATCTTACGGCGCTCGCTGCCATCCAGGATCGCGTCGCGCACCTCGTCGACAGTCCCAGGTCGTTGCATTGCTATATGTCATGGTTTGTCACGATAAGTCTGGTAGGAGGCTGACGACGCCAGGTAGCGTTGCCGCCATAGGGAGGGTCAGCATGCTCACTGCATGGGAGACAAAAGATCGACTGTACGACGCGCTGAACGAACACGATCTGCACCGAATGCTGGAGTACTACAGGGCGGACGCCGTCCTGGTGACCCCGGTGGGCGTGGCCGAAGGTCTTGAGCAGATCGCCTGGTTCTACGAGCAGTACTTCAAGGCCTTCGCCGATCTGCGGGTCACGCCCTGGTACAAGGTCGCCTGCGACGATCCCGCGATCACGGAATGGACGCTCACCGGCACACATGGCGGGCCCCTCCTTCTGCCCAGCGGGGACGTGGTCGAGGGAACCGGCAGACATATCGCCGTCCGCGGATCCTGCGCGGCGCACGTCGAGAACGGCAAGATCGTCACACACCGGGAGTACTACGACCAGTTGGAGATGTACAGCCAGTTGGGGTTTCGGCTCCAACCGATCGGGCGGCAGTGACGCCTCAGCGATGTGAGGATTCTGAGGGCGCCCAGGCTTTGAGCGGGCGTTGAGGAACGTCCGGTAGACCAGGAGTCATGGAACGGCCCCCCAGTCCCATGGCCAAGGTGCTCGTCGTCGACGACGAGCCGAACATCCGCGCCCTGCTCTCACAGACATTGCGCCTGGTGTCCTTCGACGTGAGAACGGCCGAAAGCGGGTCGCGGGCGCTGACCGTGGCCAGGGAGTTCGAGCCCGACATCGTGGTCCTCGACGTGATGCTCCCCGATCTCGACGGGTTCGAGGTGGCGCGGCGGCTCGGCCAGGTGCCCGTGCTGTTCCTGACGGCCCGGGACACGGTCGAGGACCGGGTCCGGGGGCTCAGCATCGGCGCGGACGACTACGTCGCCAAGCCGTTCAGCCTGGAGGAGGTCGTGCTGCGGATCAGGGCCATCCTGCGCCGCAGCCGGGTGGCCGAGCCGCACAACGGCAACGTGCTCACCTACGCCGACCTGCGGCTGGATCCGGACGCGCACGAGGTGCGGCGGGCCGGGGAGCAGGTGGACCTGTCGCCGACGGAGTTCAACCTGCTGGCCTACCTGCTTACCAACGCCGGCCGGGTGGTGAGCAAGGCGCAGATCCTGGACAGCGTGTGGCGGTACGACTTCGACGGCGACTCCAGCATCGTCGAGTCCTACGTCTACTACCTGCGCAAGAAGATCGACAAGTGGGATCCGCCGCTGATCCATACCGTGCGCGGGGTCGGCTACACGTTGCGGCTTCCGCGCGGGGGCGACGCGTGAGAGGGCCGGACCAGTGGACGGTCCGCACCCGGCTGGTGGTCGCCGCGGTGGCGCTGACCGGCGTCGCGCTGGTGCTGGCCAACGCGGCCGGCCTGGGCCTGCTGCGGGACTACCTCGTGGACCGGCTGGACGAGCAGCTCCGCACGACCACCCAGATGGCGTCGATGACCCAGCCCCTGCCGTTCCCCCTGCCGGAGGGGAGAGGCGTCACGGTCCTGCCGTTCGAGAAGAAGGTCGTCGCACGAATCGTCGGAGACAGGCAGATCTTCCTGTTCACATCGCAGGGGAGGCTGGCCGGCGAGTTTCCGTCGGCACCGGGCAACCGGCCGGATCTCGGGCCGTACGACCAGATGCGGAAGGGCGAGCCGTACACGGTGCCGGGCACGGACGGGCCGTCGTGGCGGGTCATGGCGGTCGACCTTCCCGACGGCGGAGCCGTCGTGATGACGGCGTCGCTCGCCGAGGTCGAAGCCATCCAGAGATGGCTGCTCGCCATCGACGGCGGGGTCATGGCCGGCGTGCTCCTCCTGCTGGGCCTGGCCGCCGCCGCTCTGGTGAGGCTCGGCCTGCGCCCGCTGACCAGGATCGAGGAGACGGCCGGGCACATCGCCGCCGGCGACTTCAGCCGCCGTGTGCCGGACGCCGACCCGCACACCGAGCCCGGCCGCCTGGGCATCGCGATGAACGTGATGCTCGACCGGGTGGAGCGGGAGATCGCCGCGCGGGCCGAGTCGGAGGCGCGGATGCGCCGCTTCCTCGCGGACGCCTCGCACGAGCTGCGCACCCCGCTGACCTCGGTCCGCGGCTTCGCCGAGCTCTATCGCAGGGGAGGGACCCCGCCGGGGCCTCCGATGGACGAGACCATGCGGAGGATCGAGGAGGAGGCCACCCGGATGGGGGTGCTGGTCAACGACCTGCTCGCGCTGGCCGACCTCGACGAGGAACGGCCCATGGAGGCCCGCCCGGCCGACCTCCTGGAGATCGCCGCCGACACGATCCGCGACGCCCGCGCCCGCGTCCCCGATCGGCAGGTACGGCTGGCCGGGCTCGGCTCCTCGCTGAGCCCGGTCCTGGTGCTCGGCGACGAGGCGCGGCTGCGGCAGGTCGCCGCCAACCTCGTCGCGAACGCCCTCGCGCACACCCCGCAGGACGCGAAGATCACGGTCCGGGTGGGCACGGGCACGGCCGACACCTTCCCGACGGCCGCCGTCGGCTCGGGCCGGCCGGAGCCGATGGGCGTCTTCGAGGTGCGCGACACCGGGCCGGGGATCCCGGCCGAGCACGCGCCGCGCGTCTTCGAGCGCCTCTACCGGGTCAGCGAGAGCCGCTCCCGGGCCGCGGGCGGTGCGGGGCTCGGGCTCGCCATCGTGGCCGCGATCGTCAAGGCCCACGGCGGCCGGGTCGAGCTGCGCACGGCCCCTGGCTCCGGGGCCGCCTTCCGGGTCCTGCTGCCCTTGCGGGCGTCCCCGCACGAGATCACCCCGAGACCGGACTCCGAGGGTGCTCCGAGGTAGCTCCGGGCTCGTTCCGATCAGCGCCCACCAGCATCGGTCCCATGAGAAGGACACTTGTGGCGGTGGCGCTCCTCGCGCTCGCCGCCGGATGCGGACAGCAGGACGACACGGCGGGGGTCGCCTCCGTTAAGGGCACCGGGACCACCGGGACCACCGGGACCACCGCCCAGGCGAGCGCCGGTCCGACCGCCTCGGTGGATCCCGAGGAGCAGGGCAGGAAGTTCGCCCAGTGCATGCGGGACCACGGCGTCGACATGCCCGACCCGGATTCCGACGGCGGTGGCGGGGTCAAGATCCGCGTTGACGCGAAGGGCGACCCTTCCAAGGTCGACAAGGCGATGCAGGCCTGCCGCAGCCTGTCCCCGTTCGGCCAGAAGGGGCGCGAGATGACTCCCGAGCAGCAGGAGAAGGCGCGCGCGTTCGCGCAGTGCATGCGGGACAACGGCGTGGACATGCCCGACCCGGACTTCAGCGGCGGCGGCATCGGTCTCAGGATCGGCGGCCCCAACAGCAAGATCAAGCCGGACGACCCCAAGTTGAAGAAGGCCATGGAGGCATGCAGGGACAAGATGGGCCCGATCGGAGTCCCCAAGTGAGGGCGGTGAAGCTCGTCGCGGTGACCGGTGGCGCCGCGCTGCTCGCCGCCGCCGTGGCCGCCGCGGCGATCGGCGTGGGAGGAGACACCGGCACGGCCGCCGCCCAGCGGACGCCCCCGGCGACCGCCAAGGTCGTCCGGACGACGCTGACCGAGACCAAGACCGTCGACGGCACCCTCGGCTTCGGCGACACCGCCACCGTAACTGGGCGGGGGCAGGGGACGATCACCTGGCTTCCGTCGCCCGGCGCGACGATCACCCGTGGCCACGCCGTCTACAGCGCCGACGCCCATCGCGTGCCCCTCCTCTATGGGGGCACGCCCCTCTACCGCGTCCTCCAGAACGGCGTCGAGGGACGGGACGTCAAGCTGCTGGAGGAGAACCTGGCCAAGCTCGGGTACGACGGCTTCACCGTGGACGACGAGTTCACCTCGGCCACCCGGGAGGCCGTCGAGCAGTGGCAGGACGACCTGGGGCTCGCGGTCACCGGCCGGGTCGAGCCCGGCGACGTCGTCGTCCACGACGGCCGTCTGCGGGTGGCAGAGCTCAAGACCGCGCTCGGCGCCCAGGCGAGCGGCCCCTTGCTCACCTACACGGGCGCGACCCGCGAGGTCACCGTCGCCCTCGACGTCGCCGACCGGCATCTGGTGCGGAAGGGCCTGAAGGCCACCGTCGAGTTGCCCGACGGCGCCACCGTGCGTGGCACCGTCACCGGCATCGGGAAGGTGGCGACCGAGACCACCACGCAGAACGACACCACGACCACGATCGAGGTCGTCATCTCGGTCCGCGACGACAGGAGACTCAGGACCTACGACACCGCGCCGGTGGAGGTCACGATCGTGTCCGCGCGGCGCGAGAACGTCCTCGCCGTACCGGTCGGCGCCCTGGTGGCGCTCGCCGAGGGCGGGTACGGCGTGCAGGTCGTCGAGGGCCCCGCCACCCGCTATGTGCCGGTGAAGACCGGGATGTTCGCAGACGGCGACGTCGAGGTAACCGGAGCCGACGAGGACGCGACCGTGGTGGTGCCCAAATGAGCGAGGAGGGACAGGCCAAGGGATGGCAGGCGGAGAAGGGACCGGCAATCGTGGAGCTCCGGGACGTGAGCAAGGTCTACGGCGGCGATGTGGCCGCCCTGCGCGGAGCGAGCATGACCGTCCGGTACGGCGAACTCGTCGGCATCGTCGGCCCGTCCGGCTCCGGCAAGTCCACGATGCTGAACATGATCGGCACGCTCGACCGCCCTACGGGCGGAACCGTGCGGATCGCGGGCCACGACGTGGCGCGGCTCTCCGACAAGGAGCTGTCGGCCCTGCGCGCCACCACTGTCGGCTTCGTCTTCCAGCAGTTCCATCTGGCGTCGGGGGTGCCGGTCGTGGACAACGTGGCGGACGGACTGCTCTATTCGGGCGTCTCCATCCGCGAGCGGCGCAGGCGCGCGAAGGAGGCGCTGTGCCGGGTGGGGCTCGCCCACCGGTTCACCCATCGCCCGCACGAGCTCTCGGGCGGTGAGCGGCAGCGCGTGGCGATCGCCCGGGCGGTGGTGGGCGAGCCCGACCTGCTGCTCGCCGACGAACCCACCGGCAACCTCGACTCGGAGTCGGGCACCGGGGTGATGACGCTGCTCCGCGAGCTCCACGAGGGCGGCACCACCGTCGTGATCATCACGCACGACCGGGACATCGCCGCCGGCCTGCCCCGGCAGATCGGGATGCTCGACGGCCGCGTGGTCGACGACTCCCAAAGGGATCGGGCGCAGAATGAGCGGGTGCCGGCATGCTGACCACTCCGGAAGCGCCGCGTGCCGTACGGCTCGCGCCGGCCAGGCTCAGCCCCGGCGACGTGGTCCGGGTCGGCGGGGCGGGGCTGCGGGCCCGGCCGTTGCGCGTCTTTCTGTCCGCGCTTGGCATCGCGATCGGCATCGCCGCCATGCTTGGCGTGGTCGGCATCTCCGCCTCCAGCCAGGAGGACCTCAACCGCCAGTTGTCCGCCCTCGGCACCAACCTGCTCAAGGTCTCGCCCGGCCAGACGCTCTTCGGCGAGGGTTCCCACCTCCCGGCCGAGGCGGAGGGGATGATCGGCCAGATCGCGCCGGTCACGTCGGTGACCGCCATCGGGAACACCAGCGCCAAGGTCTACCGCAACGACCACATCCCCGAAGGCCAGACCGGCAGCATCTCGGTCCAGGCCGTCCGGCTCGACCTGCTGAAGGACGTGGGCGCCACGGTCGCCGGCGGCGCCTGGCTCAACGAGGCCACCCACCGTTACCCGGCCGTGGTTCTCGGGTCCAGGGCCGCCGACCGGCTCGGCGTCGCCGGGGCCGGCCCCGACCAGCGGGTGTGGCTCGGCGGGCAGTGGTTCACCGTCGTCGGCGTGCTCGCCCCGGTGCCGCTCGCTCCCGAGTTGGACACCTCCGCCCTCGTCGGCTGGCCGGTCGCGGAGGAGCGGCTGGGCTTCGATGGCTACGCCACGACCATCTACACCAGGGCCGCGGAGCGGCAGGTGGTCGCGGTGCGGGACGTGCTGGCGGCCACCGCCAACCCGGAGAACCCGAACGAGGTCGAGGTCTCCCGTCCGTCCGACGCGCTCGCCGCCAAGCAGGCCACCGACGCGACGCTGAACGCGCTGCTGCTGGGGCTCGGCGGCGTCGCCCTGCTGGTCGGCGGGGTCGGCGTGGCCAACACCATGGTGATCTCAGTGCTGGAACGCCGCGCCGAGATCGGCCTGCGCCGGTCGCTGGGCGCAACCCGGGGGCAGATCCGGTTGCAGTTCCTCGCCGAGTCGCTGCTGCTGTCGGCGATCGGCGGGGTCGGGGGAGTGGCCCTCGGCATCGGCGTGACCGCGGCCTACGCCACGTCGCAGGGCTGGCCGTCCATCGTCCCGGTCTGGGCGATGGCGGGCGGTGTGGTGGCGACGCTGGTGATCGGGGGAGTGGCCGGGTTCTATCCCGCGGTCCGCGCGGCCCGGATGTCGCCCACCGAGGCGCTCGCCACATCGTGACGGTCAGCCGTACGGCGTGGCCGTGGGCCCAACCGGTGCCGCGATCGGCGTTTGTGATCGACATCCGGGGTAGCTGCCGTGCACTGAGAACCACGGAGGGTCACATGGGCTGGAGTTACCGTAAGTCGATCAAGATGGGGCCGTTCAGGCTCAACCTTTCGCGGGCCGGTGTCGGGCACAGCTACGGCGGCCGTGGGTTCCGCGTGACGAAGGCCGCCGACGGCCGGCGCACCGTCACGGTGAACCTCCCCGGTGGCTTCCATTGGAAGAAGACCCTCGGCGGCAGCCGCGGCTAGTTGGTCTGAGGCGCTGGAACACCGTGCCCTCCGCCGGTGTTCCAGCGCCTCGGATCTCGCGACCGTCTTCCGGCCCCGGCTCAGCAGTTGTGCAGGGCGGAGAACTTGCGCGGCCACGGCCAGGACCAGTAGTAGGTCTGGCCGGCGGCGTAGTAGGTGCACTTGAAGTCCTTGCCGTGCGCCAGGATCACCTTGAACCAGTGACCACTCCCGCACCCGTTGGTCACCTTGAGGTGGTCGGTGAAGCCGCTGTCGTTCAGCTTCCAGTGGACGCACCCGGGAAGGGGGCTGCGCGCCTGGGCGGTCGCCGCGGAGGCCGCTCCGCCGGTGAGCAGGAGCAGCGAGGTGGCTCCCACGGCGGCCGCGACGGAGGCGCGGGCGATCAGCCCTCGGTTCCGGCGAAGTGCCCGCGACCGGCCGGCCTGGCCGGCCTCGCCATGGAGGTTCGGAGCTGCGGTCATCGTCGTCTTCCTTTCTCTCGTGCTGCTGTCTGAGGGGAAGGTAGACGGGCGGGTGTTGAGGAAATGTTGAGGATTCGCTTAGGGGTCCACCGAGCGACCCGCCGAGCCTAGAGGCCCGCTCGTCGGGCCCTGGCGAGCACGTCGATCGTCCTCGTCCGGCCCTGCTCATCGGCCGCGCTCTCGAAGATCTCCAGCGCCTCCTCGGCGAGCTGTACGGCACGCAGTGGCATGCCGTCCGCGAGGTTCACCTCGGCCAGGGCGACCAGCGCGTGAGCGTCCAGAAGCCGGTCGCCGAGGCGGGCCGCGATGCTTCTCGCCTCCTGAGCCGCGTCCCTCCCCTCGGGGACCAGCCGCTGGGACAGGCGCACCGCGGAGAGCGCGAGCAGAGCGTCGGCCCGCTTGTGCCGGTCGCCGATGTCGGAGAGGACGGCCGCCGCCGCATCGAGCTGCGCGGCCGCTTCTTCGAGGCGGCCCGCGCGGTGCAGCACCGTCCCCAGAGCCAGGCGCGCGTCCGCGGCGCCGGTCGCGTCGGAGCGGTCGCCGGACCAGGCGAGGCAGGCGGTGAGGTCGCGCTCGGCCTCGGCCAGCCGGCCCTGTTCCAGGTGCACCTGGCCCAGCCTGCGCCTCGTGTGCGCCGCGTCGCGGACGCCGCCCGACCGCAGGAACATGGCGAGGGCGTGCCTGAGCCGGTCGTGGGCGAGGTCCCACCGCCGTTCGGCCCGGCTCAGGTCGCCCAGATCCCGCAGGACGAGCGCCTCGCCGCGGGTGTCCTCCGCCCGGCGTGCCGCGTCCAGGGCCAGCTCACCCGCGCGCCGCCAATCGCCGAGGAAACGGTGGCGTTCGAAGAACGGCGTCAGCAGGTGGGCGAGCCGCCAGGCGTCGTCCCAGAGCGCGGCCCCGTGCAGGTCTCCGATCAGGCTGACCAGGAAGGCGCGTTCCGCGATCAGCCAGTTCACCGAGTCGCGGATGTCCGTCGTGGACAGGAACGCGCCAGCCCCAGTCCCAGCTCCAGCCCCAGTCCCAGCTCCAGTCCCAGTCCCAGTCCCGGCGCCGGAGCCCGGGGAGAACCGCGAGGCGCAAACCATCGCCATGACCAGGGGCGACAGACGCGTGAGGGCCTGATGGACCCCGTCCGCGCCCGTCTCGGCGAGCAACCGCTCGCGCGCGTACAGGCGGGTCAGGTCATGGAGCCGGTAACGGACCTGGCCGGCGACGTCCACCACGTGGGTCTCCAGCAGGCCCGCCTCCACGAGGGTCTCCGCCTCCTCCCCGAAGTGCGCGGCCACCCAGTTGGCGAAGTCGGGGGCCGACAGCGCGCCCAGGAGGCGCAGCATGCGCCGCCCGCTCTCCGGCAGTCCTTCGTAGCCGACGGCGTACACGCTGCGGACGGTCTGGTCGCCGGAATGCAGCAGGTCGAGACGCCGATGCTCGTCCTCCAGGAGGCCGACCAGATAGTCGACCGTCCACCCGGGGCGGGCCGCCAGGCGAGATCCGGCGACGCGCAGCGCGATGGGCAGGCCGCCGCAGAACCGTGCGAGCCGGCGGGTGGCGGAACGATCCGCGGTCGCCCGCTCCTTGCCGATCAGCCGGATGAGAAGATCCACCGCGTCGTCCTCGGCGAGCACGCCCACGGGCAGCCGTTGCGCGTCGGTGAGGCCGCCCAGTGCGGACCGGCTTGTGACGAGCGTCAGGCAGGAGGTCAGCAGCGGCCGAACCTGGCCCTCGTCCGAGGCGTTGTCGAGCAGGACGAGCACCCGCCGGTTGGCCGTGTAGGCCCGCAGGAGCCTCTCCCGCTGCTCGACGGTCGCGGGCATCGCCTGGGCCGGGCAGCCCAGCCAGCGCAGGAAGTCCTCCAGGACCCCGGCCGGTTCCAGCGGCTCACCCCGGTCGCTGCGCAGGTCCGCGTAGAGGATCCCGTCGGGGAACCGCTCGCGGTGACGCCAGGCGGCGTGTACGGCGAGCGCCGACTTGCCCACTCCCGCCTGGCCGTGGATCACGATTCTGGCCGGCTCCCCTTGATCGGGCATCAGCCCGTCCAGGAGGCCCACCAGGTCGTCCCTGCCGGTGAAATCGGCCACGTCGTACGGCACCAGCACGGGGGGACCCGCCGACACGTGCAGTGAGACGTCGTCGTGGAGCAACCGGTGGTGCAGAAGCTGCAGCTCCGGATCGGGATCGATGGCGTGCCCGTCGCTGAGCGCGTCCCGCAGGCCGGCGTACGCGTCGAGCGCGTCGGCGCGCCGCCCGCTGCGGTAGAGCGCCAGCATGTACTGCCCCCTGAACCGCTGCCACAGAGGATGCAGCTCGGCGAGCCGGCGGAGCTCGGCCAGGACCTCCCGATGGCGGCCCGCCTTGAGATCCAGGTCGATTCGGCGCTCGACCGCCAGGAGGCGGAGCTCCTCCAGCTCCTCGCGCAGACGGCGGGTCTCCCTCCATCGGTGCCCGTCCGGGTCGACGTCCTCGAGCGCCGGGCCGCGCCACAGGCCGAGCGCCGCACGCAGCCGCTCGTGCGCCTGTTCGTCCCGCCCCGCCCGCGCCGCCCCCAGTCCCTCCGCGACGAGCCGCCTGAAGCGGTGCACGTCGATCAGGTCCTCGTCGACGGACAAGGTGTAGGTCCCGGACACCGTCGTGATGACGTCCTCGCCGATCAGCTGCCGGAGCCGGCCCACGTATCCGCGGACGAGGGAGTCCGACCGCTCGCCGTCCTCGCCCGGCCACAGTGACCGGCGCAGCAGCGCGAGGGTCATCGGCCGCCGTGGGCTGAGCAGGAAGACCGCCAGAAGATCTCGATGCTTGGGGGCGGTCGGGGTGTGGTCGCGCGTGCCGTCCCGCACCTCGAGCGCACCCATGATCCGAAATTCCATGACGGATTCCTTGATGTGCAGCAAGAATCGCGGAAAAGTGCCAAGCATTCATATCACGGGAGGATCCGGTGGCCCTGTCGCCGCTCACCCCCTCGGATCCGCACAGGCTGGGCGGCTACTGGCTGGCGGGCCGGCTCGGCGCGGGCGGGCAGGGCGTGGTCTACGAGGCGTACGGCGAGGCGGGCGAACGCGTCGCGGTCAAGGTGCCCCGGCTGGACGATCCCGCCTCGCGGGCCAGGCTCACCAAGGAGGCCGCGGCGGCGAGGCGGGTGGCGTCGTTCTGCACGGCTCGGGTGATCGAGGCGAGAACCGACGTCCCGGAGCCTTTCATCGTCAGCGAGTACGTCCCCGGACCGAGCCTGCGGGAGGTGATCGGAGAGGCGGGGCCGTACGAAGGGGACATGCTGCGGCGGCTCGCCATCGGGGTCGCCACGGCGCTGACCGCCATTCACCAGGTGGGCGTCGTGCACCGCGACCTGAAACCGGACAACATCATCCTCGGTCCCGACGGGCCGCGAGTGATCGACTTCGGGGTGGCACGGGAACCGGGGCTGCCGGGGACCACGACGGGGCCCCTCATGGGCACGCCCAACTACATGGCTCCGGAGGCCCTCGCCGGTCGTGGCGTGGCGGCTGCCGCCGATATCTGGGCCTGGGGGCTGGTCGTGTTGTTCGCCGCGCTCGGGCACGACCCCGTCCCCGGCCGGGAACCGTTCGCGGTCGTGACCCATGTCATGGGCTTCCGGCCCGACCTCAGCGGCGTGCCCGACCCGCTCAGGGGCCTGGTGGCGAGCGCGCTCTCGCAGGATCCCGCCGCGCGTCCGCCCGCCCGGGCCGTCCTGCGGGGACTCCTCGGAGGCCCGGACGGCGACCTGCTGCTCGCGGAGGGAGTCAGCGCGGCAGCGGGGGGACGGCGTCCCGGCGCGGGCGGCGACACCGAGCCCGACCTGGGCGCGATCGCGGAGGGGATCTACGAGCAGCTCTCCGAGAGCGAACGCGCCGCCGCGCCCGAGGTCTTTCTGCGGATGGTCACCGCCACCGAGGACGGTGAAGAGACGATCAGGCGGGTCTCCCGTGATGAGCTGCTGGACGAGCCGGGGAGCGAGGCGGCCGCCTCGCTCCTGGCCGTGTACGGCTCGGCCGGGCTCATCGCCGAGTCCGGCTCCGGATTCACACCGGCCCATCCCGCTCTGATCCGAGCCTGGCCCCGGCTGCGGAACTGGGTGGCGGACAACCGTCAGGGCCTGCCGATCCACCGGCGGCTCACCCAGGCGGCACGGTCCTGGGATCGCCACGGACGCAAGCCCGCCGACCTGCTCCAGGGTTCGGATCTCGACAGGACGCTCCAATGGGCCGCCGGTGAGCGGCGGGACATCACACTGATCCGGCTGGAGCGGGACTTCCTCGACGCGGCGTCCACGCTGATGAGGCGCCGGTCGCGGCGTCGCGGCATGCTGGCGGCGGCCCTCTCCGTCCTGCTGGTCGCGGCTCTCGCGGGGCTCGGGCTGGCCGAGTACCAGCGCCGGATCACCGACCGGGAGCGTGACGACGCGACCGCTCGCTCGCTCGCACTGCGCGCCGCCGACCTCCGCGAGAGCAGCCCCCGGATCGCCATGCTGATGAGCGTGGCCGCGTGGCGGCTCGCTCCGGCGCTCCCCGAGTCGCTCGGCGCGCTGTACGACTCGATGGCGCAGAGCGAGACGGACTCGTTCACCGACCCGGACGTGTCCAGCGACACCACGTACGCGACGAGCCGGGACGGCCGGACGCTCGTGGCCGTCCGCTCCGGGGTGGTCACATTGTGGGACGTGCCGGGACACCGGAGGCTTCGCCGGTTCTCCGGAGTAGGGGAGAAGGTGGTGAAGGCCGCCCTCAGTCCGGACGGACGTGTCCTGGCACTCCAGGACGATCACGCTGTGCGGTTGTGGGACGCCGCCGCGGGCACGGCGCTGGGAGGTGGCTTCGCGGGAGGAGCCTTCCGCGGCAACCTCGGCGTGTTGTCGTTCGACCCCGGCGGGCGGCGTCTCTCGATCCCTGAGGGGAGCGTCGCCGCGCGGTGGTGGGACGTCGGCCGCCGCGAACTGATCCGCGCCGGGTCGGGCGCCGGTGCCGACGCGGTCAACGCCGACGGGACGCTGGGCGTCGTGTTCTCCACGGGAGGCGGCCGGGCCGAGCTGTGGGATCTGAGATCGGGGCGGCGGCTCCGGGCCGGCTGGCTGCCCGCGAAGAAGAACATCAAGGACGCCGAGTTCAGCGAGGACGGGCGGGCACTCGCCGTCACGGAGAACATCCCTTCCCTGCACGGGCTGAGGCTGTGGCTGAGGGGCGTGCCGTCGGGAACGGCGCTGAGCGGAGACGGCGCCGGGCCGGTGTGGGACGATATCGCCTTCGGCTACCACGGCCGGTTCCTCGCGCTCTCGCGGGACAGGCACCTGATCGTCCTGCGCCTCGCGGACGGGCAGGTCGTCCTCCAGCGCGATCTGGGTGCGCCCGTGGAGGACCTCCGCTTCGACGAGGCGGACCGCGCCGTGCGGATCCTGACGGACGCCGGCACGGTCTTCACGGTGGATGTGAAGAGCCTGCTCGACCGGCCCGCGCTGCCCGGATCCCCGGACGGCATCGCCCGGTTGGGACCGGGTGGCCGGATGCTCGCCCTCTACGGCGCCGGTGAGGTGCGGCTGTGGGACGTGCGCGCCGCGCGAGGCGTCGGTCGACCCATCAAGCTGGACGGCTCCGCGTGGCAACGTCCCGCGCTCGCCTTCAGCGGGGACGGGAGCAGGCTGGCCGTCGGGGGAACCCTTCCGGACGGCTACGCCGTGCCCCGCGTCGCGGTGTCCGTGGTCGAGACGGCGACGGGGAAGACGATCGGCTCCTTTCCGGTCTCGAACCGGGAGGCGCAGGGGGTCGACGGCCTGGCTTTCAGCCCCGACGGCACCGGCCTCGCCGTGGCGCCCACGGCACTGGGGACCGAACTCCCCCTCGAACTGTGGACCGTGGACGGCGCAACGGTGAGAACGGTGAAGGGGGTGACCGGATCGGCGGCCATGGCGTACCGGCCGGACGGGAAGCTCCTGGTCGCGGGCTTCGCCCCCGAGCTGACACTGGTCGATCCGGTGAAGGCGGCGCGGATGCCGCGGCCCAGCGGGTCCGGGAGCCTCGCGTCCGGGCCCTACTCCTTCAGCCCCGACGGCGCACGCGTGGTGATCGGTGGCGCGGGGCTGTCCCTGTGGGATTCCCGGTTCAGGGGGAGCGCCGGGCCGCCTTTCGCCGGTGACGGCGGAATCTCCGCCCTCGTCTGGTCTCCGGATGGACGCATGGTCGCCTCCTACGAGGCCGGTGACGTCATCCGGCTGTGGGACATGGCCGCCGACCCGCCTCTCCCGCTGGGGGCCGTGTTCGACGGGCAGACCTCCGGCGGCCGGAGCGAGGGGGGATTCGGGCAGGACGCGGCGCTGGCGTTCGGCCCGGACGGCCGGACGCTCTACAGCGCGACGCCGGAGGGCGTGGTCCGGGCACACGTCCTCGACGGCGAGCGCGCCGCCTCGGTCGTCTGCGACCGGGCCGGGCAACCGCTGAGCCGGCAGGAGTGGAGGCGATACCTTCGCGAGGTGGAGTACCGCGACGTCTGCGGGCGTGCCGTAGCCGGTGGGGGCCTCCCGTAGCTGGAGGAACCCGTGTCGCCATGGATGACGCGAGAGCCTCGCGGTGTTGCAACGAGGCATGGGAGATCGCTTCGCGGATCGCAATGTCATCAAGCGGCTGCTCGAGGAGTCGCGCACCTGGGCGTTCGTGGGCCTGGCCGACAACCCCACCCGGACCGTCTACGACCAGGCCCGGCTGCTTCAGGGACGCGGCAAGAGGATCGTGCCGGTGCACCCGTCGGCTGAGACCGTCCTCGGGGAACGGGGTTACGCGACCCTCGCGGAGGTGCCGGGCCCGGTGGACGTGGTCGGCGTCTACCGGAGATCGGAGTTCGCCGGTGAGGTGGTCGACGAGGCCATCGCCGCCGGGGCGAAAGCCGTATGGCTGCCCCTGGACGTCGTCGACGAGGCCGCCGCCCAGCGAGCGCTGGACGCCGGCCTCGACGTCGTCATGGACCGCTGCCCCGGCGTCGAGTGGGCCCTGCGCCGCTGAACACTGCGCCGCTGAACACTGGGACGCTGATCGGTCTCAGTCCTGGCCGAGCCAGAGGTCGGGTCCGAACACCTCGTAGTGGATGTCCGAGGCGGGCACCCCGCGCCGGAGCAACTGGGAGCGGACGCTCCGCATGAACGGCACCGGCCCGCAGAGGTAGGCGACCACCCGCTCCGGCAGCTCGACCCGCGCGAGGTCGACCTGGCCGACGTTGGGCGCCGGGTCGCAGGCACAGCCGGGCGCCTCCTCGTACCACCGGTGCAGGGTGGCGCCGGGCAGGCCGTCGACGAGGCGCCTGAGCTCCTCCCGGTGAGGGTGGTCGGCCGGGGCGCGGTCGGCGTGGATGACGGTCACCTGTCGCGTGGACTCGGTGGTCGCCAGGTGGTCGACCATCGACAGGATGGGCGTGGCGCCGATCCCGGCCGAGGCGAGGAACAGCGGAGTGTCCCCCGGAGGCAGCGTCAGGTCACCGAAGGGAGCCGAGATCGTCAGCATGTCGCCGGGAAGGACGTTCGCGTGCAGCCAGTTCGACACCTCGCCGTCCGGGGCGGCGCCGCCGCGCACCCGTTTGACGGTTATCCGCCAGTCCTGCCGCTCGGGGGCGCAGGACAGGCTGTACTGCCGGATCTGGCGGGCGCCGTCGGGCAGGGTGACGGCCACGCTGACGTACTGGCCGGGCTTGAAGGACAGGGGCAGCCCCGGCCGCAGGGTGAAGGAGACCGCGTCCGGCGTCACGTTCCGCCGCTCTACCACCGTCGCCTGGAGCCACCCCACGTGCGAGTCGCGGCCGATCTCGGCCTCCAGGGCGATCAGCGCGTTCGCCATCAGCCAGTAGACCTCGTCCCAGGCCGCCGCGACCTCGGGGGTGACGGCGTCGCCGAGGACTTCGGCGATCGCGGCGAAGAGGTACTTGTGGACCAGGTCGTACTGGTCGGGGGTGATGCCGAGTGAGACGTGCTTGTTCGCGATCCGGGCGAGCATCGTGTCCGGCCGGTCGTCCGGGCGCTCCACCAGGATGGCGGCGAAGGCGGCGATCGAGCCCGCCAGCGCGCTGCGCTGCTCACCGTTGGCCTGGTTGCCCCGGTTGAACAGGTTGCGCAACAACTCCGGGTTGTCGGCGAACATCGAGCCGTAGAAGCGCGCGGTGATGTCCTCGATGGCGGCGCCGACCACGGGCAGGGTCGCGCGGACGATCGCGCTCGATTCCTGGGAGAGCATGGTTCCTCCAAATCAACATGTGATCTTCATATTTAATCCCGCGAGTGATGACTCGCCATGTGCCTCCGATCAGCTGAGGCCGAGCAGCACCGGCCCGGCCGGCGAGGCGACGAGGTCGTTCACCGTGAGCCGGTCGAGGGAGGCGTAGAAGGCCTGCTGGGCCTGGCGTAGCGCGCCGCGCAGGCGGCAGGCGGCCCGTAGCGGGCAGGGGGTCTCACCCTCGCAGGCGACGACCTCCTCTTCGCCTTCCAGTTCGCGGACGAGCCATCCGAGTGACGCCGAGCGGCCGAAACCGGTCAGTGCCAGGCCGCCGCCGCGCCCCCGGTGGGCCTCCACCACGCCGAGGTGCTGGAGCCGGGCGATCGCCTTGGCCGTGTGCGTGTAGGGGATGGCCATCGCCTCGGCCACCTGCCGGGTGGTGAGGGTCGTCCCCTGCTCCGTGACCGCCAGGCGCATGGTGACGCGCAGGGACAGGTCGGTGAACTTCGTTAGTCGCACACCATGACGCTAACAAATTGGAGTCTTGGATTCCAATTAATCCGGTGTGTCTCTCACCACTCCCCACAGTTGCGACCGCGACGTGATGCCCAGCTTCGGGAAGATGCGGTAGAGATGCGACCCGACGGTGCGGTGCGACAGGAAGAGCCGCTGCCCGATCTCCGGGCCGTCTCCTCCGCGAGCCGGCGGCCCTCCTGCGCCGCCTGCCTGGCGACGCTCAGGTTCCCGAGATGCCACGCGCTGCTCGCCCGCAGGACGAGCGCCCCGCGCCAGCGGGCCGAGACGGCCGCACCAGCGCGCCGCCTTGCCCGTGGACTCCGTCCAGTAACCGGTCGAGGAGGCGCGTTTCCCGCTCTCGTCCGTAGAGGGTAGGCCCCGCGCCCACCCAGAAATGGTCTCAGACCATGTTGAATGGGGCCAAACCAGGCGCGCTCAGCGGACGACGAGGATGGTCTTGCCGGGCGGGTGCGGCTGCTTGCCGCTCAGGAAGGCGTTCCGGCCCTCGGCGAGGGGGAACGTCTGGCTGACGACCGGCCGCAGCAGGCCGCCGTCCACCATCGTGGCGATGTGGGCCAGCTCGGGGCGGTCGGGCCGTACGACGAAGAACATCGCGTTGACGTCGTGCTTGTCGGCCAGCTCGGCGGGCGGCGGGGCGCCGAGCGTGACCAGGCGGCCGCCCCGGCGCAGGACGCCGAAGGAGCGCTCCAGGGTCGCGCCGCCGACGGTGTCGAGGACCACGTCCAGCCCGGAGGTGGTCTCGTCGAACGCCTCGGTGGTGACGTCGATGAAGCGCTCGGCCCCGAGCTCCTTCACCATGCCGGCGTGCACGGGTAGGTCGGTGGCGACGACCTGGGCCCCGAGGCTCGCGGCCACCTGTACGGCGTACACGCCCACCCCGCCGGCCCCGCCGTGCACGAGCACCTTCTCACCGGACGTGAGGCGGGCGTGGTCGGCGAGCGCCTGCCAGGCGGTGAGCGCGGCGAGCGGCAGCGCGGCCGCCTCCACGTGCGACACCGTGCGGGGCTTGTGCGCCAGGGCGTCCACCGGAACGGTCACGTACTCGGCGGCCCCGCCGTCGCGGGTGAACTCGATCAGCCCGTAGACCTCGTCGCCGACGGCGAAGTCCGTGACCCCCTCACCCTGCGCGGCCACGACTCCGGAAACCTCGTGCGAAGGGATGACCGGCGTCCGGTCCGCGCCCTGCTCATCGGTCCACGACTTGTCCCACAGGAGCTCGGTGAAGGTGATCGCCGCCGCGTGGACGGCCACGAGCACCTCGCCCGGCCCCGGGACCGGGACGGGGGCGGTCTCGTATACCAGCTGCTCCGGGCCGCCCCGGGTATGTGCTCGCAGCGCCATCATCGTGTCCATCGACAAACCTCCTCGCTTGATCGGTGAATGCTTTTAAAGTCCCTGCTTCCGCAGCCAGTCGAGGCAGGTGTCCGCGACCGCCCGCCATCCGCTGTCGATCGTGAGCGAGTGGCCGCGGTCTTCAAACTCGACGAGGTCCGTGACCGCCGTGGAGTGGCGGTACTGCTTCAGCGTCGACTTCGTGATGGCCTCCGGAACCGTGTGGTCCTGGCCGCCCATGATCAGCAGCAGCGGCCCGCGCTCGCTATTGCCGGTGTCGACCTTCGCCGGCGAGTGGAGGGAGAAGTTCGCCGCCGCGGCCTCGAACAGCGGTCTGCCCGGCGCCGGGATCGTCCAGCGCTCGTAGAGGGCGTCGGACTCCTCGGGGCTGACCGCGTTGCCGAAGCTGTAGCGGAACTGCTCGGCGGTGAGGGACACCGCGCGGTGCTTGTTCGCCGGGTTGCTGAACACCGGCAGGGTCGACTTCAGAGACGACAGGGGCAGCGGCAGCACGCCCTTGATCTGCGCCGCGTCGATGGCGATCGCGGCGGCCCCGTAGTTCATGCCGAGCAGCTTCTCGGCGATCATGCCGCCGAAGGAGTGGCCGATCAGGATCGGCTGCCGCGGCAGCCTGTCGATGATCGCCGCGTAGTGGCCGGCCACGTCGTCGATGCCCTTGTCGGCGATGTCGTCCGGGTCGGCGCGGGCGGCCTCGACGGAATCGGCGACGCCCGGCCAGCCCGGCGCGATCGGCTGGTAGCCCTCGGCCTCGAACAGGTCGACCCACGGCGCCCAGGAGCTGGCGTGCAGCCACAGGCCGTGGATGAAGACGACGGGAGTCGGTGCGCTGGTCATGGTGGTGGCCCGTTTCGCTGGGGAACATTATCTCTGAAAACAAGCGTGCCGGGACAGTCGTCGCGTCTGCTTCAGTCAACCGACTGATTCCGAAACCGTCATCGGCGGCACGGGGCGGTGCGGCGCTCCCGCCCCCGCCGTTGGGCCCCTCCGCCGTTGGGCCCCCTCGCCGTACCCTGCTCTGAACTGGCCTCCTACCTGCCGGGGCGTCCAAGCAGTGGCTGGTAGGAGGCCCGGCGCCCTACCCGGGGCTCGCCGCCATATGGCGGGCGTAGCGCGAACGGGTCAGTAAGGACCGTCACCACGTGGGGATGAGACCCCCGTCGATGGTGAAGTCGGCGCCCGTGACGTTGGCCGACCGGTCGCTCGCGAGCAGCAGGACGATGTCGGCGATCTCGTCCGGCTGCGAGAAGCGTCCGGTCACCGAGCTGTGCGCCGCCTGGCCGACGACGTCCTCGGGCTTCATCCCCGTCGCCCGGGCCACCGTGTCCGCGACCCCGCCCGCGCCCAGCCACAGGGCGGTCGCGACCGGGCCCGGGCTTACGGTGTTGACCCTGATGCCCTTGGGGCCGACCTCCTTGGACAGCGCCTTGGAGAAGTTGACCAAGGCCGCCTTGGCGGCGCTGTAGTCGATCACCGCTGGGTCCGGCAGCGTCGCGTTGACCGACCCGATGTTCACGATCGAGCCCCGGCCCGCGGCCAGCATCACCGGCAGGACGCTCCGCGTGGTCCGTACGGCCGGCATCAGGTTGAGGTCGATCGTCGCCTGCCACTGCGCGTCCGTGACATCGAGGAACCCGCCGGTGCGGGCGGGCGCGCCGCCCACGTTGTTGACGAGGATGTCGATCCGGTCACCTGCCTGCCGTACGAGCCGGTCGGGACCGGAGTCCTCGGTGAGGTCGACCTGGACGAGCCGCACCTGGCCCGCTTTCACCAGCTCGTCCAGCTCGGGGGAGCCGCCGCGCGCCCCGGCGACCACCTGTACGCCTTCGGCGGCCAGCGCCCGCACGACCGCGAGGCCGATTCCTCTGCTCGCTCCGGTGACGACCGCCACCCTGCCGCTCAGTCCGAGATCCATCGTTGGTCCTTCCTTTCGGGTGCGCCCGGGGGGCCGGACCGTCGTGCGGCCCGGCCCCCGGTGTGGATCGCCAGTCTGCGCCGGTTCAGCTGACGTGGCTGACGGCGTCGAGCACGATCCCGACCACAGCTCCAGGGTGCGACACCATCACGGCGTGCGAGGAGTCCACGGTCCGGATATGGGCGTGCGCGCGCTCCGCCATGAACCGCTGACCGGCCGGAGGGATGGCGTTGTCGGCGAGCGTGATCAGATCCCAGCTCGGCAGCGTCTTCCACGCGGGCTCACCGGACGGGTCGTTGTTGGCGCTGAGCGCCAGCGGCCGCTGGGTCGCGGCCATCAGGGCAGCCGTGCCCGCCGCCACGTCACCGGCGAAGACCGGCCGGAAGCTCTCGGGCTTGATGTAGACGTCGACGTCCACGCCGTTCGGCGCGGCGGCGTTCGGGAACGGCCGGCCGATCGTCGTGTCGGGTCCGATCAGAGAGCCGGGGTACTTCTGCGGGTCCAGCACATTGCCGACGGTCTCGTCCTTGTCGGGGATGAAGGCGCCGACGTAGACGAGCGCCTTGACGTTGGCCACGCCGCGAGCCGCGTTGGTGATCACCGCGCCGCCGTAGGAGTGCCCGACCAGCACGATCGGGCCGCTGAGGGTCTGCAGGATCGAGCGGACGTAGTCGGCGTCGCCGGTCAGGCCGCGCAGCGGGTTCGGCGCGGCGATCACCGGATAGCCGAGGCTCCGCAGTTTGGCGACCTCCGCGTTCCAGCCGCTCGAGTCGGCGAAGGCGCCGTGCACGAACACGATCGTCGGTTTCGCGGCCCTCGCCCTGGTCTTGCCCGTGGCCTCGATCTTGCCCGTGGCCGCGTGCGCCGTGGAGGCGGCGCCCGCCATCGCGAACGTCAGCACGGCGGCCGCGGCGATCGGGACAAGGCGCTTCCACCGCGTCGCGATGGGGCGAAGAGTTCCGGTTGACATGGGTTCCTCTCGTCCGGCCGTGCAGGCCGAGGTGGGGGAGACGCGCCGCTCCGGGCGGCGCCAACGAGAGATCACGGTAGGTCTTCGCCCGAATCGGACACATCCGTCATCCGACTGAGAGCTGCGGGATTGCGTCGGATGACCGAAGAAGCGGCCGGGCCCGGATTCAGGGAAGAAGGTGTGGGCCCCTTCCGGCCCAACCTTGCCGCGTGATCATGCACGTGTTCCCGCAGGCACCGTCCTACCTGGCGCTTTCTGCGACGTGATCATGCACGTGTTCCCGCAGGCATCGTCGAACCTGGCGCTTTGCGCGGCGCGATCATGCATGACGAGAGTGCGCCCGACGGACAGACACTGCATGATCGCAAACTGTTTCGGTGCTGATCAGACCGCGTACGGCGGAGTCCATGCATGATCACGACCCGGGGAACCGCACGTCCCCGGGCTTCCCGGGAAACCCTGCATGATCACGGCGACGGTGGGGGCAGGCCGCCGCGATCGGATCGCCGGGCGGCGCGACGGCCGTTCTGCCGGAAACCGGGACGACGATCACGCCGTCCCGGTAGCTCCGGTCTCCGTCAGCCCGTGCCTTGTCAGCCCGTGGCCTGTCCGATCGACAACCGGTCGAGGTCGGGGGCCCCCTCCGCGTTGTTGTAGATCTTCACGGTGTTGGCGCCCGCCGTGAGCGTCACCGGGATGGACGCCGTCTGCGGGGTGGCGTTGCCCTGGCCGTCCACCTTCACCTCGACCGGGGCGCCGCCGTTGACGCTGACGAAATACGACCTGGGGCCGTTGACGGTGTAGTCGATGTACAGCGTGTACTGACCGGCGGTGTCCACGGCGACGTTCTCGAACAGCACGTAGGCGTCCGGGCTGCCGCCGATGTTGCGGACCTTCTGGCCGCCCGAGCACTTGCCGCAGCTGGTGAGGCCCGCACTGCCGATCTTGTTGCGCGAGTCCTCGGCCTCCCGCATGAACACCCGGTCGGCCGGCCGCGGTCGTACGCCGAGCTGCTTGGTGACCTGGGCGGGCCGGCCGAGCGTCTGGAACGACGCCGTGATCGGGATGTCGGTCGAGGTGACGTTCTGGCCGGGCGGCGAGGTGACGGTCCACGAGCCCGACAGCGTCTGCCCGAGCCGCAGGGAGGCCGCCGTCACGGCCGGGCCGTCGACCGTCCAGCCCGCCGGGACCACAGGGGCCAGCTTGACCTGGTCGATCGTGTCGTCGGCGTCGAGCCGCAGGGTCGCCGACACCTTGAGCGACTGCTGGCCGGCGCTGACCCACTGCAACCCCGCCGGGTCGACGGTCAACGTCGTCTTCGGCACGTACGATGCCGGCGGGAGCGGCGCGACCGCGATGCGGTCGAGCCCCGGCCCCCGGGCCGCCGTGCTGAAGACCGTGATCGTGTTGGCGCCCGCGCGCAGCGGTACGGGGATCGCCGTGGAGGCGGGGACGTCCGGGTTGCCCCCCGCGACCGCCACGTCGACCGGCGCGGCGCCGTTGACGCTCACCGACAGCGAGGTGTCCGCGGCGGCGGTGTAGTCGAGCTGGAGCCGGTAGTCACCGGCCTGCGCGACCGTCACATCGCGGTAGGTCAGCGCGTTGCGGGTCCCGCCGCCGAACCCGGTGACCTGCTGCGTGCCGGAGCAGGCCGCGCACCGGTCGGGGTGGACCCGGCCGTCGCGGGCGTTCCGCCACGACTCGGCCTCCAGCGGCACCGCGGTGCCCGGCGACACCGGGTAGTCGTAACCGGCCTTGATCTCGTCGATCTGGAGCTGCTTGTAGAAGATCGGAGCCTGCTGACCGGCCCAGGTGTTCAGGACCTCCAGCCGGATGTAGCGCGCGTGCTGCCGCCCGATGTCGACGAATTGGACGCCCCGCGCGCTCCGCATCGCGCCGGAGCGGACGGGCTGCCCCCAGTGCCTGCCGTCGTCGCTGACGTAGACGCGGTAGTCCTTGATGCGGGCGGAGTCCTCGGGCCGGCCGAACGTGTCCCGCGCGTACGTCGGCGACCACTCGTGCTGGTTGACCGCGAGGAACGTCGCCGTCTTCGGCCTGCCGAGGTCGAGGGTGACCGAGACCGGCAGGGTCGCGTCGCTGTCCCAGTAGTTCTCGAAGCTCCCGTCGACCAGGTTGCCCGCCGGGTGGCCTTCACGAGAGGCCGACGCCGTGGCCTTGAGGCCGGTCAGGAAGCCCCGCTGGCCGGCGGTCTCGACCTTGAAGACCGTGTCGTAGGTGTCCCACTTGGTGATGTCGAGGATGGTCAGGTATCCGCCGGACTGGCTGAACCGCATGCGCTCGCCCGTCCGCAGGTCGGTCACCCCCGTCACCTGGTAACCGTTGTCGCGCAGTCGGACCAGGTTGGTGGTCGGCGGGGTCACCACGTGGACGTACTGCGTCTTGGCGCCCGGCTCGACGGTGACGACCCCGTGGGCGCCGTCGTTCCAGAAGCCCGGCTGCATGCCGCCGTACATGTAGCCGCCGCCCTCGGTGCCCTGGAGCGAGGACTTGATCGGCGGCACCCACCCGGCCATGAACGCGTTGAACTTCTCCTGGCTCGGGGGGAACTTGCCGTTCACCATCGGCGTCTCGGCCATCAGCGACTTCATGGACGAGCCCGCGTTGGTGACGTAGCGGCCGGTGCTGAGGCGGAAGTCCACGGGTGAGTCGCCGCCGCTGTACCACCAGTCGCCGACGGTGGGCAGCTTGTAGTCGGCCTCGGTGAGCCGGGGCAGCGGCGTGAACGCGGCCTGCGGGTAGTCATAGGACGGCGTCATGCCGGTCTTCTGCTCGTTGCTGACCGTGTCCATGATCGGGGTGTCCTCGTTGTTGTTGCTCAGCAACCAGGACGGCCGCTTCTCGCGGATCTGCTCGTAGAGGTGGTTCTGCTCCCAGTACTCGTTGTCGTTGTCGATCCAGAACCCCGACAGGTCGGGGTAGTTCTCCATCACCTCGAAGAACAGGTCATAGCTGAACATGCCGAAGCCGGGGCGGGTGGTCAGATCGACCTGCTTGCCCTTGTACGCCGAGTAGGCGGCCGAGTCGAGGGTCTCGATGCCCTGCTCGTTGTGCCACTGGGGGTCGTCGGTCATGTACAGGATGACGTGGACGCCCTTGGCCTTTCCGGCCTGCACCAGCTCCCCGAGGAAGTCGCGCTTCGTGGAGCAGCTCCCCGGGATCTTGGACGGCCACGGCCGGGCGTAGCCCAGGCGGCTGTGGAAGGTCGCCAGCACGATGTACGACGCGCCGAGCTTGTTGGCCTCGTCGACCCAGTAGTCCGGGGTCCATCCGCCCTCGGTGACGTCATGCTCCCACTGCGCGCAGTCGAGGTGTTTCGGCGCGGTGAACATGCCCCAGTGCAGGAACAGGCCCGCCGTGGAGTTGCGCAGCCACTGCTGCCGGGGATGCTCAACCTCGGCCGTGGCGGGCAGGGCTCCGGTGAGGATCGCCGACGCGGCCAGGGCGGCGCCCAGCGCGCGCCATCCGCGCGGCCGGGGATGCGATGTTAGGCGCCGGGCACGGCGTCGCAGTCCGAATCGCATGGCAAATCGCATGGCAAATCGCAGGGCAAATCGCATGGACATCGTCTCTCAGAGAGCTGACCGGGGGATGAGCGGCAGCAAGTCTGCCAGTACAGAGATCCGATGATTACAACGCCGACGACTCCGGTCAAGACCCTTCGTCCAGACCGTCACCGCGCATGGTTCGCGGTTCTTTGGCCGAGAATGACCGGCATCACTTCTCCCTGCGGGGTCTGTGCGGCTCATCCGGCCTGTCCTGCCGGGTCCGCGAGGCCTGCCCCCAGTCGTTCGTACGGCACAGCCGGATCGATAGGTAGGACCACCGCACGGAGGAGGATCGGGAGCCGGCGGCACCCGCCGCACGGTCTTCGCATGTCTACTTGGCCCGCGACATCAAGCGATTTGAAACTTTTCGGTCAGCGGGCTTTCCGTAACTGGCCTGCGATTATGCGCATCCGCCGATATGCCGCTGAAAAGGATTCGGGTATGGAATTCGATCGATCGGGTAGCCGGGTCGGAGAACGCCGCCGCCAGCCGGCGGGCCGGTGGAAGAACCAACCGAGGAGGACCACCCCCTATGGCCGCTCCGGTCGATTGGGGCAGAGGGGTGGCCGACGCTTGGTCGTCGGTCGTCACCTTCGTCCCCAAATTCCTCGCATTCGTCGTCATCCTCGTTGTGGGATGGCTGGTCGCCAAAGCGCTGCTGAAGGCGGTCAACGCCATCCTCGAACGGGTCGGGTTCGACCGCTGGGTCGAACGCGGCGGCATCGGGCGCACGCTCCAGCACAGCCGCTATGACGCCTCCGACCTGATCGCGAAGCTCATCTACTACGCCGTCCTGCTGATCACGCTGCAGATCGCGTTCTCGGTCTTCGGGCCGAACCCGGTCAGCACCCTGCTCGCAGGTGTGGTGGCGTGGCTGCCGAAGGCGGCCGTCGCGATCGTCATCATCGTGGTGGCCACGGCCATCGCGCGCGCCGTCAAGGACGTCATCAGCGGCGCCCTCGGCGGCCTGCCGTACGGCCGGACGCTGGCCACTGTCGCCTCGGTCTTCATCATCGGCCTGGGCGTCATCGCCGCCCTCAACCAGATCGAGGTGGCGACCACGGTGACCACGCCGGTGCTGATCGCCTTCCTCGCGGCGGTCGCCGGCATCCTCATCGTGGGCGTTGGCGGTGGTCTCGTCCGGCCGATGCAGCAGCGCTGGGCGCGGTGGCTGGACCGGGCCGAGGCCGAGACCGACGCCATCCGCACCCAGGCGGCGGCCTACGACCGCGGGCGCGCCGACGCCATGGAGACCGCGCGGGTGCCGCGGGTGACCGCCACGGCGCCCTCGGCCCCGGCCACCGGCGAGCCGGACCCGCGCGCGACGTCGTCCTGGCCGACGCCGCCGCAGGAGCCGCCGTCGTCTACGCAGGTCTGAGCAGAGATGGACAAGGGGCGCCCGCTTTAGCGGGTGCCCCTTCCCGCGTCGGCGGACGGAAGTCAGGCAGCGGGGACGGACTCGAGCATGAGGCAGACCGCGCTCAGCCGGAGGGCGGCGAAGTCGAGGGGCTGTCCCGGCTGCGGCGCCCGCCACCCCTTCTCGTGGGCGCCGTCCCAGTAGCCGATCAGGTAGGCGAGCAGCGACACCGGGCTGACGCGCTCGCCCAGTGCCCGGATTGCCTGCCGTACGGCGGCGGCGTGCTGGTCGAGGGAGGCGCCGATCCCGGGATGCTGGGCGCGCAGGTCGAGGACCCACTGGGCGAACTCGGAACGGATCCGTGCAGGCCAATGTTGATCGGACACAGGTCTCCCCGGGGGCGTCGTGCGGTGGTATGCACCTCACGATAGACGGGACAGAGGCCCGGGCAAGGCGAAATCGGCTACATCGAGGTGTGAGACCGATATGTCCGGGTAGCAGATCTTCCGGTCATTACGGGTAATAGGGCGCTGCCAGCTCGCCGCCCGCGATCGAATCACCCCTGGACCGGGTGAGAGAGGGCGTCCTCGCAGGTGGGGTAGATGGCGATCTGGCCGGCCAGTCCGAGGACGTCGAACACCTTCCGCACGATGGGCGTCAGCCCGCAGACGGAGACATGGTCGCCCCGCCCCAGATGGTGGTAGGCCTCGAAGATGACCTGCATCCCGCCGCTGTCGATGAAGCGGAGCCGGGACAGGTCGAACACCAGCCGTGGGATCTCCTGGGCGAGTAGCGCCTCCACCTGTGTCCGGAACTGGTCGATGGTGGCGATGTCGAGCTCTCCGGCCACCGCGATGATCGCGAACGGGTGGCGCAGTGCTATGGAAACCCGGAAATCGTCCATTCTGTCTCACCTCCGTCGGGTGACAGAACTGGGTGTCTACAGCAGCCTATGCCTGACCTGGGGCGATCCCTCTGGCGGAGGTGCCGCCCCGGCGCGGGAGCCGTGGCCGCCGCGGATCCCTTGACACTTTCGTTAAGCATTCTTACATTTACGGCTGTTCAGCATCCTGACTGTCATTCATACATGTGAATAGTGAGGGGTTTTATCATGCGCCGTTTCCCCCGGTTGGGCGGCTTAGCCGTGAGCTTCATGACCGCGGCCGTCCTGGTCGCCGCCGCGGTCCCGGCCGCCGCCCAGGCCAGGCCGTCCCGTCTTGTCCCGGTCGCCACCTCGGCCGAGCTCGCGGAGGCGGTGCGGACGGCGCAGCCCGGCGACGTCATCCAGCTCGCCGACGGGGAGTACCGGGGTGAGACGGTCGCCACGGTGCCGGGCACCGCCGAGGCCCCCATCACCCTGCGCGGCTCCGCGAAGGCGGTGCTGGTCAACGACTGGTTCGAACAGACGTCGCTGCCCTGTCCCGCTCCCGGGGCGCACTCGGCGTACGGTCTCTGGCTGTACGGCGCCAGCCACTGGCGGGTCCAGGGGATCACGATCGCCCACTCCAAGAAGGGCATCGTGGTCGACCGCTCGACCGACGTGATCATCAGTGGGGTCACCGTCTACGACATCCAGGAGGAGGGCGTCCACTTCCGGGCGTCCACCACCGACAGCGCGATCATCGGCTCCCGGATCTACGACACCGGCGTCGAGAAGCCCGGGATCGGTGAGGGCGTCTACATCGGCTCGGCGTTCGGCAACTGGCGCTGTTACGGCGAGGCGGGCGCGGGCACGCCCGACCGGAGCGACCGCGTCCGGGTGATCGGCAACCGGTTCGGCCCAGGGATCGCGGCCGAGCACATCGACATCAAGGAGGGGACGGTCTCCGGCTCGGTCATCGGCAACGTCTTCGACGGGCGCGGCCTGAGCGGCGAGAACTCGGCGGACAGCTGGCTCGACATCAAGGGCAGCTTCTACGAGATCACCGGCAACCGCGGCAGCTACAGCGCCACGCCGGGATCGGTCTTCGCCAACGGATACGAGACCCACGAGCAGTACGGCCAGGGCTACGGCTGCGGCAACGTCTTCACCGGGAACTACTCCGACCTGGGTGGGGTCGGCAGCTACGCCTTCTACATCACCAACCAGCCTCAGTGCGCGGCGCACCCGAACGTGGTCCGGCAGGGCAACTTCGTCGTCGGCGCCACAGTCGGAGTGACCAATATCGAGGTCGGCTGACCGTTTGACCGGACATTGGCCGCCAGGTGCGTGATCACACCGGCATGGGACGCTTACCGTCTTCCTCGTACGGTCCATGACCTCGGGGGAGCATCATGCCAATCTGTACTGCCGTTTTCGCCGCCGCGCTCCTGGCCGGACCGGCGGCCAGGCCCGCCGACCCGGCGCCGACGGTGCCGAAGAGCGTCGCCGCCAAGATCGAGAAGGCCAGAAAGGCGGTCGACGACTACGAGAAGGCCCAGACGCGGCCGGCCGGGCACCAGCTCGTCACCCTGCCCGTGCAGGTGAGCGACGGCTCGAAGCCGGACAAGCCCGCCGGCTCGTCCTCGGTTCCTGAGGGAGCCCCGGAGAAGGGGGCTCAGCAGGGCGCCCCGGAGACGGCGCCGGAGACGGTGCCGGAGACGGCGCCGGAGATGGCGCCCGAGATGGGGGCACACGAGATGGCGCTTCCCCCGGAAGGGGGGAGCGCCCAGCTCAAGGAGACGGCGGCGAAGCCGCCCGTGGGGACGCCGATCAAGATCCAGAGCCGGAGCCCCAAGAAGTTCAAGATGCCGGTCGTCGATCCCGAGTCGCCGAATGTCGTCTTCGTGCCGATGTCCAGCGACGGCGTGTCCGCCACCCCCGTAAACCCGCTGTCCCTGCCTCAGCTCAAGGGGCAGCAGGTGGCACAGTCGTTCAACGTGTACGGCCCGCGGACGCGGCATTCCGCTCCGCGACACCACCGTCAGCGGGGGGCGCATCGCCCGGTGTGACGAGCGACGGGGTGAGCCGGTCCTCCGGCTCACCCCTTCTGGATCACCGGCCGGTCGTCACTTCCTGGGCATCAGCACCGTGTCGATGATGTAGACGGTGGCGTTGCGGGTGGTGACGTCGCCGCAGACCACCCTGGCGTCGTTGTTGATCGTGAAGCTCTCGCCGGAGCCGGTGGCGGTCACGTGGCCGCCCTGCAGGGTCGGGAAGGTGCCGTTCCGCAGGTCGGCGGGCGTCTTACGCCCCTTGACCACGTGGTAGGTCAGGATGCTCGTGAGGGTCTTCTGGTCGGCGAGGACCTGGTCGAGCTGCTGCTTGGGGATCTTGGCGAACGCGTCGTTGGTGGGCGCGAACACCGTGATCCCGTCGGCTGCGTTGAGCGTGTCCACCAGCCCGGCCTTCTTCACCGCGGTGACCAGGGTGGAGAGCACGGGGTTGTTGGACGCGGCGGTGGCCACGGGATCGGCCGCCATCCCCGCGAAGCTGCCCTTTCCCGAAGCCGGTACGGCGGAGCAGGCGGTGCCGAAGGGCGCGGCGGCCATCGCGGACCGCGTGGCCGCGGCCGACGCGGCGCCGTTCGCCGCCGGAGCCGCGGCGGCGCTGTTGTCGGCGCTGTTGTCGGCGCTGTTGTCGGCGCTGTCGCCGCTGCCGCCGCATGCCGTGGTGACCGACAGCGCCACGGTGACAGCGGAGAGGGCGAGAAGACGGGTCTTCATGATGGGCTCCTTCGTGATGAGTGAATGGTGGGCGGGAGGGGGTCAGAGGACGGTCACGAGAACCGAATGCCTGCCCGTCGCGCCGCTGGGGAACGGCGGCACGCGGTCGGCGGTCTGGGTGAGCCCGGCGGTGTCGGTGGCGCGGACCTCCAGGCGGTGGTCGCCGGGGGTGGCGTCCCAGGTCATGTGCCACTGGCGCCAGGTGTCGGGGCCGGGGGAGGGCGCCAGCCGGGCCTGCCGCCACGGCCCTCCGTCCACCCGCACCTCGACGGCGGCCACGCCCCGGTGCGGGGCCCAGGCGACTCCGGCGATGACCGCGGGGCCGGCCCGTAGCCGGGCGAACGGCTTGGGCACCTCGATGCGGGAGGCGGTCTTGACGGGCGCCCGTTGGGCCCAGCCTCGCTCCGCCCAGTAGGCCCGCTCGCCGGCGAACCGGGTGAGCTTGATCTCCGTCACCCACTTGGTCGCCGACACGTACCCGTAGAGGCCGGGGACGATCAACCTCGCCGGGAAGCCGTGTGCCGGAGGGAGCGCCCGGCCGTTCATGCCGACGGCGAGCAGCGCGGCGCGGCCGTCCAGAACGGTCTCCACCGGCGTCCCGCAGGTCCAGCCGTCGGCGGAGCGCGACATGATCTGGTCGGCCCCCGCGCTCACTCCCGCCTCTCGGAGCAGGGCGGCGAGGTCGATGCCGAGCCAGCGCGCGGTCCCGGCGTACGGCCCGCCGACCTCGTTGGACACGCAGGTCAGGGTGATGTCCCGCTCGATCAGCGGGCGACGGAGCAGCTCCTCGAAGGTGAGCTCGACGGGCCGGTCCACGAGGCCGTGGACGCGTAGCCGCCAGTCGCGAAGCGGGACGCGGGGGATCACGAGCGCGGTGTCGACCCGGTAGAAGCCGTCATCGGGCGTCGTGAACGGGCTGAGGCCGGGGATGCGCAGGTCGCTGCCCGGGGGAAGAGGCGGGGCGGATTCCGCGGGTCGCGGGAGGACGAGGCCGGTCCCGCGCGCGGCGCTGTCGCGGGCGGCCGTGATCGCGCGTCCGCTCCCTCCGGTGAGGGCGGCGAAGGCCAGCGTCGCCGTACCGGTGCGGAGTAACGCCCGCCGATCGGAGAGCCCGCCCTCAAGGAGACCCGGCGTGGACGGGGCGAACGCCTCCTGCCCCGGAGCCGTCGTACCGATCTCCGGGACAGGAGGCAGCTGAGAGGGGCGCACGGCCCGCCGGCTCAGGGAGCCGAGCAGAAGGCGGAGGGCCAGAGCGCCGACGACGGCCGCGACCAAGGAGGGCAGCGCGTCGGTGGGGGCCGCGCCGGGCCGGGACAGCGCGGCGGCGGCCGCCGTCAGGCCCAGGGCGGCCGGGAGGGCCGGGGCGAGACGGGGGCGGCGGCGCGCGGCGAGGCCCGCCACGGCGGCGATCGCCAGAACCGTGGCCACAATCCCGATCAGGAGCACGAGCTTGTCGTCGGCCCCGAAGGCGCGGATCGCGGCGTCTTTCAGCCGGCGAGGGGCCAGGTCGATGAACGCGGACCCCACCGCCACCAGGGGACCGGCCTGGGGCCGGAGCGGAGCGGCGGTCAGCTCCGCGGCTCCCAGCGCCGCCGCCACGGCCGGCACTCCACACAGCGCACCGAGCGCCCGGCCCGCGCCGGGCCCTCCGACGGGGGGCTTTCCGAAGTTCACGACACGCCTTCGGAGCGCCTTCCGGCTCGGATTGGCGCGGTGGCGGCAAAAGCTGGAGGCCCAGCCAGACAGCGCGCCGGCCCCGGCTGGAAGGGCCGGGGCCGGCGGGCAGCGGGCGGCGGGTCAGGCGGTGCGCAGGTCCAGGAGGAGCAGCGGCCGTGTGGTGGGCTGCGCCGAGCCCCCGGCGGGCTCGACCGTGAGGCCGACCTGATCGGCCCGGCCGGCCCCGGCGGCGACGACAGGCGGGATGGCCCCCGAGGCGTCCGGGCGCAGCAGCCCGGCCGATCGCATCCGCCCGGAGGTGATCTCCCAGAGCTGGTAGGTCTTGCCGTCCGGGAGGGCGGCCAGCCCGCTGGAGGCGAACACCAGCCGGCCCTGCGACCGGGAGACCACCACGGTCCCCGTCGCGCCGTGGCCGTCCACGCCGGAACCGGTCACCGTGCGGGCGTCCGGCGCCGCCAGGACCGCGGCGATCTGGCGGTTCCCGGCCCTGGCCTGTTCGAGCTGGTCACGGGTCTGGATCAGGACCGCTCCGAGAGCCACGGCCGCGATCAGGCACGCCGCGGCGAGCCCGGCGGCGAGGCGGGGCCACCAGCGGGTGAACGGCGAGGGGCCCGGACCGGAGGAGCCGGGCAGCAGGAGCGGGGGCAGCTGCCGGACCTGGCCGATCTCCGCCATCACCCGCTCGCGCAGCGCGGCCGGAGGCTCCACGGCCGCGGCCTGGCCGAGCCGGGCGGCGGTCTCCACCAGGCCGCGCAGCTCCTGAGCGCATTCGGCGCACCGGGCCAGGTGGTGCTCGAACCGCAGACGGTCGGTGTCGTGGTCGATGGCATCCAGGGCGTACGCGCCCGCCAGCGTGTGCGGGTCGCGACTACGCGTCTCGTCGGTCACCGTTCCACCCCCATGCAGTCGCGCATCCGGATCAGCCCGTCGCGCATCCGCGTCTTCACCGTCGCGAGCGGCACCTTCAGAAGCTCGGATACCTCCCGGTAGGAGTATCCGCCGTAATAGGCGAAAGTCACCGATTCGCGCTGCAACTCTGTCAGGCCGTCCAGGCACCGGCGTAGCCGTTCGCGTTCCAGCCGGCCCTCGACCGACTCGGCCACCTCGTCGAACGGCCGCCGCACCTCCAGCCGCGCCACCCGGTCCTCCCGGTCCACGGCCGACTGGGCGGTGCGGACCCGGTCCACCGCGCGGCGGTGGGCGATCGTCATCACCCACGACATCGCCGAGCCGCGCCCCCGCTCGTAGCGGGCGGCGCTGCGCCAGATCTCCACGAGCACCTCCTGGGCGACCTCCTCGCTCTGGGCGGGATCGCGGAGGACCCGTAGCACCAGGCCGTAGACCGGCCCCGCCACGAGGTCGTAGAGATGCTCGAAGGCCGCGCGGTCGCCGCGGGCCACTCGTTCCAGCAGTTCCTCGGGCCCCGATCCGTCCTCGGGGCTTTCCCGCGCGGTTCCGGGGCCCCGCCCGCCCGCGAGACGCAACGCCCGTTTAGCCCTCATTCACCCTCCCGGCCGCCAGGTCGCCACCAACGTAGGTACTTCGGAGCGGGACCGGCATCCGGATTGCGGTTACACAGATGTCGCTCGCGTGCCGTACTGGCCGGGGAAAGGCTCAGGCGGTCGGCTGCTGGGGGAGATCCACGACCTCGACGAGCTCCGCGAGGTCGACGTAGCGGGCGACGTCGGTCACCGACCCGCAGAAGGCGATGTGGTAGCCGAGGTGACGGACCCGTAGCAGCTGACGGCCGTCCAGGACGATCATGTCCACCTCGTAGCCGTTGACCCCGACCCACTTGCGCATGGCCGAAGACTAAGAAACCGCAGGTCAAGGCCGGGCAAAAGGACAGACCCCGGGATCGCGACGGAGGGTGGCGGCCTCGCAGCCGGTCACTCCTACGCGTAAAATCGCCCATCAGGTAGAGAAGACGGCCAATAGCACGAAATCGGAACGAAAGGGCCGAATCGTGGATGGATGGACGTTCGAAGGACAGCCGAGAGCGCTCGGCGAGGCGACCATGACGCTCGTGGCGGGGGGCTCCTTCTGTGTCTCCACGAGAAACGGGGACATCCTGCCGGGAGGGGCGCAGGGCGTTTTCTTCGCCGACACCCGGCTGCTGTCCCGTTGGGAGCTGCACATCGACGACGCCCCGGTCGAGGAACTGCAGGTCCTGGCGGCCGAGCCGTACCACGCGACCTTCATCGGCCGCGCCGCCCGGCGCCCCGGGCAGGCCGAGAGCACGCTGCTCGTGATCAGGGACCGCTTCACGGGCGGGGGCATGTGCGAGGACGTCGTCCTGCGGAACCTCTCCGACGAGCCGGCCGGATGCGTGGCGTCGCTGAACATCGCCTCCGAGGTCTGCGACCTGTTCGAGGTGAAGACCAACCACATCTGCAGGGTCACCGACGTGGAGGCGGCCCCCGAGGAGCGGGCGCTGCGTCTCTTCTCGGCCAGCCGGGGGAGGGGCGTTCGCGTGGTGGTCGGCGGCGAGGACACGCCCGTGCTGGCCGTACCGCCCGGACTGCTCGTCTTCCGCGTGGTCGTGCCCGCCAGGGGTGACGTGCGGCTGTGCCTGCAGGCGAATCCCATCATCGACGGTGTGGAGTCGGAGCCCTGGTTCTCGGCCGCGTGCCTGCCGCAGCAGGCGGAGGCCGCGCGGTGGCTGTGCGAGTGGGAGGTGGACACCGGAGCCATCACCACCTCCAACACGACGCTGGCCACGATCCTGGACAGATCGCGGACCGACCTCGGGTCGCTGCGGCTGTTCGATCCGGACTACCCCGACGAGCCGCCGTCGATCGCGGCCGGAGCGCCCTGGTTCATGACGCTGTTCGGGCGTGACTCGCTGCTGACCTCGTGGCTTGCCCTGCCGCTCGACCAGAACCTCGCCGTCGGCACGCTCCGCCGCCTGGCCCGGCTCCAGGGGGTCAAGACCGACCCTCTCACGGAGGAGGAGCCCGGAAAGATCATGCATGAGCTGCGGTACGGCGTGAGCACGGCCCCCTCGGACTCGGGCGCGCGGGCCTACTACGGGTCGGTCGACGCCTCCCCGCTGTTCGTGGTGCTGCTCGGGGAGCTGCGCCGCTGGGGGGCGCACCATGACGTGGTGGAGAAGCTCCTGCCGCACGCCGACGCGGCGCTGGACTGGATCGAGCGGTACGGCATGCGGGACGGCTTCCTGTGGTATCGCCGCAAGACCGACCAGGGCCTGGCCAACCAGGGCTGGAAGGACTCCTTCGACGGGATCAACTTCGCCGACGGCGCGATCGCCCGGCCGCCGATCGCCCTCGCCGAGGTGCAGGGCTACGTCTACGCGGCCTACCTCGCCCGGCACTACTTCGCGCGGGAGGCGGGAGACGCCGAGACCGAGAGGCGTTACGCGGCGAAGGCGGCGGAGCTGCGCGAGGCGTTCAACGAGAGGTTCTGGCTGCCGGACCGGGGCTACTACGCCATGGGCCTGGACCGGGACGGACGGCCCATCGACGGCCTCGGCTCCAACATGGGCCACTGCCTGTGGTCCGGCATCGTCGACCGGGACAAGGCCGGACAGGTGGCCGAGCATCTCATGTCACCTGCCATGTTCACGGGCTTCGGCGTGCGGACCCTGGCCGCGGACATGGGCGCCTACAACCCGATGAGCTACCACAACGGGTCGGTGTGGCCGCATGACAACGCGCTGACGGCCGCCGGGCTCATGCGGTACGGCTTCATCGAGGAGGCCCAGACCATCGTCCTCGGCCTGCTCGACGCGGCCCGCGCATTCAACGGGCGGCTGCCGGAGCTGTTCTGCGGGTTCGACCGCCATGAGTTCCCCGTGCCCGTGCCGTACCCGACCTCGTGCTCTCCGCAGGCGTGGGCGTCGGCCACGCCGATCCAGCTCGTGCGGATCCTCCTGCGCCTGGACCCGTGGGTGCCGCGCGGCAAGCTCTGGATCGCCCCGGTCCTGCCGGACGGGTTCGGCTCGCTGCGGATCTCCCGCCTGCCCCTCGCCGGGGCGCGGATCACCGTGGAGGTGGACGGCGGCTTCGGCGATCCCGTCGTCATCGGGCTGCCCGAGGGGATGTGCATGATCGCCGGGCCGCGGCCCGCGATGACCGCGTCCGTCCACGCCGGACAGTGGATCGGCTAGAGGTTTTCGGCCCGATCCGTCGACGCCCGGCTCCGTTCGATGTCATCGTCAGCCTCCGGGTTCTCGTAGGACACCACGAGCCGGCCCCCGGACAGGTCCACCCGGATGACCGCGCCGTCGAGGACGTCCCCGGCGACCAGCGCCCGAGCGATGCGGGTCTCGACCTCGCGGGCGATGAACCGGCGCAGCGGCCTGGCCCCGTAGACGGGGTCGAAGCCCTGCTCGGCGATGAAGCGCAGCGCGGGCTCGGTGACCTCCAGCGTCATCCGCCGGTCGGCCAGCCGCGCCCTGATGTCGTTGAACATCAGCGAGACGATCTGCTCGATCTCCGGCTGCGTCAGCGGCTTGAACAGCACGATCTCGTCGACCCGGTTGAGGAACTCCGGCCGGAAGCGCCCGCGCAGGTCGGCCATGACCAGCTCTCTCGCCTCCGGTTCGATCTCCCCCTGGGGCGTGACGCCGTCCATCAGGTAGGGCGACCCGATATTGGACGTCATGATGATCACGGTGTTGCGGAAGTCGACCGTACGGCCCTGCGCGTCGGTGAGCCGTCCGTCGTCGAGCACCTGCAGCAGCGCGTTGAACACGTCCGCGTGCGCCTTCTCGATCTCGTCGAACAGCACGACCGAGTACGGCTTGCGCCGCACCGCCTCGGTCAGCTGGCCGCCCTCCTCGTAGCCGACGTAACCCGGGGGCGCCCCCACGAGCCGGCTGACGGTGTGCCGCTCCTGATACTCGCTCATGTCGACGCGGACCATGTTGTCCTCGGTGTCGAACAGCGCCTCGGCGAGCGCCTTGGCCAGCTCGGTCTTCCCGACGCCGGTCGGGCCCAGGAAGATGAACGAGCCGATGGGCCGCCGGGGGTCCTTGATGCCCGACCGGGCCCGGATGATCGCGTCCGAGACCAGCCGGACGGCCTCGTCCTGGCCGATCACCCGCTCGTGGAGGATCTTGTCGAGCCGCAGCAGCTTCTCCCGCTCGCCCTCCTGGAGACGGCTGACCGGAATGCCCGTCCAGCGGGACACGATGTCCGCGATCTCCTCCTCCGTCACGACCTCGCGTAGGAGCCGGTGGCCGCCCTGCTTGGATTCGAGCTGCTCCTCGGCCGCCTTCAGCTTGCGCTCCAGCTCCGGGAGCCTGCCGTGGGTCAGCTCGGCGGCGCGGCTGAGGTCATAGACCCGCTGGGCCTGCTCCGCCTCCCGGCGCACCGCCTCGATCTCCTGACGCAGCGACTGCGCCCTCCGTACGGCATGCCGTTCGGCCTCCCACTGGGCGCGCATGGCGTCCGCCTGGGCGCGCAGGTCGGCGAGCTCCTTGCGCAGGGCCTCCAGGCGGGACCTGCTCGCCGGGTCGTCCTCCTTGGCGAGCGCCGCCTCCTCGATCTCCAGGCGCATCACGCGGCGGGTGAGCTCGTCCAGCTCGGCCGGCATGGAGTCGATCTCCGTGCGGAGCATCGCGCACGCCTCGTCGACCAGGTCGATCGCCTTGTCGGGGAGGAACCGGTCGGAGATGTAACGGTGGCTCAGGACGACGGCGGCCACGATGGCGCTGTCGGTGATCCTCACGCCGTGGAACACCTCCAGGCGCTCGCGCAGCCCGCGCAGGATGGAGATGGAGTCCTCGACCGAGGGCTCGTCCACGACGACGGGCTGGAAACGGCGCTCCAGGGCGGCGTCCTTCTCGATGTACTTGCGGTATTCGGCGACCGTGGTGGCGCCGATCAGGTGGAGCTCGCCGCGGGCCAGCATCGGCTTCAGCATGTTGCCCGCGTCCATCGCCCCCTCCGCCGCCCCCGCTCCGACGACGTTGTGCACCTCGTCGATGAACAGCAGGATCCGGCCCTCGGAGGCCTTCACCTCCGTCAGGACCGCCTTCAGCCTCTCCTCGAACTCGCCGCGGTATTTCGCCCCCGCGATGAGGGCGCCCATGTCGAGGCTGAAGACCGTCTTGTCCTTCAGCCCCTCGGGGACGTCGCCCCGGGCGATGCGCTGCGCCAGCCCCTCCACGATCGCGGTCTTGCCGACTCCGGGGTCGCCGATGAGGACCGGGTTGTTCTTGCTCTTGCGGGACAGGATCTGGATCACCCGGCGGATCTCGGCGTCCCGGCCGATCACCGGATCGAGCTTGTCCGACAGCGCGGCGCCCACGAGGTCCCGGCCATACTTCTCCAGGGCCTCATAGGCGACCTCGGGGTTGGCCGAGGTCACCCGCTGGTTGCCGCGCACCTGCGTGAGCACCTCCAGGAAGCGCTCCCGGGTCAGCCCGTGCCCCTGCAGCAGCCGCCCTGAGGGACCCTCGGCCCCCTCGTCGAGCAGCGCGAGCAGCAGATGCTCGACCGAGACGTATTCGTCCTTGAGCCGCCTGGCCTCCCGATCGGCGGTGTCGAGCAGGCGCGACAGCCGCTGGGTGAGGTGGACCTGGCCGGGCGCGGCGCCCGGACCGCTGACGCGTGGCCGCCGCTCCAGCTCGGCCTCCAGCTCCAGGCGGAGCTTCTCCGAGTCGGCCCCGGCGGCCGAGAGCAGGCGCGGGACCAGCCCGTCCGGCTGCGTGAGCAGCGCGAGCAGGAGGTGCTCGCCGTCGACCTCCGTATGCCCGTACCGGATCGCCTTGGTCTGGGCGTCGTGCAGGGCTTCCTGTGACTTCTGCGTCAGGCGGTTGGGGTCCACGTCGTCCCTCCGGTGGTCCTGGAGCGGGATCGCAGAGCTGCCTCCAGCTCCGCGATGCGGTCAAGGAGGTCCATCACCAGGCCCAGGGAGGCGTAGTTGAGGGCCAGCCCGGCGCGCAGGCGGCGCATCCGGGCCACGGCGGATACCTGGGAGAGGGGGATGCACAGGTCGCCGGCCGAGTCCCGCGAGGCCTCGATCAGGCCGAGCGCCACCAGCCGGCGCACCATCTCGGGATGCAGCCCCGTGGCGGCCGCGAAGGACTCCAGGTTCGTGTGCGAGAGCCGTACGAGCGGGTGGGCGGAGTGCGTCGTGTGGGTCATGGCCGGGTCCTCGGAGTCCTGGGATTGCTCGGAGTTCGGGGGTTGAAGGTGGACAGGCTGGCGAGCCGCTCGTAGAGGCGGCGCTCCTCCTCGCTCGGCGTGGGCGGCACCATGATCCGGGCCTCGGCGAGCACGTCTCCGGGCTTGCCGCGCGGGTTCGGCATGCCCTGGCCGCGCAGGCGCAGGCGGCGGCCGCACGAGGTGCCCGGCGGGACCTTGACCTTGGCCTCCCCGCCGGGGGTGTCGACCGCGACGGTCGCCCCCAGCGCGGCCTCGGACGGGGTGAGGGGCAGCTGGACGTGGATGTCCCGTCCCTCCACCCGGTAGCGCGGGTGATCCGCGATCCGAGCGATCAGGTACAGATCGCCCGGCTGGCCCCCGTCTCGGCCCTGGCCGCCCTGCCCCGCCAGCCTGATGCGCTGCCCGTCGACGACCCCCGCCGGGATCTTGACGTCGAGCGTCCGCGTGCCCCCGTGGCCGGGGAGCGTGATCGTGCGGCGGCCTCCGCGGTACGCCTCCTCGACCGTGAGCGGCAGCTCGGCCTCCTGGTCGGCTCCCTGCGCGGGGCCCCACCCGCGGCCGGCCCACCCGCCGAAGCCCGTGGGGCCACCGGCTCCGCCTCCCCTTGCCCGGCCACCGGCTCCGCCTCCCCTTGCCCGGCCACCGGCTCCGCCTCCCCTTGCCCCGGCGCCGAACATGCCGCCGAGCAGGTCTTCGAGATCGATGTCGATCCCCTCGCCGGTGCTGAACCTGATCTCCTCGTCTCCCCGGCCGCGGGCCCTCCCGGCTCCGGCGCCCCCGGCTCCGGCGCGCCCGGCTCCCGCGTATCCGGCCCCGGCGTATCCTGCTCCGGTCCGGCGGGCACGTGCCCACGTCGCCGGATCCACGCCCTCGGGCACCTGGCGGAAATCCCGCCCGAACGCGTCGTACCGGCGTCGCGTCTCCGGGTCGGAGAGCACCTCGTAGGCCTCCGAGACCTCCTTGAAGCGGTCCTCCGCGCCCGGGTCCTTGTTGACGTCCGGGTGGTAGGCCCGCGCGAGCTTGCGGTAGGCCCGCTGGATCTCCTCCTGACTGGCCGACCTCGAGACCCCGAGGGCCTCATAGAAGTCGCGGTCCGCCATCAGTCCTCCACCTTCGTGGCCACGATCACCGACGCCGGGCGGAGCTGCCGCCCCCCGTCGCCGTAGCCGGGCCGTACGACCTCGAGGACCGTGCCCGGCTCGGCGTCCGGGTCCTCGACGGTGCTCACGGCCTCGTGCCGGGACGGGTCGAACCGCGTCCCGACGTCCTCCCTGCGCGGGAACCCGAGGCGGCCCAGCACACCGACCGCCTGGTCACGGACGGCGCGGACGCCCTCGATCACGGCGCCCGCGTCCGCGTCCGCGTGCTTCAGCGCCAGCTCCAGGTTGTCGATCACCGGCAACCATTCCGCCGCGACGCGGGCCCGCTCGTCGAGCCGCTGCCGGTCCAGGTCGCGGACCATCCGCTTGCGCAGGTTGTCGAGCTCGGCCACCGCTCGGAGCCACCGGTCCTGGAGCTCGGTCAACCTCTCCTCGACCGCCTCGGAAGCCTCGGAAGCCTCGGAAGCCTCGGATATTTCGGACGCCTCGAACTCCGGACCGGGCCCGGCCGACTCCGGAGGCGGGGCCTCGTTTCGCGCGTTCATGTCACTGCCCCCATGTCACTCGGGGCTGGTGAACTCGGCGTCGATAACGTCCTCGTCCGACGCGGCTTGGCCGGCCTGGGACTGCCCGGCCTGTCCCGGCTGTCCTGCGCCCGGCTGTCCCGCGCCCGGCTGTCCCGCCTGGGCCTGCGCGGCCGCCGCCGACGCGCCGAGGCCGTGGTAGACCTGCTGCAGCTCGGCGGTCAGGCTCCGCAACCGGTCCATCGGCGCCTCCTCCTTCACCGCCTGGCGCGCGTCCGCGATCAGCGCCTCCGCCCGGGCCTTCTCGTGAACCGGAACGACGTCCCCCAGCTCGGTCAGGCGGCGCTCGACCTGGTAGGCGATCGAGTCGAGCTCGTTGCGGGCGTCGATCGCCTGCCGGAGCTGGGCGTCCTCCGTACGGTGCCGCTCCGCGTCGGCGATCATCCGCTCGATCTCGCTCCTGTCGAGATTGGAGCTCTCGCTGATCGTGATGCGCTGTTCCGCACCCGTGTCCTTGTCCCGGGCCGACACGTTCAGGATGCCGTTGGCGTCGATGTCGCTGGTGACCTCGATCTGCGGGACCCCTCGCGGCGCCGGCCTGATGTTCTCCAGCCGGAACCGGCCGAGGGCGCGGTTGTCGGAGGCCCGCTCACGCTCGCCCTGCAGGATGACGACGTCGACGGCCGACTGGTTGTCCTCAGCGGTGCTGAACACCTCGGTACGGCGGGCCGGGATCGTGGTGTTCCGTTCGATGATCTTGGTCATGACCCCGCCGAGCGTCTCGACGCCGAGCGACAGCGGTGTCACGTCGAGCAGCACGACGTCCTGGACCTCACCCTTGATGATGGCCGCCTGGACCGCGGCGCCGAGCGCCACGACCTCGTCCGGGTTGACCGTCATGTTCGGTTCCTTGCCGGTCATGCGCCGCACGAGCTGCTGTACGGCCGGCATACGCGTCGCGCCTCCGACGAGGATGACCTCGTCGAGGTCGTCCTGGGTAATCTTGGCGTCGGCCATGGCCTGCTCGACCGGATGCCTGAGTCGTTCGATCAGGTCGTGGGTGATTTCCTCGAAGGTCGACCTCATGAGCGTGGTGTTGAGGTGCTTGGGACCGGTGGCGTCCGCCGTGATGAACGGCAGGCTGACCTGCGTCTGGGTGACCGAGGACAGCTCCACCTTGGCCTTCTCCGCCGCCTCGAACAGCCGCTGCAGCGCCTGGGGATCGCGCCGCAGGTCGATGCCCTCCTGACGCTGGAACTCGTCGGCCAGGTAGTCGACGATCCGGCGGTCGAAGTCGTCCCCGCCCAGATGGGTGTCCCCGGACGTCGAGCGGACCTCCACCACTCCCTCGCCGATGTCGAGGATGCTGACGTCGAAGGTGCCGCCGCCCAGGTCGAAGACGAGCACCGTCTCGTTGCCCTTCTTGTCCAGGCCGTACGCCAGGGCGGCGGCCGTGGGCTCGTTGATGATCCGCAGGACCTCCAGACCGGCGATCTTGCCGGCGTCCTTGGTCGCCTGCCGCTGGGCGTCGTTGAAGTATGCGGGCACGGTGATGACGGCCTCGGTGACCTTCTCCCCGAGGAACTTCGCCGCATCCGACACGAGCTTCCTCAGTACGAACGCGGAGATCTCCTCCGGAGCGTACAGCTTCTCCTTGACCTTGAACCGGACAGCGCCGTCGGGCCCCGGCACCACGTCGAACGACACGGCCTTGATCTCATCCTGGACCTCGTCGTAGCGGCGGCCGATGAAACGCTTGGCGGAATAGATGGTCCCCTTGGGGTTCAGGATCGCCTGGCGTCTCGCCATCTGGCCGACGAGGACTTCACCCTGATCGGTGAACGCCACGACCGAGGGCGTCGTCCGCGATCCCTCGGCGTTGGGAATGACCGTCGGGTGCCCATCCTCCGTGGTCGCGATGACCGAGTTCGTCGTGCCGAGGTCGATGCCTACTGCCTTCGCCATCTCCTCATCCCCTTCACGAAATCTCCCCGCGTCCCCGGTCGCCTGGCGTCCCCGTCAGCTCGCGTCCGTCAGCTCGCGTCCGTCAGCTCGTGTCCGTCAGCTCGTGTCCGTCAGCTCGCGTCCGTCACGAGGCCCTCTTCGCGACCCTCAAGGGGCTACGTCCGCTCCGCTGGCGCATCGGCGGTGTGGCGAGTTGGTGTAGGCGCCGACGGCTTCCCGGCGTCCGGCCCGCCTTCGGGAGCGGCCGGCTGGATAATGGAACGCGTGACTGCACCCGGACCCTTGGCATGCGCCAGTGACCGGACGCAAAGGTCTATTTCTTGACATTCACCCCTGAGTAGGCGGCCACACCTCGACAGCCAGTCCTTTACCCGTCCTTAAAGCGCGCTTGTCGCATGTGGTCGACGGTCTCGCGCCCGAGACAGGGTTCTACCGCTGAGGCCACCACCGAGGGGTCCGCTCAGAGCTGTTCGGTCCCGGCACCGCCACGGGCACCGGTGCCCGCGTCTGTGTTGGCATCGGCATCGGCATCGGCCTGGGATCGGACCTGGGAAGAGAGGGATCGGACCTGGGATCGCCGTTTCCGACGGTTAGGGCCAATGCCGGTTAGTTAGGTTTA
>NZ_JAOEGB010000032.1 GCF_025420585.1 Planotetraspora sp. A-T 1434 | reverse complement strand
CGGAGGAGCCGAATCCACGTGGGAGGCGCGCGACGGCGGGGTCGGCCAGGGTGAACGCGACCGGGGTACCCGGTGCGCCCCCGACCGAAGCGGATGGCGTTTGGTCTTCATCCCGCAAGGTGCCCTGTGCTTCTTCGCACACGCGACTCAGCTGTCGAATTGGCCAAGAAAGAAACCTGGAATGGAGGGTGGCAGCACCGGGGGGCCACCGTAGTGCGCTCGCGCACGGCCCTTGCGCAGCGCGTTGTCCCGTTGCGGGATCGTCAATCGGTCCGGGTGCGGAGGCTCCGCGCCAGGGTGGGGATCATCACCGTCGCAGGGACGAGGTGTAGTCCGAGGAGGGCGGTGGTGGTGGCGGTGTTCGCCCCGGAGAGGAGGGGCGGGACCAACGAGATCGCGGTCAGCGACACTGCTGTCGGTACCCGGATCCGCTCCTCATCGGCTCGGCCGAACTGGCGCTGAATCCCGACGAGGCCCACCCCAGATGTTCCCGCGGTTGTGAGGACCGCGTGCGGCCGGCCGGGGGCGGGTCAGTCAGGGTCGTTCAGGGCGTCGTCCAGCGGGACCAGCCCCTGCTGCAACCCGAAGATCGCGGCCTGGGTGCGGTCCGCCAGCCCCAGCTTGGCCAGGATGCTGGAGACGTGCGCCTTCACGGTGTCCTCGGTGATGGCCAGCGTCCTGGCGATCTGCCGGTTGGACCGGCCGCGGGCGAGTACCCGCAGCACGTCCAGCTCCCGGGGGGACAGTGGGTCGACCGGGCGGTGCGCGCCCGCCTCGCGGACCTTGCGCACCAGTCGCGCGGCGATCCGCGGCTCCAGCAGGCTCTCGCCGCGGGCCGCGGCGCGCACCGACTCGACGACCTGGTCCACGCCGGCGGACTTCGACAGGTAGGCGAGCGCGCCCGCGCGTACCGCGGCGAGCAGGTGCTCGTCGGCCTCGGACGAGGTGAGCATGAGCACCTCTGTGCCCGGCCGGTCCCGTTTGATCTGCGCCAGCACGCTGAGGCCGTCCTGCCCGGCCAGGAACAGGTCCAGCAGGACCACCGTCGGCTCCAGCGCATGCACCGCGCGCAGCGCGGCGGCGCCGTCGGCGCACTCGGCCACCACCTCGATGTCCTCCTCCTGGTCCAGGAGGAGGCGCAGCCCCTGCCGGACGACCTTGTGGTCGTCCACGATCAGCACACGGATCACGGCCGCTCCCCAGGCAGCCGGACCAGGACCGTGGTGCCGTCGCCGGGTGCCGAGTCGACCTGGAGGTCGCCGCCCAGCTCGGTGACCCGCTCGCGCATCATCGGCAGGCCCATGCCGTGCCGGTCGCCGGCGCGCTCCGGGTCGAACCCGGCGCCGTCGTCGGTGACCGACAGCAGCAGCCCGCCGTCGACCGCGTCGAGGCGTACCGCGATCCGGGTCGGGTGGGCGTGTCTGACCGCGTTGGCCAGCGCCTCCTGCGCGATGCGCAGCGCCGCGTGCTCGACCGCCGGCGCCACCGTCACCGGTGCCAGCTCGGTGGCGATCGGCACGCCCAGCCGGTCGCCGTAGGCCGCGCACAGCCCGGCCAGCGCGGCCGCGAGATCCGCGTCGCGCAGCGCCACCGGGCGCAGCTCCAGCAGCAAAGCCCGCATCTCGATCACCGTACCGGTGGCGGTGCTCTCCATCGCCTCGACTCGGCCGAGCAGCGGCGAGCCGGCCGGCAGTGCCCGGCGCAGGCCGCCGGCGAGCAGCCGCAGCGAGTACAGGTCCTGCGAGATGGAGTCGTGCAGCTCGCGGGCGATGCGGGCGCGCTCGCCGGCGCCGGCGAGCTGCCGCTGGACGGACATCGCCTCGGCCAGGCGGACCGCCATCCGGTTGAAGTTCGCCTCCAGCTGGCCCACCTCGTCGGTGCCGGACACGGGTACCCGGTGGTGGTAGTCGCCGTCGGCGACGGCGACCGTGCTCGCCGCCAGCCGGCGCAGCCGGCCGATCAGCGTCTTGGTCGACAGCAGGCCGAAGACCACTCCGACCGGCAGCGCGGCGAGGGTGACCAGCAGCCCGATAATGAGCAGCGGCCCGACGTCGGTGCCCGGCGAGGTGAGGTCCGCGCCGAGCGGGAGCCGGTCGTCGTAGGGAACCTGGACGTAGACGTAGCCGATCGCCTGGCCGGCGCCGTCGATCCCGGCGTTCGGCTTGCCGTCTGCCGCCAGCAGGTTCACCGGCGCCAGCGCGCAGAGCACCGGGCCGAGTGTGGTGTCCGCCTGACCGTTCTCCCCCTTGGCCATCTTCGGCGACACCGCGAGCGCGCCAGCCGGCAGCGTCACCACGCCGGGACCGCCGAACGCCGCACCGGCCGGGTACCCCGGCGGGTACGAGCTGGCGGCGATCCGGCCATCCAGGTTGAGCAGCACCGCCAGCGACAGCGGCTTCCGCTCGTCCTGCCGTGCCGCCGTGTATGGGATGCGGACCCCCTCGCCGCCCGCCTCCATCCGGACCTCGCGGGGCGCGAGCACCAGGCCCGACTCGCCGAGCTGGATCTCGCTGCCGGTCGGCAGCCGGCCCAGCCGGCCGGCGGCGGCCAGCACCTGCGCGGCGTAGTCGTGCGCCGTGATGCCGACGAGCAGGCTGCGGTCCCGCTGCTTGCTATCCGCCACCAGGCGGGGCACCAGGAGTACCAGCGTCACCAGCTCGACCACGGCGACCGCCGCGGCGGTGACCAGGACGTACGAGGCGGCCATCCGCAGCCGCAGTCCCTGATGCCGGGCCATCGCCTCACCCCCTTCCGGCATTATCGTGCGCCGGCCGCCGCCGGCGTCACGCGGTGCGCAGCGCCTCGGTCGGCGCCAGCCGCGCGGCGCGCAGTGCCGGGTAGACCCCGGCCACCGCGCCGATGACCACAGCGGCGGCCAGCCCGGCCGCCACCGCCAGCGGCGGGATCAGCGGTTGCCAGCCGTGCCGGTACGCCAGCGCGTGGGTGACCGCGGTGCCGGCCAGAACACCCACCGTGCCGCCGGCGGCGCCGAGCACCAGGGACTCCACCAGGAACTGCACCGCGACGTGGCCTCGGGTGGCGCCGAGCGCCCGGCGCAGCCCGATCTCGCCGCGCCGTTCCAGCACCGAGATCACCATGACGTTGGCGATGCCGATGCCGCCGACCAGCAGCGCCACCGCGCCCAGGCCGAGGAACAGCGCGGTGCCTGCGTCGGCCGCGGCGAGGCGGGCGACCAGCGCCTCCGCCGGCTGGCTGACCATGACCTGGGACGGGTTCTGCGGGTTGGTGGCCCGGGCCAGCATCCCGCGTACCTCGGTCGTCCGCGCCACCTCGGTCCGCACGTAGATGCGGGTCGGGTGCCCGTCGTAGCCGAGCCGGTCGGCGGCGACCGCCAGGCCGACCAGCGCCGAGCTGTCGATCTCCGGGGCCAGCTCGACCGGGCGGAGGATGCCGACGACGGCGTACCATGCGCCGCCGACCGAGACGCGCGGGTCGCCGGCCAGGTCCGCAATGCCGAGTGCCTGGGCGGCCCGGTGCCCGAGTACCATCGCCGGGTACCGCGCGGTGGCCTCGGTCAGGAACGTGCCGGCGGCCAACTGACCGTCCAGTGTGGACAGCAACGCGGTGTCGGCCGCGCGGATGCCCACGCCGCCGGTGGTGTCCAGTTCGGACCGGGCCGCGACGGGGCCGTGCAGGTCGGCGGTCGCGCTGGCGGCGAGCACCCCCTCGGTACCGGCGATTACGCCGGTCGCGGTCGCCGGCAGGGGCACCTCCGAGCCGGCCAGGCTCTGCCCGCTGACCACGGTCAGCAGGTTGGTGCCGAGCCGGTCGATGCGGGCCAGCAGGTCTGCCTGGCTGGAGCGGGTGATGCCGAGCACGGAGACCACTGCGGCGATGCCGATGGCCACCCCGAGCATCGACAGCACCGCCCGGACGCGGCGGCTGCGCAGCCCCACGGTGCCGACCGCGAGCAGGTCGGCGGCGCGCAGCCGGGACCGCGGCGTCATGCCGGGCCGCCGGTGTCGTGCACGACCAGGCCGTCGCGTAGCTCCACCCGCCGGTTGCCGGCCGCGGCCACCTCGGCGTCGTGGGTGATCACCACTATCGTGGTACCGTCGGCGTTCAGCTCGCGCAGTAGGTCGAGGATGGCGGCGCCGGTGACGGTGTCCAGGTTGCCGGTGGGTTCGTCGGCGAACAGCACCGCCGGCCGGCCGACGAGTGCCCGGGCGATCGCCACCCGCTGCTGCTCGCCGCCGGAGAGCCGGCCGGCCGGCTGCCGGGCGCGGTGCCCGAGGCCGACCCGGTCCAGCGCGGCCGCCGCCGCCTGCCGCCGCTGCTTTGCCGGTACGCCCCGGTACAGCAGCCCGGTGGCGACGTTGTCCAGCGCGGTGAGGTGTTCGAGCAGGAAGAAGCGCTGGAACACCACTCCCAGCCGGTGCGCGCGGACCCCGGATACGCCCCGGTCGGACAGCCGCTCGATCGGCTCGCCAGCGATCCGCACCGAGCCGCCGGTCGGCCGGTCCAGCCCAGCGGCGAGGTTCAGCAGCGTGGTCTTGCCGGAGCCGGACGAGCCGACCACGGCCACCAGCTCTCCACTGTGGATGGTGAGGCTGATGCCAGCGACCGACGTCACCGGCGGCGTGCCCGGGTGGACCTTCCGGACGTCGCGCAGCTCCAGTACCGGGGTCATCGCGCCGGCACCTCCACCAGCTGGCCCGGCGTCAGCGCGCCGGTCACCTCCACGGTGCCGGCGACCTCGTCGTACAGGCCCGGCCGCACCTCGACGTAGTCCCCTGTGGACAGCCGCACCCGGAAGCCGCCGCCGGGCTTCGGGGTCAACGCGGCCAGCGGAACCAGTAGCACGTTCTGCTTCGTCGCCGAGCTGACCAGCAGGCCGACCGGTGCCTGGTCCAGATCGGCCGTGCCGGACGGCAATGTCAGCTTCACGGTCACCTGCACGGTGGCGACGCCGGGTTGGCCGTTCTGGTCCTGCTGCGCGGTGGCGACCCGGCTTATCCGCGCCAGCGTGCCGGGGACCGGTGCCGCGCCGGCCACGGTTACCTTCACGGCGTCACCGGGGTTCAGCGACCCGCTGCGCCCGGTCGGGATGTCGGCGGTCACCACCCGGTGGGTGGAGGTGGCGGTCAGAACCCGTATCCCGGGGCCGACCCGCGTGCCGACCGCCGCCTGCGGCTGGGCGATCCGCAGCGCGCCGGGCGCGAACACCACCGCGCCCAGCGGCAGCGCGCCGGTGCGCTGCGCGGCCGGCAGGCCCCACTTCGCCTGCCACCGGCGCACGGCCGCCGCGGTGGCCGCGGTGAACGTCTCGTCCACCGTGATGCAGCGCCCAGGGTCCAGGCCGAGCGCGACGATGTTCTTCTCCAGCTGCCGCACGTCCGGCCCGGCCGTCATCCCCAGCCGAAGGTCCCGGTACGCTGGGACCGCCCCGTACAGCAGTCGCACCGGCTGGTTCGCCACCGCGTACAGGGCGGCGCCCCGGGTGACCGTCGAACCCGCCTTGGCGAGCGCGGTGAGGATGCCGGCCGCCGCCTGGTGCGCCACCGGGTAGCTGCCGTCGAAGCCGAGCGTGCCGGCGAACCGCACCCGCTCGACGACCGTCCCCCGAGTGACCGGCGCGGTGCCGGTCGACACCTGCGGCGCGGGCGGCGCCGACGCCGGCCGCCCCAGCACCGCCATCGCGGCGCCGGCCAACCCGACCCCGAGCCCCACCACCACCGCGATGGTCCCCACCCGTCGACCCCAGGGCGCGGTCATGACCGTTCCACCCCGCCGTTCCAGTACTGCTCGCACGCCTGCCACGCGGCGACGATCCGGGCCGACTTGCCCTCCTTGATGGCGGCGTTGTCGAGCGGGAACGAGCCATCTGGCTTGGGATCGGGCCACTCCGACACGCCCTGCTCACGTATGCACCGGGACCACTCCCGCAACGCCGGCACGTCCTCCGCGGTCGGCTTGCGCTGCTGGTCGCCGCCGTGCCCCGGCTTTTCGAAGACGGACGCCGGCAGCCGCTCCTGGATCGACTTGCACGCCTCCGCGGCCGCGGCCAAGTTTCGCTTGGTGGCCTCGTCGACGGTGGTCTCGTCGGGCAGGACCACGCGCCCGTTCTCCGCCTTCACATCGGGCAGGCCCGGCGCCCCGTTGCTGCGGATGCACCGGACCAGCTCGTTCACGACGGATTGAATCTGGGCATCGCTCAGCGTCGACGAGGCGGACGGGGCGGCATCACCGCCGCCGGAGCCGCATCCGCCGAGCGCGAGACCGGCCGACAGCATGGCTGCCACCCAGTACCGATGCATGGTTTTGAACTGCAAGATGCCTCCTCGGGAGCCGTTGGCCACGGGTGTCTGCACCACCGACGCTCCCAGCTCCCGCCGGCCGCGGCATCGCCGCGCGGTGGCGCCCCGCTCCCCCTTTGGTGGGTACGGCGGCCGCCACGAAGGAGGGGGGTCAGCCGAGCGCCATCGGCTTCGCCTCGCGGTAATGGCGCCTCTTTTGGGAACTCTCAAGCCATGATTCGCACCAAGATCAAACGCCCACTTCTGCCGCGAGCCGAGCGCTCATGCCGATGAGGGGATGCGATGAGGTTGCGGTGCCGCTGGGCGGGCGTCGGAGATCCGAATGCGTGTCACGTCCGGCTCTGCCGATGAGTCACGTGTAGAGGGAGGCGAGGGCCTTCGCTGTGGTGGCTAGCTTGGCGCGCAGGGCCGGCGGTTCGAGTACCTCGCATTCCGCGCCCAGCTTGAGGAACTCGCCGTGGGCATGGATCAGCGACTCGATCGGGACCGTCGCGGTGACCCAGCCCAGGCAGTCGGGGGCCGATGCTGTCTCGTCCACCGCTTTGACCGCCTGGGAGCTCATGCACTCGGTGAGTCGCTCCCTGCCGGTCGGCGACAGCCGGATGACGGCATGGCCTTGGATGAGGCGCGCACGGAAGTCGACCAGGTGGTCCCGCCAGAACGCACCGAGGTCGAAGCCGTTGGGGCGAGTAAAAGTCTCGTCCGCCACCTGGAGGTCGAGGATCTGGTTGACGCGGTACGTCCTCATCGTCCCCTCGCACCTGGCGACGAGGTACCACTTGCCCGCCTTGAGGACCAGTCCGTACGGCTCCAGCGTGCGCTTGATTTCGTACGGCTCGCGCCAGCGATGGTAGAGCACGTGGATGATCCGCTTGTTCCAGACCGCGTCGGCGACGGCCGGAAGGTGGGGGATCTGGTCGCCGTCGTGGTACCAGCCGGGTGCGTCCAGGTGGAAGTGCTCGCGGATACAGCGGGAGCCTTCACGGAGGTCCGCGGGGAGCGCCGCCTCGATCTTGAGCTCGGCGGCCGCGGCGAGCGCGCCCAGGCCGAGGTCGGCGGCGGGGCCGGGCAGCCCAGCGAGGAACAGCACTTGGGCCTCCTTCTCGGTCAGCCCGGTCAGCCGAGTGCGGAAGCCGTCGAGCAGCTGGTAACCACCTTCGTGTCCGGCCTCGCCGTACAGGGGAATCCCCGCGGCGTGCAGCGAGTCCACGTCCCGGTAGATGGTGCGCACGCTGACCTCCAGCTCGTCGGCGAGCTGCTGTGCCGTCATGCGGCCACGGGCCTGAAGGAGCAGAAGTACGGACAGAAGCCGAGAAGCTCGCATACCACTGACAATACGTGTCAGTGGACCATGCGTATGGTCCGGTCATGGCATTCATCGAGAAGCACATGCGGCCTGTGGGCCCGGTAAGAATCAACGGCCGACCGTACAAGTGCTATCACGTCGACAGCCCCGGCCACGAGCTGGAGTCCGAGGTGGAGAAGGCGGCGTACGAGTTCGCTCCTCAGCTTGTCCCGCCGCCCGCCCACGACTCCCCGGCCGGTTGGATCGTCCTCCACCGGGGCGGGGACACCGGCGCCTACCTGCTCGTTTACACGTGGTCGTGGGACAACGTGGTGGAAGCGCACGTGGCCGCGGCGGGTCAGCCCGCACTTGGGTGCCCGGACGAGGACCCCACGCATTTCATCCGCCAGACCAGACACTTCGTCGGATGCGTCTGGGAGCTGCCCGCACTTGAGCACGAGCGGCCGTCGTTCGTCCGGCACATGCTGGTGCCCGACGAGCCGGACCTCGACGCGTACATGGCCGACGTTCGCCCGGCCGGATTGGTGGGACTGTGAACAACTTCGACTTCTTGGTCGGCACCTGGGACGTCGCCAACCGCAAGCTGCTGAAGCGCGGCGTCGGCAATGATGAATGGGAGGAGCTCCCGGCCCGGTCGGTCGTCCGCAGCTTCTTCGGCGGCGCGGGCAACTTCGACGAGATCACGTTCTCGACCAAGGGCTACAGCGGGGCGACCGTCCGGCTCTACGACCCAAGACGGACTTGTGGTCCCTGCATTGGATCGACGGCAGGGTCGGCATGCACCCGGTTCCCTGCGTGGGGCGGTTCGGCGACGACGGGGTGGGCCGGTTCTTCGCCGACGACTCGTGGGAGGGCCGGGCGATCCGGGTGCGGTTCCTCTGGTCCGCGATCACGCCCACATCCTGCCGCTGGGAGCAGGCGTTCTCCTACGACGGCGAGGAGACCTGGGAGACCAACTGGATCATGGACTTCACCCGCGTAAGCTAGCGAAGACTGCCGTCCATCCAAGGGCGGGGCATCCGTGCTCGAAACGTCCTCTTCTGCCGCTGGGTGGGCGTCGGAGATCCGAATGCGGGTCACGTCCGGCTCTGCCGAGATGAGTGCGATGTGGCCGCCCATAGGGCAGCCACATCGGGAAGTTCACGGCTGGGTGGTGAGTCCATCCAACGTCGAACGGACCGGCGTGGCTGTGCGCTGGAGGAGGTTCTCGAGTTCCGGTCCGGTGGTGGAGAACTCCCCCCGGCGTGCTGCGTGGAACATGCCGAGCAGCATGTTCGCCTGATCCGCGGGTACACCGTGGTCGATCATTGTGGCCGTCCACGCCGCGTCGTCGGTGACGACCCGGCGGATGGTGCGTCCGGTGAGTTCGGTGAGGATGCCGGCGATGTCCGCAAGGTCGAGCGCGTCCGGTGCGGTCAGTGGCGGGGTCGGACCATCGAACCGGCCCTCGTCGGCGAGGATGATCGCTGCCGCCTCAGCGAGATCGGCGTGCGTGGTCCAGGACACGGGCCCATCGGCCGGCGCGACGAGCTCGCCCGTCTCGAGCGCCCGGCCGAGTAGATGCCGGGCGGTGCTGGCGTAGAACCCGTTCCGGAGCGCCGTGAATGGTGTGCCCGTTTTCGATAGGTAGCGCTCGGTGGCGGCATGGTCGGGCATCGGCGCGAAGACCGAATCCTCGGCGGCGCCCTGATGGCTGGTGTAGAGGATGCGCTTGGCGCCGGCATCGCGAGCGGCGTCGATCGCCGCGACGTGCTGGGCAACCGCTGCCTCGCCCGTCTGGTCCGTCGAGACGATGAGCACCTGCGTTGCGCCCTCGAACGCATCGGCGAGGGAGTGGGGGTCGGTGAAGTCGCCGCGCCGCACGCGTACCCCGCGGGCGGCCAGGCCGCTAGCGCGGTCGGTGTTGCGGACGCTCACGCCGACCTGGTCTGCCGAGATCCGATCGAGCAGCCGATCAACGATCTGGGAGCCGAGCTGGCCGGTACCGCCGGTAATGATGATCATGTTCGCCCTCACGTGCTAACGCTGGAACGATTCAAATGCTACCAGTGTTAACAACTAGGATAGCAAGTGTTCGTTATCATTGGAAGCATGGCAGAGGCTAGGCCGGATAGCGCCAGCAGGCACAAGGCGCGAGCGAACATTGTGGAGTGCGCGGCGCAGCTCCTGCGCGAGCAGGGCGCAAGCGCGGTCACCACCCGTGCGGTCGCGCAGGCGGCCGGCATGCAGGCGCCGACCATCTATCGGTTCTTCGAGGACAAGGACGCGCTGCTCGACGCCGTCGCCGAACACGTCTTCGCCACCTACGCCGCAGGGAAGACCCTCGTCGAGGACAGCGGCGACCCGATTGCAGATCTTCGGGCGGGGTGGGACACGCATATTGGCTTCGGTCTCGCCAACGCAGCGCTGTTCGGTCTCCTCGCCGACCCTAGCCGTGCGGCTCGTTCGCCGGCGGCGGCCGCCGGCCTGGAGGTTCTGCGCGCCCGGGTGCACCGCGTTGCGGCAATCGGCCGGCTTCGGGTCCCAGAAAGGCGCGCCGTCGAACTGATCCACGCCGCCGGCGCCGGCGCCGTGCTCACCTTGCTCTCCACCCCGCCGGAACACCGGGACCTCGACCTTGCGGACGCGATGTACGAGGCGGTGATGCGATCGATCCTCACCGACGTGCCGACGCTTCCCGCGGACAGCGCGACCGCGGCCGCTGTCGCATTCCGGGCCGTCACACCGAAGCTGACAATGCTCACCGACGCCGAGCGCGCCTTGCTGTCGGAGTGGCTGGATCGAGCCGGCGACGGCCCAACCACCCCCGGTGCCTCAGCTAGCCCCGACTGAGACCGCGATCAGGTGCCGTCCAAGGTTGACCGCATCCGCAAGCGGAGAAAGCGGGCGAGTTCGCCAACGGCAGTTGCTGTGGATCCACAGCCGACGGCGGCTGGGCCCGATCCGGGCGAGGTCGATGACACGCGGACGTAGGTGCAGGTGGGCATGTGTCCGTCGGGGTGAAGACGGACTGATACGCAGGCTTCCGCTCATGCCGCCGTGCGCGCGAACGCGCGACGATGCCGCAGACGCTCCATCATGCTGCTGTTTCGATGCCCTCGCTGCTGTCGGTGCCGTCTGGCAGACTGCCGCCATGCTTGATCACTTGTCGATTCAGTGCGGAGACCTCGTCAAGAGCGCGGCCTTCTACGACGCTGTTCTGGCGCCGCTCGGCGGCCGACGGATCATGGAATTCGGTCCAGTCATCGGATACGGCGTTGACCGCCCCACGTTCTGGATTGGCCAGCAGTCGACCGGCGACGGTTTCCGCGAGTCGCACATCGCTTTCGCGGCAACCGACCGGCTGTTGGTCGATGCCTTCTTCGCCGCGGCCATCGGCGCCGGCGCGGAGGTCCTGCATGAGCCGGGAGTCTGGCCGGAGTACCACCCGGACTACTACGGCGCCTTCGTACGCGATCCCGACGGCAACAATGTCGAGGCAGTCTGCCACCAATCCCGCTGAACTCACCGCTTCATCCACGCTCCGGAGCACGCATGCCCGTCCCACCGAACATGCCCTCTTCTGCCGCGGACCGGGCGTCACGATACGTGACGGAGGATCGGCAGCGCCTGACACGGTCATGCCGATGTGCGTACGTCGCAGCCAGTGGCCTACGGCGCGTCCCGCAACGGCCAGACCTCGACAACACCGTCCGCGACGGCGCAGGGGGTCCTTGACACGAGCTGGATGGCTTCCTCCAGCGTTGCCGCTTCGATGATCGCGAACCCGGCGACTGGGAGAGCCGACGACATGAACGATCCGCTCTCCACGCTCACGCCGGCAGCGTCGTGGTTTCGCACCCGTACGGGCGAGCCAGCGATCCCCATATCGGCTCCCGCCGCACGCAAGCGAGTGTCATGTGCGTGTGCCTGGTCGCGGACCGCGGCGTCGGTGCGGTCGTAACCTTCCTGGTCGCCATACCCGATGGTCACAAATTTCGCCATAGCGTCCTCCTTTGGTTCGTCCCGACCGCTCGCAAGTACTGCCCTTCATCGCGCACTCAACTCATCGGTGCGTCCGATGCTCCGCACACCGGGGTCAGCCGCCGATGTCCGCTCATGCCGCGAGTCGCGCGCTACGCAACGTCACGCCCACGGATGAGTAGTCGCCCCGCTCCGTTCCTGCCGATGACCTGGATGTGAGGCCGTTGCAAGACGGTGAGCGCGGCTTGTGCGGCACTCGTCGATCGTGGACACCGGTGATGTGTGGCGGCCTGCAGCAGGGCCTGGGCGTCGAGAGCGACGCCGCAGCCGATGTCGGCGATGCGGCTGAGTCCGTGCTCGTCGGCGAAATCCAGCAGGGTGCGGAAGAAGCCGTCCTTGGCGTCCATGTAGTGGAACCAGGTCAGGTCGTACAGGTAACCGATGCTGCGCTCGTAGAAGTGCGGGTGTAGACGTGCCCACTCCTGGTTGAGAAACCGGCGCAGGCGCTCGAAGTCGGTGAGCGTGGGATCGAAGTGTTCGCCGAGATAGGCCGCCAAGCGTCGCCCCGCCATCTGAATGTCGGGATACGCCCTGACCCACGCTCTGCCGGTCATCGGGCAGGTCCCTCCGCCCACACCGCAGTCACGGTGGCGTTCGGTACGGCCTGGCAGGTGCCGGTGGCAGCGGCCTGCCAGATGGCCTCGATGACCTGGAGGATGTGCAGGGCGAGGTCGCCCGTCGCCTGGCCTCGACCGCCGCTGCACAGGGTGCCGGCGAGGTCGAGGACGCCCATCCCGCGGCCGATCCCGTCCGCTCCGATTACTTAAGGTGACGAATGAACGTCAATAAGCGACTGGGGGTCAAGGGGTCGCAAATTTCGCCCGTTGCCGTATCGATGGGGCTGCCCGGTCAGATCGGAGGTCCAGATGCGGATGAGCTTGGCGAGCGGGCTGTCTTACGGCATCACCATGGTCTCGCCCTGCTCCGCCCCGGCCAGCATCTCAGCGAGAAGGGGGTGGTGGGCGACTCGGGCGAGCCGGCACTGCCGCCGGGCTTCGAGGATCGATGCTCGGCGCTGCAACTCAGGAGAGGCGTCGTCGATCGCCGCTGCGAGCTCCAGGTTGAACGCTCGGGTGGTGTGGAAGGCGAGCGATCGGCCGGCTCCCACCACTGGCCGCATGAAAGGCACTCGCGGATCCCGCACATCTGGAGGGAGCTGATGGGGAACCAGCGGCGACAGAACACGTCGTGCGAGAGACCGCCGAATATTCCTACTTCCTGCAGGAGTACGGGCAAGCCGCTTGGAATGTCGCCGACGGCCCGAAGCTGAAGTTGCCTGACGCCAGAGTGGGCTGTGGGACAGGGTCACGTAGACCATGGCTTCTGCCGATCCCGGTCGGAACGCGCCACGCCTGCACAGCGCGATTACTCGCGGGCGTTTGCCCATGATGGCGACGGCCTGAGCCTGTCTTCAGATGTCGCTGCCGTCTGGAGAGGACTCCAACGTCACTTGGGCCAGCACGGCCTGTCTGATCAAGAAGGGACTCGTCTATGCGTCCGAGCATGGACACGTCGCGTACACAGTGCCGCGCATGGCCGGCGGACGTCAGCAGCCGCCAGCCAAGCGATTGACGAGGGTATCAGTCGAGGGATAGCCCTGCGGCCGGAGTCACCCGGGCGGCCCGGCGTGCCGGGAGAACAGCGGCGAGGAGTCCGGCCAGGGCGGCGATGAGGACGACGACGCCGAGTAATGGCCAGGGGACTTGCATGGTGGCGTCGCTGAGAGCCCGCTTCACAATCGTCTCGTAGCCGACCCAGGCGAACCCGACGCCGATCACGGTGCCGAGCAGGGTGGCCACCACCGACAGCAGCACTGCCTCGGTCGCCAGCATCCGCCGCAGCTGCCTGCGGGTGAGCCCGAGCGCGCGCAGCATCGCGTGTTCGCGGGCGCGTTCGAGTACGGAGAGCCCCAGGGTGTTCGCGATCCCGATCAGGGCGATCACGACGGCGATGCCGAGCAGGCCGAGCGCTGACCAGGCGTAGATTCCCAGCTGTTGGTCCAGCGACTCCCAGGTCCGCAACCCGTTCTCGATCGTCGCGCCAACCGGATCCGCCAGCTCGTCCAGGTCACCGCCGAGTTGAGCCGGGTCGGCGCCGGAGGAGGCGCGGATCCAGATGGCATGCGGCTCGGGGGCGTCGGTGAGCGTCGCCAGCGTCTCGGGCGCGACCACGCCCACCGGGCCCCAGCCGGAGCCGACGGCGACCTGCAACTGGGCTCGCCGGTCGCCGACGTGCACCGTGACCCGGTCACCGGGCCGGAGACTCAGGTTCTTGCCGAAGGCCTCGGAATCGATTCCGATCTTCCCCGGCTCCACCCGGGCGAACGCCCCGCCGTCGCGGGCCACTTGCGCCGCGGCGGGCGCGATGACAACCGGGATCGCTTTGTCGAGCCCGGCCACTCGGGCCACGGCGCCGTCCACTGGAATGGCCTGCTCCACACCGGGAGTGTGACGTACCCGGTTGAGGAGGTCAGTGGTGACCGGCTCCTTGGGCGAGGTGAGCGCGACATCGATGGGGTGGTCCCTACCGATCTGCTCATCCAACGACGAACGCCACGTGGCCATCCCGGTGAGTACGGCGGTCGTCAGGGTGACGCCGACCAGCAGGGAGGCAGTGGTGGTGGCGGTCCGCCGCGGATTGCGCACAGCGTTCTTGGTCGCCAGCCGCCCGGCGGGGCCGAGCAGCGCGCCGGTGATCCGAACCAGGCGGGGAACGAGCACCGGCCCGAACAGGAGTACGCCGGCGAACACCGATCCTCCGCCTGCCACCATGAGCGCCGTACTGTCCTGGACCATCGCCAGCCCGAGCAGGGTCAGCCCGGTGACCAGGAGGATCGCAGCGAGCGCCAGCCGCACCAGGCCGGTGGCCGTGTGTACGTCGACCGCGGTATCCGGGCGCAGCGCCGCCAGCGGGCTCACCCGGACCACACGCCGGGTCGGCAACCAGGACGCGACCATGGTGACCACCAGTCCGACGGCGAACCCCCCCAGCAGCCAGGGCGTGGGCAGCTCGGCGGCGCCCATCGGGATGGTGGGCGTGAGGGCGTTGATCAGGGCGATCAGCCCGTAGCCGAGACCGATACCGACCAGTGTCCCGGTCAGCGACGCGAGCACCCCGACGACGGCCGCCTCGCGGCGTACCGAACGCACCACCTGCCGCCGGGTCGCGCCGATGCAGCGCAGCAGTGCGAAGTCGCGGAGTCGTTGCGCGAACAGGATGGAGAACGTGTTCGCGATGACCAGGACCGAGACAAAGAGCGCGATGCCGGCGAACAACAGCAGCATCACCGACAAGCTGTTCACCCTGTTCTGGACATAGGTCAGCCGCTCCGCGGCGAACCCCTCCGGCGACTGGGCTTTCGCGCCTTCCGGGAGCTGACCTACCTCCCCGCGCACCGCCACCGCGGTCAGATGGATGTGGTCGCGCCACTGCAGCAACTGCGGCCAGGTGACGTACATCGCGGCCTGGGCCGGGGGCGAGGGCGACTCCACGAGACCGACCACTCGTGCGTCGCGCGCGGCGGCGCCCTCGCCGATCCGAACCCGGTCGCCGACCTCGATATTCTCGGCCAGGGCGAAATACACGTCCACCACCGCCTCGCCCGTGCCTGCTGGGAAGCGACCCGAGCTGAGCTTCTGCCAGCGCCACTCCTCCGAGGTGGCGATCGGCCCCACGGTCGTTTCGGAGAGCCGCCGGCCGTTCGCGCGCGCCGGCAGCGTTGCCCGGCCGGTCGCGGCCGCGTTCTCACCGTGTCGCTCGGTGAATGCGATCGCGGCCTTCGGGTCCAGCACGGACGCTGGCCATCCCACCGCCGAGACCACGTGGTCGGCATTGCGGTACGGCGCCCCCAGGCCGTCCATGAGTCCGCTATGTGCCCCGGACGTGAGCACGCCGACCACGACGACGAAGGCGACTGCGACGGCGACCGCGATCGCCGCTGCGACGTACCTGCGGATGTGGGTGCGCAGCGACGCGAGGAAGACGGTACGCATCAGACGATCCGCCCGTCCTGCATGGTGACCACGTAGTCGGCGTACGCCGCCGCGTCCCGTTCGTGGGTGACCATCACGACGGTCTGGCCAAGCTCGCGCGCCGACTGGCGGAGGTGATCCAGCACCTCCGCCGACGTGGTGCTGTCCAGGTTTCCAGTGGGCTCGTCGGCGAACAGCAGGTCCGGCTGGGTGATCAGGGCCCGGGCGATCGCGACCCGCTGCTGCTGGCCGCCGGACAGCTCTGTGGGCCGGTGGCCGAGCCTGTCGGCCACGCCGAGGATATCGGCGAGCATGTGCGCGCGCTCCCGTGCCGCGTCGTCGATCCGGCGATCGCCCAGCTCAAGCGGGAGCACGATGTTCTCGCCCGCGGTGAGCGTCGGCAGCAGGTTGAACGACTGGAACACGAAGCCGATGTGCTCGCGGCGGAAAATCGTGAGCGTGTCGTCATCGAGTGATCCGAGGTCGGTGCCGGCCACGGTGACGGTGCCGCCGCTGGGCTGGTCGAGTCCGGCCAGGCAGTGCATCAGCGTGGACTTGCCCGACCCGCTCGGCCCCATGATCGCGGCGAACCTACCTCGTGAGAGGTCGAGGTCGATGCCCCGCAGGGCATGCACCTGGGTATCGCCTTGGCCGTAGGTCTTGGTCAGATTCCGCGCGCTGGCGGCCACGGTTTCCTGAGTGGCCTGCTGGGTGGTGGTCGTCATGCCGCCAGTCAAGGCAGCGTGGTGTTGTCAGCACGTATGCGGTTTTCGATACGCCGACGATATGCTCCGGCTCGTAGCCTCGGGAGCATGCGTGTGTTGATCGTCGAGGACGAACCCTATCTGGCAGAAGCCATCCGCGATGGCCTACGCCTGGCAGCGATCGCCGCCGACATCGCCGGTGACGGTGACACCGCTCTGGAACTGCTGAGCATCAACGCCTACGACATCGCCGTCCTCGACCGTGATATCCCCGGCCCCTCCGGCGACGAGATCGCCAAACGCATCGTCGCCTCCGGCAGCGGCATGCCCATCCTCATGCTCACCGCCGCCGACCGCCTCGACGACAAGGCCTCCGGGTTTGAACTCGGCGCCGACGACTACCTCACGAAGCCCTTCGAACTCAGAGAACTCGTGCTCCGTCTCAGAGCACTCGACCGCAGGCGCGCCCACAACAGACCACCCGTGCGAGAGATCGCAGGGCTGCGTCTTGATCCGTTCCGCCGCGAGGTCTACCGCGACGGCCGCTACGTCGCGCTCACCCGGAAACAGTTCGCCGTGCTCGAAGTCCTCGTCGCTGCCGAGGGCGGTGTCGTCAGCGCCGAGGAACTCTTGGAGCGAGCGTGGGATGAGAACGCCGACCCCTTCACCAACGCCGTGCGCATCACTGTCTCGGCACTGCGCAAACGGCTCGGCGAACCTGGGGTCATCGCCACCGTGGCCGGCGTCGGCTACCGCATCGACACAGCACCCGGCACCAGACGTGAGGGAGGGAACCGTGGATAGTGCGCCTGGTTTGAGCGTCCGTCTCAAACTTGCCCTCAGCTATGCCGGGTTCGTCACGCTTGCAGGTGCCTTGCTACTCGCGGCCGTGTGGGTGTTCCTTCGGCGTTATGTGGCCGACGGTGTGCTCTTCACTCCGGGTCGTTTTGTTCCCAACCGGCCCGACCCCCTGCATGCTTTCGCTCCGGCGGCAGCCGCAGTGTTCGCGTTCCTGCTGGTGTTCGGTCTCGCGGGAGGGTGGATTCTCGCCGGCCGCATGCTCGCCCCGCTGACCCGCATCACGGACGCTACACGCATGGCCGCGAACGGATCACTCTCCCACCGAATCCGGCTACAGGGCCGCAGAGATGAGTTCCGCGAACTCGCCGACGCCTTCGACACCATGCTCGCACGGCTCGAAGCACACGTCGCCGAACAGCAGAGATTCGCAGCCAACGCCTCTCACGAACTGCGCACTCCGCTGGCGATCTCGCAGTCACTTCTCGACGTGGCCCGCAATGATCCGACACACGACCATGGCGAACTCGTCGACCGCCTTCACTCCGTCAACGCTCGAGCGATCGACCTCACTGAAGCGCTACTCGTGCTCAGCCGCGCTGACCAGAGGTCCTTCACCCGACAACCTGTCGACCTGTCCCTACTCGTAGAAGAGGCCACCGAAACACTGCTCCCGCTCGCCGAGAAACGCGGTGTCACCGTCCATACCTCCGGTGACATCACCCCGGCTATCGGGTCGCAAGCGCTCCTGCTGCAGATGACGACGAACCTTGTGCACAACGCGATCGTGCACAACCTGCCTGGGCAGGGCACCGTGTGGGTCGAGACCACCGTCCGCCCCGAGACCGTGGTGCTCACTGTCGAGAACACCGGCGAGAAGCTGTCCCCACAGTTGGTCTCGACACTCACCGAACCGTTTCAGCGCGGCACCGGAAGGATACGCAACGACCACGCAGGCGTCGGCCTCGGCCTGGCAATCGTCAAGAGCATCACCCAAGTACACGACGGATCCCTCACTATCGTCCCGCGCCCTGCGGGCGGACTCCGTATCGCCGTTCAACTACCCACCCCACCACCGCATGCAGCCAAATAGTCAAGTACGGACGTTGGCCGGCCCGTCAGGACCGGCGAGGGCGGGGTTGCGCATCGCGCCGGTCACGACGACCGGCACCTCCCCGTTGTGGAGCAGGTCGAGCAGATAGGCGGTCTCCTCGATGGTGTCGGTGTGCTCGTGGGGTCATTGTCACGGCCGAGCACCGAGTGCGCCGCCGTCCAGGAGCCCTCTTCCTGACGCGACGCCTTCTCCCGGCCCGCGCGACTCTCCAGCCCCGGGTCCCGGCTCCGGTGACTGCGCTCGCGATGACTCCTTTGCCCGAAATCTAGGGCTTAGGGCTGCTTTAGTGGCCGCTCTTAGCGTTTGAGCAGTGATCAGATCCGGGTCACCATCCCGGCCGTGCCCGCGAAGTGTGCGGGCGGCGCGGACGCGGCTCGTTGGAGGAGCGCATGGGGGACATACCGGTACGACTTCTGTCCGTCGGGACGGCGCTGCCCGGCCCGCCCATCGACACCGCCGCCCTGGCCGCGGCGTTCGGCATGGACCAGGTGTGGCGGCAGTGGGTCGACACGTTCATCGGGACCCGGACGCGTCACCTGGCGGTCGACCTGTCCACCGGCGAGCGGCGGGAGGGCCTGGCCGATCTCGGTGAGCGCGCCGCGGCCCAGGCGCTCGCCCGGGCCGGTGTGTCCGCCGAGGACGTCGACGTGGTGGTGTTCGGCACCGCTACTCCCGACACGCTGATGCCGGCCACCGTGAACGTCGTCGCCGACCGGCTCCGCATCGACGGCGTGCCGACGTTCCAGCTCCAGTCGGGCTGCTCGGGGGCGGTGCAGACCTTCGACGTCGCGGCCTCGCTGCTGTCCACCGGCCGGTACCGCACGGCGCTGGTGATCGGGGGCGACGTGATCGCCAAGCACTACGACGTCAAGGCGGACCTGACGGCGCTGCCGCCGGACGAACTGGTCAACTACGTGCTGTTCGGCGACGGCGCGGGCGCCGCCGTACTCGCCGTGGGCGACCATCCGGAGGCGCCGGTGGTCCGGTCGGTGCTCACCCGGCTGTCCGGTCTCGGCCGCGCGCCCGGCCAGACCCTGCGCTGGTACGGCCTGGCCGACCGCGACGAGGGCGAGGCGCCGGCCAGCGAGGACTACAAGGCGATCGAGGAGCACGTGCCGGTGCTCGCCGAGGAGACGGCCGACGAACTGCTGGACGACCTCGGCTGGGATCGCGCGGAGGTCGGCTACATCCTGCCGCCGCAGTTGTCCGTCACGATGACCGCGAAGATCACAGAAAGGCTCGCCTTCCCGGCGGCCGAGGAGGTCTCCTGCGTCGCCGACACCGGCAACAACGGCAACGCCCTGCTGTTCTTCCAGCTCGACCGGCTGCTGCCCGCGATGGCGCGGCCGTCGCGGGCGATCGCGGTCGCCATCGAGTCGAGCAAGTGGATCAGGTCCGGTCTCGCCCTGGAGCGTGTGTGATGACGGCCGTCATCAGTCGGGCCGACTTCGTGGACCTGCTGCGGGACGAGATCGGCCTCGCCGTGGCCGCCGAGGACCTGGGCCGGACGTTCGACGAGGTGCCGGGCTGGGACTCGCTGCACCTGCTGACCATGCTCGTGCTGCTCGAGAAGCGGGTCAGCCGGCCGCTGTCGCTGCCCGACTTCCTCGACGCCGCCAGCCTGGAGACGATCTACGAGTTGGTGAACCGATGACCGGGCAGCCGTTCCCTCCTCAGCGCAGGCACACCCTGTTCTTCCTCGACCAGATCCGCGACTTCTCGCCGGTCTTCCTCGACACGGAGGTGGACGCCACCGCGATCGTCGCGGGGCGGGAGCGGGCCCGCCGGGCGGGAGAACGTCGCTCGGTCGTCTCCTACGTCGTGCACGCGGCCGCCGGTGTCCTGGCCAAGCACCCGGAGGCCAACGCCGCGATCCACGGCGGGCTCGACCCGGTCGTCGCCTCCTACGACACGGTGGCGGCCAAGGTCACCCTCGACAAGACGTGGGAGGGCCGCCGGGTCGTGCTCGCGACCGTGATCCCCGGGCTGGAGTCGGCGTCGCTCGCCGACGTGCAGGCCCACCTGGACCGGGCGGCGGCGGCCGACCCCGGCACCGCCGAGGAGTTCGCCGGCATCCGCGCGCTGCGGCGGCTGTCCTGGCGGGAGGCGCTCGACCGGTTCCGCGAGGCGGCCGGGCTGCTCGACCGCCGGCCAGTGATCACCGGCACGTTCAGCGTCACCTCGCTCGGCCACCGAGCGGTCGACGGCTTCCACTCGGTCGGCGGGACCACGATCACCCTCGGGGTGGGCCGGATCGCCGACCGCCCGGTGGCCAGGGACGGGGCGGTGGTGATCGCCCCGGTCATGCGCCTGTCGCTGGCCTTCGACCATCGCGTGATCGACGGCGCGGAGGCGGCCGACGTGCTCACCGAGATCAAGGACGCGCTGGAGGCGTACGAGGAATGAACGACCTGACGGAACTCAAGCGGTTCGTCGTTGCGCACGCGATCTCGCAGGGCCTGCCCGCCGACCACTACGCGGCCCTGCTGGACCGCGTCACCACGGACGCGGGCGACGAGCCAGGTTCCTGGCCGTACGAGTGGATCCGCGCCGGCGACGAGTGGGACGCGGCGGGACAGACGGCCCTCGCCGCCCAGTACTACACGATGGGCCGGTTCCCGTACGTCGACGGTCCGGGCCGCAAGCGCGCGCTCGCCCGCGGCCTGGACGCGTTCGACCGGTGGCGGCGCGGCGTGCCGGGCCTGGAAGCGGTCGTCGTGGAGGTCGGCGGGGTGCCGGTGCGGGTGTGGGCCGCGGGGCTGTCGGCCGAACGGCCCCGGCCGCTGCTCGTGATGACCGGCGGCATCGTGAGCCCCAAGGAGCAGTGGGGCGCGGTGCTGCCGCAGATCGCGTCCTTCGGCATGGCCGGGGTCGTGGCCGACCTGCCCGGCGTCGGCGAGAGCCCGCTCCGGTACGGCCCCGACGCCTGGACCCTGTTCCCGGCGATCCTCGACGCGCTGGAGGGCCGGGCCCGGGTGAACGAGACGTACCTGCTCGCGCTGAGCTTCAGCGGCCACGCGGCGATCACCGCCGCGCTGCGCGACCCGCGGGTGCGCGGCGTGGTCGGCAACGGCCCGCCGATCCACGACTTCTTCACCGACGCCGACTGGCAGGCCCGGGTGCCGAAGATCACCCGTGACACGCTCGCGCATCTCACCGGAGTGCCGCCGGAGGCCGTGTTCGCCCACGTGCGCGACTGGGCCCTCCGCGACGCCGACCTGGCCGCGCTCACCGTGCCGCTCGCCGCGGTGACCGCCAGGCGCGACGAAATCATCCCTCCCGGCGACGTCGAACGCCTGAAGCGGCACGTACGGGACCTGCGGCTGGTCGAGCACGACGACGTCCACGGCGCCCCCTCCCACCTCGCCGAGACCCGGGTGTGGAGCCTGCTCGCCGTGCAGCGGATGCGGCCCGACGCCGATCCGGAGGTGATGGCGGCGCTGACCGCGGCCCTGGAGGCCGCCCGGGCGGGAGCGGGCCGGTGACCGCCGCCGCGCGGATCCGGGACGACTGGCTGCGCGAGTACGCCCCCGCCGCGCCGGACGCCCCCTGCCTGGTGGCGTTCCCCCACGCCGGAGGCTCGGCGGGCTTCTTCGTCCCGCTCGCGCGGGCCCTCGCCCCGGCGGTGCGCGTGCTCGCCGTGCAGTACCCCGGACGCCTGGACCGGCGGCGCGAGCCCGCCGTGGAGGACGTGCGCGCGCTGGCCCGCCGGGTGGCCGAGGTGATCGCCGGGGAGCCGGACGGCGCCCGCACGGCCTTCTTCGGGCACAGCATGGGCTCCCTGGTGGCGTTCGAGACGGCGCTGCTGGCCGAGCGGGGTCTCGGCACGCCCCCGGAGCGGCTGTTCGTCTCCGGCGGGCGGGCCCCCGCCCTCACCCGCGTGGACCCGGAGATCCTGCGGGACGACCGGTCCCTGCTGGAGGAGGTGCTGTTTCTCGGCGGCACCTCGCGGAAGGTGCTGGAGAGCGCGGACCTGCGCGAACTCGTGCTGCCCGCGCTGCGCGGCGACTACCGGGCGCTGCGCGCCTACCTGCCTGAGCCCGGTGCCACGGTCCGCTGCCCGATCACGGCGCTGGTCGGCGACCGCGACCCGCGGGTGACGGTCGCCCAGGCCGACCGGTGGCGGGAGCACACCACCGGCCCCTTCCGGCTCACCGTCCTGCCCGGAGACCACTTCTACCTGACCCGGCGGCTGGAGGACGTCTCGGAGACGGTACGGCGAGGGCTCGCCGTACCCGTCTGATCCCCGCCGGCCGCCCGCACCACGACTGAGAGTGAGGCACGACGTGATCAGCCCCGACCAGCAGGTGTCCCGGCCCGTCGCAGTCGTCGGAGTGGCGTGCCGCCTGCCCGGTGCATCTGGTCCCGGGGCGTCCGGCCCCGACGCCCTGTGGCGGCTGCTGGAGGAGGGCCGCACGGCCGTCCGCGAGGTGCCCGAGAGGCGGGCGCGGTCCGCGCTGCTGGACGACCTCGCCCGCGAGCACCCCGGCGTGCGGTACGGCGGCTACCTCGACGACATCGCCGGATTCGACACGGAGTTCTTCGGGATCTCCCCGCGCGAGGCCGCGGCCATGGACCCCCAGCAGCGGCTCGTCCTGGAACTGGCGTGGGAGGCGCTGGAGGACGCCGGGGTGGTGCCCGCCACGCTGCGCGACACGCCGATCGGCGTGTTCGTCGGCTCCATCGCCGACGAGTACGCGACGCTGTCGCGGGCCTCGGTGATCGGCCGCCACACCCTCACCGGCACCACCCGGGCCATCATCGCCAACCGCGTGTCGTACACGCTCGGGCTGCGCGGGCCGAGCGTCGCGGTCGACACCGCGCAGTCGTCGTCACTGGTCGCCGTCCACCTCGCGGCGGAGAGCGTGCGGCGCGGGGAGTCGCGCCTCGCGCTCGCGGGCGGCGTCAACCTGATCGTCGACCCGGCCGGGACGGCGGCGGTGGCCCGGTTCGGCGGGCTGTCGCCGGACGGCCGGTGCCACACCTTCGACCGCCGGGCCAACGGCTACGTCCGGGGCGAGGGCGCCGGGCTGGTGCTGCTCAAGGCGCTGGACGCCGCCGTCGAGGACGGCGACCGGATCTACGCCGTGCTGCTCGGCGGCGCGGTCAACAACGACGGCGGCACAGACGGCCTCACCACGCCCAGCGCTCGCGCCCAGGCCGAGGTGCTCAGGCAGGCGTGGGCGGCCGCCGGCGTCGCGCCCTCGGCGCTGCAGTACGTCGAACTGCACGGCACCGGCACCCGGGTCGGCGACCCGGTGGAGGCGCGTGGCCTGGGCCTGGCCCGCCTCGCGGAAGGGCCGGTCCTCCAGGTCGGGTCCGTGAAGACGAACATCGGGCATCTGGAGGGCGCGGCGGGTGTCGCCGGGCTGATCAAGACCGTGCTGAGCGTCGACCGGCGGCGCCTGCCCGCGAGCCTCAACTTCGCCGAGCCGAATCCGGAGATCGACTTCGACGGCTGGGGCCTGTCCGTCCGCGGCGCGAGCGGACCGTGGCCCCGGGAGGGCGAGCGGCTCGTCGCGGGCGTCAGTTCGTTCGGCATGGGCGGCACCAACTGCCACGTCGTGGTCGCCGAGCCGCCCCGCCGGGACGACGCGGTGGCCGCCGCGCGGCAGGCCGGACCAACGGCCGGCGACTCCCTCGCGGCGGGCGCGCGCACCCCCCTCGTGCTCAGCGCGCGCACCGGCGCGGCGCTGCGGGAGCAGGCGGCCCGGCTGCGCGACCTCGTGGCCGAGCACGACCTCCTCGGCGGGCCCGAGGCGCCGCGTGGGTCTGACGTTTCCGGCAGGTCTGAGCTATCCGGCGGGTCTGACGTTTCCGGCGGCCCCGAGCCGTTCGGCGTACACGGGCCGTTCGGCGGGCAGCGTGCCGCGGGCCTGGCGCGGAGCCTCGCGACCACCCGGACCGCATTCGAGCACCGGGCGGCGATCACGGGCGACGTGACGGCCGGGCTGGCGGCGCTGGCCGAGGGACGCCCCGCGGCAGGCCTCGTCACGGGCAGGGCCAGGACCGCACCCGTCGCGGTGCTGTTCCCCGGGCAGGGCAGCCAGCGGCCCGGCATGGGACGGCGGGCCCACCGCGACCACCCCGCCTGGCGGGCCGCGTTCGACGAGGCCGTGGCGGCGCTCGGCGAGCGGCTGCCCCGGCCGCTCCCCGACGTCGTGTGGTCCGAGCCGGGCGGAGAGGAGGCCCGGCTCCTCGACCGCACGGCCTTCACCCAGCCCGCGATCTTCGCGGTCGAGGTGGCGACCTTCCGCCTGCTGGAGGCGCTCGGCGTCGAGCCGTCCTTCGTCGCCGGTCACTCCATCGGGGAGGTGGCCGCGGCGCACGTCGCGGGCGTGCTCGACCTGTCGTCCGCCGCCGAGCTGATCGCGGCCAGAGGGCGGCTGATGGACGCGCTGCCCTCCGGCGGCGGGATGCTCGCCGTCGGCGCCTCGGAGGACGAGGCGGCCGGGCTGCTCGCGGAGGTGGACGGCCTCGCGGTCGTCGCCGCCGTGAACGGGCCGCGGTCGGTCGTCGTCGCGGGGGAGGACGCGGCGCTCGACGCCGTCGCCGCACTCGCGGCCGCGCGCGGGCACCGGACCCGGCGGCTCCCGGTGAGCCACGCCTTCCACTCGCCGCTGATGGACCCCGCGCTCGGCGAGTTCCGCGCGGTGCTCGACGGGCTCACGTACTGCAGGGCCCGCATCACGTTCGTGTCGACGGTGACCGGCGAACCGCTCGACCTCGCCGGCGCGGACGACTGGGCCGGCTACTGGGTGGAGCACGCCCGCCGTACGGTCCGCTTCGCCGACGGCCTGACCCGGTTGCGTGCGCTGGGGGCCGGGATCTTCGTCGAGGCGGGGCCGGGGACGGCGCTCAGCGCTGCCGGGCGGGAGACCCTGAGGGCGGAGGCGCCGTTCGTGCCGGTCCTCGGCAAGGACGACGACGTCGAAGCCGCCGTCGGCAAGCTGTTCACCGCCGGAGTGCGCCTCGACTGGGACGCCGTCTTCCCGCCCGGCGCCCCCCGGGTTCCGCTGCCGACCTATCCCTTCCAGCGTGAGCGTCACTGGCTGGCCCCGGGTGAGGGTGCACCGGCGGTCCCCGCCCCGGTCTCGGCCCACGCTCCGGAGCCGGTTTCCACCCCGGCCGCCCTTCCCGTCGGTACGGCGGCCGGGGAGCGCCGCGTCGTCGAGGAAGTGGCGGCGGTGCTCGGCTTCGCCGACCCCGGGCGCGTCGACCCCGAGACTACGTTCCGGGACCTCGGCCTCGACTCGCTGGGCCTGGTGGAGTTGCGCGACCGGCTGAACGACGCCTTCGGCGCCGACCTGCCGGCCGCCGCGCTGTTCAGCCACCCCACCCCCGCCGCCCTGGCCCCCCATCTGGCCGGCGGCCCCCGCGCGGACGCGCCCGTCTCGGCCGTACGGGCGGCGGACGACGATCCGGTGGTGATCGTGGGGATGGGGTGCCGGTTCCCCGGCGGGGTCGCCTCGCCGGAGGACCTCTGGGATCTGGTCGCCAACGGCGTCGACGCCATCGGCGAGTTTCCCGCCGACCGCGGCTGGGACCTCGCCGCCCTCTTCGACCCGGACCCCGGGCGGCCCGGCACCTCGTACACGCGGCACGGAGGGTTCCTGCGGGACGCCGCCGAGTTCGACGCGGCGTTCTTCGGGATGAGCCCGCGGGAGGCGCTGGCGACCGATCCGCAGCAGCGGTTGCTGTTGCAGGTGTCGTGGGAGGCGCTGGAGCGGGCGGGGATCGACCCGCTGTCGCTGAAGGAGAGTGACACCGGCGTGTTCGTCGGGGCCATGTACGACGACTACGCCGCCCGCCTGCGCACGGTGCCCGAGGAGCTGGAGGGCCTGCTGCTGGCCGGCAACGAGTCCAGCGTGGCGTCGGGGCGGATCGCGTATGTGCTGGGTTTGCGGGGTCGGGCGTTGACGGTGGATACGGCGTGTTCGTCGTCGTTGGTGGCGTTGGATCTGGCGGTCCGGGCGGTGCGGTCGGGGGAGTGTTCGCTGGCGTTGGCCGGTGGGGTGGCGGTGATGGCCTCGCCGGGGATGTTCGTGGAGTTCTCCCGGCAGCGGGGGTTGTCGGCGGATGGGCGGTGCCGGGCGTTTTCGGCGTCGGCGGATGGCACGGGGTGGGCCGAGGGCGCCGGGGTGGTGGTGGTCGAGCGGCTGTCGCGGGCGCGGGCTTTGGGGCATCGGGTGCTGGCGGTGGTGGCGGGGTCGGCGGTGAATCAGGACGGGGCGAGTAACGGGCTGACGGCGCCCAACGGGCGGGCTCAGGAGCAGGTGATCGGGCGGGCGCTGGCGGATGCGGGGCTGGGTCCTGGTGATGTGGATGTGGTGGAGGCGCATGGGACGGGGACCCGGCTGGGGGATCCGATCGAGGCGCAGGCGTTGATCGCGGCCTATGGGCGCGACCGGCGGGTGCCGTTGTGGGTCGGGTCGTTGAAGTCCAATGTCGGGCATGCTCAGGCGGCGGCGGGGGTGGGCGGGGTCATCAAGATGGTGATGGCCCTGCGGCATCAGCGGTTGCCCGCGACGTTGCATGTGGATGAGCCGAGTCCGCATGTGGACTGGGACGGCTCGGGTGTGGCGTTGCTGACCCGCCCGGTGGAGTGGGCCTGGCCGGGACGCCCCCGGCGGGCGGCGGTGTCGTCCTTCGGCATCAGCGGCACCAACGCCCACCTCATCCTCCAGCAACCCCCCACCACCGACACCACCGACACCACCGACACAACCGACACCACCGACACCACCGCTTCAGGCGCCGGGACCCCCGGCCGGGACAGCGCGCACCCCGATACGGCGGCGACCGAGACCGGGGACGAGGCCGGGCCGTCGGAAGTGCCGCTGTTGCTGTCGGGCACCGACGCCGCCGCGCTGCGCAGGCAGGCCGCGGCGCTCGCCGATCACCTGCGCGACCATCCGGAGCTCGATCTGCGCGAGGTGGCCGCCACGCTCGCGGCCCGGGCACGGCTCGCGCACGGCGCCGCCGTCCTGGACGACCATCGGGCCGCCCTGCGGGCGCTGGCCCGGGGAGAGGTCCACGAGGCCGCCGTGACCGGCGAGCGGATCACCGGCCGCACGGTCTTCGTCTTCCCCGGGCAGGGGTCGCAGTGGCCCGAGATGGCCCGCGCGTTGCTGGCCGCCGACCCGGTCTTCCGCGCCAAGATCGACGCCTGTGCCGAGGCGTTCGCCCCCCACGTCGACTGGTCGTTGCACGCCGTGCTGCGCGGTGACCCCGGCGCCCCCTCGCTGGAGCGAGTCGACGTTGTGCAGCCGGTGCTGTTCGCGGTGATGGTGTCGCTGGCCGCGATGTGGCGTGCCGCGGGTGTCCGGCCGGACGCGGTGGCCGGGCACTCCCAGGGCGAGATCGCCGCCGCGTACGTCGCGGGCGCGCTGTCCCTGGCCGACGCGGCGCGGCTGGTCACGCTGCGCAGCCGGGCCATCGCCCGCATCGCCGGAGACGGCGGCATGGTGTCGGTGGCGCTCGGCCCGGGGGAGGCGGCCGAACTCGCGGCCCGCTGGGGCGGGGCCGTCGAGGTCGCCGTGCACAACGGGCCGCGCTCCACCGTCGTCGCCGGGGACGCCGCCGCGCTCACCGAGGTGCTCGCCTGGTGCGAGGACAACGGCGTGCGCGCCCGCCGGGTCCCGGTGGACTACGCCTCCCACACCCGGTACGTCGAGTCGCTGCGCGAGGAACTGCTCGAGACGTTCGCCGGGCTGACGCCGCGGCCGGCCGGGGTGGCGTTCCACTCGGCGGTGACCGGTGAGCCGGTCGACACGGCCACGCTCGACGCCGGCTACTGGTACCGCAACCTCCGGGAGACCGTCCGCTTCGACGCCGTCGTCGGCGGGCTGGCCGACACCGGCCACCGCAGGTTCATCGAGATCAGCCCGCACCCGGTGCTCACCGTCGCCGTGGAGGAGATCCTGGCCGCGCGGGGCGTGAGCGGCCTCGCCACGGGCACCCTCAGGCGGGGCGAGGGCGGCGCGGACGCGTTCCGTCGGGCCCTGGCCGTGGCCCGCCTCGCCGGGGCCTCCGTCACGTGGCCGGTCGGCGGGGCGACGACGGTGGACCTGCCGACCTACCGGTTCGAGCGCGAGCGCTACTGGCTCACACCCTCCGCAGGACCGGCCCAGGCGGCCAGGCTCGGCCTCGCCGCGGCCCGGCACCCGATCCTCGGCGCCATGGTCACCCTCGCGGACGGCGGCGCCGTCCTGACCGGGCAGATCGACCCGGCCGCGCAGGGCTGGCTCGCCGACCACCGGGTCCTGGGCACCGTGCTGCTGCCGGGTACGGCCTTCGCCGAACTGGCCGCGCACGCGGGCCGGCTCACCGGCGGCCTCACGGTGCGGGAACTGACCGTCGAGGCCCCCCTCGTCCTGGACGCCGGCCGTACGGCGCAGGTGCAGGTGCTCGTCGGGACGCCCGGCGCGGACGGGCGGCGCGGCATCGACGTGCACGCCCGGACCGGCGACGACGAGCCCTGGATCCGCCACGCCTCCGGCGTGCTCGCGGAGGCCGATGACACGCCCGCGACCCCGGCCTCCACCGAGAAGGTCGCGGTCACGCGCGCCGACGAGGAACTCCTGCCCTGGCCGCCCGCCGGGGCCGAGGCGGTCGACGTGTCCGACGTCTACGCCCACCTGTACCGGCTGGGGTACGACTACGGACCGGCGTTCCAGGGCCTCGCGGCCGCCTGGCGGGACGGCGGCACGGTGTACGCGGAACTGAACGTTCCCGGTGACGTGGACTCCCCAGCGGGGACGAACGATTTCGCGCCGCATCCGGCGCTGCTCGACGCGGCGCTCCACCCCGTGGTGGCCGGTCTCGCCGGTCTCGCCGTCCCCGATGCGGGAGCGCCGCTGCTGCCGTTCGCGTTCGAGGGCCTGCGTCTCTCCGGCGAGCCGGGGCGTACGCTGCGGGCCCGCATCGAGCCGCTGGGCGGCCACCGGTTCCGGTACCTGTTCGCCGACGAGGCCGGACGGGTCGCCGGGGGAGTGGAGTCGCTGGCCTTCCGGCCCGCGACGCGCGCCGACCTGACCGGCGGCCGGGCCGTCCCCGAGGCGTACGCCGTCGCCTGGGAGCCCCTCGCCGATGGCGGTGAGGCGCCGGGCCGTGTCGCCGTGCTGGAGGGGTTCGGTCCGGTCGCGGACCTGCTGGATCTCGGCGACGGCACGGGCGTGGACGTCCTCGCCGATCCCGAAGCCGTCGCCGGAGCCGGGACCGGGGCCGGGAGCGGGGCCGGGACTGTGCTGGTGCCGGTGGGCGCCTCCCCGTCCGCCTCCGGAGCCTCGGCGGCGGAGGAGGCGCACGCCAGGACCGCCGCCGTCCTGTCCCTGCTGCGGCGGTGGCTCGCCGATCCCGCGGCCGACGGCGCGCTGCTGACCGTCGTCGTCGACGGACGGGATCTGGCCTCCGCGGCGATCAGGGGCCTGGTCCGCACCGCCGCCGCGGAACACCCCGGCCGATTCTCGCTCGCGGTCGTGGACGGCCCCGCGCCGGTGGCGCTGCTCGCTGCCGGCCACGGCGAGCGCGAGGTGGCCGTACGCGACGGGGTCGTCCTGGTCCCCAGGCTCGTCGCGCAGGACCTCGGCCCGGCAGGCCCGGCGGTGGCGGAGAAGGCGGCGGAGAAGGCGGCGGAGAAGGCGGGGACGCCCGGCGGGGACGGCACGGCCCCGGTGGGCGAAAGGGACGCCTCGGATGAGGGGAACGCGGACCCGGGGACGGTGCTCATCACGGGCGGCACGGGCACGCTGGGGGCGCTCGTCGCCCGCAGGCTGACCGGTTCGGCCCGGCCCCCGCACCTGCTGCTGGTGAGCCGCTCCGGACCGGACGCCCCGGGTGCGGACGCGCTCGCCCGCGACCTGCGCGCCGCTGGGGCGGAGGTCACGGTGGCGGCCTGCGACGTCGCCGACCGGGACGCGCTGGCGGATCTGCTGGCCGCCGTCCCCTCCGGCCGCCCGCTCCGCGGCGTGGTGCACACGGCGGGCGTGCTCGCCGACGCCACCCTCAGCGAGCTGACCCCGGACGCACTGGCCGCCGTGCTGCGGCCGAAGGCCGACGCGGCCTGGCATCTGCACGAGCTGACCGCGGGCCTGCCGCTGGACCGCTTCGTGCTGTTCTCCTCCGCCGTGGCCGCCTTCGGAGTGCCGGGACAGGCGAACTACGCCGCGGCCAACGCGTTCCTCGACGCCCTGGCCGAGCACCGCAGGGGTCTCGGCCTGCCCGCCACGTCCATCGCCTGGGGCGTCTGGGACGAGGCCAGCGCCATGACGGGCGGCCTGGACGACGCCGGCCGGGCCCGGCTCGCCCGGTACGGCGTCGGCACGCTCGCCACCGCCACGGCGCTGGACGCCTTCGACCGGGCGCACGAGCCGTACGTGGTGGTCTCGCCCCTCGACGACGCCGTGTTGCGGGAGGAGGCGGCGGCCGGCCGGCTGTCCGCCCTGTTCTCCCGCCTCGTGGCGTTCCCGCGCGGGGCCCGGCGCACGCCCGGCGGAGCCTGGGCGAGACGGGTGCGGGCCGAGCGGCCGCAGGAGCGCGTCCACCTCGTCACCCGGCTGGTCCGCGAGCAGGCCGCGGCCGTCCTCGGCCACGCTAACCCGGCCGAGGTGCCCGGCGACCGTCCGCTGAAGGAGCTCGGCTTCGACTCGCTGACCGCGGTCGAGCTGCGCAACCGGCTCAACACGCTGACCGGGCTGACCCTGCCCGCCACCGTCGTCTTCGAGTTCCCCACGGTCACCGCGCTCGCCGGGCACCTGCTCGGGCTCCTCACCGCGGAGGACAGGGCGACGTCGTCCGTGGCGGCCGTGCGGGCGGCGGATGACGATCCGGTGGTGATCGTGGGGATGGGGTGCCGGTTCCCGGGCGGGGTCGCCTCGCCGGAGGATCTGTGGGATCTGGTGGCGAACGGTGTCGACGCGACCGGGGACTTCCCGGACGACCGGGGCTGGGACCTGGACCGCCTCTACCATCCCGACCCCGACCACCGGGGCACCGCCTACACCCGCAGGGGCGGCTTCCTCTACGACGCGGGCGAGTTCGACGCGGCGTTCTTCGGGATGAGCCCGCGGGAGGCGCTGGCGACCGATCCGCAGCAGCGGTTGCTGTTGCAGGTGTCGTGGGAGGCGCTGGAGCGGGCGGGGATCGACCCGCTGTCGCTGAAGGAGAGCGACACCGGGGTCTTCATCGGGGCCATGTACGACGACTACGCCGCCCGCCTGCGCACGGTGCCCGAGGAGCTGGAGGGCCTGCTGCTGGCCGGCAACGAGTCCAGCGTGGCGTCGGGGCGGATCGCGTATGTGCTGGGTTTGCGGGGTCGGGCGTTGACGGTGGATACGGCGTGTTCGTCGTCGTTGGTGGCGTTGGATCTGGCGGTCCGGGCGGTGCGGTCGGGGGAGTGTTCGCTGGCGTTGGCCGGTGGGGTGGCGGTGATGGCCTCGCCGGGGATGTTCGTGGAGTTCTCCCGGCAGCGGGGGTTGTCGGCTGATGGGCGGTGCCGGGCGTTTTCGGCGTCGGCGGATGGCACGGGGTGGGCCGAGGGCGCCGGGGTGGTGGTGGTCGAGCGGCTGTCGCGGGCGCGGGCTTTGGGGCATCGGGTGCTGGCGGTGGTGGCGGGGTCGGCGGTGAATCAGGACGGGGCGAGTAACGGGCTGACGGCGCCGAACGGGCGGGCTCAGGAGCAGGTGATCGGGCGGGCGCTGGCGGATGCGGGGCTGGGTCCTGGTGATGTGGATGTGGTGGAGGCGCATGGGACGGGGACCCGGCTGGGGGATCCGATCGAGGCGCAGGCGTTGATCGCGGCCTATGGGCGCGACCGGCGGGTGCCGTTGTGGGTGGGGTCGTTGAAGTCCAATGTCGGGCATGCTCAGGCGGCGGCGGGGGTGGGCGGGGTCATCAAGATGGTGATGGCCCTGCGGCATCAGCGGTTGCCCGCGACGTTGCATGTGGATGAGCCGAGTCCGCATGTGGACTGGGACGGCTCGGGTGTGGCGTTGCTGACCCGCCCGGTGGAGTGGGCCTGGCCGGGACGCCCCCGGCGGGCGGCGGTGTCGTCCTTCGGCATCAGCGGCACCAACGCCCACCTCATCCTCCAGCAACCCCCCACCGACACCACCGACACCACCGACACCACCGACACCACCGACACGACCGACACCACCGACACGACCGACACCACCGACACGACCGACACGACCGACACCACCGCTTCAGGCGCCGGGACCCCCGGCCGGGACAGCGCGCGCCCCAATACGGCGGCGACCGAGACCGGGGACGCGACGACCGAGGCCCTCGGCCGGGCGGGCGCGGACCTCGGCGGGGGCGTGCCGTTCGTGCTGTCGGCGAAGACGGAGACCGCGCTGCGCGCCCAGGCGGGCCTCGTCCACGACGTCCTCGCCGCCGGGTCCGCCGCGCCGCGCGACGTCGCGTACACCCTCACCCGCAGGCCGCGGCTGGAGCACCGGGCCGTCGTGGACGTGGGCCCTGCTGCGGATCCCGCTCAGGCGTTGGCGGCCCTCCGCGACGGCGGACGCCACCCCGGGGTGACCACCGGGCGCGCGGTGCCGGACCAGCGGCTCGCCTTCCTCTTCTCCGGGCAGGGGGCGCAGCGGGCCGGCATGGGCGCCGGGCTGCTGGAGACCTCCACGGTGTACGCCGCCGCGTTCGACGAGATCTCCGCGCTGCTGGAGCCGCACATCGGCGTCGCCCTGCGGGACCTGCTGGCCGACCCCGAGCGGCTGGGACAGACGCGGTACGCCCAGCCGGCGCTGTTCGCGGTGGAGGTCGCGCTCCACCGGCTCGCCGCGTCGTACGGCCTGCGGCCCGACTTCCTGATCGGGCACTCGGTCGGCGAACTCGCCGCCGCGCACGTCGCGGGGGTGCTCGATCTCGCCTCCGCCTGCGTGCTGGTGGCCGCCCGCGGCCGGCTGATGCAGTCGGCCAGGGAGGGCGGCGCGATGGCCGCGTTCGCCGCGACGCCGCAGGAGGCGGCCGAACTGGCCGCGTCGGCGAACGGCGCCGTCGAGATCGCCGCGATCAACGGACCGGCTTCGGTGGTGCTGTCGGGCGACGCGGACGAGGTCGACCGTCTCGCCGGGCGGTGGAAGGCCGCCGGCCGCAAGGCCACTCGGCTCAAGGTGAGCCACGCCTTTCACTCGGCCCACATGGACGACGTGCTGGAGGAGTTCCGCCAGGTGGTGGCGGGGCTGACGTTCGCCCCCGCCCAGGTGCCCGTCATCTCCACGGCGACCGGGAAGCTCGCCGGGGAGCGGGAGATGTCGTCGCCGGACTACTGGGTGGCCCAGATGCGCGGCGCCGTGCGGTTCGCCGACGCGGTCCGCACGGCGCGGGAGGCGGGCGTGATCCGGTTCGCCGAGCTGGGCCCCGAAGGGTCGCTCGCCGCGCTCGCCCAGGAGACCGACGACGCGGAGACCGACGACGCGGCGGTCGCGGTGCCGCTGCTCAGGCCCAATCGTCCGGACGCGGAGGCGTTCCGGGTGGCGCTCGCCCGCCTGCACGTGGCGGGCGTGCCGGTCGAGTTCGGGCCGCTCGTGGAGGGCGGCCGGCTCACGGACCTGCCCACGTACCCGTTCGAGACCAGGCGCTACTGGCTGCTGCCGCCCGTGGACGACGACCGGCCGGCGGCGTACGGGCTGGACACGTCCTCGCACCCGCTGCTGGCCGGCGAGGCCGAGCTGCCGGACGGCGACCGGCTGTTCACCGGCGTGCTGTCCATCCGCCGGCAGCCGTGGCTGGCCCACCACCGGGTCGGCGGGCGGGTGCTGGTCCCCGCCACGGCCCTGGTCGAGCTGGCCCTCGCCGTGGGCGCGACGGCCGGCCGCCCGACGCTCGGCGAGTTCGTGATCCACGCGCCGATCGAGCTGGAGGGCGTGGCGGAGGTCCGTCTCCAGGTGGCCGTGTCCGCGAGCGGGAACCTCACGGTCCGCAGCAGCCGCGCCGCGGGGCCGGCGGAATGGGCCGTCAACGCCACGGCCACGCTCACCGAGGACGAGGTCCTCCCCGGCCGGCCGGTCGCTTCGGGCCCGGGCACGCGCCTCGATCCGGGCACGCCCGAGGACACCTATCGGTTGCTCGCCGACCACGGCTACGAGTACGGCCCGGCGTTCCAGGGGCTCGTCTCCGCCTGGCGCGACGAGGGCGACCTGTACGCCGAGGTGGCGCTGCCGCCGTCGCTCCGCGTCGAGGCCGCCGGATACGCCGCGCACCCGGCTCTGCTGGACGCCGCCCTGCACGCGCTCTCGCTGGACGGGCTCGACGGCCCCCGGCGGGTGCCGTACGCGCTGAGCGGCGTCCGCGCGCATCCGGCGCCCGGGGCGCCCGTGTACCCGGCATTCGGCGACCCGGCGTCCGACGCGGCCGCGCACCCGGAATCCGACGCGGCCGCGCACCCGGCGCCGGGGGCGGCCCGTACGCGGGCTTCAGGAGCGAGTCCCACCCGTGTCCGCGCCCGGCTCACCCCGCTGGACCCCGACGCCTACCGGGTGGACCTCATCGGCGACGACGGGCGGGAGGTGCTGACCGTGGAGCGGCTGCGGCTGCGCCCGCTCACGGCCGCCGCCGCGCTGTACGGCGTGGCCTGGGAGGCGGCGCCGCCGCCCGAGCCGGTCGGGGACTTCGCCCTCGCCGACGACCTCCCCGAAGACCCGCCGCCGCTCGTGCTGCTGGACGGGCTCGACCGCGACGACGACCCGTACGCCGTGCTTGACGCGGCCCGCGAGGTGCTGCAGCGGTGGTTCGCCGATCCCGCGGCCGGTGACGCCCGCCTGGTGGTGCTGACGCGTGGCCTCGCCGTGGACGGCGCCGAGGACGCCAGGCCGTCCACCACCGCCCTGTGGGGCCTGGTCAGGTCGGCCCGGGCCGAGCACCCCGGCAGGTTCGCCCTGCTCGACATCGGCCCCGAAGACGCCGGGCCGGAAGACGCCGGGCCGGGAGACCTCGATCGGGGGCTGCTCGCGGCTGTCGGCGCGGCGTTCCCCGAGGCCGCGATCCGCGGGGGAGCGCCGCTGGTGCCGCGACTCGTCGCGGAGCTCGCGGCGCCGTCCTCCGGAACGCCGCCGCTGTGGCCGCGCAGCGCCGAGGGCGGCACGGTGCTCGTGACCGGCGGTCTCGGCGCGCTCGGCCGGCGGATCGCCGCTCACCTGGTCACCCGGCACGGCGTGCGGAACCTGCTCCTGGTGAGCCGCCGGGGCGAGCGTCACCCGGACGCCGCCGCGATCCGGGCGGAACTGACCGCGCTCGACGCTGCCGTCGCCGTACGGGCCTGCGACCCGGCGGACCCGCGGGCCCTGGCCGCCCTGCTCGGCGGCCTCGACGGCCCGCTGACGGGCGTCGTCCACGCGGCGGGCGTCGCGGAGGACGCCGTCGTCGAAGGGCTCACCACGGCGGCCCTGCACCGGGTGCTCGACGCCAAGCTCGCGGCCGCCCGCAACCTCGACGAGGCCACCCGCGACGCGGATCTCGACGCGTTCGTGCTGTTCGGCTCGGTGGCCGGTGCCCTCGGCACGGCCGGTCAGGGCGCGTACGCCGCCGCGAACGCCGCGCTGGAGGCGGTCACGCGGCGCAGACGGCGGTCCGGCCGGTCCGGGCTGACCGTGCACTGGGGCCTGTGGGACGTCGGCGACGGGATGGGCGGCGGTCTGGCGGGGCGGGACGTCGCCCGGCTCGGGCGGGCCGGCATCCGGCCCATGGCCCCGGCCGACGGGCTCGACCTGTTCGACCGCGCCCTGCGGCTGGACGCCCCCGTCGTGGTGGCGGGCAGCCTCGACCTCCCGGCCGCGCCGGGGCGGACCCGCCCCACCGCCGCACAACCCGCCGCAACAGTTTCCGCGCGGCCCGGCGCAGGACCTCACGCGCGGCCCGGCGCTCGGCACGGGGGTCCGGACAGCGTGCGGCCCGACGGTCCGGACACCGCACGGGCGGTTCTCGACGCGGTGGCCGCCGTGCTGGGCCACGCCGACGGCTCGGAGATCGATCCGGACCGGGCGTTCACCGATCTCGGGTTCGACTCGCTGACCGCGGTCGAGTTGCGCAACCGGCTCGGCGACGACCTCGCCGTCCGCCTGCCCGCCACGGTGGTGTTCGACCACCCCACCCCGGCCGCCCTGATCGCCCACCTGGACGGCCTCCTCGCCGGCCCGGGCACGCGCGGTGACGAGGCCGAGGGTCCGCGGGAGCCGTACGGGCCGGACGACGACGCCGTCGCGATCGTCGGCATGGCCTGCCGGTTCCCCGGCGGCGTACGGACACCCGCGGAGCTGTGGGAGTTGCTCGCCTCGGGCACCGACGCCATCACCGAGTTCCCCGCCGACCGAGGCTGGGACCCCGATTTGTTCGACCCCGATCCCGAGCACCCGGGCACGTCGATCACTCGCTACGGCGGGTTCCTGCACGACGCCGCCGAGTTCGACCCCGAGTTCTTCGGGATCAGCCACCGGGAGGCATTGGCTGTCGACCCGCAGCAGCGCCTGCTGGTGCAGACCGCCTGGGAGGCGGTCGAGGACGCGGGGATCGACCCGGCGACGCTGCGCGGCTCCCAGAGCGGGGTGTTCGTCGGCGTCATGTACTCGGACTACGGGGCGCGCGTCCACCAGCGCCGCGGCGCGGCCCGCGACCTGGAGGGCTACCTGGTCAGCGGCAGCGCGGGCAGCGTCGCGTCCGGCCGCATCTCCTACACGCTGGGCCTGGAGGGCCCGGCGGTGACCGTGGACACCGCCTGCTCCTCCTCGCTGGTCGCCGTCCACCAGGCCGCGCAGGCCCTCCGCCTCGGCGAGTGCGCCCTGGCCCTCGCCGGCGGTGCGACCGTGATGGCGAGCCCGGCCACGTTCGTCGAGTTCAGCCGCCAGCGCGGGCTGGCGCCCGACGGCCGCTGCAAGCCGTTCTCCGCCGACGCCGACGGCACGGCGTGGGGCGAGGGCGTGGGGCTGCTCGTGCTGGAGCGCCTCTCCGACGCGCGGCGCAACGGCCACCGCGTGCTCGCCCTGGTCCGCGGCTCCGCGGTCAACCAGGACGGCGCGAGCAACGGACTCACCGCGCCCAACGGCCCGGCGCAGGAGCGGGTCATCCGGGCCGCCCTGCGCGGCGCCCGCCTGCGGCCGTCGGACGTCGACGTGCTGGAGGCCCACGGCACCGGCACCAGGCTCGGCGACCCGATCGAGGCGGGCGCGGTGCTCGGCACGTACGGCCGGGACCGGGACGGGCGCGCGCCGCTGCTCATGGGCTCGGTCAAGTCGAACATCGGCCACACCCAGGCGGCGGCCGGGGTGGCCGGGATCATCAAGATGGTGCTGGCCATGCGGCACGGGCGGGTGCCCGCCACCCTCCACCTGGCCCGGCCGAGCGAGCACGTCGACTGGTCCGGCGGCGCGGTCACCGTGCCCGCCGAGCCGGTCCCCTGGCCCGACACCCCCGGGCCGCGCCGGGCCGCGGTCTCCTCGTTCGGGATCAGCGGCACCAACGCCCACGTCATCCTCGAGATGGGTGACGAGCCCCCGGCGGCCGGCGCCGCGCCCGACGATGAGGGGACGCCCGGGACGCGGGTCGTGCCGTGGGTGCTCAGCGCCCGCACCGCCGAAGCGTTGCGCGAGCAGGCTGCCCGCCTCAGGCGGCATGTGCTCGCCGACCCCGGGCTGCGGATCGCCGACGTCGCCCTGTCGCTCGCCACCACCCGGACCGCGTTCGACCATCGGGCCGTCGTGCTCGGCCGGGACCGCGCCGAGCTGATCGCCGGGCTCGACCACCTCGTCGCGGGGACGCGGCCGCCGGCCGACGGCTTCCCCGTCGTCGTCACCGGTACGGCGGTGCGCGGCCGGACCGCCGTGCTGTTCGCCGGTCAGGGAGGCCAGCGGACCGGCATGGGCGCAGAGCTGTACCGGACGTTCCCGGCGTACGCGCGGGCCTTCGACGAGGTGCGCGAGGAGCTGCGCCGGATCGATGGCGTCGACGTGGCGGCGGTGATCGCGGGCGAGGGCGTGCCGGGGCTCATCCACCGGACCCGCTACACGCAGGCGTCGCTGTTCGCGCTGGAGGTCGCCCTCTTCCGCCTGCTGGAGTCGTGGGGCCTGCCGGCCGACGCCCTCGCGGGGCACTCGGTGGGCGAGATCGCCGCCGCGCACGTCGCCGGAGCGCTGACCCTGCCGGACGCGGCGGCGCTCGTGGCCGCACGCGGACGGCTCATGCAGGAACTGCCGGAGGGCGGGCTGATGGTGGCCGTGCAGGCCGACCGGGCTACGGTGGAACGGCTGGCGCGGGAGGCGGAGGCGCCCGTGGACGTCGCCGCCGTCAACGCCCCCGGCTCGGTGGTGATCTCCGGAGACGCCGAGCCCGTGGAGAGGCTGGCCGGGAGCCTGTCCGCGCGCGGGCACCGGACGAGACGGCTCACCGTGAGCCACGCCTTCCACTCGGCCCACATGGAGCCGATGCTGGCGCCCTTCCGCGCGGAGATCGCGGACCTGGCCGCGTCGGCCCCGCACCGCACGCTCGTGTCGACGCTCACCGCCGAGGAGGCCGGCGCCGGCACGCTGGCGTCGCCGGACCACTGGGCGGACCAGGTGCGGGGGACCGTACGCTTCGCCGACGCGGTCGTACGGCTGCGCGGCCTCGGCGCCGCCCGCTTCCTGGAGATCGGCCCCGACGCGGCGCTCACCGCCATGGTCCGCCAGTGCGACCTGGGCGAGGACGCCGTCGCGGCGGCCGCGCTCGGCCGCGGGGCCGGCGAGGTGACCGCGCTGTGGACGTTCGTGGCCCGCGCCTTCGTGGCCGGGGTCGCCTGGGACTGGCGGGCGCTGCTGGGCGGCGGCGCCGTTGTCACGCTGCCCACGTACGCCTTCCGCCGCGAGCGCCTGTGGCTCGCGGCCCCCGCGGCGGACGCGACCGCGACCGGCGTCGGCGCGGACGAGCCCGGCCACCCGCTGCTCATGGCCGCTGTCACCGTCCCCGACGGCGGGCAGACCGTCTACACCGGCGTGCTGTCGGCCGGGCGGCAGCCCTGGCTGGCCGACCACGCGCTGGCGGGGGTCCCGGTGCTCCCGGCCGCCGCCCTCCTCGACGTGACCGCCTGGCTCGCGGCCCGGCACGGCGCTGCCGCGGTGCGAGAACTGGAACTGCGCTCCCCGGTGCCGATCCCCGCGGAAGGGGAGGTCCACCTGCGGATCACGGTCGACGGCGCCCGGGTCCGCGTCCACGGCCGTCCCTCCGGTGCCGAGGAGTGGACCCTGCACGCCGAGGCGGCGCTCGGCGACGACGACCCCGGGCCCGCCTGGTCCGGCCGCCGCCCGCCCGAGGCCGCGCCCGTGGACGTGACCGGCGTGTACGCCGAGTTCGCCGCGCGCGGCTACGAGTACGGCCCCGCCTTCCAGGGCCTGCGCGCACTGTGGCGGAGCGGGGAGGAGCTGTACGCCGAGGTGGAGACCGGCAGCGGAATCGTCTCCGGGCTGCTCGACGCCGCCCTCCATCCGTGGATCGCCGGCGCCGGAGATCCGCCGGAGGGACGCATTCCCGTTCCCTACGCCTTCCGCGGCGTGCGTCTCCACACGGCGCCGGAGGGAAGGTTGCTGGTCAGGATCCGGCTCACCGGAAAGGAGTCGTTCGCGCTCGACGCGGCCGACGCCGGAGGAGCCCCGGTGCTGTCGGTGGCGGAGGTCCGCGTACGCCCGGTCGAGGAACGCGCGCTGCTGAGCGCGGGCGGAGCCGGCCCGCGGCCGTACGACGTCGTGTGGGTCCCGGCCCCGCTCGACGGCACGCCCGCGTCGGGGACGCCGGCGGTCGTCCTGGCCCCCGAAGGGCTCCTCGCCGACGCGCCCTGGCCCGTCGTCACCTACCCCACCGGCGCGTACGGCGGGCACGGCGACACCGGGAACCCCGGGGGCGAACCGGGAGGCCGCACCGCGTCTCCGGAGGCCCCGGGCGTGGCGGTCCGGGCGGCCCTGGACGCGGCACGCGCGGCCGTCCTCGGGCTGCCCGACGACGGCCACCTCGTGGTGGTGACGCGGGGAGCCACAGGAGACGAGGGACCGCAGGCCCCCGAACCGGCCGGTTCCGGCGGGCCGGGCGATCTCGGCGGGCTGATCGGGGCGGCGTTGTGGGGGCTCGTCCGTGCGGCGATCCAGGAGTTCCCCGGCAAGGTCGGCGTGGTCGACCTCGACGGCAGTCCGGAGTCGCTGGCCGAGCTGCCGCACGCCCTGGCGGCCCGGCCCGGCCAGATCGCCCTCCGCCGGGGCGAGGCCGTACGCCCCCGCCTGCGCGCCCTGTCCGCCGCCCCCGGCGACGCGCCGGACCTGTGTTCGGGCACGGTCCTGGTCACCGGAGCCGGCGGCGCGCTCGGCGGCGAGATCGTGCGGCACCTGGCCGCCCGCCACGGCAGCCGCAGGCTGCTGCTCGTCAGCCGGCGCGGCGACGCCGATCCCGCGCTGCGCGCCCTCGCCGAGGAACTCGTGGCACGGGACGGCGCCGAGGTCCGTACGGCCGCCTGCGACGTGGCCGACCCCGCGGCGGCGGAGGCGCTGGTCGCCGGGGTGGCCGGCGACCTCGTCGCGGTGGTCCACGCGGCGGGCGCGCTCGACGACGCCGTGCTGGAGAACACGACCCCCGAGCGGCTCGACCGGGTCCTGCGCCCGAAGGTGGACGCCGCATGGAACCTCCACCGGCTCACCGCACACCTGCCGCTGAGGGCGTTCGTGCTGTTCTCCTCCGTCGCGGGGGTGCTGGGCAACGCGGGGCAGGCGGGTTACGCCGCGGCCAACGCGTTCCTGGACGCGCTCGCCCGGCACAGGCGTGCGGCAGGGCTGCCCGGACTGTCGCTCGCCTGGGGCCTGTGGGACACAGGCGGCGGCATGGCCGCCGAGCTGAGCGCGTCCGCGCGTGCCCGGCTCGACCGGATGGGCGTCCGCCCGCTGGACACCGGCGAGGCGCTCGACCTGCTCGACCACGCGCTGGCGGCGGGCTCCGCCGTGCTGGTTCCGGCGCGGTTCGACCGGGCCGCGCTCGCCCGGCGGCACGGCGAGCCGCCCGAGGTGCTCGCCGATCTGGCGCCCTCCGCTCACGCCGCGCCCGCCGTAAGGGCCGTGCCGCTGGCGCGGCGCCTCGGCGGGCTGGACGAGGAGGCGGCCCGGGCCCTGGTGCGCGGCGTCGTCGCGGGCCGGGTCTCCGAGGTGCTCGGCCTGCCCGCCGGGACGCGCGTGCCCGAGGATCGCGGGCTGTTCGACCTCGGCCTCGACTCGCTCACGGCGATCGAGCTGCGCAACCGGCTCGGAGAGGAGGCGGGTGAGCCGCTCCCGGCGACCGTGCTGTTCGACCATCCGACCGTACGGGAGCTGACCGCGTACCTGCTCGACCGGGTGCACGGGGAGCGGCCGGTGTTCGACCCGGCGGCGCTGGACGTCTGGGTGTCGGCCGCCTCCGGCCTCACCGATGGCGACCGCCAGCGGGCCGAGCTCGTACGGGCGCTGCGCGGCGCGCTGAGTGTCCTCGACCCCGCCGGGGGACGGCAGGCCGCGAACGGCGGCGACTCCTTGGCCGGAGTCGAGGCGGCCTCCGACGACGAGCTGTTCGGCCTGCTCGACCGGGAGCTGAGCGAGTGACCGCGCCGCACGCCCTTTCCCGCAGAACGACGGATCTTCAGGACGGAGAGCGGTTCATCCATGGCGAATGAAGACAAGCTGCGCGACTACCTCCGGCGGACCACGGCCGACCTGCTGCGCGCCCGCGCCGAGCTGGAGCGGCTCGAACAGGCCGAGCACGAGCCGCTGGCGATCGTCGCCATGGCCTGCCGCTACCCAGGCGGCGTGCGGACGCCCGAGGACCTGTGGCGGCTGGTCGAGTCGGGTACCGACGCGATCACCCCCTTCCCCCGCGACCGGGGATGGCCCCTCGACGAGCTGTTCGACCCCGACCCGGACCGGGAGGGCACCAGCTACGCCTCCGAGGGCGGGTTCCTGCACGACGCGGCAGACTTCGACGCGGAGCTGTTCGGCATCAGCCCGCGCGAGGCCCTGGCCGTCGACCCCCAGCAACGCCTGCTCCTCCAGTCCGCCTGGGAGGTCTTCGAACGGGCCGGGCTCGACCCGCGCGGGCTGTCGGGCGAGCGGATCGGGGTGTTCGTGGGGGTGATGTACTCCGACTACGGGTCCCGCCACGTGCGCGCCCCCGAGGGGTTCGAGGGATTCATCGGCACCGGCAGCGCGGGGAGCATCGCCTCCGGCCGCATCGCCTACGCCTTCGGCCTGCAGGGGCCGGCCGTCACCCTGGACACGGCATGCTCGTCGTCGCTGGTCGCCCTCCACTACGCCGCGCAGGCGGTCCGCCGGGGGGACTGCGACCTGGCCGTGGCCGGAGGCGCGACCGTCATGGCGACCCCCGCCACGTTCATTGAGTTCAGCCGCCAGCGCGGGCTCGCCCCCGACGGCCGGTGCAAGGCGTACGCCGCGGCGGCCGACGGCACCGGCTGGGCCGAGGGCGTCGGCCTGGTGCTCGTGGAGCGGCTGTCGGAGGCCCGGCGCAGGGGCCACCCGATCATCGCGGTCCTGCGCGGCAGCGCGGTCAACTCCGACGGCGCGAGCAGCCGCCTGTCCGCGCCCAACGGCGCGGCGCAGCAGCGTGTCATCCGGGCCGCGCTCGCCGACGCCGGTCTCGGCCCGGAGGAGGTGGACGCGGTCGAGGGGCACGGCACCGGCACCGGCCTCGGCGACCCCATCGAGGCCAACGCGCTCATGGAGGTGTACGGCAGGGCCCGCCCGGCCGGCGATCCGGTCTGGCTGGGCTCGCTCAAGTCCAACATCGGGCACTCCCAGGCGGCCGCGGGTGTCGGCGGCGTCATCAAGATGGCGCTGGCCATGCGGCACGGCGTGCTCCCCCCGAGCCTGCATATCGACGAGCCCACCTCGCACGTCGACTGGGCCGCCGGCGGTCTCGCCCCGCTCACCGCCGCCCGTCCCTGGCCCGATCGGGACCGCCCCCGCCGGGCCGCGGTCTCCTCCTTCGGCATCAGCGGCACCAACGCCCACGTGATCGTCGAGCAGCCTCCGGCCGAGACCGGGAGGCCCTCCCCTTTGGGGAGGCCGGGCGAGGGTAGGTCCGGCGCGGGGGGCGCCCTCCCACCGGTGGCCCCGTCCTCCGAGGAGGCCACGTCCGGCGCGGCGCCGGAGGTGCCCGGTGCGGGGCGGCCGGTGGTCTGGACGGTGTCGGGGCACACCGAGGGGGCCCTGCGTGCCCAGCTCGGCCGGTTGCGGCAGTGGGCGGAGGACAACCCCGGCGCCGACCCCGCCGACGTCGCCCACACGCTGCGTACGGCGCGGGCCGACCTCGCGCACCGCGCGGTCGTGGTGGGGACGGATGTGCGCGGACTGACCGGAGGACTGGCCGCTCTGGAGGAGGGCCTGCCGTCCCCGCATGCCGTGGCGGGGGAGGCGCAGGCTCCGGCGTGGCCGGTGTTCGTCTTCCCCGGCCAGGGGTCCCAGTGGGCCGGGATGGCCCGCGAGCTGTTCGCCGCCTCCGAGCCGTTCCGGGAGGAGATGCTGCGGTGCGCCGCCGCCCTCGCCCCGCACGTCGACTGGGATCTCGTCGAGGTGGTGACCTCGCCCGAGGGCGGCGCGGCCGACCTCCTGAGCAGGGTCGACGTGGTGCAGCCCGCCCTGTTCGCGGTGATGGCCTCGCTGACCGCCGCGTGGCGCTCCCTCGGCGTCGAACCGGCCGCGGTGGTGGGCCACTCCCAGGGCGAGATCGCGGCGGCGTACGCGGCCGGCGTCCTGGACCTGGCCGACGCCGCGGCCCTGGTCGCCCGGCGCAGCCGCGCCATCGCGGACATCGCGGGCGGCGGGGCGATGGCGTCGGTCGAGCTGCCGGCCGCCGAGGTCCGCCGCCGCTTCGGCGACCTCGACGGCGTCGCGGTCGCGGCCCTGAACGGGCCCTCCGCCACCGTCGTGTCGGGCGAGGCGGACGCGGTGCGCGAGCTCGTCGCCCGGTGCGAGGCCGAGGGCGTACGGGCCCGGCTCGTGCCCGTGGACTACGCGTCCCACTCGCCCGCCGTGGAGCCGTTGCGCGACACCCTGCTCGCCCGCCTCTCGGGGATCCGCCCCCGGTCCGGCGGCACGCCCTTCTACTCGACCGTGGTGGCCGGTGAGCTGGACGGCGCCACGCTCGACGCCGCGTACTGGTACGACAACCTGCGCGAGCCGGTGCGGCTCAGCAAGACCGTGGCCGCCCTGATCTCCGCGGGCCACCGGTGCTTCCTGGAGGTCAGCCCGCACCCGGTGCTGGCGGCGCCGCTGCGGGACACGGCCGAGGAGGCCGGCGTGGAGGCGGACGTGGTGGCCACGCTGCGCCGCGACGACGGAGGGCTCGACCGGCTGCTCACCTCGGCCGGATCGCTGTTCGCGGCCGGCGTCCCGGTGGAGTGGGGTCCGTTCGCGGCGGGGCAGGTGCTCGACCTTCCCACGTACGCCTTCCAGGAGCGGCGGTACTGGCTGGACACCGTCACCGCAGGGCCCGCCGGGCCGATCGGCCTTCCCCTGACGGGCCACCCCGTGCTCGGCGTCGCCGTCGAGGACGCCGCCGGGGGGAGGGTGCTGTTCTCAGGCGCGTTGCCGGCCGGGGGGTGGGCGCGGCAACACCGGCTGGGGGAGCGCGAGCTGCTGCCCGGGAGCGCGCTGGTCGAGCTGGCGCTGGCGGCGGGTGAGAGGGTGGGCCTGCCCGTCGTGGAGGACGTCACGCTCGTCGCCCCGGTGGAGACGGCGGGCCCCGTCCAGGTGCAGCTCGAGGTGGAGAACGCGCCGGGCGGCGCCACCTTCACGATCCACGCCAGGACGGGCGAGGGTGACGCTGCGGGTGCCTGGCGGCTCCACGCCTCCGGCTTCCTGAGCGCGGAGGTTCCCCCTGACAGGGCCGCCGGCGCGGAGCCGGTCGGGACGGGACAGGCGCGGCCGGACGTCTCGAGCGTCGAATGGCTGCCCGAGGGCGCGGAGCCGATCGACGCGGCGGCCGGGTACGACCGGCTGGCCGAGGCGGGGGTGCACTACGGCCCCGCACTGCGCGCCGTGCGCGCCGCCTGGCGGCGGGACGGCCAGCTGTTCGCCGAGCTGGCGGTCTACGCGTCGGCCGCCCCGGCGCGAGAGGCGGCGGTGCCGCCCTCGGGGGAGGAGGGTTTCGCGCTGCATCCCGCCGTGCTGGACGGCGCGGTGCAGGCCGCCTTCCTGGACCGTGTGACGTTGGATGACGGCCCGTTCGAGGTCGTCGTGCCCTTCGCCTGGAGCGGCGTGCGAGCGTACGCGCCGCCCGGCGGCCCCCCGGGGGCGCTGCGGGCGCGGCTGGGCAGGAGCGGCCCGGACACCTTCTCCGTGCTTCTCTCCGACCGCGACGGCAGGGTCGTGCTGACCGCCGACGAGGTCCGCGTACGTGCCGCACCGGAAGAGGCCGACCGCGAGGCGTCCCCCGCCGTGTCCCCAGGGCTGCGTCTGAAGGCCCTGGAGAGCCGGACCTCCGGGAACGACGTCTCTCCCGCGACGGCCGCCGGGGCGTACGCCGCCCTGGACGGCCTGAGCGCGCGAGAACGGGAGGATCGCCTGCTCGACCTGGTGGCGCGGGCGGTCGCCGGGATCCTCGGCTACGACTCGGCCGGGGAGGTACGTCCCGACCGGCCCTTCCGCGACCTGGGGCTCGACTCGCTGACCGGCGTGCAACTCCGCGACCACCTGGGCCGCACCCTCGGCCTGCGCCTGCCGAGCACGCTCGTGTTCGACCATCCCACTCCGCGTGCCCTGGCTCACCATCTGGGCGAGTCCCTGACGGGAGCCGCCACCGCCGCGGCCCCGGCGGTTCCGGAGCGGCGCGGTGGCGAAGTGGCGGACGAGCCCGTCGCGATCGTGTCCATGGCCTGCCGCTATCCCGGCGGCATCACCACCCCCGAAGGGCTCTGGGATCTACTGGAGGCGGGCGGCGACGCCATCGGGCCGTTCCCCGCCGACCGCGGCTGGGACCTCGCGGCGCTGTTCGACGACGACCCCGACATCCCGGGCACGTCCTACGCCCGCCACGGCGGCTTCATCCACGACGCCGCGGACTTCGACGCCGACTTCTTTGAGCTGAACCCCCGGGAGGCGCGGGCGGCCGACCCACAGCAGCGGCTGCTCCTGGAGACGTCGTGGGAGGCGTTCCAGCGCGCCGGCATCGACCCGGCCCGCCTCCGGGGCTCGCGCACCGGCGTCTACGTCGGCCTCATCTACACCGAGTACGGCGCGCGGGCCCAGGACGACCCCCGCGAGCACGGCGGCTACCTCGGCACCGGCAGCGCCGGGAGCGTGGCGTCCGGCCGGATCGCCTACACCTACGGCCTGGAGGGCCCGGCGATCACGGTGGACACCGCGTGCTCGTCCTCGCTCGTCGCCCTCCACCTCGCCGTACGGGCCCTGAGGGATGGGGAGTGCGACCTCGCCCTGGTCGGCGGCGCGACACTCATGGCCACGCCGGCGACGTTCGTCGAGTTCAGCCGCCAGCGCGGGCTGTCGCCCGACGGCCGGTGCCGGGCGTTCGCGGACGCGGCCGACGGGACGGGCTTCAGCGAGGGCGTCGGCCTGCTGCTCGTGGAGCGGCTGTCGGACGCGCGGCGCAACGGTCACCCGGTGCTCGCCGTCGTGAAGGGGACGGCCGTCAACCAGGACGGCGCGAGCAACGGCCTCACCGCCCCCAACGGCCCCGCCCAGGAGCGGGTGATCGAGGAGGCGCTGCGCGCCGCCGGGCTGTCCCCGGCCGACGTGGACGCGGTCGAGGCCCACGGCACCGGCACCACGCTCGGCGACCCGGTCGAGGCGCGGGCCCTGCTGCGCACGTACGGCGCGGGCAGGGGCGACCGCCCGCCGCTGCGGCTGGGATCGCTCAAGTCGAACATCGGCCACACCCAGGCCGCGGCCGGGGTCGGCGGCCTCATCAAGATGGTCCTCGCGCTGGAGCATGAGACGCTGCCGCGCACGTTGCACATCGACGGCCCGTCGCGCCACGTGGACTGGGACGCGGGCGGGCTCGAACTGCTCACCGAGGCCGTGCCCTGGCCCGCCGGGGACCGCCTGCGGCGCTTCGGCGTCTCGGCCTTCGGCATGAGCGGCACCAACGCCCACGTGATCGTCGAGGAGCCGCCCGCCGCGGACGCCGTACCCGAAGCCCGGCCGGAGCCGGTGCCCGCCGCCGCGGTCCCGCTGGTCCTGTCGGCCAAGTCGCCGGGCGCGCTGCGCGGCGAGGCGCGCAAACTGGCCGAGTACCTGGAACGGCACCCCGGCGTCCCGCTGGCCGACGTCGCGGCGGAACTGGTGCGCACCAGGGCCGAGTTCGGGCACCGGGCGGTTGTCGTGGCCTCGGACATCAGGGAGGCGGTCGAGGGGCTCGCCGCCGTCGCCGAGGGGACGCCCGCCGCGACCGCCGTCACCGGGTACGCCAGGCAAACCCGCCGGCCCGTCTTCCTCTACCCCGGCCAGGGCGCGCAGTGGGACGGCATGGCCCGGGCGCTGATCGAGGAGTCGCCCGCCTTCGCCGCCCGGATCGCCGAGTGCGCCGCAGCCCTCGACCCGGTCACCGGGTGGTCCCTGCGGGAGGCCCTGCTCGACGGCGCCGACCTGGGAAGGGTCGACGTCGTCCAGCCCGTCCTGTGGGCCACGATGACCGGCCTGACCGCGGTCTGGGAGTCCTTCGGCGTACGGCCCGCCGCGGTCGTCGGGCACTCCCAGGGCGAGATCGCCGCCGCGCTCACGGCCGGGGCCCTGTCGCTGGAGGAGTCGGCGGCGGTGGTGGCGCTGCGCAGCCGCGCGCTGCGGGCGCTGTCCGGCGGGGGCGCGATGCTGTCGGTCGCCGCTCCGGCGGACGCGGTCGCGGAGGCCATCGAGGCGACCGAGGGCGAGGTGGCCGGGATCGCGGTGGCCGCCATCAACGGGCCCGCCGCCACCGTCGTCGCGGGGGCCGCGGGAGCGGTGGACCGCCTGCGGCGCGAACTGGAGGAGCGGGGCGTGCGCGTCCGGCTCGTCGACGTGGACTACGCCTCCCACTCTCCCCAGGTGGAGCCGCTGGAGGCGGAACTGCTCGAGGTGCTGCCCGAGCCCGCGCCGGTGCCGGCGTACAAGGCCGACGTCTTCTCCACGGTGACCGGGGAGAGGGTCGATCCCGCCGGGGAGACCGATTTCGGACGGCCCGCGTACTGGTACCGCAACCTGCGCAGCCCCGTGCTGCTCCAGCCGGCCGTGGAGGCGGCCCTCACGGCCGGGCGCGAGGTCTTCATCGAGGTCAGCCCGCACCCGGTGGTCGGCATGGGGGTCCAGGAGATTCTCGATGCGCACCCGAAGGCCCACTCGCCCGCCGTGGTCGGCACCCTGCGGCGGGAGGACGGCGGCCTGCGCCGCGTGCTGGTCTCGGTGGCCGAGGCCTGGGTCAACGGCGTGCCGGTCGACTGGGGCGCCCACCTGCTCGCCGGGCCGTCGAGCCGCGCGCCACGGCCGATTCCCACCCTGCCCACCTATGCCTTCGACCGGCGTCGTCACTGGCTGGACGCGCCGGTGCGGACCGCGGCCGCCGTGCCGGGGGCCCGCCGGGCCGCCCATCCGCTGCTGGACGCCGTGCTGCGGCCGGCGGGGGAGGACCGCGTGCTGCTGCTCGGCCGTCTCGGGCTCGGCGACCACCCCTGGCTGGCCGACCATGCCGTGGAGGGCACGGTCCTGGTGCCCGGCGCGGTGCTCGCGGAGCTGGCCGCCTTCGCCGGGGGGACGGTGGGCGCGCCGCGCGTGGAGGAGATGACCCTGACCCGGCCGCTCATCCTGGAGCCGTCCGGCGTGACGGAGATCCAGGTGACGGTGGGACCGGCCGGGCCGGACGGGCGGCGCGAGATCGGCCTGCACGCCCGGCCCGCCTCCGGCCCGGACGCCGCCGACGACCCTCTCGGCGCGCCGTGGACCACCCACGCCGCCGGCGTCCTCGCCCCCGCCGTGCCCGGGTCCGCCGTGTCCGCGGGCCCGGACGGGAGATCCCTCGGGGGAGCGTGGCCGCCGGCCGGGGCCGTCCCCCTGCCCGTCGACGGGCTGTACGAGGACCTGGCGGCGATGGGCTACCGCTACGGCCCGGCCTTCCGGGGCCTGCGGGCGGCGTGGCGGTCGGGGGAGGACGTCGTCGCGGAGGTCTCCCTGGAAGTCCCCGCCGGCTTTCGCCTCGCCCCCACGGTGCTGGACGCCGCCCTGCACGCCCTCGCCCCCGCCCGCCTGTTCCCCGACGACGGCGCCGTACGGCTGCCCTTCACGTGGCGCGGATTCACCGCGTACGGCCGCGCCCCGGAGACCGTCCGCGTGCGGCTGCGCCGGGCGGGCGACGACGCGGTGGCCGTCGAACTGGCCGCCGCGGACGGCGCGCCGGTGGCGTCGGTCGACGCGGTGACGTTCCGCGCGGCCGACCCGGCCGACCTCGCCGCCGCTTCCGGCGGTGATTCGCTGTACGAGCTCGTCTGGGAGCCGGTGACCCCCGGCTCCGGTGTCCCGCGCGAGCACGCCTGGGTGCTCGGCGCCACGGACGCGGACTTCCCCGGCCTGGACGCGGCGCTCGCGGCCCTGGACGCCGGGGCGCCCGCCCCCCGCGTGCTGCTGATCACCGCGCCCGCCGCTCCACTGGACGGCGGCGTGCCGGAGGCCGTCAGGACGGCCCTGCTGGAGGTGCTCGGCACGCTGCGGCGCGGCCTCGCCGACGCCCGGCTCGCCGGGACGCTGTTCGTCGTACGCACCCGGGACGCGGTCGCCGTCGCCCCCGGCGACCCGGTGGGCGCGCTCGACGGCGCCGCCGTGTGGGGCCTCGTCCGCAGCGCCCAGAGCGAGGAGCCGGGCCGGATCGTCCTCGTGGACGACGGCGGCGCCCCGCTCGCCGCGGTGCTCGACGCCGCCGCCACCGGGGAGCCGCAGACCGCGCTCAGGGACGGACGTCCGCTGGCGCCCCGGCTGGCCCCGCGCCGCCCCGACCTCGTACGGCCGCGCGGCGGCTGGCGACTGGAGGCGGGGGAGGGCGGCGTCGCCGAGGACCTCGTGTGCCGGCCCGTGGAGGACCGGCCGCTCGGGCCCGGCGAGGCGCGGGTGGCTGTGCGGGCCGCGGGGCTCAACTTCCGCGACGCGATGCTGGTCCTCGGCATGTACCCCGGCGCGGCCGACCTCGGCACCGAGGGTGCGGGGGTCGTCCTGGAGGTCGGCGACGGCGTCACCGGCCTCGCGCCGGGAGACCGCGTGATGGGGCTCGTCGCCGGAGGCATCGGGCCGTCGGCCGTCACCGACCACCGCCTGCTCGCGCCGATCCCGGCCGGGCTCACGTTCGCCCAGGCGGCGACCGTGCCCGCGGTGTTCCTCACGGCCTACTACGCGTTGCGCGACCTCGCCGCCGCGCGGCCCGGTGAGCGGCTGCTCGTGCACTCGGCGGCGGGTGGCGTGGGCGGCGCGGCCATCCAGCTCGCCCGCCACTGGGGGCTCACGGTCTTCGGCACCGCGAGTCCCGCCAAGTGGCCGTACCTGGAACGGGCGGGCCTGCCGCCCGAGCGTGTCGCGAACTCGCGCGACCTGTCCTTCGCCGGGGCCATCCTCGCCGCGACCGGCGGCCGGGGCGTGGACATCGTGCTCAACTCGCTGGCCCGCGAGTTCGTGGACGCCTCGCTGGGGCTGCTCGCGAAAGGCGGCCGCTTCGTCGAGATGGGCAAGACCGACGTGCGCGACCCCGGCGAGATCCGCGACCGGCACGGCGTCCTCTACCGGGCCTTCGACCTGGCCGAGGCCGGGCCGGACCGGATCGCCGCCATGCTCGCCGACATCGCCGGGCTCTTCGCCGAGGGCGTGCTCGCCCCGCTCCCGGTCACGGCCTGGGAGACCGGCCGCGCCCCCGAGGCCGTACGGCACCTCGGCCTCGCCCGCCACGTCGGCAAGGTGGCGCTGCGGATCCCCCGCCCGCTCGACCCCGAGGGGACGGTCCTCGTCACGGGCGGCACGGGCGGCGTGGGACGGCTGGTCGCCGCGCACCTGGCCCGGCGGCACGGCGTACGGCACCTGCTGCTGGTGAGCAGGCAGGGGGAGCGGGCTCCCGGAGCCGAGGACCTGCGCGCCGAGCTGGACGCGCTCGGGGCGCGGCTGACGGTCGCCGCCGCTGACGTCGCGGACCGGGCCGCGCTGGCCCGCGTGCTCGGCGAGGTGCCCGCCGAGCGGCCGCTGACGGCCGTGGTGCACGCGGCCGGCGTCCTCGACGACGCCACCCTGGCCACCCTTGACGCCGGACGGCTCGACGCCGTGCTCGGGCCGAAGGCCGACGGCGCCTGGCACCTGCACGAGCTGACGCGGGACCTCGACCTCGCCGCGTTCGTGCTGTTCTCCAGCGCGGCCGGGATCGTCGGCAGCGCGGGCCAGGCGGCCTACGCGGCGGCCAACGTCTTCCTCGACGCCCTGGCCGCTCGGCGGGCCCGCGAGGGCCTCCCGGCGACCTCCGTCGCGTGGGGCCTGTGGCGGTCGGACAGCGCCATGACCGGCGGGCTCTCGGCGGCCGACCGGGCCAGAATGGCGCGCTCCGGCCTGCTGCCGATGGCGCCGGAGCACGCCCTGGCGTTGCTCGACGCGGCGCTGGACGCGGCCGCCCCGGCCTTAGCGGCCGTACGGCTCGACCCGGCGAGGCTGGCGGCCGTACCGGACCTCGCCGCGCCGCTGCGCGGGCTCGCCCGCGCGGACGCGTCCCCGGCGAGCGCTCCGGCGGGGACGGCCCCCGACCTGCCGGGCCTGCTCGCCGCGGCGGAGCCCGCGCGGCGGCGCGCGCTGGCGAACGAGACGGTGCTGCGGTACGTCGAGGCCGTGCTCGGCCGGGCGCCCGGGGACGACGCCGGCGAGCAGCGCAGCTTCCGGGAGCTCGGGTTCGACTCGCTGACCGCCGTCGAGCTGCGCAACCGGCTCGGCAAGGCGACCGGCCTGCGGCTGCCGGCCACCGTGGTCTTCGACCACCCGACCCCGGACGCCCTGGCGGAATACCTGCTCGGCCGCCTGGTCCCGGACGGCCCCGGCGGCCCGGACGACCGGGAGCCGGCGGTCCCGGCGCTCGCGGCTCCCCCCGCTTCCGTGAGCGGCGGGGAGATCCCGGCGACCGCGGAGGAGCTGTTCCGGTTCATCGACTCCGAGCTCCGATCCGAGGGACGGCGGCATGTCTGACGAGAAGCGACTGGTCGAGTACCTCCAGTGGACGACGGCCGAGCTCACGCGGGTGAAGCGGGAGCTTGCGGCCCTGATCGAACCCGAGCCGGTGGCCGTGGTGGCGATGGCCTGCCGGTTCCCCGGCGGCGTCCACTCGCCCGAGGACCTGTGGCGGGTGGTCGCCGAGGGCGCCGACGCGGTGGGAGAGCCGCCGGACGACCGCGGCTGGGATCCGGCACTGCACGAGCACACGAAAGCCGGGGGGTTCCTCGACGACGCCGCGGGCTTCGACGCCGCCTTCTTCGGGATCGCGCCGCGCGAGGCCGCCGCGATGGACCCCCAGCACCGCCAGCTTCTGGAGGTGTCGTGGGAGGCCCTGGAGCGGGCCGGCATCGTCCCCGCCTCGCTGCGCGGCAGCCGGACCGGGGTGTTCACCGGGGTGATCTACCAGGACTACGCCCCGCCCCTGGACGGCGTGCCGCCCGAGGCCGAGGGCTACCTGATGACCGGGAACGCCACCAGCATGGCCTCGGGCCGCCTGGCCTACACCTTCGGGTTCGAGGGGCCCGCCCTCACGGTGGACACGGCGTGTTCGTCCTCGCTCGTCGCGATCCACCTGGCCGTACGGTCGCTGCGGGCGTCCGAGTGCGACCTGGCGCTCGCCGGCGGGGCGACGGTCATGGCCACGCCCCGGGTGTTCATGGAGTTCGCCCTGCAGGGCGGGCTCGCGGCGGACGGCCGGTGCAAGGCGTTCTCCCGGTCGGCCGACGGCACGGGCTTCGGCGAGGGCGCGGGGATGCTGGTGCTGGAACGCCTCTCCGACGCCCTGCGCGCGGGCCACCCGGTCCTCGCCGTCATCCGCGGGTCGGCGATCAACTCCGACGGGGCGAGCAACGGCATCACCGCGCCGAGCGGCCCCGCCCAGCGGAAGGTGATCGAGGCGGCCCTGCGGGCGGCGGGGCTGGCCCCGGCGGACGTGGACGCCGTCGAGGCGCACGGCACCGGGACGGCCCTCGGCGATCCCATCGAGGCGGGCGCCCTCATCGAGGCGTACGGCACGGCCCCGGGACGGCGGGAGCCCCTGTGGGTCGGCTCGGTGAAGTCGAACCTGGGACACACGCAGGCCGCCGCCGGGGTCGCCGGGGTCATCAAGATGGTCCAGGCGCTGCGGCACGGGACGCTTCCGGCGACCCTGCACGCGGACGAGCCGTCCGCGCTGGTCGACTGGGACGAGGGCGGCGTGGCCCCGCTGACCCGGCCCCGGCCCTGGCCCGGAGGCGACCGGCCCCGCCGGGCGGGCGTCTCCTCCTTCGGCATCAGCGGGACCAACGCCCACCTCATCGTCGAGGAGCCCCCCGCGCCCGAGCCCCCCGCGCCCGAGCCCTCGGCGTCGGGCGGAGAGATCGGGGCTGCGCCGGAGCCTGGATTCGGCGAGGAGCGGCAGGCGGAACCGGGTGGGGAACCGGTGGCCGTACCCTGGGTGCTGTCGGGCCGGTCCTCCGAGGCGGTGCGCGCCCAGGCCGCACGCCTGCGCGACCTCCTGCGTGCCGGAGGCACGCTCGGGAAGCGCCTCGACGCGACCGGGGAGAGCGCGGAAGCGGCCGGGGAGCGGGTTGCCGGAGGCGCGGAGAGGTCGGGATCGGCCATTGAGAGGGCGAGCCACGGCGGGGAGGGGGTCGATCTCGCGGCGGTGGCGCGGACGCTGATCGGCGCCCGCTCGTCGTTCCGCCACCGGGCTGTGGCGATCGGCGCGGACGCCGCCGAGCTGTCCCGCGAGCTGGACGCGCTGGCCGCGCCCGCCGCGCCTGTCGGCGCCGCCAGGCCCGCCCCCGCGGTGGCCTTCGTGTTCTCGGGGCAGGGGACCCAGCGCCCCGGCATGGGACGGGAGCTGCGCCGGCGGTTCCCCGCGTACGCCGAGGCGTTCGACGCCGCCTGCGCCGCCCTTGACCGCGCCCGCGCGCTGCGCGGCGCGGACGGTCCGGGTGTGGCCGAGGTGGTGTCCGCCCCCGAGGGGTCGCCGACGGCCGCGCTGCTGCGGCGCACCGAGTTCGCCCAGCCGGCGTTGTTCGCCACCCAGCTCGCCATGTTCCGGCTGGCCGAAGACCTGGGCCTGACCGGCGGCGCGCTGCTCGGCCACTCGATCGGGGAGCTCACGGCGGCGCACGCCGCAGGGGCCCTCTCGCTCGACGACGCGGCGTCCCTGGTCGTCGCCCGCGCCCTGGCCATGCAGGCGGCTCCCGAGGGCGGCGCGATGGTGTCGCTGCGCGCCCCGGAGTCGGAGGTCGCCGCCTCGCTGAAGGAGGTGGAAGGCCTGGTCGCGGTGGCCGCGGTCAACGGCCCCCGCTCGACGGTGATCTCCGGGGACGCGGCCGCCGTCCGCAGGCTGGCGGCCGGCTGGCGGGCGCGAGGGGTGCGAACCAAGCCCCTCGCGGTGAGCCAGGCGTTCCACTCGCCGCACATGGACCCCGCGCTGCCCGGCCTGGCGGAGGCCGCCCGCGCCCTGACCGTACGGGAGCCCGCCGCCGTGCTGGTCTCCACCCGCACCGGGAGGGTCGCGACGCGCGAGGAACTGGCCGCGCCGGACCACTGGTCCGCCCAGGTGCGCGAACCGGTCCGCTTCCATGACGGCGTGCGGGCGCTGCGCGCCCTCGGCGTGGACACCTTCGTGGAGATCGGCCCCGACGCCACCACGTCCGGGATGGTCGCCGACTGCCTCGCGGAGGAGAGCGGCGAGGTCGCCGCCATCCCGCTGGTGCGCGACCCGTCGGCCGAGGCCCGCTCGGTGCTGCGCGCGCTCGCCCAGGCGTACGCGCGGGGCGTCGCGGTCCCCTGGGCGAAGGTGATCGGCGAGGGCCCGGCCGCCGACCCGGCCGCCGTCCCGACCTACCCCTTCCGGCACGAGCGTCACTGGATCACCCCCTCGTACGGCGTCCGGGGCGGCTCGCCGCGCGAGCGGGAGCTGTGGCGCGCCGTGGACGACCTCGACGCCGGGCGGTTCGCCGCCCTCGTCGGCGGCGTCGCCGCGCCTCCCGACGTCGTACGGGAGGTGGTGGCGGCGCTGCGGCGCTGGCGGTCCGACGCGAGCGGGCAGGGGCCCGGCGAGATTCCGGCGCCGGCGTCGTCCCCGCTTGACGGCGTGCCCGCCGCGGAGCGGCACGGCGTGCTGCTGGCCATGGTTCTCGTTGCCGTGGACGGCGCCCTCGGGCATGCCGCCGGGGCGGTCGGCCCGCACGACGACCTCACCCAGGCAGGCATCACCTCCTTCGGCGCGCTGGAGATTGCCGGGCGGATCTCCCGCGAGACCAGCGTGAACGTCCCGCCCGGCCTGGTGCTCGACCACCGCACGGCCCACGAGCTGGCGGCCCGCCTGGACGAGCTGCTCGCCTCCTCGGTTTCCGAGATCGCCCCAGCTGCCGAGACCGCTCAGGCGCCCGCGAGCTTCCCGCCGGACGGCCCGGGCGCCGGCGACCCGCACCGACGATCCGAGCACGACGCCATGGAGCCCCGATGACCACTGACACCGCCGCCGCGCTCGCGCGGCTGCGCGGGCTGCACCGGGACGGGGCGCTCGCCGAGCGCTTCGACGAGGTGGGCCCGCTCCTCGCCGCGATGTCCGCAGAGGACGCCGCCCGGGCGGCGCGGCTGCTCGCCCGCGCCGACCTGGACGCCGCCCGTGAGCTCCACCCGCGGCTGCCGGCCGTGCGGGTGACCGTCACCGGGCACGGCACGCTGGAGGCGCTGCGCGTCGGGCTCGTCGGCGAGCTGGCCCGCCACGGATACGTGCCGTCCGTCCGGCTCACCGGCTTCGGCTCGTACGTCTTCGAGCTGGGCGACCCGGGCAGTGAGCTGTACGCCGAGAAGCCCGACGTCGTGGTCTGCGTGCTCGACCACGCGACCGTGTTCGACGAGGTGGGCGTGCCGTTCACGGTCGAGGACGCGGAGCGCGTGCTCGCCGGGAAGGTCGCCCTGTGGCGGGGGCTGGCCGCGCGGTACGGCGAGAGCGGCTCGGGGGCGCTCGTGCTCAACACGGTGCCGCTGCCCCGCGTGTGGCAGGCGCGGCTGCTCGACCACAGGTCGCGGGCCCGGCTGGGCGCGGCCTGGCGCCGGGCCAACGCCGAGCTGCTGGAGCTCGGCGCGTCCGCCGACCGCGTGGTCGTGGTGGACGTCGACCCGCTGCTGTCGTCCGCGACCGAGCTGAGCGACCCCCGCTTCGAGACCTACGCCGGGGCGCACCTGTCCGACGGACTGCTCGGAGCGTACGCGCGGGAGCTGGGCCACCTCGTCAGGGCGAGGACCGGACGGGCCAGGAAGGTGCTCGCCCTCGACCTGGACGGCACGCTGTGGGGCGGGATCCTCGGCGACGACGGCGTGGAGGGCATCGAGGTCGGGCACGGCTCGCGCGGCGAGGCATTCCGCCGCTTCCAAGGCGTGGCGAAGCAGCTCGCCTCCCAGGGCGTGCTGCTCGCCGCGGTCAGCAAGAACGACCGGGACACGGTGCTCGCCGCCCTGCGCGACCACCCCGGCATGCTGCTGCGCGAGGACGACTTCGTCCGGATCCTGGCCAACTGGAGCCCCAAGCCGGTGAACCTGCGCGCGCTGACCGAGGGCCTCAACCTCGGCGGCGACAGCGTCGTCTTCGCCGACGACAGCGTTCACGAGTGTGCCGCTGTCGCGGCCGAGCTTCCGGAAACCGTCGTGGTCCACCTGGGCGACGATCCGGCGCTGCACGCGACGACGCTGCTCGCCGACGGGTGGTTCACCACGACCGAGGTCACCGCGGAGGACCGGGCGCGGACCCGCCGCTACCACGAGGAGGCGGCGCGCTCGGAGTTCCTCGCCGCCGCCGGCTCGGCCGAGGAGTTCCTGGCCGGCCTGGACGTGTCCGTACGGCTGGCCCCCGCGGAGCCGGGGGAGACCGCCCGGCTCTCCCAGATCACGCTGCGGACCAACCAGTTCAACCTCACCACCGAGCGCCTGTCGCCGGAGGAGGTCCGGGAGCGGGCGGAGCGGCCCGGCTCCCGGGTGCTGGCGATCTCGGCGGCGGATCGCTTCGGGAGCAACGGCGTCGTCGGTGCGGTCTTCCTGCGCGCCCGGCCGGAGGGCCTGGTGATCGAGAACTTCCTGCTGAGCTGCCGGGTCTTCTCCCGCGGCATCGAGCAGGCAGTGCTGTCGGCGGTGCTCCACGCGGCCCGGGAGGCCGGTTTCGCCGAGGTCCACGGCCGCTACGTGCCGACCGCCAAGAACGGCAAGGTCCGCGATCTCTACCCGCACTACGGCTTCGCCCTGGCGGGGGAGACGCCGCCGGAGTCGCGGTTCGTCCATGACCTCGGCGAGATCGTCGGCGTGCCCGCCCATCTCACGCTGCATGCCGAGGGCCGGGTGGTCCTCCCTCGAGGCGTTGACAATCTGAGGCTACCTCAGGTTGACTGTGCCACGACGTAAGGTGAGGAAACCTCCGCATACGCCCCTTTGACCCCCTATATGACCCCCTTGCGAAGGAGAGGACGTTGGCCGAGGGAATCGCCGTCTCCGTGCACGACACCGCCCCCGTCTGGCGCGGCGACACCGCGGGTGACGCGCTGCGCCGTTCCGTCGACCTGGCCCGGGCCGTCGAGTCCCTGGGCTACCGGCGCTACTGGGTGGCCGAGCACCACAACACGCCCGCGCTCGCGACCTCCAGCCCGGCCGTGCTCGCGGGCTCCATCCTCGCGGCGACCTCCACGATCCGGGTCGGCTCGGGCGCGGTGCTGCTGCCCAGCCACTCGCCGTACGTGGTGGCCGAGCAGTTCGGCGTGCTGGCCGGGCTCTACCCGGGACGGGTCGACCTCGGCCTCGGCCGCGCGCCCGGCGGCTCGGGGGAGGCCGCGGCCCGCCTGGGCGACCCGCGCCGGCTCGACTTCGGCGACGCGCTGCTCGAGCTGAACGAGTACTTCGCCGGCGGCAGCGGCGGCGTGCGCGCGATCCCCGAGCCGGACACCCCGCCCGAGATCTGGCTGGTCGGGTCGAGCGCCTCCAGCGCCGCGAACGCCGGCCGGCTTGGCCTGCCGTATGTGTACGCGCACGCGATCGTGGGCGGCGGGGCGCCGGAGGCGCTGGAGGCGTACCGGCAGGCGTTCCGGCCGTCGGCGGCCCTGGCCGAGCCGCACGCCTGCGTGGCCGTGATCGCGGTCGCGGCCGACAGCGACGAGCGCGCGCACCGGCTCGCCGCCTCCTTCGTGTACGGCCAGATCCTGATGCGCACGGTCGACCCGGCCACCGTCCTGCCCACGGAGGAGGAGACGGCCGCGCACGTCTTCACCCCCGCGGAGGAGCGGTTCCTGCGCGAGAAGATCGACCCCCAGTTCGTCGGCAGCGCCGAGCGTATCGCCCCCCGGCTCGGGGACCTCCTGCGCCGCACCCGCGCCGACGAACTGTTCGTGCTCACGCAGGTGCCCGACCACCAGGCCCGGATCCGCTCCTACGAGCTGATCGCCAAGATTGTCTCGTCTCTGTAGTCGCCTGACAGCCGCGTCGCCGCCGGTTCAGTCCCGCTTTAGAACCGGCCACCACTGTGTGTACGGGCCGGAGATCCCTTCCGGCCGTTAGCGACGTGGCGAGGAATGAGACGAGTATGGGTGCTGCCAGGAGGCCCGGAATCACCAGGAGGCCCGGAACCACCAGGAGGCGCGGAACCACCGCCCCCGCCGTGACGGCGGGGGCCGCCATGCTGGTGCTGGCTCTCGCCGCCGGCTGCTCCTCCGATGCGGCGGCCCCCGCCGCCGGAGGCGCGGCGGGCGGCGGCGGGGCGGGTGCCGCGTCCCCTCGCAGCGGGGGGACCCTGCGGCTGGCGGTGGAGAAGGAACCGGAGTGCCTGGACCCCCACCAGAGCCCGACCGAGTCGGCCCGGCTGCTGACCCGGCCGCTCGTGGACTCGCTGGTCTACCAGGACCCGCACGGCGGCCTGCACCCCTGGCTCGCCCGTGAGTGGACGGTCTCCGACGACCGGCTCACCTACACCTTCCGGCTGCGCGAGGGCGTCACCTTCACCGACGGCCAGAAGTTCGACGCGTCGGCGGTGGTGGCCAACCTCGACCACGTGGTCGACCCGAAGACCAAGTCGCTGCTCGCCGGCAGCCTGATCGCGGCGTACGAGTCGGCGAAGGTCATCGATCCGCTGACGGTCGAGGCGAGGCTGAAGCGGCCCGACTCCGGGTTCCTGTCCGCGCTCGCCCAGCCCAACCTCGGGATCGAGTCCCCCGCCACGCTGAAGGGACCGGCCTCGAAGCTGTGCGCCGTCGTCGTCGGCACCGGGCCGTTCAAAAGCGACGGCGGGTTCACCCCGCAGAAGGGCATCGACTACGTCAGGAACCCGGCGTACGCGTGGGCGCCCGAGGGGGCGGCCCGCGGCGGTCCCACGCTGCTGGACCGCATCGAGGTCACGGTCGTGCCGGACAACTCGGCCCGCCTTGGGGCGCTCACCAGCGGCCAGGTCGACGCGGTCACGGGCCTCGCGCCGGCCGGCATCGGCACGCTGAAGAACACGCCCGGCTTCGCCCTGCACACGACCCGGTTCCCCGGCGCCAACTACAGCTACTGGCCGAACACGGCGAAGGGCCCGCTGAGCGACGTGAACGTGCGCAAGGCCCTGCGGGCCGGCATCGACTGGCGGCGGATCGTGAAGAACGTCTACTTCGGCGTGTACGACGGCGCCGACGGGCCGCTGTCGGCCAGCACCCCGGGCTACGACCACTCGGTCGCCGCCGCGTACGGCTACGACCCGGCCGAGGCGAACCGGCTGCTCGACCAGGCCGGATGGACGCAGCGGGACGCGCAGGGCTACCGGACGAAGGACGGCAAGAGGCTGGCCCTGCGCCACATGTGGTCGGACCCGTCGGTCAGCAACCTCGCGGTGCAGATCCAGGCCGCGGCCAAGCAGCTCGGCGTCGAGCTCGTCGAGGAGAACCTCGACGGCGGCACCTTCGTCAACCGCCTGCTGTCCGGCGACTACGAGCTGATCGACACCAGCTTCTCCTCGCCCGGGCCCGACGTGCTGCGGGTGCTGTTCGGCGCCGACAACATCCCTACGCCCAAGCGCGGGATCAGCAACAACATGGCCAGGTACGACAACCCCGAGGCGGAGGCCGCGTTCAAGCGGGCGCTCGGCGCCAAGGACCAGGCCGAGCAGTTCGGCGTCTACGCCGAGGTGCAGCGGCGAATCACCGAGGACGCGGCCGTCCTGCCGATCTACTCGCCGCTGTCCACCCTGGCGGCGCGCGAGGGCGTCCGCGACGTGCGGTTCAACGTCGACGGCACCCCCGACCTGTCCGGCATATGGCTGGCGTCCTGAAGACGTCCCCGGCCGGGGCGGCGGCGCGGAACGGCCGCCGCTCCGGCCAGGGCCGGGAGACGCTCGTGCGCCTCGTGCTGGTGCGCCTGGCCGCTTCGGCCGGAGTGCTCTGGGGCGCGGTGACGGTGACGTTCGTGCTGCTGCAGGTCATGCCGGGCAGCACCGCCGACGTCCTGCTCGCGCGCTCCTCGGTGGGCCCCGAGGTGCGGGCCGGGATCATCGCGGAGTACGGACTCGACGACCCGCTCCCGGTGCAGTACCTCACCTACCTCGGCCGGATCGTCCGCGGAGAGCTCGGCGAGTCGTACGTGCTGCGCAGGCCGGTGTGGGACGAGATCGCCGCCCAGTTTCCCGGCACGCTGCTGCTGGTGGCGACCACCCTGCTGGCCACGGTCGTCGCGTCGGTGGTGCTCGGGGTGGTGAGCGCCAACCGCCGGGCGTGGGTGCGCTCGCTGTTCGCGTCGGCCGAGTCGCTGGTCGTGGCCCTGCCCCCGTTCTGGCTCGGGCTGCTGCTGCTGACCGTCTTCTCCTTCACGCTGCACTGGTTCCCCGCCATCGGGTCCTCCTCGCCGGCCGGGCTGGTCCTGCCGACCGCCGCCCTGGCCGCCGGGCCCGCGGCCGTGGTGGCCGGCGTGCTGCGGGAGGGGCTGCTGCGCGCGATGGACGAGCCGTTCGTGGTGACCGCACGCGCCCGGGGCATCGGTGAGGCGGCCCTGCGCCTGCGCCACGTGCTGCGCCACGCCCTGCTTCCCGTCACCACGCTGCTCGGGTGGATCGCCGGCTCGCTGATCGGCGGCGCGGTGATCATCGAGATCGTCTTCTCCCGGCAGGGCATCGGGCGGCTGGCGCTGTCGGCCGTGACGAACAAGGACATGCCCATGGTCATCGCGGTCGTCCTGGTGACGGCGGTCGCTTTCGTGCTGGTGACCATCGCGGTCGACATCCTCACGTGGGTGATCGACCCCCGGACGCGGGACGCGGGAAGGTAGCGGATGCCCAGGAGCCTGTGGCCGTGGACGGCCGTGCTGGTGGTGCTGGCCGTCATGGCGGCGGTGCCGTCGCTGTTCACCGGGATCGACCCGGACGCGGCGGACCTGAACGCCCTACTGCACCCGCCTAGTGCCGGGCACTGGCTCGGCACCGACCAGAACGGCCGCGACCTGTACGCCCGGATCGTGTACGGCGCCCGGCCGTCCCTGCTCATCGGGACCGGCGCGGTCCTGCTGGCGCTCGCCGCGGGCGTCGTGATCGGGGTCGCCGCCGCCCAGCTCGGCCGCGTCGCCGACCAGGTGCTCAGCCGGTCGCTCGACGTGGTCCTGTCCGTCCCCGGCCTGCTGCTGGTGTTCCTCGTCGTGGCCGTGCTCGGGCCCGGGAGCGGCACCGCCGCCGTCGGGCTCGCCGTGGTCTCCATGCCGGGCTTCGCCCGGGTGGCGCGCAGCGAGGTGATCCGCCTGCGGTCGGCCCAGTACGTCGAGGCCGCCCACGGGTTCGGCTGGTCGCGGGCCCAGGTGGTGGCCCGCCACGTGCTCCCCAACGCGGCGGGCCCGGTCCTGGCGCTCGCCACCGTGAGCCTCGGCGCGATGATCGTCGCGAGCTCCTCGCTGAGCTTCGTGGGCCTCGGCCCGCGGCCGCCGACGGCCGAGTGGGGGGCCATGCTCTCCGACAGCCGCGAGTTCCTCGCGCTCGCCTGGTGGCCCGCCGTGTTCCCCGGGGTGGCCATCACGGTGGCGGTGCTGGCCGTCACGTTCGTCGGGCAGCACCTCAACCGCCGCGTCGAGGGGAGGCTCTCGTGACGCCGGCCGGCCGCGGCCCCCTCGTCGCCGTACGGGACCTCACGGTGCGCTTCCCCACCCGCCACGGGGTGGTGGAGGCGGTGCGGGGCGTGTCGTTCCGCGTCGAGCGCGGGCAGGTCGTCGCGATCGTCGGCGAGTCGGGCTCGGGCAAGAGCGTCACGGCCCGCGGCCTCGTCGGCCTCACGGGGGAGGGCGCGCGGGTCGGCGCGGCCGAGTTGACGTTCGACGGCGTCGACCTCCGCCAGGTGCGGGGACGGGCCTGGCGCGCGCTGCGCGGGCGCCGGGTGGGGTTCGTCCTGCAGGACGCGCTGGGCTCGCTCGACCCGCTGCGCCGCGTGGGCGCGGAGGTCGCCGAGCCGCTGCGCGCCCACCGGATCGTGCCGGGACGGCAGGTGGACGCCGAGGTCGTGCGGCTGCTCGGCGAGGCGGGGATCCCCGCCCCCGAGAGCCGCGCGCGGCAGTACCCCCACCAGCTCTCCGGAGGGCTGCGCCAGCGCGCGCTCATCGCCTCCGCGCTCGCCGCGCGGCCCGACCTGCTCATCGCGGACGAGCCGACGACGGCCCTGGACGCGACCGTGCAGCGTCAGGTGCTCGCGCTGCTGCGCGAGCGCGTGGACGACGGCACCGCGGTGCTGCTCATCAGCCACGACCTCGGCGTAGTCGCCGAGATCGCCGACCACGTGTACGTGATGAAGGACGGGCGGTTCGTCGAGGACGGTCCGGCGGCCGCGGTGCTGGAGTCGCCGTCGCACCCGTACACGAAGACGCTCGTGGGCGCGGTCGCCTGGCATGGACGCGCGGCCCGGCCGGGACGGGCGAGCCCCGCCGGGCCGGAGGACGTGGGGCCGGGGAACGCGGGGACGGCCCGCGAGGTGCTGCGGGCCGAGGGCCTGGTCAAGCGCTACACCCTGCCGGGGCGCGGCGAGTTCACCGCCGTGGAGGACGTGTCGGTCACGGTCAGGGCCGGGGAAACCCTCGGCGTCGTCGGCGAGTCCGGCTCGGGCAAGACCACCCTCGGCCGGCTGCTCATGGGCCTGCTGGAACCGGACGCCGGGCGCGTGCTGCTCGACGGGCGGCCCTGGGACGGGCTGCGCGGCCCGGCGCGGCGCGCGGCGCGGCGCGGGGTGCAGATGATCTACCAGCACCCGCTGTCGTCATTCGACCCCCGCTACACCGCGCGGCAGATCCTGGAGGAGCCGCTGCGGGCGGACCGTGCGCCGCGCGAGGAGCGCGACCGGCGGGTGGCGCTGCTGCTGGAACACGTCGGACTCGCCCCGGACGTACTCGACCGGCGCGCCCGGGAGTTGTCCGGGGGGCAGCGGCAGCGCCTCGCCATCGCCCGCGCGCTCGCCCCCGGACCGCAGGTCATCGTCTGCGACGAACCGGTCTCCGCGCTCGACGCGTCCATCCAGGCGCAAGTCCTCGACGTGCTCGCCGACGTCCAGGAGCGGCTCGGCGTGGCGTACGTGTTCGTGTCCCACGATCTCGCCGTCATCCGCCGGCTGAGCCACCGGGTGATGGTGATGAAAGACGGCCGGGTGGTGGAGAGCGGCGAAATGGAAAAGGTATTCGACCATCCCGAGCATCCGTACACGAAAGCGCTCATCGACGCCGTTCCCCGCTTTGCGTCGCGTTTCCGTCGCGTTTCAAGGGGGGCGGGCGTGACCGGCGCATAAGCCATTCTGAAGCTCTGCTTAATTCGTCTTGTTCCTGAATTCCCCGCCTGCTTAACATCGCGGCGTCGCTCGCCAACGAATGACGTCCCGCACCTCTCTCGCCGAAGGAAAAGGGAAATGACGGAAGCTCCGCCGTACCCGCAGAAGCGCACCTGTCCCTACGAGCCGCCCGCCGGCTACCGCGAGATCGGAGAGCGTGGACCGGTGCTCAAGGTGACCCTCTTCGACGGGCGCGAGGCGTGGATGGTGACGGGGTACCGGGAGTCCCGGGAGATCCTCACTCACCCGAACCTGTCCTCGCAGCGCACCCATCCCGGGTTCCCCATCGTGGCGCCCCGGTTCCGCTCGCAGATCGCCCGCACGCTGGCGCTCATCGCGATGGACCCGCCCGTCCACGACGTTTACCGCCGGTACCTCAACCCCCACTTCAGCCTCAAGTCGGTCCGCCGGATGCGGCCGGAGATCGAGCGGATCGTCGCGGGATTCGTCGACCGGATCGTCGAGCACGGCCCGCCGGCCGACCTGGTGCCGCTGCTCGCGGTGCCGCTGCCGTCCCTGGTCATCTGCCGCCACCTCGGCGTGCCGTACGAGGACCACGACTTCTTCCAGGACGCCAGCGGAAAGGTGATGCTCGGCACCGAGGAGGAGTCGGCGACGGCGGCGCAGGACCTGTTCGACTACATCGACCGGCTGGTGGCCGAGCAGATCAAGGACCCGTCCGACGGGCTGCTCGGCACGCTGGTCCGCGAGCGCGTCGTCACCGGCGACATCGGCCACGACGAGCTGGTGTCGATCGCGCTGGTGCTGCTCATCGCCGCGCACGAGACCACCTCCTCCTCGCTGGCGCTGGGCGTCATCACGCTGCTGGAGCACCCCGAGCAGCTCGCGCTGCTGCGCGAGGACCCCGACCGCCTGCCGGGCGCGGTCGAGGAGCTGCTGCGCTACATCGCCACCACCGACCTCGTCGCCACCCGGGTCGCCAAGGGCGACATCGAGATCGCCGGTCACCTCATCCGTGAGGGGGAGGGCGTGCTCGTCTCCGGGACGCTGGCCAACCGCGACGCGGCCGTGCACCAGCGCGCCGACGAGCTCGACGTCCTGCGCGAGGACAGCCACCACCTCACGTTCGGCTTCGGCATCCACCAGTGCCTCGGCCAGAACCTCGCCCGGATGGAGCTGGAGGTCGCGTTCAAGGAGCTGTTCACCCGGATCCCCGGGATCCGGCTGGCCGCCCCGGTCGGCGAGCTGCCCATCCTCGGCGCGGGGACCGTGCAGCGGGTGCTCCAGCTCCCGGTCGCGTGGTGACGGCCGTGTGGGTGTCGGCCGACCAGGAGCGCTGCATCAGCGGCGGCCGCTGCATGGCCGCCACATCCGAGGTCTTCGACCAGGACGAGGACGGCCTGGTCGTGGTCCTCACCCCGCAGGTCGCGCCGGAGCTGGAGGACCGGGTCCGTAAGGCGGCCTACCTCTGCCCGTCGCGGGCGATCCGGATCGGCGACGGCCCCTCCGAGGGCTGATCCCATCTGCTGGGCCCCGCCGGGGTCCATGGCTCACGCACAACCTAAACAGGCGGACGAAAATGACAGAAACGGCACAGCAAGCCTCTCCTCTCCCCTCGCTGACCGGAATGAGATTCGTCGCGGCGTTCCTCGTGTTCGTCTGCCACGCCTGCGTGCTGGGTTACTTCCACCCGGACGTCGCGGCCTCGCTCCAGACGTACGCCTTCACGTCCGGCTGGCTCGGCGTGGAGTTCTTCTTCGTGCTGAGCGGCTTCGTGCTGACCTGGTCGGTCCGGGAGGGCGAGCCGCGCACCCGCCTGTGGCGGCGGCGGCTCGTCAAGGTCTACCCCAACCACGTCGTCACCTGGCTCGCCGCCCTCGGGCTCGCCCTCTGGGCCGGCCAGTCCGTCGACCTCCTGACGGCGCTGCCGAGCCTGCTGCTCGTGCACACCTGGCTGCCCCGGGCCGAATTCATCCTTTCGATCAACGTGGTCACCTGGTCGCTCGCCTGCGACGTGCTGTTCTACCTGGCGTTCCCGTTTCTGTACCGGCTGGTCCGGCGGATCCCGGCCGCGCGGCTGTGGCCGGCGGCCGGCGTGGTCGCCGTGGTGATCGCCGTGCTGCCCGCGATCGCCCTCGCCGTCCTGCCGGGGACGCCGAAGCTGCCCGGCCAGGAGATGTCGCTCACCCAGAACTGGTTCCTCGTGTCGTTCCCGCCGACCCGGGCGCTGGACTTCGTCCTCGGCATCCTCATGGCCAGGATCGTGGTCACCGGCCGGTGGATCCGGCTGGGCTGGGCGCCCGCGCTGGCGATCCTCGCCGCCGCCTTCGGCCTGCAGATGTTCCTGTGGCCGACCGTCTACGGGCTCACCGCGCCCGTCGCGCTGCCGATCGCCCTGCTGATCGCCGCGGTCGCCGTCGCCGACCACCGGGGCCGCTTCAGCCCGTTCCGCTCCCGGCCCCTGGTCTGGCTCGGCGGCATCTCGTACGCCTCCTATCTGGTCCACTTCCTGGTCCTGACGTACTCCCACGTCGCGCTCGGGGCCGGCCGGACGTGGGACGCCCCGTCCGCCCTGTTCTTCGTCACGGCCCTGTTCGGGGTCACGACGCTGCTGGCCTGGGGGCTGACGCGGTTCGTCGAGGAGCCGGCGATGCGGGCCTGGGCCGGCGCGAGGCCCGTCGGCGGGCACGGGGCCGCGCCGCTGCCGGGGACCCGCTCGCCCGAGCCCACCGCCTGACCCGGACACACCCTCACGCCCTTGAAGCACCGTAATGCCCTCGAGACGGAAGGAACCGAGGTATCCCACGTGAACGCTCCGTCGACCACAGCGAACGAGGACCTGTTCGCCTACCCGCAGGACCGGGCCTGCCCCTGGCAGCCGTCCCCGGGCTACCAGGACCTGGGGCGGCAGGGGCCGCTCCACCGGGTCCGGCTCTGGGACGGCAGGTGGATCTGGATGGTCACCGGCCACAGCCAGGCCCGCCGGCTGCTGGCCGACCCGCGCATGTCGGCCGACCGGTCCCGCGACGACTTCCCCTCCGTCCTGCCCCGGCTGGACGCGCCCATCTTCAAGCCCATCGCGATCATCGGGTTCGACCCGCCCGTCCACGACGTGCACCGCCGGCTGCTCGCCCCGGACTTCAGCCTCAAGCAGGTGCGCGCCATGCGCCCGCACGTGGAGGACCTCGCCCGGCGGCTGGTGGCGGACATGCTCCGGGAGGGGCCGCCGGTGGACCTCGTCGAGGCGTACGCGCTGCCCATCCCTTCGATGGTGATCTCCGAGCTGCTCGGCGTGCCGTACGACGACCATGAGTTCTTCGAGGCGAAGACGGTGGGGCTGCTGCAGGCCAAGTCGGCCGAGGACGCCGAGAGGGCGGGCCGGGAGCTGTGGGACTACCTCGACGGCCTGATCACGCGCAAGGAGCACGAGCCCGGCGGCGCCGGCGTGCTGAGCCGCCTCGCGAGCGAGGTCGACGAGGACGGCGACCTCACCCGCGAGGACCTGCTCCGCATCGCGCTCGCGCTCCTCATCGGCGGGCACGACACGACCTCCCAGATGATCGCGCTGGGCGTCGTCACGCTGCTGGAGCACCCCGACCAGCTCGCCGCGCTCCGGGCGGACCCGGGCGTCCTGCCCGCCGCCGTCGACGAACTGCTGCGCCTGGTCTCCATCACCGACGTCTCCGGCGTCCGGGTGGCGACCGAGGACATCGAGATCGACGGTGAGGTGATCCGGGCCGGGGAGGGCGTCCTGGTTTCGTCCTCGATGACCAACCGCGACTCCGGCGTCTTCCCCCGGCCGTACGAGTTCGACGTCCATCGGACCCGCGGCGGGAACGCGGCGTCGGGCCGCCAGCACCTGACGTTCGGGTTCGGCATCCACCAGTGCCTGGGGCAGAACCTCGCCCGCATGGAGCTGGAGGTCGCCTTCTCCATCCTGTTCGAGGGGATCCCGGACCTGCGGCTCGGCGTCCCGCTGGAGGCGCTGCCCACGCGCAGCGGCGGCACGATGCAGGGCGTCCACACCATGCCGATCGAGTGGTGAGCCCCGGCAGGGGCGAGAGAGGAGAAGCGATGAAGGTGACCGCCGACCGGAGCCGCTGCATGGCCGCCGGGCACTGCGCGATCAGCGCGCCGGACGTCTTCGACCACGGCGAGGACGGGCTGGTGGTGGTGCTGGACGCCGAGCCGGGGGAGGAGCGGCGCCGGGAGGTGGAGGTGGCGGAGGACCTGTGCCCGTCCCGCGCCATCGCCATCCTCCGCTCCGGCGCGGTCGGGGGCCCGGCGGAGGCGGGCGCCCCCGACACCGTCGGCTGACCCATGCGGGCGGGGGGCGGCGCCCGGGACGATCTCCCGCGGCGCCGCCCCTCCGGCTCGCCGGGCTCGGCGAGTCTCCGGTGATTCCCGCCGCGTGCGCGCCCCCGATTCCGGCGGTGACGCGGCGGCGGAACGCGTCAGAGATCGACGAAACGCATGCTCTGCTCGTTCCAGCGGGTTCCGTGCACCTCGTCCGCCGGCACGGCGGCCTCGACCGCCGCCAGTTCGGCCCGGGTCAGGGTCAGGAACACCGCGTCGACGTTCTCCTCCAGATGGGCCCGCCGCTTCGCGCCGGGGATCGGGACGACGTCGTCGCCCTGGTGGTGCAGCCAGGCCAGCGCGAGCTGGGCCGGGGTGATCCGCAGCTCCTCGGCGAGCTTGCCCAGGCGGTCGGCGAGGGGCAGGTTGCGGGGGAGGTTCTCCGCCGAGAACCGGGGCAGGCCGAAGCTCCGGAAGTCGCCGTCGTCCAACTGGTCCCGGGAGCGGACGGTGCCGGTGAGGAAGCCCCGGCCGAGCGGCGCGTACGGCACCACGGCGATCCCGAGTTCCCGGCACACGGGGAGGACGCGCCGCTCGATGTCCCTGGACAACAGCGACCACTCCGTCTGCAGCGCGGCGATCGGGGCCACGGAGCTGGCGCGCCTGATGGTCTCCGGCGCCGCCTCGCACACCCCTATCTCGCGCACCTTCCCCGCGGCCACGAGTTCCGCCATCGCGCCGACCGTCTCCTCGACGCCGACCTCGGTGTCGATCCGGGTCAGGTAGAGCAGGTCGACGTGGTCGAGGCCGAGCCGCCGCAGGGAGTCGTCGCACGCCCGCCGCACGTACGGCGCATCCCCCCGCACCCCCGAGCCGACGCCGGGGCCGGGGCGCACGACGCCGAACTTGGTCGCCACCACCGCTGACTCGCGGCGCCCGGCGACGGCGCGGCCGACCAGTTCCTCGTTGGCGCCGTGGCCGTACACGTCGGCGGTGTCGAGCAGGGTGGCGCCGAGGTCGAGGGCGCGCTGGATGGTCGCGATCGCCTCGGCCTCCGAGACGGGACCGTAGAACTCGGACATGCCGAGACAGCCGAGTCCCTGGGCGCCGACCGTCAGGGAGCCGATTCTGCGGGCGGGCAGCCGGGTCAGAGTCATGGCGTCCCTCCGCTACCGGTAGACCACGATCGCGGACTCGTACGCGTCGTGGGCGTCCTTGACCAGCGGGCGGAACCAGCGGACGCCCACGGCCCCCCGCAGCGGCCCGGCGACGACGACGGCCGGGAAGTGCGCGGCCTCGCCCGCCGTCAGCCGCGCGTCGTCCACCAGGCCGCCGGAGCGGATGACGTTGCCGTCCCGCAGCCGGATCTCCTCGCCGAAGTACGCGATGAAGTGGCCGTCGTGCTCCTGCTTGTAGAGCATGCGGCCCGCGCCGGTCGTCTCGCCGAGCGGTTCGCCGTCCGGGCCGAAGATCTCCAGCCTGACCGTGGCGAAGTCCTTCTCGGTCGGGGTCGTCCCGGTGGGGTCGGCGTTGTTGGAGTGGTACTCCACGACCCTCTCGGTGAGGTCGCGCAGGATGAGCGACCGGCCGGGCCGGGCGAGGGCCCCCACCCGGTCCGAGGTGGTCTCCGGCGGCGCGGCCAGGAACGGCAGCAGGAAGGAGCTCACCGCTTCGTGCACCGGCGCGATCCGGTCGGACAGCGCGCGCAGATCCATATTCGCCTCCCGAGGCGGAAACAACGTGTTCCGACACTAAAAGGAGGCGCTCAAGCGGCCCTAAAAGCGGGTCGCGTATTCCTGCCCGGCCGTATTCCGCTGAATCGCCAGCGCGAGTTCCATGCGCGAGCTGACCCCGGTCTTGCGGTAAATGCGGGTCAGATGGACGTCGACCGTTCGCATGCTTATCGTAAGCCGGTCGGCGATGTCCCGCCGTTTCATCCCCGAGCAGATGAGCAGCGCGATTTCGCGTTCCCGGTGGGTTAGGCGGCCGAACACCTCCAGCCGCCCGAATACCTCCTGCCGCGCCCCGGGGTGGGGGGCGGGGGCCGCGGCCGGCCGGCCGGTCCGCCGGCCCAGCCAGTCGAGCAGGGTCACCGCCTCCGACCGCCGCGCGATCTCGGCGGCGAGCCCTACCATGTGGGCCGCCTGCTCGGCGCGGCCCTGCTCGCCGAGCGCCCGCGCCGCCTGTCCCAGGGCGTAGCTCTGCTCCACCGGCATGCCGACCGAGGCGAACAGGTCGGCCGCCTCGCGGTAACACCGCACCGCCTCGCCCGGCGACCCCTGCACGCGAAGCAGGTGGCCGCGGGTCATGGCGGCGTACGCCAGGTTGGGGGGCACGGGCACGGCACGGGCGTGCTCCTGGGCCCGGCGTGCCCAGTCGTCCAGGGGTATGCCCGCGTCCAGCCCGGCGGCGCAGAGCGTCTCCCAGATCGTGAGGCGGCTGCCCGACGGGATCACCTGCATGTCGGCGCCCCGGCCCTCGTTGAGCAGGAGCGTGACGCAGTGAGTCGGGTCGCCGTCCAGCCAGGCGCACTTGGCGAGCGTCAGCGCCGCGATCGAGGCGCTGCCGTTCACGTGCGCGCCGGTCAGCGCCTGCTGCGCCAGCGCCTGCTGGGCGAGCGACTTGGCCCGCCCGCTGCCCGGAGGCTGCATCCACACCTCGGCGGCGGACTTCAGGGCGACCGCCTGGGCGTGCCGCAGCGGGTTGCCCGCATCTGACTCGACGATGGCCGCGTCGGCCGCGTCCCTGGCCTGCCTGAGCCGGCCGAGGTGGCGCTCGGTCTCGCTGAGCAGCACCAGGACCGTCGGCAGCAGGAACGGCCGCTGGCGCCGCCGGGCGATCTCCACGCCGCGCCCGACCTGCCGCTGGGCGTCGGCGTTGCGGCCGAGGTAAATGTAGGCGAGCCCGGCCAGCAGCAGGCACTCGATGTGGCGCGCCATCAGGTGCTCGGGGGTGCGGTCCAGCGACTCGGCGGCGGCGTCGGCCTCTGCCAGGGCCCGATCCACGTCCCCGGCGGCGACCGACGCCAGCGCCCCGAGCCCGAGCAGCCCCGCGGCGACCGGGTCGTCGCCCGCGGCCCGCGCCGCGCGCAGCGCGGGCTCCGTCTCGGCCCGGCTGGCCGTACGGCCCAGCATCGACACGCGGAAGCCGCGCGCTAAGACCAGGCGGGGCCAGACGGGGGAGCCGCGCAGGTCGGGTCGCCCGAGGAGGTCGCCGAGCAGGTCGAGCGTCTGCACGTCCTGACTGAGCACGCCCTCGACCACCGAGACGAACGCGACCTGCTCCGCCAGCGCCGCCGGGTCCACGGCCGCGCCCGACTCGTGCACCACGAACAGCAGGTCGCGGCTCTCGGGCATCCGTCCCAGGCGGCCGAAGGCCGTGCTGAGCGCCAGCCGGGCGCGCACTCCGATCTCCGTTGAGACAGGCGCCTCGCCGAGCACCGGCGTGAGCCAGGAGACGCACTCGCTGACGTCGGTCTCCATGATCTCCTGGGACGCGTCCACGATCTGCGCCAGCTCGCTCGCCCGGGCCCGCGACAGGGAGCTGACCAGGTGGAAGCCGATCTGGGTGCCGGCCTGCCCGCGGGCGGACAGCCGGTGTAGCGCCCGCTGGTGGGCCAGCGCGGCCCAGCAGGGGTCGATCACCTGGCGCAGCAGCGTGCCGAAGACCTCGTCCCTGATGGAGAAGAGCGTCCCGATGGGCTCCACCCGCACCAGGTCCCGGCGGACGAGGCGGCGCAGCGCGGCGGAGGCCACCAGCGGGTCGAGTTCGGCGACCTCGGCGAGCAGGTCCGCGTCGAACCGCGAGCGCAGGATCGCCGCGGCGTGCAGCGCGTACCGCTCGGTGAGCGTCAGGTCGCGCACCTCGCTCATCACGGCGAACTCGTACGGCGCGAGCGCGCCGTCGCCGCGGGCGCTGTGCTCCAGCGCCTGCAGCGCCCGGAGGTTGAACGGGTTGCCGCCGCTGCGGTGGCGAAGCTCGTACGGCGCGGGGACGGGCGACATGGCGAGCATCTGCTCGTCGTCGAGCGGCCCCAGTTCGATCCGCACGGTGCGTCCGAAGGCCGCGGTGACGGACACCGCCTCGGCCAGGCGGTCGGGGGTCTGGCGGGGGCGCAGCGAGACGATCACGTCGACCAGCGGCGCGGGGTCGCCCCCGGCGATGCCCACCAGTTCGCCGATCGTCTGGTCGTCGGCGAGGTGGGCGTCCTCGATGACCACGAGCTCGCGGTCGGGCCGGTGGCGCCGGCGGGCGAGGCCGATCACGGGGCGGTCGCCCCCCTCGCGTTCGCCGGCCCGGCGCGCGCGCCACAGCAGCTTCCTGACGGCGTTCATCGCCCGCTCCCGGTCGCCCGAGGAGCATCGGTAGACGGTAGCGGGAAGGGCGGTCCACTGCCGTTCCCGGGCGAGCGCCGATAACAGGTGGGTCTTCCCGGACCCCGGCTCCCCGAGGACGGCGATGAGACGCCCCTCGGAGCCGGGCTCCTGGGTCAGGGACCGCAGCAGGTCGAACTCGGCCGTGCGCACCACCCTGGTCGACACGGTGTCGGTCAGTCTGTCTTCGTACACGCTCATTGTCTGTGACGACCCCAGGCACTTGATGACCGAAAAGAGCTTTCCGGCCCTTAATCGCGCTTCTTTCTCGCATCTGGGCCGAAACTTCCAGCGGTAGCAGAGGGCGGAGGTTCGGGCACCGGTCTTCGTCGATCCGGCTGTGCGGGATGGGATTCCTCCTTACTCTACATTACATACCGGATTGATTGGTTTTTTGACCTGTGTTACGAAGGGTCAGGTGCGACCATGTGGAGAGTCAGTCCCGCGTGGTGATGCCCTCCAGCAACAGTTCGAGGAAGCGGGCGCTGCCGTCCCGGTCGGGGGTGGCCTGCTCGCGCACCCAAGCGGCGCCGCTGAGGAGGTCGAACAGCTCGTCGGGGGTCAGGTCGGGCCGCACCCTGCCGGCCGCCTGGGCGGCGCGCAGCAGGTCCGCGCCGCTGCGGTGCATCGCGCTGCACATCGTGTGGGAGGGCGTGCCCTCGTCGTACATGCTCTGCGCGAGGATGCCCACCAGGCCGCGGAAGGTGCTGAAGTGGACCACCGCCTCACGCATCCAGGCGATCAGCGCGTCGAGCGGGTCCGGCCCGGCGGTCAGCCGCTCCGCGTGGGCGACGAGGTTCTCCAGGCCGTCCCGGGTCGCGGCCTCCACGAGCGAGGCCCGCGTGGGGAAGTGCCGGTACAGCGTGCCGATCGCCACGCCGGCCTGGCTCGCGATGTCCTCCAGAGAGGCGTCGGCCCCGGCGCTCTCGAACGCCTTGCGGGCCGCGGCCAGGATCGCGTCGTAGTTGCGCCGGCCGTCGGCCCGCTTGGGGCGCTGGGCGATGTAGGGCTTGCCGTCCACCGGTACCTCCCGCTTGACATCCTGAGGTTGCCTCAGCTTAAATCCTCTCACCTAACCTGAGACGACCTCAGTATAAATGCGCCCACTAACCTGAGGTCGCCTCGCTCTGATGTCCCTGTCAGCGGACCGTGGAGGTTCCATGACCACCGAAAGCGTCTCCGGCGACGTCTCGGCCGGCGTGTCGCGGGCCGACCGCGCCTGGGCCCTCGTGCTCGCGGCGATCGTCGGGGCGGAGTTCATGCTGCAGCTCGACGGCACGATCGTGAACGTCGCGCTCCCGACCCTCCAGTCCGACCTCCATCTGTCGGTGGCCGGGGGATCGTGGGTGCCGAACGGCTTCTTCCTCGCCTTCGGCGGCCTCCTGCTGTTCGCCGGCCGCCTCGGCGACGTGCTCGGGCACCGCAGGGTCTTCCTCTCCGGGATCGGGCTGGTCGTGGTGGCCTCCCTGATCGCCGGGCTCGCGCCGAACCTGGAGGTGCTGCTCGCCGGCCGCGTCCTGCAGGGCGCCGGCGCGGCGATCGCCGGTCCCACCGGGCTGGCGCTGCTGGCGATCGTCTTCCAGGGGGAGCGGCAGCAGCGAGCCTTCGGCCTCTACTCCACGGTGACCGGGCTCGGCGCCTCCGCCGGCATGGTGCTCGGCGGCGTGCTCACGTGGGCGGGGGACTGGCGCTGGAGCCTGCTGGTGAACGTGCCCATCGGCCTGGTCATCATCGCGGTCGCCGCCCGGGCACTCGGCCTGCGGGACGAGGCGACCCGGTCGCGCCCGCTCGGCCTGCCCAGCGCGCTGCTCAGCACGGCCACCCTCGCCGCCGCCGTGTACGGCCTCGTCCACGCCGCGGAGAAGGGCTGGGGCGACCGCTGGACGCTGACCGCCCTCGGCGCCGCCGTCGTGCTGGCCGTGGTTCTCCTGCTGGTGGACCGGCGGGCCGCCGAGCCGCTGCTGCCCCTGGCCGTCTTCGCCGGCCGCGAGCGGGCCGGCGCCTTCCTCGTCCTGCTGCTGCTCGCGGCCGTGCTCACAAGCTTCCTGATCTACCTGGTCCAGTACCTCCAGGGCGTGCTGCGCCTCAACGCACTGCAGAGCGGCCTGGCCATCCTGCCCTTCGGCCTGGCGCTGCTCGTCAGCACCCAGATCCTCACCAAGTACATCGCCACGATCGGTCTCAAGACGCGTGCCGTGGTCGGCCTACTCGTGGTGCTGGCCGGGGTGGCCTGGCTGACCCGTCTCGACGGCGGCAGCACCTACGCCGGCGGTGTGCTCCCGGCCCTCATCGTCATGGGGCTCGGCGTCGGCGTGGCGATCATTCCGTTCAACATGATCGTCCTGACCACCGCGCCGCAGGAGTACGCCGGCGTCACCGCAGGGGTGCTGCAGACGGCGCTCACGATCGGCGGCTCGCTCGGCCTGGCCGCGATGCTGATCCCGCTCACGCAGGGCACGGGTGGTCTCGCCGAGACCATCTCGTCGGTGTTCTTCTGGGCCTGCGGCGCCCTGGTGATCGCCCTGCTCGTCGCGCTGGTCTTCTGGTACCGCCCCGGGGCGCGGGGGGCTACACCCGCCGCCCGAGGCTGACGCGGCCGTTCGCTCCGCGTCCCATGGCGAGGGGCGAGCCGTCCGCAGCCGGCTCGCCCCTCGTGTCGTTTCCCCGCGTCGTGTCCGTGTCGTGGCCCGCAGCCCGCGCGGGGCCGGGGACCCCAGCCGGCCGCCGGGCCGTGCATGGCCGCCCGGGGCCGCCCTGCTCATCCGGCGATGGCGAGGTCGGCGTCGGCGGAGAGGATCGCGAACTGGAGCCGGCGCATGGTCACGCGGGGGTCGAGCCCCAGCTCCTCCCTCAGCACCTGCCGGGCCGACTGGAAGACCTCCAGCGCCTCCGCCCGCCGCCCGGAGCGGTAGAGCGCCAGCATGAGCTGCTCGCGCAGGTTCTCGTTCAGCGGGTACTGCTCGACCCACCGCGACAGGTCGCCGATCACCTCTCGATGCCGCCCGAGCCGCAGCGAGCACATCGCGATCGCCTCCAGGCACTCCAGCCGGACCTCCTCGGCCCAGCGGGCGAACGCGCCGACGATGAGCCCGTTGTCGATCCCGGCGAGCACGGGTCCGCGGAACAGGGCAGCGGCGGCGGCGAAGAACTCCAGCGCCCGCTCCGGGTCGCGGTCCGCCTTGTCCCGGCCCGCGGCGTGCAGACCCTGCATGCGGAACACGTCCACCGACGCGCGGTCCGTGTCCAGCAGGTAGCCCTGGGCGTGCGTCCGGATGGCGGCCCCGTCCACCGCGGGCTGTACGTAGTTCTTGCGCAGATGCGAGATGTACACGTGCAGAGCGGCGCGAGCGCGCTTCGGGGGCTCGTTCCCCCACAGCTCGTCGAGCAGCTCGTCGGTCGACACCGGCTGGTTCGCCCGGATCAGCAGCGCGGCCAGCAGCGTCTCGACCTTGGGCGCGCTGATCGTGTGCGTCTCCTCGTCCACCAGGCGTAGTGGCCCGAGCAATTCGTATCTCATTCGTCCCCCCGCGCACGGCTGCCTGAGGTGCTCCTGGAAATCGGCGCATATCACCGCGATGACGACGATTCTTGCGATCGCTCACGCCCCTGACATCAGCGGAAGTGCGTACGGCGCGCATTTCGGGGTGCGTATTGCGCGAGGAAGCGGGGTGACGTGCCGGTGCATCCCGGGGGCGTTGCCGCGCGGAGCGGGAAGGAGTGAGCCGTCGTCGTCCGGCGCTCTTCGACGCCGCCATGGCCGTAGACGGTGCGCAACTGATACCGATGGCGCTGGACACCGCCGCGGTACGGGCACGCGGCGATGTGCACCCCGTCCTGCGCGGCCTGGTCCCTCCCCCGGTGCGCCGCGCGGTCGCCGCCGAGTCGGCCGCGGTCTCGATGCCGTTCGCCGAGCGGTTGGCGGGCCTGGGCACTCGCCGGCCGGCGGTGTCCGAACTGGTGCGCAACGTGGTGGCCAGGGTGCTGGGCCGCGCCGACAGCGGTGCGATCCTCGACGACCAGGATCTCCTGGACATGGGATTCGACTCGGTCACCACGGTCCACCTGCGCAATCAGCTGAACGCCGCGACCGGGCGCGTCTCGAAGAGATCGCAGAAGCCGGGGAGCGGAAGGAACCTCAGGACGAAGGGTGATCGGTGAGGGCACTCGGCGTGGACGTTCGTGTCCCGTGGAGATAGCCCGACCTCTGGGTGACACACTGAGTGACAACGCGTCTGGACGTGTGCGGATGCTGACGGACCGCTAGGGACTGTTTCCCCAGCTCAGGGCCGCTTTAGTGCAGTCCAGGCCGACTTGTTGTTTTGCCTGGGGGTCAAGGGTCGCAGGTTCAAATCCTGTCGTCCCGACCGCGTTTTCGCAGGTCGGAGCCACAGTATCCAAGATCGGATGCTGTGGCTTTTCTCTTGTGTGTCATCATAGGCCGCCCTCCCACTGGGTGCCGTCGGGCGACACATGTCTGTCCAGCGTGTCACCGCATTCGCCCGTTCTAGAGGTGGTCGTGCGGGCCGTGTTCAAACGGACTAT
>NZ_JAOEGB010000031.1 GCF_025420585.1 Planotetraspora sp. A-T 1434 | reverse complement strand
GCTATTCGCTCGCCATGACCACCAGGTCCACTACCTACCCGACATCTTGGGCCCGGGATAACACCGCTCGGAGAAAGGCGGCGGAAGGCATATTGGACAGCGTCATACTGCCGAGGGGCGGATCCAATTCAATGGGCGGCAGCAGTACAGAGGGAGCGGTACAGCAGGCGGGCGTCGCCGAGCCGGTGTCGCAGGAGCTTTTCCAGTCCGCCGATGGGAACGAGGTTCTGCGGGGCACGCGGATCTTTGTAATCCACACCGGCGAGGAACGGCAGGACGAGCGTGACCGCGTCGGCGAGCTCGACCAACTCGTCCCTGCGCATGTCGGCACTGGCCTCGATGCGCACGATCCCCGCCCAGGGTGCGGCGGATCGGACGGGCAGGCACAGATACCAGGCGTGGCGGCGCCAGCTGGTGCCCATCAGGAAGATCGGTGTGCGCTGTCCGGGAAGCAACGCGGAAACGACACCGGCCTGGGGCGCGGGGAGGTAGGCCGTGTGATGCGTCTTGACATACCCGACGGTCCGGGGCAGGTGCGTCCGGCCACGCAAGGGTCCGTCAACGAGGAGCAGGTCGTCGCCGCCGGCCTCAGCGCGGTAGCGCACCGCGAGGTCCACCTCTAGTTGCGTCAGCCGCTGCTGAAGCGCCAGGGAGAGCTCCTCCATCGTGGCGCCGGCAGCGGGCAGCGACTGGTAGGCACCGGCGGTGGTCTTGACATCCGGCGCGTACGGCGAGGCGCTGAACAGGGACCGGCTGACCTCAATGGCGGCGAGGGTCGCGGGCGTGCCGTTCCCGAAAGCGCATCGGACGATCCCCGCGGCGTACGACGCGGCGATTCCGGGCGTGGGCATGGCGGCATCCGGATCATGGATCCAGACGCGGGCGTCGATCCGGCGGACGCCATCGGCTATCAGCAAGACGGCGGGAGGAGCGGTGCCCGCAGCGGGGCTGACGGGGTGCCAGTCGTCGGCGGGGAGCTCCACGTCCAGGTCGAGCTCGGCGCTCGTCGGCCCCAGCTCGGCGAGCGCCTCAACAGCCAGGGCCGCCGCATACCCGGGGTCCCAGGCATCGACGGTGAACGCCGCATGGCTGGTCGCGATGCTCACTGCGCCGCCTTCCGCAGATGCGACCCCTTGGCGTCGCGGGTGATCTCGAATCGGACCGGCACCCGGTCGGCCAGCGCGGGCACGTGAGTGACCACCCCGACCATCCGCTCCCCTCCGGTGGCCAGGCGTTCGAGCGTCGTGGCGACCGTGTCCAGCGTGGCGGGGTCGAGTGTTCCGAACCCTTCATCCAGGAAGATCGAGTCGAGGCTGCGGGCGGCCGCCGCGGACAGGCCGGCCACCTGGCTTGACAGGGCCAGCGCGAGGGCGAGTGCGGCCTGGAAGGTCTCTCCACCCGACAGCGTCCGAGCGCTGCGCCGCATCCCCGCCTCGGCGTAGTCGATGACCTCGATGTCGCTCCTGGGGCTGACCGCCAGCTCGTACTGGCCGTCGGACAGGTCGCGCAGGGTGCCGGAAGCCGTGGCGACCAGCAGTTCGAGCGCTTCGGAGCACAGCCAGCGTTCGAACGCGTCGGCGCGCAGCCGCAGCGCGAGTTCGTGGGCGACCCGTGCCTCCTGCTCCTTCGATTTGGCCTGCTCCTCCAGCTCGCCGGCCAGCCTTTGATTCTCCTTGACCCTCTCCAGCCGGCTTTCCGCCTGTGCGACCGCGGCCACCACGATCTCGCCGATCCGCTCGGGCGTGGCCTCGGGCGGGACGGCGACATCGTGATCTGCCAGACGGGTGGCCAGCGCGGCCCTTTCCTGGTCACGCAGCCGCTGGGCCTGAGCGATTTTGTCGTCCTGTGCGTCTAGTGCGGCCCGTTCACGCGCCGCCACGCCATCGCGCCAGGCGAGCAGCCCCGTCCAGGCCAGGTGGAGATCGTCGCGGTCCAGCGGCGGGGCGCCGAAGGACACGACGGTGTCCCGGGAGGCTTCCAGATCTCGCCAGGACTGCTCGCCCTTGCCGCGCAGTTCCTCGGACCGCTGTCTCGCCTGGGCCAGCCGGGTCCGTGCCTCTCGCGCGGCCTGCCGGGCGTGTGCGGTACGGCTTTCGGCCGTGCGGACGGTGGCCAGCCGCCTCTCGATCTCGGCCCGGGACGTGCCGGCCGGGGACTCGAGCCCCGCCACCAGGTCGCGCAATTCCTGGACTCTGCGCGTCAGGTGAGCTGACTCCGCCTCCGCCCGCTGCTGCCGGGTGCGCGCCTCCTCCGCCTCTTTCTTGGCCGCTTGAACGTTGCGCTCCGCCGTCTCCAGGTCGGCCGAGACGGCATGCTCGGGAAGCTCCGTGACCGGGCGCAGGCACGTGGGGCACGCCTCACCGACGACAAGCCGTCGCGCCAGCTCCGCACTGGCGTGAACGTCTCGCAGCCGGTCACGGTCACGCTCGGACTCGGCGAGAGCAGCTTCAGCCCCGTCGCGCCGTCCGGCGAGCGGCGCGAGCCTGGACTCCGCCTCCGCCGATTCCGCCTCGGCCGCCTCCAGTTCGCCGGTCATCCGCTCGTACTGATCGAGCGCCGCGAGTTCGGCCGTCAGGGCGGCCGGGTCGTCCAGCGCGGCCAGCGCGTCCTCGGCCTGCTGCTCCTCGGCCTCCGTCCGCGCCACCTCTGTGGTGAGATCGGCGCTCTCACTTAGCGCGTCGCGCAGCGTGTCGGCGAGGGTCGGCACGTCATCGGGCATCGCCAGAGCGGCCAGTGCGCCGAGCCGCCCCGCCATAGCGTCCCGCTCCTCACGGAGGCGCTGTGCCTCCTGGTCGCGCACGCGTAGCAGGTCGAGATCGGTCCTGACCCGGCCGACCAGGTCGCGCAGCGACCCCAGCCGGGCGGCGGCCGCTCGTTCCGCCGCCTCATCGGCGTCGGACAGCTTGGCGAGCTGGTCCCGTGCGAAGATCGCCGCTTGCCTGGCCATGTCCTCCTCGCGTCCGGCACGCTTCTGAATCCGCTCGTAGACCTCTGCGTCGAGCAGCTGGACCAGCAGATCCTGCCGCTCGCGCGGCCGGGCGTGCAGGAACTCGGCGAACTTGCCCTGCGGGAGCACGACGCACTGGGTGAAGAACTTGTACTCAAGGCCCGTGATCCGCTGGACCTCGGCGGTGACGTCGTCGCCGCCCTCGGCCACGGGCCGCACGACCGCTTCCAGCATCTCGGCGAGCTCGGCCGTGGCGGGGACGCCGGGGTCGAGCTCGTCGAGCCTGGCCTCCTTGGTGTGGACCGTGGCCTTGGCGTCACGGCGCAGAGATCGGACCACGGCGTGGCGGCGGCCGGAGGTCTCGAAGACCAGCGCGACCTTGCCGGAGGTGGCCGAGGGTGCCAGAGCGTGGGCGATGACGTTCTCCTTGCCCCAGCGCGGCACCGTGCCGTACAAGGCGAAGCAGATCGCGTCGATGATCGTGCTCTTGCCCGCCCCGGTCGGGCCGACCAGCGCGAAGTAGTCCACGTCGGCGAAGTCCACGGTGACCGGTTCGCGGAAGCTGCCGAAATTGTCCAGGTGCAGTCGCAGGGGGCGCATCAGCTCGTCACCTCGTCGTAGAGCCGGTCGAACAGCGCGGCGACCTCGCCGTCGTCTCGGCCGGTGGCCGTCAGGTAGTCGCGGAACAGTTCGCGCGGGCTGCGGGCTGCCCCGGCCTCCCCGCTTACTCCGCGCCGCGCCCGCACCGGGCGGAACCGCTCGTCCAGGTCGACGTCGAGAGCGGTCGGCAGGATTTCCCGTACGGTCTCGGCGAGGCCGGGACGCGGCTTCTCCGCCACGATCACGCGCAGCCAGGTCTCGCCGAGATCTCCCGCCATGGCCTCCAGTTCCGCTAGCGTGCCGGTCACCGTTGCCAGGGCGCGGGCCGAGTCGATGGTCACCTCGCGGACCGCCGCCGGGCGTCCGGGCTCCACCGTGACAAGCAGCGCTCCGGGGGTGTTGCGCTCCTCACCGAAGTCGACCGCGATGGGCGAGCCGCTGTACCAGATCGGGCACGCTCCCGGCATCTGCTGCCGCCGGTGAAGGTGGCCCAGGGCGGCGTACTGAGTCGACGCCGGGAACGCGGTGGCCTCGAAGTAGTAGGAGAAGATGGACTGCGCCTCGCGCTCGCCGCCGCCGAGCTTGCCGCCGGGGAGTGTGCCGTGCGTCGTGACCAGGTTGACGGTGTCTGCGGCAAAACTCGCGGTGAGGGCGCCGATCAGTTCCGCCACCCGTTCGGCGTAGTCGCGGTTGTGGTCGGCAGGAGTGCCCGCGAGCACCTCGCCCGCGCGGACCACGTAACGGCGCGACAGGAACGGCAGTACGGCCAGCCGTACCGGCTCGCCCGAACGAGCGGTGAACGCGAGCGTGCCACCGTGGTCCGGCCGCCGGAATGTGCCCACGACATGGATACCCAGCGCTCCGAGCACCGGCCGGTACACCTCGAACAGATGAGGGTTGTCGTGGTTGCCGGCAAGTACCACGACGTGGCGCCCGTCCTCGCGGAGCTCCATCAGCGCGGGCATGACCAGGGACTGCGCCTCCGGCGTCGGCGCGGAGGTGTCGAAGACATCTCCGGCCACGATGACCGCGTCCACGTCCTCCTGGCGGGCCAGCTCGACCAGCTCCCGCAGCACAGCGCGGTGCTCGTCAATCCGGGATCGGCCTTTGAGTACCTTGCCGACGTGCCAGTCGGCGGTGTGCAGGATTTTCATCCGGCTCCTTAGAACGGGGGGACGTCGTCGTCGGCCCCGGGCAGCCCAGCGAAGGGGTCGGCGACCGTACGCCGACTGGCGGTGACCGGGGCGGGACCTGCCTCCGAGGGGCGGGTCGCCCAAGCGGGGAACGGGAAAGTGACCGCGAGCGGCACGGGAATCTCCGGCTGGGCGACGAACATCGTCCCTGGTTTGGCGATCGTGGCACGTTCCCGGGCTATCGCGGAAAGCCAGCCATACTCCGGGCGTGCGGCCTCGGCTGGGTCGAGCCGCCCAGCGACCCGGACGGCGCAGTTCGAGACGATGCGCCGCTCGACCTCGGAGGCGGTCTGCTGGGCACCGATCAGGATCACCCCCAGGGACCGGCCCCGCTCGGCCACGTCGAGCAGAATCTCCTTGATCGGCGAGTCGCCGTCGCGTGGCGCGTACTTGTTCAGCTCGTCCAGCACGACGAACAGCAGCGGACGTGCCGTACCAGCACTCTCCTTGCGGGCGAACTCGCCGCGCAGAACAACGCCGACCACGAACCGCTGGGCCCGCTCGGGCAGGTTGTGCAGGTCGACGATCGAGACCTGCGCGTCCGAGGTGCTGATCGAGTGCCCCCGGTCGGGTGGAAGATCCCCGCGGACGATCGGCGACAGCGCGCGGACCGCGCCGCGCAGCCGCCGCAGGAACGCGTTGACCGTGCCGAGCGGCACCTGCGCCCCCGCCCAGGTCGCACGCGTGCCGTCGCCCGTGAGCTGATCGTCGACGAAATCCACCAGGTCCGCGAAGGTACGACAGGTAGAGGTGGTCCCGCCGCTCCCCCCGTCGGGGACTGTGATCGTGACCGCTCCCCCATCGGTGGCCGGCGCCGCCCAGGCCCGCAGCCGGGCCGCGACCTGGCCCACAAGCAGGGAGTACTGCGCCCGCTCGTCGTCCGCGTCGGCGAACACGAACCGCAGCAGCTCCTCAGCGCAGAACTCGGCCAGCGTCCAAAAGAAGGCACTGACGCCCTGGGTCCGGGCTGAAACGTGGGGGACCCCGTTGGGATCGCCGGGACGCGGCGGCGCAAACACATGAACACTCTGGAACGGCCGGGCGGGCAGGCCGAGCCGGTCGTACACGCCGACGGCCGCGTCGTTCAGCCGGATGTTGGGGTGGTCGAGAAATAGTAGGTCCTCGCCCTTCACCGAAAAGATCAGGGCCTTAGTGTTGGCCGCCTCCGCCTCCAGGACGCCCGAGTTGAAGATCGAATAGATCAGAAATGTGGCGAACGAGGTCTTCGTCGCCACACCCGAAATTCCGGAGATCGACACGTGTGCGCCGCGGGTGCCGTCGAGGAAGTCGAAGTTGACGTACAGCGGGAGACCGTCACGTCCGAGCCCCATCGGGATCCGCCGGTCCATGACGTCGAAGTACAGCGCCTGATCCCGGTCAGCGGACTGAGCCCGGTAGACGACAGAACCGGGCAATGGCGGCACGAAGACCTCCGGTTCTACCCGGGTGACCCTTACCTCGGCAGACTCCACCACAGCGGCGGGCAACGCACCATCGGCGATGAGGAACACGTCGGAGTCGTAACTGGCACCCTCGTGCCGAGCCTCGACTGTCGTGACGACCCCGGCCACCAGGACCTGCCCGTGCCCCGGCACCTCGCGCCGGGTCACCACGACATCATCGAGCTGCACGACCCGGCCGGGTTCGAGCCCGATCCAGAATGAGAGCGGTGACGCCGCCTGCGTGCCAAGCACTCGCCCGACCGCTTCCGCGGAGGCGACCTCACCATTCAGCCCGGCACCGATGGGCGCCCCATTCGCCTCCACGAAGCCCTCCCCCTCCACAGCAGCACAATGAAAGACCCAGAAACCCTTGAGCAACATCAGTCGCATGCTATCGCGTGAGTCGAGTTCACATGAGAAGATCTGCAAAATAAGTGGGTCGCCACCCTATGGAGGTGAAATCGACCCAAGCCGCTTCATACAAGCGGACTCCTTCGCGATACGCCGCAGGAGCTACGAGTCCAGCAACGACCTCAAGGTTGCGCGATATGGGTGCAGCACCCCTTCTCCCAACCCTTGCAGCACAAGGCCGACCAGCGCCGAGCCGCCGCTCGCGGCCTGGCCGAGTAGAACCTCGAACCTGTCCACGCGTCCGAACACCTCTCCGAGGGCGCGCTGTTGCTGAAGGGAGATCCGCGGGATCTCAATTCGCCTTATGTCTGACCGCGATGTTCCCGTCTGCCCCCGACCCGGTGACTGGAGCGCCGCGATCCGCAAGAAACCCGCGAGGCAAGCGGGATCGAGCCGGTCAGGGGCAGCACGCAAGATCTGCAAGCCAGGACCCAAAATCGCATGGCCCTCGTCGATCACATGGACGGCGAGGAACCGACCGCCGGCCGGGACGACGATGTCGCCGGACTCGACAGTGAGCATCTCTGTCGACGGGGTCGTACGGCCGGTGGGGGCCCGACGGGCCAGCACATCATCCAGCGTCAGCACCGGTATTTTCCCGCTGTGGATCTCCAGCCTCGGCCCGGTGAGAACGACGAGGGCACCGGCCTTTATCTGTTCGGCGATAGTGGTCCTGGGCAAGGGCTCTCCGCCGATCTGGAGAGTCCGCAAATCGTCCAGCGTTCGACGTAGATCCTCAAGCAACACCGAGAGCGTCTCCACGGCGGACATGAAGCCGTGTCCTTCCGCCGCCTGTCCGCCGATATATCGCCCGGGGGTCAGATCCACAATCTCGTCGAGCACGTCAATGATCGGGACTGCTCCGTCCATCTCCGTCGAGGACCGGAAAGCCTGCCAACTGTCGATCACATGCTCATGGACCTTCGACCACGGCAGGTCCGCCGCGTCCACCATGAGGACATGCGTGGGGATGGGATCACCACCGCCCGGCTTGCGCAGGACCCACAGGTGTGGTGACCCGAGTGCGCCCGGCGCGGAGCCGGCGGGAAGGGCCACAACAGCCCGCAAGGCTCCGGAACGTAGAAGTTGAGCGCGGATGCGGCGGCCGGACCGGCGGTCGGCGGCGGCCGAGGGCATCAGGATGACGACATGCCCTCCGGGACGGACATGGAACAGGCCGTGCTGCACCCAAGGCAGTTCGGGTTCGCCACGCGGCGGCAGGCCATATGTCCAGCGGATGTCGCTGGACAGCTCTTCGTATCCCCAACTGCGCTCGCCGAACGGCGGGGTGCAGACCACCGCGTCCGCCTGGAGCGAGTCGAACATGTCGTCGCGGAGGGCATCCCCCGTCAGCACAATGCTGTCGTGGCCGTGCAGGCGTAGACGAGACTCTGCGATCACCGCGGACGACTGCTCACGCTCCTGCCCATAGAGCTTCGTCGCGCCTGAGGCAGCAGCGGAGACGAGCAATGTGCCGAATCCGCAGGCCGGGTCGAGAACACTACTGCCGCCCGCCACATCGGCGAGAGCGACCATAAGGTCTGCGACCTCACCAGAGGTCACCGCGACGCGGCGAGAGTGGGTTTCCAGATAGCGCTCGTAGAGGAAGTCGAAGGTCCGGGCTGGGCCGCGGGAGGTTGCGAGATCGGCGAGGCCGTCCGGCAGGGGGCCTTCCGCCGAGCTGGAGGTGAGGAACACACCGGCTTGGCCCACCGCGTCGGCGAGGCGGAGGTCGTCGACGCTCGCCCGGAGCTGCTGCCAAACCCGCTCGTCGAGCGGGACCTCCGCGAGTTTGCCCTGGCGACGGAGCCATTCCTCCACGGCGGCAAGAGAGAAGAGCGGGCTGCTGGAAGTACCGGCGACGGGAGAAGGAAAGTCGTCGAACCTGCGGCGCCAATTGCTGACGGCGGCGCGCCCAACCCCCGCCAACCTAGCGATGTCGGCCGCTGCGACCGTGGCGCTGTCGTGCATGAACTACCCCAAACTCGAAACTACCACCGAATACATGTGGGCAGGATCAATGGACAGATCCTGAGCGACCCAGCCATGGAGCGGCGGTGGGTCACGGACCCATGGCAGAAGACTCCGGTAGACCGACACCGCGCTGTCCGGGCGCTGGTCGGGCGCCTTCGCAAGCAATCGAAGCGTCAGTTCTTCCAATTCCCTGGGGACCCCTTCCATCGGCGGCGGACTCTCCCGCTGGCTCCGGGCGATCTCCCTCAGGAGGTCACGGGACTCGAACGGCCGAGAGCCGGTGAGCAGCTCGTACATCGTGCAGCCGACTGTATAGAGATCGCTCGCACGACTCGCATCGGCACCCTCTATGAGCTCTGGCGCCATGTATCGCGCGGATCCCGGAATCTGCCCCGCCTGGGTGATCTTCGAGAACTCACCCGCGCCTAGTGAGGTCGCCACGCCGAAGTCGATGACCTTGACCGTGCCATCAGGACATAGCACGAGGTTGTCCGGCTTGACGTCACGGTGGATCAGATCGGCGTTGTGGGCGGCGGCGAGCACCGCGCACACTTGAGCCCCGATGAAGGCCGCCCAGGGCACAGGCAGAGCCCCTTGCTCGTCCTTGAGCTTTCCGACCGTCTCCCCGGGTAGTGACTCCATCACCATGTAGAGGTCGCCGTCATCGCCGAAGTCGTAAACGACCGGAACCCCCGGGTGCCGAAGCCGGGCAGTGATTCGACCCTCGCGGTTGAATCTTCGCCGGGCATCTTTTTCAGATGCCAGTTCGCCGGAACTGATCAATTTGATGGCGACCGGCCGATTGAGCCGCACGTCCCTTCCGCCCCAGACCTCCCCCATCCCGCCCCGCCCGATCGGCGAGGTGATCTCGTACCTGTCGGCGACGATCCTCACGGGAGGAACCTGCTCTTCCGGCCGTGCCAGGAGATGACGATGCCGTCCCGGGCGCGGGTCGCGGCCACGAAAAGCAGCGATCGAGCCCGCTGCATCTCGCGGCGGAAGCGCAGGGGATCGCCGTCCTTCAAAGTGACGATCCGCTGAGCCGGCACCAGACCTTCGGAGACGCCCGCGATGATCAAGCGCTGGTATTCAAGGCCCTTGAACCGGTGCATCGTCCCGACGTGAACGGGAGCCTCAACGAGCCGCGGTCCGTCGGTGCCGATGGACGAAGAGATGATTCCTGCCTTGCCCAAGCGGTTCTCAACTTCGGCCACCATGCGCCGTTCAGGCACGCTGACCGCGATTGAGCCTCCGCCCCATGTTCTGACCTGCTCGACGATTCCGTCGAGTTCGGCGTCCCAGGTGGGATACGACGTGAACAGCGGCTCCGGTCCCCGCAACACTGACCGGTATCCGGTGAGGTCGTCATGACCGTCGTCGAGGTCGTCCCACTCCTCCTGTCCGAGCAGACGGAGCGCCGTGCCGAGGATCTCGTGGGTGGTCCGGTAACTGAGGGTCAGCTTGGACGATCGGCCCCGAATGTTGATCCCGAGGCTCCCCAGAGAGACGTAGTTGCGGTAGATCCGCTGGTGGGTGTCGCCGGCGATGAACAGATCGTTGGGTCCTTCGGGGACCATCGCGCGCAGCATCCTCCAGTGCGCCGTGCTGAGGTCCTGTGCCTCGTCGACGACGATGTGCCGGTACCGAGGCTGATGCCAGATGCCGGACTCGCGTTGAAGTTTGACGGAACTGGCCTGGTCGGCATCGTAAGACGCCATCGCCCGGGCTCGCTCGATCTCCAGGCGCGCCGCCCGATCAGCGACCTGCTGTAAGGTCCACAGGCCCTTCTCGTCCAGTCGCATCACGTAGCGCTCGGCCAGCTGCCAGATCGCCGCGCGCTCCTCTCGGCTGATCGCCCGTCCCCGCCCGGCGCGGCGGGCCCGGAAGTAGTCGGCCCGCGAGGCGACACCCAGGCCGAGGATCACCTGCGACCACTCGGCGTGCAGGAACTCGGCATCCCACCGGCGCTCCCGCTGCTCGTCGAGGAGCTCCTGCCACTCGATAAGCGCCTTCGTGTCGTCGATCCACTGCCGCCCGGCCCCGGACTGCGTCTCCACCACGATGTTGCTGGCGAGTTTGTCGATGTTGATGATCTCGACACGCTTGACGACATCAGTGCCGCCGAGCGCGAGCAGCCGCTGCCGCAAATCGGCGGCGAGGTTCTTGTTGAAGGTGGTGAGCAGCACATCTTTGCGGTCACCCGGCGCGAGCCGCTCCACCAGAAGTTTGACGCGGTGCAGTGCCACGATCGTCTTTCCGGTTCCGGGACCGCCGCTGACCCGGGCAGGCCCGCTGTAGTTCCGCTCAACAATCTTGCGCTGGGTGGGGTGGAGGAACACTTTCCAGCGTCCGAAGTCGCCCTCTTCCAGGATTTCCTGCAGTGCGACGTCCTCAGTGGTCACGACGGTGGCGGGCCGAGCAAGCGCGGCCTGGTAGTCATCGGTGTCGACGTCTTCAGTAACCGCCACTGGGGTGGTGATCTGGTCGAGAACCTCCTCGACGGTCTTGCCCGAGTAGAGCGCGAGCAGCACCTCACCGGTGAGCTGCGGCGCGTACGACGCGAGGCCGAGCAGCTCGTCCTCATTCGTGATCTTTCCGATCAAGCCGAGTAGCGGCTCCGCGACGCCCAACTCAAGCAGGGTCTCGGCGGAGAACTTGCCGAATAGCGCCTCCGCCTGAGTGGGTTCCGACAGCGCCGGGACCTCCTCCACGACCTTCTCCTCGATCGTCAGCAGATCGAGGAACTCGATGCCTCCCGTCACGGGGTTGATCTGGTAGGCGAACTTGTCGAGGTTGTCGTAGACCTCCTGCCGCGGCCTTACCGCGACAAGGATGTAATCGGTGCCACCCGCGTGCAGAAGCAGCGCCCGATAGTCCAGGTTCACCCGTGCCGAGTACAGCCGCGGGTGCCCCTTGAGCTGTTTGAATCGCAGGCCTGGACTGTCCGGATCTTGGCGGAACTTGTGCTGAAAGTCGTAGATCGCGCCCTTGACCGCGCGGGGGAGCTTGAGGATCTCCTTATCCGCCTTGTCGAGCAGCCGCAACGTCGCCTGACTCACTTCGCTCCCCCGATCCGCTCGGCCAGTTCTTCGGGCGTCCAGCCCGGTACGGCACGCACATCCCAGCCCGCCTCCGTGTAGGCGGCATCACGCTTGCGCACCTCGTCGTTGTCTCCCGCAAGCACAATCGCCACCTTCGCGGATGGCCACGCCATCTCGGCTTGCCATGCCTGCTCGCCCAGCTCGTAGCCCACCACATCCGGGGCTGGCACACCGACCTCGGCGAGCCGCTGCGCGAACAGTGCCAGCCCAGGCTCGTCGGGGTCGAGCAGATCGAGAACGTGCTCCCAGCGCGGCGGCAGAGTGGTTCCCTCCCGAACGGCGGACGTCTCCGGGGCGGGTGCACGCTTCATGGGCTCTGCATCCGTGGCGAGTGCATGCCCTACAGGCTCGGTGTCGTCGACGAGATCCTCGTCCAGAGGTAGCAGGCTGAGCGAGGTCAGGAATCCGCCGCCACCCGCCGCCGCGAGCTGCGACGGGTCGAAGAGGTCCAGCCGGGTGAGCGTGAGCTGCCCGCTGTCGCCGGAGCCGAAGTCGAGGAACTGCAGCAGATTGCCCCAATAGAGCCAGGCGGCCCAGCGTCGTTTGTGCGTCTCCTCGTCCGTGCGGATCGTCTCATTCCGATCGTCGATCACTGTGAACGCGCTCCAGACGGGTTCGGAGCGCTGATCGAGAACGATCGTCAGCGGACAGCCGCTTGCGTCGGCGCCGGTGCAGACAGCGATCCGCCCCTGAGTGGCGGCCGGAAGGATCGAACCGCGCAAAGATGCCATCACGCGCTCGGCGACACCGCCGGCATCGGACATGGTCTTCGCATGGGCCGACTGCAACGCGCCCGCGGTCACCGCCTCAGCCCGGCGCAGCCAGAGTCCGGGGTCGGGGTCACCCAGAAAGGCGAGCAGCGTCTCGATGGGGTTGGTCCACATCGTGCGCACCAGCTCGTCGGGATCGTGCCCCGGCACCGACCGGTGGTAGAGCCCCCGAGCGCTGCTCTGGGCGTTGCCCAGATACGGCACGCGCAGCGGCTCGCGGGACGTATTGGGCGCGAAATCCCACTCCTGCCACTCATCCAAGTCGTCCCAGGTCAACTGGAAGACGAGCCCCCGGTGCGCGCGCAGCCGGGCACGCTTGACCGCGTCGTCGGCCAGCCGGTTGATCTCCGCGGCGGCGTGGTAGGCGTATCCGTCGAGGTAGACGGCCACCTCCTGGGGCTCGGAGTCCACCAACCGGAACAGCACGTCGGGCCGGGTGCCCCGGATGGTGTTCTGCAGAGTCATCCGCCAGTGCCGGATGGCCCCGTCCGGCCCCTCGATCCGCAGGTCCGCGGTCTTCCTGCCGTTCACGACCTCACCGCGGGCCAGCGTCCCTGGCGTGTCACCACGCCGGGCCCAGGCCTCCAGGCCGCCGAGGAACCGCGCTTCCAGCTCGCTCTCGATCTGGTCCCACAGCGAGATCTCGTTCGTGGTCGAGACCTCCGCGATCGCCCAGTCGTCGAGCAGCTCGCCCAGCATCTCCAGTGCGTCGGCACGGCTGACTTTGTCGTACATGCTCCCGGGCACGTGGGCGAGCAGGCAGCGGTGGCAGGCCCGCTTGCCGCGCTCCTCCTTGCAGCGGCAGCCCGCCACGATCTTGTACGCCTCTGTCAGCACCTCGTGGAAGCCTTCCGGGGAGGAGAGCCGGTGCAGGTAGCCCGTGCCACCCGGCAGCGTGTCGTGCAGCACGAGGAAGCGCCGCCGCCGGCCGGTGTCCTGGTCGGGCATGGTGGCGGTGACGATCGCGAGATGGTCGGGATGGCCGCCGTACCTGGCCGCCACCCCCGCCATCAGGGCCGCCTGGAAGGAAGCCGTCCGTTCCTCTGCCATCAGCGTGGCGACGGGGAGCAGGATGCGCAACGCCTCGGTGCCCAGCTCATGGGCCAGGATCAGCTTGACATGCTCGGTGTCCTGCGCCGCGCGCCGGAAGGTGCACCACGGCCGGTGGTGCTTGCGCGACTGGTCGAACGACGACGTGGCAACCAGACCGTCCGAATCACCTGACGACGGCGGGCCGTCCACTGTCGTGCCGCCGCAGGACGGGCAGGCGTGGAAGGGGTTGAGCCGGACGTCCTCCCCCGCGAACTTGTCGGCCGCCTGCCGGTCGAATCGCGTGGTGCCCAGGTTGAACCGGCGGATGACCGCCTTGCGGGTGAAGTCGACGCCGAACACGGCCTTGGCGTGCCGCCACGAGCCCGGCGCGACGTCGGCCGGGTCGACGTCGACCGCAACTGCGGTCTCGTAGTAGCGCCGCTGCCGGTCGTCGTTGTCGTCGCGGATCTGCACGTCGTCGCGGCGGTCATGCGCCGTGACACGGGTCGGGCGCAGAACCTTGTGCAGCGAACCCAGCTCGCCGATGTCCCGACCGCCGCAGCGCGGGCACGGCGAGGTGTCCTCCTGCGCCCTAGCGGTCCGCACGTGGCCGCAGCCGGGGCAGACCCGCCACTCCTCCCACGCCGGGCGGGACGGGGTGCCGATGTCCAGGCCGGTGATCTGGTGCTGGTAGCCGCGCATGTAGAACGAGTTGCCCGGCGCCAGCTCCGTGAGGGCCAACCGGGCAGACCGCGTGTATTCGCGCACCTCGCTGTGGTACTGCTTGCCGCCGGGGATCTCCTCCTCCCAGGTGATCGTCGCCTCCAGGCTGGTGGCGGAGTCGATGAGGGAGTAGTTCGGCAGCAGCCCCAGCTCGACCAGCGCGCCCTGCGCGTTCTCCCGGCCGATCTCGCCGATGAGCCGGGCGACGGCTCGCCGCTCGGCCGCCAGCGACCGCTTGATCGCCTGCTGGCTGGGGTCGGACTCGACTAGCGCCTCGATTGCCGTGTCGATCGTGTCCAGCCGTTCGCGCAGATCGGCCAGGCGCAGGTCCCATGACCGCTCGGCTCGCTGTACGGCGGACACCAGCCCAGCCGTGGCGAACTCCCGAAGGTCCATGGCGGCCTCGGCGCTCACCGACGCACCGAAGAGATCGAGGAAACCGTCGACCGCACCTGACGCCAGCACGGCGGGGACGAATCCGGCCAGCCACCCGGTCTCCCCGAACAGCGCCGACGCCCGCCGCGGCAGCGGCATCACTCCGGGGAACCGGTCCCTGGCGCACAGGTCGATCAGGTGGGCGACGTACTGCCGCCGAAGGATCTCCACCGCCGACAGATAGCTGCCCGGCGGGACGATCTCACCGGCGATCATCTCGTGCGGCTCGTTGAGGAAGTACAGGTCACGCGGCGAACGCCCGACCATGGTGACCAGGAAGGCGTTCCCGGTACGGCGGCCCGCCCGGCCGACCCGCTGCACGTAGTTGGCCGGTCCAGGGGGCAGTGAGGCGAGGATGACCGCGGACAGGTCACCGATGTCGATGCCCAGCTCCAGCGTGGGGGTGCAGGAGAGCACGTTCGGGTCGCTGTAGCGGGTGCCCTCCCGGAAGCGCTGCTCCACCTGCTCGCGCTGGCGCCGGGTCAGCGAACCGGTGTGCTCGGCGGTGACCACCCGGAACACCCCGTCGCCCAGGTAGAGGCGGCGATAGTAGTCGGCCTTGTAGTTCTGGGTGCCGCGGTCGGTCAGGAAGCCGCCGCAGCGGTAGCGTGGGCACGGCTGGCCGTACCAGTCGCCGACGAGCTCGGGCGGGACGGTCTGTTCCCAGGCGCATCGGTCGCAGCCGATCCCCGCGTCGTTGACCTGCTCGTCCTCCAGCAGGCGCACCTGGATGTGGCCCGGCTGCAGGCCGTACACCTGAGTGGAGCCGTCATCGGCCGTCCTCTTGGCGATGACGCCCTCTACGGCCAGCATGGGCAGCAGGCGGGACAGGTACTCACCGGCCTGGCCGCGGCTCAGGTGCAGGCATTTGGCGGCCCAGTCCTGCGGCCAGCCCTGGTCGGCATCGATCCGGTCGAACTCCGACTTCTTCTTGAACCGGTCAAGCAGGAACGTCGGCGCGCCGAGGCCGCGCGGGAACGCGGGCATGCCGTCCGGGCGGCGCCCCCAGATCGCGTTGTAGCGGCTGGTCCCCGCGTTGCCGACCCACCTCTCCAGCCACGCGTGCTTGATCGCGCCCCGGTAGCGCAGCCGCTCCAGCAGACCGTGGACGAACACCAGATATCGCTCATCCGACTGGCGCTCGATCATCCCCGACGTGCCGGTGTGCGCGTCCCGCGCCAGGTCGGCGATCTTCCAGGGGTCGCTCAGCACGACCTCGGCGGCGGCCGTGCGGGTGAGTTCGAGGGTACGGCCCTGCCGGGAGCGCAGGCCGAGCTCCATGATGGCGGCGAACGCCAGACGCTCCCCAATGAGGTTCCAGGTCTCCGGCGTTCCGCTGGTCTCCCCAGCGAGGATCGCGTCGATCTCGGAGCGATCGTGCAGGTCGGGCGGGACCACAGCGGGCAGCACGTCCGCCTCGCTGGCCGCCGCGGCGAGGTCGGCGATCAGGTCGTTGAGCAGGATCGGCACCTCGGGGTCCAGCCGCGACGTCAGCAATCGCCGCAGCGAGAAGGCGTACGACCGGTTGGCCACGAACCCCGCCCGGTGTGCGGCGTCCTGCACCGAGTCGTTGAACAGCAGCGTCTTGCGCTGCTCCACCTCGAGCTGGTTGCCCGCGAAGAGCTGCGTGATCGCCACCGAGGCGAGCGAGGCCAGGCCGGCACCGAGGAACCGGATGCCCTGGTCCATCTCGCAGGCAGGGCAGCGGTCCTGCTCGGCGGCGTTGTTCGCCTCCTGCTTGGTGTCCAGGTTCGTCAGGACGAAGACGATGTCGCCCTCGCCGTACGTGTCCTTCGCGGGGTCGAACGGCCGGACCCGCTCCCCGTCGAGGATCCCGAGGTTGCGGACCGTCGCCTCCACCTCGCTCCGGGTGGCCTGGATCAGCGGGCGGACCCGCTTCTTCTCCGACCCGACGGCCGCACGGTAAATCTTCTCTGGGGTGGTGACCAGCTCGCCGGGATCACGTTCGGGCGAAAACGCGGCCCATCCGGACCGGCCGCAGTGGCGGCAGTAGACCGCGGGCAGTCGGGTCTTGCCGAGCACGTTGAGCGTGGAGTCGGCGTCTGTCACGGCCGGCTCGCCGATCCAGGCGAAGGCCGGGGTGTGGTGCACCAGGCGGAGCAGTCGCGACACCGCCCGCACCCACATGTGGGTCTCGACCAGCAGGAACGGCCGCTTCGGATTGTCGGGATCTCGCGCCTGCGACAGCAGCGCGACGAACCGGGCGAGCGCTGTGGCCGCCCTGACCGGGTTGTCGCGGATGAACGCGCCCCAGTTGTAGGCACCTCGTCGGGGCAACAGCTCCAACATCTCGTCGAAGGGCCGCGGACGGTCGCTCAGCACGTCGAGCACGGCCTGGGTGAGGATGTGCCGCTTCAGCACCTTCCCCAGCTCCTGGGGGCTGAGGTCGTTCCTCCCGGTGACCGCCGCCGCGATCTGGTCCATCGCTCCCGGCTGGCGCAGCGGGTCACCGCAGGCGATCAGATCGTCCGGTCCCGGCAGTGGCAGGGTGACGTCGATGTCGCCGATGAACTCCTCGGCGCTGAGCCGGTCCTCTCCGACCACGGCGTCCTCGGGGAACGCCGTGCCGAAGACCTGCTCGGCCACCTCGCGGATACTGCCCCCATCCCGCCCCATGGAGCCTCGGGGCCCGCCCTCGCCTGGTGTCCCGGAGGAGGCGCCGTTCTCGCCCAGGGTGGCGGAGGTCGCAACCGGGCAGATGTCACCGAGTGGCTCCCCCGGCCGCGAATGCCCGGTGGCGGTCGCCAGCCGGCGCAGCAGCATGGCGACATCGGTGCCCTGCGCGCCGTCGTAGGTGTGGAACTCGTCCACCACCACGTAGGCCAGCTCGGCGTCCTGCCAGAGCGGCAGGTCGTCGGCCCGCTGGAGCAGCAGGTCGAGCATCTTGTAGTTGGTGATGAGGACGTCCGGCGGGTTGCGCCGGATCTCCGACCGCTGCGTCATCACCTTCGGGTAGCCGACCTCGGGGGTGTCGCCGATATAGAGCGCGGTGGTTACGTCGTGCAGATCCGGCTGCTGGAGGTAGTCGTTGATCCGGTGCGCCTGGTCGGTGGCCAGGGCGTTCATCGGATAGAGCAGCACGGCCTTCACACCCTGCTTGCCCTTGGCCCGCTCTCTGCGGCAGTGGTCCAGCACCGGGATGAGGAACGACTCGGTCTTGCCCGAGCCTGTGCCTGTTGTGATCAGCGTCGGCTCGGCCTGCTTGCCGCGCGTGCTTAGCCGTCGGAACGCCTTCGCCTGGTGCAGGTACGGCGTGAACCCGGGCGGCGCCCACTCCACTGACTCCTGCCACCCATCCTCGGCCGGGCGGAACGGCGTCCGGATCCGCAGGTACGGCCCGCGGAAGATGCCCTGCTCGGGGTGATTGAGGAACCGCTCCAGCGCGTCGCGGACGGGTTGTTCGGCAAGTGCGAAGGTGGTCGTGAGGTACTGCGTCAGACTCCGCCGCAACTCCTCGGCTGCCAGTGTCGGCCTCACGCCGCCTCCCTGTGAAGTTGTACGGCCTGCACGCTTTCGAGCACGGCCCGCGCCGGCGTTCTTGTTCGATGCGAGCCTGCGAGAGACACCGCATCGACGTTCCGTGACGATATGATGACCATATGTTGAAGCCTGTCCGGGGCAAAGTCCAAACTGACCGTCCCGAAACGCCTGTCTATGCTGGAGGCATGAGCGACGAGGAGCCCATCGACTACGAAGCCGTCCGGCGGCGCTTCCCCTGGGTCGGCCTGGGCGAAAGCGGCGAACACGAACTTTCCACCCGCTACCGGGAGATCATGGCCGAGGCGCGAAAGAACCGAGAGATCGTGGAGGCGATCGACGCTATTCGCCTCAGCGCGTGAAGAGTCTGCTGTGCGATTCAGGCCCACTGATCGCCACCTTCGATCCTGGTGACAGATTCCACGCCCGGTGCACCCGGCTTCTCACAACGTGGCCTGGACGGCTTGTCATCCCCGAACCCGTTCTCGGTGAGACATGCAACTTCTTGCGCAACAACGTCCGAAAGGGCCCGGAGTTGGAAGCCACGCTGCTTGAAGCCGTCACCGCAAACCGCGGCGACTTTGTCATCGCCGATCCAACTTCGGATGACCGGAAGCGCGCTGCCGAACTCGTGCGCCGCTTGGCCAGCGCCCCCATGGGCTACGTCGACGCCACGGTCCTGGCCATAGCCGAACGGCTTTCCATCACTGATGTCGCGACAACTGATGCCAAGTTCGTCGGACTGGCGCACGGCGTATCCCAGATCACCCCGCTTGCCTGGCCATTCCAAGAGAACAACACTTGACCACCCGCGCGCCGTCACAGCATCACCCGATCCGAACAAGGCGACAGCGCGAAGGCGGGGCACCCGATATCCCTCGGTAGTCCCGGCCCTCACTTCCGGCATCCACCGGGGGTGCGGCATGGTCGAGGATGCCGCACCCTGCGTGACCGAGCAAACAGTTTTCGTCACAACACGCTCTCGCTGTCGGCTACGGCTGGCGCCCGCCAGCCCGACTGCCGTAACCGCTCGGAGAAGACGGCATGGGCCTGGCGGTACTCGGCCTCCCGATCGGCCTTGTAGAAGGGTGCCGCGTAGCCGTCCGGCACCGGTCCCTTGATCTCCGGGTCCAGATGCGCCATGAGCTGCTCGAAATGCTCCTTGGTCTGCCCGTAGCCGTAGGTGTTGTGGTTGCCCGCGATCTTCCGGCCATTGGCGTCGAACCAGATCTGCGCCTCGTAGTCGGACAGAACCGGGTAGCGGGAACGGTAGATGGCGACCAGTTGCTCAGCGGTCATCCCGAGCCAGAGAGCGACCAGCGCGTCCAACTCGACGAGCGCGGCCCGCCGCTCCCGCTCGGCGCGAAGGGGGGTCCTATAGGCCCACTCTGGGGTAACCGCCTCCGGGTCCCCGAGCGGCCCGAGTCCGGCCCAGTCGACGGCCCAGTCCTCGCCGTTCCAGGCGGCTTCATACAGCTCAGCCCAGAGCGGGGCGTAGGCATTGGTCAGGCAGTTGAGCCGAAGCGCGCGAAGCAGCAGCGCCGAGGCTAGCGGATGACCGGCATCGCCAGCTGGCATCTTTGGCGCGTCACCGATTTGGAGGTCTGCCCGACTTGTGATTCGAAGCAAGTAATCCAGCGGAAGGGCAGCCCAGAACCCCGCAGCAAGTACGGTACTCCGGTTGTCGTCCAGTGCCAGCGTGTGCACCGCATTCACGTGTGCGGGTCCGGGCGGGATCAGCGCAGCGAATAGCGACCGTTCATTCGCGAAGGGAATCATGCGCCGCCAGGCCAACCGATAGAACTCCGTACACTTCCGGGCGCCCCCGTCCGCTGTGGCCCAGCTATCCTGAGCAGCGAGAAAGGTCTCTCTGTCCCGAGCTGGCTCATAATTAGTGATCGGAACGGCGTCGGCTGGCAATTCCCCAATATTCCAAGCGGACCAGTCCTGGTTGTTGCGGCACGGGATATTCGGCTGCTTGTTATACGGGGTAGCTGACACGAAATGCGGCCCTTGCAGGATCACCTCATCGAGCCCATTAGCATGGCCAGTATGCCACCGAATAAGGCCTTCCTTTTTTGCATTCGCCTCGTCATACCCTCGACTGATCTGGGGGCCGAACGCTCCAAGCCGCCACTTGTAAGCTGCAAGCACCTCAACCGCATCCGCTTCCGAAGTGGTTACGGGATAGAGCAGCGGTGTCTGGTCCACTGGTCCATTAGTTGAGCCGGCGAGCCTCTGCCACTGAGCGAGGAGAGGCTCATTTACATGGATCAGGCGCGCCCTGTGCGGGCGGATATCCCATCGGCTCGCATGTTTGATTCCCGGAAGTTCCCCGGCGCCTTCGTGGCCTATCGAACCAGAAATAACAGCCGGATCAAATATCCAGCTTGCATGGATGAACCCAATTTCTCGCCCCACCCCGTATATATGGACACCATATTCGATCTTATCGCGAATCTCAGTAAAAAGGTAGAGCTGATTCGAGAAATGTGCATGGAAACGCATGTGGCGGTAGGTTGCGGCTCGCAAGCGCCCCTCCTTCACTCCACCGAAATGGGTGTCAGGATGGATGAGACCGGCCGTACCCGAGCGGCTGAGATTTGCCCAGACCCGGCACATAAAGGCGCGGTATAGGTCAGGTTGAGTGCCGACCAGTAGCAAATACGTTGCTGTGGAGCAAAGGAACTCCACCGTACCAGTGTTAACGGCGAGTTCACCCAGGAAGTAATCGCGAGTAACCCCTACTGGAAGCGCAGCGACTTTGCGCTCATCCCACTCCGCGACATTCGGCTTCTCGGCAAGCATGAACCACGGCTCCAACTCAGCGAGTACTGTGCCCTCCTGCCAGCGAGGCCGGACCCACGGGGGGTTGCCGACCTGGAGGTCGAAGCCGCCCTGGTTGAAGATTTGGGCGAACTGGAGCTCCCAGTGGAAGAAGCCTTGCTGGTCGGCGATGTCTTCGACCGCGTCGAGCCACGGAAAGCGCTCGGGCAGCTTGTGGGCCGAGTCCATGCCCATCCACGACTGGAGCTCGTCCTCGTAGACCTCCAGGTCGGCCAGCGAGGCGAAGTTCGCGATCAGCGAATCCTCGGGGATGTCGGCGTGGCCGAGCAGAGCCTCGGCGAAGTCGAGCCAGTCATCCAGGTTCGCCAGCGGGATCACCGGGCGGATCGGCTCCAGAGCAGGCCGGAGCTTGCGGGCAGCGGGCTTCGCCGTACGTCCCGCCGTGGCGGTCTTCGCCTCGAGGGCGTAACCGACAAGGTCGAGCTGCTTGTCCCCGACGCTGAAAAGTGAATCGGTGACGTAGACCTTCCCGAAACCGATCGACTCCTCGGCGGCCTGGGCCACGGTCATGTCCCCGGCCGTCTCCGCAGCCGTCTCGTCAGTGGTCTCCCTGATCGGGGTCTCGGTTGCCGCTCCCTCTTCCAACGTCGTGGGCCGTACCGTCGCGGGCTCGCCGCCGTCGCCGGGCTCGCCGCCGTCGCCGGGCTCGGCGGCTTCGGCCGCGGGCGGCCGCATGTAAACGTCGTCGGAGCCGTCCAGCAGGCCCGCACGGTCCAGCGGCCAGAACCACAGGGCGCACCAGGCGTCCATGACCTTCTTGAGCCGCCAGTACGGCGTGCCCGGCGAGGTCAGGTCGTCATAGACCTTCTCCTTGGGGACGGCGTTCTCCGGCTGGTCGATCCAGTCGGCTCCCCAGACGTCGATCTTGCGGCTGATCTCGCGCTCGGAGATGGCGAGGCGCTGCTGGACCAGGCCCCACAGATACTCGGCGCGGCCGGACAGGGCCTGCAGGCGCTGGAGCTGGCTGACCTTCCGGCCGCCGGACTTCTTGTCCGAGACCTTGAGGCGCATCTGCTTGCGCCAGGCGGCGAGCTGCTTGGCCTGCTCGGGTGCCAGTTCGCGAGCCTCCTTGGCTCCGGCGACCGCGCCCCAGCCCTCGGCGGGCAACAGGAAGTGATGGACCTTCCCCGAGGGCAGCTCGCCGGCGGAGAACGGCAGGTCCTCGGGGGCCTCCTTCAGCCACGACCCCTTGGTCAGCGAAGCCGCGCCGTACACGCGGCGGCCCGCGCCGATGAGCGAGTTGCCGCGCCGCAGGTGCAGGCCGAACCAGGGAGCCTGCAACCCCGGGTGCATGACGTTCAGCCAGACAGAAACCTCGGCCAGCTCGATGGCGGTCTCGTTCAGGTCGACACCGTAGGAGTTGTGCAGCGCGACGTACGCCTTTACCTTCTGCAGTTCCTCCTCGTACGCCTCGGGGTCGATCGACTCGCCCAGCTCCTGCTGGCGCCGCTTCAAGTACTCTGCGGCGACCTGATTGATCGCCTCGTTGAGGAACGCGCCGGAGCCCAGGGCCGGTTCGCAGATCTTCCATTCGAGGATCTCGCGGGCCGGGGTGACCGTACCCTCCTGGTCCAGGCGGTGCTGCAGCGCGAGCTGGACGGTGACCCTGGTCAGCGACTCGGGCGTGTAGTAGGAGGCGCTGGTCTCCCGGTCACGGCCAGCCAGACGGTAGACGTAGGAGCCCTTGGGATGGCGGGCGAGCTCGACATTGCCGTCCTCGTCAACCTTGTGGACCAGGACGTCCGACGGGTAGTCGTCGACCTTCGACGCCGGGATCATCCAGGAGCCGTCCTTGGGATCGCCTCCCTTGGCGACCTCATAGAGCTCCTCCGTGGCGATGAACCCGGTGTAGGACATCAGGCCCTCGTACACCGCGCCGAGCTGGTTGATGCCGAGTTGGGCATAGGAGATGAAGCCGCCGCGCTCCTTCTTGCGCCCCTTGGTGAGCATGAGCTTGCGCAGCACCTTGTAAAGCTTCTCGTTGCGCAACCGGGTGTCGATCCTGAGGGCGTCCGGGTCGTCCTCGTCCAGCGAGATCGCGTCGCGGCCAATGAGCCTGATCGCCTTCGGCTCGAACAGGTCGGAGCGGAGCGGCTCGAAGTGCAGCCCCTCATCCTCCGAGGTCTCCTCCCCCGTGCGAGGCCGGTGGCCGTTGTTGACCATGCGGAAGAGCAGGTCGAGCGACTCGTAGAGGTGAAAGGAGTTACGCGCCTCCTCCCCGGACAGGTCGCGCACAACGAGGTCACCGAGGCGGGCTAGGCTGTAGCCCTTGCCGTAGTCCTCGTCGTCGGTCGGCAGGATGCCCAGCTCGGGACGGGCCTCGGCGTACAGCAGGAACAGGATCCGGTAGAGGTAGCGCAGCGCCTCGCGGCCCAGTTCCTTGGCAAGGGCGGCGGGCTCCATGACGTCCTCGGGCTGGACGCCGTGGGCGCGGATGCGGTCGAGGACCTCGTTGGCGATCAGCTCGACCGATTCCTTCAGACCGTCACGCAGCTCCTTCGAGACCCCCACGGCGTGGTTACGTGAATTGCCGAGCAGGTCGGCGAGCGGCTCGGAGCCGCCCTCCTCCGGGGGGAGCAGGGAGTCGGCGCCGAACAGGGCGGCGATCGTCTCCAGCTCGGCCGGGTTGTTGCGCCCCAGCGCGACATCGAGGCTGACCGCGAGGTAACGCCCCTCGCCCCAGCTCGCCCTGTCGGCGAGGACGACCACGCCGCCCGCGAGGATCAGCACGTAGCGCGGCGGGGTATCGGCGGCCAGCAGCCACGACGCGAGCTTGACACCTGAGGTGATCTGCTCGCGGTTGTCGAGCTGGACCGAGGTGAGCAGCCTGCCGGACAGGTCGTCGTCGAGGGCGACGTCCACGTCGGCGGCCCAGCCGCACTCGATCGCGACCAGGTGCTGGTCGGCGTAGGCGACCTGGACGACGTACTCCTTGCCCGCCCGCTCAACGATCAGCTCGCGCGGCTGCGCGTCGAACCCGAGGGCGCGCAGGACGTCACCGTGCAGCTCGCCCAGCTCCTTGCGCCGCTCGGTGAGCTCATCCGGCGTCAGGCGATCGCCGTCGCGGAGCCGTAAGTCGAGGTCCGCGAAGAACGGCCGATCGGCGAAGTAGGGCTTGCCGAGCGCGCGCAGCCCCCGGCGGGGCGTGGTGCGGCCGGCCTTCTCCTGCTCGGTCCAGCGGGCGAGCAGGCCGTCCTTCTTCTTGAGGTCCTTGGGCAGCACCTCGGCCAGGTAGTGGGCCGAGAAGTAGTCGCCGCGGTTGACCAGCGAATCGAAGCTCATCGGTGCCCATCCTGGGGAACGAGTACGGCGAGGACGCGCAGCAGCGGTTCGCCCGTGATCTTGAGGGAGTCGAGCAGGCGCTGCTGCCGTTCGACGGTCTCGCGGACGCTTTGCTCTTTGCGCCCGCGCTGGGAGATGTGTACGCCGTCGAGAGTGAGCTGCTGCCACTCGTCGAGCTGGCCGCGGTAGGCGTCCAGCGGCCTGACGACCTCCGCCTCGTATTCGGAGCGCCGGTTCTCCAGGTGGCTTCTGGCGGTCGCGACCGCCTGCGCCACCTGCTCCTGCAGCGGCTGGAGGTCGAACTTACGGCCTGTGTTGATCATCCGAGGGCCGACGCCCGCCTTGGTCATGACATCGGTCATCGCCTCGTCGAGCACACCGGCGGAGGTCACCGCCATCCACTCCACCACGGTCGGCTGCCCGAGCCTGTTGGAGTAGATGCCTTGAAGCAGAAAGGTCGGCTCGCCGACCTGAGCGGTGACGACCGGCGCCTTCTGCCTGCCAAGCCGTACGAGGACCTTGTCGGTCACCCAGTCGACCATCGGGTGTAGATCGGAAAGATAGGCGATCTCCGGCCACATCGTCTTGGTCTTGCGCGCCTCGTTGAGCTTGCGCTGTGCTAGGTCGCGGTCGAACGTGACCTTCATCCGCTTGCGGACGTCGTGGGTGCGAAGGTAGTCGGAGGGCAGCACGGAGAGCCGGTGGACCAGGTCGGCGGGTGGTTCAAAGGCGAGCATCTCGCCGTCGTCGTCGAGGTCCTTGAGCAGGCCGAGCGTGTCGACGGCCTCCTTGACGAACGCCTTGGAGCCGTCGAACAGCCGGGGCACGTCCGCGCGCAGCGGGTCAGGATTGACGGGGTCGGCGCCCACCGAGCCGAGCAGGTCAGCGAGGAAGTCGTCGACCGGCCGGTCCTCGATGGACTGCTCCACAGTCTTGCCCTCGAGGAGGTCCTGGATCAGGCGGCGCTCCTCCCGCTCCGCGCGATACTCGCCGGTGACGGCCTCGGCGGTGCCGAGGCTGCGATGGGCGGTCTCCTCCTTGACGAGGAGCTTCTCGGCGACGGTCCTGTCGTCCTTGGCGCCCTCGATCTCGGAGATGAGGCTGAGCGCCTTGAACTGGGGCTGCCTGGTCTGGCCGTACCGGTCGATGCGGCCGTTGCGCTGCTCGATCCTGATGAGGCTCCACGGCACGTCGTAGTGGATCAGGTGGTTGCACTGCCGATGCAGGTTGACGCCTTCGGAGGTCACATCGGTGGTGACGAGCAGACGGACGGGGCTATCCGAGAGCCCGAACCGTTCGATGATCTCCTGCTGCTGCTGGTCGGACATGCCGTTGCCGAGCATCATCTCGACCGCGCCACTCGCGGTCAGTCCGAGGCGCTTGGGCAGCACCTCGGTCAGCCACCTGACGGTCTCCACGCTCTCGGAGAAGACCACCGCTCGGGTGTGGCTGCCCGGCCCGACGCCGATCGCCTGGAGCTCACGGACGAGAGCGGCCAGTTTGGCGGAGTCGTCGTCGGTCATCTTGGCGGCGAGGCCCTGCAGGGTCTTGAGCGCGTCGATCTCGCGTGGCTCCTCTGCGTTCTTGAGCCGGTTGGCGACCGACTTGGCGAGGGCCTTGTGCGAGGAGAGGAACGCCTTCAGCAGCGTGTAGGGGAACAGCCGGTTCTTCGTGCCGACCACTCGCCCACCGGTCCGCTGATCGCCCGCAAGCCAGACCTGAGTGAGCTCCTCGAAGATCTTCTCCTCTGCCGGTGTGGCCGCGCACCTGACCGGGACCGAGGGCCCTCGATCCGGCCACTTGCCGCCCATCTGGTCGCGCACCTCGGCGCTGATCTTGGTGCGGCGGATGTAGAGGTGGTCGATGTCCTTGGCCGAGTAGCGGGTGTCGTCGGCGATCGCGGCGGGGTCGAGCATACGGATCAGCTCGGCGAACGACTCGCTGTTGCCGTTGTGCGGCGTGGCGCTGGCCAGCAGGAGTGCGTCCGTCTTACGCGCGAGAAGCTTGGCCAGCTTGTTGCGGAGGCTGCTCTCGCCGATCAGATTGTGTGATTCGTCGATGACAACCGCGTCCCAGTCCATCTTCTCCAGGTGCTGGCCGTACTTGCCCTCGTTCTTCAGCGTGTCGATGGAGACGATGATCCGCTTGTAGTAGGTGAACGGGTTGCGTCCCGCGGGGATCTCGCGCTGGATGCGCTCGATGCCGACCGAGTCGAGACGGATCAGCGGGATGGAGAACCGGGTCCAGAGCTCGTGCTGGAACTGTTCGAGCACCTGCTGCGGGGTGACGACGAGGATCCGCTCGCCGCGACCACGGCGGATCAGCTCGGCCAGGATGAGGCCGATCTCCAGCGTCTTTCCGAGACCCACAACATCGGCGATCAGGATGCGCGGGCGCAGTCCTTCGAGGGCCAGCTCGGCGGGACGCTGCTGGTACGGCAACGGGTCGAGGAGAAACCGGTCGGCGAGTGCAAGGCCCTTCTCCGTCTGCGGCAGCGGGGTCCTGCGGAGGACAGCTTCGAGAAAGAGCCTGCTCTTGGCAAAGCGAGGAGTCTCGTCCTGCTCCAGGACGGTCTCCTCGGGCCGCAGCAAGCTCACGTCGTCCAGCTCCGTGAAGAAGACCGCGTCCTCGTCTCGCACGAACTCCGACGCGCCGACCGCTGTGATCTTGTACCCGTCATGTGCGGTCTTCGCGCAGGTCCGGACGATCCACTCGGCGTCCCGGACTTCGATCCGGGCCCCAGGCGGATAGGAGGTCTCGGTCACGGTTCTCCTCTTAGAAGCGGGCGTTGGCGGCGTAGGCACCGCGGAGGCGGTCGGCGAGCCGGGCGACCACCGAGTCTGGCGTCACGACCTCGGACAGGTCACGGCGGCGAGGCCGGGGCAACGGGGCAACTTCATGCGGGTCGGTCTCCAGCTCCACGTAGGTCGCCACGGCGAGCCGTCGTGTGGCTACCGGGAGCGTGATGCCTCCCGCGGTCGCCAACTCCTTCAGCCGGTCGTAGGTCTGCGACACCGTGGGGCGTACCGCGGGATCGTGTGCCAGCATCGCGGAGATGAGCTGCTCGAACTCCGCCGGGACTCCCTCAAGGTTGGGCGCGACCTCCGGGTTGACGATGTTCATGAACAGCCCCGCGACCGTCTTGCCGTCGTAAGGGTAGTGCTTGGCCAGAGCGAACATCAGGGTCGCGCCGAGCGAGTAGACGTCGGCCGCGGTGGTGACCTGCTTCGGCGTATTGGCCTGCTCGGGCGACATGCACGCAGGCGTGCCCAGCGTGGACTCGGTAGTGGTCAGGTCGGTCGGACCGTCAGCGAAAGCAACCAGCCCGAGGTCGATGACCTTGGGCCCGTCCCTGCCCAAAAGGACGTTGCCGGGCTTCAGGTCCCGATGGAGCAGACCGGCCGCATGGATGTCCTTCAGTCCGCTCGCCAGCAGGACACCGAGCGTCGCCGCATTCTCACCGCTCAGCGTTCCCCTGGTCTCGACGAACTCCTTCAGGCTGAGGCCTCGGACGTATTCGACGGCCAGCCACGGCCGCTCCTCGTCGTCTCCGGAGGCGTCGACCAGAGCGGCGACCTGAGGGCCCTGCACGGTCCGCAGGGCGTCGGTCTCCCGGGCGAACCGGGCGCGCACCTCCGCGCGGCTGACCAGGTCCTCCCGGATGACCTTGACAGCCACCTGCTCGTAGTCCTCGGTCACGCCATAGAAGACCCGCCCCATCCCGCCGCTGCCAAGCCGGCCATGCAGGGAAATGCCGCCGATCCTTCTGGGATCGGAGCGGTCTAAAGGATCCACGCTCACCTGCCTGGACGGCGACACCGGCTCATTTCGCGCCCAGGCCAGCATGTGCTGCGCGGCCTCATCCGCACCCTCGCACTCTTGCCCTAAGCACCCATGGACAGTAGCGAATACCAACGGTGGCCGTCTACAGGTATGTCCTGTGAATTCGATTAACGCCCCTCTTTGGCGGCGGCACTTCCTGCCCCGCGGTCCGACGCGGATTGATCGACAGAGTCCTCGGACAGGGATAGACCGATCCAAACCCCTACATAGAGCTCCAATCCTCACATACCACTGTGAAGCGGACTCACGGTTGCTTGATCCGGTTTTCCGAACGTATGGTGTACCAGCGCTGGAGTCGGCGCTCACGATCTCTCGGTGCCTGAGATCCCCACAACCCCGTGTCAACCGGACCAGGTCCACCAGCCTCACCCTCCCAGCTTCTGTGCGGACGCACGCCGCACCCCGGGCTCGCAAGCCGCGCCCTTGCGTCCGCCGTCGGCCGGATGCCTCGCCAACTTCATCCAGAACAGGGCGCTTTGATCCCTACAATGCGGGAAAGGCGGCAATATCAGATGCAGCGACGTTCCAACGGCAAGAGCCCCCATCTTGCCCCCTTGGGCACCGTCGCCACACAGACGGCCTTCGGGCATGCCGAGGCGATCCTCGCAGATGTGACGGCCCGGGTGACAGCCGATGATCTGCTCCCGGCGATGTCCGCATATCCTCCGGCGCTACGCAAGAACATCCTCAGCCATGCCGGACTCCGCGACATGCGTTATGTCAACAGGCCGGCGGCCATCGGACTGGTGCGCGTTCTCCAGGGTGGAGACAAGAAGCGGCGCTCCTCGCTCATCCGAGCCTTCAGCGTGCCTTTGGCCTATGGGTTCGAGAACTATGACGACCTCTCCCCCACGGATTGTGTCAAGCTCATCAGCCCTGGCAGCGGGGGCGAGGTCCTTCCCCGTGCGCGCGCCTTCGCCGAGGCGCTGACGAGCACGGCCTCGCTGCCTGTGAACCTGGTCGACCTCCTTCTCGCCGACACCTACCTGCGGGACATGCCGCTGTCCTCGGTCGCCCTCGCCCTGCTGGTGGACTCGACCGGACGCATCGGGCCGGACGCGGCGGAGGTGGTCCGCGCGGGCTGGCGAGAACTACGCGCCGAACACTCCGAGCTTCCCGAGACACCGGTTTCCCTGCAGGCGCTCCGGGAGCTCATCCCGTCCCTGCCGATCGGCCCGTCCCAGAGCCGGCAGAACGACGAGCCGGCAAAGCCTGAAGTCCACGACCACGAAGAGCGTGAGATGAGTTCTACCGGCGAAGAGGCCTCCGAGAACGGTGAATCGGATTCAATCGAGTCGCTTAAGAGCGAACTGGGCCGCCTGTGTGAGACGTTCGTCGCTGCGGCCGACGCCGCCGAGCGGGTGTGGCAGGCGTTGACCGATACAGAGCGTCCTGCTGACCAGGATGTCGATCTGATCGTACGGGGCATGCACGATTTCGACCGGCTCCGGACCAGGCTCGAGTCCGTGCAGGGTTCCCCTCTTACGGATGCGAGTTGCGACGGGCTCCGGCATGTCCTCGGCCGGCTCGAGTCGGCGGACGCGCAGCGCCGTCGGATTCTCCCGTTGGCTGAGGTCAGCGGTCCGCCAGCTCTCGAAGCCCCCCTCCAGCAGATTCGCGAGGCGGCCGCTCAGGGATCCCCTGTCGTGGAGATCCTCGCCGACCTCGTCCATCTCGCCGGGGATCCCGGTGCCATCATCCAGATCTCCGAGCTCCAGGAGAGGTTCCGAAAGGAAGCGCCTGCCGGATGGCTGCCGGTGGCCCTGGCCGCGACACTCGGTCAACTGGTGGTGCCTGCCGAGGCCAATACCGCGTCACACGACGGAGACCCACAGCCCTCACCGCACGAACCTCCGGATGAGGACGGTGGCAGTGCGCCGCCCCCTACGGACGAGCCGGAGGCACCTCCTTCCTCCCCTGCCGCAGCGGCCGCCGGCGAGTCGGCTGGCCATGACGAACTGGCCGATTTGGATACGTTTCTCAGGGACAACCTGAAAGAGCCGACCACCAGCCAGCCTGCGCGCGGGACAGCAGGCCGCCGTACGGATCCGACGCCGCCCGAGAGCGCTGACACCGCGGCGACAAACGCGCCGACTCAGACGCTGCCGGAAACGCCTGCTGTAGAGGTCTCCCTCTCGTCGGCTGCCAGTGCGAGCGTCAGCGAGGCGGCGGCCGAAGCCGAGGCCTCCGCACTACGCGCCGGGCGATTCGGTCTGGCCGCCTGGCTGCGCGCGGCCGAGGACAGACCCGCCGCCGAGGTCAGCGCGCGCCGGTGCGCCGCCATCGCCGCCGACATGAGTGAGTTCTCCGGTCGGCTGTCGGCCGCGTTCGCGGAGTCGGCCTCGAAAGTGTCGATGAAGGCTCTGGCCGACGACACCCCCGGCCAGCTACTCACCTGGGCGGCGGCGGTGCGCACCGGCCTGATCCACCCGACGCTGGAAGCCGCCCAGCTTCTCGAGGATCTCTCCCCAGCGCTTTTCCCGTACCCGGGGCTGACGGCCTACGGCCATGCCTTCAGCAAGGTGGCGCAGGACGGGGCCTACCTGTTGCCCGGCCTGTCCGGGCGGATGCACGACGCTTCACAGGCGGAAAGCGACCAGGAGCACGCCTCCGCAGCCGCCGTACGGCTGCTCGAAGAGGGGCCGTCCCAAACGATCAAGTTCGCGCCGGCCACCGACGTATGGAAATTCCTCCTCCAGGACGACTCGAGCGGGTTGGGCAAGCTGCTGTCCATCACGGCCCGCAACGAGGTCTCTCGGGTTCGCGAGGTCAGGCAAGATCTCGATTTCCTGCGATCCGAAGACCAGATGGAACGGTTGATCGACAGGACGGCGAGAGCTCGGGCGTCCAGCCGTGGTAGCAGCCGCATCCACTCGGGTGCTCGGGCAAAGTTGATCGAAAAGATCGACAAGGCCCTGGACCTGGTGGCGAACTGGATAACGGCCATAAGCGAGGTGGAGTCGCTGCGCACCGACGACTCCGGCATGTCCTGGGTGGTCAAGCCGCTCAACGAACTGCGCGGCATCGTGAACCGGAACCGTACACATGTCGAGGACGAGCTCGCTGAGCTGGAGCGCTCATCCGACACGGTCCTCGCGGCGGCGGCCGTCGGCGCATCGATGCTGATTCACGACACCCTGCGGCTCCTGGACGGCGGCCACCTCCCTCAGTCGGAGCCGCTTGCGGCCCATGTGCTCAACGGAGACCTGCTCCTGTCTCCCGAGATCCGGCTGGATCCGGACACCCTGGCCCCACTCACGACGCCGGCGTTGGACGATCTGCTCCCCCTCTGTGCGATCGGCAGCCGGGAATGGCGGGAGGCTTTCAAGGCGCGCGCTCATCTCGGTGATCACGAAGGAACACGCGCCCTCCTCAACGTCGTGGCGGACCAGGACCCTGCGCTCGCCACCGAGCTTCGTCAGCGGAGAGAGAAGCTCATCGACTCGGCACGGCATGAGCGCGACCATCAGATCGAAGAAATCCAGGACCGGATCGCCGAATGGCGCCGGGACGGCGTGCTGCCCGAGGCGGCCGCCACCCGCTTCTCCGCGAGGCTCCAAGTCCTCGGGAGCGACGATCGGGAAGACTTCGGCGCCATCGCCCGCGCCCTGCGCGAACTGGAGCAGGAAGCCGCCATGATCCGCGATGACGAGATGGCCGCCGAGCTCGAGCGGCTGACCGATCTGCGCGCCGAGAACGCAGATGTCGCGGCTGTCAGCGCGCGAATCAGCGCCTACATCCGGGCCGGTGATCTGACCACGGCCCGCGAGTTCACGGCGCAGGCGAAGGCCGGGAACCGGCTGCCCGAGATCTCCGAAGCCATCGACCACCTCGATCGGTTCTTCCCGCATTTTCCACAGTCCTTCGAGGACATGGCGGCCCGCCTACCCGGGCAGCAGAGGGGGCGCGAAGGCGCGGAGTGGGTGCAGCGGCTCAAGGACGCGCTACACACCGGGAACGAGGTCTCCGACCCCGACCTGGAGAACCTGCTGCTCCGGACCGGACTATCGATCTCCGCGATTCCGAGAGGTCGGCGGGGAGTGGCAGAGTACGGCGTGCGGATGTGGCAGGCCTTGGCCCAAGGGCCGAAGGCAGCCGGAAACCTGAGGTCCGCCATCACGGCGATCCTGCAGTTGATCGGCCTCGAAGGAGACCAGGGGGCCTCCCGGGAGGAACAGAACCGGCTCTGGATCACCCTGGACCAGGCTCGAACGATCGGTGAGCCGCTACTGCCGGCATTCGGATCCCGGATGAGTCCCTCTGGCGACAGGCTCCGGCTCCTGCTTGTATGGAAGCCGCCGGGACCGCAGCAGGTCATCGAATGGCTGAAGGACCAGCCGCAAGACCAGACGGTGCTGGTCTTCTACTTCGGCGTCCTCTCCGCCGAACAGCGCCGCCACCTGGCCATGGCGAGCCGCAGGCGCCCATCGCCCGTCGCGGCGGTTCTCGACCATGTCGCGGTTAGCTATCTCGCCTGCCTTCCCGATGCGAACTGGACCTCGACCGTGAGCCTGCTGGCTCCGTTCACCGCGACAAACCCCTACGCACCTACTGGGGATGTGCCTGAAGAGATGTTCTACGGGCGGTCGGACCAGTTGCAGGAAGTCACCGGCCGGACCGGGTCCTCGTTCGTGTACGGGGGGCGACAGCTCGGCAAGTCGGCTCTGCTCCGGAAGGCCGAGCGCAACGTCCGGAAGACTGACGAGAACCGGAAGGTCATCTCCGAGGTCATCCAGAACATCGGCAGGGTCGCACCGGTCACCGCGCTGTGGCCGATGCTCGCCGGGAGGCTCTCGGAGGCCGAAGTGTTGCCACGTTCCGCGGCCTCGCTGACCGATCCCCAGGAGATCTGCCGCGAGGTGAAGGAATGGATCGCCGGCGATCCGGCTCGACAGCTGCTGATCCTCCTGGACGAGGCCGACGAGTTCCTCAACAAGGACGCACGAGACGCCTCCTTCAGCAATGTCATCGCGCTGCGCAACCTGATGGACGAGACGAACCGGCGGGTCAAGGTGGTCTTCGCCGGCCTGCACCAGACGGCCCGGTTCCAGAGCCTGCCGAATCAGCCCCTGGCCCATCTGGGGACGCCCATCGCGGTCGGGCCGCTCGATCCACAGGACGCCTACAACCTGCTGACGAAGCCTCTGGCGGCGCTCGGGTTCCGTTTCCCCGCACGCCTTGCGGCGCGCGTCATCGCCGAGGCGAACAACGCCCCCGCGCTCATCCAGCTGTTCGCAGACGCGCTGCTGACACGGCTGCGCCGGATCTCGGCGGCTCATACGGGGCTCCCGTACGAGATCACGCGCGAGGACGTGGAAGCGGTCTGGCGGGACAACAAGCTGGCGCGCGGTTTCCGCGACCGCTTCGAGTGGACCCTGAACCTGGACAAGCGATACAAGGTCATCGCGTACACCGTGGCGTTCCACGCCCTCGATGCAGGAACGGACGTCACGATGACGGCCAATCAACTACGGACAGAGTGCCAGGAGTGGTGGCCGCAGGGCTTCAAGGACGCCAGCAACGACGGTTTCCGAGGGCTGCTCGAAGAATGCGTCAACCTGGGCGTCCTCGCCGCAGAGGGGGAGCGTTACCGCCTCCGCACTCCGCACATCCTCAATCTGCTCGGCGGAGCCGACGAGGTCGAGGCCGTGCTCGGGCAGGCCGAGACGTTCGAGCTGCCCGACTCCTTCGACGCCCAGTCCTATCGGGACGCCTACAAGGGCCATGGCGAACGCTCCCCCCTGACGGGCAGCCAGGTGACGCGGCTACTCAGCCCGCGTAACGTCCTGCACCTCATCGCCGGATCCCCCGCTCTGCAGATCGATCGGGTGGCGACCGCTCTGGAGGAGGCGGCGGAGCGCCATAAGCAGGCCCACACCTGGCGGGTCGGGGTGGGCGGTCTCACCTTCGACGGTGCACAGCAGCGGGCCGCGCAGAGCTCGGATCACGACATCATCATCGTCGACCTTTCCGGCCTGTCCCACATGAAGGCGACCGCGATGGCCCGGACGGCGGCGAGGGCGATCTCCATGCCGGCCAAGGGCACGCTCGCCGTCGTGTTGATCTCACCTTCCGACCACGCTTCACAGTGGGTTACGACCGGCCAGGACCAGAGAGACGGCGGCCTACGCGACCTGACCACCGCCGCGGACCTCGTCGAACTGCAGCGCTTCAACCGTCCCGGCATCCGGCAGTGGATGCATGAGGTGGGTCTCGGCTTCCAGGACGAGCCAAGTCAGGACGCGCTGTTGCGAGCGACAGGGGGATGGCCGGTGCTGATCAGCAGAGTGATCCGCGAGCTCACCGACAACGGTGCGGACCGGGAGCACGCCCTGGAGGCCTGCCGGACGTACGTGCGACAGACGCCCGCGGAGTTCGTGCGCCTGACCGGAGTGCTGTCCGGTAAGGCCATCAGCGCCGCATGGCACACGCTGGTTGAGCAGACCGAGATCGCCGAGGGCTCGGAAACCCTCGCCGATCTCCTTGCCCTGGCAGGAGCGGAGGAGGAAGGGCACCCCCTGTCGGAACCAAGCCTCCAGGAGGAGGGCTTCGTCTCCACCGCCGACTTGGTCGAGGTGCTTCGGATTCTTGGAGCGCTGGTCGCGCACAGCGACGGGAAGCTCCGGCTCGAACCCGTCGTCCTGGAGGCGACCCAGCGGATGGGACTGGCTCGATGACGTCCGACCCCCTCCTGCCCATCCTCCGTACGGCAGCGGAACTGCTCCTGTCCCGGCCGATGCTGGCCGGTCAGGAGCACGACGCCGAGCGCTTCGTCACCGAGCGGCGTCAACTGCTTCTTGATGCGCTGCTTCAGGTGCGCGGGCTTCGCGACCAGGTCCGGGCAAGGGTCCAGATCCGCCGCGATCAACCGGAACTGCGAGCCCTCACCACGCTCGTCCTGTCCCCCGACGACGACGTCGTCCAGGCCGGGCTCAGGGTGGCGCTGCAGCTGAGCAGAGAAAGGCTTGCCAGGCAGAACCTTCGCCGGCGCCATCAGGACAAACTCAATCAGCTGAGAAGCAGGCTGGAAATGGCCAAGGGGCGGCATGACCATGCCGCCGTAGCACTTCAGAATGCCACCAGCGCGCTCGCCGACGTGGAGAACCGAGCGGAGGAGCTGGACACTCAGGTGGCGGCCCTGCAACGCAGGCTGCACGACCCCCGAGCCATCGCCTCCAGTCTGCTTGCGGTCCTGCAGCAAACGCCGGAAGCTGCGGACGAGGGACCTGAAGCCCGGGATCCGCGCAATCTCAAGCGGCAAACGGCGAATGAGCCTGCGCCCCTCGTCCTCCAGGCGGCGAAAGCGGCCGGGATCGAACCCCAGGCTCTCATCACCGCGCTTCAGATGATCGTCGCACCTCCCACGCTCGTGTCCGCATCCCCTCGGGTGACTGTCACCCGGGAGCGGCACCTTCGTGTTCGTCCCCTCGGCGGCGCAACCGAGATCGGCGGATCCTGCGTGCTCGTCGAAGCCGGCCATACGCGCCTGTTGGTCGACGCGGGCCTGCGTCCCGGTGATCCCGCACTGCCCCCGCGCGGGATGGACGAGGCACTGTCAGGGCCGATCGACGCTGTGGTGGTCACACACGCCCACATCGACCACTGCGGCTACATCCCGGCTCTGGTCGAACTGGTGCCGGAAGTACGGATCCTCGCCACCCCGGAGACGGCGCAGTTGATGCCACGCATGTGGGCGGACTCGGCGAAACTCATGAGTGAACGCGAGCGCGTGAATCGCCGGTGGGGCGTCGACAGTGACGCTTTGTACGGGCGCGAGGCGGTCGAAACCGCCTCGCAGAACTGTGAGGAAGTCCCCTTAGGTGTCCGGCGCAAGATCGGTGACATCAGCGTCGAGCTGTTCCCCGCCGGTCACATCCTCGGCGCTGCGGGCGTCGTCGTCCAGGCCGGCGGCCAGCGCGTCGTGGTGACAGGTGACATCTCGGGATTCCGACAGGAGACCGTGGACGGTTACTCCATACCGGACTCGGCCCTGGACGCGGATCTACTCGTCATGGAATCCACATGCTGCGCTGAAGACCATTCCACGCGGGAAATTCGCGTCAAGGATTTGGTCCGGGCCGTCGAGGAGGTCTATTCGGCCGGGGGCCGGGTTCTCATCCCGGCCTTCGCGCTCGGCAGGGCGCAAGAGCTCGCCATGATCATGACGCGTCATCTGCCCCACGTGCCCGTCCTCGTCGACGGGATGGCGGCCGACATCACGGCGTCCTTCGAACGCATCACGATCGACCGCGCGTCTCCCTTGCGCATACTTGGGGGCAATGTGTCCCGGGCCAAGCGCCCCGACGATCTGGACCTGTTCACGTCCGGCGTCGTGATCACGACTTCAGGCATGCTCTCCGGCGGGCCGGCCGTCGAGTGGGCGACCCGGATCCTGCCGGAAGCCCGCAGCGCCCTGTTCCTCTCCGGATACCAGGATGAGGAGTCCGGCGGTGCCAAGCTGCTCAGGCTGGTCGAGGAGCAGGCTTCCCACCTGGTTCTCCACGACCGGGGCGTGGAGAAGAGCGTGCCGCTGAACGCTCGAGTTCAGATGATGCGCCTGTCGGCCCACGCGGACAAGCGAGGACTGCTCGAAATCGCGGATGAGGTCGGTGCCCGCAATGTCATGCTCGTGCACGGTATTCGTAATCGCCAACGAGATTTCGCGAAAGTCTTGGCAGTCCGAGGCCATGAAGTCGTGTCCGACCGGTGGGGGGATGCCTGACGCCTCCCTCCCCTTCTGACCGTGCCCCCACCCCATGGTCCCGCACCCGCACCCGCGGCCGGGTCGGCCAGGGCGGGCCAGTCGGGGGTCTCGTGCTGGGGCAGCACCCAGGTGCCCTGGATGAACGAGGTGATGTCGGCTCGCTCCTCCTCGTCGTGCTCGCTTCGCCATGTTTCGGTCACCGCGGCGAGCAGGTCATCGGCGGCGGGACGCTGAGCGGGGTCCTTCGCCAGTGCCCGGCCAACGAGTTCACGGAGGTTCTCCGGCACGGTGTCGATGTGCAGGGTCTGCTCACGCACCCGGTAGGCCAGCACGTCAGGGCGACCGGTGCCGTACGGCGGCTCACCGGCAGTCGCGTAGAGCACGAGCAGCGCCCAGCCGTAGACATCGGCCGGGGTGTGCCGGCGTGGGCGTCGCCGTCCTCTTCGGGACTGATCCAGCCGGGCGAACCAATCAGCATGCCTGTGCGGGTCATGGAGGTGGAGTCCAAGACCTTCGCGATGCCGAAGTCGATCAGTCGAGGACCCTGCGGGGAGAGGATCACGTTCGGCGGCTTGAGGTCGCGATGTACCACCCCGGCGGCGTGCAGGGCCACGAGCGCCTCGGCCAGGCCGTACAGGGCGTCGCCGGTCAGGGGCCCGTCGGCCTGCACGTGCTGTTCCAGGGTGGGGCCGGGGATGAACTCCGTGGCCAGCCACGAACGTTCTGTGCCGGGGCCGGAGTCGAGCACGCTAGCAAGGCAAGCTCCTCGACCCCGCTCAGGACAGAGATCTCCCTGCTGAAGCGGCGCCGGGACTCCAGGTCAACCGACAGTGCCTCGTGAACGAGCTTGACGGCGACCCGCCGACCGGAAGCATCCATGCCCGCGTAGACCACGCCCATGCCGCCCGCGCCTAAGCGGCCGACCACCCGATATGAGCCGATCTCGTGTGGATCGCCCGCCAACAGCGGCTGCACGCACCCTCCGTGATGATCTCGCATGGCGTGAACGGCCCAGGGGGATTCGCCCATCTGTGCGCCAGAAGGAACAGTACACCGCTTCACGTCAATCGCAACCGGTGAATTAGTTGTGGATCCGATTCACAATGTGCTGTACTTGCCGGGCCTTACTCGCCCCGGCCGCCAGAACCTCGGCGGCGACAGTACAGAGAGCTTCCCCATGCATGGAAACCCCCAGCAGCCGCAGCAGGGCTACCCGCAGCCGTACCCGCAGACCGTGATCGTGCAGAAGAAGGGCGGCGGCTGCCTCAAGGCCGTGCTGATCGGCGCCGCAGTGCTAATGGGCTTGATCGTGCTCGGCACGATCATCGGCAACGGGCATTCTGGCGGCACCGAGACCACGGTGGCCTCCGCCCCTGACGAGAAGAGCACGGACAAGAAAGCCGCGGACGACGACGCCACGGACACGGAGTCCGCCGACGAGCCGAAGCCGGCCCGCATCGGTGACGTCGTCAAGGACGGAAAGTTCGCGTTCAAAGTCACGCGGGTCGAGAAGGGGCTCTCGCAGGTCGGCGAGGGCTTTATGGTCTCCAAGGCCCAGGGACAGTACGTCATGGTGCACCTGACCGTGAAGAACATCGGCGACGAGGCCCAGATGTTCACCGACTCGGCGCAGAAGCTCATCGACGGCAAGGGCCGTCAGTTCGACGCCGACTCCGGCGCCGCGGCACTCGGGTTGAAGGACTCCAACGCCTTCCTCAACAACATCAACCCCGGCAACGCGGTCAACGGCATCCTGCTCTTCGACCTCCCGAAGAACGTCACGCTCAAGGCCGTCGAGCTGCACGACTCGATGTTCTCCGACGGCGTGACCGTCTCCCTGGCCAGGTGAGACATGAGGCACTACTCCCGCGTCATGGGCTGCATGCTCGGCGGCGCCATCGGAGACGCCCTGGGCAACCCGATCGAGTTCATGTCCCTCGACCAGATCCGCGCCTGGCACGGGCCGGACGGACTACCGGACATGGTCTCGACCCAGGTCACCGACGACACCCAGATGACCCTGTTCACCGCCGAAGGGCTGATCCGGGCACACCTCCACCATACCGACGTGATCGTGGCCGTCCGCGACGCATACGTCCGCTGGCTCCACACCCAGCAGTACACCGAACCGCCGGCCCCCGACGACAGCCTGCGCAACGGCTGGCTCCGCGAACAGCGCTGGCTGTACGCGCGACGAGCACCAGGCAACGCCTGCCTGTCCGGGCTGTACGCCGGTAGACGGCACCTCGACGTCCCCGCCCCCGGCTCCATCGGTGAGATCAACCCGCTCTCCAAGGGCTGCGGAACCGTCATGCGCTCAGCCCCCTTTGGGCTCGCGCGATTCGATCCCTTCGAGACGGCGGCCCGATGCTCGTATCTCACCCACGGGCACGCCACCGCCTCACTGTCGGCCGGCGCGTTCGCCGCGATCATCCACGACCTGGTGCACGGCGACTCCCTGCAGCAGGCCGTACAGCATGCTGTCGACCACCTGCCCCGCTACCCCGCGCACGAGGAGACCCTCAGCGCGCTGCGCGCCGCCGTCCACCTGTCCGCCGGTCCTCCACCCACCGCGGAAGCGGTGGAATCACTCGGAGCCGGATGGGTCGCGGACGAGGCCCTCGCCATCGCCGTCTACTGCGCGCTCGCCGAGCCCGACCCCAGAAAGGCGCTCCTCCTGGCGGTCAATCACTCCGGCGACTCCGACTCCACCGGCGCCATCTGCGGCAACCTCCTCGGCGCCCAGCACGGAGTCAAGGCGCTGCCCGCCGACTGGATCGACGTCGTGGAGGGCCGCCAGACCATCTACGAAATCACCTTCGACCTCATGGCCGATCCGTCCCTTCCCAACAACTGGACCGACCGCTACCCCTCCTGAGGAGAACACCATGTTCCGCCGCATGCTCGCCGTACTGGCCCTGACCGCCGCCGCGCTCACCACACCCACCGCCGCCCACGCCGACACGACATTCCGCGGCGAGGGCGACGAGGTCATCCGGATCCAGGCCACCAAGAAGCCCGGCCTCATCCGCTTCACCCACGACGGCGAGGCCAACTTCATCGTCTACACGATCGACCCGCGCGGGAAGAAGCAAGAACTGCTGGTCAACGAGATCGGCCCCTACGACGGCACCGTCCTCTACAACGCCTACAACACCAAGGGCACCATCGGCCTGGAGATCAAGGCCGACGGCGCCTGGACCGCGGCGTTCAAGCCCGTGACCCAGGCCCGCTGCTGGTGCGCCGCCACCATCCGCGACACCGGCGACCAGGTGCTCAAACTCTCCCCCACCCGCGGCCTACGCACCGTCCGCGCCGCGCACAACGGCGAAGCCAACTTCATCGTGTACAGCTACACGCGCCTCGGCACCTACGGCGACCTGCTGTTCAACGAGATCGGCCGCTACCGCGGCAAGGCCCTGCTCCCCACCGGAACCCGCCTGGTCACCATCCACGCCGACGGCACCTGGACCCTCGTCCGCCGCTGACGAGTGGCGAAGGGTCTTCCAGAGACGAACGCAAGACCTCTGAGGACTCTCACCACAGGCATCTATAGGCATTTCTAACCATTTACCTGCTCAATCGTTGACATCATCACCAAGGAACCGAAAAGATCACGCAGATCTCATCCGCATGGACCGGTCCATCCGGAATCCCATTTGATGCTGCACCAAACCTGACGAGAGGACGTCGGTCTTCCGTGACGGACCAGAAGCTTGCCGCCGAGTTTCGCGAGCTTGCCGGGCACCCGGCGCTGGCCGCCCGTTCCGATCAGCTGATTGAGCTGGCGGACGCGTTGAACGACCCCGCCAAAGCGGACCTGTGGTGCGAGGTAGACCTGTTCGCCGCTTTCCCGCCAGACGACACGGTGCTGGTGATCGTTCCGTATTCACCGACTTGGCAGAAGATCGCCAAGTTTATCCACTACATCCAGGCCGTGCTGGTCTTCCTTCCCATCGCGACCACCTGGTCTGGACTGAAGATGGCGACCACCGCCTACGGCGAGGCTCTCAAGGATGGAGGCGTCGAGACGGCGCGTCGGCCCTTCCTCGAGATGTGGCAGCAGGGCTTCGACGGCAAGCTGGCCGGCCTGTGGAAGTTCGACAACGTGGCGATGATGACGCTCAGCACCATCGGCCTGCTAATCGTCGTCACCCTGCTGGAGCGCTATATGCATCGGTGGGAGGACGAGCGGGCCAGCGAGCAGGCAGACGAGTTGCGCCCCCGCCTTCTGTCCGCTCTCACCAGGGCGACCCTGAGCTTCGGCCAGGTACGGCTGGCGTCTCCCGCCCGATTCCAGGCGGAGCTCACCAAAAGCGCGAGCGAGCTCGGCAAGATGGGCAACACGGTCCGCAGAGTTCAGAAGCAGGTCGTGGAAGCCCTGGAGAAGGCCTTGGAGGTCGCGCACGAGGCCGCCGGAGCGCTCGTCTCCAGCGCGACAGACGTGCAGAGCTCGCTCCAGATCATGGACAAGCATCTCAGCGCGGTGAACGCCTCGGCCGAGACCCTCACGCAGGCGGTGGACCGCACCGCGTACGCGATCGACTCCGTCGGCGAGAAGACGGACCAGGCGGTGGACCGCGTGGGCGACCAGCTGGGCATGGCGATCCTGGACGCGACACAGGGAGTGCGGGTGGCGCTCGACCAGGTCACCACGCTGACCGGCCAGGCCGTACGCGACTCCGTCCAGAGTCTTGACGCGCGGGTGGGTGAGCTGGTCGGCGCCGCGTCTGGGATCAAGGCAGCCGTCGGCGGCGTGGACGGTGCGGTGGGCCGGACCGGCGAGCAGATCACACAGGCGGTGACGGCCGCGAGCAGCACGCTCACCTCGGCGTTCGGGCACACCGGCAGCGAGGTGCGTGAGGCCCTCGGCGACTGGGCGGACACCGCCGGCGCCCACGCCGCCCGGGTCGAGATGGTCTCCGATACCGCCGGGCGGACCGTCCAGGCGCTCGAGGAGACGCGTGACGTCCTTGACCGGCTTCCCCTCGTCCTCTCGAAGACCCTCGAGGAGATCCCGGTGACGGTTCACGAGATCGTTAGCGACGAGCTGTCGCGGCTCAGTAGTGCCGTCTCCCAGCTCAACGCCACGATAAATGGGCTGGCCACCGCCCTGACACCCGGCGCGGGCGACACAGGGGCCGTGAACGGGGCAGCATGACACGCTCCTCCAGAGAAACGTTCGTTCCCTTGCTCCTCACCGGCTGGCTCTTCGCCGATCTGCTCCTCGGGCTGACGATCATCATGCTCGGAGCTCAGGCGCCACCACCGGCACCACCAAAGCCGCTGGCCGCCGGTACGTCACCGAGCCCTTCTCCGAGCCCTTCTCCCTGCGCGACCCGAATCGGCGGTGTGGGAGCGAAGGCTACCAAGATCTCATTCTCCGTGAACCCAGGCGCGAGCGACGCCGCTCTCGTGCGCCAGGTGAAGACAGAGCTGCGCAAGCACAAGAGCCGCCTCGCAGGCAGACACGCCGGCATGGTGCTCACCTTCGGTGCCAGCGGGGGCGCCGGAGACGGCGTGCGTCTCGCGAGCCGCGTCAACCACGCCATCAGCACGGCCTATCCCAGCATCTTCGGGACGGCCGCCACCCGCAACTTCCATGATCTCGCCGCACCGGCCGGGTCGATCTCCATGGAGGTCTACTTCGTGACGAGCGGCTGCGCCCCCACCTCCAAGAACTGAGGATCACCTGATGAGTGAGCAGGTACTCCCCTTCTATCTGGTCTGCGACGAGTCGTACTCAATGCAGGGACCGCCCCTGGACGCCATCAACCAGGAACTCCCCGCGATCTACCAGGAGATCGCGAGCAACCCGGTGGTGGCGGATCGGGCCAGGCTCGGCATCATCGGGTTCAGCGCCACCGCCGAGGTACTGCTCCCGCTGGCAGACCTCAACGACGTGCACTCGATCCCGCAGCTGTCCCCGCGCGGCGCGACCAACTACGGTGCCGCGTTCTCCCTGCTCAAGCGCACCATCGAGCAGGACATCGCAGGGCTTAAGCAGGCCGGGCACGCGCCGTATCGCCCCACGGTGTTCTTCCTCACGGACGGGCTGCCGACGGACGACTGGCACGTGGAGCACAAGAACCTGGTCAGCCACGACTTCAGAGCCCACCCGACCATCCTGGCGTTCGGCTTCGGCGACGTGGACCCGGCGACCCTGCAACAGGTGGCCACGTTCCGGGCGTTCATCGCCAACGGCGACATGTCGCCCACCCAGGCGCTCCGGGAGTTCGCGAGGCAACTGCTCAACTCCGTGGTCCAGTCGGCCGTCGCGTCGTCCTCCGACCCCTCGGGCAACGCCCAGCTCATCATCCCCGATCAGGTGCCGGGCTACACGGTCCTGGCCCCCGACCCGGTCTGACCGGGGGCACGGACCCGAAGAGGAAACCACATATGGAACAGGTCCATGAGTACGCGGCGGCGGAGACGGCGGGGGATGTACCCGGGATTCCCGAACCGCTCGTCATCGGCCGCCAGCCGAGGCTGGTCTCCCGGCCAGGCCCGCTGTCGGCGGTTCGGCGGCCGGACAGCGAAATCGACGGCGCGGCGCTGCCCGGCCTGGAGGTGCGCGCCGCCTCCCTGCGAGGGGACGCACATCGCTACTACGGCACTCCGCGCCAGGACGCGATGGGGCTCTGGCACGACGGCGACCACCTGCTGCTGGCCTGCGTGGCGGACGGACTCGGCAGCAAGGAAGAGTCACATATCGGAGCGGCCACGGCCTGTGAGGTCGCGCACGCGAACCTTTCTGACTTTCTGGTCCACGCCGAGCCCGTGACGGCCGCCCGATACTTCATCGAGAACATCGCCGACGACATCAACGATCGGGCGGACAAGCTCCAGGTCGCACCGGACGAGTTGTCGACGACGTTCTGCGCCGCCGTCGTAGAAGAGCTGCCCGAGGCGTCACGGCATCGCGCCACCATCATGCGGGTCGGCGACTGCACGGCCTGGCGACTGCACCGAGGCGTATGGATGCCCTGCTTCCAGGAGGACGAAGCGGAGGCTGCGGTCGCCACCTCGGCGACCCGTGCCCTGCCGCGGGACGTCAAGCATGTCGAGGTCGGTCATGCCGACCTCTACCCAGGCGACATGCTGCTCCTGTGCACCGACGGTCTGGCCAAGCCGATGCGTGCTCCGCAGGTGAGCACGCAGCTGTCGGACTGGTGGCGTCAGGGACCGCCGCCGCTCCCCGAGTTCTTCTGGCAGATGAGCTTCCGAGCCAGGACGCACGACGACGACCGGACCGCCGTGTGCCTCTGGAGAGTCTGAATGTCCTTCACCCCCCACGCGCTCGACCGGCAGCGCGGGACCCTGGCCCTTGAATCGGAGCCCCTGGACAAGGGTGGCCAAGGAGTGGTCACCCGTGTGCTCGGGCCGGAGAACCTCGTCTACAAGGAGTACATGCCGCAGGCCGGCCACGTGAACGGCATGGCACTGGCGGAACTCGTCGAGTTCGGTCGTCGGCAGACGGCCGGAGAAGCGCGTGCCCTGCTGGCCCAGTGTGCCTGGCCCGTGGCGAGGGTGGTGAGCGGAGACCGGGTGACCGGCTTCCTCATGCCCCACGTGCCCCAGGAGTTCTACGGCCCGATCGGCGGCAAGCTCAAGCTGGTCGAGCTGCAGTACCTGCTGTACGAGCCGAACTGGGCCTGGCGGGAACTGCACCAGCCAGACATCACGGGCCGCATTGAGATCGCCACGCTGGCTGCCAAGCTGATCGACCTGCTGCACACCCACGGGTGGGTGGTCGGAGACCTGTCCTTCCGGAACCTCCTGTGGCGCCCGGGCCCGCCGTACACGATCTTCATGCTCGACTGCGACGGCCTGCGTCGGCACGGGGCGGAACCCGTGCTTCGGCAGGCGCACACACCCGACTGGGACGATCCGCACCAGCCGTCCAGCGGGCCGGACCTGGACACCGACCGCTACAAACTCGCGCTGCTGGTCGGCCGGGTGCTGTCGCGGACCGCATCAGTACGGCCCGGCCAGGAGCCGACACTGCTTTCCGGCCTGCCGGACCATGTTGTCACCGCGGTCAGAGAGCTGTTCACCCGCACGCAGGGGCCACGGGGCACCCGCCCGGTTGCGGCCGAGTGGGTGCAGGCCCTGGTCGGCCGTAAGCGCATCGCGGTGACCCGTCCTCCCCGTCCGCAACCCTCCGTCCACGCCGGACCCGTCGCTCCGATCCGCCTGCCGGGCACAGACCGGCACAGCGTGACCGTCAGCAGACCGGCGCCGGGAGAACGGCCTACGCTGTCGCAGCCGCTGCCTCCGTCGTCTACCGAGCGGCGACGGACGCCCGTCCCCACTCTCAACGGGGGGACGACTCCCACCGGCAGCGTGGCGACTCCGCACCCGACGCCTCCACCGCCGAAGTCGCAGCCTGTGTCAGGGCCCGGGCCGATAGGAGCGCAGCCCGTACCGGCACCTCAGCCGTCAGGGTCGCAGCCCATTCCCCCGCCCCAGCCGCCGAAGTCGCAGCCGGGGACGACCACAACACCCACACCGGTACCACACCCGGCACCACTCGCCCCGGCACCGCAAGCCGGGTCGCCGCCCTCATCGCCGCAACTCGCACCGTCAGCGGCGGGAGCCGTACCGACGCTGGGGCAGCGAGTGATCGCCTCGGAGACCTACGCCGAGCAGCGGCGGCTGGCACCGCGGGGCGGCGCGGTCGATGACAAGGTGGTCGCCCGATTCATCGACCACCTCGCGGCGGGAACCGGGCGGGACTCGGTGGCGAACATGACGAAGCTGCTCGGAGACACCGCCGACAGGACCGTCTTGCTCATGCGGGCCCTGAAGAACCTGCTCAACGTGGAGCAGACCGAAGTGATCACGCTGAAGGACGGCGACCGTACGGTCGAGCTGAACGTGCGACTGCTGGAAGAGCAGTTCCTGGAGGAGGATGAGCCGTGACACCGAAGGTCAGCCGGGCCAGGCGACGGCAGATCATCGACGCCTTGGGCCGCGGCACAGTGCCGCGCAACGGCCTGGACCTGTTCGCGGTCGGCATGGAGCGATTCGAGAAGGCGCTCGACGACGATCTGGCGGCGGTCACCGCGGGCAGCGCGGGGTTCAAGGCGATCCGCGGAGAGTACGGCTCGGGCAAGACGTTCTTCGCCCGTTGGCTGGCCGAAAGGGCCAAGCGGAAGGGGATGGCCACCACCGAGATCCAGATCTCGGACCGGACCACACCCCTGCACCGGCTGGAGACCGTGTACCGGTCGCTGATCGGCGGGCTCAGCACAACGTCCTCGCCGCCGAGCGCGCTGCGGGACATCGTGGACACCTGGCTCCTCGCTCTTGAGGATGACGCCGGGGTCGCGAAGGACGACCGGCGGGCGATGACGGGGGCGGTCGAGGACCTCATCGAGTCGCGACTGGCGGAGACCGCCAAGAACGCCCCCGCGTTCGCGACCGCGCTGCGCTTCTACCGTCGAGCCCGGCTGTCGGGCGACAACGCGACCGCGGACGGCCTGCTCGCCTGGGTGGGCGGCGAGCCGAACGTCGCGGCGAGCGTCCGCCGCTATGCCGGGCTCAAGGGCGATCTCGACTCGACCGGAGCCCTCCACTTTCTCCAGGGGCTGCTCGTGGTGCTGCGGGACTGCGGCTATCCAGGGCTGCTCGTCGTGCTCGACGAGGTCGAGACTCTGCAGCGGATGCGCAGCGACAACCGCGAGCGGAGCCTGAACGCCCTAAGGCAGCTCATCGACGAGATCGACAAGGGCCGGTTCCCCGGTCTCTACCTGGTCATCACCGGAACCCCCGCCTTCTACGACGGCCAGCAGGGGGTTCAGCGCAGCACGCCGCTCGCCCAGCGGCTCCACGTCGACTTCAAGACAGACGCGCGGTTCGACACCGCGCGGGCGGTGCAGATCCGGCTCACCGGCTTCGACCGGGACAAACTGGTCGAGCTGGGCTGCGCCGTACGCGATCTGTACGCCCAGGGGGATCCGGCCGAGCAGCGGATTAGGGCCCTTGTCGACGACGCTTACATCAAGGATCTGGCCACCTCGGTCGCCGGGCATCTGGGGGCCGGTGTGGCGCCCCGCATCTTCCTCCGCAAGCTCGTCGCCGACGTGCTGTACCGGGTGTCGGACCATGAGGACTTCGACCCCCGGAGGGACTACCGGCAGGTCACGGTCGCGGAGGGCGAGCTGAACGACGATGAGCTCAACGCGTTCCGCAGCCGTACCGCCGTCTCGGCCGACGAGGTGGAGCTCGACCTGCCATGACCTCGCAGACGACCTCGCACCTGACCGCACAGCCGGCCCCGTCGGCGCTCGCACTGCATCCGACGATCGCCTACCACCTCACCAACACGCTGGGCTGGCAGCGGCTACGGCCGATGCAGGCGCAGGCTCTCGGCCCCATCGGCGAGGGACAGGACGCGCTGCTGATCGCGCCGACGGCGGGCGGCAAGACCGAGGCAGCGGTGTTCCCGCTGCTGTCCGTCATGGAGGAGCAGACCTGGACCGGGCTATCCGTACTCTATGTCTGCCCGTTGAAGGCCCTGCTCAACAATCTGCTGCCGCGCCTGCAGGCGTACGCGAGCTGGCTGGGCAGGCGGGTGGAGCTTTGGCACGGCGACGTGTCCGGCTCTCGCCGCCAGGCGATCCTGCGTGACCCGCCCGACATCCTGCTGACAACCCCGGAATCCCTGGAGTCCATGCTCATCAGCACCGGGGTGGACCACCGCCGCCTGCTCGCGGACCTGCGGGCGGTCATGGTCGACGAGGTCCACGCCTTCGCTCGCGATGACCGAGGCTGGCACCTGCTCGCCGTCCTGGAGCGCCTCACCCGGCTGGCCGGCCGCCCGCTCCAGCGAATCGGCCTGTCGGCAACGGTGGGCAATCCGCGTGAACTGCTTTCCTGGCTGCAGGGTTCGGGCGCCGGGAGCCGACCCGCAGAGGTGATCGCCCCAGAAAAAGGGGCGGATCCCGGCGCCGCCGAGGTGGAGCTGGACCACGTCGGCTCCCTCGCCAACGCCGCCCGTGTCATCGCCGCACTGCATCACGGCGAGAAGCGGCTCGTCTTCTGCGACTCCCGCAGAATGGTGGAGGAGCTGGGCCAGCTGCTGCGCGACCACGGGGTCACGACATTCCTCTCCCACTCCTCCCTCTCGGCTGATGAGCGCCGACGCGCGGAAGAGGCATTCGCCCAGTCTCGCGACTGCGTCATCGTCTCGACCTCCACCCTCGAGCTGGGCATCGACGTCGGTGACCTGGACCGGGTCATCCAGATCAACGCCCCTTGGTCCGTCGCGTCGTTCCTCCAGCGACTGGGCCGCACGGGGAGGCGCTCGGGGATCAGGCGCAACTGTCTCGTCCTGGCCGTGACCTTGGACGATCTCCTCGCCTCAGCCGGGCTCCTGCTGCTGTGGAGCAGGGGATACGTCGAGCCTCTGCAGCCGCCGCCCGCGCCTCGGCACATCGTCGCGCAGCAACTCCTCGCGCTCACCCTGCAGGAGGGACGGATAGGAGATGCCCTGTGGCCGGATTGGTGGCGCGGTCTCACTCCCTTTGACGAGAAGCAGGCACAACCGCTGCTTGATCAGCTCATTGCGCAGGGCTTTCTTGAGCGAGACGGGGGTGGCCTGCTCGTCGGCCCCCAGGCGGAGCAACGTTTCGGGCGCCGGAACTTCATGGACCTCACCGCGGTGTTCACGGCCCCGCCGGAGTTCACCGTCCTGCGCGGCAACGCCGAGATCGGCCGGACGGATCCCAGTCTTCTGACGTCCGCCGTCTCGGGCCCGCGCCTCCTGCTGCTGGCCGGCCGTACCTGGGTGGTGGACTGGATCGACTGGAAACGACGGCGGTGCTTCGTCCAGCCCATGGAAGGGGGCGGCGGCAAGGCCCGCTGGGCGACATCGATGTCCGGTGGCGCCTCCTTCGCCCTGTCACGAGCCATGCGAGATGTCGTTCTCGGAGCCGACGCTCCCGTGAAGCTCACTCGCCGTGCAGTGAGCGGACTCATGCGGATACGGGAAGACAGTCGCGACCTCGTCCAACCCGAGGGCACGGTGATCGTGCGTGAGGATGGCGACCTGCAGTGGTGGACTTGGGCCGGATATCGGGCCAACGCCACCCTTATAGCCACCCTCGGCCCGCTCGCCGATCCGACTCAGCGCGTGGACGACCTGCACATCAGGCTCCGGAATGACCTGACCGGCAGCGGGTGGCGGCTGGATCTCGCAGGCAGGCTCAGCCAACCCGAAATCGACGACCGGGCACTGAACGGTCTCAAATTCAGCGCGTTGTTGCCGCGCGGACTCGCCGTTGAGACGCTCGCCGCCCGTCTGGCCGACTTCCCCGCAGCGGCCGCCGTGCTTTCGGAGCCGGCACGTCTGCTGGTCCGGTGACCACGGTCTTTGTTGCCGTATAAGGACGGAGGGCACGGGCCCCGAGCCCGCCATCCACCCTGTAAGGCGAAGGACCTCCTAAGCATTCTCCTACCTGCCGAGGGTCGGCGCCTCGAAGCTCTGGCGGAAATGATCAAGCAGGTACACAATTGTCCCGTGAAGGCGTACGTAGGGATAACTGACGAAAGCTGGTACCGCTTCCTCTCCGCACGCCCGACTCTCAGCGAGGTCAACTTTTGGCGGCCCTCCAGCGCCCGGGAGTTCCGCGCACTCGACCACGGCGAACCGTTCTTCTTCAAGACTCACCACCCGCACAACCGCGTGGTCGGCGGCGGCTTCTTCAGCGGCTTCGCGCCCCTTCCCGTTTCTGAGGCATGGGAAATCTTCGGTCAGGGCAACGGTGCCGCGAACCTGATCGAGCTGCGCCACCAGGTCGGGAGGTACCGCAGCCAACCGATGGCTCCCGGGGAGGACTCCGTCATCGGCTGCGTCATCATCCGTGACGTCTTCTTCTTCCCCGGCGACCGAATCGCCGGGCCGCCGCCGGACTTCGCGCCCAACATCGTGCAGGGCAAGAGCTACGACCTCGCCCGCCACCCGTCCGCCGCATACTTTCATGACCTGCTGCACCGTATCGGAATCGGTGTCGATATCGATCTGTCCGAGCCCTGGCATCGCGACGGGCCCATCTACGGCGACCCCCGGTTAGCCCCTCGCAGGCTCGGGCAACAGGCCTTTCAGGCCGTGGTCCTGCACGCGTACGAACGGCGATGCGCGATCACGGGCGACCGGATTCGGCCGGTCCTTCAGGCGGCCCATATCCGCCCGGTCGCGGCGGGCGGCGAGCATCGCCTGGACAACGGACTCCTGCTCCGCTCGGATGTGCACACGCTCTTCGATCGCGGCTACCTCGCGGTCGATCCCAAGCATCGGCTACTGGTCAGCCCGCGGCTGCGCGAGGAGTTCGGGAACGGCGAGGAGTTTTACCGCCGCGCCGGGCATGAGGTCAACGTTCCGGACAGACCGCGAGACCGGCCGAACCGGGAGGCCCTCGAATGGCACCTCGATGAGATGTTCCTGCGAACGTAGACTGCACGCACGGCCACTGTTCAGCCGGGAAAGCGATCCAGCGAATACGACCACCCGCCAGACGCCGTTGACGCTGACCTTGAGCTTGTTCTTCGCCTGCACGCGTACGAACGGCGATGCGCGATCACGGGCGACTTCGTCAATGTGGCGCTGTCGGAGGCCTTCCGGCCGTACGGCGGACAGACCGACCTGCAGGACCCGCCACTACCTCGACCACGGGCGGCGGGTGCCAGTGCGGCCCGACCTAGTCGGCTACGCCATCGACGCCGACGGGGTCGAACGGCCCTCCGCGGTGGTGGACGCCAACTACAAGATTTCCACCGGCCCGGACGGGCACAACAGCGATCTCTACCAGGGTGCTCGCCTGCTGCACCGTGCTCGCCTTCCGGCGCGGCCACCTGGTGTACGCCGAGGGGGACGCCGAGCCGTACCTGCATGTGGTGCGCCGGGGCGGGATCGAGATCAGGCAGCACGCGCTCGATCTGACGCTGCCCCCGGCGGAGCTGCTCGCCGCCGTTGAGAAACTGGTGGAAAGCACCATTGGGCATGGTGCCGATCACGAGCGCGCGCCTGCCGATCCTCCATGAGCATGAGGCCGTCGCCTGGTCAAAGTTGCGGCTCGAACACAACGGTGAGTTCGAGCCGCGACATGATCCAACCGGTCAGAACTCCTGGACCTCAATCGCTGGTCGTGGCCAGATCTGGATGAGGCGGTGGGCCAGCGTGGTCGAGCGGTCCGCAATCGCCTCGTCGGTCCACGAGGCCGGGCGCTGCTCGACGATCTCGGAGTTGAGCTTCAGCGTGCTGTACTTGGCCAGCAGGGTCCGCTTGCCGAACGCCGGGTCCACTGCGTCCGAAATCGCGGCGGAGTCGGTCCACGGGCGGTTGGACAGCTTGGGATTGAGATATTCGTTGACCAGGGTCACGTTGCCGAGAGTCTGCACCAGATGGTCGCGACGCTGCCGGGCGGCGTGATCATCGTCCGCTGTGCCCCAGTACTGGCTCCAGCTCTGCGGCATGACGTGCTCGATGGTCAGAGAACCACGCGGGCAGTGTGCATGTTCGGCGTACTTGTCCCTGGTCTTGTCCTCCAGCGCTTCGAGCACCATGCGTAGACGGCCCCGGGTCAGGTCCTTGTACATCTTGACGTTGTGCGCCGCCTGGATGACTTCCTCGTCCGAGGGCCAGTAGACGGCGGAGGCGGTGCTCCTGGCCAGGAACTTCTCCGTGACGTCGCCCGCGATCTCCGGCCCGCCCTGGTCCAGCTCCCGGAGGAGCTCAAGGAGAATCCGGTTGTAGTTCTTCGTCGTGAGCTTGCACAGCATGCGGCGGACCAGCCAGCTCTCCATGGCCCCGAGCGCCTTGAGCCGCTGCTCGGCCGGCATCTGCTGCTCAGACCAACGGAGGATCCACAGCAGGAACGGCCCGACGACGGAGGCCTCCATGACCCTAATGACCCGGTAGTAAAAGGTCCCCTCCGGGGAGTCCCAGGGAAGATCCTCCAGCCCGGCGTAGACCCGAGCATCGGTAGAGATATCCCGCATGACCTCCCAAGCGGGAAGCTGCGCCACACGGACGTGATCGCGAAACTCGGTGAACACCCGGTCAGCGGGGATGTCGCGGAGCAGTCGCATGATCAACCAGTAGTTCATGAAAATGTCCACATAGGGCCGGTACAGTCGTCCCTGCCGGACATCGCGCCGCCACTTGTTGGAGTCGAACGGCTTCCAATACTGCTCGTAGAGGCTCTTCAGGTCGCCCTCCTGCTGCGTGGCCAGCTGGAAAACCAGATTCTTGATCAAGTCAGCGGCCAAGAGCGGCGTGCCTCGATGGTTCAGGGTCTCGAAGATGACCTGGGCGTTGTCGCCGGGCTCGAGGTCGATAACGACCAGCCGCAGGTGGCCACGGAGCGCACGGGTCAGCGCGGAGATACGGCGCTGGCACTTCTCCTCGTCTCCATCCGGCTCCACCCACTCAGTGATCTCATTCACGAAGTACGCGTGGGCAGACGCGATGCTGCTCGTACTGAGCTCCTCCGGGACCTCCCGCGCGTTATCCATCACGGCACGGTAAGCATCCTGGTCCCGGTCGGTCGGCCAGACCTTGAAGACCTCGTCGGGATGCTGCGCCAGCGCACGATCATTGAGAACAACCGCTTCGAGCGCCTTGGCATCAATGGGCAGTCCATGCTGCTCAGCCACGAGTTGCGCGGCATCCAGCAGAATCTGCATGGTGGTCAACCGCTGCTGTCCGTCGATGACGTTCCGCACCGGAATGAACCCCGCCTGGATCCACTGCTGTTCCAGCACGATGGCGCCCAGGAAGTGCGGCGGAATGGTCGCTTCCCCACCGTAGCTACCCAGCGTCTCAACCACCTGCTCAGCAACCGTGCGTACGTCGTTCCACAGCGGCTCCCACTGGTCCGCCTGCGTCCAGACATACGGCCGCTGGAACAGCGGAATGACATACCGGGCGGGACCGCTGAAAATCTCGGCAGGGGTGCGAGTGTCCGCTTTCATGCTTCCTCGGGGGATGGTGAGGGGATGGGGGGATACGCCGCTCGACCGGGAATGCCTTCCGCTGACCCGTTGCCCAGGACCTGCCCGACCGACCATGAGTCACGATAAAGGACTCGACCGACATCCATAAAGCTTGGACGCCGCCACCCGAGAAGTCCTACCGTCCGGCCACTTGCTGCGCGAGCGCTGCATCCTGTTCCGCCGCCTTCCCGAGTCCCGGAGGAACTCGTCGTTACGTGACACGCCAATCAAGTCGGTTCCTCGCCCCGAACCCGGTCAGCAGTAGCTGACTTCCATCCGCAATGCCGACGCGACGAGAAGTGCTCGGCGCGAGCTTCGGTTGCGGCCCGGGAAGAAACCGATCCATATGTCATGCCTGCACCCTCTTTCACAGCATGCGTCCCTTGATGTTCTATAGCTTTTGATCATTACGAGGGCTCGTTCCCCTAAGTTCTAGCGACCCTGCACGGAGTGCTGTGACCGCTCTCAACGAAGGCCGTACACGCGTCATCGAGTTCTGGCGCGCCTGCGAGCTGTTCACCCAGCAGAGCATTCCGAACATCGATCCCCGTGATTCGCGGGAACCTGTCTTCTCCATCACGCGCCGCGGCCCGCTGCCATGGGAAAAGGGCCATCCTCTACGCAACCGGCGGATCAAGTCCCGGCTCACCTGGCGGCACATCGTCTACGGAGGCGTGTTTCCGCTCCAGAGGTCGAGAGATCTCCTACGGCAGGTGTTCGGTCCTGACCTGGACCATCCCGACCCCCCGCCGCTGGGAGAAGGCGCTCTGTTCGCGGTCGTCGTCAGCGCCCAAGGTCACGCCGTGCACTGGCAGGTGTCGAGCGGAGCGTGGGCGGCGGGCCGCACGGTTTCTCCCGGCCCTGCGATGGCGAACTGGCTGGCAGGCTACGACAACGAGTGCGCTACGATCTGCGACCGGCTACGGGCGCTCACCCTGGACGGCAACGGGCGGAGTCGCCCTCTGGGACATGACGACCTGGCCCGGCTTGTGGATCTGGCCGCGGAATCACTTGGCGTCAGTGACCTCCTGCAGCCGCATGGATTGCGGGTGCGGAGCATGCCGGTCTCACGCAAACGGGAATACTCGGCAGAAGAGGGCGCGGACCTTCTCAACAGCTTCATCGCTCGTGACCTCGACCTGGTCGCCCAGGCCGTACGCCAGGGCCGCTACGGCGCCGCACTTGACGCCTACCTGTCCACCGACGAGCCCGGCCGCATCGACATCCGGCAGGACCTGCAGACCATGTTCGACCATGTGGCTCCGGACCTGATCCCGCTCGGCCGCTGGCCGGCCCGCCCGGACAGGCCGCTGACACTGAGCCAGCAGTTCGCCGTCAGCACAATCATGGATGAGCTGAGCTCCGGCAGTGGGCTCTTCGCCGTGAACGGCCCGCCGGGAACCGGTAAGACCACCATGCTCCGCGACCTGATCGCGGCCAACGTCGTCGAACGCGCGCTCCGTCTGTCCCGGCTGCCGGACCCGGCGTTCGCGTTCACAAAGGATTATCACTGGGGAGTCGACGAGCAAAGGCGGACGGTGAGCGCCTGGAAGGAGGAACTCATCGGGTTCGAGATGGTCATCGCCTCGGCCAACAACGGCGCCGTCGAGAACGTCACCATCGAGATCCCCGGCCGCGACGCGCTCGACCCGCCCTGGCGGGATTCGGCTGACTACTTCGGGGACATCGCCTCGGCGGTCCTCGGCCAACCGGCCTGGGGACTGGTCGCCGCTCGGCTCGGGCGCAAGACCAATCGTGCGGAGTTCGTCGGCAAAGCCTGGTACGGCTCGCCCGAGCGGCCCGGCCTGCTGGAGCGGCTCACGACCTGGGAGAGCGACGACGACATCGACTGGCGGGACGCCGTCGCCCGCTTTCGCGACGCTTACGAGCACGCACAACTCTTCCAGTCGGAGAAATCCGCGCGCCCCTCACCCGATCACGACGCTCCAGGCGTGAATGTGGCGATCAAGACCGCCCTGCGGCTCATTCCTGCCACAGAGAAGCGGCTCGACCGTGCACGCGAGGCACTTAAGGAGGCCGAGCAGCAGCTCGACACCGCCACAGACACGGCCGAGTCGTGCCGGTCCAGACACGGGGAGCACCTCCGGCTCCAGCCCAGCCCGGCCACGATGACCGGAGCCGCTCTCAACCAGGCCACCTACGCGTGGCGCACCGAGGATCTTGTTCTGAAAGACCGCAAGCACCAGGCGAACACGAGGCTCTATGCGGCCAAACGCCGAGTCAGGGAGATCACCAATTCGATCGAGTTCCTTACCGCAAAGCTCGAGTCACTCCAAGTTGAGGTGGACGACGCACGCACCCGCACCGACGTACTGCAAGCACGCCAAGGCCGTCACAACCACGCCCGGGATGCCTTCCTCACCAGGGATGAGCTTCAACGTGAGCTGACAACTCCGTGGACGGACGAGGCGTGGGACACCGCTCGCAGCGTACTGTTCATCGAGGCGCTCCGCCTGCATCAGGCCTTCCTGCGCATCGAGGCCCCTCGGATGCGTACGAACCTGCAGAGTGCGATGGACGTGCTGATCGGAACCATTCCCCGGCGGGATGTGCCTGAGGCCGCCGCCCGCGCCGCCTGGCAGAGTCTGTTCTTCGTCATCCCCGTCATCTCCACCACCTTCGCCTCCCTCGGCTGGATGTTCTCCGAGCTCACTCAGGAATCCCTTGGCTGGCTGTTCGTCGACGAAGCCGGCCAGGCCGCCCCTCAGCAGGCCATCGGCGCTATCTGGCGCGCTCGTCGCGTTGTCACCCTCGGCGACCCGCTTCAGCTCGAACCGGTCGTCCCACTCTCCGTCGCAGCACAGCAGGCGCTGCGCCGTACGTTCTCCGTCGACGACGACAGGTGGCTGCCCGGGAGGACTTCCGTTCAGCGGCTTGCCGACCAGCGCACCGCCTATGGCACCTTCCTGCCCGGCGCCGAGTCCCCCGTGTGGGTCGGCGCGCCCTTGCGCGTCCATCGCCGCTGCGACCAGCCCATGTTCGACGTCTCCAACGCCATCGCCTATGACGGGCTGATGGTGTACGGCAAGCCGCAGTTGCCGGACCTCAGCGTGCCCCCGAGCAAATGGATCGACGTCCCCAGCGGCAACTCGCGCGGCCACTGGCTCCCTGCCGAGGGGACGATGCTCAATCGCGTCGTTGGCTGGCTGATCATGCGGGGGGGCATTCATCTGCAGGACATTCTTGTTATCAGTCCGTTCCGCGACGTCGTCAAAGGAGTGGGGCAGGTCCTCGCTCCCTTCCCCGACGTCCGGTATGGCACCGTACACACAGCGCAGGGGAAGGAGGCCGAAGTGGTCGTCCTCGTTCTCGGCGGTGATCCCCAAAAGCCCGGCGCCAAGCACTGGGCCGCCTCCCGGCCGAACCTGCTGAACGTCGCCGTCAGCCGGGCGAAACGGCGGCTGTACGTCATCGGCGACCGTGCCGCGTGGTCCCAGCACCGCTACTTCGACATCCTGGATCGGGCTTTGCCCGACGGGATCGGCCCGGCTCAATCCGCTTCACCGGACAATTGACGATCCACGACCCGGCCAGTAACCTCCTCGCTCTCGTCGCCGACCTGCCCGTGCCCGAAGCGGCCGGGCTGGTCGAGCTGTACGCCGAGTGCGTCGCACTACTGGCCTGCCGCGCTGAGGTCGCCGCCTTTCACTCCGTTCCGCAAAAGAAGCTCGGTGCGGGCACGGCCTCACACTCGTTGCCCGCAGCCGCCGCACCATCGTGCACCCGCTGCTCGCCCGGCTGACCGAAAACCCGCCGCGCGGGCGGCGACCGCAAGCCGGTACGCGCGATCGCGAAACTGGTACGGCAGGACCTACCCGAACGGCTCACGGCCTGGTCTGAATGGCAGTGGGCACTGGGTGCTCGCATGGCTGGCCGCCGAGCAGTTCCACGCCGCCTTCCGATATCAGGCGCAGAGCGTGCGGGTGCTGCTGGGCCCGGTCTGGCCCGGCGACGAGAAAGCCGACATCGTCGCCTGGCGCGAGCCGGACACCGGCGGCGCCAGGCCCCGCAATCCGCACGCGGTCTGCGGCTTCGAGGACGCACTCGGCCGCGTCTGCGGCATCAACGCCCACTCCCTGGCCCTGTGGGAGGTCCCGCCTGACCGACGAGACCGGGCCGCCTTCGGGTCCTGGACTTCCCCCACATCACCAGTGGCTACATTGTCGGCGTCGCCTCCCATCGCCGCCGGGGCCTAACTTTGATGTGGCGCGCTTTTGTCGGTTGGGCGGTTTATGGTCAGGGCGAGGTATCAGGAGTAGCCATGGATGATCTCCTCGCGCTGTCCGGCGGTCAGCTGAGCACTTGGGCGTTGGCGTTCGCCCGCGAGCGGGGGCTGCCGGATGGGGCCCTGCGTCTTACGCCGCCGCTGCATGAGGATGAGGCGAACGGGCTGGCGCTGGCTCGTGGCGCCGGGTTGGTGGAGGTGCAGCCTGATGGGGTGTTCCGGCTCGCGGGGGCAGCCCAGGGCAAGGGGCCCTACAACCTGTTCTCTCGAGGTCCGGCTCCGTCGCTTAATCGTGAGTACTTGGTTCAGATCGCGGCGTTTTCCGAGCTGGTGCTTCAGCACGGCTGGCCAGCGCGGCGGGTTGCGTTCGAGTACGACGCGCTGGATTTGGCGGCCCTTGACGACAGCGGACGAGCGGTGGTGGTGGCCGAGGCCAAGCGCGACGCCGCGTCGTTGGACCGCATGCTCGCCGAGATGGGCGCCGTCACGTCGGACCAGATTGCCGCGCCGACGAATACGACGCAGCGGAAGGTCGCCGCGATGGCGAGGCTTGCTCCGGTGGTGTTTTGGGCAGTAGCACCCGGTATACGACGCGTCTTCGACGTCGAGGTCGATCATGATGGCGTGCCGCGCCTTCGTCATCGCGACGGCCTACTGAAAGGGCCGCGCACGGAGCTGGACTGCCCGATCTGCGGATCTGAAGAAGACGTACTGGGAAGTCCGCTGCCTGATGGACGCATCAGCCTGGTGTGCACTCCCTGTGATCACCGTTGGTCGCGGACACCTCGAACAGTGTGCCGACGGTGCGGGTCCGCGGATGTCGAGGCCGGCGCGTACCGCGGATGGGCCTACGACGACGTCGATGCCGCCGCTGATGACACGATGGCGCCATGGCACTACGTCGACTGGGACGTGTACCGCTGCCAAGGATGCCGTCACGTCTGGCAGGTGGGCCGCCGTGCCGGCTGAGGGCAGGCGGGCCGACTGGGCCAAGCTCACCGCGTTCCTGTCCGCCCGCTCCGAAGACCAGGCGACCCTGTCTTGGGACGAACTGATCCGGATCGTCGGGGCGATTCCGGCCTCGGCGACCCGCCATCATCCGCAGTGGTGGCACGGTGACCGGTCTCACATCCGCGCGTGGCGTGCGGCCGGCTACACCCTCGCTGAGGTGGAGCCAGGACGATCAGTCACCTTCCGCCGCAGCGACCCGAGCCTCACGACCCCAGGGCCCCCACCAAGGCCGAATACGACGACCGCATCGCCCGGCAGCGGCATACGGGTGTTGCAGGAGACTGAACCCCGTGGCGCGCTTCTGGTGATTCCTTGCTCGAAACGCAAGCGTGGCGGCGGAGATGCCCGGATCGAACGGGCAGCGCCGTGGCCACCTGCGCTGCTAGCGGCCCGTGAACGCACCCGAGAGGCAGCCCATGTTGACGAACACCACACGCTGGCCGCCTGGCGCCGCTACACCGGAGAGTTCTACGTCGCCGCCCAAGATGCGCTCGCCAACGCCGTGTCAGAGGACGCACCGCTGGTCATCCTCAGCGGCGGATACGGGCTGCTGCGCGCCAACGAACCAATCGGCAACTACGACAAGATCATGCATTTAGCCGATTGGCCACACGGTCTCCTCGAAGACCTCCTTATCGCGGAAGCCCGCCGCGTGGGCGTACCGGCCGTCGTGGCCTTCGCGGCAGCCAGCACCGACTACGCGCGGCTGCTACGACGCGTGCGATGGCGGCGCGCCGGGCTCGCCGCCCTCTTGGTGACTGTCAGCGGCGTAGCCGGCGGCGGAGCCATGCGCGAGACGCCACGCCGACTCGGCTCCGCATTCGCCTGTTTTTGGATGAGACGCCCCATCGAGTCCTACCCTGTGGGCGTCACGGTGGAGCACTTAACATGAACAACGTCGAGTCACAACGCCGAAAAGACACCGACCGGTTCTACGCCCTTCTCGACGCGCTGGCTGAGCGGACCGGTGGAGCACGCCGCCTCCGCGACTGTTCCGCTGCCAGCGGCTGGCCAACGCACGGCGTGTATTTCTTCTTCCAAGACGGCGAGACTCGCGCCGACGGAAATCGGCCCCGTGTCGTCCGTGTAGGTACCCACGCACTGATCGCGACCTCGCGCTCCACCTTGTGGGCGCGGCTCGCTCAACACCGTGGCCACGTGGGCGGAACCAACCCAGGCGGCGGCAACCACCGCGGCTCAGTGTTTCGCCTCCATGTCGGCAATGCCCTCCTCGCCACCGGCGGCTGGCCCGAAGAGATAGCGCAGTCCTGGCCGAAGATCCGCGCGACCTCCCAGCAGCGACAAGCCGAGCGCCCACTCGAACTCGCGGTGACCGCGCACATCGCTGCCATGCCGCTGCTCTGGCTCGATGTACCAGACCGCGCCCAACGCGGCACCATCGAAGCCAACGCGATCTCGCTTCTCTCCCAGCGCACCGGAGGAATAGACCCACCCTCCCCCGGCTGGCTTGGCCTGCACACCGCCAACGCTAGAGTAGCCGGCTCCGGACTGTGGAACAGCAACCACGTAAACGATCGCTACGGCCCATCCTTCCTCGACGACATGCACGCCTGTGTGAACGCGCATCGGCAGTGACCGCCCTGGTGACAGCCCAGATGCGGGCCGTCGTCCACCGATCTCATGTCCGGTTCGATGTTGGAAGATCAACGCCGAGAAGCTTCGGCAAATCGGCGATGGGTACCCCATAGCCACGCCGACGTGGATGATGCGGCAGGGGAACTCGCCCTTATTCGCCAACTCGTACGCCTTAGTTCGGCCGAGGCCAAGAGCCTGGGCGGCGGTGAGCAAGCCGACGGTAGCTGGGAGCTGCCGCAGCTCCGCCAGGTGAGCCCCCATCTCTTCTCCCATGAAAGTGCCGGTCGGATGAACCCGACCACGTCAGAACGAGCGGAATAGGTTGCGTAGCGCACAACGTCTTCAGTGCGGGGTGCGTGGATCATCTGGCCGGGGGCAACGACGATCCCGACGTGCCCGGGCCGCCCGCTCCCGGGTGCATGAAAGACCAAGTCGCCGGGCTGCTCCTGGCCGCGAGCAACAGCCGGCCCCTGGCGCTACTGGTCGCCGGCCACGCGGGGCAGCAGGGTCCCGGCGTACTGGTAGGCACGCATGGTCAGGCCGGAACAGTCGAAGGAGCCCGGCCTTGGCGGACCCTCGCCATCATGGCGATCTTCCCAGCCCCGCGCGTTCCCGCCATCGTAGTTGCGCCCAGTCGGGAAGTATCAGGGCTGGCGGATCGTAGAGCTCGTCCGCCGTTGGAGGTCATTTTCCCCCGACGCCGAGGCGAGCCTTAGATCGTTACTGCAGCGGCATTGTGGCCGCCCGCGCCGGTTTGGTCCTCATGCCAGCGGAACGGTCGTCGGCAGCAGCTGGTCAAGGCGCTCTTGGAGGGTAGGCAAGACGAGTTCGTGCAGTCCTTCCTGCTCGCACCGGTATCCGTCGTTGCGGGCGATGGCTTCGGCGAGAGCCTGGAAGGGCTTCGGTGCTCTTGTTGCGAGCTCTTGTGCCTGGCGGCACCAGTTCCTGCGGTCTTCGGTGTCTTCGTCAAGCATGTAGCCCGCCGCATAAAGGTCGGCGTCCATGGCGACGGGGTGGATGGTGCGGCCACATTTCGTCGACAGGTTGAGAATGATCTCGATGCCGGGCGGGTCGAGATCGCCCCAGGCGGCCATGGGGATGTCGGGCATCCGGGCCAGGAAGTGCGCGAGGGCGTCGGAGGCGTAGCCCTCCATCCAGATGCACAGCCATGTCTCATGGACAGGGGTACGGCTAAGCGCTTGGAAGGTCTCCTGGTTCTCGATGAGGAGGATCCCCCGGGCGGGAATCTCCAGGGTTCCCTGTGTAGCCGCGGCCGTACCAGGTAGCGCCACGAACGGCCGGGCTGCTGATGCGTCTGCGACCAAGGAGGACAGTTTCCAGCTAAGCGGCCCAAGCATGCGGATGCCGGTGTCTGCGGTGTAGACGGCTTTCTCGAACTGGATCCCGATCAGTCTGCTGAAGGCCGCCTTGGCGGGATCCGTCCACTTCTTACTGCCGCCCAGGGCACGGACGGCCAGCTCGCGTTCGGCGAACTTCCAGTTACGGTTGCGGCCCTGGAACCACTCGGCGGCCGCTTTGAGCGCTGCCGCATAGGTGTTCCAGTTCTTGGTGGCGGCGGCGGAGTCCGCGGGAGGCACCCATCGGGTGTCGTTGCTGAGTGCGGTGAGCAGGGCGAGTTCGTTGGCGAGTTCGGGGATACCCACAAGCCTGCAGTGCAGGTCGGCGCGGGCATTGAGGATGCGGGCCTTCTTTGCGATGCGCCGGTACCTCGCCTGGCCGCGCTTGGTGCGCAGTGGGCCACCGGTGCCGATGAGAAGGTGACGCAAGGTAGTGCTGTATGTGCTGTCGAGCAGGGCCTGGTTGGCGCGGCCTAGATGGACAGCTCGCTCGCTGACGCTGCCTGCGCCGAACAGGTCCAGGATGTCGGCCCGCTGACGTGCGGTCATGGCGAGGTTCATTGGCTTGTCCAGGCCGCCGCCGTTGTAGACCCGCTGGCGTAGAACTGCGCAAAACGCTGCTCCGCCGTCGGTCCGCGCCCAATCGGCGAGGCCCTCGGGCAGCTCAGTCCTCGTCATCGTCGTCTTCGTCCTCCTCGTCTTCCAGCTCCTCCTCGCCGCTTTCGCGATCACCCGCCTCTGGGTACTCGTCCATGCCTTCGTTCTCCTCCTCGTCATCGAATTCGTCGTCTAGGTAGTCGTCCGTGTCGTCTCCCCAGTCGATGCCCGCCTCGTGGCCGTCGCCGAACCGTAGCGCGGGGTCAGGCAGATCGTGGCGGCGGGCGCCGTCCCAGATGATCGGAGTGGTCAGGACGCCTGGGATGTTGGGATGCCGGAAAAGCTGGTAGGTGGCGACGCCGGGAACTTCCTGATGGAAGCCCCACTCGTCGTGGCTGGCCATGACGACATCGAGGTCCAGGCTGGTGAGCAAGCCCAGACAGCGGCCGCGCATCGGTGTGTCGATGCCTGCGAACGCCTCGTCGAGGTAGACCGGCCGCGGCGCGGTCGGCAACGCTCCTGTGTAGTGGGCGGCTGCTGCTACCAGGAGAGGGAGTTGGAGCATGACAGCTTTCTCACCGCCGGACCCGAGTTGGTGCTTGTCGTCCGTGAGATCGGTCCACCTCGCCAGGGGACCGGGCTTGTAGCGGATGCGGATACGGCTCCACGAGCGGTAGTCCAGGGCCTGACGAAGGTGGACGCGCCAATCGGCGGTGGCCTCACGGGCCCGGGCGTCTTCCACCTGGCCGACCAGGAAGCGGATGAGCTGTTCGCGTGCGGCCTCGGGAAGGTGCTTGCTCGCCTGCCCGTCGAGCGCTTCCAATGCCGCCTTCACCTCGGGGGTTTGCCGCGGTGCGGGCTCCCACTTGAGCTTCATCAAATACCCGGAGGCCGTGGGAACCTGCTGCAACAAAGCGTTCATTCGCTCAACAAGATTGACTGCCTCGGCTCGGCGGCGGCGCAGGTGGTCACCCAGGTTGCCGAGGAGTACCTCGGTGAACAGCTTGTGCTCATGGTCGTCGAGCATGCTGCGCCGGGTGCTGATCTCGTTGGCCATGATGTCCTGGGCCTCGGTCACGCTACGAACAACACCGTTGTGCCAGATCTGGACCAGGAGCAGCGGACCGTCGTTGCCGGCCCGAGGCCGCCAGTCGGGGCCGGTCAGGTTAGTCTTGAGTGACCGGAACTCCTCATCGACCTCGTCGCGAGCGTCATTTCGGTCTTTTTCGCTCCATTTCTCGTCGGCGAGGCGTCGGACAGCAGCTTGGGCCTGGGCCTCGACGAGGCCGGCGTCGCTCGCCGGTGCGTCATCGACGTGGGCGAGGGCAAGGAAACCGTTCCGTGCCAGCCTTCGGTAGTCTTCCAGAGCGAGGCTGCGGGCTTCCGCGCATGTGCCGCACCCCTTCACAGCGCTTGCGACAGCCTCTCTCAGGGCCCCGACCTCCGACGACGCCTCCTGAGAGGCGGTAACGCAGTCTTTGAGTGCCCTGCCGGTCTCCTCGAGTTCCTGCTCCGCAGTGGCAAGCTTGGCTAGTACCTTCTGCGGGCCTGCGCCAGCAAGGCGCTGGTGAACGTCGAGTGCCTCCTTCTTGCGTGCCAGCAAGCCTTCGGCCTCCGTCAGTTCTTTACCTCTGGTACCTCGATGCCTCACGCAGGTGGCAAGGCGTTGCTCGGCTTTGGAGGCACGCTCGCACAGCTGCCGCCACTGCTTCGCCTCATGGCATACATCAGTCACCGCGGAGCGGTACTGCTCCAGCGCGTTCCGCTCCAAAGAAATCGAGCCCATGTCTGTCGGCACGGAGCGCGGACGGGCGTAGTCATCCAGGACGTTCTCGGCCTCCACTACGGCTTTATGACAGCTCTGCTGCCGACCCTGCGCTTCGTCGACTTCCTGACTGCGCTGCTGCAGTAGCTCCTGGGCAGTGGCCAGGTCCTGGCGGGCCTGCCGCAGGTCAAGGTCCTGGTTCCGCGCCTCGCCATACTCGATATCCAGCTCTTCCAAGCGAGCGCGCAGGCCGGAGATAGCAGTCTCCTTGCCGGCGATGCGCCCGTCGAGCTCCTCGATAAGGCTGTCGAGGACGGCGAGCCGACGCAAGCGCTCTGACTCCCGCGCTGCGACCCCGATGTAGGCCGCGGCAGTACTGGTGGTGCGCCCATGCAGCAGCCCAATCTGCCAGGAACCGTCGACGCCGACGCGGGTGTGGTGCGTGCTGGCGTCACCCTGGTTCCCGAGCGCGATGGAGGCGAGGATGGTCCGCGTGGTCTCGATGGAGACCAAGGGGTGTTCGACCGGGCACAGCACGTCGCTAAGCGACCGATCAGCTCGAGTGCCACCGGTCGGGACGAGGACCGTTTCCAGGGTGTCCGGGGCGAGCACCTGGCCATCAGCGGTGACCCATGCGTCAAGGACTCCGGCGGCAAGCATGGCTGCTTCCAGCCGGGCCTTCTCCTCACTCGTGAGGCCAGGCCTGAAGTCCAGGAGCTTCCACAGCGCAGCCCCGTCGCCGAGTTCCTCGGTACGCTCACGACGCTGGGCGACAGGCGCCCCCGGCACCGGGTCGGTCGCGGCCACGACCTGGTCACGTTGGCGGGCTGCCATGTCGCGCTGGTTTGCGAGCGCGTCGAGTGCAGCCTGTTCGCTGGCCAGGGTATGCATGAGGGCGCGTCCTGCCCGCTGGGCGTGCGGGGCGATGAGATCGGCGAGGCCAGGGCGTCCCGGCTCGCCCAGCGTGGGCACAGCGTCCAGCAGTTCCCCGAGATCGTGATCGGTGAGCACCAGTTGCTCACATCCCGCAGCCCACTCGACAAGAAACTGGACTAGCTTATCCACACGCTGCTTGAGGAGGTTGTGCTTGGCGTCGCACTTGGCCTTGGCTTCGTCGCGCGTACCAGCCACGCGTTCCAGCGCCCGCGTGGCTGTCCCGTGCTCGTTGCGAGCCTGCTCGACCTTCTGCACCAGTTCCAGCGCCTTGGCCAGTATTGCGGAACGGGAGTCGATGTGGCCGGTCAGCGCCCGGCGCGCTGCCAACGGTTCCCGTCGGATTCGCTCGTTCTCACCCTGGTGTGCGTCCGCGAGCGCGGCGGTCGCGGCACGCAGGGAGGCTTCGCCCTCCAACTGGACTAGACGGTCCAGCGCCTGCTGGCAATCTTCGCCCTCACTGAGCAGCTCGGCCTCAGCATCTACCTCGGCTGCTGCCGCCTCCTCCAAGCGCATTCGGGCGTCGGCCGTCAACTTCTCGGTCTCCGCCACTTGCTTCTGCAGCTGGGTGATCAGGCCATGCTGTTTCATCTCCGGCCTGGCACGCAGTTCGGCGATACGGGCGTGCAGAGCGTCACGCTGCTGTTCCAGCTTCACGTGCTCCGCCTGGAGCGCGGCAACGCCCCCCAGGGCCTTCTCGAGTTGAGTCTTCTTCTGCTTGTGCACGGTTTGGGCGGCACGCAGTTGCTGGCTGGCGTCGAGGAACTGCTCCCCGCCGTGGCGCACGACTCTTCGCGCCAGGCGGCCATAGGCAGACAGGAACGTTCCGACGTGACTGTGGTTGCGGACCAGGGTCTCCAACTCGTCACGGTTGTTGGCGAGTTCGTCGAACTTTCCAGCAAGGTCATCAACCAGCGCTGCGCTCACCGGAGGAAGGCTCTCAGAGAGCATGGACATGAGCTTTGCCGCGCTGAAGTCCTCACTCAACTTTGGCTTGCGCAACGTGAGGAGGAGATCGACCAACGCTCGCAACCGTGCGGGCGAGAATCCGAAGAGCTGCCTGGCAACAGCCGCACGGTAGTCCTTGGCGCGCTTGTGCACGCAGGATTCGCCCAGCACCGCTTCCAGACCCTTGCGTAGACGGGGGCGCTCCTCGTCGTCCCACAGGGAAAAGTCGCGGCCGACGCGTTGGGGAGTTGTGAAGAACCAGGATGCGTACAGGCCCTTGGCGTGGGTGGCCAGGGCGTGCATGCCGATGCCGATGGTCAGGTACTGGTGGCTTCCGTCTTCCGCGATACGCCCGTACTCCGTCCACACGTACCCGACCTGCTGGTTGTGCCCCCCGTACAGAAGGTTGTCCCGCATGGACCGGGCGGCGTTGCCGAACGGATCGATGCGCCGGGCGTTGATGATCGCGTCCAGCAGTAGCGGGCTGGTGACCTCCAGCGCCTTGGTTTTGCCGCTTCCGTTATGGCCGCGCAGGATCAGCTTGCCGTCATAGAAGACGAATTCCTGCTCCTCGTACTGCCAGATGCCGATCATGCCCATCCGAAGCGGCTGGTAGCGGGTCCGCGTGGGGATTGGGGGTTCGCCGGCGAGGATTCGCTCCAATGCACGGACGCCAGGCCGCTCCTGCGACGAGTCCGAAGCAGAGGAGTCAGGAGAGTGTGTCATCGCTTGGCTCTTCAGGGGTCGGGTGGTCGGTGGAAGAAGGAGTCAGGAGGTCGTCGATGCCGAACAGCATCAGCCCCGCTTCCTCGGCGCGTGGACCGCGTCCGCTGGGATCCCGATATCGCGCGAGCGCAGGACGAACCAGAATGCCCCCGGGAACCGTAATGATCAGTTCGAGCCCGATGAGGATTGGCGCTACAGCCTGCCACGTGTGCTCGCCGTCTACGGGCTTCTGGTTGATGGCCGTCATCGCCTTGCTCAGACGGGCGGCGACTTCTGAGCTCAGCTCGAGCAGTCGTGTTGCCCCGATCCAGTCGGTACGGTCCGGGGCGTCCGCGACCTCGCGGAACAGGCGCTCGGCCATGACGAGGGCCGCGAACGACGCGGCGCTGGTCTTGGGAAACTCCAGGTCGGTGAGCTCCTCGTCGACGATCGCAGCGCCCTCGGCACGGACCTCCACGCGCACCCCAAGCCCTGCCCGCAACGCCTGGACCAGTTCCTGCATATGGGCCAGGAAGTACTCGCGCTGATCGGTCGGCAGATCATCGAAATAGACCACTGGGTCGTCCACGAGCCTTCGCATCACGGCATGGTGCAAGGCGCGGTTCTCGGAGATCATCCCGTCGACCCCGGATGCCATCAACAGCTCTTGCGGGCCGGCAGCCAGGGACGGCGATATGGAGATGCCGAGCATTAACGCCGCAGTACGGTGGTCAACGTCGTATAGGGCGTCGCCCACCCCTCGGATGTAGTCCTGCTCGTCCTCCTGAGTCACCACCGTGTCCAGTGTGGGCACCAGCACCCGCTGCCTGCACATCAACCGAAGCATGAGGACCAGATCTCGGCGCTCGCGGCCCACGGTAGCGTCGAAGCGCCGCAGATTCGGATGCGTACGGGACACGACCTCGATCTTCTGCGCGAGTTCGCTGATGACGGTCTGGGTTCCGCAGTCCTCCAGCACTGCGAGAATCAAGCAGAACAGTGCGCATTGCCGAGCCGTGGGCGCATCGGAACCCTGACGTCGCACGTTTCCCGGCACCTTGAACAGACGCACTCGGTCCCGTTCCACGCGCAACTGCCAGCCTAGGTGGTGCTCGAACCACGCCTGCAGCTCCGCTTGATGGGCACGAGCCAGCTCGACGGTGTATGCGTGGGTCGCGCGCCGGTGCAGCAGCGGGCGTGCCAGCAACGCTCTTACCACGTGGACGCGTTCCGCTCCCGCAGCGCCACTCCAACGGGTCACATGGCCTCCCCGCGCAGGTGAAGCGTTAGCTCCATGTCCTCCATGGACACTCGTCCGCCGCGCAGTCCCACCGCCGCAATCCCGCCTTCGCCGCGTTGTCCGCCGACTGGCAACAGGACCACCAGCAGCCGCCCGTCCGACGTCTGGGCCCGGTGCGTCCCAGTGCGGTCAGGACGCACCGACAGGGCGGTATCAAGGCAGCGCAACAGCACCTCCGCCTCGGCTTCGCTCAGTGTGCCGAGCGCGGAGAGCCTCACGGGGCTGCGGGCGGCCAGCGACCGCTCCGCATTCGTCTCCTCCTGCTGCTGGCGGCCCTGCTGCGCCGCCAGCATGCTCTTGGCTCGGCGCGATCTGCGCACACGGGGCACGGGCCCCGGCCTCGTACGGGGTCCAGTCGCCCGATAGGCAGCGGAGATGGGTGCAGGCCGCCCATCCCACCAACTCACCTGCTCCAGCACGTCCTCGTCGTCCTCCAGGGGACGAAGCACCCCCAAGTGCCTGGCCCCGTGCAACCCGAAGGCGGCACGCCACAAGCCAGCGACATCCTCCCGGAGAGCGTCATCCATCTGGTCGAACCACGACGCCATCGCCACCAGGTCAGCAGCTCGGTCAACCTTCCGGAACCGTTGGTCATTGATCTGGCGGATCGTCAGCAGGATCTGGTTGACGGCATCAGAAGCCCGCTCCTGCAGCGTCTGGGTGACCGCGGGTCGTTCAGCGGTCTCGTAGAACCAGCTCCGCAACCCCACCCACTGCCCTTCCATGCGTGCGACCTCTCGGGCCACGATCTCCTCATGACTCCGCCCGCGCTGCGGTGGCGCCTCCATGTCCGCGATCCGCGGTAGCAATCCAGCGATGCCCCGATCCTCCACCTGCGCGATCAGGCCCGTGATCTGCGGCGCGTACCGCGACAAGGCGACGATGAACGTCTGCAGGTAGCCGACGATCACCTCCTTGTACGCGAGGAACGCCTCGATCTCCGCCTCGCCTTCCACCACGAGCGACCGGTTCAGACCCTGCACGAACAGCTTCGCGTTCTCCGAGAGATCCAGGAAACCCCGCACCAGACGCTGAAACGCCCGGGCACAGCCTGCCAGGTCCGCCGGCTTCTCCTCCGCTGCCCTGGCCAGAGCCCTCAGCGCGTCGAGCACCTCGGGCAGCGTGGACGCCTGGAGGGAGCCCGCCGTACCCATCTCCTGGTCAATAGCCATCAGCATCCGGTGGACTTGCGCGCCCGCAGACGTCAACTGGTAGAGGAAGTCCTTGTGAAGGAACTCCTGCGCAGAGCCGCTCCGCCGCATGTTGTAGATCCGGTCGACGTTGCGCCACCCGTACAGGGACTCCAACAGCCCGTCCATAGAGGGCAGCTCCGCGACCAACTGCGGCGCCTCCGCCAGTTTCGCCCTCACCCGCTGGTCGATTTCCGCCGTGGACAAGTGGATCCCGAGCCGGGACTCTTCCTCTAGCAGCACGTCCAAAACGAGTCGATAAAAGACCGCATAACTCCCGGTCAGGTAGGTGACGATGGGCATCTGGTGCCCGAAGCCATGCAGCTGGCTCATAAGCGAACCGAGTGATGTCCGTACCCCTGGAGAATCAACGCGAGTGCACCTTTCAGCTGAGCTATGCCGTAGGCGGTTCAGACCCACGACGCAGGAAACGCCACTGAACTGGCCCTTAGCTGCCCGCCCGCGGCTGTCCCGTTCATAGGGATCGACCCAACTCTCGCGGTCAGCGCATGCGGCTACAGGCGACCGGCACAATGTCGGCCCCTGAAGATCTCCGCAACAGCCACGACCACCAGTTGGCCATAGCAACCATGAGTAAGGTGCAGCCCGCCGGGCCCAGCTGTCACGTGAATTACGGGGAATCACCCGATGTGACTATATAGCTGGGGCATATCACGGAGATGAAGTGGAGAAAGAGGTGGATTCGGGGCGACGCTCCATACCAAGGTGCTAACCTCGATGACTCAGGCCTCAGTCGAGTTCGGTAAGGGCCTCCGCGCTGCGGAGGTTTCCGCCTGACCGTCCTGTTCAGGTTCTCGGGTCGGTACGGCGGGTCACCCGAGGCGCTCGGGTGGGCGTCGGCTTCCACGGGCCGCAGGGATGAGGCGGTCAGTCCTTTCTTGTTCGCGGGGTCGGATTCGGGCTGGTCAGCCCGGTGCTGGGAGGGCGCACAAGCGCTGCCAGCAGGTCACGAAGGCGCTCTTCCATGGCCAGGTGACGCTGATCTTCAGGATGCGGCGGCCGGCGTGTGAGACGAGCCGGGCGGGCAGGTGCCACAGGCAGTAGCGCAGGGTCTGCGGCTCAGCCTTGCCAAGGTCAATGTCGTCGTACAGGCCGAGCAGCCTCGTCCAGGCGTCGATGTCGGCGGCGAGGTTGGCGGCCAGGACCCAGCCGACGTTGACCGTCCAGGTCGCAGAGGGCAGGTTGCGCAGGCCCATGGCCTTGTTGGTACGCACCCGGTCCTCCACGCATGCGTGGGAGCGGTGCAGCACGTCGATGAACTGCGCCTGATGGCTGCCCGACACGCCGCGCATCCCCCGAGGGCCGAGATTGGTGGCGATGATCGAATATTTCCAGCCGGTCGCCTTCTCCAACGCGGTGAGATTGGCCTGGTGCCGCCGCGACGGCCGGACCCGGCGGACGATCAGCCGCACCTTCCACCCGGCCGCGCGGGTGTTCACGCCGGTCAGTTCGGCGGCGTGGGCGCTGCCGGCAAGGGTGCCGTCCTGACACAGGCCCACGTCCCATGCGGCGGCCGGGAGCGCGGCGATCGCCGCCTCGTCGACCTCGGTGATGGTCCAGCCGACGGTGAAGCGGACGGTCCGGCGGGTGGTGTTCAACGCCTGCAACCGGTTCAGCAGGTCATGGGTGGCACCCGCGCCGTCGATCCGGATCAGCAGCTTGGCCCGCCGAGCGGCGGGGATCTGCGCGATCGCCGCAGCCAGGACGTCCAGATGGTCGACCACGGTATTCGACCCTGCCGAGCCGGTCCGCAACAGCATGGCCAGCGATTCGTGGGTGTTGGCGCACCAGGCCGCCAGCGGATGGAATCCGAAGCCACGCTTGAACGTGGCCGATGCGCCCTGCTTGTCGGAGTGCGCGGTGATCAGCGTGGCGTCGATGTCGATCACGACCCAGCCGGTCAGTACCTTCCCCGCCACGACCAGCCAGGGGAAACCCGCCCCGGTCGCCTCAATCAACTCCCACACACGGCCGCGAACCTTCGCCCGCGCCCGAGCGACCCGCCCAAGCAGCACCGGATCGCCACCGGCCGTCTCCAGGGCCCGGCGCACCGTCGAGTCCGACGGCGGATCACCGAACACCTCCGCCTGATGGGCCAGCACGCTGATCTGCCGCATGCTCGTGGCCCCCAGCACGATCGCCACCGCGAGCTGGACCATCACCACCCCGCGATCCCACAGCGGGGAGGACTCCAACCGCGCGAACACCGCCCCGAGTTCGGTGGTCAAGCCTGTCTGATCAGCGCACTTGCGCAGTAAGACGGCTCCTGCGTGGCCAACGAGTCCTCTGGCGTTCCCGGCGACAGACAGCCGGTGATCCCATCGCGTACGCTTCATGAGAGCGGTCACGTGGAAGTCTTGCTGAGCGGACAGAAAAGTCGAGGCTGACGGACAGCAGTTCCCGGCTGGCGGCCATCAAAAATCCTGGTCAATGGCCAGGTTGTTCTCCTGATCTTGTCCGTGTGTCACAGCGCGGGTCCCCCTCCGCGGGGGCTTGGGTTGCGGGTTGTCGAGACCTGAACCTCAAGACCCGCGGAGGGGGCCGTGACGAAGTCTGGCATGGAGCTCATGGAGATTTACGAGGCTTACGACTTGACCGGGTGCGCCTGGTCGGCGGCGCAGTTGGCGGGGTGTGACCCCAAGACGGTGCAGCGGTATGTCGCGATCCGCGCGGCAGGCGGCAACCCACACGCGAGCGCGCCGCGGCCGAAGGTGATCGACGCGTTCCTGGCGAAGATCGAGGAGAAGGTCGACCGGTCGAAGGGGAAGATCCGCGCGGACGTGGTGCACAAGGACCTGGTCGTGATGGGGTTTGCCGGGTCGGAGAGGACCACGCGGCGGGCGGTCGCGCAGATTAAGGCGGCGTGGAAGGCGGGGCGGCGGCGGGTCTACCGGCCGTGGGTGCCCGAGCCGGGGATGTGGCTGCAGTGGGACTGGGGCGAGGGACCGAGGATCGGCGAGCGGCGCACGCAGCTGTTTTGCTGCTGGCTGGCCTGGTCGCGGTTTCGGGTGGTGATCCCGGCATGGGATCAGACGCTGGGCACGTTGACCGCGTGCCTGGATCAGGGGTTGCGCATCCTGGGTGGGGCGCCGACGTATCTGCTGACCGACAACGCCAAGACGGTCACCGTCGAGCACATCGCCCGGATCCCGGTGCGGCATCCGCGGATGGTGGAGTTGGGGCGGCATTACGGGTGTGTGGTGGCCACGTGCGAGCCGTTCGACCCCGAGTCCAAGGGTGGGGTGGAGGCGACGGTGAAGATCGCCAAGGCGGATCTGGTGCCGACCCACACCAACCTGCGCGCCGCTTACTCCACGTTCACCGAGTTGGAGGAGGCCTGCGCCGCGTGGGGTGAGCACATCAACGGCCGCCGCCACCGTGAGACGCATCGCGCCCCGGTCGAGATGCTGGCCGAGGAACGCGCGCGCCTGCACGTGCTGCCTGCCGACCCGTTCGTGCTCGCACTCGGCGACGAACGGCTGGTCCGCGACGACCGGACCGTCCGCTTCGGGGATGTGCGGTACTCGGTCCCGCCCGGCCACGAAGGCAGCACGGTGTGGTGCCGGGTGCACGGAGAGGAACTCGTCATCGTCGGCCGCGACCTCGACGGGGATGCAGCGGGCAACGGTGGTCTGAAGGAACTGTGGCGGCATGCTTTGTCCACGCCGGGCCGGCCACGGATCGTCGATGAGCACTATCCCGAGCACGGCGGCGGCAACGGGCCCAAAGCGCCCAGACCACGGCCGCAGACCAAGGCAGAGCAGGCGTTCCTGGCGATCGGGCCGGGCGCGGAGGCGTGGCTGATCGAAGCCGCCGCCACCGGAGTGCCACGGATCCGCGCCAAGATGGCCCGCGCGGTCGAGCTGGCCGCCCTGCTGGGCGCTGCTCGCGTGGACGAGGCGCTCGGCCTGGCCGCGATAGGCGGCCGCTTCGCCGAATCCGACCTGGCCTCCATCTGCGACCACCTCGCCGTCCACGCCGGCGCCGGTGAGCAGGCCCGCGCTGATGAAACCCACTCGGCCCAGCCCGGCACCGCCTCCTGGGCCGCCCTGCGCCCCACCACAGCAACATCGAGCACGTCGACATCGACATCGACGACTACTGGCAATGGAGACCGTTCGTGAGCGTTACCCTGCCCGCGGCCCCGCCGATCCCCGCCGAACTGGAGGCGTTGTTCCGCCGGATGCGCTTCCCCTACGCCCGCAAAGCCGCGCCCGACGTGCTGGCCACCGCCCGCGCACAACGCTGGGACCCCAGTGGGCTACGAGCGAACGCCCGGGCGATGTCAACGCCGCTGGGCAGATCTCCGTCTGCCTGACGGTTTTGCTGTGCCTACTGCCAGGCCTCTCGCTGCAACGTCCAGCCGTTTCCGTTGTCCGCTGTGGGCAACTCGGCGTCTTCTTCCCAATCGCCTTGCTGCTCCGCATGCTCAGCATCTGCACCGGTGGCAGGGGCAGGGCTGAGAGCAGAGAATCTGACCAGGGAGAACGAGCCGGGTGGACGCGGCGAAGGCATGTACGTATCAAACGTGTCTCTACCGACTTGAACCCCCCATGGGCGAGACCAACGGTGCGCGCACGCGGCACACCACTCGGACAAGACTGAGGCAAACGCCGCTGAACCCGGCACAGCCCCATGGTCACGAACTGCCGAAAGAGCAAACCCGCGGGTGAGAACCCTCTTACTGGTCCGGGTTCAATTCCTGTCACCTGTTCCTGGCGAACATCCTTGTGGGTGCGGCTACAAAGTCCTCGGCGTCAGCGGTCGGTCGCGATTGGCAGATCCACGCCGAGCAACTTGAGCAGTTCGGCTGTTGGGACGAGGTAGGCGACGCCGACGCGGATGATGCGGCAGGGGAACTCGCCCTTCTTCGCCAACTCGTACGCCTTGGTTCGGCCGAGGCCGAGAGCCTGGGCGGCGGTGAGCAAGCCGACGGTGGCCGGGAGCTGCTGCAGCTCAGCCAAGGTGAGGACCTTCATCTCTTCTCCCACGAGAGTGCTGGCCGGGTGAACCCGGCCACGTCAGAACGAGCGGAATAGGACGCGTAGCGCACGACGTCTCCGGTGCGCGGTGCGTGGATCATCTCGCCGGGAGCGACGACGATCCCTACATGTCCGGGGCCACCGGCTCCTGAACGCATAAAGACCAGGTCGCCTGGTTGCTCCTGGCCGCGAACAACAGCCGGTCCCTGGCGCCATTGGTCGGCGGCGACGCGGGGCAGCAGGATCCCGGCGTACTGATAGGCGCGCATGGTCAGCCCGGAGCAGTCGAAGGAGCCCGGCCCCTCCGCTCCCCAGACATACGGCTTGCCGAGTTGCATCCGGGCGTATGCGACCACTCGCCCAGCAACGGCGCTCGGCGCAGCGGGCAACGCGCACAATTCCTCCCCCACGACCGCAGAGCCCGAGTATCCGCGGGCGAAGTCGAGGACGCGGCGCACGTACCAGTCGGCGTGGTTGTAGCGCCAGATCGCCCGGTACAAATCGCCCGGTGCGCCGCTCGCCTCCAGATACTTCGCCGCCGACGGGATCGCGTCGGCCGGGTCGTAGACGTTCGCCCGCCCATCGCCGTTACCGTCTACGCCGTACGTCGTCCAGGTCGAGCCGAGGAACTGCATCGGCCCCATCGCACCCGCGTGGTTCGCACCGTTATGAATGCCAACGGCAGCACCGCGGCCGTGGTCGCTCTCGGCCTTGCCGATGCCGGCGAGCACCTGCCAGGGGATGCCGTACGCCTGTCCCGCCTGCTGATACAGCCGCAGGTAGTCCGGCGGGATGTCACCCGACTGGCCCTGGGCGCAACCAGCCGAACCGCTCAACACCGAGACCGCGAGGACGAGCCCGAGCGGCACCGCGATGACAAGGCATACGGCCGCCGCGAGCAGCCGCGCGCTCACCGAACCCGGCCGAGGTCACAGCTCCCGTGCGCGCTCTTTGGCCTGCTGGGTCGCCAGCAGTCCGGCGCCCGGCGGCCTGCTCTCGTCATGGTCACTGCTCCCCGTTATCGGATGGGGCTGTCGCAGCACGTCGAGGACCGCGTTCCAGGAGTACCGGTAGTCCTTGCCGGTCCGCAGCGCCGGGATCTGACCGGCGTTGGCCATGCGGCGGACGGTCTGGGCCGACAGCCCGAGCTTGGCGGCCAGCTCCCTCGTGGTCAGCACGTCCGGGTCACGGCCAAGCGGCTCGGTCATCGTCACTCCTTGTGGTCAGCGGTCACCGTTTAGTTTCCCCCACGCGACTGCGACAGCACGTCTTGTGAATACCTGAAGTCAGATGCAGCCGTTTGAGACTGCTTGCGCTCTGGAATGTACCCACCTAGCGTGACGAGTACGCTACGCACTGCGACAATCCATCGATACGACATAGCAAAGGGAGGGCAATCCATGCTGGTCAGCGCGGCTGTCGACATGCTTCAGATGGGGCCGGTGCCGAACCCGAAGCCGATCGCACCACCAGGCCTGGACAAGCCGATCACGACGATACTCGGCTGGGGCAAGTGGGCAGTGATCGTCGCAGGGGTCGCGGGCCTGCTCATCTGCGGCGCGCAGATGGCGATCGGCCGCAAGAACCGCTCCTCCTTCGCCGCTGACGGCGCCTCCGGCATCCCCTGGGTGCTCGGCGGACTAAGCCTCGCCGCGACCGCGTCCGGCATCGTCGGAATGTTTCTGCGATGAAGACGCCGGCCCTCGTACTGATACTGCTCGCGGCCTCCGCCTGCGGCACGTCACCCGCGCCCACACCGTCACCCCGCCAGCCGCACATCACCTGGCAGGACTACCACGGTGTACGGCTGCCGCTGTCGGACATCGACGGCCCGCGCGTGCTCGCCCGCGATCGAGCCCAAGGCTTCTCCCACACTCAACAGGGCGCACTGCTCGCCGCGCTCCACATCGGTGTACGGGCGAACTCACAGTGGGGCCCGGCCGTATTCGAGCCCACCATCACCGAGCAGGTGACCGGCCCGGATGCCGATCGACTGCTGGAGCAGACGCGAACCAACTACGAGGAGCGCAGGCAGGAGGCCGGACTCCCCCAAGGTAGGCCGCTCGGCAAGGCATTCGTAGACGAGGAGGCCTACCGGTGGGAGTCCTACACATCTGACGCCGCCACTGTAGATATCGTCAGCGCCGGGCCTGACCCGCGCGGAACCACCGTGCGCGCCACCACCCGCATCCAGGTTGTCTGGCAGGACGGTGACTGGCGCGTGGTGGCTCCGGTGGATGGCGACTGGGGCAAGATGGCGACCCCGCTTAAATCCCTCGACGGCTACACCCGCTTCGAGGGGTGAACAGCCATGTCGTGCGAAAACTTGCTATCCCCAACGTGCTCAATCACTGAATACGTCATGGAGAAGGTGGCAGCGGGTGCCGCCAATGGCGTGCTCGGTGAGATCGCCAAGGCCATACAGGAAGGTGTCGCCTGGGTGGTCGGCAACACGGTGTCCTGGTGGCTGAAGATTCCCTCAACGGATCTCGCCAATGAGTCGGCCGTGGACCACCTACGCCAGTGGACGCTGCCGATCGCGGTGGCCGTCGCCGTGCTCGGTGTGATCAGTGCTGGCGGCCGTATGGCGCTGACCCGCAAGGGCAGCCCGCTGGTCGACGTCGGATCCGGGCTGGTCGTGATCGCGGCGACCTCTACCATCGGGGTCCTGACCGCGTCCATGCTCGTCAAAGCTGGTGACGCCTGGTCTAGTTGGGTCCTCAATGCCGCCGCTCAGGGCGACTTCGGGAAACGGCTGACAGTAGTGCTCGGCCTGGGCGCGGCGGCCCCCGGTGTCGTGATCGTGTTGGGCATCATCGCGATCCTGGTCGGCGCGATCCAAGCCACACTCATGCTGTTTCGCGAGGCGGCACTGGTCATCCTGTCCGGCATGCTTCCCCTGGCCGCCGCCGGCTCGATGACCACGCTGACCAAGCCGTGGTTTCGCAAGCTGACCGGCTGGATGCTCGCGCTGATCTTCTACAAGCCCGCCGCCGCAGCCGTCTACGCGACGACCTTCACGATGATCGGCAAGGGTAAAGATCCGCGGACGGCCCTCATGGGCTTCGCGATGATCCTCCTGTCGCTTATCGCCCTCCCGGTGCTCATGAAGTTCTTCACCTGGACGACCGGCTCCCTCGCAGCCGCCGGCGGAGGTGGCGGCATCCTCGGCGCAGGCGTGGCCGGGGCAGTGGCCTTCAGCGCGTTGCGCAGCTCGGGTTCGTCCTCCTCGGCCGGGGACGCGCGCAGCCACGCGGGCTTCATGTCGTCTCAGCTGGGCGGCGAGCAAGCGGCGGGCGGCGGCTCCTCCGCTCCTCCTCCAGGTGCCTCCTCGACGACGACGGCGAGCGCGGGGTCAGCAGCGGCACGCACCAAGGCGGGAGCCACAGCGGCGGGACCGGCAGGGGCAGCGGCGGCGACCGTGGCCGGCGGCCTGGCCTCGGGGGCAAGAACCGCGGCGAACTCGATGCGAGAGGACCACCAGCGATGACGGAGGCGCGCACCTACGGGGGCTGGCGCAGGCGGCGCGGTCTCGGTCTGCTCGGCCTGGGCACGACCGGGACGTTCGTCGCGCTGGGCGCGCTCACCGCCCTGGTCTTGGCGGTCTCGATCGACGCCCGTGCGGTGCTCTACACCGGCCCGCCCGCCGCCCTGGCCGGGGCGCTGGTGCTGATCCGGGTGAGCGGCGTGCCCGTCGCCCACCTCGTCACTCGCCGAATCCGCTGGTCGTACGGCAAGGCCCGCAGCCACACCCGCTACCGGGCCGGAGTGGTCGTCGCCCACCCCCGTGCCTTTTCAGCTTCCTGGCGTGCTGGCCGCCACCCGGCTTCTGTCAGCTGAGGACGCGTTCGGCCGGCCGTACGGGATCGTGTGGGACCGCCGCGCCGGGTTGTTCACCGCGACGCTGAAGGTCTCGCCGGCCTCCACCTGGCTCGCCGAGCGGTCGGACGCCGACACATGGGTGGCCAACTGGGGCGCCTGGCTGGCCTCGCTCGGGCACATGCCGGCCGTCCGCTGGGTCACCGTCGCCGTCGACACCGCCCCCGAACCCGGCTCCACCCTCGCCGACACCATCGGCCGTGACCTGTCCCCCGATGCACCCGAGGCGGCAGCCCTGCTCATGCGGCAACTCGTCAGTACGGCTCCGCGGACGGCCGCCCGCGTGGACACCTACGTCAGCGTGACCTTCGACCCGGCCCGCTCCCCCGCCGGCCAAGGTGACATGAGCACCGCGATCGGCGAGCTGAGCAGCACCATGGAGGCACTGGCCTCCGCGCTCGGCTCCTGCGGTGTCACCGTCACCGGCCGAGCAACCGCGAACGAGCTGGCCGGAATCGTCCGCGCCGCGTTCGACCCCTCAGCCCGCGCGGACACCGTCCGAGCCGACGACCTGACCTGGGCGGACGCCGGTCCGATCGGCGCGGAGGAACACCCCGATCACTACCGGCACGACAGCGGGATCAGCGTGAGCTGGGCCTGGCACGAGGCGCCGCGCCAGAACGTTCCTGCCGACGTGCTCAGCCGGCTGGTCGCCCCCGGCCCGTACTCGAAGCGGGTCAGCCTGCAGTACCGGCCGCTGCCTGCCACCGAGGCAATGCGGGTGCTTGAGGACGAGGTCAACGCCGCCGCGTTCCGGGAGCACTACCGCCGCCGCACCGGACGGGACGAGACGGCCCGTGATGCCTACGACCAGGCTCGTGCCCGGCAGGCCGCGGCCGAGGAGGCCACCGGGGCCGGGGTCACGCTCGTGACGTTGTACGTCACCAGCACGGTGACGCACGAAGACGACCTGGCTCGTGCGGTCGCGGTTACCGAGGCCGCCGCGGAAGCCTCCCGGATTCGGCTGCGACGGCTGTGGGGCAGCCAGTCCGCCGGGTTCGCCACCACGCTGCCCTGCGGCGTGTGTCCGGCCGAGCTGACGAGGGGGTCTTGGTGAAGACCCCAGCGCGCGGCTGGCCCGAGCCGTACGGCGGGCGTGCCGTACACGTCGAGGCCGGCGCGGAGTTCCAGGCCACCACGGCGCAGGTCTGCGGACTGTTCCCCTTCGTGGCAGGGTCCGGTTCCCCCGCCGTCGGCACACCGATCGGCCGCCACCAACTGTTCGGCGAGGTCGTCTGCCTTGACCCGCTGGCCTGGCTGCGCGCCGGTCTGGTCACCAACCCCGGCGTGTTCGTCCTCGGCCAACCGGGGACCGGCAAGTCCACCCTGGTCAAACGGCTCATCACCGGCGCCATCGCGTTCGGCTCGACCGCGCTCATCCTCGGTGACACCAAACCCGACTACACAATGCTCGTCGAGCACGTCGGCGGGCACGTCATCCGGGTCGGCAGAGGCCTCGACCGGATCAACCCCCTCGACGCCGGCCCACTCGGCACCGCCGTAAGCAGCCTTCAGGGTGCCGAGGCTGAGCGGATGCGCTGGGAGATGCGCGGACGCAGGCTGTCTCTGCTGATGGCGCTGTGCACGCTGATCCGTGAGGCGCCGATCGGCAACGCCGAAGAGGTCATCCTCGGCCGGGCGATTGACCTGCTGGACGAACGCCTCGCGGAACCGACCGTGCCCGATGTGCTCGCCGTACTGGAAGAAGGCCCCGAAGCGCTGCGATCAGCCGCACGGACCGACGACCCGGAACGCTATCGCGAGCGGGTCAGCGACCTCGTCTTCACCCTTGACTTGCTGTGCACCGGCTCGCTCGCCGGTGTCTTCGACGGTCCGACCACCCGACCCATCGACCTGACCGCGCCCGCCGTCTCGGTCGACATCTCCCAAGTGGGCGCGGCCGGCGACAAGCTGCTAACGGCCGCGATGCTGTGCACCTGGGCGTACGGCTTCGCCATGGTCGACGGCACCACCGGACGCTCCTACCTCGCGGTGATGGACGAGCTGTGGCGGGCGCTACGCGGGGCTCCCGGTCTGGTCGAGTACGCCGACAGCCTGACTCGGCTCAACCGCGCCAAGGGCATGGCCTCCATCATGATCACCCATTCGCTCGGCGACCTCGAAGCGCTTCCCACCGAGGAGGACCGAGCCAAGGCGCGCGGCTTCATCGACCGCAGCGCCATCACCGTGCTCGCCGGGCTGCCGCCGCGAGAGCTCGCCCGCGTCAGCGAGATTACCCGCCTGACCGGCCCCGAACAGGAGCTGGTCGCGTCCTGGTCCGCACCGGACTCCTGGCAGCCGGGCACCCGCCATCCAGGGCGGGGGAAGTACCTCATCAAGGCCGGCGACCGCCTCGGCATCCCCGTCGAGCTCGCGCTCGTCGGTGCCGAGCACGAGCTCTACGACACCGACCAGGCGATCCGGCGGAGCACCCAGTGACCAGAGCCGTGGGACCACGCGCCGGGTTGACCCCGCAGGGCGCGATCGGCGGATGGGTACTGCTCCTGGCTGGGTGGGGCGTCGTCGCGTTCTTCGGCCTGATCTGGATCTCCGCTCGGATAACGGCCGTCCTGTTCGGTGGACGGGTGAGCGATTTCGGCACCGACTTCGCGCTGGAGGTGTTCGAGGGCCGTACGGCTGCCGCTTGGCCCGGCACTCCCACACCCGCCGTTGTCGTGGTAGCAGCGCTCCTTATTACTACGGCGCTCGCCATCGGCGTGGGGGCATGGTGGTTCATCGTTGGGCGGCGTCCCGATCCGGTGGACCCGGTAGCCGCACTCGCGGACAACCCCGGGCTTACCGTGCTCAAGCCGGACGCCGCGGAGAGGAAGGCCCGCGAGCTACGCCGTTCCTTGACCGGGCCCCTGGCACCGTGCGATATCGGGCTGGCGCTCGGCGACCTGATGCGGAACGGTCCCACGCTGTACGCCTCCTGGGAGGACACCATCGTCGCCTTCATGGCCCCGAGGTCCGGCAAGACCACCTGTCTGAGCATTCCGTACGTGCTGTCGGCCCCGGGGCCGGTCATCGCCACCTCGAACAAGGCCGACCTGTGGGCGGCGACTGCCGCACTGCGAGCGGCCGACGGCGCGGTGTGGCTGTTCGACCCGCAGCACATCACCTACCAGCCGCAGGCCTGGTGGTGGGACCCATTGCGCGGCCTCAGCACAGTGGAAGACGCCCACCGCCTGGCCGGGCACTTCGTCCTCACCGTCGATGACGGCAACAAGCGCGACCTGTGGGGGCCCGCCGCCCAAGACCTGCTCTGCGCGCTGTTCCTCGCCGCCGCATCCTCCGGCCGCACCCTGCGCGAAGTCGCCAAATGGCTCGACACCCCAGCCGTACCGACACCGGTCGAACTTTTGGAAGCCGCGGGATTCACGCTGCTGGCCTCGTCGCTGCGCGGCGCGCAAAACGGCGCGGTCGAGACACGCGACGGCATCTACCAGACCGCCCGAACAGCGGCCAAAGCACTGCGAGACGAGGCGATCATCTCCTGGGTCACCCCGTCGCCGTTGCCGGTCTTCGACCCTCACGACTTCGCCAGTGGAAATGACACCCTCTACCTGCTGTCGAAGTCGCGGTCGGCTGCCGCGCCGCTGATCGCCGCGCTCACCGACACCGCGATGCGAGCCGCGGAACGCCGTGCCGAGCGCATGGGCGGACGGCTCGACCCGCCGATGGTCGTCTCCTTGGATGAGGCGGCGAACATCTGCCGGATCGCCGACCTGCCCGAGCTCTACAGCCACCTCGGCTCTCGCGGCATCGTCCCGGTGACGATCCTGCAGTCCTACGAGCAAGGCGTGACGGTGTGGGGTGAGACGGGCATGGCAGCGATGTGGGGTGCCGCCACCCGCAAGGTCATCGGCGCGGGAGTCGACTCCCCCCGGTTGGCACGCGACCTGGCGACCCTTGTCGGCCAGCACGACGTCCCCGTCCGGTCCGTCACTTACGCCGAAGGACGCGCCTCAGAGCAGATCTCGCTGCGCCGGCAAGACATTCTCGAACCGGCCGCCATCCGCGCCCTGCCGCCGGGAACCGCGCTGCTGCTGGCCACAGGTGGGCGACCGGCTCTGATCTCCCTGCTCCCCTGGTACCAAAGCCGCGACGCCGACCGAATTCAGGCATGCCGCGACCGGCTCGAACGCCTCATCGCAGAAAGGGCGGCACGATGACCGAGCCGGTCTACTCCACCGTCGAGGAATGGGTCACCGAGCGGTTCGTCCCGATGTACCGGCGAACCCTCGGCGGCGAGTTCCGCTGGTGCGCCCAATGGTGGAAACACGCCGAGGCCATCTCCCGCCTCACCGCGCTCTGGCACTCATGGGAGGCACTACGCCTGGAACCCGGCACCGGCATGGGCGTCTGGTACCGCGACCACCTCGACCACCAACTGCCGATCCTGCTCGGCCCTCGCGGTCCCTTCTACCAGTGCAGCGAGGACGAGCACCTCGAACCCCATCTGGCCACCCTCGAACCCGCCCCACCCGGCTGGTGGACCGTACCCGACGAACCCGATCACACCTGATCCAAGGAGAGAGGAGAAGCATGGTGATCACCCATGCCTACGACAACCTCAGCAAGCATCGCGAGGCCGACACACAAGCCCAGGTCACAGCAGCGGTGGACGCCTTCGCCGCCATCGCTGTCGCCATGGAAGCCGGCGAGGAGCACGGGCCGCCTGAGCTCTACCCCTGCTACGCCCTCCTCCAGCAGGAGGCCATCGAAGGCCTGGCCGACCTCCGTACCCCGGGCGATGAAACGGGCAGCACAGGCCCGGCCACCCCTGTGGGAGATGTACACGTTGCAGTCACTACCGAGTTCGTGCCGGACCTTGCCGAGGTCGCCCGGCTCGGAGGTTTGGTATGTGAGGTGCTACTGCGTGCCGCCCCCGGAATCCCCGATCCCGAACCGAAGCTCGCCCTAATTAACGCGGCAGCCCACGCCGCCCGCATCCGGGACCTGGTGGCACCATGACCGCGACCTTCGGTGACTTCGTCGACGGCGCACGCGTCCACTTGGAGATCGCCCAACGACACGCTCAAACGGAGATCCACCTGCAGGCATCGGCAGAAACCTTGCATGCCGGCCGCTCACTGACCACCATGCTGGCCCGCTGCGCCGACGACTTCGCGCACTCCGCAGCGGTCGCCGTCCCGCTCCAGAAGGCCGCCGACCTACTCGCCCGATGGGAGCCGAACCCAGCGAGCGCCCTGCATCCGGTCCCCCTGCATCTGTCCACCGCTGGCCTGGCCTGGGGAGCTGCCGGAGACGTACTGGCCACACACTTCTCCCCGCAGATGACGCACGCCCGCTCCGACTGGACCAGAGTCATCACTGACAACGAGGTACGCCGCCAACTCCTGCACGAGGTCGGCAGCCACGCCCTGGCGCTATCGGCCATCCTCGACCGCACGGCTCACGCCCATGCGCCAGAAATCCGGGCAGCCCGCGAACTGCTCACCTCGCCTGACGTAGTTGAGGCCTCGCGTCTCGGCGGTTCAGCGGTCGTCCGCGCGATCCCTCTCAACGATCCCGCCCCGCCAGCGGCGATCCCAACGGCGCCGCAGACCCCTGACGAGCTACGCGCGGGCATCACCACCAGCACCAACGCCCTGCGCGCCCTGTGCCACCACAAACACGAATCCGGTCCGCGGGAATGGCACCGTACGGCCCTGGCCGGCTCGATCATCACACACATCACCGCCAGACTCCTCACCCAGCTCACCCGCCGCGCCTACGAACTGAACCCCGACCGCCGACACGATCTCGGGCAAGCGCTGCAACGTGTCGCCAACGGCCTGGAAGAGGCACACGCGGAATGGAAAGATGTGCGCCGAGCCTGGCAGGGACTCTTTCCACGCGGACCGCTTGACAGGTCACAGCGTCAGCAGCACCTGGAGCAGGTGACCGTCCTCCTCGGCCGACTCTTGCATACCAACCCGCTGTGGACGCCCGCCCAGGGAGACGCCCCACCGATCAAGAGCCCTGCCCAGACTGCCCGGAACACGGCCGAGATGGTGCCACCCCTCAGATCGACGCTGAACACGTGCGAAGCCCTCGTCGCCATCGCCGAGCAGGACCAGCGCGACCTAACCAGAGCCCTACGAGACGGCCGTCTCCCACGAGAAGGGACGCAAGACCTACTGGCGGCGTACGAAGAACTCACCAGACCCAAACTCCGGACCTCATGGGCGATCAGCGAAGCCATCTTCCTATCCGCCGACCCCGCCCAGCGACCAGCGCTGTGGCCCGAGATTCACGCTCTGGAACTACGCCGAGACTCCCCCGCCCTCACAAAGCAAGCCACCCGGCAACGACAAGAATCACAACGATGGCTCGAATGGCTCTCCACCCGCCCCGCCGTAGCCGACACCCGTCTCGACCTGCCCGTCCGCGGGGACTCCACCTCTCCCCCGGCCGCGACGCGGTCCATATCGACCGCTCGCGAGCAACCATCTCCAAGCCGCAACACCTGACGCAACGTGTTCAGTTCTCACATGGCCGCCATGCCCATCGCGGGCCTGGCTCAGCGTGCGCCCGGCGAGCTAACCGCGCCGCCTATGCCAAGTTTCGTTCTGTGCAAGAGATAGAAGCCAATAAGGCGGAAGATCAAGGATGAGGAGCGGCGATCCGCTACCGCGGGGCTGGCTTTGGGGAGCGCAGCGGCACCGTACCGCCGGACAGCGCGCGGATCCGTGTCAGCAGGGCGACAACGAACGGCTCCGTCTCGAAGTCCCACGAGTCGCCGTCCCAGTAGTGGGAACGCTGCTGGAAAAACAGGCACGCCCGCAGCACGTCGATGTCGTCGGGCAACTCGCCAGTTTGCTCCCAATGCCCGTGCACCGGGAGCACCACCTGGGGCAGCCCTTCGGTTCCGCCGTGCAGGTCGTAGCCGTTGTACGTATGCGCGAACGTCACGAGCGCCGCGAACCCGGCCCGGTCGTCGGGCACGCGGACCAGCGTCGGCACGGGGTGGGCTCGCACTCGCACTTCCTTGGCGGTGACCTCGTGCCGCTCGGCGAACGCGTCGATGATCAGCCGGGTGTCCGGTCCGTCGGGTTCGAGCCGGAACTCGTACCGGCCGTGCATGTCCGGCACCGGAAACCACATCTGCGGCTCGTCGAACTCCAGCAGGACTTCGAGTTCGGGCAGCCGAAGCGCATGCTGGTCGATGAGATGCTGTACCTGCGCCCGGATGACGGCGTGGAAGTACACCTGGATGCGGCGCAGGCTCTCGGCCGGTACCTCGATGCGCCGGGACGGCTCGAGCACGCCGAGGAGGTGCTTGTGATTGCCGCGCTGAGCAACGTCGACGGGCCGCTTCCCAGCGGCGTTGCGCAGCCCCCGCCAGGCACCGAGCTCCACGAGCCGCTCGACGACCTCCGCGGCCGCACCTGCGTGCGCCGCCTGGTGCAACGGCGCGTACCACGACTTGCCGTCGGGCCGCGCCGAGTTCACCAGCCCAGGCTCCGCGTCGAGTACCTCGAACACACCCGGCCAGTCGTACTGCTTGGCACAGTCGGCCAGCCGCTGTCGCGCCTCTGCCGCCCGCGCATCCAGCGACGCAACCCGCGTCGTTCCGTCCCACGTCTGCTCGGCCATGGACGGCATCTTCTCGCACATTGCGACGCGGTCTGGCGACAGGAGCGCGTGGCGGTGGCTTCGGTCGCGAGAACGAGAGCCAGACATTCGTCACTCCCGGCGCCGCTTCGGGTGCGCTGCCCGCCCGTACATGGCCTTGGGACACAGCCGACGCTTATGACTTTGCCGAAGAGTCGCGTCTGGCTCAGCCTGAATGGGCCCGATACGGTTCGAGCGTGATGCCCGGCATTTAAAACCGTCCCTTGATCTTCCTCGATGTAGATGGGACGCTGATTCCCTTCAAAGTCCGGCCCGTTAGCCGCGATTTCCTTGGGCGGTGCCGGCGTTGAGCCACTGAGTGCTACTGGCAATCCTCTGCTCACCTGGCTTGACCCAGATGACGGGCGCCGACTGTTGGCGCTGGGATGTCAGTTGGTCTGGGTAACGACATGGATGGCTGAGGCGAACGAGGTCATCTCGCCACGGCTCGGGCTTCCGGGTCTGCCCGTAGTCCAGTGGCCGGACGGCGATGGCGATCCGGCGCATGTCTGCACTGGAAGACCGTGTTCCTTACCCAGTGGGCGGCCGGGCGCCCATTCGTATGGCTTGACGACGGGATAACTGATGCTGATCGGCAATGGGTCGCAGGGCGCCACCCGGTGCAATGTGTCGACCCATACGTCGGCCTGACCGACGCGGATTTCTCAGCGGTCAATACGCACAACATTTGCGTGGGGCCGAAGTCTTGCTCTACGGTTCGCGAATGGCGATTCTGCAGGCCCTGACGAACCAGGGACGCGTAGTGGGCGGCCACCTGGCGGGGGGCAGCGTTCTCTCAGGCCACGGCGGACTCACCATCCAGCACCCACGCAACCCATTCAAGCGGCACAAGCTCAACGCCGAGACCGTGCTCGAGTGGGAGGAACTCTCGACCAGGGAAGGTGTCGCCGGCGTCACGGGCCAGGCTGCCGCGCAGGCTGCTCTGCCTGGGATGATCGGTAAGGCTGTCGGTGCCGGCCTCGGGACTGCCATGAAATCCGGGCACACCGTCCGCGTGAACTGGGCCGACGGCAATCAGTCCATCATTGAGTTGCCGGAGAAGCTGTTCATGATCTTCTCCGTATTGCTCGAGAGCCAGCAGGTCGTAACTGATACCTCCGCGCAGGCCGAGTCTTCGGAGCCCCTCCCGGCGCAGCCTGGCGTGACCGAGAAGATTTTGGACCTCGCTTCTTCGATGATCCAGCGAGGTAAGCATGGGGCACCGGCCGAGGCCGCAGCTCAGCCGGATGTTGTCGAGCAGATCGCGAAGCTCGCGTCGCTCCACGACGCTGGCATCCTCACGGACGAGGAGTTCGCGGAGAAGAAGGCTGAGCTGCTCGAGCGTCTCTGACACTTGAGGCGGCCAGTCGTCGCCCGGGCCTGGGTCGACGCGCATGATCCAAATCGGTCTTGGCGTGGTACTGACGCCGGTTCTCGCGCAGGTGGTTCGACTCTACTCCGCAAGATCAACCGACCGGATCTGCCGCTGGTCGCGCGGTCATGCCGATGTGCGGATGGCGTGAGCGTGCCGAGCGCAGGGACTCGGGAGCCGGACAGGTCACTCGAACAGGTGCCGGTGCGCGCGGCTCCAACGGATCCGCTCCACTACCTCGTCAAGGACGCCAGCCTCCTGCCACGCCGCCTGTGGCTGTCGTCCCTCGGCCGCGAGTTGCCGGGCACGCTGCAACACGTCCTGCTGCTGGGCGATGACTTCGTCGACGAGACCAGCGGTCGCCGTGAGCCCGTACGCCTCAGCGAATCGTTCCAGTCTCTGCCGTCGGTTCGGCGGTACGGGATAGCGCAACGACTCGATGCAGACGCCATCGTCGCGAAACGGCGCCACGTACTCCAAGGCGTAGGCGACGTCATGGATGGGCCGGGCTGGCCGGGCATAGTCCCAATCAAGGATGCCCACCGGCTGGGTGCCCCTCCACACCAGGTTCCACGGCCCGAAGTCACCGTGACATACCAGCTCGCCAGCGTTGACGGTGCCAGCGCAGGCGGCCCACCCCGCCTCGGCGGTCGGACGGAAGCCGCGTACAGCCTCGTGGTAGTCCCGCAGGAGACGTGCCATCGCGACCAGGCCGGCGTCCTCGACGACCTTGGCCCAAGCGGCACCGCCAGACTCGCCGTCGATGTAGGTCAGGACCTCGCGGCCTTCCGCGTCAATACCAAGTAGCCGAGGCGCGTACGGGAATCCGACGCTTTCTAGATGCAGCAACAGCTCGTGGATGGTCGGGGACCACGGGTACAGGGGGCGCCGCACCGTGTCGGCGATGCGTACCACCTGGCGATGCGGGTCATCCTGGAGCACCTGGAGATCCACCATGTGCAGCGACGATACCGGGATAGCCGGATGGAGCAACGCCCCCTGCTGAGGACCGGGAAAGATCGACAGCCCTGCTGGCAG
>NZ_JAOEGB010000030.1 GCF_025420585.1 Planotetraspora sp. A-T 1434 | reverse complement strand
GCGCGCTACCTGAGTGGATCTTGATGCTCCTCGCTGTGGCTGCACTCGCAGCGTCGCTCTTCCAAAGACCGGGGAGAGCGGATACGGAGGGCTGACGCTCTGGCAGGGACAAGCGAACCGAAGGGCACAGTAACCTGACGACTTGTCTTGTCCAGAAGGGGTGCGTTTACCTTCTACTGTCGATACAGCGTTGTCAGGGCGGCAGAGAGGCGGGACAGGTGCGACTCGGCAACCTGGAGCGATCGATCATGGAGGCCCTGTGGAGCCACCCGGAGGGGATGTTCGCTCAGGACCTGGCCAACAGTCTTCCCTCCCGGCCCGCGGCCACAACGGTGCTGACCGTCCTGGTACGGCTCTCCCGGAAGGGTCTGGTCTCGAGGGAGCGGCAGGGGCGAGCGCACCTGTACAAGGCCAGCGCAGGTAAGGACGCTTTCGTGGCCGAGACCATGCGCGCGGCCCTCGACGAGGCCGGTGATCTCGAGGCTGCCGTCAGCCGGTTCGTCGGCACGGCTTCCCCGGAGGTGGCCGCAGCACTCCGCGAGGCGCTCAATGGGCGAGACGAGGCTCCTCGGTGAGCCTGTGGCTGATCGCGGCAGGCGTCGCGCTGGTGCCCGTTGTGTTCGGAGGTCGGGTCTCTGCGCAGCTGGCCGCGGCGCAGTGGACCCGCCGATGCCCCAAAGCCGCCTTGGTGCTATGGCAGGCAATCGGCCTGGCCGGCGGACTCGGAGCGGTGGGGGTGGGGCTCGTCGCCTCGGTTGCGCCGTTGGCCGCAGTCTTCCCCCACGGGATGCACACCCTCGTCGGCCAGGTTGTTGATGGGCACGGGCTGACCGGACTCGGCCCGGCCCAGCTCGTCGCCCTCGCGTGGTCACTGGGCGTGCTGGCATGGCTGCTCGCGCACACCATCCGGGTGACTGTGAAGACGATCGCGGAGCAGCGACGGCAACGTCTGCTGGTCGACGTCGTGGCCGATCATGCCCCCGACCACGACGCCCACGTACTGCCTACTGCGGAACGCATCGCCTACTGCATTCCCGGGCGACGAGCCCGTATCGTGCTCAGCCAAGGAACGCTTGACCTGCTGAACAAGCAGGAGTTGCTGGCCGTCCTCGGCCACGAACGAGCGCACGCCCGGGGCAGGCACGATCTGATCCTGCTGCCGTTCATCGCTCTGGCCGAGGCCTTTCCCTGGCTGGCGGCAGCACGGACCGCTCGGCAGGTCGTTCCCGTCCTGCTGGAGATGCTCGCGGACGACCAGGCCCGCCAGGTGCATGGGGAGCTTCCGCTGGCTCGCGCCCTGGTGCGGATGGCCATACCGCTGACAGGCTCCTCCGAAGCCGGAGTGCTCGCTCTGGCCGACACCGGAGTCGTTCATCGTCTGGAACGGCTTCTCCGCAGTGCGGAGGATCGGCCGGGGTGGACCCCCGCCGTCGCCTACTCGATCGCCAGTCTGCTCCTCAGCGGCCCCGTGGCCGTGCTGGTCGCACCGTTGCTGTGCGTCGTCATCTGGCCTGTATGACTCGGCCGGCGCTCGCCCGGTGCGTCTGATGCCGTTGTCGGTGGAATCCGCGCCGCCGAATGTTTCGAGACCAACCGCCTGTCCGGGGGCCGTGGACGCTGCACCAGCTGCGCCGACTCCGCGCTGACGCGCGCCGCCGAAGACGTCGCCAACAGCTCCACTCTGCTGGCCTACTCCGACCACACCTCCCTCGCCCGCTAGGCCCGCCTCTCACCCGAAAGAAGGCGCGGGCCCGCTGGCAGGAAGGCCGTGCCGCCCGCCGCCGTTGAGGTTGCGGTCCTCATCGTCCGGGGGTTCGGGTGAGCGCCGGCGAACACCTGCGCGCCGGGCCCGACCTCGACCGGGACCGACTCGCCGGTCACCACGGAGGTGTCCAGCGCGCTGCGACCAGCGGCGACCACGCCGTCCGTGGCGATCTTCTGCCCGGGCCGCACCAGCAGCACATCCCCCACACGCAGCTCAGCGGGAGCCACCTCGGTCTCGCCGCTCTCCCGCAGGGTGGTCGCGGTGGGCGGGACCAGGCTCAGCAGGGCAGTCAGCCCATGCCGGGTACGGGCGACCGCGTAGCCTTCCAGCCCCTCGGCGACGGAGAACAAGAACGCCAGCGTGGCGGCCTCATTGATCTCCCCGAGGGCCACCGCGCCCGCTGCGGCGCCCTGGCCACCTCGGCCCACGATGACGGCATAAGGACGGCCGTCAGAAGCAGAACGCCGGACACGGCGGCTGCTTGCACTTCGCCGACCTGCCACACCGCGACGGGGGCGGCCGGTCCCCCATCGCCGGTGGCCGTGGCGGGGGCCCAGGTGGGGGTGTCTGTCCCGCAGCACGCATCAGCCATGGCCTGCCGTGGGGGTCGGCGCAGCGCGCGATCGCCTTCTCGAGGCATCGCCCGTCAATACGGGCATCGCGCCGGTTCCTGCCCGTTCACCCGTCATGGTTCTCAGGCCCCAAATTTTACTTGCATAGTTGCTCACTTGTGTGATGATTCAGTAATCGGGCAGTAACTCAAGGTAAGCATCGCCGGTCGATCCCGAGATCCGAGCGACCCGCCGGGCACCCAGCCAGGCACGGGCGATGCCTACGAAGGGAGAACCATCGTGACGATCGCCAAGCGGATCACCCCCGCGCTGACCGTCTGCGCCGCCGCCGGTTGGCTCGCGGTCATCGCCCCACCGGCGCAGGCAACCACCCACACCGCCACCCGGCCTCTCGCCCAGCCTGCCGGTCCGGCCACCCGCGTCGCCGGAGCGCCCGGTCGGACCGCCCGCACCTGCTCCTACCGCCTCGCCCGCGTGCGTGCGGGCAGCTTCCTGAACGTGCGCAACGGCCCCGGGCTGCGGCACCGGCCGATCGGGCACCTGCGGGCCGCCGCCGGGGCCATCTCCGGATCCTGCACCGCCCGACACGGCTGGATCGCCGTCAGAACCGCCACCGGCAGGAAGGGCTGGGCCTCGGCGTACTACCTGCGCCGCCGCACCCACCACCAGCCCGGTACCGCCGCCGGTCGCGGCTCCTCGGCCCGACGGCCGCGGCTGGACTGCTCCTACCGGCTGGCGCACGTGCGTGCGGGCAGCTTCCTGAACGTGCGCAACGGCCCCGGGCTGCGGCACCGGCCGATCGGGCACCTGCGGGCCGCCGCCGGGGCCATCTCCGGATCCTGCACCGCCCGACACGGCTGGATCGCCGTCAGGACCGCCACCGGCAGGAAGGGCTGGGCCTCGGCGTACTACCTGCGCCGCCGCACTCACCACCAGGCCGCGCGCCGCCCCGCCGCTCCGGCCATTCCCCCGGCGTTTCCCGCCCGGGGGTGCAGCTACCACTGGCAGGGGGTGCAACCCTCGAGCGTGGTGACGCTGCGCCAGGGGCCCGGCACCCGCTACCGGCCTTCTGGTTACCTGCGGGCGGACAACGGGCGACTGGCCGGCTCCTGCACCGCCACCGACGGCTGGATCGCCGTCAAGTCCGCCACCGGCCCATCCGGCTGGGCTCCCGGCCACTACTTGCGGAAGGTGTGACCAGGAGGTCACCCCAGACGCCTGTGACCCGGCCGCGATGGGACCCGGCCGTCGTCACCACCAGCGCACCTCCCGCCCCCGGGGAAACCTCCGCTCTCCCAGGGGGCGGGACCGCCCTCCCGCGGCGTAATCGACCCGTGGTCAACAGCGGCCGCATTTCAGTACCCCAGCCATCGTCCGCCGACCGTCACCTGACTTCAGACACGCAAAGGAACCTTCTTTCACTTATTCACGGCCAGGCGGCCACATCGGCATGCGGAAATTCCCGTTTCTCAATGGTGGGGCGTGAACACAAAGCTTTGCCGAACCCCGTGTTTCACGCCCCGGCCGGTGAGAGATAAACGTAAACGGCAAGTAAAGCCGACGCGCACTCCCAGGAGGGTTTTTATGGCACCCGACCCCGCCACCCCCGCCTCGTCATGCACCGACACCAACTGCTGCACCGACGGCCAGGTCGACCAGCACGAAAGCCACGAGCACGGTGACCACCACAGTGATCAGCACGGTCATCCTGGTGACTGCCACCCCGACCACGGCCAGCCGCCGCGGCGCTGATAGCGCAGAAGCAACGCCAATGGCTTCCGGGATCGGCGATTGTCCCGGAAGCCCGCCCCAACCGACGTCCATTCACATAGCGCTCGAATAACGAGTACGCCGGGATGAGCGTATTACCGGCAAGGTGAAACGTCCTCCCGCCTGCCACGCATAAGATCACTGCCACCTCGTACCGTAACCACTTCCCCTTTGACTCGAAACCCGCTCAACCGAGACCCTGGTTGAGACGGTTTCCCATATATCACTTACACGTTCCTTCATATCCAGAAAAGGGGTGCCATGTCGTCCGATTTGACGGGCGTCTTGGGAACCCTGAATCCAGGTAACGAATGAAAGGCTCGGTGATGTAGGCCATGGGCGATGAGCACGGACACGGACACGGACACGGACACGGACATGACACGGAGGTCCTCGAAGGCGATCCCGTACCCTTCAGCAGCCGCGATGGGGTGTCCACGCTTCTCACCCCTGGCGACGTGCGCAATCAGGTGTTCACCGTGGTGCGTCTGCGGGAGGGCTACGACCTAACTGAGGTGGACGGCTTCCTGGGGCGGGTCGAGTCGGCTTTGAGCAGGCTGCTGCGGGAGAACGAGGAGTTGAGGTCGCGGCTGAACACGGCGGCCTGTGCCGCGCTGGAGGCTCTTCCACCGCCGGGTGAGAGGGCGGCACGCATCGTCCAAGTCGCGGAGGAAGCGGCGGACCGCATCCTCGCCACGGCTCGTACAGAGGCCGACACGATCGTCGCGCGGGCCCGGGAACGCGCCGAAGATCTCGGGCGGGGCACCATGGAGCGAATCCTGGAACTGCAGCGTCAGGCGCAGAAGACTCGGCAAGAGGTCATGGAACGCCGACTGCAGGATCTGCAGGCACTGGTCGCGGACTTCGACAGCGTGCTGCGGCAATCCTTCCGCGACAACACGGATCAGATGCTCAGGCTGCTCGACGAGCTGGAAGACCCCGGTCAGGCAGCGCAGCCGCATCCCCCGCGTCCCGATGCGGCCCGAAGCGCCGGTAGCTGCGACCACTCCGTTGACGCCAACGCCATCGACGTGGCTGCAGGCTGACCTGCTCTGATGTCCTGGCTGCCCAGCCTCCCAGCAGGAGGCCTGCGGGCGGCAACTCTCCCCGTCACACATCGTGGGACGACCGTCCTTGCCACGCATCACGAGCCGAAAGGGCACCCCCTGTTCGCTACGTGATGTCGTGCGCCCGCCCAACGGATCTCAGGAGCTGCACAAATGCCACTGACAGATTTGCCAGGGGCTGTCGGAGCCGCGCTGGAGCGGCAACCAGCCGGGCAGGAGGCGTGGGCCGCCGTCCTGCTGGTCTGCGTCTCGACTCTCGCAGGAGCATGGCTGGCCCGGCGGAATTCCCAACGCGTGACCCTATGGCTCGCGATCGCCTCGGCGATGATGCTGGTCACGGCTCTCGTCGACCTGCTTCCCGACGCCTGGCGCGACGCGGCCGAAAGCGGCACACCGCTCTGGATGGTGGCGCTGGCGGCCGTCTTCGGTTTCACCGTGATCACCTATTTCACCCGCAAGGGATGCGCCTGTCCTCATGACGAGGACCAGGCTCGCGCCGGCATGCACGCACCCGGTCTGCACCGGCGTGTGAAGGAGGTTGTCGGTGCAGCACTATACGGCGGAATGGGAACAGCAGCGGCTCTGACATTGCATCGGGCGATCGAAGGAGCAACGCTCGCACTGACCGTCTCCGTTGTGATCATTCTTGCTCTGACGGTGCACTCCGCCAGCGAAGGGCTGGCGCTGGCCGCTCTGCTCGAGATGGCGAAGCAGCGGTTGGCTCCGTGGTTGGTGGTGGCCTGTCTCAGCCCCGCGGTGGGTGTGCTCACCGCCACCCTTCGGCCGCTGCCTCAGCAGTGGGTGCCGGTCCTGCTCGGGATGGTCATCGGCGTCCTGTCGCGGACCGCGATCGTCGGCATGAGGCTCGCCGGAAGCCGACAGCAGAACGGCCGGCTCTCCAAACGCCATCTCGCGATCGCTGCGACTGTTTCCGTAACGGCCGGCGCCCTTCTGGCCTTGTCTCACGGGTTGCATGAGGAGGAAGGCGGCCAGACAGCGGAGCAGCCCGGCAGGGCCATGGCAGCCAGTGCTATGTCCGCCGGACGTGTGGATCACGCTGCCACCGTTTACCTCAGCAGACGTTCTGCCATGTCCGCGGCACCCCTCGCTCGACCGCGGACCCAGGCAGACCTCCGGGAGGCGGTCGCCTCCGGCCGAATGTCGCTTGCGCAGGTGCTCGATCGGGAGGACTCGGTGGCGAAGCACATGCTCGTCGCACGCCTCCTTCGTGCCCTTCCTGGTCATGACCGCTCACGTACCGCGGCGCTCATGGCGGCGAGCGGCATCGACGAAAGAGCCCACGTAGGCGACCTGAGCGAGTGGCAGCGCCGCAGCCTGCTCAGGGCCCTTTGACGCTGATGCCTACCGCAATGGCGTTAGGGAGCCCGTGCCGTCGAATCATCACGTGCGCTTACAGGACCAACCGGAACTGGGATCAGGAGGCGTTTCATCATGGCAGTTCCGCATCACCCGGCACCCGATCAAATGGCCGATCATGATAACCAACACGGGCTGGGCCACCGCCATGGCCACGGCCACGGCCATCACGAAGAGCTACATCATGAGCATGATCCGACCCGGAAAACCGAACCGACGTCGGCGGAACGACGCGGACATGCGCTGAGTCGCGGTCCCACGGGTGGCTCCCACCACGGGCACGGGCATGGCCACGCTGTTTCGGCGAACGCGGACAAACGGCTCCTGATCGCCGCCCTGGCGCTTCTCGTCGCGTTCATGGTGGGCGAACTGGTCGTCGGGCTTGTCGCGCGGTCCCTGGCGCTGATCTCCGATGCCGGGCACATGCTCACCGACGCCGCCTCGATCGCCTTCGCCCTGGTGGCGATGGCGCTGGCCGCCCGCCCACCACGCGGCGGGTTCACCTACGGGTTCAAGCGGGCCGAGATCCTGTCGGCGCAGCTCAACGGTGCGACGCTGCTGGTGCTGGCAGGCCTCTTCTTCTACGAGGCGATCCGGCGCCTCATCGTCCCGCCTGATGTCGAAGGCGGCCTCGTGCTGGTCACCGCACTGGTCGGCATCGTGATCAACCTCGCGGCCACCTGGCTGCTCAGCAAGGCGGATCGAAGCAGCCTGAATGTGGAGGGGGCTTTCCAGCACATCCTCAACGACCTGTTCGCGTTCATCGCCACCGCCGTGGCAGGGCTGATCGTTCTCGTGACGGGGTTCGCCCGGGCGGATGCGATCGCCACGCTGATCGTCGCCGCACTGATGCTCAAAGCCGGGTACGGCCTCATCCGCGAGACCGGGCGGATCTTCCTCCAGGCGGCTCCTGCCGGGCTCATCCCGGCGGAGATCGGCGCGAGGTTGGCCACCCAACCGGATGTTGCTGAGGTGCACGACCTGCACATCTGGGAACTCACTTCCGGTGACCTGACGCTGTCGGCGCACGTCTTCGTCCAACTGCCGGCGGACTGCGGGGCGGTACGACGTCGGCTGCAGGAACTGCTCGCCGGCTCCTATGGCATCACCCACGCCACGCTGCAGGTCGATCAGACGTCCCGGTCGGCCACGGATGCCATCGACTGTGTCGATCCCCGTCACTGCGCCGACCCGCACGGTTCTCACTACCTCTCCCCGAACGGCTGACCATGCGTAGCGTGTACGGCCAAGGCCGTGACAGACAGCGCCGGAGGACCCGGACGACCGGCGGAATCCGCCGGAAGGCCGTCGGGTCCGTGTGTCTCCTGGTCTCGCTGCCGCTTGCCGTGGCGTGCTCGGGAGCGGGCACCGAGGACGTCCTGGCACGCACTCGCGCGACCGGGTCTTTGCGCGTGGCACTGACTCAGGCCAATCCGCCGTGGAGCTTCCTCGACGACGCGGGACAGCCGGCCGGATACGACGTGGACGTCGCCAAGGACCTCGCGAAGCGGCTGGGGATACCCCGTGTGGACTTCATCGGCTCCGACTACGCGAGCTTCATCGGAGGCATCCAGGCGGACAGGTTCGACATCGTGGTGTCCGCGCAGACCATCACGAGCAAGCGCGACGAGCAGGTCGACTTCTCTCGCCCCTACGCGGTCAACGACGTCGCCGTCTTCGTCCGCACGGGCACCACCGGCATCGCTACGCCGAGGGACCTGGCCGGTAAGAAGATCGCCGTTTCCGAGGGCACCACGGAGGCCGAGTTCGTGCGTGCCTCCATTCCAGGGGCGGACGTCAGGATCTACAAGAACGCGATGCTGGGCCTGACGGACCTGTCACAAGGCCGCGCCGACGCAGCCTTGGTCTCCCGGTTCCAGGGCACCTACCTCGCCGCGAAGAAAGCACTCCCAGTCCAGGCGGCCATCCCGGTGCTGCACCGGGAGGTTCTCGGCATGTCCTTCCGCGAGCGATCCCCACGGTTCAAAGACGCAGTGGACAAAGCGATCAACGGGATGATCGCGGACGCCACCCTCTCGGCCATCTCACGCCGCTGGTTCAGCGGCACGGACATGGCGGCCGCCGTACGCGGCCTGCCGGCAGCTCAGGCCACCCGCCCACCAGCGGAAAGGAGATCTTGATGGATTTTCTCGCTCTGCAGACGCCCGCCCTGCTCCAAGGGCTGGCCGTTACGCTCTTGCTCGGCCTCGTGTCCTTCGTCCTCGGTTCCGGCCTCGGCACCCTCATCGCGCTGGCCAGGATCTCCACGTTCCTGCCACTCAGGCTCGCGGCCATCGCCTACGTCTCGGTCTTCCGAGGCACCCCCCTCCTCATTCAGATCATGCTGGTCTACTTCGGACTGCCCCAACTCGGGGTCAGGATCCCGCCCATCCCCGCCGCGATCCTCACCTTCACCCTCTACTCCGCGGCGTACCTCAGCGAGAACTTCCGCGGCGGCATCCTGGCCGTCGACAAGGGGCAATGGGAGGCTGCGAACTCGATGGGCATGACCTACCAGCGCATACTCGCGCGGATCATCTTCCCCCAGGCGATCCGGACCGCCCTGCCCGCGATCGGCAACAGGTTCATCGCCCTGATGAAGGACACCTCCCTCGCCTCTGTCATCACGGTCGTCGAGCTCACACGCGTGGCCGAAAGCGCGGGCAGTTCCTCGTTCCGCTACATAGAGGCCTTCGTGATCGCCGCGATCGGCTACTGGCTCATCAACACCGCCCTGTCCCTCGGACAGGCGGCCCTGGAACGGCGCATGGGAAGGGCATACGCATGATGGACAGGCTCACGATCGACGCGCACGGGCTCCACAAGCGATTCGGCGACCTCCAGGTGCTCAAGAGCGTGGACCTTACGATCCGAAGCGGCGAGGTCGTCGTCATCATGGGCCCGTCAGGCTCCGGCAAGACAACGCTGCTGCGCTGCCTGAACCTTCTGGAGCAGCCCGACGCCGGCACCGTCACCGTCCGCGGCAGGACCGTCGACTGTTCCGTACGGGGCTCCGGCCGAGGCCAGGCGGGGCTGGTACGCGACATCCGCATCCGCACGGCCATGGTGTTCCAGCACTACAACCTCTTCCCTCATATGACGGTCCTGCAGAACGTGGTCGAGGGGCCGCTGTCCGTACGACGCCTGCCGCGACCTTATGCCCTGGAGGTGGGAGAGCGGTTGCTGGAACGCGTCGGCCTCATCGACAAGCGAGACGAGTACCCCGCAAAGCTCTCAGGAGGCCAGAAGCAGCGAGTCGCCATCGCCAGGGCGCTGGCCATGGACCCAGAGGTCGTCCTGCTCGACGAACCGACCTCTTCTCTCGACCCCGAACTGAGGGCCGAAGTGCTGCAGGTCCTGAAGGACCTGGCCAGGAGGGGCATGACCATGGTGATCGTCACACACGAGATCGCTTTCGCCCGCGAGGTCGCCGACCGCATCCTGTTCATGGACAACGGCTACATCCTCGAAGAGCAGGCCCCACAGACCTTCTTCAGCAATCCCGCCAGCACCCGCGTCAGGTCCTTCCTCCGACTGATGTCCGGGACGGAGTCACAACCGGAAATCGAAGCAACCGGATAACCCCGTATGACCCGTCCCGACTGTCCGAGTAAGCAAGGTTTCGGACCTGCGCAAGAACGAACTCTTCACAGGAAAGGCCTCCTCATTGGTCCTCATAGGGGCCGCGGAGCGGTGGAGTCGCCTCCTGTAGTCGGGTCCGGCGCGGCGCTGCCGGCGTGCGCGGGGCCGTGCGCGTCGGCACAGTGCGGTTCGATGACGCTGTGCGGTTCGATGACGCTGTTCGGTTCGGCCGCCTCGGGCGCCGGTTCGCCGATGGTCAAGAGCTTCGGTGGGGCGTGGTCGACCTGCAGGGTGGTGTGGGCGATGCCGTACTCGTCGTGGACCATGCGCTGGGCTGCCTGTCGTACGGCGTGGCAGTCGGCGCCGGGGATGACCAGGATGTGCGCGGACATCGCGGGGTAGCCGCTGGTGACCTCCCAGATGTGCAGGTCGTGTACTTCGACGACGTGTTCCAGGGCGGCGGTCTTGCGGCCGATCTCGGCGGGGTTCATCCCGGCGGGGGCGGCTTCCATGAAGATCCGGCCGGACTCGCGCACCAGGCCCCAGCCGGCCCTGAGCATCAGAGCGGCCACGACCAGCGCGGCCAGAGCGTCGGCCCGGGCCCAGCCGGTGAGCCAGACGACCGCTCCGGCTGCGGTGGTGGTGATGAAGGCGAACAGGTCGTTGAGGATGTGCTGGAAGGCGCCCTCGACGTTCAGGCTGGCGCGGTTGGCCCTGCTCAGCAGCCAGGTCGCGGCCAGATTGACCGCGATCCCGGCGATGCCGGTGGCCACGACGTAGACGCCGTCGACCTCCGGGGGCGCGATCAGGCGGCGGACGCCCTCGGAGACGAAGTAGACGCTGAGCAGCAGCAGGGTGATGCCGTTGAACTGGGCGCTGATGATCTCGGCGCGTTTGAGGCCGTACGTGAATCCACCCTGGGGAGGGCGGGCGGCGATCCGCATCGCCACGATCGCCAACGCGATCGCGATGGCGTCGGTGAGCATGTGCCCGGCGTCAGAGACCAGGGCCAGGGAGTGCGCGATGACACCGATCACGACCTCGACCGCCATGAAGGCGAGGATGAGCACCAGGGCCCCGGTCAGCAGACGCCGGTCGGCCTCGGCATTGACCGCGTGCCCGTGCCCATGTCCGTGCTCATGGCCCTTACTCATCATCTCGGCCCTGCGCGCCGTGCCGCATGTGGGTGATCGCGAGGTCGAACAGCATCCGTACGTGCGAGTCCGCGAGGCGGTAGTACGCCATCCTTCCCGAACGGCGCACCTTCACCACGTTGTGGACGCGCAGCAGGCGCAGGGCGTGGGACGCGGCGGACATGCTGTGGCCGGTCGCCGCAGCGAGATCGCACACGCACATCTCGCCACCTTCCAGCAGCGCCGCGATCAGCCGCAACCGCCCGGGATCGGCCAGGAGCCCGAAGATCTGCGCCAGATCCTCCACCATCTCCTGGGCCGGCATCGCCCGCCGGACACTCTCCACACGGTCCGCATCGACGACAGGCAGCGAGCAGGAGTCGGCCGAGGCGATAGGCGTTACATTTGCGCCACTGTTCACGTATGAGAGCATAACGAGACGATCTCATCTGTCAACGCTTTCGATGCCAGGACACGTGCGCAGGCGTGAGGGCTCGCCTGTAGCGTGTCCGGTTCACTGCGACAGAGCCGATAGGCGAGAACCCGCTTCCGAGTCGGGTGATCTCGGAAGCGGGGACGTCTTTCGGAGAGGAGTCCTGCCTCAGTGGGCGGAGTGGCAGCAGGGTCCCCGGTCGTCCTCATCCCTCGCGCCTTGTTACGCGTTCACCGTCTGAGGCACCTGAAACCGGCTTTACCGCCGCCATATTCTACCTTGTGTAGAAGTTCTACGCGTCGTAGAAGAGAAGCGATAGGAGAAGCCCGATGAGCAGTGCGGAGCAGGCGACCAGGAGGGAGCGCCTCTCACAACTGCAGGCCCGGCAGCGGGGGTCTGAGCGGTTGCGGAAGGTCACTTTGATCGGCACATCGACCCTTCTGGTGAGCGGGATCGCCGTAGCGGGTGGAGTCTTGTTCCTCAAGGAGAGGAACAAGACATCGCTCGACGCCGTCCGCACCTACGCCATCAAGGACCGTGATCACACGACCGAGGCCGTCACTTACCCGCAATCCCCACCGGTCGGCGGTGACCACGACCCGACCTGGATCAATTGCGGCATCTACGACCAACCAGTCCGCGCGGAGAACGTGGTGCACGCACAGGAGCACGGCGCCGTCTGGATCACACACTCGCCTGATCTCGCAAAGGGAGACTTGCAGAAACTCCGCAATCTCGTCGCCGGCCAGGAGTATGTGGTCCTCTCCCCGTTCGCCGGCCAGAGGTCCGCAGTCGTCGCAAGCGCATGGGGCAAGCAACTGACGCTGGACGGTACGGACGACCCCAGACTCGCGCGTTTCATCCGTGCCCATGTGAAGAGCCCTCAAGCTCCCGAGCCGGGCGCGCCCTGCGATGGGGGAACGGGAGAGCCCGTCGCATGACCTTGATCAGACGTCTGGGACCGCGGGCCCTGGCCGTCACCGCCCTCGCCGTCGTAGTGGTTGTCCTGGCCGGAGCGGCCCTCAATCGTCGGGCTCCGGCCGACGACTCACCCGAGGCCGGATTCGCCAGGGACATGCAGACCCACCACGCACAGGCGGTAAGCATGGCGATGATCGTGCGCGACCGCACCACGGATGCGGAGGTACGGACTCTCGCCTATGACATCGCGCTCACCCAGCAGCAGCAGATCGGCCAGATGTTCGCCTGGCTCGACATGTGGGGACTGTCGCAGACCTCCCTTGCTCCTCCGATGACATGGACGCAGCAGGGACACCGCTCCATGGGTCACACAACAGCCGCCCCGATGCCGGGAATGGCAACCTCCAGCCAACTTAAGCAGTTGGAGGGGGCCCAGGGTCGTGCGGCGGAGGCGAGGTTCCTCCGCCTGATGATCGCGCATCACAAGGGTGGCGTGGACATGGCGCGTGCCGCCCTGCGGCTCAGCGGCGACGAGCGCGTTCGACGGCTGGCAGAGGCGATCGTCGCAGCTCAAGAAGGGGAAATCTCGTTGATGGAACGGATGCTGTCGACGAAGGAAGCTTCAGGGTGAACCGCACGCTGGGATTGTGACCACTGCTGCGGGACGTCCCAGACTTGGGGACAAGAGATGGAGGAGGCAGTCGCCGTCCGCCTCATTTCTCCGCTCGTTTCTTCCTGCCTCCCGCCAGCAGGAAGACGGCGAGCGCCAGCACGACGACTCCGGCGACGATCAGCCAGACATTGGTAGAGGACGTGCCGGCCGTCGAAGCTGCTGATTGGGGCCCGGCCTCGTTCGGCTCCGCCGCAGGAGTGACCGGCGCGGATGGCGTAGTGACAACCTCCGATGCCGCACTGGTCGTGGGTGTGGGGGTGGCAGCGGTAGGCGTCGCAGGCGCGGCGACGCGGAACGGCACTTCGCCGATGATCGGGTGCCCATCGGATTTAGACGACCCGATACGCAATTGTGTGCGTGAAGGGACATCGACGCTCCTTGATGAACAGATGAGAGGCCATCCCCGGTGCGGCACAGGGCGTCATCAGTGCTCGTCCGGTCGGCAGGGAAGGTTTCTGGCGCCGGGACCGCCCGCGCTTCCTACGGTTGGCGGCGCAGAGGCCAGCGTGCGGCCGGTCGGCTGAGGCCGACCGGCCACGTGAGGAATCCAACCCGATGAGGCGACCAACTTCTTACCTCGGCCTGTCCCCTGCTGCCCGTGCACCCAGAGGGGTTGTTAGTCCGGCAATTCCATCCGACTTTGCCGCTGATGTGTCCGGGCGCGGTTCTTCAGGTTTCGGCTGCGATGCGGTGAGGGCTTCGGAAGGCAGGGCATCCGTGGCGTGGCCGCCTCGAGTGAGGAAATGGACGGCGATCGCACCCGATGTGCCCGCCGCCGCCAGCAACAGCCACGGTGCCGGTCGTACGGAGGAACCGAGGAGGGTTCCGATGAGCACGTTGCCGAGAGTGATGCCGATGCCGGCCACGGTGTTGTAAAGCCCGTAATGCGTGGCGACGAGCCGTTCCCGGGCCAGCAGCACCACGGTGTCCATCTCGAACGGATACGTGAGCGCACTGCCGAGCGCCAACATCACAGTGCAGGTGAGCACTGCCGTCAAGCGCATGCCGTCGCAGCACCCGGTCCCGGTCCAGGAAGTGATCGCCAGCGGCAGGAAGGCCAGCGCCATGAGCGCGAGCCCGCGGGTGATTGCCTGGCCGCTGCTCCAGCGTGTGCGAGCCCAAACCGTGATGCGGAGCTGTCCGCCGATCGCGACGACGGCCGACACCACGAACAAGGCGCTGACCCCGCCCGTACTGCCCAGGTGGAGCGGCAACGCGAGGTAGATCTGGAAGGCGAGCACGTAGGAGGTGCTCATGGCCAGGGTGAACAGCAGGAACGGCCGGTTCTTCACCACGATGCGCCATCCGGCCAACAGCCCGGTCGGCCCATCGGTGGTGCTGTGGCAGGACGGCAATGCCAGCAACTGCAGGACGGTCAGCAGAGCGAACACGGCCGCGGCCGCCCAGCACACCAACGGAAAACCGGTCGTCATAAGGGCAACCCCGATCAAGGGGCCCGCCAGGATGCCCGCCTGGTAGAAGACGTTGAACAGGGCGAACCCCTCCACCCGGCGATCTTTGGCGTCATGGGCAAGATACGCGCGCACTGCGGGGTTGAACAGCGCACCCGCCAGGCCCGTCATGGCCGAAGCGACCAGCAGCGCGGGCAGGGTGGCGGCGAAGCCGAGCAATGCGAACCCACAGGTACGTAGCAGGCAACCCACAATGATGACCGGCCGATAGCCCAGCCGGTCGGCCAGGGCGCCGCCGAGAAGAAACAGCCCCTGCTGGCTGAGGTTACGCATTGCCAGGACGAGGGCGACGGTCCAGGTCGCCATGCCCAGTCCATGGGCCAGGTGGCCTGCCAGATAGGGCATCAGCATGTAGAAGCCAGTGTTGATGGCGAACTGATTAAGCATGAGAAGCTGGACGCTGCGGTCGAAGGAGCGGAAGCGGTGCCACATCAGCGCATCACCATCCGCGTCCATCCGATCACTTCGGCGTCGCCCGGGTGCTTGATCTCGTCCGGTTCGGGCGCCGGTGGCCGGCCCAGTAGGTTATGTGCGGTGCAGTAGGCGTCGTCGTAGATCGTGGTGTAGTACCGGGCGGGGCCGTCGGGAAAGATTCCCACGATCCGAGTCTTGGCGGGCCACGTCGTCGCCAGCCAGGAGGCGACCAGGCAGACGGCACCGACGCTCCAGCCACCGGCCGCGTAGTGCGTCGCGGCCAACGTACGGCAGGCCCACACCGCCTCATGCGGGGCGACCCAGTGCACCTCGTCGAATTCCTCGTGTGCGATGTTGCGCGGATGGATGCTGCTGCCCAGGCCTCGCATCAGGCGGGGCCGAGCGGGCTGCCCGAAAATCGTCGACCCCACCGCGTCCACCCCGACCAGACGCATCGCAGGGTGATGACGGCGCAGGACTTTGGCCACCCCCGCCGAATGGCCGCCGGTGCCCACACTGCACACGAGCACATCAATGCGGCCGAGTTGCTCGATCAGCTCATGCGCCAATCCGGCGTAGGCCGCAACGTTGTCGGGATTGTCGTACTGCTGCGGCCAGTAGGTTCCGGGATACTGGGCCAGCAGTTCCTGTACCTTGTCCAGCCGGGCCTGTTGCCAGCCCCCGGCCGGGTGTGGCCGATCAACCGTTTCGATACGGGCGCCGTAGGCACACAGAAGGCGATGCACGATCGCCTCCATGCCCGGGTCGGTCACAACCGTGACGGGATGGCCATGAATGATGCCGGCCAGTGCCAGTCCCAGGCCGAAGGTTCCGGAGGTCGACTCAACGATCATCGCTCCCGGCGCAAGTTCGCCCCGCGCCCGGGCTCTCCGCACAATGTGCAGGGCGGGCCGGTCTTTGAGCCCACCGGGGTTGACGCGTTCCAGTTTGGCCCAGAAGCCCCGCCCTACAGACGTGAAGGGCTCGGAGATCCAGCAGACGGGGGTGTTGCCCACCAGCTGAGCAAGGGAGAGCCTGGATGTCGAAACAGCATTAGTCGTGGACATGAGTAGGTCACGCTCTCTCCGGCGCGCCGCGCCGGGGTCCTGAAGGAATGGATACAGGGATGCGAAGCCGGACCTCGATGGGAGGTCAGGTATGGCTTGAGACCTTCAGGGCCGATTGACTTCGAGCGTGTGCGTACACACAGAGCGCGCCCAATGGCCTCGTGGAGGGTCACGCCCCGGATGCGTCAGTGGCAGGCGCGCAGCAACCAGGGGGACGGTGGCCTCGGCGATGACGACCCACGTCGCAGTCGCGGGTGTGACGGCGAGCTGCGGGCATTCCGGCACGGGAAAGGCATCCGGATGAGCGATCTCATCATGAGCATGCGGCATCGAATGATGCTCACACGATTGAGCCGGAACCGAGGACTGCGCGTGATGATGGAGCGTTACGGCATGCGACCACAGGTGAGCGATGGTGACGAGCCCGAGCAGCAAACAAGCCCACACCAGCATGTTTGCCTGGTGTGCGCTTCTGCTCGCACCTCGCCATCGCCCCACGAGTCACTTAATGTATCCGTATAGCCACAAAGGGTGTTTATAGTGATCACGTCTTATGGACCCGTTCTCTGGAGATCATCCAGGGCTCACATCTCCGCTGCTGGCACGCCGCCACCGCTCCCACCTAAGTCCGGACGGCCACCCTCGCCCTTGTCGCGATGGCCAGCGATACGACACTCACCACAACCAGCAACATCCGCGGAAGGGCTCCACCCCGCCGGCCATGCCAGCTATCAGAGCGACCAGCAGGACACTGCCCCGCCGACGTCCGTCTGGGTCCCTCGCCTGGGGTTCAGATCCGCGGCGAACATCCGGGTCGAACGCCCAAAGCTCCCACCAGTCCATGTTGTATCGCCAAGGTCGGCTGCCGTCTCCGCGTCATAGAAGGGCCTGCACCTTCCCTGTTCCATTGCTCGCGTCAACTAAGCTCACCGGCGAGTCCAACCTTCTTGACGAGACGAACCCGTCAGGGACGGCTGTGCGGGCAGGGCAACCACTTCGTGTGGAAGGTGACCGGCTCATGTACACGCAAAGCCGTCCTTGACAGAACCCGCCTGCAGTCCCGGAGAAGGCAGCTAGCGGGGGAAGGGGGAGCAGCGGCACACGGGTGAGCGCGTGTCCGCCCGTGGTTCCCTCTCGATCACCGGGCCGTTAGTGGTGCCGGGCCATTAAGAGCGGTACAGCCGGTCGCCTCCTCGGTGATTGGATGTCAACAGTCACAGACGGGCTTGCCCTCCGTCGCCGGCATCGACCACTGCTCACGAAATCGCGGACCGTGCAACCCGAAACGTCAGGTGGGTGGCGGCCGGCGACTCGACCACCCTCGTCTGCTCCAGCTCGACACGGCCTCCGTCGAAGAGTCGAGTGCCCGCGCCGAGAAGCATCGGCACCAGGTGGATGCGCACCTCGTCGACGAGCCCGGCCCTGAGATACTGCCGGGCAACCTCCGCCCCGCCCATCACGACGACGTCCTTGTTACCCGCTGCCGCCCTGGCCTGCTTGAGGGCGCTTTCGACGCCGTCGGTGACGAAGGTGAAGGTTGTGGGGCCCTTGACCAGCTTCTCCCGGGTCCGGCTGGTGAGAACGAAGCACGGCATGCCGAAGGCGCCGTCGTCTCCCCACGGGCCTTCACCCACGTCGAAGGTCCGTCTGCCGAGGATGAACGCTCCCGTCTCCGCGAACATCTCAGCGGAGATCTCGCGGTCGATCTCGCTTACCGGGTTGCCACCAAGGCCGAGCCAGCCGTGCAGACGCTCACCGTCCTCACCCAGGGGTTGGTCGACGTCGACATTCGGCGCCGCGGTGAAGCCGTCCAGCGACATGGTCATTTCCAGGAGTACTCTTCCCATGCGTCCTCCTCGATTGCGTCAGCGGATTCGATGATGTCAGTGAGCTACGACAAGTTGAGAACAATCGCCGATCTGGGGCCTCGTTCCTCGCAGGGCACCGTAGATCGCCGTGCAATTAGCCAGGGTGACGAGGGGGCAATCACGGTCACTCATGACCCGCCTCAACCGCAGGTCAGCCGCCCTACACCGAGTGATCGATGCAATTCCCAAGCTGACAGCGCGGGTTCGATTCCCGTCACCCGCTCTAACCTCAAAGGCCCAGGTCAGGACAAGAATCCCGACCCGGGGCCTTGATCTTTTGTAGGACTCTTCGATCATCGCGGGCCATTAGCGGGCCATTACGACTGCGCGAATGAGGTGGGGGCGTGTTTGTCTGGGCGGTCCGGCCGGTGACTTTTACCGCATAGCGCAGCGGTCGGAGACGAGGCCGGCGACGGCGCGGCGGTGGGGGCGTAGTTCTCGCGACGGCCGATCCAACGCTGCTGGGTTCTCCACTGCTTGGGTTCGGCGATGGCGTGCTCGACGCAGATCCGCTGTGAGGACTGGGCCCTTGCGCGCAGCCTCCTACGCCGTGATCTCCTCGGGTGTTGCATCCACGGGCCAGTCCCTGATAGCCGGAGTCAATGAACACGTCCGTCAACGTGTGCAACCCGACGTCCGGGCGACCAGGTACAGCGAATCCTCGCTGCTCCAGCAACGGCCGGATCTCATGGACAGCCCGGGTGACGGTCGAGTTGTTAGCTGTTGAGGAATCCCTCGACTGCCTCGGCGAAGGTTTTCGGAGCGGTGACCCAAGGGTAGTGAGCCCCAGGCAGCACGATGCTGGTCCCGCGCGGGAAGATCCCGGCTAGCTCGGCCGCGTGCGCGGGCAATGGTCCTGGATCCTGCTCTCCCGCGATCACCAAGACCGGCGTGGTGACCTTCGCTAGGCTCGCTCGGGTCTTCTCGGCAGCGGGCATGTTGGTGTGGAAGCGCTTCGCCGCCTCGACCGAGCGTTCGGCAAACCGTGTGGCGTGCGCTTCGGCGGTCTCGTTCCAAGGACTGTAGAAGAATGGCTGGGCCCTCAGGCGCCGGCTCTCATCGCCCGCGTCCCACGCCTTGAGGTCTGGCAGTCTGCTCTCGTACCAGCTCTCATCAGCTCGGCGCTCGATCTGGGCGTACCACTGCTCATCGGTTATCTCGATCCCCACCGGGTGCACGCTCGGTGTGACCAAAACCAGGTGCCCTATCCGTTCGGGATACCGGGCCGCATACAGCAACGCCAGCCCTCCAGCCGCCGAATGCCCGAGCAAGTCCATCCGCTCGAACCCCAGACGCACACGCAGCGCCTCGACATCCGCGACCATGCGGTCCATCGCATACGTGTCTGGATCAAGTGGCGCCGCAGATTCGCCGGTTCCTCGATTGTCCAGCAAGAAGAGCCGACGCTGAGTCGCTAGACCGCCGAGATCTCCCAAGTATCGCGAGGACCGCCCCGGGCCGCCCGGCAAGCAGACCAGCGCCGGCCCTTCTCCCCGCTCATGACAGACGAGCACGGTCCCGTCATATGAAGTAAAACTGACCATCCCTCCATCCTCGCATCGCAGCCCCCAAGAGCCGTCACGCCACGATCTCGATCTCCAGCCAGAGCCAACCGGATAACCGCCTGCGCGCCTCGCTACTATCGCGCACCAACTCGTTAGCTCTGTGGTTACCCTCATCGGCCTCGCCGGCGTCCCGCGCTTGGAGCTGCTTGTCGATCGCGTCGGCGATCGCGTCGGTGATCGCTTCGGTGATCGCCCTGTCGGCGCCGCGTACGGCGTGCTGATAGATCATCGCTGCTCGGACGTTGTCGTGCTCCATCCGCGCCATGAGGTCCTTGAGCCCGGCTCCCGAACCGCCGCAGTCATGTTTCACCGTGACAGAGATCATGGAAGTGCAGCCCCGGAACGCCGACCGCCCAGCAGGGCGCATTGGGGCAGCGATCAGCGCGCCGGCATCGCAGATTTCAGGCCAGGATGATGGGGTTGGTGAGCGCCGCCATGTGACCTCTGGGATGGGGTACCTCGACGCGGACGAACGCCGATTCCTCCGCGTTGGTGCGCCACTCCAAGACACCTGATCCATCGCTGGGCAACGATTCGCGGTGCACCTTACCCGAACGGTGTGAAAGTTGACAGTGCCGGATGGCACACCACGCACGTCCACCCGTACCACTGCCGATCCACTGCAGGTCTCCAGCCGCTCCCCGATGTCGGCACTGCGATCACCAGCAGAGATCTTGAGCGATAGCTCAATCGTGGCCGATTCGGCGATCCAGGTGTGGCCGGCACGAATGCCGGCGAGGGCTGCGTCACTACTCAGCTCCTCGGCTAGCACGACGGTGTGCGGCGTGCCGATCTGGCCCTCCAGGTGGGTGTCGCTGTTGCCCATCGCCGGCCGCCACTGTCCACTGTGGATGTCGCAGGCCAGGCTGCGACCCCATTCCGCCAGCGCCGCCTCATTGTCTGCGTTCCACGGCTCGCTGGAGGTCCACAGCCCGTTCCACACCTCCACTACGTCAAACCCCTGGTATGGGTACATGAAGACGCCAGAGGGGTACGGCGCGTGCGGGTGGGCCGCTACGCATAGCCCACCGGCTTGATGTACCTGATCCAGATGCTGATCTATCACGTCGTCGCGTACGCGATACCGCCAGTCGACCACCTGTCCCGGATGGATGCCAAGCGCCAGCCAGTGCCCGGTCTGGCTGGTGACCTCTTGGCCAAGGATCACTAGCAAATCGTCGCTGGCGAGCGAAACCCCAGGCGCCGTTCGCATCGGCGGTGTTGTGCTCGGTGGTCGCGATGAAGTCAAGCCCCCGCCGCACGGGCACCGGTCGCAAGCTGCTCCGGCGTCAGCTCTCCGTCGGTCGAGTAAACCGAATGCACATGGCAGTCACCTCGGTACCAGCCACGCCCTGGACCAGCTACCCGCCTCGGCGGGAACTGCGACTCCGAGACCTGCTCCGCCATTCCATGATCCGTAGCCACCCGGGAGCGTACTCACTCCTGACTCCGAGCGACGATCTACAAGATCCGGCTGGAATGGACCAGGAAGGCCCGTCGATCTCGATCATGAGGGTCACTCTGCCTCCGGCTTTCATGCGCTACAACGGGGTGCTGCAAGTCGTGGGCGGCGACTGGCGTGATCACGATGAGGAAGAGGCCAGGGCCTTGTCGCGTGCCAGATGCGTGCCAGAACAGGTTGGCGGCCGGGGTCATTCATGGATACTCACGGTCACTCGACCGGCCTGATCTGCATCCCTGATTTCCCAGGTCAGAGGACCAAGATCAGTAGATGGTTCCCAAGCTGACAGCGCGGGTTCGATTCCCGTCGCCCGCTCCACGCTTGCACGGCCCCCGACCTGGCCTTTCCTTGATCGAATTGTGGGGCAGGCCTCGTTCTCTGGGTGCACCTGTGGGTGCACGTTGGTGCGCTGCCAGGCGTCAGGAATCGCGGCTGTGGAAACGCGGCCGGACATGGCGTCCATCGAGGTGTGCGTCCGCAAGAGCGGCGCCCCAAGCTACCGGATCTGGTGGCGGCTCGGCGGCGGCCGGCACGGCCGCCCGCAGTCGCGGACCTTCCATGCCTACGGCGAAGCGATCGCCTTCAAGCACGCGGTCGAGGCTTCCGCCCACCAGTGGCCGGAACCCGTCCCTGCGACGGAGACACCGCGCACGCCACTGTTCGCCGACTACGCGCTGGCCTTCATCGCGAGCAAGTCCGGAATCGCGGAGCGCACCCGCCACGACTATGAGCGCGGGCTGCGCAACACGTGCGTAGTTGTCCGTGCTGGCGGCGTTCCGGCTATCGGAGTACGCGGAAGATCTTAGAGTTTCTGGTGCGCCGACAACCAGGACAAGCCGTCGCTGGGGCCGTCCGGACGCCAGGAGATGGGAAGTTGGACCACTACCGACAAACCCGTTCCTGGGCGGGACTTGGACTGGGGTTCGATCTCCACCTTGCCACCGTGCAGGACGACCTGCTGGTGGATCAAGGTCAGGCCCAGGCCCGATCCAGGGCTGCCGGCCCGGCGGCTGAAGCGGTTGAAGGCCTCCTGGTGGAGCTCCAAGGGCATGCCGGGGCCGTCGTCGGCCACTTGCAGGAGGGCGAAGGTGCCCTCCACCTTCACCGTCAGGTCGATGCGGACGGTGCCCAGCCGGCCCACACCGTGGACGGCCGCGTTGTCCAGGAGGTTGTCGACGATCACGCGCAGGCCCTCGGCCCAGCCGCGGACGATCGCCTGGTCGGGGAGGTGGGCGACGATCCGCGCGTGGGGGTGGCGGCGGGTGGCCTCGTGTACGGCCACTCCGCTCAGGCCCGCCAGGTCGACCTCCTTCAGGGAGTCGGGTTCCATCAGTTCGCCCCTGGCCAGCTGCCTCAGCATCGTGATCAGGCGTTCCACGCGGGCCTGTTCGCTGGCCAGGTCGCGGATGACCTCCCCGCGGTCCTCCGGCGGCAGGTTGGGATAGCTCAGCAGGGCAATGTTGGCACCCATGCTCGTCAACGGGGTGCGCAGTTCGTGGGCGGCGGTCGCGGCGAAGGCGCGGGCCGTTTCCAGGGCCTCGGCGGTGCGGTGGACGGCCTCGTCGCGGCGGTCCAGGATGCCGTTCACCAGGCCCGCCAGCTCGTCGATCTCCGGCACACGCGAGTCGCGGGTCAGGCGACCTTCCCCAGCACGTACGTCCACGGCCGCCGCGTCCTTCGTCAGACGCATAAGCGGGCGCAGCGCGAAACGGCCGAGGGCCAGGCCCGTCGTCGCGCCGACCGCCAGGGCGATCAGCGTCACGATCAGGTGCTGGCGGTAGAGGCGGGAGATCTGGCCGGTCAGTGGGGCCTCCTGCTCGAAGACCCAGAGGCGCCCCCATCTGCCGTTGACCCCCAGGGCGGTGCTCGCGTAGCGCCAGGCGCCGTCCGGCGAGGTCGCGGGGCCGGGCGCCGGCGTGGGCAGGGACGCCGGGACGGTGCCCGTGATCAGCGGGTCGCCCTCGGCAGGGGCCACGTAGACGCCCTCCGTCGTCTGGCCGGTGGCCGTCGACGTGACGCGCATCCTCGCCGCGCGGCTCGTGCCCGCGGGGGCGGCCTCGCGCCGGGCATACGTCAGGGCGAGGGATTTGAGGGACTGCATGCGCTGGGCCAGCCGCAGGTCGCGTTCGGCGTACAGGTCGTTGATCGACAGGCGGATGATCAGCAGGCCCGACAGGCCGACGAGCAGCGGGACCATGACGGCCAGGTACAAAGCGAACCGGGTCGACAGCCTCATGACGGACGGCCCCGCAAGACGTAGCCCACTCCCCTGACTGTCTCCAGCCTGCGCGGCTCGCCGGCGGCCTCCAGTTTGCGACGCAGGTAGCCGACGAACGTCTCGACCGCGTTGTGGGTGACCGCGAAGTCGTAGCCCCAGACACGTTCAAGTAGGACCTCGCGCGACAGGACGATGCCGGCGTTCCTGACCAGCACCTCGAGCAGATCGAACTCGCGCCTGGTCAGAGCCAGCGGCCTGCCGCCGAGGACGGCGTCGCGGCCGGCCGTGTCCAGGACCAGGTCGCCGACACGGACGGCCGAGCCGGGGGCTCCCGCGGTCGTGGCACCGGACCTGCGCAGCAGAGCCCGCAGCCGGAGCCCCAGTTCGGTCAGGTCGAAGGGCTTGACCATGTAGTCGTCGGCCCCGGCCGTCAGACCGGCCACACGGTCGGCCACCTCGTCCAGTGCCGACAACATCAGGATCGGCACCTCGGAACCGCGACGGCGCAGTTCGGCGCACACCTCGATGCCCGACATGCCGGACATCGAGACGTCCAGGACGATGGCGTCGACCCGATCGGCGATCTCCAGTGCGGCATGGCCACTGTCGGCGGCCTCCACGGCGAAACCCTCCAGGGTGAGCCCGCGCCGCAGCACCCGCAGGATGGCCGGGTCGTCGTCCACCACCAGAATCCGGTGTGCGCCCATCTGCTTCCTCCTCCGGCCGTGGCCCGACATCGTACGGGGATCACGGCCGGAGCCGGCATATTAGGCCTTACGGTGCACCGTGAACGGGATTGAGGCCGGGTGCTGGCGGTGCTTGCCCAGGTAGACCTTGCCCGTCGGCTGCGCGTTGCCGTTGATCTTCAGGTCGGAGACCGTGAGGCTGTCGGCGCAGGAGGTCTTGAAGTCGAAGCCGTCGATCAGGCCGTGGTTCACCAGCGCGAAGGTGATCGTGAGCTTGTCGGCCGACAGTGCGATCTTGTCCTGCTTCTCCAGCTTGACCCACTGGAAGCCGACAATCGGGGTATTCGAGGTGATCGTGCCCGAGTAGGACTGGGCCTTGCTGTGCTTCTGGGTGACGCGCAGGTGGAAGCCGTAGCTGTCGTGCCAGAAGTAGTCGCCGCTGCGGGAGCCGGGACCGAGGCCGGTCGGTCTGCCCTGAACCTCGCCGATCCAGGCGGCCTTTTCACAGGTGCCGCTGGTCGTGGCGGAGGCGGGAGAGGCACTGATCAGCGTCGCGCCGATCAGAGTCGCGCCCAGGACAGCGGGGATGAGGGTGCGTCGCCGCATGGGTGAACCCTTTCGTGTGAGCGAACGTGGCCCGCAGGACGATAGGGATGCTTCTTGGCAAGAACCTGAGATTCCGGCGGATCTCATCTGAGGCCGCCCGGAAGGCCCTCGACCGCACAGATCGGTTGACCGCATGGCTTCGATGGACGACAACGTCGGGCAAGAGCTCGGTGAATTCCGTCGGCGTTGACGACGCTGCCGCGCACCCACGAGCACCCGAGGCAGGCCGGCCCGACATCCCGATGCGGACCCAGACGTTCGGTGCCGGCGGATCAGGCATGGCTACCCACCTGATCGTCGAGTGCCGGCGTCTGGTGGAGATCATTCAAGTTGCTTGGTACGGCTGAGGGCCGCAGAAGACAGACATGCCCGTTGCGTGCCCGTTCGCTCGGCGATCAGCGGGACCCAGGGGGAGTTACGGTGACTCGACCGCCGTAGGCCCAGGAGAGTGTTTCCCGAGCTCGCATAACGCGATCTCGCAAGTCTTCCCAAGCTGATCGGGCTTAATTCCCGTCACCCCGCTCCACACGAAAGGCCCAGGTCAGCGACATGCTCCCGACCTGGGCCTTGATTGTTGAAGACTCGTCGATCTTTCGGCCCCCCGCTACGTGCCCGATCCTTTCGGATCTCGCTCAGTCAGGGCTCGCCGGTGAGCTTCCCCAAGGTGTTATCGCGCCGCCCAGCGTAATCAGCATGAGTTCGCGCTGAGCGTCACTGCACGTGCTTGACGGCCTTGAGGATGATCTCGGCGATCGTGTCGGGATGGGAAACCGGGACAGCGTGCGAGGCTCCCGGGACCTCCACAGTTTCCCTGGACCCGGCCCGCTCGGCCATGAAGCGCTGCGCCTGCGGCGGGATGTTGTAGTCCAGTTCGGGGATGACGAACCAGGACGGGATAGACGTCCACGCCGGCCGGCCCGAGCCCTCGTTGAGCGCGGTGTCGTTGAGCGGCCGCTGGGTGACGGCGTCCAGGGCGGCCTGCTCGGGGGCGACGTCGGCGGCGAACTGCTGGTGGTACTTGTCCTGGCGGATGTACAGGTCGGTGGTGCCGTCGGGCAGCGCCACGGTGGTGAGCGTGTCGCCGAGCGTGGAGCCGGGGTAGCGGCCGGACAGCTCGCCGATGCTCTCCCCCTCCTCGGGGGCGAAGGCGGCGACGAACACCAGGGCTTTGACCTGGTCGTTGTCCAGGGCGGCGTTGGATATGACGGCGCCGCCGTAAGAGTGGCCGACTAGGACGATGGGCCCTTCCAGGCTGGCGAGGATGGCCGACACGAAGGCGGCGTCGCCGGAGAGGCTGCGGATGGGGTTGGCGGCGGCGATGGCCGGGATGCCGGCGGCGTGCAGGCGGCGTATGACGCCGTTCCAGCTCGCGGACTCGGCGAACGCGCCGTGGACCAGGACGACGGTCGGCTCTGCGGTACCGGGTACGGGGGTCATGGTTTCCCTCCAGAGGGTCAGGCGGACAGTGCGGTGTGAATGAATGCGAGGGCCTGGGTGACGGAGGCCCCGGCGGCGTGGGCGCCTCGCCGGGCGCCTTACTTCGCGGTGGCCTTCGCGGCCTGCTCGATAAGGCGGGTCACGGCGTCCGGGCGCGAGACGGGGACGGCGTGGGACGCCTTGACCTCAACGGTGTGGGAGTGCGCGCGCTTGGCCATGAAGCGCTGCGCCTCGGGCGGGATGTTCAGGTCCTGCAAGGCGATCAGCGTCCAGGAGGGGATGGTCTTCCAGGCGGCCCCGGTGGCCTTCTCCTCCAGCGCCGCGGCGGCGATGGGACGCTGGCCGGCGGCCGCGACGGCAGCGACGGACGCCGGGACGTCGGCGGCGAACTGCTGGCGATACTTGTCCTGCTTGATGTACAGGTCGGTGCCGGTCTCACCATCGGGAAGGCTGTAGGGCACAGGGTCGATCGTGGAAGCCAGAGTGCTGCCCGGGAATTTCCCCGTAAGCTCCGTCGCGCTCTCGCCGACTTCGGGAATGAATGCGGCGATGTAGACAAGCGCCTTGACCTTCGGGTTCCGGTCGGCGGCCTTGCTGATGACGGAGCCGCCGTAGGAGTGGCCGGCGAGCACGACGGGGCCCTGGACGTGGTCCACGATGCTACGCAGGTAGGCGGCGTCGCCTTCGGGGCCGCGCAGCGGGTTGGCCGCGGCGACGACCCGATAGCCATCGCGCCGTAGACGCTCGATCACGCCATTCCAGCTCGAGGTGTCGGCGAAGGCGCCATGTTCCAGCACGATCGTGGGCTTGCCATCGGACCGAGGCTGCGCGGCCTGGGCGGCACCCGTGGGAAGCGTGGCGGCCAGCACGGCGGCGGCGGCCAGGGCGCCGATACGGGCGGTGCGAGTGCGGAAGGGGCGGGCCGAGGACTTCCCGTTCATGGTGACTCTCCTTAGGAGGCGAGCGACTCGAGGAGCCGGCTCGGGGGGCTCGGGGGTGGCTCCCGAGGACTACGACAGGAACACTAGCGACAAAGTTAATTGTGTGCAAGGTAAACGTGGATGGTTGAATTTGGCGCGATGTAACAGATGGGACGTGCGGCCTGTTCCGCGGCGGTCCCGCCTCTACCCGGAGCGGGCGCCATCACTCCGTGGCGCGACTGTGAGAGGTGACGATGACGGTCAGGCGTCGCAGCGTGAACAGGGTTCGCTGGAATTCCTCCGGCTCCAACTTCATCGGGTCGACGATCACCGCGGGCCGGGGCCGTGCCACCGCAGCGCGGCGGTGGCATCACTGGCCCAGTGCGGACTTCTGGGTTCGGTAGCGCTTGAGCAGTAACGGTCGGATCCACCGGACGGGCGCGGGGAAGTTGCTCATCAGGCGTTCGGCTCCGGGCGCGGGAACCGGGTCGTGGAGCAACCCCATGACCAGATCCGGCCCGGATCGGGGGGCTCCGGCGACGATGGCCGCCCGCAGGCGCAGGAGCTCGGCATCGGGCACCTGCGGAAAGAGCTCCCGCAGGACCGGTTCCCCGCTGTCGAGGTGCTTCAGCAGCACCTCACCCAACCTGGCCGCCGCTTGCGCCCCTTCCCGCGCGGCAGCTCCCCCGTCGAGCGCTCAACGGAGGCCGCCCGTACCCGCACGGTCGCGGCGTAAGCGGCGGCGCTCCGCGCCGCCTCGCGGCCCTTCGCCCGCTCGAGCCGCCAATCCCACTCGGCCACGTAGTAGTCGAACACAGCCACCGACCACAGTGCCGCGCAGGATTACCGATCCGCAATCCTCTGGGCCATGACGTACTTACGTACGTTGGGATCGGTCGGGTGGACCTCGTATTGCCCCGTAGCCTCGAACCCGATCCGTCGGTATAAGCGCTCAGCCGGATCATTACCGGCGATGACCCACAGCTCCACCACAGAGCTCCCACTTTCCTGCGCCCAGGTCACCACGTCATGTGCGAGCCGCTCGGCTACCCTGGCCCCGCGAAGGTGGGGGTGTACCCACATACCAAACAGCTCTACCGCCCCGGAACGCTTGGCATCCACTCGTCCTGCTGCTACCCCTACGGGTGCGCCTTCCTGGAACGCGACGGCCTTGACACCGTCCTCAGTCCACACGCGCCACTGTTCTTCGCTGTATGCCTTTTCCTCGTGAACGTCGCCATGGAAGATGCCCGGCGAATCAGCAAGCGCGGCCAGGCGGACTTCACGCCAGATCTTCCAGTCCTCACCGGTGAGACGGCATACGACAACGGACTTCATGCGCCGATTCTCCTCCACGACTTTCAAGGGCTGGGACCCGAGTCCTCTCACGTCCGAACCGACGTCAGGCGAGAAACCGGGCCAAGTCATCACGGAGCTAGCAGAACCTATGTGGCCGCCATGGTTCAGGAGTTCGTAGACCATGGCGGCGTGCCACCGTCCGGCGGACCGGGTGCGGGCATAGGTCAGCGGGCGTCCGGAACGTAGGTCAAATTGAGCACGCCGCTCTGGAAAGTTTCGGACTTGACCAGCTTCAGCGGGTGGGTCGGGGTGTCCTCGAACAGCCGCCGGCCATGCCCGACGGCGATCGGGTGAACGAGCAGCTTCAGCTCGTCGAGCAGCCCGTCCGCGAGAAGCCACCGCACGGTCGTCGCGGAGCCGGACATCTGGATGTCGCCGTCGGTCTGCTCCTTGACCTCGCGTAGCGTGGCCGCGACGTCACCGGAGATGACGGTGGTGTTGTTCCAGTCCGCCTTCTCCAAGGTGTTCGACACAACGTACTTGGGGGTGTTGTTGATGAACTCGGCGAAGTCCTGGTCGGCGTCCGTCGTGGTCCAGTACGCGGACCACTCCTCGTACAGCTTCCGGCCCATCAGGAAGGCCGCCGCGTTTGCCACGCCCGCCTCGACTGCGGCACCCATCTCGTCATCGAAGTACGGGAAGTGCCACTGGTCCGGCGACTCGGTCACGCCATCCAGCGAGATGAAGAAGTTCGCGACGATCCTGCCCATTGCTCTGCTCCTTTGTCATTGGGGTTACGAGGAGTGGTCACAATCACGAGATGAGCAAAGTAGATGACGACCCCGCTTGCGAGGACGACCTTCCCGTTGCCGGCCCGGCGCGCTCCCCGTCATTCCAAGATGCCTGACTCAAGCCTGGCCCGATGGCTGCGACTGGGAGGTTAGGTGGGAACGAGCGCTCAGGTCTTGTACAGAAGCGACAGCGGCTCCGACGGATCCCGATCCATCAGCTGCGTGGCGGTCCGGCCGATATAACGGGTCAGCGACCGCGCCAGGTGCGGTTGGTCGAAGTATCCGAGCCGATGGATCACTTCGTGGGTCGGCATGCCATCCTGGATCAGGACCGCCGCTTGCCTGGCACGATCGATCTGCCGGATGGCACCGCGGGTGAGCCCGGTCGCCGCCACGAAGCGCCGCTGGACGGTGCGCTCGGACACGTCCGGCGACACGCCACGAAGCACCGCGGCCACGATCGGATCACAGACCAGAACGCCCTCACGCAGCATCCGCCGTACGAACGCCTCGGCATTGTCGTAGTCGGGAAGGCGCCAGGCGGAACCCTTCAGCCAGAACGATCTGTGCGTCGCGTCGGGAATCTCCGCGAAGCCGTCGACGAGCCGATCGATCGGAAGGTGTGGCATCGAGGTGCCGAGTGAGAAGCTGATCCCGAAGAACGTGGCGTCTTCGGGAACGGGGGCCGGACTCGCCCTCGACTCCGGCCCTTGAACAGCCACGTTGACCTGACCGCGGTGCTCCCAGAAGACCAGATCCCAATGCGCTGTCGCAATCGACGTCATCCGGCTGACCTCATCGCTGCTGCTCCGCCAGACCCGCTCGATGTACGGCGAATCGGACGATCGACTCTCGACCTCCAAGCCCATCCGACCCATTCCCCCTCACTCCATTGGCCTTATTGGCGTCCTGCCGCGGGACATACACGGGATGATCTTCCGCGTCCAGCGACGTCAGCCCCCAACAGCGCAGGTCAGCGACCGCGGCGGCAGGGCGGGATCGACACAACGCCACCGTGACAGGCATCCCTTGGGGATCTCGGCTGCCGCTTGCCCGTCCATGTCCGCAGAGCCGCCCTCCGTCGTGCCGTTAGCGCGCCATTGAAGAGGGTAACGAGGGGCAACCAGCCGCAGGTCAACCCCGCTATGAGCCGTGGTCCAGGCGATTTCCAGACTGACAGCGCGGGTTCCGTTTCCGTCACCTGCTCACCTCGCAAAGGCCCAGGTCAGCGCCGCGCCGCCGCCCGGACCGGCCTCACGCTCGCCTGACGATGGCCATCCTCCGTGCTCAGCTGAGTGATCAACGGTCGGGCTCGCTGCTCATCCTGACTCAATCGGAGACGAGGGCCCGGCCAGTAAGGGCGGCGCCAAGCTCCGCCCGCGACGTGATGCCGAGCTTGGGGAAGACTCGGTATAGGTGATTGCCGATGGTGCGGTGTGACAGGTAAAGCTGCTGGCCGATCTCTCGGTTGGTCAGCCCGTCTGCGGCCAACCGCGCGATCTGCCACTCCTGCGGCGACAGCCGGTCCAGCGCGCCCTGCACACGCTGGCCACTGTTCTCACCCGCGGCGTCCAGTTCCTGACGGGCGCGCTCGCCGCCGACGAGCTCGCCGAGCGAATCGAACAGATCACGAGCGGTGCGCAACGGCGTGCGGGACTCCACCACGTACTGGCGTCGGCGCAGCCAGGACCCGTAGGCCAACAGGAGCCGGGCGCGATGCAGCGGCCATACCGTCAGGTCGGCGCTCAGCGCCTTGCCGAACAACGCCTCGGCCTCGTCGTCCTCGGCCACCATGGGCGCCGCGACGGCCAGACCCGCCCGCAACAGCGGAGAGCCGCCGGTCGCCGCCTCGCGGCTGAGCTCGTCACACACGGCCCGCGCGGCGTCCTGATGACCGCTGAGACAGGCAGCGACGGCGTAGTCGGCCAGGGCCCACGTCCGGAACCGTGCGTGGTAAACGAAGTCGAGCGGGTCAAAGATGCGCGCCAGCTGCTCGTACGCCTCGTCGTAACGCCCCTGACCGAGGGCGGCGACGCCCCTGGCGAGCTGCACCTGGGCGAGCATGTGCCGGACTCCGGCGCTCGCGATCACTCGCTCGGCCTGGCCGGCCAGGTCGGCCGCGATGGGGGCCTGGCCGCGCCGACCGGCCACGATCGCCGTGACGAGCTGTGTGCCCGTCGCCCAGAAGGGGCCGCGCGTCTCGGTCAGCAGCCGGCCGCCTTCGTCGGCCGTGGCAGCCGCGACCTCCAGCCGACCCAGATGGACGGCCGTCCACGCCTGGGCGAGCAGGTTCTCGCCTAGTGCTCCGAGCTGGCCGTGCGCCCGCAACCCCGCGCCGGCGGCCTCGTGGAACATGAACGCCCGCTCGCTGTCGCCGACGGCCTGCGCGGCCAGGCCGAGGACGTAATCCCGCACCGGGTCGCCCGCACCGGGCGGGCACCGGCGCAGGCGGTCGAGGACCACCGCCCCACGTCCGGACGGATCCGACAGCGCCAGGATGTTCAGCAGCCGCGGATCGTCCTCGGCCGCCGCGGTGGCCTCGGCCACGTCGGCCAGGCGGCGGTAGGCGGCCGGGTCCGGGTTGTACCACCAAGCGCGCATCGCCAGGCGGACCAGCGCGTCCAGCGTCACATCGGTGCCGCCTTCGCGCCACATCCGGTCGGCCAACTCGGCGAAGGCATCCAGCGGCGGCTTACCGCTCCGGCTGGACGGGGCGATGATCTCCCGGAACCACAGCAGCTGGATCCGATCCCCTGGATGCAGATCAAGGGATGCCGCCTCGTCGAGCAGCCGCATCGTGGTCTGCGACCGGCCGAGCTCGTGAGCCTGTTCGGCGGCGCGGAGCAGAAGGCTTCCCTTGCGCGCGGGCGGGCGCGCCAGCTCGGCCGCCCTGGACAGCGCGGCAACGGCCACCGACGCAGTGCCGTCACGATGGGCTCGCGCGGCGGCCTGCTCCAGCTCGGCGGCCACCTCGTCGTCCGGGCCCACCGTGGCCGCCGCCCGGTGCCAGACCCGGCGCTCGGGAGCCGCGGCCAGCACATCGGCCAGCGCCCCGTGCATCTGCTGGCGCCGGCCCGCGCCCGCCGCTTGGCTCACCGCCGAGCGGATCAGCGGGTGCCTGAACCGCGCCCGCTCCGGGCCGAGCTCGACGAGCCCGGCCGCCACCGCCGGTTCCAGGTCGGCGGCAGAGATCGGGGCTCCCGCCGCTCGGCTCGCGGCCTCCAGCGCCTCGGCGAGCTGCTCGCCGTCGTCGAGCGCGAGTGCCAGCAGTGCCGTACGGCTCGCCTCGGGCAGAGCAGTCAGACGGGCAGCGTACGCACTCTCCAGCCTGGCGGTCAGCGGTAGCCACGTGGGCAGGTCGGCCTCGCCGGAGATGCTCTGTAGCGCCTGAGGCAGCTCGACCAGCGCGAGCGGGTTGCCGACCGCCTCCTCCAGCACCCGGCGGCGGACCAGCGGGTCCAGCTGGCCGTGCGCGTCCAGCAGGGCGGCAGCGGACGTGTCGTTCAATGGCCCGAGCTTCAGCTCGGGCAGGCATCCCGTGCCCATCGGGCCGGGGTCGCCCTCCTCGTCGCGGCATGCGGCCACCTGGACGACCGGGTCGGCCTCGAGCCGGGTGCCCAGGAAGGCCAGCACCTCGCAGGTCGGGTAGTCCAGATACTGGACATCGTCGGCTACCACCAGCACCGGCGCCTGCCGGGCGCACTCGCCGAGCAGGTCCAGTGTCGCCAGTCCGATGAGGAAGATGCCGGGGTAGGGCGCATCGGTGAGCCCGAGGGCGTTGCGCAGAGCATCCCTTTCGCGGGACGGCAACCGCTCGGCGTACCGGCGCACCGGCCAGAGCAGCTGGTGCAGGCCGGCGAACGGAAGGTGCGACTCTCCGGCGACACCGACGCAGGTCAGCACGTGCATGCCGCGGTCGCGGGCGCGGCCGGCAGCCGCCTCCAGCAGAGCGGACTTGCCGATTCCCGGTTCTCCTCGCACCAGCAGTGCCCCGCCGGTCGGGGGCTTAGCCGATGCGCGGTCGAGCAGCGAGTCCAGCACCGCCATCTCGGCCTCTCGCCCGAACAATGCCCGCGTCACAGCTTCCCCACCAGCGCTAATGCCCCTACTCCATCTTCGTTCCAGGGGGCAAAACGAATCAAATCGACTTGATGGCGGGTGGCGGTTCAGTCACGTGACTCAAGCCCGTGAGCACGGCCGCAGGTTAGCTTCGCACCATCACTCAAGCCCTGTGGCAACGAATGGAGAAGACCATGGACGCACTCGGTACGACCGCGGACGCCAAGGGAGAACCCGTCCCGGAGGGACTGAGGTCGCTGTTCAACCACCCCGACGACGTGCGGGTACAGCATCTCCCGTGCGAGCTGCCGAATTTGGACTCGCTGGCGGTGCACTTCGGCGCGGGGGCGAGGACCGTGCCACATGTCCATCACGGTGGTCAGCACCTGGTCGTCGTGGAGGGCGTGGGCGTGGTCGGCGACGAGAACGGCGTCCACGTCGTGCGGGCAGGCGACGTCATCAGCAACCCGCCCGGCGCCTGGCACTGGCATGGCGCCACCCCAGATCACGAGATGACCCACGTGACGTTCGAGGCCCCCGGCGACTTCGACATGAATGTCGAGCGCCGCGACTGGGAGCACACCTACGGCCCCGACCTGGGCGCGTAAGCCATCACCCGTGACCTGGGCAGCCGACCCGCCGCCCAGTTCGAATCGCCCCGCATGCCGTACACGCAAAAGGAGAACTGTCATGTCCCACCACCTTGACTCCCCGCTCGCCCGGCAGGACCCACGGCTGAACATCACCGACCAGTACGTGTTCGACGCCGACGCGAGCACGGTGCTGATCATGAACGTGCGGACGTCGCTTGCCAAGGACGGGCATGCCGAGCCGTTCCACCCCGAGGCCCGCTACGAGTTCAAGATCCACCTGGACGGCCGCACGAGGGAGGACATCACTTACCGGTTCGCCTTCGGCCGCGCGGAGGACGGCACGCAGCCCTTCAGCGTAGAGCGGCTGACCGGCGCCGCGGCAGGCGATGACACGGCTGACGGGACCGTGATCGCCCGGGGACGCACCGGCCAGACGCTGACCACGGAGGAGGGGGGCCGGGTCTGGGCCGGAGAGGCCGTCGATCCGTTCTATCTGGACCTGACCCAGCTGGATGCCGTCGACCAGACGATCCTGCACGGCGGGGACGCCGACCTCACCCATTGGGTGGACGGCGTCGCCAACGACACGTTCGCCGGGTCGACGGTCTACTCGATCGTGCTCACGGTGCCGTTCGCCGCCGGGGAGTTGCACGAGGGACGGCAGATCGCGACGTGGAGCACCAGCAAGCTGGCCACCGACGCGGGCGGCTGGCGGCAGGTGGGGCGCACCGGCCTGCCGATGATCTGGCCGCTCTTCCGCGACGCTGACACCGACGCGGCGAGCCATGCCAACGAGACCCACCCTGCCCACGACGCCGCCAACTACGGCTCGGCCATCTACGAGTTGGTGGCTTCGGTGGTACGCCGCCGGGGCACCTCCGACCGCCCGGAGGTGTACGCCGCGAACCTCGTCGGCCGCATCGTCCCCGACCTGCTGGGCTACGTGGTGGGAACGCCGGCGCTGTTCGGGTTCGCGAAGTTCAACGGTCGCCGGCTCGCCGACAACGCGGCCGAGATCATGTTCTCGCTCGCGACGAACTCCGGCATTCCCGGTGGCCTGAAGGCCGGCGACCTCAAGCGCAGCCAGGAGGTATTCCCCTACATCATCCCGGCGTCCGAGCGATAGGCGCGGGGCCGGCGGAAAGGTGCAAGATGCCTGTCCCCAAAGTCCTCGGGGTGGAGATCGTCGCCGCGCTGACCGCCGTGGCGCTGCTGGCGCCCGAGACGGTGGCGTTCGCGCAGATCGCAGGGGTCCCACCCGCCTACGGCCTGGCCGCCGCACCGCTGTGCGTGCTCGCGTACGCGGTGCTCGGCCGGTCCCGGCGGCTCGTCGTCGGCGCCACCGCCGCCACCGCGGTGATCTCCTCCGCCGCAGTGCTCGGCCTGTCTCCCGATCCCGTGCAACGGATGAGGCTGGCGGCGGCGCTGGCCCTGGCGACCGGCGCACTGCTGGTCGTCACGGGCCTGCTCCGCTGCGGTTTCATCGCCCGCTTCCTCGCGCCGGAGGCCCTGCGCGGTTTCCTGTTCGGGCTCGCGGTGGTGATCGTCGTCCGCCAGGTCGCGGTGCTGGTCGACGTGGAGACCCGTGCCGGCGACGTCTTCGTGCGCGCCTGGGATGTGGTGCACGCCGTACCGCGATGGAACCTCGCCTCGCTGGCGACCGGGCTCGTCGCGCTGCTCGCGCTGGTTGTGCTGGAGACCTGGTTGCCCCGGGTTCCAGCCACGCTGCTCGTCCTGGTCGTGGCCGCCGCCGCGTCCTCCGCGCTGCAACTGGAGCGGCACGGAGTCCGTCATGTGGCGGATGTGCCAGCGGGCCTCCCACGGTTACGCCTGCCTCAGCTGAGCGCGGGGGAGTGGCTGGGCCTGGTCCCGACCGCGGCCGGACTCGCGTTGATCGTCTTCGTGCTCAGCCACGGGGTCGCCGAGCGCCTGCGCGACGCCGACGAGGCGCCGCTGAACGCGGACCGCGAGATGATCGCTTCGGGAGTCGCGAACCTGCTCGCCGGGATGTTCGGCGGCCTGGCTGTCAGCGGCAGCCCGTCGGCGAGCAGCGCGGCGCGCGTGGCGGGTGGCGGGCGGACTCGCTGGATGCCGGTGCTGTGCGCGGCGCTGCTGCTCCTGGTCGCCCTGGCGCTCGCACCGGCGTTCCGGCTGCTGCCCGAGCCGGCGCTCGCCGCAGTCGTGATCACGGCGGTGCGTCCCTTCCTGGCACTCGATCCCCTGCGGACGTACCTGGTCCGCGACCGCCGCGGCTTCGCCGTCGCCGGATCGGCCGTCCTGGGCGTCATGATGTTCACGCTCATCCCGGGGTTGCTGATCGCCGTCGTACTGTCATTGCTGATCTTCATCGCCGACACGAGCCGACTGCGGGTTTCTGAGCTCGGCCGGACGCGCGACGGGACCGCCTACCTGGCAATAGAGCGTTTCCCCGACCTCGTCAGCACGGACGGGGTGACGATCCTGCGCCCCGACGGGCAACTGTTCTTCGCCAACGTCGACCGTCTGTCCGCGGCGGTGGATGCCGAGCTCGCACGGGACGACCGGGCGCATGACGCGCTCGTCCTCGACCTGGCTGCCAGCTTCGAGCTGCGGCTCAACGTCATCGACGCCCTGATCGACATCCGTCGGCGAGTGGAGCATCGTGGCCGCGTCCTGATGTTCGCCCACCTCTACCTCGACGCCCGCGACGCGATCGTCGACAGCCCTCTCGCCGGCGTCCCGGCCTTCCCAACCCTGGACGCCGCCGTCGAAGCCAGGGGTGTGAGCGCGGGTCAATGAATGCGCGATGGGCGAGGCCGCGCGTGGCGAGCCATCGGACGACCCATCAACCACCAGGCCCGCAGGAACCCATCCACGGGCGAGGGTCGCTCGGTTCAGAGTGGCGTGGCTGGTCAGGGGCGCGGAGTACTACGGTGTCCGCGCAGGTTCGCGGGGTGCATCGGCGAGGCCTCGACGGCGAAGGGCGACCAGAATGTACGCGGCGAAGGCATACGCGGGGCCGTACAGGAAGGGCGGGATGCCGACGCCCGTGCCGTTCCTGTAGCAGGAGTAGTCCTCAGGCAGGCCCATGAGGTCGCTCGGTGGGCACTGGGTCAGGCTCGACCAGGGGCCGACAACGTTGGCGGCGACGTTGATCGCCGCGAGGACGCCCAGTACGACGGCCACGACCAAGGTGATCCGGTCCTGCCACCGTCGCCGGAGCAAAGCCGCGACGCCCATCACGGGCACAGGCAGAGCGAAAGCGAGTATGACTGTTTCCGTGTCCCAGAGCGCCCGCATGGCGGTTATGCCCGCAGAGCCCAGGTAGCCGACGCCGAGAGCTTGAGCCAGAGGATAGATCCCGATCCCGTCCACGACCTGTATGTCGGAGTAGAAGAGCCCGGTACTCGCGATGAGCTCACCACCGAACCAGGCCAGGATGGTGGGGAAGAGTGCGAGCAGCGCAGCCGCCGACCACCAACGCCATACCCGCATCTGTCCCCTAGATCTGAAGGCGCAGTCGCTCATTGAAGTGGTGTCCGGCGCCAAACCGAGCCTCCTCCGCGCTGTAGAACCGGGCGAGCCTGGTCAGCGCCGCCTGGCTCGCTTCAGGACCGTCGTCGGCGAACGCGCGGCTGCGGGCGAAATTCCACAGTGGCTCCTGGTAGTAGTACCGGTCCGGGCCGCCAGGCTCCAGCAGGTGCATGTCCACGAGGGACTCCAGCAGCGCCGAGGTGTCGCCGGGCGGCAGGTCCAACAGGGCCGAAGCGGCGGCGAGCGAGACGTCCGGCCGATCCGCCAAGGAGAGCAGGCGGAACGCCATCGCCTGCGCGGGTGACAGCTGCTCCATCGCCGAGGTGTACGGCCGGTCGATGGCCGCGCAGTCCGGCGGGAGCACTGGCGAGCCGGGCTCGGGCCTGGCGAGCCGTTGCCTCGCCTCCGCGATGCTCCAGCCCGGCCGGGCGGCGACCCGCGCGCCGACCACCTGCAGCACCTGCGGCAGGCCGGCGGTGTTCCGGACGATCTCGCGGATGTCCGCCTGCTCCGGGCGCACCCGTTCGACGCCGATGAGCCGTTCCAGCAGGGCGACCGAGTCGTCCTCGCTCAGCCCGCCCAGCTTCAGCCAGTGCGCGTACGCCAGGCCGTACAGCCGCTGCCGCGCAGTGATCATCACCGCGGACCCGCCTGGGCCGGGCAGCAGCGGCCGCACCTGCTCGGTGTCGCGGGCGTCGTCCAGCACGACGAGCAGCCGGCGGCCGGTGGTCAGCGTCCGCCACAACGCCACCCGCTCGCTGAACGACTCGGGCAGCCCCGCGTACGGCACGCCGACGCCACGCAACAGCTCGGCCAGCGGCTCGCCGGCCGCGCCGAGGTCGACGAACAGCTGACCGTCTGGGAAGCTCGCGGCGACCACATGCCCGACGTGCACGGCGAGAGTGGTCTTGCCGATGCCGGCGAGCCCCTCGACACCGACCACCGGCACGCTCGCGCCGGACGGGGTCAGTGCGTCGGCCATACGAGATTTCGTCTCGTCTCGGCCGACGAAGTCCGGCAGGTCCGGCGGCAGCTGCGCGGGGATGCGCGACGGAGTTACCGCCAGCGTCGGGGCGGCGGTAGCGGCCAGCGCCGGGTCCGACACGAGGATCCGCCGCTGCATCTCCCGCAGGTCCGGGCCGGGGTCCAGGCCCAGCTCGTCGGCGAGCAGCCGCTGGACCTCCCCGAACACGGCGAGCGCGTCGGCCTGCCGGCCCGACCGGTACAACGCGAGCATCAGCAGCTCGCGTGGCCGTTCCCGCAGCGGCTGCTCGGCGATCACCTCTGCCAGCTCGGCGGCCGCCTCGACGGGCCTGCCCGACTCGATGTCAGCCGCCGCCAAGTCTTCGATCACCGTGAGCCGCAACTGCCCGAGCCGGGTGCGTTCGAATTCGGCGTACTCGCCGTTGACGCCGGCGAGCGGCGTGCCGTGCCACAGATCGAGCGCGGTGCGCAGCGCGGTCGCCGCGGCGGGCGCGTCACCGGCGCGGCGGGCCTCCCTGGCGACCCCGAGCTGCCGCTGGAACTCGGTGAGGTCGAGCTCCTCGGCCCGCACCGCGTAGCCGCCGCCGACCGACTCGATCACCGCCGCCGGGTGGCCGGGATCGAGCACGCGGCGCAGCCGGGACACGTACGAGCGGACCATGCCGATCGCGGCGGGCGGCGGAGCGCCGCCCCAGATCGCCGTGACCAGTTGGTCGGCCGAGGCGGGCGTGCCTGCCTGTAGCAGGAGGATCGCGAGGATCGCCCGCTGCTGCGGGGAGCCAAGATCGATCTCAACGTCCCCGCGCCAGGCACGCACCGGACCGAGCAGCTCGAACCGCAGCTGTTCGCCCACCAGACCTCCTCGGGAACCGACCGCACACTCAAGCGGCGCAACCGCCGGCGTACGGCCGATATTCCGGGTCAGCCCGCATTGAGGAGGTCTTCGAACGGCGTCGGCTCGAACGGATCTCGGCCAACCGGCGCATCTCGCCGGTGGATCTCCGCGGCGAGCTGAGCCGCGGCCCGGTCGATCCGGCGGGCCAGCAGGTCCGGGGCGGCCGCGCCGCCCCAGTCCTCCGGCGCCGCGAACACCGAGGTCGGCACCACCACACCCCGCAGATAGGTGAACAACGGCCGCAGAGCGTGCTCCAGCACGAGCGAGTGCCTCGCGGTGCCGCCGGTCGCGCTGATCAGCACCGGCTTGCCCGCCAGCGCCTCGCCGTCCATCATGCCGAGGACGTCGAAGAACGTCTTGAACATTCCGCTGTAGGAGGCGGCGAACGTGGGCGTCACCGTGATCAGCCCGTCGGCTCCCGTCACCGCGTGGAGCGCATCCTGGAGCTCCGGGGACGGGTAGCCTCTGACCAGGTTGTTGACCAGGTCGTGCGCGTGGTCGCGGACCTCCACCACGCGCACCTCGGCCTCGTCGCCCAACTGGCGCAGCTCCCGCTCCGTGGCCGCGGCCAGCCGGTCGGCGAGCAGCCGGCTCGACGACGGGAGGCCGAGCCCGGCGGACACAACGGCGATGGTGCGCTTCATCAGGCTCTCGCCGCCTTCAGTGACTCGTGCGTCGGCGGGTCCGGGATGTGCGCCGGACGCACTGCCGCGAACTCCTTACGGAGCACGGGGACGACTTCTTCACCGAGCATTTCGATATTCTCCAGCACCGCCTTGTGGGGCAGGCCCATGCCGTCGACGTTGAACAGCTGGCGCTGGTAGTGGCCGAAGTGCTCCCGGAACTGGAGCGTCGTGTCGATGACCTCCTGCGGGCTGCCCACCACCAGCGGCGTGTACCGCATGGTCTCCTCGAGCGACGGCCCGTTGCCGTACGCCGGGGAGTTGTCGAAGTACGGCCGGAACTCGGCGATCGCGTCCTGGGAATTGCGCCGCATGAAAACGTGCCCGCCGAGCCCGACGATCGCCTGGTCGGCCGGCCCGTGCCCGTAGTGCTCGAACCGGGTGCGGTACAGGTCGACCATCTGCCGGGTGTGCTCTATCGGCAGCAGGACGTTGTTGTGGAAGAACCCGTCGCCGTAGTAGGCGGCTTGCTCGGCGATCTCCGGGCTGCGGATGGAACCATGCCAGACGAACGGCGGCACGCCGTCGAGCGGGCGGGGGGTCGAGGTGAACGCCTGCAGCGGCGTGCGGAACCTGCCCTGCCAGTCGACCACGTCCTCGCGCCACAACCGGCGCAGCAGCGCGTAGTTCTCCACCGCGAGCGCGATCCCGTCGCGGATGTCCTTGCCGAACCACGGATACACCGGGCCCGTGTTACCGCGGCCCATGATCAGGTCGATCCGGCCGTCCGCGAGGTGCTGGAGCGTCGCGTAATCCTCGGCGATCTTCACTGGGTCGTTGGTGGTGATCAGCGTCGTCGACGTCGACAGCAGGATCTTGCTGGTCCGCGCCGCGATGTAGCCGAGGATCGTGGTGGGCGAGGACGTCATGAAGGGCGGATTGTGGTGCTCGCCCGTCGCGAAGACGTCGAGGCCCACCTCCTCCGCCTTCAGCGCCATCTCGACCAACCGCTTGATCCGCTCGTACTCGGTCGGAGCGCGCCCGGTCGTGGGATCGGGCGTGATGTCGCCAACCGTGAAGATGCCGAACTGCATGGCTGTCATCGCAGGTCTCCGAACTTGTCGTGGTTGGCGGCGAGCCAGGTGGCGAAGTCCTGCAGCCGCGGGTTGAGCTCCCGCACCTTTTCGGGGTCGCGGACGCCGGCGAACGCGTCCTCGTGCTCGGCGTAGAAGAAGAACATGTTCGCGGCGTCGTCGGCGCCCGGGAACGACATCGCGCGCACCACGTCCAGGCTCATCGGCCGGTAGACGACGTTCTCGCCGAGTTCCTTGCCGAACGCCGCGGCGTACTCCTCGCCGGTCAGGTTCTCGCCGGAGACGTTGACCGTCTGCCCGGCCAGCCCCGTGCCGCGCTCGAAGATGCCGAACGCGGTGCGGCCGATGTCCTCGGCCGCGATCCCGGGGAGCCTCCGGTCGCCCATCGGGAGGTGGAGCGCGAGCGTGCCATCCTCACCGCGCGCCGGGCGGAAGAGATCGAGGAACGCCTCGAAGTAGAACGTGGTGGACAGGAACGTGGTCGGCACACCCGCGTCGGTGAAGAACGAGTCGGCCTCGCCCTTGCCGTCGAAGTGCGGCACCTTGTACTTGCCGTGCAGCGTCGGCACGCGATCGTCGTGGAGCGGGATGTGCTTGCGGGTGTCCGGCAGCGTCGACCAGATGACGTGCTGGAGCCCTGCGGCCTTGGCGGCCGCGGCCATCGCGCGGGCCTGGGCCTGCTCACGCTCTACGGACTGGAGCTCCCAGAACGCGGTGACGAAGTAGGCGCCGTACGCGCCCTGCAGTGCCCTCGTCAGACTGGCCTCGTCGTCGGCGTCCGCGGCCACGACCTCGGCGCCGCGGTCGGCCAGCGCCTTCGCGGCGTCCGAGTCGGGCCGCCGCGTGAGCGCGCGGAGGGCGAACCGTCCCGCCGGGTCGTCGAGGATGGCACGGGCCAGACCGCCGCCCTGCTGGCCGGTGGCGCCGACCACGGCGATGATCTTCTTGTCGGTCATCGGGAGCTACTCCCCCTGGGTCACCTGCGATCGGTCGTTCCGATCACGTCCCCATGGAAGCGCCCCGGCATTGACACCTCGTGCACGTCTGCTTCACGTGCCGTCCACGCCTGTCGCGCCGCAGATCAGAAGCGGGCCGGGCGCACCTTCCGGGCGCTCGCGTACCGGGTCGCGCACCCGTACGGCCGGCGGCGGACGGCGTGAGACAGTCCGCAAGGCATAAAGAGGCCAGAGAGCTGTAAGGCCGGAGTTATGTAACTCTAATGCCGATCAAAACCCGTCGACTTCGACGACGGCTTCGGCGAAGGCTTCGGGTGCTTCCTGCGGCAGGTTGTGACCGATGCCCTTCAGAGTTCGGTGGGCGTATTTTCCGGAGAACTTGTTGCGATAGGACGCGCCGTCGCCGGCAGGCGTAAAGGGATCCAACTCACCGTCGAGGGTGATCGTAGGCACTGCGATGACAGGACCTTCCGCGAGTCGCTTTTCGAGACGGTCGTATCGTGGGTCACCTTTCGCCAGACTCAGGCGCCACCGGTAGTTGTGAATCACGATGCTGACGTAGTCAGGATTGTCGAAGGCCGCCGCGGTGCGATCGAAAGTGGCATCGTCGAAGTCCCACGTCGGGGAGACATTCTTCCAGATGAGCCTCGCGAAATCGTGCCGGTTCTCCTCGAGGCCGAGCCGGCCCCGTTCCGTGGCAAAATAATACTGATACCACCACGCCGACTCGGCCTTTGGTGGCAATGGCAGCTTGTTCTTCTCACGGTTGGTGATCAGATAGCCGGTCACGGACACCAGGGCCTTACAGCGCTCGGGCCAGAGCGCCGCGATGATATCGGCCGTCCGCGATCCCCAGTCGAAACCGGCCAGGATCGCCTTTTCGATCTTGAGGGCGTCCATCAGGGCGATGATGTCGAGAGCGATCACCGACTGCTGCGCATTCCGGAACGTGTGGCTTGAGAGGAAGCGCGTCGTACCATGGCCGCGGAGATACGGGACGATCACCCTGTAGCCCTCCGCCGCCAGCAAAGGCGCCACGTCGACATAGCTGTGAATGTCGTAGGGCCAGCCGTGCAGAAGAATCACCGCAGGACCTTCGACGGGGCCCGCTTCCGCGTATCCGATGTTCAGGACGCCGGCATTGATCTGTTTCAGCGAGCCAGGAGACGTGTTCGTTCCCGGCTTGATTCCGGGCAGAACCGCTGGTTCTTTCCTGTCGAGCGTGGCCCCCGAGAGCATGGGCAGTGAAGCCGCGACCGCCCCTGCGGTGAGCATCTTGGAAAACGTTCGCCTGTCGATCTCATTCACCTTTCTGTGAAAGCGTTCCGGTCGCGGACGCAAGCCGGATGACTTGATGGCGCGGCGACGGGGCTGGATTCGCCGGCTCGCCCCCTTCCCGAACGGGATGCGCCACGATGCGCCCCCCTTCCTCACTGCCCGGATGAGACCCGCACGTCCGTGCCTCATCAGTTCAACTGCTGACGATAGTTGCATGGCCGTCCGTCAGCGGTCAAACTAATGACCATGGAACACGCCTTCCCCTGCGGCAATCCGGCGCTCGATTTCGTGGGAACGCTGCGTGCGCGACGCAACGCAGCGCCCCTGGAAATGCTCAAATCGGCGCGGAGCCTCGACGCGTGGTTCCGGGAGTCCGGAGTCGTCGACGGCGACACGAACTGCCAACCGTCGGATGTCTCCCAGGCGGTGACACTCCGAGAGGCGATCTACTCGCTCATCGCCGCGAGGTTGGCGGACGAGAGTTTCAACGAGAGCGCGCTCTCGCTCGTGAATCGCGCAGCGCGCACACCCTCCACAATCCCGCAGCTCACCTCCGCGGGGCGCCGGATCGAGGCCACTCCGGAGCAGGCGATGTCGTCCGTCGCGCGGACCGCCATCGACATCCTCAGCGGGCCGGAAGCCCTGCTGCTCAGGGAGTGCGGCAGACCCGGGTGCACGCAGGTGTACATGGATCGTTCGCGTGGGTCACGCCGAGAATGGTGCGGCACGAAATGCCGTAACAAGGTGAATGCCGCCGCCTACCGCGCTCGCAGGAGAGAAAGTTGACCACGACGGTCACCACACGACCTGGGTTCTCCGTGACCTTGCGCCCGATCACCATGCGTGATCAGGACGAATTCATCGAACTGGTACGTGCCAGCGTCGACCTGCACCATCCGTGGGTGTCCCTGCCCACCACACCGGGGGAATTCCAAACCTACCTCCGGCGATTCGACGACCCTCTGTCCGCCGAATGCCTACTGGTGTGTGTGCGGGACACCGGCGCCATGGCGGGCATCATCAACATCAACAGCATCATCCGCGGTCGCTTTCAGTCGGCCTCTCTCGCCTATGCGGCCTTCGCTTCCACCGCCGGCCGGGGGTACATGTCCGAGGGTCTCGGCCTGGTGCTGCGCTACGCCTTCGAGCAGTTGCGCCTCCACCGGCTGGAAGCCCAGATCCAACCCGGCAACCACGCCTCCCTGAAACTGGTCCAACGCCACGGTTTCCGCTACGAGGGTTGTTCACCCGACTTGCTGTTCATCGACGGCGCATGGCGGGACCACGAACGGTGGGCAATCACCAACACCATGATGGGCATTGTTCCCAGCGCCCCACATCCAGGCCTGCCCATCCACTGAGGGCCCTCCATCCGGATGGTTGCCGCATGGATCACGTACGCGGCTCGGCGTCGCCGTCGGTCAGGAGGCCGGCAGGAGGCGTCGGCGAACGAAGCAGGGGCTCTCGGGCTGATAACGTATTGGGGCAGTAATGGCGGAACGGAGCATGACATGGCAGGCGACGACGACATCTCCGGGTGATCCCGGATCTCATGGCCATCGGTGACGCGCAGATCGCGTGACCGCCGTTGGCGATGTCCTCGTGTCCTGACCATTTCGCCGGACGGGCTTCGCCGTGCCGGCCGAACGCGAAAGCGATTCGATGTCCGACGCCCTCATCAGGGTTTCCAACCTGTCCTTCTCCTGGCCCGACGACACCCCGGTGTTCGAGGACCTCTCTTTCACCATCCCGGCAGGACGCACCGGCCTGGTGGCGCCCAACGGCGCGGGTAAGAGCACACTGCTCAGGCTGATAGCCGGTGCGCTTCGCCCGGCCGCCGGATCCGTCACGGTGGAGGGAGTGCTGGGCTACCTGCCCCAGACGCTGCCGCTGGCCGGCGACCTGACCGTGGCCGAGGTCCTCGGGATCGCCCCGGTGATCGCGGCGCTTGACGCCATCGAGTCCGGAGACGCGAGCGAAGATCACTTCACCACGATCGGCAACGACTGGGACATCGAGGAGCGCACCCGCGCCCAGCTTGACCGGCTCGACCTCGGGGACGTCACCCTCACCCGGCGCCTGCACACCCTCAGCGGCGGCCAGGTCGTCTCCCTCGGCCTGGCCGCACAGCTGCTCAAGCGGCCCGACGTCCTGCTGCTCGACGAGCCGACCAACAACCTCGATCTCGACGCACGCCGCAGGCTCTACGGCGTGCTCGAGGACTGGAACGGCTGCCTGCTGCTGGTCAGCCACGACCGGGCACTGCTCGACCTGGTGGACCGCATCGCCGAGCTCGACCGGGGCGAGCTCCGGTTCTACGGCGGGAACTTCACCGACTACGAGGAAGCCGTACGCGCCGCGCGGGAGGTCGCCCAGAAGAACGTCCGCAACGCCGAGCAGGAGGTCAAGCGGGAGAAGCGAGAGATGCAGCAGGCCCGTGAGCGGGCCGCGCGCCGGGCCGGCAACGCCGCCCGCAACCTCAAGAGCGCCGGCCTACCCAAGATCTTCGCCGGGACGATGAAGCGGCGCGCCCAGGAGTCGGCGGGGAGGTCCAACGAGACGCACACCGCGCGGGTCAGCGACGCCAAGGCCCGGCTCGACGAGGCGAGCCGCGCCCTGCGCGACGAGGACAGGATCGCGCTGGAACTGCCCGGGACCAACGTCCCGGCCGGACGTACGGTCTTTCTCGGCGAACGGATGCAGGTCCGCTACGGTGAGCGGGCCCTGTTCGCCGGGGAGGGCGCCGACCTGGTGATCCGGGGGCCCGAGCGGATCGCTCTGACCGGCCCCAACGGTGCCGGCAAGTCGACCGTGCTGCGCGTGGTCAACGGCGACCTGGAGCCGGAGAGCGGCGGGACCAGGCGGGCCGACGGCCGGGTCGCGTACCTGTCGCAACGGCTGGACCTGCTGGATCTCGACCGCACGGTGGCGGAGAACCTGGCCGCGTTCGCGCCCGGAATGCCGGAGGCGGACCGGATGAACCTGCTCGCCCGCTTCCTGTTCCGGGGCTCCCGCATCCACCTCCCGGTCGGGGCGCTGTCCGGCGGCGAGCGGCTGCGCGCCACCCTGGCCTGCGTCCTGTACGCCGAACCGGCGCCGCAGTTGCTCCTCCTCGACGAGCCGACGAACAACCTCGACCTGGTCAGCGTCGCCCAGCTCGAAAGCGCCCTGCAGTCGTACCAGGGCGCCTTCGTGGTGGTCAGCCACGACGAGCGGTTCCTGGCCGAGATCGGAGTGACCCGCCGGCTGCGGCTGTCCGGGGGGCGTCTGCTCGATGCGAGCGCCCCCGGCGCATGAGGCGCTCAGCCGTTCAGGGCGGATGCCGGAGGCGTCTTCGACGCCCGGCCGTCAGCTGACAGCGTGGCGACCGCCTCCTGGTTGCGGTCGTCGACGCTTCAGGCGGTCGGCGCGGCGGCCGGGGTCTCGGCCAGAATCCCCACGCGGTCGGCGAGCACGGCCTCCTCGACGACATTGCGGATCACCTGCGCGTACGGCAAGCGGTTCCCGTCCGCGCCGACGGTGACATCCCCGAACGTGTCCATCGCGAACCCAAGTGGTGCGGACATCCCTCGCCTTTCTTTACAGCCCTCTACAGCCCTCTGCGGTGCATGCGGTAGACGGAGAACCACGGCGCGACGGAGAGGTTCCGCGCGGAGCTGACCCGGCGCCGGGGAGCGGTGGGGATCACCTCCTTGCCACCGTTTGGGCGCTTTCATATGGTGGCGGGAAAGCGGTTTCCGAGGCAGCGCGGAAGAGGACAGCATGGAACAGGCCGAGGTTCTGATCATCGGTGCCGGGGCGTCGGGCGGTGTCGCGGCCACCGCGCTCGCGGACGCGGGTTTCGATGTGCTGTGCCTCGAACAGGGCACGTGGCCCGACCGGGCCGAGTTCCCCGCGCAACGGGTCACCTACGAACTCGAGGCCCGCAAACAGTGGTCGGGCAGCCCGAACGTACGGCGGAACGCCGGCGACTACCCGATCGACGACGGCGACTCCGACATCGTGCCGCTCATGTACGCCGGTGTCGGCGGCAGCATGACCCTCTATGCGGCGGACTGGCCCCGGCTCCTGCCGTCCGACTTCCGGGTCCGGTCGCTGGACGGCGTCGCCGACGACTGGCCGCTGCGCTACGCGGACCTGCGGCCCTATTACGAGCGCACCGACGTGGCCTTCGGGGTCTCCGGTGCCGGCGGCGACCCGGCCTACCCGGACGGGGCGGAACCGCCGCTGCCGCCCCTGCCCATCGGCCAGACCGGGCTGCGGATGGCCCGCGCGCACGACCGGCTCGGCTGGCACTGGTGGCCGGCGGCGCAGGCCGTACTGTCGGCTCCCTACGCCGGACGCCGGCCGTGCGTCCAGTACGGCGCATGCATGCAGGGCTGTCCCGAAGGAGCCAAGGCGTCTACCGACCTGACCCACTGGCCGGCCGCCATCGGCAAGGGCGCCCGGCTCATCACGGAGGCGAGGGTGGCCCGCATCCTCGTCTCGCGCCAGGGCCTGGCGACCGGCGCGGAGTTCGTCCGTCCCGACGGGTCGTGGGACATCGCGCGCGCCGACGTCGTCATCCTGGCCGCCAACGCGGTCGGCACGCCCCGGATCCTGCTCAACTCCGCGTCGCCGCTTCACCCGCAGGGCCTGGCCAACTCCAGCGGCCTGGTGGGGCGGCGGCTGATGGTGCACCCCTTCGCCAACGTCATGGGCTACTTCGACGACGACATGGCCAGCTGGAACGGGCATGTCGGAGCCAAGATCACTTGCTACGAGTTCTACGAGACCGACCCGGACCGCGACTTCGTACGGGGCGCCAAGTGGAGCCTCGCGCCGACGGGTGGGCCGCTGAACGCCGCACTGCCCACGCGAGCCGGCGAGGACGCGTGGGGGCCGGAGCACCACGAGCACGTGCGCCGCCACCTCGGCCGGACGATCAGCTGGGGCATCTTCGGCGAGGACCTGCCGGACGAGTCGAACGCCGTCGAGCTCGACTCGTCCCTCACCGACTCCTCCGGCATCCCGGCACCGAAGATCACCTACAAGGTCGGCGCGAACTCGCGGCGGCTGCTGGACTTCCACATCGCGCGCGCCACCGAGTCGCTGCGCGAGGCAGGCGCCTATGACATCGCCACGGAGTCGCTGATGCGCTACTCCGGCTGGCACCTCCTCGGCACGGCCCGGATGGGCGCCGACCCCGCGACCTCCGTGGTCGACGAGTTCGGCCGGAGCCATGACGTGCCGAACCTCTACGTGATGGACGGCAGCGTGTTCGTCACGTCGGGTGGCGTGAACCCGACGAGCACCATCGTGGCGCTCGCCCTGCGGTCGGCCGAGCACCTGGTCGCCAACCGCAGGCAGCAGCGGATCCCCGCCTGATGGCGGGACGAGTGAAGGAGGCTGCGGAAATGACCACACAGGCGGTTTCCGTCGACGTCGCCGGCCCCGCCGACGAGCCGGCCGTACCGGACGAGTGCCGTGACTGGCTGCGGCGCGTCGCCGACCTGCTGATCCCCGCGTCGGAGACCATGCCCGCCGCGAGTGACGCGGGCGTCGCCGCCCGCCAGCTCGACGTGGTGCTCAGGAGCCGGCCGGACCTGACCCACCATCTGCTGCGCGCATGGACGCTCACCGTCGACACCGATCCGCCGGAGGTCATGGCCGAACTCCGGGCGCTCGACCCCACCGCCCACGACGCCCTCTGCCTCATCGTGGCCGGGGGCTACTACACCAACCCGCGTGTCCGCGGGCTGCTCGGGTACACCGGCCAGCAGCCGCACGTCGTCGGCATCGCCGAGGACATCGACGAGGAGCTGCTGTCGCGCGTGATCGAGCGCGGCCCGCGCTACCGCGAGGCCTAGTGCCCTCACCGCGCTCCCTTTGACCGCACTCCCTTCAACTGCACCGCGGTACCGACAACCCGGCAAGGACTGATATGACCAGCGAGACCCAGGGCCGCACCGAGACCCCCATCCAGACCCGCACCATCGACACCGTCAACCCGTCCACCGGGCGCCCTCTGCGCTCGTATCCGGCGTTCTCCGAGGAGCAGATCGACCAGGCGCTGGCCGACGCGTACGGCGCGGCGCGTGCGTGGCGCGGTGTCGCCGTCGAGGAGCGGGCGAGGCGTCTCGGCGCGGTCGGGGGCGTTCTCCGGTCGCGGCGGGAGGAGCTCGCCCGGCTCATCACCGCGGAGATGGGCAAACCGCTGCCCGAGGCGCTGGCGGAGATCGACAAGTGCGCCTGGCAGTGTGACCAGTACGCCACGTCGGGAGCCGAGCTCCTGAAGCCCGAGCACATCGAGACCGCGGCGGAATCCAGCTACATCGTCTACGAACCGCTGGGCGTCGTGCTGGCCGTGATGCCGTGGAACTTCCCGTTCTGGCAGCTCTTCCGGTTCGCCGTGCCGGCGATGCTGGCGGGCAACACCGTGCTGCTGAAGCACTCGCCGAACGTCACGGGCTCTGCCCTCGCGATCGAGGAGGTCTTCACGGCGGAGCTGCCGCGCGGGGTGCTGCGCACGCTCGTCGTGCACGAGAGCGACGTCCCGGCCGTGGCCGACCGCCTCATCGCCGACAGCAGGATCGCCGCCGTGACCCTCACCGGGTCGACCCGTGCGGGCGGCCACGTGGCGGCAGCGGCCGGAAAGGCGCTGAAGAAGAGCGTGCTCGAACTCGGCGGCTCCGACCCGTTCGTGGTGCTCGCGGACGCGGACCTGCGGACGGCCGCCGTTCACGCGGCGAAGTCCCGTCTGATGTGCGCCGGTCAGACGTGCATCGCGGCCAAGCGGGTGATCGTGCACGCGGATGTCGCCGACGAGTTCGAGCGCCTCTTCGTCGACGCCATCGCCGCCGCGACCGTCGGCGACCCCACGGCCGAAGGCACGAGCGTGGGGCCGCTCGCCCGCGCGGACCTCCTGGACCACCTAGAGCACCAGGTGCGGGAGTCCGTCGCGCAGGGCGCGAAGGTGCTGTGCGGCGGCGAGCGGATCGACCGCGAAGGCAACTTCTTCGCGCCGACGGTCCTGACCAACGTCACTCGGGACATGCCGGTCTTCTCCGAGGAGACCTTCGGCCCCGTCGCCGCCCTGATCCGCGTCCAGGACGATGAGGAGGCCATCGCCGTGGCGAACGACACGGAGTACGGCCTGGCGGCCAGCGTCTGGAGCCGGGACGTCGAGCACGCCCTCGCGGTGGGTGGCCGGATCGAGTCCGGGTGCCTGTTCGTGAACTCGTTCGTCTCCTCCGACCCGCGGGTGCCGTTCGGCGGCATCAAGCGCAGCGGGTACGGCCGGGAGTTGGGGGCGGCCGGCGTCCGGGAGTTCACCAACGTGCGAAGCGTCTGGATCGCGCCCACGGCCGCCCAGCAGCCCACCGCCGCCGCGACGGAGTGACCGGCCGTCGCACCCGCCCGCCACGCACGCCACGCACGCCCGGCCACCGCCTCGTGACGGTGGCCGGGCTGCTACGACGAGCTGATTAGAAACCGGCGGTTATGCGGGTGAAGTCCCAGTTGTTACCGGACAGGCCGCTGCAGGTCTCCTGAAGGCCGCCGCCCGCGCACGGACGGTCGCGGTTGACCGACCAGAACGCCAGGCGGGTGAGGCCCTTGGAGTTGGCCCAGTCACGGATCTGCGTCCAGGTGGACTGGGTCGTGATCTCGTTCTGGTCGGACACGCCGTTCATGCCCGAGATGCCCATGTGCGCGTACGCCTGGGCGTCGGTCCAGCCCCACGCGTTCTTGAGCGCGGTCTTCAGGCCCTCGGCCGCGTTGACCGTGCTCTGGTACATGTTCGCGCCGCCGCCGAAGTCGAACGGCATGATCGTGTAGTTGTCGATGGGCACGCCGAGCGCCCGGGACTGGTTGATCAGCCGGGTGCCGTCGCCGTCAGGCCCGCTGGTGGTCGTGCCGAAGGTGAGGGCGACCTTGACGTTGGGGTTGTTCTGCTTGACGATCTTCAGGCCGCCCAGGATGCGGTCCTGGACCGTGTAGTTCTGGAACTCGTCGGTGTTCTCGATGTCGAAGTCCACCACGGCGGGGCCGACGGCGTTGATGACCTGCTGCACCGCGCCGGCGAAGGCGGAGGACGACGAACAGTTCGGGCCGAGCTTGTTGCCCGACCAGCCGCCGAAGGAGACCTGGACGCTGCCGCCCGCCCCCTTGATCGACGAGATCGTCTGCGCGTCCACGCCCCCGGTGAGCGGGCGGGAGCCGTCCCACATCGGCGTGCAGCCGCCCCCGGAGAGGATGAACGCCATGGTGAAGGACTTGATCCCGGTGGCGCTCATCACCGAGGTGGCGCTGGGCGGGCTGCCCCAGCCCATGTAGAGGTACGGCGCGCCGGGCATCTTGCCGGGCGGGGGTGGCGGCGGCGGGGTCGTGCCGCTGGGCAGCGTCCACCGCTGGTTGGCGCCGGCGAAGCAGTCCCAGATTTGGAGCGGGGTTCCGTCGGCCGAGCTGGGTCCGGTGGCGTCCAGGCATTTGCCGAGAGCGCGCAGCGTGCCATCGGAGCCGGCCGTCCAGTTCTGCGCCGCCGTGCCGTTGCAGTCCCAGATCTGCACCTTCGTGCCGTTGGCGCTGCTGGCGGCGGCCACGTCCAGGCACTTGCCGAGCGCCCGGATGGTGCCGTCGGTGCCCACGGTCCACTGCTGGGCGCCGGTGCCGTTGCAGGTGTAGAGCTGCACCTGGGTCCCGTTGGCGCTGCTGGCGGCGGCCACGTCGACGCACTTGCCGCCGTAGCCGGTGATCTCTCCGGTGGCCGCCCACGCGGGGACGACGCCGGTCGCGACGAGGGACAGGGCGGCCACCAGCGCGCCCACGAGGAGACGCAGGTGGCGGCCGGAGCGTTGCGATTTCATGGGGGCGTGTCTCTTTCTCCGAGAGAGGCTTGACTTGAACTAACCTCCGAATTAAGGGCTTGAGAACCTCCCTTGGTCCGCCTTCCCGCAGCCCGCGACGGGCGGCCCCGATACTGACAGGAAGGTTTCTTATTTATTTTATGGTCTGAATTTAAAGCTGGCCGGGCACGGTGAGTCAAGAGGCAAGTTGCCGGCCGCACTGCCGTCAGGTTGGATCTCGGTTCTGCCGGGGTCGGAGACCCCGTGCCCGCCGACGCCGGCCGAGAGGCGGATCCTGGGTCCCGGACAGGAGGCCCGTGAGCCGATCCAGGCGACGCCGGGGGCCTGTGGAACCTCCGCCCGCCCGGCGCGCCTGACGGGCCTCCACGCCGGCCGGGGCGCGAAATCAATCCCACAGCCGAACACTTCAACCGGCCGCGCCAAGATCCAGAATACAGCGGTTAGCATCGCTAATCCTCAGCGCAATATTGGCGCGCGCTTATCGTCTGGACACTGCATCCGGCGCCCGTGAGACTCGCAGCACAGTGATTGCCCTCAGCCGCGGCGGATGGAAATTCGACAGCACAACGGTCTATCACTTGTTGCAGCACCCCGAAAAAGCGCGACCCCCCGGTCCGGAGTGGAACACCCAAACTGGGATACCACGCCGGGAAGCATGGAAAGGCAAGCGATGACCACGAAGCGCATTTCTCTGGCCATCGGCGCGGTGTTCCTCACTGCCCTCACCACGGCGGCATGCGGAAGCTCCGACCCGGCCGCCGGAAACAAGTCCGGAATCGAAACCGTCAAGCCCGGCGTGCTGACCGTGGTTTTCGCGGACTTCCCTTACCCCGGCTTCATCGAAGGCAGCGACCCCACCGCCCCGACGGGCGGCTACTTCGTCGACCTGACTCAGAAGATCGGCAAGGACCTCGGCCTCAAGGTCGAATACAACAAGATCGACTTCACGGCCATGATCGGCGGCCAGGCGAAGAACTACGACATTTCAGCCGACACGTTCTCGATCCTTCCGGAGCGCGTCAAGAAATTTGATATGACCACTCCGATCTGGTCCGACCACATCGCGATCGCCACCAAGAAGGGCGTTGACGCGAGCACCGCCGACAAGATCCGAGGGCTGAAGCTGGGCTCCTGCGGAGCCTGCGACACGTCCCAATACATCAACAACGTGATCAAGCCCAACGTCAAGCCTCTGGGCTTCGACGAGGACCAGCAGAAGTACGACGCGGTGATGGACGGCCGCATCGACGGCGCCCTCGGCAACCTGCCGACGATCCTTTCCAAGATGCAGACCCCCAAATACTCCGGAATGCAGGCCGCCTGCCAACTGCCCGAGGAAAGCCAATACGCCTGGATTCTCAACAAGGGCGCAGCGGTCTTCCCCAAGGTTCAGGACCTGCTGAAGAAGTACCAGGCGGACGGAACCATCAAGGCGATGCAGGAAAAGAACGTCCTGCCCACTCTCGGTGGAGTCGATCCGGCTTCCGTGCCGACATGCCCGTCGTTCGGCTGATGCCGGCCTCTGCGGCCGGCTCCGGCCGGCCATCGAAGAAGTGATCACGCGGGAGAGCCCGGCCGTCATCCCCCGGGATGGCCGCGCTCTCCCGCCGAGCAGGGAAGCGAACCATGGATCAAACCATTGAGAATCCGGCGCAGTCGCCGGACGGCCTGTTGGTCGTCGGGCAGGTTGATTCTGATGGCGACAACGCACCGCACGGATTCCCGAGCATGATTCCACCGATCGTGGCAACGGTGCTGTTCCCGCCGGTGGGGCTGGTCTCCCTCGTCAACGCGGTCAGATATCGCAGGTCGGTGCGGGAGGGGAAGCCCGCCGTCGCGCAGGCCTTGAGGGCACGGAATTGGGCCACATACGCGTTCGGCGCGGCCCTCACCACCCTCATTGTGGTGGCGGTCGCGGCGTTTCTCCTGCTCAACGATCACGCCGTGCTGCGTGCGTATTTCGACCTCGACGCCCTCAGCAAGAGCATCCCGGACATCGCCGGCGCCTTTGTCAGCAACCTCACCGTCTCCATCACGGCCGAGATCGGCATCGTGATCTGGGGCCTTGTTCTCGCGGTGGGCCGCTCCCTGCCCGGCCGGGCATATCTCCCCATACGACTTATCGTCGTCGGCTATATCGACCTGTTCCGCGCGCTTCCCGGCCTTCTGACGATCCTTCTGATCGGGTTCGGACTGCCCGCCACCGGCATCGGCTTCTTCGCAACCATGTCGCTGTACCAAACGGGTGCCATAGCCCTCATCGTGGTCTACGGCGCCTACGTCGCCGAGATCTTCCGCGGAGCGATCGACGCGATTCCGAGCGGGCAACTCGCCGCGGCGCGTTCCCTGGGCTTCGGATATTTCGGCGCCATGCGCCACATCATCTTGCCCCAAGCGATCCGGTCGACTCTGCCCTCGCTGCTCAACTGGTACATCTCCGTGCTCAAGGACACGTCGCTGCTGTCCGTGCTCGGCCTGGTCGAAGGCCTGACGACGGCGAGGATCCAGGTCACTTTCATGTCCAACCTGAGCCCCCTGGTGGGGGTCTCCCTGTGCTTCCTTGTCGTCACGCTGCCGCTGTCACGGCTCACGGACTACATCATCATGCGCTCAGCGCGTAAGCGCCAGGGAAAGGCGTGAGTGAATGTCATTCGTCAGACTTGAACATGTGGGAAAGACCTACGGGCCCATAAATGTGCTGAACGACCTGAATCTCCGGGTCGACAAGCACGAAGTGGTGTGCCTCATCGGCCCATCCGGCTGCGGCAAGTCCACCATGCTCAGATGCGTCAACGGCCTGGAGTCCATTCAGACCGGAGCCGTCTTCGTCGGGGACCTCGAGGTGTCGAGTCCCATCGTGGACATGAACGCCGTGCGCCGCCGCGTGGGCATGGTCTTCCAGCATTTCAATCTTTTCCCGCACATGACGGCCATCGAAAACGTCATGGTCGCTCAACGGCGCGTTCTGGGCAGAGACAAGGGAGCGGCACGAGACATCGCCTTTCGGCTCCTCTCCCGCGTCGGCCTGTCGAAGAAGGTCGACAAGTATCCCGAGGCGCTCTCGGGAGGCGAGCAGCAGCGCGTGGCGATCGCCCGCACGCTCGCCATGTCCCCCCAGGCTCTTCTTCTCGACGAGATCACTTCCGCGCTCGATCCGGAACTCGTCGGCGAGGTCCTGGAAATCGTCCGCGAACTCGCGAACGAGGGAATGACGATGCTGCTGGCGACCCATGAGATGAGCTTCGCGCGCGAGGTCGCCACCCGTGTGTGCTTCGTCGCCGACGGCGCGATATACGAGGAAGGCCCCGCGGCGAAGATTCTGTCCGACCCGGATCGGCCGAAGACGCAGGCATTCCTCCGCCGCCTCGTCGAATCGCACCGACTCTGATCGCAGGCTCTGATCACAGCGCTCTAAAGACACCGGCTCTAATCGCAGCGGCTCTACACATCGAGAGCGGCGGCCACCGTACGACGGAAGCCGCGTAACGGGAGAACACGACTTTCATGACGGACGAGATTTCATGACGGACGAGATCGGCTACTACTTCGCCTATTGCACCTGGCTGGACCCTCGCCTCCTCAAGGCGAGGGCTCCCAGCGCGAGGGTCGTCACCCTCGGCAGAGCTCACAACCGGCGAGTCGAGTTCCGCCGGTCGGCGGACTCGGAAGGCAGCAAGGGCTGGTGTCACCTCTCGGACACCGGTGACGCCTGGGGCCGGGTCGCATATGGCGCGATCATCGAAATGGGCCTGCCTCATGACGCGCGGGTCTTCGCGGCGAATGGGGCGCGGTTCCTCAGCGTGTACGGGGATGACGGCGCCGTCTACGACTGCTGGACGTACTGCCTGAACAATCCGGGTGAGCCGATGAAGGTCCCGGACTACGAGTGGGATCACATCCTGACCGGCATCGAGGCGTGGACCCTGCCGCGGTCCTACGGGGATGAGTTGCGGGCGACGTATGACGCGGCCGAGGCATGCCCCGATCCCGGACGCGCCAACCCGGTCCCCCTCTCGGACGAATAGCCGACGGTCGCACCCCGACGCCGGCAGAAAGCGAACCAACACCCATGACCGTGACACAAGACGTCGTCGTCATCGGCGGCGGCCTCAACGGTGCCGCGACGGCATATCACCTGTCCCGACTGGGCGCGGGCCAGGTCACTCTCCTGACCGGAACCATGGCCGGCCGTAGCGCGTCTCAGGACGCTGTCGGCCTGCTGAGAACCCACCACGACAACAGGCCCGAGGCGGCCCTGGCGGCGGCGAGCATGCCGTTCTTCGAGCACTGGGAGGAACACGTGGGGGCGCCGAACGGGTGGCTCCCCTCGGGCTTCATCCGCTTCGTCGGCGAGGACGAGGTCGAGAGCCTCAAGACCAATGTCGCCATTCAGCATGACCTCGGAGTGGAAGCGCTCGTTCTCGGCCCCGCGGAGATCGCCGAACTCCACCCCTACTTCGACCTCCACGGGATCGGCGCGGCGGTCTATGAGCCCAACGCCGGAACGGCCGGCAACTGGCTGTGCACGACGACGCTTCTTGCCGCGATCAGGCGACTGGGCGTCCGCGTGAGCCCCACGGACGCCACCCGGATCCTGGTCGATGCCCGCGGAGTGACAGGCGTTGAGACCGCCGGCGGGGAGATCATCGCCACGCGCACCGTCGTGCTCGCGGCGGGCGCCTGGTCGAAGCCCCTCGCCGCGTCGGCGGGCATCGCGTTGCCGCTGGAGTCACGGGCGATATCCGTAGGCGAGATCGACCTTCCCGAAGAGCTCGGCCGAGTCAGCTCGTACATGGATCCGATCACCGATTCCTGGCTGACGCCCCGGCCCGGTGGTCGCGGCATCATCACGCTTCGAGACCGGTTCACCGCGAAGCCCGTGGATCCCGACAGCTACGACCTGCGCGTCGATCCGGCCGCCGACGCGGAAGGGATCGCGAAGGTCGCCTCCCGCATACCGTCACTCGGCCGCTCGAGGGTCAGGCGGTCATGGACCAGAGCCGACACCTACGCCCCCGATGGCAAGCCCATCTTCGGTGGGGTGGATCAGATGCCGGGGTTGTACCTGAATGTCGCCGCGGCCGGCAAGGGGCACAAGGTGGCACCGGCGGCGGGGCTGTCCCTCAGCGAGCTGATCCTCGGCCACGACGCGACGACCGTCGATCTGACGCCGTTCAACCTGAATCGATTCGCGGGTGCCGGGTTCCCGGTGTCCGGCGCGGAATACGCCAAACGAACGATCGGGTGAACCCCGCCTCCCGAAGCCCCGCTACTCAGAGGAATGACAATGACCTCGCCCGATGAATCCACCACCTACTACTTCGGTTACGGCACCCTGCTGGGAACCGAGGAGATGCGGAAATACTGTCCGGGCGCCGAAAAGATCGCGGTCGCCTCCTTCCCCGATCATCGGCTGGAATTCTGGGCCTACAGCGACGAAGCCGGTCGCGTGGGATGCCACCTGGCCGAGGCGCCGGGAACGAACGCGTACGGAGTCGTCTACCGGGTCACCGATTCGGAGATGGCAGACCTCGATCGGGCGTCAGGTGTCGGCCGCGACTGGTTCCGGCGCCTTCCCATCGACGTCACCACGGTGGACGGCCTGCCCATGGTGGTCACGACGTACTTCCTGACGGATCCTCTGCGACCGGCGACCCCCGACGACGCTTACGTGGGCCTGGTGCGCGAAGGATCGCATTCAGCCGGTCTCCCCGATGACTTCGTCGTCCAGTTGAACGACTACCTCGACGCGCTGCCCCCGCACAGGGCCTCCTGAAGGAATATCAACGTGACAAAGTCCACCAAACCCGCGTACTGCGTCATCGGCGCGGGAGCAGCCGGCCTGGCCGCGCTCAAGGCGTTGGTGAGCGCGGGCCACGATGTCACATGTTTCGAACGCAGCGACCGCGTCGGCGGGCACTGGCACACGGACTACGAGGCACTGCACCTGATCACGCCCCGGGATTCCTCCGGCTTCGCGGACCGCGGGATGCCCGGCACCTATCCGACGTTTCCCAGCCGGAACCAGATGCGGGACTACATCGTCGACTACGGAACGAGCAACGGACTGACCGAGCACATTCTGTTCTTCACAGAGGTGGTCGAGGTCAGGCCTGTCAACGGGGACTCAACCCAGGGCTGGCTCGTCGCGACCTCTGATGGCGCCACACGGCGTTTCGACGGGGTCGTCGTGGCGAACGGACACCTGTGGGATCCCGCCCTCCCCGATCTCGCCGGTGAATTCACCGGTGTTTCTCTGCACTCTTCCGAATACACCAACACCCGGGATCTCGAAGGACAGCGGGTGCTCGTGGTGGGCGCGGGCAACTCGGGATGCGACCTGGCCGTCGACGCCGCGCAGGCCGGCTTCACCACCAGCATCTCGATCAGGGGCGGCCGGGTCTACCAGCCCAAGACGCTGTACGGCAGGCCGCGCAGCGAGCTGAAACTCGTCGCGAAACTGCCGCCGCGGCTTCAGGAGCGCGTGCTGCGTGAGCTGGTGAGAATCGCCGTGGGGGACCCGGAAAGCCATCGCGGGCTCCCGAAGCCCGACAGCCGGAACCTCTTCGAGAACCTCCCCGTCGTCAACAGCCTTCTGACTTACTGGATCGACCACGGTCGCATCCGGGTGGTGGGCGAGGTCGTCGCCATCGACGGCAGGGCCGTGTCGTTCGCCGACGGGACCACCGAGGAATTCGACTCCATTCTGTGGGCCTCGGGATTCAAGGTCAGCCTCCGGTTCCTGGAGCCCTCCGCCCTCGAGACCCGTGGAGGCGTTCCGTTGAGGGTCGCGGGCGGCGTGCTGCCCCTCAATGCCGCGCGTCTGTTCTTCGTGGGACTCATCGCCCCACGAGGTCCTCAACTGCCCGTCTATTCGGCGCAGTCGGAGTTGCTCCTCGACCTGCTGGCCGTACAGGAGAAGGTGGCGAAACCCCTGGCGGAATACTTCGGCGGAGCACGAGCCGCGACGGACCAGATCGATCAACTCCGGCATGTGTGGGCACGGGACATGGCCAAGGCAGGGCGTCTGGCACGCCGGCTGAAGGAGCGCCCTCCGGCGGCCGGCGCTCTTCACGGACCCGCCCGCTCAGCGTTTCCGGAATCGCCGGTACGGCGGGCCGACGGCGCCACTGAAGGTCCATGACCACCAGCGGATCTGGTGCTCGAGTGTCGAAACCCAGCGGCTGAGAACCTTCCAAGCGGCTACCGCCTCAGTGATGCTGAGTCGGCATCACAATGACCTAAGGAGAACTGTGACGGACGTCCTCGCGCTCATGGATGAATGGGGTCCGGAGAAGGTTGTCTGCGTCTCGGATCGCAAATCCGGGATGAAGGGCGTGCTCGTCCTGGACAACACCGCTCGCGGCATGGGCAAAGGCGGCACCCGGATGAGTCCCACGCTGTCCGTTGACGAGGTGGCTCGCCTGGCGCGCACGATGACGTGGAAATGGGCGGCCGCGGATCTTTACTACGGCGGTGCCAAGGCCGGCCTCGTGGGAGACCCCAATGCGGCGAACAAGGAGCAACTCCTGCGGGCCTTCGCGCGGGCCCTCTCCAACGAGGTGCCCAAGGAGTACGTCTTCGGCCTGGATATGGGCCTTTCGGAGAAGGACGCGGCGATCTTCGTCGACGAGCTCGGAGATCGCGGAGCGGCGGTCGGCCTTCCCACGGCGCTGGGAGGAGTGCCCTACGACGAGCTCGGGGTCACCGGTTTCGGCGTCGCGGAGGCGGCCGATGCCGCGGCCCAGACCCTCAGCGTCACGATGAAGGGCGCCCGGGTCGTCATTCAGGGCTTCGGCGCGGTGGGCGCGGCGGCCGCCGAGCGGTTCCGCGCCCTGGGAGCCACGGTTGTCGGGGTGTCCACGTCCGTCGGCTCCGTGCACGATCCTGACGGCCTGGACCTGAACCGGCTTCTGCAGTTGCGCGGCGAGGCGGGCGACGGGTGTGTGCGGGAGTACGGCGGGGTCAGACCGACCGGCGACGCGCTGGCCTTCGACTGCGACATCCTGGTCCCCGCGGCCATCCAGGACGTGGTGGATGTGGACGTGGCCCGGTCGACGACGGCCTCCCTGGTGGTCGAGGGAGCGAACATGCCGACGACCGGTCCGGCCCTGGAGGTGCTGGCCGCGCGCGGCGTCTCCGTGGTTCCGGACTTCATCGCCAACGCGGGAGGGGTCATCGCCGCCGCGTTCTCCATGGACAACCGATACTCGGCGTTCGCCACCGACCCCGCTCAGATCTTCGCGCACATATCCGCGAAGATCCGCGGCAACGCCGCGACGGTCCTGCTGGAGAGCAGCACGCGCGGCACCACGCCGCACGTCGCGGCTCGGCAGATCGCCCAGGAGCGAGTGCTGGCGGCGATGCGCCTGCGTGGCCGGACCGCCATCGGGGAACACGCCAAGCAGCCCGTGGCATGAGCCGAGCCCGAGCCCGGCGCCTCGTACGGGCCCGGCTCCGAGGTCAGAAATCGTGACAAAACTCGGCTCCCCCGGCCGGATTCGCATAACCATAGATTGAGAGAACTGTTGTGACCCCGTCCTCGCCCACCGCCTCGCCCGCCACCTTGTCAACCGCCCCCCTGCCCACGCCCGGCCGGCTCCGCGAAGAGGCCCGGCGCGCCCTTGAGCGCTGTGGCGTGGACCCCGCGCTGTTGCGCGGCGCCCATTCCTCACGGTCTCCCATCAACGGTGCGGAGTTGCTGCCGGTCACGTGGGTGGACGGCGATGCCGTCGACGAGACGGTGTCGCGCGCCCGGGAAGCCTTCCTCATCTGGCGGGAGACCCCCGCACCTGTGCGCGGAGCGCTGGTGAGCAGGCTCGGCGAGCTGCTCGTCGAGCACAAGGAGGACATCGCAACCCTGATCGGCCTCGAAGTAGGCAAGATCGTCTCTGAGGCGCTCGGCGAAGTGCAAGAGATGGTCGACATCTGCGAGTTCGCCGTCGGGCTGTCCCGTCAGCTCTATGGGAAGACCATGCCGTCCGAGCGTCCCGGTCACCGGCTCATGGAGACCTGGCACCCGTTGGGGGTCGTGGGCGTCATCAGCGCCTTCAACTTCCCGGCGGCCGTGTGGTCGTGGAACGCGGCGGTGGCTCTGGTGTGCGGCGACCCGGTGGTCTGGAAGCCGTCCGAGATGGCGCCGCTGACCGCTCTGGCCTGCCAGGCCGTTCTCCAGCGGGCGATCGAGGAGACCGGAGCGCCACGGCACGTCAGCCAGGTCCTGCTCGGCGGAGCCGATGTGGGCGAACGACTGGTCGATCACCCCGACGTGGCCCTGCTCAGCGCCACGGGTTCCACGCGGATGGGGCGGGCCGTGGGGCCACGCGTGGCGGCCCGGTTCGGCCGGTGCCTGCTGGAGCTCGGCGGGAACAACGCGGCGGTCGTCGCACGATCGGCCGACCTCGATCTGGCGACACGCGGCATCGTGTTCTCCGCCGCGGGCACCGCGGGCCAGCGATGCACGAGCATGCGCCGCGTGTTCGTCCACGAGGACGTCGCCGACGAACTGGAACGCCGTCTCGTCGCGGCATACGGGCGCCTCCCGATCGGAGATCCCACGGCGGAGGGAACGCTCGTGGGCCCGCTCATCAACGAAAGTGCCTTCCAGAGTCTGGCCGGGGCTCTCGACCGGGCGCACAAGGAAGGGGGAGAGCTTCTCGTCGGCGGAGGACGCCGTCTGGAGGACGTGAGCCCGGATGCCTACTACGTCGAGCCGGCCATCGTCCGCATGCCCGCGCAGAGCGAGATCGTGCGGGAGGAGACGTTCGCTCCCCTGCTCTACCTGATGCGCTACCGGGATCTGGACACCGCCATCGACCTCAACAACGACGTCCCGCAGGGTCTGTCGTCGTCGATCTTCACGTCCGACCAGGCGGAGGCGGAGCGGTTCGTCAGCGCTGTCGGGTCGGACTGCGGCATCGTCAATGTGAACATCGGCACGTCCGGCGCCGAGATCGGGGGCGCGTTCGGCGGCGAGAAGGAGACCGGCGGCGGCCGTGAGTCGGGATCGGACGCCTGGCGGGCCTACATGCGGCGGGCGACCAACACCATCAACTATTCGGGCGAGCTTCCCCTGGCCCAGGGCGTCGACTTCACGGTCTGAGGCCGTGTACGGCCGGCATGGCGCTTGAGATCAACCGTTGCCGGCATCGGGGTGCGTCACGTACCCGGGCGTGGGCGGGCGCACTCCCGGCTGGGTGCCGACGATCGCGGCCGCGGCTCGCTCGAGCGCCCGCAGGGCCCCGGTGACGGCACGGTTGTACTTCGTCGCCCGATGCAGCACGGCGACGTGGCGGCGGGCGGTCACGTCCTGTAGAGGGGCCGCGAAGACCCCGTCGCTGGTGACGTGGCTGAGTGCCGGCACGAGAGCGATCCCAAGGCTGGAGCGCACGAAACTGCGGATGACGTCGTAGTCGTTGCTGCGCATGGCCACGGCGGGCTCGAAGCCCTTGCCGGTGCACAGCCGTCTCATGCATTTGGACCCCGCAGTCCCCTCCCGGGTCGAGATCCAGTTCTCAGTGGCCAGATCGGACAGGACGATGGTGTCCACGGTGGTGAGGTGGTGGTCCTCGGGGAGCAGCAGGATCAGCTCCTCGTCCAGCAGCGGTTTCGCCTGGAGGCTCCGAGGCCAGGACCGAGGGACCAGGTCGTAGTGGTACACCAGGGCGAGGTCGATTCTGCCGTCCTGGAGGCTGTTCACCAGATCCTCGGACTCACCCTCGTCGAGGAGGATCTCCACCTTCGGGTGGTCGGTGAGGAACGCGGCGAGCGCCTCGGGAAGCAGCCGCTCGCTCGCGGTCGGGAAGCTGCCTATCCGGATGCGCCCCACGGTGCCCTCGGCCATGCCGGTGATGTCGTCCTCAAGCGCCTTCAGGCTCGCCAGGGTGTCGTGCGCGCGGGTGGCCAGGAACTCCGCCGCCGCCGTGGGCCGCACACTGTGCGCGGCCCGCTCGAAAAGGGGAACCTTGACGACCCGCTCCAGGGCGGCGATCTGCTGCGAAACCGCGGAGCCCGTGTAGCCCAGATCCCGTGCCGCATCAGCGAACGAGCCGGTACGGATCACGGCGACAAGTGTCCGTAAATGAACGGGGTTGAGCATCCGAAATCCCATCTGCAGCTCAGCCGACGCCTCGGCGACAGAGAGCCAAGGCGGACGCTTCGGCTCAGAATAGGTCGCGAACTGGGGTGATATGGCCTCAGGGCATCCCCCATCGCGATCACGGCGGCCCCGGCGCGCACCACCATTTCGGCCCTTGCCGTGGCGGCCGGCCGTACAGCAGCGCTCAGCGGGGCAGGCGTTCGGCCAGGAGCTGGGCGAGATGCCGGCCGGTGCGGTGGGTGAGCGTGCTGAGCTGGGTGCGGCAACTGAACCCGTCGGCGAGCACGACGGTGCCGGGCCCGGCCGCCCGGACGGCGGGCAGAAGCCGTTGCTCGGCGACGGCGACGGAGACGTCGTGGTGTCCGCGCTCGACCCCGAAGTTGCCGGCCAGGCCGCAGCACCCGCCGAGCCGCTCGATGTCGGCCCCGGCGTCCCGCAGCAGGGCGGCGTCGGCGGCCCAGCCCATCACGGCGTGGTGGTGGCAGTGGGGCTGCGCGACCCCGGTGGTGCCGGTCAGATCCGGCGGGGTCCAGCCGGGCGTCTGGCCGAGCAACTCGGCCAGGGTGCGGGTCGCGGCGGCGACCTCTCTGGCGGCGACCAGGGCCGGGGCGTCCTCGGCGTCTGTGCCGTCCTCCCCGCCCAGCAGTTCGACGGTGTCGGCCCGTAGCACTCCGGTGCAGGAGGGCTCAAGCCCGACGATCTTTGCACCGGCCCGCACATGCGGCAGCAGCGCGTCGACCGTGGCGCGTGCCTGCCGGCGGGCGCCGTCCAGCTGGCCGGTGGAGATCCAGGTCAGACCGCAGCAGACCGGCCGGTCGGTGACGGTGACGCGGTAGCCGGCGTCTTCGAGGACGGCGACGGCCGCCTGCCCGACCTCGGGTGAGAAGGCGTCCGTGAAAGTGTCGACGAACAGGACGACGTCCCCGTGTTCCCCGTGTTCCCCATGTTCCACCTGTTCCCCGTGTGCCCCCTGTTGCCCGTGTTGCCCGTGTTGCCCGTGTTTCGCCGTGCCGGGCTGTACGGACCGCTGGGCGAACCAGCGCCGGAAGGGGCTCTGCGCGAATGCCGGCAGCGACCGGCGCCGGTCGATCCCGGCGCTCCAGGCGACGAGCGGGTGCAGCGTCTCCGACCGCATGGCGATGTTGGCCAGCCTCGTCAGGGCGACCGAGCGGCCGACCAGGCGTGCCCAGCGTGGCAGCCATCCGAGCGCGTAGTGGGAGCGCGGACGCAGCCGGCGCCGATACCTCTGGTGCAGCGCCTCGGCCTTGTAGGCGGCCATGTCCACACCGGTCGGGCAGTCCGACGAGCAGCCCTTGCACGACAGGCACAGGTCCAGGGCGTCGTGCAACGCCTGCGATCTCCACCCGTCCGGGCCGAGGTTGCCCGACACCGCGTCCTGCAGCACCCGGGCGCGGCCACGTGTGGAGTCCTTCTCGTCGCGCGTGGCCGCGAAGCTCGGGCACATCACGCCGCCGTCGGCGCTGTTGTCCGCCCGGCACTTGCCCACCCCCGTGCAGCGATGCACCGCCGCCGACAGGTCACCCCGGTCGTGGTGGTACGCCAGGCCGAGGGTGGCCAGCTCGGCGCGTCTCAACGGCTTCGCCGCCGCGACCCGGACATGGGCGTCGAAGGGGGCCGGACGGACGATGACGCCCGGGTTCAGCAGGTCATCGGGGTCGAACACGGCCTTGACCCGCTCGAACAGCCCGATCGCCCGCGGCGAGTACATCAGCGGCAGCAGCTCACTCCGGGCACGGCCGTCGCCGTGCTCCCCGGACATCGACCCACCGTGCTCGGCCGCCAGCGCGCCGGCGGCGAGCAGGAAGTCGCGGAAGACGCCGGTGCCGCGGTCGAACGGGAAGTCGATGCGGATGTGGACGCACCCGTCGCCGAAGTGCCCGTACGGCAGGCCGGTCAGCCCGTGCCGAGCCATCAGCGTCTCGAACTCACGCAGGTAGGCGCCCAGCCGCTGCGGCGGCACCGCGGCGTCCTCCCATCCGGCGTGGGCGGGGGCGCCGTCGGGCGTCCGCGCGGACAGCCCCGCGCCGTCCTCCCGGATCTTCCACAGCGCCGCTGCCTGGACGGGATCGGTGACGACCCGCGCGTCCAGCGCCCCGGCGTCCGCGACCAGTCTGGCCGCCGCGGCCTGTACGGCGCCGCTCTCCTCCCCCACGAGCTCGACGAACAGCCACCCGGAACCGCGCGGCAGCTCGGGGACGGCGGCCGGCCCCCGACGCTCACGCACCACGTCGACGATCCGCGCGTCCAGCCCCTCGCAGGCGACGGGAGCGTGCGGCAGGACGGCGGGGACGGCGTCCGCCGCGTCCGCCATCGACGGGTATCCCAGCGCGACCAGAAGCCGCACGGGGGCGTCGCGCACCAGCCGCACCCGGGCCGCGAGCGTCAAGGCCAGCGTTCCCTCGCTGCCGGCCAGTGCCCGCGCGACGTCGAACCCGTTCTCGGGAAGCAGGTGCTCCAGTGAGTAGCCCGACACCTGCCGCCCGAACCTCCCCAGCTCGGTGCGGATCGTCGCCAGGCCGTCGCGCACCACGCCCCGCAGATCCGTCAGCAGCGGCGAGCTCGCCGTGGGGTTGTCCATCGCGCCCAGCCGCAGCCGCTCCCCCGTGCCGGCCAGCACGTCGAGCCCCAGCACATTGTCGCTGGTCCGGCCGTACCCCAGCGCCCGCGACCCGCACGCGTTGTTACCGATCATCCCGCCCAGCGTGGCGCGGTTGTGGGTCGACGGGTCGGGCCCGAACCGCAGGCCGTGCCGCGCCGCCGCCTTCTGCAGTTCCGCCTGCACCACACCGGGCTCCACCAGCGCCGTTCCACCCTCCGCGTCCACTTCCAGCACGCGGTTCAGGTGGCGGCTGACGTCCACCACCACACCGGGCCCGACCGCGTTGCCCGCGATCGACGTGCCGGCTCCCCGCATCGTCAGCGGTACGGCATGCTCGCGACACACCTGGAGCACAGCGGCCAGTTCGTCCAAATGACGCGGCGCGGCCACCACGCGAGGGGGGATCCGGTACAGCGACGCGTCGGAGGAGTACAACGACCGGCGCATAGGCGAGCCGTCCACGCCTCCGACGCCCGCCGAACGCAGGGCCGCGACCAGATCCGCGTCCACGCCACCCGCATCACGGGTCATCTCACGCCGCCGTGAGCGGTACGGCCCCCTGCCACCGAGCTGAGTTCGTCGCCGGGCAGGTGGATCGCGTCGAGGCCGAGCCCTGCCGCGACCTGCCGCAACGACTCCGCGCGCTGCGCCTCGTACAGCTCACCGGGCTCCTGGACCCGGCGGCCGATCGCGGCGGACATCCATTCGGCGTCCCGATGGACACCGCCGCCGGTGTCCGTGACGGCCCCGGCGCTCGTGAGGTTGGACGAGAAGATACCGGCCGCGGATCGAGGCAGGAAGTCCTCGTAGACGATTGGGCGTGGCACGACCCAGCCCTCCGCGAGCAGCCGGGAGAGGCCGGCGGGGGGAGCCGTGCCGTCCAGGGGCCTCGTGCCGTCGATCTCGTAGGTGAAGAAGGCGAGGTCGCCGGCCGCGAGCTCGCGCTCGGTGCGCGGCATGTGCTCCGACCAGACCTGCCGCGCCACGTCCTGACGGGGCGACGTCGATCCGGGCTGCCTTCGGTCCACCTCCGCCACCAGGGCGTCGTACAGATTCCGTCCTGCGGTGGTCAGGGCGATGCCGCGTGCCTCGACCTCACCGAAGCGGACGCGCAGCTCCCCAGAGCCGACGGTGCCATCCGCGTCACGGAAGCGGCGGGGCTCCGCCAGGGCGCGGAAGGACGTTTGGCGCAGCAGCACGTCGGGCCCGTCCCATCGCGGCGGGCCTTGGATCTCGTCGATCATCTCGACGCCTCGGCGGCTCATCTCCCGGTAGAGCTCGTCGATGTCGAGGACACGCGGGGTGAGGTGGTTGATGTGCGTGGTGGTGACGCCACCGATGTCGGCGGCGACACTCGAGACGGCCTCGAGCTCCTGATACCAGCCGCGATCGACCGGCTCGTCCGACAGGGCGAACGCCGCGACCGCCAGATCGAGGAAGCGGGCGGCGCGGCCGGTGTCGAGGCCGCCGTCCGCTTCCGCGGAATCCGCCAACGTCAGGAGCTCGTCGGGGAACAGCCGCCGGCGTGAGAGGAACGCGTGGAGACGCCTCGTGAGATCGGCGTCGAAGAATCGCCCGTCCTCGGGCACGAGCAGCGATACGAAGACCCGGAAGGGGTTTTTCGCCAGCTCCGGGGCGGCGGTCGGCCGGAACGCCGTCGAAACGACGGGGATGGGACGCGGCGCGGCGTCCCGGAGATCGTAGAAGCCCACCGGGCTCATGCCCAGCGCACCGAAGATCCGAGCCACCTGGGCGAGCTCGGCCGGCGTCCCGACCCGGATCGCCCCGTGACGCTCCGCGGTCACCCTGCCGATCGACCCGAGCCTCTCGGCGGAGGCGCCCCGCTCGGAGAGCACCTTCGCGTTCACCCTCTGGGAAACGTCGACAAGCGTCGTGTACGCGGGCACCTCCGTGCCGTAGAGGTCGGACAGCCTCCGCGCGAACTCGGCTCTGAGCCGCCAGGTCTCGAGGTACGTCATGCCAGGTGCTCCAGCCCGTCGAGATGCCTTGCCTGGGGCACCTTGAACTCCTTCGTGGCGGCGTCGGACAGCCGCGCACCCCAAGGATCACTGACTCCCCGAGCCGGGGCCAAGACCACGAGACTGCGACCTGCCTGCTCCCAGACACAGGAACACTGGTGCTTCACGAGGTACGTGATGCATGCCGGTCGGCGAACAGAACACCCGCGACGAAATGGGCAGCCCTGTCGCGCCCCCTGGGCCCACACGCGGCGGGCCCGGGGGGCGGACGGGTCTACGCCTCGGCCAGGCGCTTGCTGAACAGCGTGGCGGGGCGCTTTTCCTTCACCCCGTCGACCACGATGTCCACAACCTCGTTGTAGAACGCCACGTGGTCCTTGATGGCCGCGGCGGCCGGGATCGGGTCCGGGTAGGCCCAGGCCACGTCCGCGGGCACGCCCTCGACCGGCTCACGCAGGGACCAGTAGGACGCCTCCCCCTTGTACGGGCACCGGGTGTGCGTGTCGGTGGCCACGAGCAGGTCGAAGTTCACGTCCTTCGGCGGGATGTAGTAGCGGGTGGGCAGCCCTGTCTCATACAGGAGAACGGGCTCGTGGGACTCGGCGACGACCTGGCCCCCTATCTCGATCCGCACGTGGCGCGAGCTGGGGATCGGATCGACCCGCTTGTAGGGGTCGCGTGGATGCACGAAGATCTCCTCTTCTTCCTCCAGCCAGCGGTCGAGCACGGGCTCGGCCCGCTGGAACCACTCCAGGGACAGATACCCGGGGAGATCCGGGTACTCGAACGCGGCGTTGTACGCGACCTCCCCGTCCACCACCAGATCGAAGAACCTCGTCGCCCCCTCGTGCGTTCCGACGGGCGGGTTCTCGGCCGGGCGCAGCAGGTCGGTACGCACGTCGGCCTCGGGGAACGCGTACCGGGGCACGGGATGCCCCGGCTCCCACACGAGGACCGCGGCGCGGCTGTCCACCACGGCGACCGCGCCCTTGTAGCCGCGCACCCAGCGCCGGCTCGGCTCCCAGTTGAATGTCCTGTTGTACGGCACGGTCACACCTCAGCCAGTTCCGCGACGTACGGCCGGCCCTCGCGCCAGGCGGCGACCTGGTCGGGGCGGCCGAACACCTGAAGGTAGTTCTCGACGTTGTCCTTGACACGGTCCCACAGCAGCGCGGGCTCGTAGTCGGTGCCGTCGGCTCCGACGAACGGCGCCAGGGGCTCGATCACGGTGTCGAGCGACGGGTGCCAGAACACGGCGGTGGAGCGCCGGGTGACGGTGCCGCCCGCGACGACACGGTGGCGTCCCGCCGTCAGCCGGTCGTTGGTCCACTGGGTCAGGATGTGGCCGGAGAAGACCTGCAACGCGCCGGGCACGATCGGCACGGGAATCCAGCTCCCGTCGGGCGCCTGGCCCTGGAGCCCCGCGTAGTCGCCGCGCTGGTGCAGCACGGTGAGAACGGAGCCGTCCGCGTGTTCGAGCAGCAGGAGCTTCTCCTCGTCCGAGGACGCCTCGTCGTAGGACCAGGTCGGGTAGTCGTTGACGACGAAGGTCGTGTAGTGAGGACGGCCCGCGATCGGGAACGTCGACAGCGGCACGTCGAGCACCCGCGCGTAGAGGGCGAGCACCCGCTCCGCCACGCCCACGGACGCGTCGTGGTAGTTCTTGGCCAGCTCGCGCAGGCCGGGCTCCTGCGGCGGCCACACGTTGACGTGTGTGTACAGCTGGGCGTACTCCTCGGAGAGGCCTGCCGCGACGGCCTCCTCGGCGCTGTCGAACTGGCCGATGTTGTAGCGTTCGAGCTCCAGACGGCCGAAGTCGTCCGGCCACTGCCGCCAACCGCGGAACGGGTGTCCGGTCGGGCTGGCCAGCCGCGCCTTCTCCTCGCGCGGCAGGTCGAGCACCCGGCCGATGGAGTCGTGGAAGCCGTCGATCAGCTCTTCGGGCACGCCGTGGTTGACGACCTGGATGATGCCGATCCGCTCGGCGGTCTCCCGTACGGACTGGAGCAGCTCTGCCGGTGCGTCGTCGCTGAGGGCGAGTTCGAGGTCCACGACGGGGATCTGGTGGGTCATACGGTGCTCCTTTGGATCTGGTCGAGCAGGTCGCGCAGCAGCTGGGGCAGCTCGGGCTCCCCAGCGGCCACGACGTCGGCGGTAGGCACGCGTCGACGGAACTCGGCGACGGCCTCGTCGCTGAGGCGGCCGCCCTCGGCGGGCCGTACGAGGACGACGGGGATCTGGCGGGCGGCCAGCGCGGCAAGTGGCTCCCACAGGGTCGCGTCGTCAAGGTTCCCGGCCGCGTCGGCGGGCAGGTTGCCCAGGTGGTGGCGCCAGGCCCAGGTTTCGTCCGGCTCCTGGGCGGTCTCGTAGCGAACGTCGTCGGCCAGGTCGGCCTCCGCCTCCTCGGGCCGGATGCGCCGCAGCTCGTCGAGCGCCTCCTCCTGAGACGCGTACCGGGGGGAATCGGACGGGACGGGTCCGACGCCCGATCCCGGCAGGGTGTCCAGCAGGACGAGCGCGCCGACCTGCTCGGGCCTCCTGATGGTCAGCGCGATCGCCGTGAGCGCGCCGAGCCCGGCGCCGACGACCAGCCGGGCGGCGGGGGCGAACGATCTGATGGCCTCGGCGGTCGCCCCGGCGAGTCGGCGCGGGGCGTAGTCGCCGCCGTTGCGCCAGTTCGAACGGCCGTGACCGGGCAGGTCGAGCGCGAGCGCCGGACGGTCCAACGCGAACAGCAGCCGGTCGAAGGAGCGCGCGCTGCGCCCGGCGTCGTGCAGCAGCACGGTCTGGATGGGCGGGTTGCCCCACGTGACGCCACTGACGTGGCCTCCGGCCACGACGCTGAGCCAGCGGCGCTGGATCCGGCGCGGGTCGGTGACCGGCACCAGGGCGAATTCCTGGTCGGGTACGGCGAGCTTGGTCGACATGCTGTGTCTCCGAGGGATGCGTCCGAGGGGATGTCTCCGAGGGGATGTCTCCGGGGGTGAGGTGCGTGCGAACGGCCGGTCAGGCGGTGGCGTCCTCCTTCTCCCGCTCGCGCGGCGGGTCGTTCCTGGCGGCGGCGACGAGGGAAGCCGTATACGGATGCCGGGGCGCGAGCAGGACCTGCTCCGCGGGTCCCTCCTCGACGATCCGGCCGTCGCGCATGACGGCGATCCGGTCGGCCAGGTAGCCGACCACCGCCAGGTCGTGGGAGATGAAGAGGTAGGACACGCCGGTCGCACGCTGCCGGTCGGCGAGCAGCCGCAGCACCCCCGCCTGCACGCTGACGTCCAGCGCGGACACCGGTTCGTCACAGATCACCAGGTCGGGCTCGCCCGCGAAGGCGCGCGCGATCGCGACCCGCTGCTTCTGGCCGCCCGACAGGCGGTCGGGCCGGGAGCCGAGCAGGTGTGGGTCGAGGCCGGACCGCTCGGCCAGCCGCTCGGGGTCGCCCTGCCCTGTGCCCGGCTTTCCCGGCTTTCCCGGCTTTCCCGGCTTTCCCGGCTTTTTGAGGGTGCGCTCTGGCAGCGCGCGGGCCAGGATCGTGCGCACGGTATGGCTCGGGTTCAGCGACCCGTCGACGTTCTGGAAGACCATCTGGACGCGCCGCCTGGTCGCCTGGTCCCTGCGGCCCACGCCGACGGCGAGTTCCGTCCCCCCGAGCGTGATCGTCCCCGTGCCGTGCGGCCCGAGGCCCGCGACCGCGCGGGCGAGCGTCGTCTTGCCGCTGCCCGACTCGCCGACCAGGCCCACGATCTCCCCCTTTCGCACAGTGAGGTCGACGCCGTGCAGAACGGTCGTCCTGCCGTACGCGATGGTCAGGCCACGCACTTCGAGCAGCGGCGCGCCGGGCGCGGGCACGTCCTGCGGTCCCGCCACCTCAGCCGGGACGGCCGACGCGCCCGGATGGTGGCAGCGGACCTGGTCGAGCACCGGCAGGACCGTGCGGCACTGCTCGTCGGCGGCGGCGCACCTCGGCGCGAAGGCGCAGCCCCGCGCCTGCTCCCCCGGGGCGGGCGGGCGGCCGGGAATCGCGGCCAGCGGGCGCGACCGCCGGGACACCCCGATCCTGGGGACGCTGCCGAGCAGCGCCGCCGTGTACGGATGCTTGGGCGCCGACAGCACGGACGCGGCCGGGCCCTGCTCCACGACGCGACCCGCGTACAGCACGCCGACTTCGTCGCACAGCCGCCCGACCAGGGCCAGATCGTGGCTGATCAGCAGGACGGCCGCGCCGATGTCCGCGCGCAGCGCCGAGATGAGGTCGAGGATCTCCCGCTCGACCGTCGCGTCGAGCCCGGTCGTCGGCTCGTCCAGCACGAGCAGGCGGGGGCGGCCCGCGAGCGCGGCCGCGATGACGACCCGCTGCTGCTGGCCGCCGGACAGCTGGTGCGGGTAGCGCCTGGCAATGGCCGCGGGGTCGGGCAGCCGGACCTTCTCCAGCAGGCCGAGCGTCTCGCGCCGGGCATCGGCGCGGCTGCGCCCGTGTGCCCGCAGGATCTCGGCGAGTTGCGGGCCGACCCGCATGGTCGGGTCGAGCGAGCTGCCCGCCTCCTGGTGGACCACCGCGAGCGCGGACCCGCGCCAGCGGCGCAGCTCGGCCGGGGACAGGCCGAACACGTCGACGCCGTCCACGTACACCCGGCCCCCCGTGACCGCCCCACCGGGCGGCGGGCCGCCACCGAGCGCGCGCCCGAGCGTCGTCTTACCGCATCCCGACTCCCCCACCAGCCCGTACGTCGTGCCGGGCGCGACGGAGAACGAGACGTCGCTGACGGCTTCGACGCCCCGATAGGCGACCGTGAGCCCCTCCACGCGCAGTCCGTCGCTCATGACGCCTCCCATCGGGCACGCAGCGCGTCGGCGACCAGGGCGATGCCGACGACGAGGGACGCGATGGCCAGCGCGGGCGCGAGCACGGTCCAAGGGGCGATCTGGAGCCAGACCCTGTTGTCCGACACCGAGGCGCCCCAGTCGGGCGAGCCGGGCGGCTGGCCGAGACCGAGGAATGACAGGGTGGCGGCGGCGAAGATCGCGTCGCCGAAGCGCGAGGTGGCCTCGACCAGCACGGTCGTCCCGACGTTCGGCAGGATCTCTCGTCCCATGAGCGCCCAGGGCCGCTCGCCCCGCAGCCTGGCCGCTTCCACGTACGGCTTCTCACGCTCGACCAGCGTCGCGGCGCGTACGCTGCGGGCCACGATCGGGGTGAACGCGCCCGCGATGACCAGCACCATAACGGTCACCGACCGTCCGGCGAGCGCCACGAAGAGCACGGCCGCGATGATCGCGGGAAAGACCGCGACCGCGTCCAGCAGTCGCATCACGATCTCGTCTACCAGACCGCCAAGCGTGCCCGCGACCAGGCCGATGGCCGTGCCCAGCAGCACGCCGAGCACGGTGGCGAGCGGCGCGACCTGCAGGACGGGGCGGGCGCCCGCCAGCATGCGGGAGAAGGTGTCACGGCCGAACTGGTCGGTGCCGAGCAGATGCCCGGCCCCCGGCGCGGCGAAGCGCCGAAGCGGGTCCTGCGCCCCGGGATCGAAGGGCGCGAGCGACGGCCACAGCAGCGCCACGACCGTCCAGGCCGCGACCAGCGCGGCTCCCACAGCGAGCGCGACGCCGAAGCGCCGTCTGGGGAGAGGCAGCGGGATCGCAGTCACGCGACCGCCTCTCCGAGCCTGACGCGCGGGTCGAGCAGCCGGTACGTGAGGTCGGCCGCGAGCACGATCAGCATGTAGAGGACACCGAGCACCATCGCCACCGCCTGCAGTGTGGGCAGGTCCTTGTCGACCGCGGACTGGAGCAGCAGCGCCCCGACGCCCGGGTAGTTGAACAGCAACTCCACCGAGACGAGCCCCCCGAGCAGGAACTGAAGCTGCACGCCGAGCGCGCTGGTGGCGGGGACCGTGGAGTTGCGCAGCACGTGCCGGCGCACCACCTGGGCGCGGGTGGCCCCCCGCAGCGCGGCCGCCCGCGCGTACGGGCTCTCGACCGAGGCGACGGTGCTGGCCCTGACGTGCCGGGCGACGTAGCCCATGCACAGCAGCACCAGCGACAGCGCGGGCAGGACGAGGTGACCGAGCCTGGTCACCGGCGAGGCGCCCTCCGGTGCCTGCGCGGACGCGGGGAGCCAGTGCAGCCGCACGGCGAAGACGACCAGCAGCACCACCCCGGTGACGAACTCGGGCACCGCCCCGAGCGTCAGACCCGTGACGCTGATCACCCGGTCGGCCGGACGGTCGTGGCTGACCCCGGCGATCAGCCCGAGCGTGAGCGCGACCGGCACGAGCAGCGCGAACGCCAGGCCGGCGAGCAGCAGCGAGGCCCCGAGCCGGTCGAGCACCAGCCCGCGCACCGGCGCGCCCAGCGTGTACGAGTCGCCCCAGCGGCCGGTGAGGAAACCCGACAGCCAGTCCAGGTAGCGCTGGACGACCGGCCGGTCGAGCCCGAGCTGCGCGCGCAGCGCCGCGACCGACGCCGGGCTCGCCTCCCGCCCAAGGATGGTCCGCGCCACGTCGCCGGGCACCAGCTCGGTGGCCGCGTAGACCAGCAGCGACACCGCGAACAATGTCAGCGGTATCGTGGCGAGCCGCCGCAGCAGGAACCTTCTCACAGCGCGTGAACCTCGCTGAAGTCCACGTAGTTCGACGGATGGGCGGCGACCCCGGCGAACTTCGCGCCGTTGTGTGCGCGGACCGCGCCGCCCCACACGGAGATGACGACGGGGACGTCCTCGTTCAGCGCCTTGGCGATGATCTCGGCCTGGGCCTTGCGCTCGGTGTCGGTGGTGGCCGCGTCGTACGCGTCCGCGGCGGCGTCGAGCGCGGCATTGGCGTACTTGGAGCCGTTCCACACCCCGCCGGACTTGACCATCGGGATGATGAACTGGCTCGGCACCGCCCGTCCGGCCCAGCCGACCAGATTGGCCGTGCTGAACAGCCAGGGCGTGTCCTTCTCCTGGTCGCCGCCGTAGAAGTCGGCGGAGGTGCGCTGGTCGAGGGTGACCTCGATGCCGACCGCCTTCAGCTGGGCCTGCAGGGCCAGCGCGTAGTCCTTGGTCGGCGGGTCGAACGTCAGCGGAAAGGTGAGCTTCTGGCCGCCGAGCAGTTCGGCCACCTTCGCGGGGTCCTTACCACGCTGCGGGATGTCGGCCGGCGCGGCCGGGAACAGGGCAGCGAACAGGTGGTCGTTGCCGAGCGCGCCGATCCCCTCGTAGAGGGTGGCGTTGAGGCCGGGGCGGTCCAGTGCGTACGCGACGGCCTGCCTGACCTCCTTGCGATCGAAGGGCGGCTGGTCCACGCGGAACGTGAAGGCGGTGAGGGCGGTGGCCGGCACCTGGTCCACCACGATGTCGCCCGCGCCCTTCAGCGGCCCGACGAGCTGGGCCCTGCTGAGGATCTGCGCGTCGATCTCGCCGCTCTGGAGCGCCAGCAGGTCTGCCTGGTCGTCGGCGTAGAACTTCACCTCGATCCCGTCCAGGTACGGGCGCCCCTCCCGCCAGTGCGACGGGTTACGAACCAGCGACGCCCCACGGGACAGGTCGTAGGACCGGAGCAGGAACGGCCCGGTGCCGATGGGGTTCTTGGTGAAGTCGCCCGCGTGGTCCTTCTTCAGGATCACCGCGTTGTAGTTGCCTGCGGAGACCAGGTAGGGGAAGTCCGAGAAGGGCCGCTCCAGGGTGAAAACGACTGTCGACGGCCCGGAGACGTTGACGCCGCCCCGGGCGAGGACGCTGTCGAACGCCGACAGCGCCGCGGACTTGCTCTTGGGGTCGAGCAGCCGATCGAACGTGGCCTTGACGGCGTCGGCGTCGAGCGGCGTGCCGTCGGAGAACTTGACGCCCTGGCGCAGGGTGAAGACCCAGCGCTTACCACCGTCCCGCGACTCCCACTTCTCCGCGAGGCGGGGGACGAGTTTGAAGTCCTTGTCGAGCCAGATCAGGTAGTCGGCGACGAGTTGCACGATCGCGATGGCGCTGCCGTCGTACATGCTGACCGGATCCACCTTGGTGGGCGGCGGCGGGGTGCCCACCCGCAGGACGCCGCCGCGCTTGGGAGCGGCGGAGACGGCGGCCCTCGCCGCGGACGGCGTCGAAGTCGCGGGGGTGGTGTCGGCTCCGCAGGCGGCGAGCAGCGCGGTCAGTGCCGCCGCGCCCGTCCCCCCGAGGAACAACCGCCGGGACAGGCCCGGCAGTCTGGAGAGCGTGTCTTGATCAGGCAACTCGAGCGTTCTGGGCATATCTATACTATTTAGGTAGGTATTAGGGGTTGTCAACCCGGGCGACCTGACAGCTCAGCCATGGATCATCGTGCGCCGGGTCAGCCGGCCAGGTAAGTGGGTACCCGTACGGCGAGGAAGGTCGTGGTCTGGCGCAACCGGAAGCCGAGTGTCTCGTAGAGCCGGATCGCCGTGGTGTTGTCGGCGCGAGCATGGAGGAACGGCGTCTCCCCCCGCTCCCGGATGCCCGCCGCCACCGCCAGCACCAGCCGGGTCGCGAGCCCCTGACCTCGGAAGGCGTCGTCGGTGCAGACGGCGCTGATCTCCGTCCAGCCCCGCGGGCGCAGCCGCTCACCGGCCATCGCGACCAGCGCGCCACCCCGGCGGATGCCGAGGTAGGCGCCGAGCGCGATGGTCCGTGGCAGGAAGGGGCCGGGCTGGGTCCGCGCGACGAGGTCCAGCATCTCCGGGACGTCCTCGGGCCCCAGAAGGACGGCCTCGTCGTCGTGTACGCCGGCGACATCGGCGCCGGTCATCTGGACGCCCGGCATGCTCAGCTCCACCTGCCATCCGGCGGGGAGGGCGCCGGCCAGGCCGGCCAGGGGCACCACCGCGTCGGGTCCCGCCAGGGCGGCGACATCGTCCCAGTCGTCGGGGGACGATTCACTGGGCAGCGCGAGGAACGGGGCGACGTCAGGCTGATAGCGCAGCACGGCGCCACGCCGCTCGGCCAGATGCGCGTGCGCCCCCGACAACGACTCGTAGGCGGGATTGTCCAACGGATGCCGCGCGCTCACGGCTCCACCTCGATCATGATCGGGCCGCCCGGCTTGGAGCGTCACGATCCAACCGGAGCAAGCTCGGCGGACACACGGGCCTTCTGGCGGTCACGCTCGGCGACCGCCTGCCTGACAAGCGGGATCACGCGGCGACCTGCGCGGCCGCCGAGGATGAGGCCGCGGAACTCCACAGGCATGGTTGCGCCCTTTCTGGCGTTCGTGAGGTTTCACCACACCACAGAGGAACATTCCCGTCAATACCTACTTGGCAAGTTGGTTATCGGATCCATAGCGGGATCGCCGGGGAACTGCGTACTGCGGTGCCCATGCTCAGAATACTAGCCTCAGTTGCACTAGTTGACAAAGAACTAGTTTCATTGAAACCATTGGAATCCGAACATCGCATGAGCTGAGGAGCGAGCATGAGCAGGGTGAGGACCGCACTCGTCATCGGAGGCGGCATCGCCGGACCCGTGACGGCCCTGGCACTGGCCAAGGCGGGCATCCAGTCGACCATCTACGAGGCGCATGCGGCCGCCGCCGAGGGCGTCGGCTCGATGCTGAGCGTGGCGCCGAACGGGCTGGCCGCCTTGGAGATCATCGGAGCGGCCAAGGCCGTGGAGGCCATCGGGCAGCCGGTGCCGGGCGTGGTGATGGCCGACGGCGGCGGAAACCGGCTCGCCGAGTTCGGCGGCTTCCCCGGACTGCCCGCCACTCTGGCGATGGCCCGCGCGGATCTCTTCCGGGCGCTGTCCGACCATGCGGTCGCCTGCGGCGTGCCCATCGAGTACGGCAAGCGGCTCGTCACCGCGGAGGAGACCCCCACCGGCGTCACCGCCACCTTCTCCGACGGCACCACCGCGACGGCCGACGTGCTGATCGGCGCCGACGGCATCCGCTCCACCGTCCGCACTCTCATCGACCCCGGCGCGCCGGGCCCCGAGTACGGCGGGGTCCTCAGCTTCGGCGGCTACAGCGGCGGGAGCGGGGTGGAGGCCGAGCCGGGCAGCATGTACTTCGCCTTCGGCCGCACCTTCATCGGCTACTGGCGGCTGCCGGACGACCGCGTCTGCTGGTTCGCCGGTCTTCCCCGAACCGAGCCGCTCACCTCCGCGGAGGCCGGTCGCGTCCCCGCCGCCGACTGGCTGGCCCGGCTGCGCGAGCTGTACGCCGGCCACGTCCCCGGCGAGGCCCTGCTGGGCCACACGGAGCCACGGGACCTGATGGTCGTCGGCCCGATGGAGCGCATGCCCTCAGTGTCGCGCTGGCACCGCGGTCGCATGGTCCTGGTCGGCGACTCGGCCCATGCCCCCTCCTCCAGCTCCGGACAGGGCGCCTCCCTGGCCGTCGAAAGCGCCGTCGAACTGGCCCGCTGCCTCCGCGACCTGCCCGTCGCCGCCGCCTTCACCGCGTACGAACACCTGCGCCGCCCTCGGGTGGAGATGATCGGCGGCGACGCCGCCGCCAAGAACAAGGCCAAAGCGGGCCAGGCCGGCGCCCAGCCCGCCATGCCGGCCCCCGAGCAGATGTTCGCGGCCGTCCACCGTCACCACATCGACTGGGACGCGACCGTCGTGGCGGACCACGACGTCACGGGGGAATGACTCAGGCCTCGGTGTCCACGGCCCAAGGGCGGTCCGGGGCTTGGAGGCGGGGCCCGGTCAGATGGTCCGCTCGAAGGTGACGAGGTCCCGGCCGGGGCCGTTGTAGTCCGGAATCGGCGGGCTCACGGTGAAGCCCATGCCGCCGTGGAAGGCGATGGACGTCTCGTTGACCGGCGAGGTGATCGCCTTCACCACATGACGACGGTGCTCGCGAGCCAGATCGAAGAACCGTTCGTACAGGTGACGCGCGAGGCCGTTCGCCCGCATCGCCGGTGAGACTCCGACGAAGTGGATGTACGCCTCGTCCGCGAGAGAAGGGGACAGCAGCCCGATGAGGAACCCCGTCAGCTCGCCTTCCGCCTCCGCCACGAAGCTCGTCCGGTGAAAGTGATCGAGGAAGAGCCGTGGCAGTAAGGGCAGAACGGGCCGGCCCCACCATTCATCGACCACGGCGGCGATGGCGTCGTAGTCCTGCGGGGTCGCCGTACGAACGTCGTGGTCGAGCATGGTTTCTCCAACTTGTCCGAATGCCACGCCAGCCGGATCAGAACACTATTCCGAGGGCCGGATGGGTCAGGATCTGGTCATTGGACGGCCTGGCCGGGCCCGCCCTTCTGGAGATCGACCTGGACATCGACGTCCGTTCCATGGCGGAGGGCGAGCCGGGAACCCTGGTCATCGCCACCGCCAACGGGCTGGTGGCGCTGGATGTCCACCTGTGACCCACGGGTCCTTCGCGCCAGCCGCCGGCCGAGGCGCTGCGCCGGGGCCTCGATCAGGCGATGGGTCAGGTAGCCGAGCGGCACCAGGATGAGAAAGAACACCGGCAGGTTGGGGCTCAGCCGGAGCAGGAGCGGGTGCAGCAGGTAGAGAGAGAAGCTGATCACCCCGAGGTGGGCGAGCCAACGGGGGAAGTGCCGGTGCCGCAGCGCGAACGCGGCCGCGAAGAAGCCGGCGGCCAGCAGGATCGCCGGCGCCCAGCCGGGGTCGTCCTTGGCGAGGACCCCGCAGGCCAGGACCGTGAGCACGGCCGCGATGGCGGTACGCCACCGGATCGTCCCCTGCTCGGCGCGGTAGACGGCCGTGCCGGCGAACATCATGGCCAAGATGATCAGGCCCTGCCAGGCGCCGACCCGGCTGCCCAGGATCACCAGCGCCAGGCCGAGGAGCCCGCCGGCCACCGCGGCGGCCGTACGCGCCCTGCCGCGCGACCGTGCCGACACGACGATGACGGCGACCACCGCGACGCCGAGGAGGGCGGCCACCACGTCGGCGCGGCCGTTGATGGTCGCGCCCGGCATCAGCAGCCCGAGAGGCGCGGCCGGCAGCGCCAGGACGATCGCGGTCCTGGCCGGCCGATGCGCCTGCCGTACGGTGAACAGCCCGGCCGTCAGCAGGTAGAACGCCAACTCGTAGGAGAGCGTCCACATCACGTTGATGACGGCGGGGACGCCGAGCAGTTCCTGCAGCATCGTCACGTTGCCGAGGACGACAAGAGGCAGGGGGCGCACGCCGAGGTCAGGGTGCAACACGAACGCTCCGCCGCACGCGAGGAGGAGCGCCAGGGCCATCGCGGTGAGCAGCAGGGGAAGGAGGCGGAAGGCCCGGCCGATCCAGAAGGCGCGCAGGTCGCCGCGCCGTTCCAGGGACGCGGGGATGATATAGCCGCTGACCAGGAAGAACACGAAGACGCCCCAGGTGCCGACGTCGATCCTGCGGTCGACCTCCGCCCAGAAGCCCGGGATGAAGGTCCAGGCGGAGTGATGGAGCGCGACGGCCAGCGCGGCGGGCCCCCGCAGAGCGTCCAGCCAGGCCAGCCGGGACTGCCGGGACTGCCCGGCGAAAGTGGTCGGCGTGGTTGGCGCGGCCGGCTGGGAAGTCGTCGGAGCCATTCGCCTGACTTTAGGCGATAGAGCCAAATATCCGGCTGAACCTGGTCGAGATCCCTATGAGGCCCGCGAGGCGATGAGGGACGTGACCAGTGCGGCGAGGACCGGGATGACGGTGAGGCCGACCAGGAACATGAGGCCGACGGGCCACAGTCCCTGGCCGTCTTCCCCGACCTCCCTGATGACCCCCACGGCGAAGACGACGTAGAAGGGCGCGGCGGCGAGCAGGCCCCAGAGGAACCCGGCCCGGGGGACCAGCCACCCGGCCAGGCCGGCCAGGATCCCCAGGCACACGAAGGCGGGGAAGAGGTAGGGCGAGTCGAAGAAGTCGCGGGGCGCGTCGGGTGCGACCGGCGGCGAGGTGATGAGACAGATCGCCACAGCGATGGACCCTGCGACGATCAGTGCGATCGTCCACACGGTGACGGTGCCGAGCTGCGGTCGCGGCATGTGAGCGTGCTCCCTGGACCCGATGGAATGCTGCTTACCCCTCCGATCCTCGCCCGTTGGCGTCCTGCCCGAGAAGTGTGGATATACCTAAACAGAGGTAAGTACATCGACCGGCGTCACGGGGCCGTCCCGACGAGGTCGTCCGATTCGCGGCGGGCCCGGTCCGCTCCCTCGATGTCTCCGGCGGCGGCGTAGGCGTCGGCGAGGCTGTCCAGCGTGCCCGCGAGGAACTCCTGCCAGCCGCGCGTGCGCCAGAGCCGCACCGATTCCTCGAGGTGGGCCACCGCCTCGGCGGTCCTGCCCTCGGCCAGGTCGACGCGGCCGAGCACCCAGAGCGCGTCGGCCCGGTGGTGGGCCAGGCGATGGGAGCGGCTCAGGGCTTCGGCCGCCTCCGCCGCCGCCCTGGCCCGCGGGTCGTTGTGCACGGCGTAGAGCTTGGCCAGCGCCACGAGCCCCATCGCCTCCAGAAGCGGGTCGCGGAGCTCCCTGTAGATGGCGAGCGCCCGGACCAGGTATTCCAGACCCGCCTCGAACTCCCCGGTCTGGGCGTGCGCGAGACCGAGGAACTGGAGCGTCGTGGCCTCGAACCGGGGGTTGCCCAGCTTCTCGGCGAGCTCGAGACCGCGCAGCAGGTGGACGATGCCCTGCCTGATCCGCCGCAGGCCGTACGCGACCGCCATGCACACGTGCGCCCGCGCCTGCCCGGCCAGGTGGCCGCTTCCCTCTGCGAGGCGTAACGCGATCTCCCCCGACTTCAGGCCCTGCTCGGTGTCGCCCCGGGCTCCCTCTCCCCAGGCCCGCAGCACGTAGGCGTCGGCGAGCCCGCGGTCCTCCCCCAGCTCGCCGAACATGGCGATCAACCGCTCCGCCCCGTCGTACTGCGCGGCCATGGCCTCGTCGCCGCCCTCCATCCACGTGGTGGCGTGCACGAGCCCGCGCATGATCATCGCCTCGCCCAGCCTGTTGCCCGCCGTACGGCACGCCTCCAGGACGACCTCGTGGGTGCCGCGCCACTCGTCGAACAGCCCGCGCACATCGAAGTAGCGCTCGACGCAGCAGGCCAGATCCCATGCGGCCTCCTCCAGGCCGAGTGTGCAGGCCTGCCGGATCGACGCGACCAGGGCCGCCCGCTCCGTGTCGAACCACGCCATCGGGTCCTGCTCAACGAGGCAGTCCCCCAAGCCCTGGAGGGCGCCGGGCAAGCGCGAGCCGTGCTGGGCGTCGGGAGGGGTCCAGCGCGGGGCGGTGCCGTGGATAATGGCGCAGGAGCTCCCCGGCACCCTTTCGGTCGCCTGCTCCGCCAGAGCGAGCCAGGCTCCGAACGCCCTGCTCAGGGCCGTGGTCACGGTTTCGGGGTCGTCCTCGAGCCCGCTGCGCTCGCGGGCGTACAGGCGGACGAGGTCGTGGAAGCGATATCGCGGCCGCCCGGCCGGGTCCATCCCGCTGATCAGCACCAGCTGTGCGTCCACCAGCGCCTCGACGAGCTCTTCGCCCGCCGATATGGGCAGGTCGAGCAGCGCCGCGGCGACGTAGTCGCCGAAGTCCGGCGCGTTCAGCGAGCCGAGCAGCCGGAACGCCTTCCGGGTGACGAGGTCGAGCCCCACGTAGCTGAGCGCGAGGCTCGCCCGGACCGCGAGATCGCCGATGACCAGGTGATCGAGCCGTCGCCGCTCGTCGGTGAGCTGCCCGGCGAGGTGGTTCAGCGACCAGTGGGGCCGCGCGGCCAGGCGGGCCCCCGCCACCCGGACGGCGAGCGGGATGCGGTCGGACAGCCGGACGATCTCCGCGGCCGCCTCCGGCTCCGCGGCCACCCGGTCGGCCCCGGCGATCCTGGCGAGCAGCCGGACCGCGTGCTCCGTCTCCAGCACCGACAGGTCGATCAGGGTCGCCCCGGACAGCCCGGTGAGCCGTACCCGGCTGGTGATGAGGACGGCGCAGCCGGACGTGCCCGGGAGCAGCGGGCGGACCTGCTGCTCCGAGGCGGCGTTGTCCAGCACGATGAGCATCCGGCGGTCGGCCAGGTGGCTGCGGTAGAGCGCGGCCCGCTCCTCCGTGGTCTCCGGTACGGCGGGGCCCGGCAGTCCGAGCGCGGTGAGGAAGGCGGCGAGCACCTGGGCGGGATCGGCGGGAGACGCCTCCGCGCCGTGCAAGTTCACGTGGAGCTGGCCGTCGGGGTAGTCTCCGGCGATCCGGTGGGCGGCGTGGACGGCCAGCGTGGACTTGCCGACCCCGCCCATCCCCGCGATGACGCACACCCGGACAGGTCCCCGTCCCGGGTCGGGCTGTCCGCCGAGGAGATCCGTCAACTGGGCGATCTGGTCGGCTCTGCCGGTGAAGTCGGAGATGTCGGTCGGGAGCTGGGCCGGAGAGGGGTCGCGGGACGACACCGCGGACGACACCGCGGACGACACCGCGGACGGCTCGGCGGGAGTCTCGCCCGTGAGGATGGCCTGGTGAAGGTGGCGAAGCTCGGGGCCGGGGTCCAGGCCGAGCTCGGCGGCGAACAGACGGCGGGCGTCCCCGTAGACGGCGAGCGCCTCGGCCTGCCTTCCGGACCTGGCCAGGGCCAGCATCAGTTGCGCGCGAAGCCGCTCCCGCAACGGGTGCTCGGCCACGAGCCCGCTGAGCTCGGCCACCAGCGCGGCGTGCGTCCCGCGCGCCAGGTCGGCCTCGACGCGGTTCTCCAGCGTGGTCAGCCGCCGTTCCTCGAGCCGGAACGCGTGGTCGCGGAGGTCGGCGGTGAGATTGAGACCCGCGTAGGCAGGGCCGCGCCAGTGCTCCAGCGACTCCCGGAGCAGCGTGGTGGCCCGCTCGTGGTCTCCGGCGGCGAGGGCGATCGTGCCCTGCTCCGCCAGGGCCTCGAACCGGTCGGCGTCCAGCTCGCCGGGGTGGACTTCGAGCACGTAACCCATGTCGGTGCGGACGATCCGGTCGTGGCCGAGCGCCCTGCGGAGCTGGTGCACGTACAGCCGGAGGTTGTCGGAGGCGGTGCGCGGCGGGGCGTCACCCCACAGCGCCTCGATGAGCGCGGACGGCGGGATCGCGCGACCGGCGTGGCAGAGCAGTTCGGCCAGCAGGGCGCGCTGCTTGCCGCCACCGAGCGGCAGAGTTAGAGCACCGGCTGTGACGTGAAGCGGTCCTAAGATGGCGAACTCCATCGCGCTCCCCGGACGAACGATCGTGCTCAAGGAAGATCAAAGCCGCTTCAATGTGCACGATGGTATTTACTTCCGTCAACCCATGAGTCGGCTCCTGTCACAAGGACACACCGGCGGGAGCCGTTGTGACGGCCCCCGCCGGTGCGGGTTGGATGTTAGTGATCGCGCCTCAGTGGTTCAGCGTTGGGTCACCCCCCGAAGGCCCGAACCGCCAGGTAGTACTTGTAGGCGATGCCTCTGCAGGTCCCCTTCCAGAAGTAGTGCGAGCAGACGCCGTAGTAGAGGACGTAGTAGAAGACGTCGTCCACCGTCTTCCTGCTGGAGATGACTCCCATGCCGCGCAGGGCGTATCCGTAGTCGTGCATCATGCACGCCGCCCGGAAGTCGAACCCGAGCGGTTTGTCGGGAGCGTGCGTGCAGTAGTCGTAGAACACGCCACGCACCCACCAGCCGGCCGGCGTCATGACCCACCACACGTAGCGCCAGCTGCCGTGGTACCAGGCGTAGTTGATGCCGCAGTGGTTGAACGCGAAGTGCCAGAAGTTGGTGCACCAGTACCACTTCTTGCCGTCCAGGTCGGCGTTCGACGTGGGCGCCTGGTTGCCGTAGTCGTAGGCGTTGGCGCTGCCGCCGTCCACCGGGTCGGTCTGGAGGAACCGCCCCAGCTTGGGCTGGTAGAGCCGGACGCCCATGAGCATGGTGCCGTCGGGGGTGTCGGAGACCCGCTCGGCCGCGCCGTGCCAGCCGTACCGCGTGGAGGGCTGACCCGGGCGCGGGTTGCCGAACTCGTCGAAGTCCAGCGCCAGCGGAACCCCGTCGGACAGGCTGTAGACCACGTTGATGTCGTCGTGCAGGTTGGTGAGCTGCAGCCGGACATCTCCGGTGGCCGAGGTGACCGCCGCGAGGCCGCCCGAGATCGAGTGGACGTTCCTGGTGACGGCGCCCGTCGCGGCGTTCTCGACGATCCACGCCGGGGTGTCGTCGTCGGCGTCGAAGTGCTCGGTCCGCGTGCCGGCGCCGATCCAGGTCCCGCCGGTCTGCTGCTCCACCGTGGTGGTGTTGCGCCGCAACTGCGGGTCGAGGGTGTAGGACTGCCGCACGGGGCCAGAGGTCATCGACTTGACCAGGTCGGTGTTGTAATAGTCCACCGTCAGCCCCGCCGGCGTGGCGGTCGTACGGCCGTAGGCGTCGTAGACGTACCCGGAGTCGGCCAGCCGGTCCCCGCCGTCGTAGACGTGGTTCTCGGTGACCGCGCCCGAGCCGTCGCAGGCGCTCCTGGTCAGCGACGTCCGGTTGGAGTTGGCGTCATATCCGTACTTGCGCCGCGCACAGGTCCCGTTCACGGTGTCGTCCACCGAGCCGATCCTGCCGGCCTTGTCGTAGTCGATCAGCTGACCGGAGAGCCCGTTGTGCGCGACCTGCTGGCCGTGGATCGACCAGGTCACCGAGTCGTCGACCAGCTTCACGCCGCCCGCGGTCTGGTAACCGCGCCAGGTGGGCTCACCCGACGGGTCCCGGAGGACGCTGTAGGACACGCCTCCCGGGAGGGTCTCCCGGACGACGGCCCCGTCCACGTTGTAGGTGGCGGTGAACGCGCCCGCGACCGAGTCGGTCATCGAGGTGAGCACGCCCCTGGGGTCGGCCGAGGTGTCGTAGACGTATGTCACCGTGGAGGGCGCGCCGTCCGTCTTCTTGATCACCCGGTCGAGCGCGTCGTACTCCACCCGGGTCACCCCGCCGTCGGCGTCCGTGTAGGACACCTGGCGGCCCAGGACGTCGTACTCACGGGTGATCGAGGTTCCGTTCGACGCGATGGTCTTCAGCGTGCGTCCCGCCGCGTCGTAGGTCGCGCTCACCTCGGGCACCGCCGCGCCCACGCCGCCCGTGACCGTGGTCTTCACGATCTGGCCCGCGACGTCGTACGTCATGGAGGTGGTCCTGGTGACTCCGTTCGCCGTCTCGGTCACGTCGCTGACGCGGCCGCCCGGCTCGTACGTGTAGACCTTGGTGACCAGCTCGGCGGGGTTGGAGCCGCCGTCGGAGACGGTCGTCTTCGCCTTGGTACGGCAGAGCAGCCCGGCCCACTGCGCCTTGGCGCCGCAGGTTCCGGTGCCGTCGGCGGTGTAGTACTCGCTGGTCGTCGTGCCGGCGTCGTCACCCGACGACTTCGGCATGGTGGTGCTGATCACCCGGCCTTCGGTGTCGTAGGCGGTCGTCTTGGTGATGGTCAGGCCGCCGGGGTCGTCGACGGTCTTGGTCGCCTTGCCGGTCGCCCAGTCGTAGTACGTCTTGCTGATCCTGACGTCGGCGTCGGCCGTCTGGCCGGACACCCAGGCGCCCACGGCGACGGTGGTGACCAGGTTCGCCACCTTGGCGTCGGCCGGCCTGCCCTCGTCGTAGGTGTTGACGGTGTGCTTCCTCGCGGGCACCTGCGCGCCGTTCGCCTTGACGAGGTGCAGGGGCCCGAGCTCGGACTGCACCCGCTGCCCGTCGGAGGTGTAGATCGTCTCCTCGGACAGCAGCCGGGCCCGGTCCGCCGACGCGGTGTTGATCAGGTTGAGCTGGGTCAGGTCGTTCGCCGCGTTCGGCCCCTGTCCCAGCGCGAGCGCCCGGTTGCCGGCCGACAGCGACAGGACGGTGTTGCCGAACGCGTCGTACTGGCTGACGGACACGCCGCCGCCCGGCTCCGCGCGGTCGACCACCTGCGCCGACGCGTTCAGGTAGGTGATCGTCGCACGACCGTAGTCGGACGCCGCCAGGCCGCCGCGCCCGGTGTTGTTCGCGGGCACCTGGTCGGCCGGGAAGATCGCCGTGGCGTCGACGGGCGGATCGTTCTGGCCCCACGTCACCGTGTTCGCCGAGGCCATGGCGTACGGCGCACCGCTCCCGCTGACCGGGACGTCGTAGACGACCGAGACGGTGGCCGTGCCGTTCGTCTCGCTCAGCGTGCCGGGGCGGAGCGTCGGCCGGGAGGCGCTGAGCAGCATCCCGTCGGCCGCGGTGTCCGGGTTGCCGGCCTTGCCGTACGTGAAGGTCCACGGCAGCTCGCCGGGCGGGGAGTAACGGTTGACCCGGCCCCCGAGGTCGTAGTCGTAGTGGGTCTTGACGTCAGGGGTGTTGGGGTTCCACTGATCGCGGAGGCGGCCCAGGTCGTCGTAGCGGTACTCGGCGAGGCCCTGTGGCGCGCTCGCGCCACCCTCCCAGAGGTCGATCCGCTTGACCTGGCCGGCCACGTCGCCGAGCTGCGCGCCGGCGGTCGTGGTGGCGGCGTACTCGAACTTGATCAACCGGCAACCCTGCGGGAGGGCGCCGAGGGTGTTCACATCACAGTCGGACTGCTGGGCGACCGCCCACGACGGCGCGATGATCTTCACCGGCCGGGCGAGCGGCTTGCCGTCGGACCCGGTCACCGACTCCCAGACGAAGATCGTGCTGGCCTTGCCGGTGGCCGGGTAGACCGCGCGGACCAGGTAGGTCGCGACCGCGGGGTCGACCTTGCCGAAGACCGTCCGGTCCGCCGAGTTGACGTCGGACAGGGTGTAGCGGTCGGTCGCCGAGTCGTAGGTCAGCTTGAGGTTCGCGGCGTCCGGCTGCGGTGTGAAGGAGCCGTCGGCGTTCTTGGTGAAGGCGACGGTGGAGCCTTCGCCGCTGATCTCGACCGAGGTGGCCGAGGTGGGGGTGAGCTGGGCGAAGGTGCCCTGCCCCGCCTGGGCGAGCCCGGTCGGGGTCCACTCGGTGCCGAAGATGGCCGCGACCCCCGGCAGCGAGGAGCCCTTCCGCGGGTTCCGCGAGGAGAAGGAGCGCATGAGCCCCACGCCGAACACGTTGGCGTCGGTGGCCGCCATCTTGAAGTCGCCGGTCAGCGTGTTGACCGAGCCCGGTCCGACGGGCTGCGTGGTGGCGCCCTCCGCGTCGCGGTCGACGATCAGGTCGACGGACTGGGACGCCGCCGTGCCGGAGGAGGTGGTGAACTCGGCCTGGATCTGGATCACGCCGTCCGTGGTCAGCGTGTGGGTGGTGTCCCAGACGAGCTCAGGGGAGACGCCGTTCGCCATCGCGACGGGCCAGGTGACCGCCGAGCCGTCGGCCTTCTTCCGGACGTCGGCGGCCGGGACCTGGTGCCAGGTGTCCGCCTCGCCGCGCCGGTAGGAGAAGGTGACCGCCGTCAGCCCCGCGCTGCCCTTCGCGGTCAGCACGGTACGGCGGGCGGTCGTCTGCCCGTCCGTCGGAGAGGTGACCGCCGAGGTGCCGGCGTTGAAGGTGTACGTCGTGGCGGCGGAGGTGTTGCCCGCCTTGTCCTTGACCCACGCCTTCAGCGTGTGCGGCCCGTCGCTCGTGGGGGTCCAGGTGACGATGTACGGCGTGCCGGTGTTGGCGGCCGACTGCTGGGCGGCGCCGTCGAACGACCAGAGCACACTGGCGACGTCGGTGCCCGACGGGGTGATGGTGAACTTGCCGGCCTGGCCGGAACCCTTCGCCCACTGACCCTCCGGGTAGTCGGTGGAGGACACGCCCGGAGCGGCCGGAGGCGCCGCGTCCACGGTGAACGTGAACCAGCCCGACCACGCGCCGTAGTCCGTGCCGTCGAAGGAGCGGACCCGCCAGTGGTAGGTGTTGTTGGCGAGAGCCGTACCGACCTTCCAGGAGCCGGTGGCACCGGAGGCGATGCTGGAGACGGACCCGCCGGTGACCTTGGTCACGTGGTCAGGCGTCCACACCTCGAAGTCGGCGCGCTGCGCCTGCCCGTCGGCGTCGCTGACCTTGGCGGACAGCGTCGGCTGGGCCGTACCCACCAGAGCTGGGCTGGTGCAGGTCGTGCACGGCGCGATCGCCAGGCTCGACGGCGTCGCCGGGAGCGTGTTGTAGTTGATGGAAATGTTCGGGTTGTTCTCGAACCGCTTCCAGTAGTAGTTGTCCGTCTCGCTGCCGGCCTTGACCATGAGCGTGATGGACGTGCCACCCGCGTTCACGGTGCTCTGCAGGGCGCTGGTCACGTCCCAGCCCACCCAGGCGGCGGGGCAGCTCGAAGGCCCGCCCGATCCGCTCGACGACCAGCCGTAGGCGACGTTCTTCGCGCCGATGCTCAGGTTGGAGGCCGGCTGGTTGTTCCAGTTGGTGGACGAGCTCACCGCGGCGGTCCGGTGCAACTCGACGTTCCGCGCCGAGCAGGACCAGGCCCACGTCTCCCTGATGTTGAACGTCCCGGAGATGATGTGCTTGCCGGCCATCCCCGAGAGGCCCATGTTGAAGAACGAGCGCCGCTTCAAGCCGCCGGAGTTGCTGGTTCCGGACGTGGCGTCGTTTGTGGAGTTGTAGTAGGTGCTGGTCGGGTAGGCGGAGTCGACATACGTCCAGCCCGACTTCGTGGCCGTGAAGCTCGGGTCGATCGTCACGGGGAAGACCGTGGCCGGGTCGGCCAGTAGCCCGGCGTCCGGAGTGATCTTTATGGCGCCGTCGGCGAGCTTGACGTCCATCTTGCCGCGCTTGCCCGGCTGGGCGGCGGCGATCGAGGCGCCGGTCGAGACGGCCGGGTTGTGCTTCATGGCGGCTTCGGCGGCGGCGTCCCACATCTCCGCCGACGAGGTGGCGAACACCGGGTCGTCCTTGGCGTTCACGACCGTGACGTTGCCGTACTTGTCGGCCTTGATCTTGCCCTTCTTCAGGGACGTACCGAACGACAGCGCCTTCAGCTTCGGATCGGCGGCCGCCTCACGGGTCTTGACCACGAGCTTCTCGGCGAAGCCGTCCACATCGGCGGTCAGCACCAGGTCGACGCCCGGCAGCACCTCGGGATAGGTGGCGGTCGCGCCGTTCAGCACCGGCTTGGGGAGGGCGCCCAGCGGCGAGCCGAGGGTGAGCTCGGTGCCCTTCTCCGACGCGGTCACCAGCGGGCCGTCACCACCGCCGGAGAAGCGGTAGGACACGGAGGCCGCCTTCGGCGTGACCGACCCGTCGGGGTTCGCGGTGAGCGTGGCGTCGGCGGCGATCCACTGGTCGCCCTGCTTCACGCGCACCGGGCGGAACCGGTGCTCCTGCGTCACGGTGCCATTGGGGTTTATGTAGAACTCGTCGGTTTCCGAGGTGAGCGACGTCACCTTCAACCGCTTGCCGCAGACCGCCGCGGCCAGCCTGGCGGAGGCCTCGGTGGGCATCTCATCGGGACAGGCCGCCTTCGCGGCCTGGATCTTCTTCGGTACGGGCATCGCCCTCGCTGAGAGGGGTGAAAGAGTGGTCGACACCAGCGCCAGGACGATTAAGGGCGGCATCGCCGTAAGCCGGCCGAGTTTCTTCGTCAACACCGAGTTTCCTCCGCATACGGACGGGCAGTGTGACTCAGACTGGCCAGAGGCTGTATAGGTGCCGTATAGATCCCGTTATGCGGCCATATTCGACGGGCGAGTTCAGGGAGAGCGGGATCGATCCGGACGCGCGCGTCAACAAGTCCGCGGACGCGCTGGGCCCCGGCGGCACGCCGGCGATCATCTCCACGCATCACATCGCAGCGAGGCGCCAGCTGCGCCGCGCGCGGCAGGGCTTGATTTGTCAGACACGACCTAGGAACGGTTGGACCCCAACACACCATCCGGTCTGCGGCTGAAGCCCGCCACGGACATCCCCGTACGACAGCGAGGGGAGGATCGGCGGAGGATCTCTGACAAGCTTTACGCTCTGGCAGAATTCACATTGTGAACCGTGCGGTACAGCAGACGACACGCGACCTGCGTCGCCATAACCGCTCGGCCCTCCTGTCGCATCTCTACCTCCACGGGCCCGTCAGCCGGCAGGATCTGATCAGGGAGTCCGGGCTGAGCTCGGCCACGGTCAGCAATGTGGTTTCCGACCTGATCAACGACGGCGTGGTCGCGGAGGCCGGGCTCGTCGGCTCCGACGGCGGCCGCCCGCGCACCCTGATCCGCGTCCGCGGCGACTTCGGACATGTCGCCGGGGTGGACATCGGGGAGACCCACATCCAGATCGGCCTCTTCGACTACACGCTGGGCACGATCACGACCGAGACCTATCCGGTCGCGGGTGCCGGCCTGGAGCCGGAGTCCGTCGCACGGCTCGTGGTCGCGGGGGTCGGCGAGGTCGTCTCCAAAGTCGGGCTGGACCCCACCGACCTGCTCGGGGTGGGTGTCGGCGTGCCGGGCGCGGTGACGGCCGGCGGCGGCGAGCTGGTGTACGCGCCGACCCTGGGCTGGCAGGCCACTCCCCTGGCCGACATGCTCCGGCGTGACATCTCCGTACCGCTCTACGTCGACAACTGCGCCCGCACGCTCGGGAAGGCCGAGATGTGGCGGGGCGCCGGACGGGGCGCCGCGCGGGCGGTCGTCGCGCTGCTCGGCGTGGGAGTGGGGGCCGCGGTCACGACGGCGGCCGATCCCTTGCGGGACGCCACCAGCCTGACCAGCGAATGGGGCCACACGGTCATCAACGTGGACGGCCGGCCGTGCAGGTGCGGCTCACGCGGGTGCCTGGAGGCGTACGTCGGCGCGAAGGCGATCCTCGACGACTACCTGGGCCTTCCGGGCGCCAGGCCGTTCGAGACCGCGGACACCGAATCGCGCCTCGCCGAGCTGGTGGCCCGCGCCACGGGCCCCGGTCCCGAGGCCGAGATCCTCGACAGAACCGCGAAGTACCTGGGAATCGGGATCGCCAACCTGATCAATCTGCTCAACCCCGACATCGTGGTCCTGTCCGGGTGGGCGGGGGCGACGCTGGGACCGGCGATCCTGCCTGCCGTACGGGCCACTGTGACGCGGCACGCGCTGGGCTATCTGCAGGGGCAGGTGCGGATCCGGGTCGGCGAGCTCGGACCCGAGGCGGTCGCGATGGGCGCGGCGACGCTTCCGGTTGTGCGCGTCCTGGCGAACGGCGGTTTTCCGTTGGCCTGACTCCGATTGACCGAAGGCAACGTGGGACTTAGCTTAAGTCATAGACGAAGTGACTGTGGTCCCCCCTGCCACCTGAGCATCCCCGGAGTTCGCATGACGTCTCACCCGGCCGACGGCCGTCTGTACATCGACGGGACGTGGCGCCCGTCGGCGTCCGGCGAGGTCGGCATCGTGGAGGAGAAGGCCACCGGAGCGCGTATCGGCTCCTACGCCCTGGGAGACGTCCGGGACGTCGACCAGGCGGTGGCCGCGGCGCGGGCCGCCCAGCCCGGATGGGCCGCGCTGTCCGCCCCCGCGCGGGCCGCCTATCTGCGCGGAATGGCCGACCACCTGCGGGACCGTTACGAGGAGCTCGTCACCCTCAGCATGCGGGAGACGGGAGGTGTGCGGGCCAAGGCCGAGGACGAGGTGACCACGACCATCCGGCAGCTCCACATCTCGGCCGTGCAGGCGACCGAGAACGCCGGTGACATCCTTCCGCCGTACAAGGCCGGGAAGCTCTCGCTGTCGCGGGCCGTACCGCTGGGCGTGCTCGGCGTCATCACCCCGTGGAACTACCCCATGAACCTCGCCATGCGGGCGGTCGCGCCGGGGCTGGCGTTCGGCAACACGATCGTGCTCAAGCCGGCCGAGCTCACCCCCATCAGCGGCGGCCAGGTGTTCGCCGAGGCCGCCGACCACGTGGGCCTGCCGGCCGGCGTGTTCAACGTCGTCACTGGTGAAGGCCAGAGCGCGGGGTGGGCGCTCGCCGAACACCGCGGCTTCGACCTGGTCGACTTCACCGGCTCGCGCGAGGTGGGCCTGGCCATCGCCGCCTCAGCCGCCGCCGACCTGCGGCCGATCCGTCTGGAGCTCGGCGGCGACAACGCGTTCCTCGTCCTGGACGACGCCGACATCGACCTGGCGGCCTCCTGTGCGCTGCTCGCCTCTCTGGAGTTCCAGGGGCAGGCCTGCATCAGCTCCAGCCGCCACATCGTCATGCGGGAGGTGGCCGGCCGGTACATCGACGCGGTGGTCCGGCGGGTCGAGGCCCTGCGCGTCGGCGACCCGATGACGGGCGAGGCCGACCTCGGCCCGCTGATCAGCACCACCCAGCGTGACAGGGTGCACAAGAAGATCGTCGAGCCCTCCGTCGCCATGGGCGCGAAGGTCCTCACCGGCGGCACGTACGACGGCCTGTTCTACCGCCCGACGGTGCTGGGCGACGTCACCCCGGACATGCCGGCCTTCACCGAGGAGATCTTCGGCCCGGTCATCCCGATCACCGTCGTGGACACCGAGGAGGAGGCCATCGCGCTGACCAACGGCTATCCGATGCTGATGAACTCGGTGTTCAGTGCCGACCTGATCCGGGGCATGCGGGTCGCCGAACAACTCCAGGCGGGCGAGGTGCACATCAACGACGCGTTCGCCCGGCACGGGGCGGAGAACCAGATGGGCGGCTTCACCCGGCGCCAGTGGATCGGCGTGCAGCGGACGCCCCTCACCCTCCCCGAATGGACGGCCGACCCGGCGGCCCGCGCATGAGCGCGGCCACGAGTCCAGGCGGACCCGCGAACGCGGGCATCGGTGCGGAGCCGAGCACGGGCGGACCCGCGAGTGGGAACGGTGGGGGACGACGCGCGCTCATCGTCCGGGGCGGCTGGGAGGGCCACGCTCCGGTCGAGACGACCGAGCTGTTCCGGCCGTCCCTGACCTCGGCCGGGTTCTCCGTGACGGTCAGCGAGGACCTCGACGTCTACCGGGACGCCGACCTCCTGGCCTCGACCGATCTGATCGTCCAGTGCTGGTCGATGGGCACCCTCACCAAGGAGCAGGAGGACGGCCTGGTTTCGGCCGTCCACGCGGGCACCGGCTTCGCCGGATGGCATGGCGGGATGGTCGCCACGTTCGGCGACAGCCGCGACTACCTGCGGATGGTCGGGGGCCTGTTCCTCCACCATCCCCCGGACTTCCTCGACTACCGGGTCACCATCAAGCCCGAGCACGCCGCGCATCCGATCGTGTGCGGGCTGCCGGACTTCGACGTGACGACCGAGCAGTACTGGATGCTCACCGACGGCCTGAGCACCGTGCTGGCCGAGACCCGCATCGCGCCCCAGAATGGTGGGCAAGGGGGGCACGGCGGGCAAGGGGGGCACGGCGGCCACGGGGGCGAACCCCTCGACATGCCAGTCGTGTGGACGCGCCGATGGGGCGCCGGGAAGGTCTTCTTCTCGGCGATCGGTCACCGGCTCGCCGACCTGACCGACCCGGTGGTCCGCACGCTCACCGAGCGCGGCCTGCTCTGGGCGGCCCGATGAGGGCGGACGACCCCGGCGTGGTGCTGGCCATGTTCCCGAACCTCCCCGCGAGGCTGTTCCGCGGGCGT
>NZ_JAOEGB010000003.1 GCF_025420585.1 Planotetraspora sp. A-T 1434 | reverse complement strand
GGAGATCGCCTTCGACTTCGGGATGTTCTGGTTCAAGGGCCAGACCATGGGCACCGGCCAGTGCAACGTCAAGAACTACAACCGGCAGCTCTGCGCGCTCATCCACGAGGGAAAGGCCCGGCCGTCCTGGGTCGTCTCGCACGAACTGAACCTGGACCAGGCGCCCGACGGCTACGAGCACTTCGACCGGCGGGATCTCGGCTGGACCAAGGTCGTCATGCATCCCAGCGCGCTGAGCTGACTCCCGTCCGCGCAGATGACATGGGCGTCGTCGCCCGTGTCGAGAAACCCCGGCCAGAAATATCGGGAACCGGAAATATCGGGAAAAGGAACGCACATGAAACCACGGGACGTGCTGACCGGCCGTGGCCGGGGCGGCTGAGACCCGGAAATGGGCCTGCCGTGACAGCGCAGGCCGGAGTCGGCACGTCCGGAGGAACCTGTCGCGTGGCCCCGGCGAGAGCCCGCTTCCCGCTGCTGACGGTGGGCGTGGAGGAGGAGTTCCTCCTGCTCGACCCGGCGACGGGAGAGGTGGCGCCCGTCGCGGAGGAAGTCCGCAGGCGGGCAGGCGGGCCCATCGGCGCCCGGATGGTGCCGGAGCTCACCCGATTCCAGGTCGAGACCAACAGCGCCGTGCACACGGATCTGCGGCGGCTGCAGGGTGATCTGCGGGAGACGCGGGCCGTCGCGTCGGAGGCCGCGGCCGCCGTCGGCGTGGGGCTCGCCGCCTGCGGCACCGCGCTGAGCGGCAACCTCGGCATGCCGCCGCTGAGCCGCTCCGCGCGTTATGACCGCATGGCCGGCGAGTTTCGCGCGATCATGCGCGGGCAGGGGGTGTGCGGATGCCACGTCCACATCGGCATGGCCGACCGCGAGGAGGCGGTGCGGGTCAGCAACCACGTGCGCCCCTGGCTGCCGGTCCTGCAGGCGCTCGCGGGCAACTCGCCGATCGCCGACTCCATGGACACCGGATACGCGAGCTGGCGGTCGATCGTGATCGCGCGATGGCCCAGCGTGGAGCCTCCGCCGTACTTCGAGTCGGCCCGGCACTACGACAGCCTGATCGAGGGCCTGTACGCCACCGGGGCGATCATGGATTTCGGGATGGTGTACTGGCTCGTCCGGCTGTCGCACCACCTGCCGACGCTGGAGTTCCGCACGGCCGACGCCTGCGCGACGGCGGAGGAGGCCACGATGCTGGCCGCTCTGGTGCGGGCGCTGGCCGCCACCGCGCTGAGCGACGTGCGCGCCGGCGTTCCCGCCCCGGCCGTCGAGCAGACGGTGCTGCGGGCGGCCTCCTGGCGGGCGGCCCGCGACGGCCTGGAGGGCGAAGGGCTCGATCTCCTCACCGGGAACCGCGAGCCCGCCTGGGAGCTGGCCTGCCGACTGCTAGACCACGTGCGGCCGAGCCTCATGGATACCGGTGACCTGCCGTTCGTGACCTCCACCCTCAATCTCGTACGGCGCCGCGGCTCCGGGGCGGCGCGCCAGCGTGCCGCCTACGAGCGCCGCCGCCGCGTCACCGACGTCGCCAGGCTCCTGGTCGAGCAGACGGTCACCGGTCTCCCGTCTTAGACGGACGGCGGCTCCCCCGCTCGTGATCAAGGTTGCCTGACTGCTGAGGGCCCGTCAGGTGGCGGCCTGCGGCGAGCGCTGTTCGAAGTGCTCCAGTGGGGTCCTGGGGCTCCGCCCGGCGGGGCCCCGCCACTCGGCGATCAGCACGGTCGCGTCGTCCCGGAGATCGCCCTGGTGATAGTCGAGCACGGCATGCATGAGACGGCGCAGCGTCTCCGGGACGGGCAGCCCGTCGGCGTGGTGGCGAATCACGAAGTCGACGAAACGCTCCAGGCCGAACTCCCTCCCGGAGGCGTCGCGGGCCTCGGTGATGCCGTCGGTGTAGAGGATCAGACGGTCTCCGGGTTCGAGTTGCTCGTGGCAGACGATGGTCTCCAGGCCGAGATCGGTGCCGAGCGGATGGCCGGGCGGGCACTCCAGCTCGCAGTTCCAGCGGCCGCCGCGGATGAGGACCGGAGGATGATGCCCCCGGTTGATCAAGCTCAGCTCACCCGTGCGAAGGTCGAACTCCGCGATGATCGCGGTCGTGTAGCGGTTGCCGGCGAACTGCTCGATCAGCGCGCGCTCGATCTCCTCGGCCTTCTGGAGCAGCGTGCCGCCCTGGCGCCGCTGGTTCCGGCAGGTCGCGATCGCCAGGTTCGCGGTCAGACCGGCGGCGGTGTCGTGCCCCATCGCGTCGAAGACCGCCAGGTGCACGGTGTCCCCGTCGATCGCGTAGTCGAAGGCGTCCCCGCCCACCTCGTAGGCCGGCTCCAGCACGGCGCCGATCGCGATCTCCTCGCCGATGAACGTCAGCGGCGGCATCACCTGCCACTGCATCTCCGCCGCCACGGACATCGCCCGCGTGCGCACCAGGCGGGCGAAGGAGTCGCTGTAGTCGCGCTTGCTCGCCACCAGCATCGCGACCAGCGAGGCCAGGCTCCACATGCGGTCCCTGGCTTCGTCGTCGTCGAGCTCGGGGGTGATCCTCAGCACGCCCAGGCGCTCGGTGCCGTCGAGCAGCGGCACCCACCATCGGCCGGCGCCCTCGCCCGTCGACTCCGACACGCCTCGCGATCTCTGGAACGCCCGCCCGGCGAGCGTGCCCTCGATCCGGATCTCGGCCGGCGCGTCCTTGCGCCACGATTCGTCGCTCTCGCCCCGCGCCTCCTCGTCCTCCGGCTTGGCCGGGAGCAGGCGCAGGACGTTCTGCTGGAGATCGGTGAGATAGATGAGCGCCTCGTGCAGCCCCGCCCCCGTGGCGTGCTGTGCGACCAGAGCGGGCAGTTGCTCCATGGAGGCGTAGTGGCTTCCATCCAGGAGTCCGCTCAGCATGCGCTCCGCACCGGAAATGCCCATCGTGGTCCACCGCCCCGATCTGTCCGCCCACGCCCGGCCTGCCGTACGGCTCGGCCGGCTGCCGATGGCGTGGCCGCGGTGGAGCCCACTGGCGACGTGGTCGCGTGCGTTTTCCAATTTACGCCCGGCAGTTCGGCACGGGCAGCGCGACACCCGACGGTCAGGCCACGGCCGCGCCCTGAGCAGCCGGGCGGCGCGAGGACGAGCGGGAGGAACGAGAAAGGGTGCGACCCGACGGCCGCACCTGGGCGGGGTTTCCGTCTGCTTGGCGCGGTGGGAGACCATGCACAGTTGTCGCCTTCGCGACTAGGGACGCCGACCGCGTGATCAGTTACGTTCATGCCGATTTCTCCGTACACGGGAGGTTGCATGCGCCGTCTGGCCGCGCTCTTCTGCTTACTCGTCCCACTTCTCATCCCGATGCTCGTCACCGCACCGGCGAAGGCCGCCGTGACGCCGGTCCAGGTCTACGGGGCCTGGCACTGCGGCGACGACGCCTGCATCTGGGGCGCCGTCCGAGACCTGACCGAATTCGACCAGAAGAACCACTGGCTGATCGACCGCGGTGACGGGCGGCCCTCGGTCAACGTCGTGGTGCTCAGCTTCGTCCACCCGGTGAAACTCCTGCACAAGACGACCGACGCCCAGACCCTCGACGGCGTGCCGCGCGGCATGACCGCAGACATCGTCAACTACTTCAAGAGCCGTGGCATCCGGGTCATGCTGTCCATCGGCGGGATCACCTACACCGACGCGTGGAACTCGGCGCTGGCCGAGAACGCCGCGCAGTTCGGGCGCAACGCCGCCGAGGCGGCCCAGCGGCTCGGCGTCGGCATCGAGATCGACTATGAGGAGAACAGCGGCCCCAACCTGGCCGGTCTGCAGGCATTCATCGACGCCTACCGGGCCGTGCTTCCCTACGACCCGACCGGGGCGAACCAGGCCGCCCGCCTCACCATCGATCTGGCGGCCGGCGACCGGTGGCTGATCGACATCGGCAGGAAGGCCACCGCCGACTGGCTCCGGACGAGCACGCCCGTCCTGGACTACGCCAACGCGATGGTCCCGGCCCGCCAGCCGAGCACCTCGGGGGCGATCGCCAACTGGCAGGAGCACCTGGACGGCAAGCCGACCTACTCCCCGCCGATCCCGCCGCTGGCTCCGGCCAAGTTCACCGGCAGCCTCTACATCGCCGAGGGCAGCAAGGTCCGGCCCGAGTGCACCGACTACGCCACGTCGCTGCAGAAGTCCACGGGAAGCTTCGTCCAGACCGCCGCTCCCAACGGCGCGGGCACCAGCTCGGGACTTCTCGGCTACATGTTCTGGGCGGCCGAGCGCCCCTCGACCCGGGGCGTGACGACCGCCCCTCCGAACGGCTGCGAGGGCGGCGTGGGCGGTGGGGCCACCGCCTACGCCATCCCGATCCCGATGCCCGCGCTACGGCAGAGCTAGCTCCTGGCTAGAGGAGGCCCCTGGAGGTGAACGCGGCCCGCGCGGCGGCCGCGGCGGTGCTCCCGCCGTGCCGCTGCGCGGCCGCCACCGTCGCCTCGGCCGCCGCCCGGAAGGTGGTGTCCTTCGCGAAGTCGAACTGCGCGTCGATGATGGCCGTGCTCGCCAGCTTGTCACCGAGCTTGGCGCGGATCTCGTACAGAGCGGACGACCAGATCTCGCCGTCGGCGTGCACCTCGCCGATCACGTCCTCGGGGTAGTGCTTGGTCCCGTCCAGGCGGCGCAGGCAGTGCGGGACGGCGGAGGTGTAGGAGACCGAGTCCCAGTCGGCCACGCACGCCTCGGGGGTCTTCGTCGGCACGCCGGTCTTCCAGCTGCTCACCGCGACCGCGAGGTAGTCGCCGAAGGCCTCGCCGATCGCGCCGGACTCCAGGGTCGTGCCGAAGCCCGGCACCTGGCCGTCCTGCACCGAGTGGCCGTATTCGTGGACGATCACCTCGGCGTCCTCGGCGTCGTCCACGCCGCCCTTGCCGAGGGTGATGTTGGCCTTGTCGTCCCGGAAGAAGGAGTTGTCCCCGCCGTACTGGTTGATGCGCAGCTCGATCTGGCGCTGGTTGACCGGGCGCAGCCGGGAGCCGAACCCCAGCGACTGGATGTACTGCTGCGCGGTGGTGACCCAGTAGTAGCCCATCACCTGCTCGAACTGGTCGACGTCGCGATGCCAGGCGGGGAAGGCCCCGTTCACGGCCTGGGCGGCGTTTCCGGTCTCGCTCTTGACCCGGACGTATCGCCCGGTCAGAGTGCCGGAGCCGTCCAGGTCGGTCAGCGTGACCGTGTGGTACGCCGCGGCGAAGGCGGCGCCGTCGCGGTCCTTGTTGTCGGTGAGCGACTCGTCGCCCGTGCTCTGGACCGGGTTCGGATAGAAGACGGTGGCGGTGACGCCGGCCGCGCCCTGGGCGACGCCCGGCTGGATGAGCGCCGTGACAGTGCCGAGTGCCAGGAAGGCCGCGGTCATACGGCATCGGGGGGTTCTCACCGTAGATCCTCCTCATTTGGTGCGAATCCACGCGAATCTAGGCGTTTCCGATCGATATGACCAGTCTCCGCGCCGCGCAGGGAGCAGGGCCGTGACCGCGGCCCGGCTCCCTGTACCTTCTATCGGCCCTCTCGACGGCACACGGCCCTGTGGCTCTCCGGGCCACAGGCGACGAAGTAGACCGCGCCCGTCAGCGCGCCACGGTCGCGAGCGTCCAGGTAGGCCGCGGTCTGCTGGAAGAGCATGATGAGCGGTCCCAAGGCGACGGCCACCTTCGTCAGAGCTTCGGCGGCCTGCAGGGCGCGGGTGGCCTGGGCCGCGGCTCGCCGGAGCACGGGAATGGCCTTGATCGCGTCCTGTACGGCGACGACCAGGGCGTCCACCCTGTCCTGCTGAGCGGTGATGAAGGCGGTGATCCGGGCCAGCGCGGCCGAGTCGGCCGTCACCTGGTAGCGCTGGGCGACCGGTACCAGTGCCTGACGCGCCGCGTTGAGCGCGGTGACCAGATTCGCGCATCGGCCTGGACGGGTCTGCCGGCAGGTGGCCAGAGCCTTTTCGGCGTTGACGAAACGGGTGGCGACGGCGCGATCCTGACCTGCGGTCCTCAGGACCTCGCGGGCCTGCTGGAGGTCGGTGCGGGACTTGTCCAGGCTTTCCACACCGGCCTTCTCCGCGGTGTCGGCCGCCTCCGACAGGGCCTTGCTCGCCGCCTCCTGCTGCTTGAACGCCCCAAGGACGGCTTGGCCGTCGCCGATGTCGACGCCCAGGTCCCCGGAGACCACCCGGGCCGCGTACTTGGCGATGTCCGCGGGATTGAGCTGGCTGATCGCATCGTATGCCCTTCGCGTCTCCTCGGTGATGTACAGCCCGTTGGCGACGGTCGCCAGCTGGGACAGCAGGCGATCCCGCTGGGCGGGGTCGCTCACCAGCCGCGCCGCGCTCGGCAGCGCGCATATCACGTTCTCCGCCGTGGTCACCGAGACGGGGTTCCGGGTTAGGCAGTCCCACACTCGGCGCGCGTCGCCGCGGAGGCCCCGCTGGAAGGAGGCCAGGTTGCGGTAGTCGTACTGCAGGCCCGTCGTGGAGATCGTGCCCAGGCTGACGAGCTGGACGAAGTAGTCGAGGTACTGCGCGTTGAGCGCGAGGGGATCGAACACGTCGTAGGTCACGGTGATGACCTGGTCAGGTGCGGTGAAGCAGGCGTTGGGCCAGGTGAGCTTGCCGTAGCCCTGAGGTGCGAGGGCGGCCGTGCCGTTGGGGTCGACGGCCTTGGGCAAGGTCGCCTCGGGCCCCGGGGGCAGCGTGGCGCCGTCGCGCGGGACGGGCTTGAGCGCGTTCCAGACGGCCGAATCGTCCTTGATGCTCTCGACGGTGAGGGAGACCGGGCATGCCCCCGTGGCCGGGACGACGGTCCCCCGGATCATCTGGTGCGCGTCGGAGTGGTCGGCGACGATCCTCAGGCCGGCAACGGTGATGTCCTGGGTCGCCGTATCGGTGTCGGTTCCGTCGCCGACGGTCACCTTGGCGCGGTAGTCCCCGGCGGTCAGCAGGTCCACCGACCGCACCGCCTGGTCGCCGGAGCCGGTCAACGGCAGCGGGCTGCCCGTGGGCGACCCGGCGCTGTCGAGGCGGCGTACCTCGAAGGCGTAGGTCGTGGCGCCCCGGGACTCTCGGGCGTCCAGCCGTACGTTCCTCAGGGGAGCGGTGCCGCCGGCCGGGCTGAGGGTCAGCGCGGCCTTCAGCGTCACGAGGTCGAGTGTGAGGGCCTTCGTGACGGCGCAGTCACCGGATTTCGCCTCGAACTCCAGTGTGTACGTGCCTTGCCTCGAGAAGGCGGCGGTCGTGTTGACGTGGAGGGTGGACCCCACACGGGTCCCCACCTGGTTCGGGGCGAAGGTCACGCTTCCCGGGCCGGTGATCTTCCGCCAGGTGTAGGAGTAGGCGGCGGGGTCGGAGCCGGCGGGAAAGGTCGCCTTCGCCGTCAGTTCCACGTCCGACAGATGGTCGACGACGCCCTCGGGGCCCAGGTCGAGCGCGGGTTTGCCGCAGTCGGACGAGGGAGTCGGAGAGGGCGTGTCTCCGGGGCATCCATGGTTGGCCACGGGCCCCGGTTGGAGAAAGCAGGCGTCGGCGTTGTTCGGCACGCCGTCGCCGTCCAGGTCGCCGTCAGCCGGGTAAACGGCCCATCCGGTCCGCCAGGTGTCATAGGGGCAGGAGACCTCTTCGGTGCGACCGTCGTTCGTCGTCCCGCCAAAGGCGAAACAGGCCGAGGCGCCCTCGTCGCCGTTGAATGTATGGGAGACGCTGAAGGGTTTAACGGTGTAGACCGGTTCGTCCGCCGCGTTCTCGCAGGAGCCGATAGGCAGCGGGGTCGTCGCTCCGTCGCTCCAACGGATCTCCGCCTTGCTCCAGCCGATGAATCGTTCCACATCGAGGGTGACCGTGCCGGTGAACGGGGCCACGTGCGCGCTCCATGCCTCGGGCACCGGCTGGAAACCCCCGACGGGCAGCTCGAAGCAGCTCACCGCAGCGGCCGGGGAGACGAGGGCCTGCACGGTAATCAGCGGAAGGAGTAATGCCAAAACGACTGACCGTGCAATCCATACGCGCAATTTGCCCATTTTGTCCTCGTGCTCTGCGTCCGGGTACATCGAAGACGAAATCATCGAGGCCAGGGTTGCCGAAACCGCCGTAATCGTGATGAAGGCGTAACTATCTATTGCCAGATTTTTGGTCCCTTCAAAAAGCGGCCGGCAACTATGGGAACTCGTCTAGGTGTCGCCGATCGATATGACCAGTCCCTGCGCGCGATGGTCGGACATGCCCTCCGGGTCGAGGAGCCGGTAGCCGTGAACCCTGGCCGAGGAGGTGAAGGTCCAGTCGAGCTGCCACAGGGCCGGGCCGCCGGCGGGCCAAGAGGCGGGGTAGAGAGAGTGAGCCGCCCGGTTGGCGCTCGACAGCCGGTGGAACAGCCATCCCATGTCTCCCATGGCGTACGTGCTGTTGAAGTCGCCGGCCACGAGGAGCGGGTTGCGGTTGGCCCCGACGTCGGCCTCCAGGCCGTCGAACTGCGCCTTGCGGGCGGCGTTCCGGTCCTGCAGGAACGTGTAGAACGCCGGAGTGAGCGGATTCTCGTTCAGCATGTACTGCGTGGGGATGTGCACGTTGTACAGCGACAGGACGGACGTGCCGATCCGCAGGTCCGTCCGCAGCACCTTGCCCAGCGTGAACGCCGACAGCCACGGAGCGCCCGGCCCGAGAGCTCTGGCGGGTCCCACCGGCGGGCTGGCCACGATGGGAAAGCGCGACAGCGTGACCAGCTCTCCCTCGACCGCGATCCGGTAGCCGGGGAACTCCTGGCGCAGCCGGGCCAGGTCGTCGACCTGCCGGGGGGTGTCGTCCGTCCAGGACAGGTATTCCTGCAGGAGGTAGACGTCGGCGTGCTGGGCCTTCAGGAAGCCGTAGAAGTGCCCGGGGTCGTCGTCCTGGTGCCAGTACTCGGTGTTCCAGGACACCACGCGGAGAGCGCCGGGCGGAGCCGGTGACCCGGCACCCGTCACCGCGGCGGGGTTGAGGGCGCTTTGATCGGCGCCGAGGGCGAGGGACACGACCGCCAGGACCGCGCACCACCGCCGGAGCCGGCCCGCGAGGGGAGCGGCGGCCAGCAACAGGAGTGGACCGGCCAGGTAGACGATCGGCGGCACCAGGTCGGGCAGCAGCCACAGCCAGAACCGGCCGGACAGCAGGCGGTGCAGGACGACGAAGAGCAGCCACGCCGCCGTCACCGTGAAGACCAGGCGGCCCCGCCACCGGCGCGCGCGGCCCCTGGGCTCGGCGGCGGGGGCCGCCCTGGTCTCAAGGACGTTCGACAAGTGATCAGCCTCCGGCCGGTAGCGCGGCGGGGGCCGCCGCGTCGTAGATCCCACGGAACCTGCCGGAGAGGAACCACTGCGCCGCTCCCGCGGCCACCCCGGCGATGATGACCAGGTTCACCAGGAAGTGCACGCCGGCGAAGAACACGCCGAAGAGCGGGCACCGCCGGGAGAACACGAACCGGTACATCCCCGCGTCGCACGCTAGCGAGGCGGCCAGCAGCAGCGCCGGTACGGCTGCCGCCACGGGGCCGAAGACCAGCGGCACCGGCAGCGCGGCGACCGCGAGGAGCGCCGCCACGGAGCCCCAGGCCCGTGACGCCGTCTCGTACCCCTGGGCGAACCTCCGCCGTCGCGCGTACAGGGGGACGCGCAGGCGCCCCCGGTGGAAGAGCTTGCGCAGCAGCGTCCCGAGCTCGCGGTCATGGCCCATCCGGCCGTGGATGGCCGAGGTGATCAGCACGGTGTGCCGGCGGCTGAGCCGGTGGCCGTAGTCGACCTCCTCGGTGTGCCGCAGTCGCGGGTTGAACGGCCCGACCTCGGCGAAGACGGCGGCCCGGATCGCGAACATCGCCGACCACAGGAAGGAGACCTCGCCCTCTGACGCGATCGACCAGTAATGGTGCTGGAGGGCGCGGTAGTCCTCGACCCTGGTGGACCGGATCAGCGGCTCGGGATCCTCGATCCCGCACGCGGCCCCGAGGTTCGGGTCCTTCTCGAGGAGCGCCACGCCTACGGCGACCGCGTCGGGCGCGAGCGCGACGTCGGAATCCACGAAGAACAATATGTCGCCACTCGCCCAGGCCGCCCCCGTGTTGCGGGCGACCGCCGCGCCGCCGTTGGCCGGAGTCCGTATCACGTTCACCCCCATGGATTCCGCGATCCGCACCGATTCGTCGGTGCTGTGGTCGTCCACCACGACGATTTCCATGGGGGAGTACGTCTGTTCCTTGATGGCCTGCAGGCACAATGGCAGAAATCGCGCGTGATTGTAGTTGGGAACGATGACGGTGACCAGCGGGCGAAGCGGTTCCATGTGTTACCTCCCCTTTCCATCGGTGCCTACTGGGTGGCGAGCGATACGACCATGTCCTGAAGGTGGTGGCTCGACATGCCTTCCGGCGAGCGCAGGTCATAGCGATGGACGTTCACGTCGTGCGAGGTGAGGGTCCAGTCCATCTTCCATAGGCGCAGGCCGGCGAAGGTCAGCGTGGCCGGATAGGGCGAAGCCCCGGCCCGGCTCGCGTCCTTCAGGTGATCGAGCCGTCGCGCGAGTCCCATGCCGGGCAGGATGTTGAGATTTCCGGACGCCAGCACGGGATGGCGATTGGCGTCGATGTCGGCGACGAGCCGCTGAAGCTGGATCCGCCTTTCGGCGTCCAGCGTTTCGATGGCGCGGTAGAACTCCGGCGTCAGCGGGCTGGAGCTGAGATAGAGCATGTCGTAGAAATGCATGTTGTATATCGAGAGAACGCGCCCGGCCGTCCGCACGTCGGTGCGCATGGCGGCGTGCGTCCAGTTGGCCGCGTACGGGTTCGGATTCGCTCCCACCGGCGTCTGGCTCACGATAGGAAAGCGCGAGATGGTGAGAAGGCCCTCGGCCGTGGCGAAGTGATAACCGGGGAATTCGCGCCGCAGTTCTGCGCCGTCGTCGAGTGGCACCTGCGCCCCCGGCGCGCACTTCGCGTGCTCCTGCAGCAGGTAGACGTCGGCACGCCACCGCCGCAGATAGCGGAAGAAGCGGGCCGGGTCATCGGTGGTGTCCCAGCAGTAGGTGTCCCAGGAGACCACGTGCAGCGCACCGGCGGGAGCGGGCCCGTCCCCGCCCCCGTTCCACGGCGCGTTCAGCCCGGCCTGACCGAGGCCCAGGGCGGGGGTGAGAGTGAGGACGAGGGCCGCCGCGGTCGGCAGGACCGTCCACCACTGGGTCGCCCGGGTGACCTTGACCCGGGACAGCCGCAGCACCAGGAGGGTCATGAGCAGCGCCACCGGCAGCGCCGCGTACAGCAGGGGCGGCACCATCAGATCCGGGACGACCCACAGCCATGTGTGGCCCGAGAGCAGCGCACGCAGGACGGTGAGCGCTGTCAGCGCCACCGACAGGCTGATCAGCACCCGTTCCAGACGGGGCAGCGACGACCGGATGAGCACCAGCATCGGCACCGACCCGAGCACCACCACGGGCCCGGTGAAGAACAGCAGGAGCGGTACGGCTCCGCCCCACCACCAGAACCTGCCGGTCAGCCAGTTGACGAGCGCGAGGAGCACCCAGGCCAGCAGCACGCCGAGTGCGGCTCTCCCGGCCCAGCGCCGGACGCTCGCGCCTCGCCGAGCCGGCCCAGGCCCGCGTTCGTGGATCGCGCCCGCCGCCATCTCGCGCCGCCGGGGGCCGCTGTGCGCTCTCATGACGGCGACGTTCCTTGTGGGCCCGCGAGGGGCGAGGGACGGGGGCGCCGCCGGCCGGACCACGCCACCACTCCCAGGGCGATCCCCGTGCCGGCGATGTCGGCCACGGTGATCAGCACCCGGCTCAGGGCCACCAGCGTGATCAGGCCGGGTCCGGTGAGCAGGGTGGCGACCGTGAGCCCGAGCACGGCCTCGCGCGCCCCGAGGCCGGACGGCATGACGATGGTGAAGATGCCGGCCACGGTCGACAGGGCGAAGCCGCCGATCCCGATGGTCATCGCCCCGGCGGGAGGCGCGCCCAGCGCGACGGCGAGCACCGTGACGTGCAGGCCGCTGATCAGCCAGCCCACCGTCATCAGCCCGGTGACCCCGAGCAGGGTGCGCCGGCCGGGCAGGGCGGGAGCCGTGCCCTCGCCGCGCCGCAGGATCCGCTGTGCGACGCCGAGCAGCGAGGCCAGGAGCCGGGGCGCGGCCAGGGGCACGAGCGCGGCGGCCACGAGCGGCAGCAGCACCCACCAGATCGCGCTCGACGCGACGAGCCGGGGGAGGGCCACGAGCCCGACCACGAGCCCCGCGACCACTCCCAGCCCCTGGCTGGCCACGAAGGCCCCGGCCAGCCGGGCGGGCGGCTCGCCGAGCGGCCGGGCCAGCGCGGCGTGCGCCACCGCCGGCCAGACGCCGCCCGGAAGGTAGCGGGTGACACCCGCGAGGAAGAACACCCGGATCGCCGCCGGCAGCGGCAACCGGGTGCCGAGCCCGGCGAGCAGCATGCGCCAGCCGAAGAAGCCGGGCATCCCGCCGACGGCGGCGAGCGCCACCGCCAGCGACGCGTTGCCCCAGCCCACGAGCCGCAGGCTGTCGCCCAGCCCGTGGCGCACCCGCCAGAGCTGGTAGCCGAGCAGCCCGAGCACGAGCACGTAGGCGGTCAGGCGCAGCGCCGCGAACACCCTCTGACGGGTCGTGCGCCCCTCCGCCCGCTGGGCGTGCTCGACGGCGGTCATGCGGGCGCCTTCTCCCGGCCCGTGCCGTACAGGCGGCGGAAGGACCGCGAGGTGAGCCACTGCAGGATCCCGATGCCCGCGCCCAGCGCGATGGTCACGTTGACCAGGAAGTGCACGCCGATGAAGAACAGCCCGAAGGCGGCCGTACGGCTGGCGAACACGAACCGGTACATCCGCCAGTCGATGCCGAGATAGGCGGCGAACGCCAGCACCGGCAGCGCCGCCGCCCAGGCCGACCCGGTCAGCAACGGCACGGGCAGGGTCGCGACCGTCAGCGCGGCGGCCAGGCTCGCCTGCGACTCCGGCGAGGTGACCACGCCAGGCGCGTACCGGCGCTGGAGGAAGAACGGCACGTGCACCCGGGTGCGGGTGAAGACCTTGCGCAGGGCGACGCGGAGCGTGGCGTCGTCGTCGTGCCGGCCGCGCACGGCCGAGGTGAGCAGCACCTCCCACTTGCTGGCGAGCCGCTCGCCCACGTCGGTGCCCTCCGACTGGGTGAGCTCGGCCGTCCACGGGCCGACCTCGTCCCAGACCGCGCGCGGGAAGGCGATGATGGCGACGGGGAGGAAGCCCTTGATGGGGCCCTCGGCGACCAGGTACCAGTAGTGGCGGTAGAGCGTGCGGTACTCCTTGACGAGGCTGTCGCGCCGCAGCGGGATCGGCTCGTAGTTGCCGGAGACCGCGCCGATCTTCGGGTCCGACTGGAGCAGCCGGACCGCTTCGGCGACCGCGTCCGGGGCGAGCGCGACGTCGGAGTCGAGGAAGAAGAGCACGTCGCCACGCGCGTGCTCCACCCCGAGGTTGCGGGCGACGCACACCCCGCTGTTGCGCCCCGTGCTGAGGACCCGCACGCCCAGCGACCGGGCGACCTCCACGGAGTCGTCGGTGCTGCAGTCGTCCACGTAGATGATCTCGATGTTGGTGTACGTCTGTGCCAGGACGGACTCCAGGCACAGCTTGAGCACGTCCCCGTAGTTGTAGTTGGGGATGATGACCGACACGAGGGGTGCCGAGGTCGACGTCATGATTCACCGGCCTTTCGAGGGCGAGCGTGGAGGGCCGCCCGATGGGACGGCCCGAAGGAGGAGTCGAGGGTGGCGCGCACCCACCCCGTGGCGGCCCCGCAGAGCTGCGCCGCGTGCGAGAGGAAGTGCACGGCGGTGAAGTACGCGAGGAAGGCGGGGCCCTTCTCCCGCAGCACGAACCGCGACAGCGGCGGGTCCGAGACGGCGAACAGGGCGAGGAAGACGGCCGGGAGCGGCAGCGCCGGCGGCCACACGAGGGCGACCGGGACGGACGCCATGGTGAGCGCGGTCGTGAGGATGCCCGACATGCGATTGATCACCAGAGCGTCGCGGCGCAGCCGGTTCCGCGCGGAGAAGAGGAGGAACTGCGAGCGCCGATACTGCTCCCTGAGCAGGGGCAGGAGCCGGTCGGCCTCGTCGTGCCGGCCGGTGACCTCACCCGAGAGAAGGATGTTGTGCCGCACCAGCAGACGCTCGCTGTACTCGTCGTCCTCGGCGCTGCGCAGCCTGGTGTCGAACGGCCCGACCTCCTCGAACACCGCGCGGGGGACGGCGGCCAGGGCGAAGATGGCGGTCTTCGTAGGGCCGGCCCCCCTGACGAGGGCGTGGTGCATGCGCAGCGTCCGATAGATCTCGACGGGCCCGTCGTCGATGAGCGGCTCCTTGGCGTAGACGCCGTAGACGCAGCCCCACGTGCTCTCCGATGACCCGGGGTCGTCCGATCGTGGCGGCGGGCGGAGCAGTCGCACGGCGTTCTCCACCGCGTCCGGGGCCAGGCCGACGTCGGAGTCGAGGAAGAACAGGATCTCGCCGCTGCTCGCCGCCGCCCCGGCGTTGCGGGCCGCCGACACCCCCATGTTGTACGGCTGGGCGACCAGCGCGCACGGCAACTCCCCGGCGATGGCCCGGGAGTCGTCCGTGCTGGCGTCGTCGACGACGACCACCTCGATCCGGGGGTAGGTCTGCCCCAGCGCCGATCGGAGACACGCGCGCAGCGTCTTCTCGGCGTTGTGGACCGGGACGATGACCGACACCAGAGGCACCGAAACTGGAGGGGACGATCCGGACACGGCTGTCACCTTTCGCTCACGTTCATCGTCGTGTCGCTCACGTTCATGGTCGTGTCACTCATGTTCATCGTCGTGGCGCCTCATCGGAGGATCTCGGCGGCCAGCGCCGGGTGCCGGGCGAGCACGGTCGTCACGCCGAGGACGATCGCCAGCGCCACGCCCGTGGCGGCGATGCCACGGTCACGCAGCAGCCCCCGCACGGGATCGCCCCCGCCGCCGTCCACGAGCACCACCTTGAGATAGCGGAACAGGGCGAAGAGGGCCAGAGGAGTGGACAGCAGCATCGCCGCCTGGCCGTACGGGCCGAGGGGCGCCTCGGTGCGCACGTAGATCAGCCCGGCGATCGCGCTGAGCACGCAGGTGAGCTGGAGCAGGTGGTCGGCCAGCTCCACCGAGTAGCCGCGTAGTGCGGGCCGGTGGGCCGGCCCGCTCTCCACCAGCTCCTGGCGGCGCTTGCCGATGACCAGCAGCAGCGACAGCGAGAACACCGCGACGACCAGCCAGCCGGAGATCCGCTCGCCGATCGCGAGGTAGCCCTGGATGACGCGGAGCGCGAAGCCCAGGGCGACCGCGCCGACGTCGATCAGCGGGATGTGCTTGAGGACCCGGCTGTAGGCGACGTTGAGCACGAGGTAGGCCAGCACCGGCCAGTACGGCCTGCCCGGACCGAAGCCGATCACCCCGCAGAGCACGGCGAGCAGGAAGGCGAGGTAGACGAGCGCCACCCGCACCGGCACGTGGCCGGCGGCGATCGGCCGATGGCACTTGACGGGATGAAGACGGTCGCGGTGCCGGTCCACGATGTCGTTGCCGACGTAGACGCAGGCGCCGGCCAGGACGAACGCGGCGATGGCCCAGCCGATCCGGCCGAGCGCCGGGAGCGTCCAGCCGCCGGTGTCCACGAGCGCGATGGGGACGAGGAGCAGGCTCTTGGCCGAGTGGAGCGGCCGGATGAGGGCGACGAGGGCGGCGACCGTGCGCGGCCGGGCACTCGCCGGCTTCTCGACCGCGCTTTCCGCCGTGCTTTCCGGTTCCGCGTTGAAGGGAGGCTCGATGACCCGCATGTGCACCTCCGATCAGAAGAGGACTCTCACGAGCGACAGGGCGCCCTGCCGCCACGCGTCGCGGCTGGTCCGGCCGCCAGATGAGGGCGGCGCGGGGTTCTCCCGCCACCACTGGTAGGTGCGCAGGATCGCGTCCTGGTTCGACAGGCGCGGCTCGAAGCCGAGCCGGTCGCGCGCCTTGTCGATGCTGACGTAGGAGTCCGCGAGCAGCTTGAAGATCAGGCGCTCGTACACCGGTGAGAGACCCGTCTTCCCCAGCAGCCGCAGGACCGCCACGGTGGGCCTGGCCGGCAGCGGCACCACGCGCTTGCCGTGGCCGGCCGCGTCGAGGACCGCCTGGAAGTCGTCCCGCAGCGTGCCGAAGTCCGCCGCCCCGATGTTGTAGGTGTCGCCGGCCACGCTCTCCGGGGCGGTGAGCGCGCGCACGACGGCGTCGACCAGGTCGTCGATGGCGAGCATCTGGATGCGGACGTCGCCGCGCCCCAGCATCGGGAAGTTGCGGCCCTGTTCCGCCCACTCGAAGAGCATCGAGAACAGGCCCATGCGGCCCGGACCGAGGAAGGTCTTCGGCCGCAGGATCGGCACGCACATGCCCTCGGCGCGGTACTTCTCCGCCACCTCCTCGGCCGCCGCCTTGGCCCGGCTGTAGTGGTCGACCGGCTCCCGGGGATGGTCCTCAGGCGTGGGCACCAGCGTCGGCAGGCCGTACACGGCGGTGGAGGAGATGTGCACGGCGCGTGGCACGCCGGCCCGGTGCGCGGCCTGCAGGACGCTGCGCGTGCCGTCGACGATGACGGCGCGGATCTCGTCGGCCGGGTAGCTCGGCAGCGCCGCCGCGCAGTGCACCACGGCGTCGGCGCCGGTCATGAGGTCGGTCATCAGCGGGGTGTCGCGGATGTCGCCGGTGGCGTACCGCGCGTCGGGGCTCTGGCCGGGCCGGGGGCGCAGGTCCACGCCGAGGACGTCGTGCCCGTCCCCGGCGAGCCGCTGGACCAGGGTGGCCCCGAGCATCCCGGAGCTGCCGGTTACTACGATCCGGACGGCCATCGCGGCGCCACCTTCTCCCTGACGAACCTGGTCAGCAGTCGCGGCAGGCCCTGCGACAGGGTCTGGCCCAGGCTGTCGAGGAAGTACTCGACATCCGCCGGCTCGACGACCAGCGGCGGCGCGGCCACCAGCGGGTTGTCGCCGTTGAGCGTGTAGTAGGTGTAGATGCCGTGGTCGCGGTAGAGCGCGTCGATGACCGAGCAGGTGATCAGCTTGATCCGGAAGTGCGGATCGCGGGCCAGGCCCACGGGCGCGATCTTCGCGGCGAGGTCGAGGATCTTCGGCCCGCCGTCCAGGAAGATGCCGTACAGCGCGCCCGCGCCGCGCACGCCGGCCACCGTGTCGGAGTGCTCCTTGCGGATCCGCTCCAGGCCGGGCGCCATGATCCGTTCGATCTCCCGCGCGCGTCTCGGGTAGTCGTCCTCGACGGCGATGTTCACCGCCTCGATCGCGGTGGCGGTCTCCTCGCCGAAGCCGTAGTAGGTCGTGCTCGTGGCCTGCAGCAGGGAGTCGGTGAGGTTGTCGTAGGCCTTGCGGAAGACCGGCTCCCTGGCGATGAACGCCGAGATCGACGACTTGCCGCCGCCGAACGACTTCGACGTGGTGAGGATGTCCGGAACGAGACCGGGATAGCGCATGAAATAGAAGAGGCTCCCGGTCTTTCCCCACCCTGTGTAGATCTCGTCGAAGATCAGCACGATCCCTTCTGTGTCGCAGAGTTCGCGCAGCCCGCGGAGGAACTCCTCGGAGCAGAAGCGCATGGTCGACGCGCTGAACGGCTCGACGAGGATCGCGTACAGGTCACAGCCGCCGTCGCGGGTGCGGGCCCCGGCCACGGCGGCGCGCACGGCGTCGAGGTCGCCGTAGGGGTAGGTGACCACGCCGGGAATCCCCGGAAAGCTGAATCGCTCCTGCGTGCCGGTGAGGCTTCCGGAGCCGAGCAGCTTTCCGTGGAAGGCGATGTCGGAGCGCAGGATCCGCTGCCTGCGGCCGCCGTGGTATTTGTAGGCCATCTTGACGGCGCCCTCGACCGCCTCGGCGCCGGAATTGGGAAAGAACGACATGCTGAGGTCGCCGGGCAGGAGCTGGGCGAGGTTGTGGCCGAGCGTCGCCACGTAGGGCGAGAAATATGTCTTGTGCACCTCCATCCTTTTCTCGTCCTGAAACCTCTTTCGGGCGGCCAGAATTCGCGGATGGTTGTGGCCGTGATTCAGCACGCCGACCCCGCCGGTGAAGTCGAGGATTCGCCGGCCGTCGCGCGTCCACAGCCAGGCTCCCTCCGCGCGCTCCACGAGCTCCCGGCCGAACCCGAAGGACGTCATGAGCGAGACCTGGCTGCGACTGACATACTGGCGGTACAGATCGTGGACGTGTTTCGCGGTGAGCCGCTCGCATTCGTCGAGGCTGATCAGTTCGGACATGCGCACTCTCCCTTCCCTGCCATCGGACGATCGATTGGGTGGTGGGGGCTCTCGCCTCCTCCGTCACGATGCGGCCGGGTCGTCAAGTGCCGGTAAAGGCACGGCTTGACATGAACGCCGGGCCGTACGGACGACCGCGCATCGGGCGAGCTTCCATGGCGGACGGAGGCCGTCTCACCATCCGAGAGAGCGTCAACCGGGGGAAATGGAAGGCACGTTATGGCGGGCCGGCGCATCCTGGGATGCGTCCGCAAACCCTGGTTGCGGACGTTCCCAATCAATTAAGGAGAGGATTTCGGGTCACGTCGCCAATCGTTGGGGAGTCCTAAATGTGCACTACCCCGATATGCGAACAATGTGTGATATTTCCGGGCCATGCGGTTTCGTGTCCTTGGCACCCTTGAAGTCCGCTCCGACAGTCACCGCCTCGTCCGGCTGGGCGCGGCCAAACAGCGCGCTCTCCTGGCGGTGTTGCTCCTCAACGTCAACCGGCCCGTGAGCGCCGACCGCCTGGTCGACGCCCTGTGGCCGCAGCGGCCACCGCGTACGGCAGCGGTCGCGCTGCGGACGTACGTGTCCACGCTCCGGCAGGTCCTCGGACTCGCCGACCGAACCGACCCCCCACTCCTGTCCACCGTGCCCAGCGGCTACCAGCTGCGGGTCTCCCCGGCCGACCTCGATCTGCTGACCTTCGAGGAGCTCGCCGCTCAGGGACAGCAGGCCCTGACCGACGGCCAGCCGCTGCTGGCCGCCGAACGATTACGGCGGGCGCTCGCCCTGTGGCGCGGGCGGCCGTTCGAGGACGTCGCGCTGGACTCCCGGCTGGGCGTCGAGCTCATCCGCCTGGAGGAGCGCAGGCTCGCCGCGCAGGAGACCTGGATCGAGTCCCAGCTGGCGCTCGGCCACCACGGCGACGTGCTGGCCGAGCTGGGCGCGCTGGTGGCCGAGCAGCCGCTGCGGGAGCGGCTGCAGGCCCAGTGGATGCTCGCGCTGTACCGCTCCGGCCGTCAGGCGGAGGCACTGCGGGCGTACCGGGACCTGCGCCGCCACCTGGTGCAGGAGCTCGGCATCGAGCCCAGCCCGCCGTTGCAGCGGCTCCACCGCCAGATCCTCAACGGCCACGCCGACCTGGCCCCGCCCGCGGGCGTCGGTGGCGTCCATCCCGGTCCGCCGGTGGTGCCCAGGCAACTGCCCCGGGACATCGGCAGCTTCACCGGCAGGGTCGTGGAGCTGGCGTACCTACGCGCCCTCGCGGATCAGGCAGTGAAGGCGGAGCCGGCGGACCGGTCCGAGGCGCCGGTGATCAGCGCCATCGACGGCATGGCCGGAATCGGGAAGACCGCCCTCGCCGTGCACGCCGCGCATCGGCTGGCCGACCGGTTCGCCGACGGGCAGCTGTTCGTCGATCTGCACGGGTTCACGGAGGGGGTGTCGCCGGTCGATCCGGTCGACGCCCTCGACCAGTTGCTGCGCGCCCTCGGCGTGCCCGGCGAGCAGATCCCGCACGAGCTCGACGCTCGCGCCGCGCTGTACCGCAGCCGGCTGGCGGGCCGGCGGGTGCTCATCCTGCTCGACAACGCGGCCGAGGAGGCCCAGGTGAGACCCCTGCTGCCCGGCGCGCCCGGCTCACTGGTGCTGATCACCAGCCGGAGACGCCTGACCGGCCTGGAGGACGTCCGGCCGCTCTCGCTGGACGTCCTTCCGCGCGCCGACGCGCTCGACCTCTTCAGCCGCACGGCCGGCGAGCAGCGCCTCGCCGGCCAGCCGCCCGGACTGCTGACCGAGATCGTCGAACTCTGCGGCCGGCTGCCGCTGGCCATCCGCATCGCGGGGGCCCGCCTGAGGGCCCGGCCCGGCTGGACGCTCGCCCACCTCGCCCACCGGTTGCGCGACCACCGGCACCGGCTCGGCGAGCTGGAGGTCGGCCGGCTCAGCGTCACGGCCACCATGGACCTGTCCTACCACCACCTCAGCCCGGAGCGGCAGGACATGTACCGGCTGCTGGGCCTCCACCCGGGATCCGACTTCGAGCGGTACGCGGCCGCCGCGCTCGCCGGCACCACCCTTCAGCACGCCAGCCGCTTGCTCGACGATCTGGTCGACGCCCATCTGCTGCAGGAGCCCGTTCCCGGCCGCTACCGCTTCCATGACCTGCTGCGCACACACGCCACCGCGACCCTCGCCGACGAGGACACCGACGGCGACCGGCGGACGGCGCTGACCCGCCTGTTCGACCACTACATACAGACGGCCTCGGCCGCCATGGAGATCGCCCATCCCTACGAGGCGGCCGGCCATCCTCCCAGGGTCCGGCAGCCGGGCGGCCTCATCCCCCTCCTCGGCGACCAGGTCCGCGCGGTGGAATGGCTCGACGCCGAGCTGACCAACCTGCTTGCCACCGCCGTCCACGCCGCCAGGCACGGCTGGCCCGCGCACGCTCTGCATCTGTCGGCCACCCTGCACCGCCACCTGCACACCGGGGCCCACTACACCTACGTCCGCACCCTGCACAGCAACGCCCTGCACGCCGCCCGCGCCCTCGGCAACCGCGCCCGCGAAGTGGCCGCGCTGTGCGGCCTGGGTGACGTCCACATCACGCTCGGCCAGTTCTCCCCGGCGGCGCAGTATTTCGACCGGGCGCTGGACATCGCCCACGCCACCCTGGACCGCGAGGGCGAGATCACCGCGCTCTGCGGCCTCGGCCACGTCCGCCGGGCACAGGGCCATTTCGGCCGCGCCGCCGAGTATTTCCAGCGGGCGCTGCAGATCGCGCACGCCACCGGCAATCGTGACGGGGAGCTCAACGCGCTGTGCGGCCTGGGGCGCGTCCACCGCCACAAGAGGAGGTACGGCGAGGCGGCCGACCACTTCGAGCGGGCGCTGCGGATCGCCCGCGCCACCGGCAACAGCGTCGGGGAGCTCCGCGCGCTGACGGGCCTCGGCTTCACCCACCTCGTGCGGGGCGAGCACCGGCCGGCGACCGACTACTACCAGCGCACGCTGACGATCGCCCGGCAGATTGGCGACCGTAACTCACAGTTCGAGGGGCTGTACGGCCTGGGCCGAATCCACCAGGCCACCGGCCATCCCGATGAGGCGCTCACCCACCACCAGGCCGCCCTCGACATCGCCCGCGACCTCGGTCACCCCGCAGACCAGGCGCGCGCTCTGCACGGCCTGGCCCGCGCGCACCGCGACCTCGGCCGGCACGAGAAGGCCCGCAAGCAGTGGCAGCGAGCCCTGGACATCCTCACCGGACTCGGTGTCCCCGAAGCGGAGGACACCAGCGCCGAGGAGATCTACGCCCACCTCGACGACACCTACTCCGAGCAGCTCCAGTGACCGATGACGCGCCTCAGCGCTCGATGACGGCGATCGTGTGCAGTTCGCCGAGGGGCAGGGCCCACGCCGGGCGCGGCGGCGGCGCGTCCAGCGTGCCGATGACGTGCGCCGGGAAGCCGGAAACGACGCTGAGGGGCGGGATCTCCTGGCGTTGCACGACACACGTCCCGGCGCGCACGACGGATCCGGCGCCGACCGACGCGTTGTCGCAGACGATCGCGCCCGGCTCGACCACGGTGCCCGCGCCGAGGCGGCACCCGTGGATCATCGCGCCGGGCCCGATCGTGACGTCGTCGCCGACCAGCAGTTCGTTGTCCGGCAGCAGGTGGAGGACCGTGTTCTCCAGGATCTGCACGCGGGCGCCGATGCGGACCGGGCCGTGGGAGTCGCCGATGATCTTCACGCCCGCGCCGATGACGGTCTCCTCGCCGATGGTGACGTCACCGGTGACCTCCGCCGAGTCGAACAGCACGGCGCTGCCCGCGACCTGTGGCCGCTTGTCACGGTAGCTGTAGAGCGTGCCCATGGTGCCTCCTGCGCCGATTCGGCCGTGGACGTGGCTTAACGGGTGGTCGATCAGGTCGATTTCGTGGTCGCGCAGTGCGGCGATCCGGGCGCGGTCGGCGTCGGTCGCCGTGCGCAGCACGTGGGCCGGCCGGCCGACGAGCACGGTGTCGTCGGCCACGACGGTGCCGGGCGGCACCACCGTGCCCTCGGCGGTGATGACGCCGCTGCCCAGCCGGGCGCCCGGCATCAGGATGGTGCCGTTGCCGATCTCGCACAGGTCGCCCACGATCGCGCCGATGATCTGGCATCGGTGCCCGAAGGCGGTGCGCTGGCCGATCCGCACGGGCTGTCCGGGCCGGCCGACCACGGTGCTGTTCTCCAGGACGGCGGAGTGGTGGCCGATCTCGACGTCGCCCGCGCCGTGGGACCGTACGACGGCCCCCTGGGCCAGGATCGTGCCCGCGCCCAATGCCACCGGCCCGAGAATCCGGGCGGACGCCGCGACCTGGGGCGCCTCACCCGACGCCGGCTCGCTCAGGCTCATCACGGCACCTCCATCCCTGGTTGTTGGCGCATCAACAATAACTGGGCGGGAGATGTGCGGCATCCGGGCGAAATTTCTACGAGCCGTGTCGATCGGGCCGCCTATCGTTCGACGCGTTAGCAGAAGCCGGGGCCAGCCCGGCTGGAAGGAAGGATCACCCATGCGGTTTCTCATGATGACCACGGACGACGGCTCGGCGGCGGGCAACCCCCCGGACGAGAAGCTGTTCGCCGAGATGGGACGGTTCATCGAGGAGATGAGCAGGGCCGGGGTGCTGCTGGCCACCGGTGGTCTCGACCCCCGGGCCACCCACATCAGGTCCTCCGGCGGCAAGATCACCGTGACGGACGGTCCGTACACCGAGGCCAAGGAGGCCGTCGTCGGCTTCGCGCTGATCGAGGCGCGCAGCAAGGAGGAGGCGATCGAGCTGTCCAAGCGGTTCTGGCAGATCATCGGTGACGGCCAGGGTGTCATCCAGCAGGTGTTCGGCCCCGGGGAGCCGATGCCCGGCCAGTGACTCCGGCCCGCTCGCGGCCGGTACGGCTTGCGTCTGCGGTGCGGCGAGTGTTCTCATCGTCCGGGTGACGGCTTCACAGACCCACTCCGATACCCATCGGGCGATCGACGCGGTCTGGCGGATCGAGTCGGCCCGGATCATCGCCGGCGTCGCGCGGATGGTGAACGACATCGGCCTCGCCGAGGAGCTCGCGCAGGACGCCCTGGTGGCGGCGCTCGAACAGTGGCCGGAGTCAGGCGTGCCGGACAATCCGGGCGCCTGGCTCATGGCCATCGCCAAGCGCCGGGCCATCGACCGGCTGCGCCGCCGGCAGACGCTGGAGCGGAAGCTCGAAGAGATCGGGCACGGGCTGGAGACCGAGGACCCGGCGCCGGAGTTCGACGCGGCCCTCGAAGAGGAGCCCATCGAGGACGATCTCCTCCGGTTGGTGTTCACCGCCTGCCACCCCGTCCTGTCCACGCCGGCCCGCGTCGCGCTCACGCTGCGACTCCTCGGCGGCCTGACGACCGAGGAGATCGCGCGGGCGTTCCTGGTCGCGGAGCCGACGATCGCGCAGCGGATCGTCCGCGCCAAGCGCACGCTCGCCGAGGCGGGCGTGCCCTTCGAGGTGCCCGAGGGCGCCGAGCGCGCCGGACGGCTGGCCTCCGTCCTGGAGGTCATCTATCTGATCTTCAACGAGGGATATGCCGCGACGACCGGCACGGCCTGGATCCGCATGGACCTCTGCCAGGAGGCACTGCGTCTCGGCCGCATCCTGGCCGAGCTCGCCCCTCGGGAGCCCGAGGTCCACGGGCTCGTCGCGCTGATGGAGATCCAGGCTTCGCGCGCCCGGGCGCGCACCGGCCCGTCCGGCGAGCCCGTCCAGCTTCGCGACCAGAACCGCGCCCACTGGGACCAACTGCTGATCCGGCGCGGCTTCGCGGCGCTGCTGCGCGCGGAGAAGCTCGGCGCGCCGCCCGGCCCTTACGTGCTGCAGGCCGCGATCGCCGCCTGTCACGCACAGGCCCGCACCGCCGAGGAGACCGACTGGGCGCGCATCGCCGCCCTCTACGAGGTGCTCGTACGGCTCAGCCCCTCGCCGGTCGTCGAGCTCAACCGCGCGGTCGCGCTGGGGATGGCGTACGGCCCGCAGCGCGGGCTGGACCTCGTCGACGCGCTCATCGAGGAGCCGTCGTTGAAGGGCTACCACCTTCTGCCCTCGGTGCGCGGCGACCTGCTCGCCAGGCTCGGCCGTCACGAGGAGGCCCGCGCCGAGTTCGAACGTGCGGCGTCCCTCACCCAGAACGCCTCGGAGCGCACCCTGCTGCTGGACCGCGCGGCCGCCTGCGCACGCCCCTGAACTGGGCGGACGTTCGTCCGAGGAGTCCGCGGAAAATTCTTTGAGAAAAGTTCGCCGGCGGTGTCGATCGGCGGTCCGGCCGTACGACGCGTGGTCAGAGAGCAAGACGAGATGGAAGGACCCCGCTCATGACCGCCGCACACGCCCTCCCCGCCACCTCCCCTGCCCCCGCCCCTGCCGCCGCGCGCCGGCGGGTGCTCCGCAGGGTTCTGTGGGGCCTCCAGGCCCTCATCGCGCTGTTCCTGATCGCGGGGTCCGCGCTGCCCAAGTTCGCCGGTCAGAAGGACGCGGTGGAGACCTTCACCCTGATCGGCTGGGGACAGTGGTTCCGCTACGTGACCGGCGTCGTCGAGCTGACCGGCGCGATCGGCCTGCTCATTCCCCGGCTGGCCGGAGCCGCCGCCACGGGTCTCATCGGCCTGATGGCGGGCGCGGCGCTGACCCAGATTCTGGTGCTGGACCCCGCCTGGGCGCTGTTCCCGGCCGGCCTGGCGATCGTGTTCGCGCTCGTCGCGTGGGACCGCAGGGAGCAGACCCGGGACCTGGCCCGCTCCCTGCGGCCCTGACTTCCCGGCCGGTCGCCGAGGGTCAGACCATGGAGAGCGCGGCGAGGGCGGCGTTGACGATGGACCCGGGCAGCAGGTCGTGGAGCTCGTAGAGGTCTCGCACGGTGCCGGACTGGCCGAACGCGTCGACGCCGAGAGGCACGGCGGGCACGCCGAGAGCGGACCCCAGCCACGCCATGGCGTGCGAGGCCGCGTCGTGGACCGTCACCACGGGAGCCCGGCCGCCTCGCTCGCCGAACGCGGCGCGCAGGGCGCCCGGCACGCTGGGGGTCGTGGCGGTGCGCACCCCCTGGCGCAGGGTGCGCTGCCAGGCGGTGTAGAGCCGGTCCAGGGACGTGACGTCGATGACGTGCGCGGCGATGCCCTCGTCGGCCAGCTCGGCCGCGGCCGCGAGGACCTCGGGCAGCACCGCCCCGCTGCCGACGAGCTGCACGGCCGGGGCTCCGGTGGCGGCGAGCTCACCGGCGTCGACGAGGCGGTAGGCCCCGGCCAGGACCTGCCGCCGCAGCACGGCGTCGCCGAGCCGGGCCCGGGCCGCCTCGAACGGGGCCTGGTCCACCGGCCGGGTCGTGAGCCGGAAGTAGTAGGACCCGTCGTCGTACGGCGCCGCGGTGGCCGCCGCGGTGGGGCCGGCGGCGATGCGGCCCAGCGCGTCGCACAGCAGCCAGTCGAGGGCCACGGCGTAGGCCGGCTCGCAGAAGGTGACCCCGGGCAGCTCCACCCCGATCGAGGCGGTGATGGTGGACTGGTGGGCCCCGCCCTCCGGGGCCAGCGTGACCCCGGACGGGGTGCCCGCGACGACGAACCGGGACCCGGAGTAGGTGCCGTAAATGAAGGCGTCCAGCCCCCGGCAGACGAACGGGTCGTAGACCGTCCCGACCGGCAGCAGCGGCTGCTCCGACAGGTCCCAGGCCAGGCCGAGCTGCCCGAGCAGCAGGAACAGGTTCATCTCGCTGATGCCCAGCTCGATGTGGTGCCCGCCGGGGCCCTCGGTCCAGCGCAGCAGCGGGTCCTCGTGCCAGCTCCGGTGCTCGCCCGGCGCGAAGACCCCGGCTCTGTTGATGAACCCGGCGAGGTTCGTCGAGGTGGCCACGTCGGGGGCGGTCGTCACCAGGTGCCGGCCCACCTCCTTGTCGCGGGACAGGTCGACGATCACCCGTCCGAAGATTTCCTGGGTGGAGACCGGCCGGGTCGAGCGGATCCCGGTGGACTCCGGCACGGCGAGCGGAAGCTGGGGGGACCGGGCCGGCCGGGTCAGCGCCTCGCGGCGGGCCGCGGCCCACGCTCCCGCCGGGGTCAGCGGGTCGAGCCGGTCCCACTCGTCGTCCCGGGTCAGCCCCAGCGCGTCCCGCATGGCGTCGACCTGGGCGGTGCTCATCAGCGCCGAGTGGTTGCGCGGGTTGCCCGCGATCGGCAGGCCCCACCCCTTGACCGTGTACGCGAACAGCACGCTGGGGCGGTCGGTCACCGCGTCGCACTCGGCGAGGGCGGCCAGAACGGCGTCGAAGTCGTGGCCGCCGAGGTCGGTGACCAGTGACCCGAGCTCATCGTCGCCGATCTCCTCGCAGAACGCCTTGACCTCCGTCGGCGCCCCCTCCAGGAACCGGTCCCGCAAGGACTCGCCGGCCAGCCCGAACACCGACTGGTACTGCTCGTTGGGCATCGCGTCGATCCATGCCCGCAGCGCCTCCCCGCCCGGCCGGGCGAACGCCACCTGCAGCCGCCGGCCGTACTTGACCTCGGCGACGTGCCAGCCGGCCGCCTCGAACTGCCCGCGCCACTGCGTGATCCGCACACCGGGGACGACCCGGTCGAGCGACTGGCGGTTGAAGTCGACGATCCACAGCACGTTGCCCAGCCCCTTGGTGGCCGGGTCGGCGACCGCCTCCCACACGTTGCCCTCGTCGAGCTCGGCGTCCCCGATTAGCGCCACGAACCGGCTGGCGGGCCGCGCCCCGAAGTGCGCGTCCACGTAGCGGCGGGTCACCGCGGCGAACAGTGGCGCCGCCGCGCCGAGCCCGACCGAGCCGGTGGAGAAGTCGACCTCGTCCGGATCCTTCGTGCGGCTGGGGTAGGACTGCAGGCCGCCGCGTGCCCGCAGCGTGGACAGGTAGGACTTGTCCAGGTTGCCCAGCAGATACTGCACGGCGTGGAACACCGGGGAGGCGTGCGGCTTGACGCTGACCCGGTCCGCCGCCCGCAGGTGGGCGAACCACAGGGCCGTCATCACGGTCACGAGGGAGGCGCTCGACGCCTGGTGCCCGCCGACCTTGACCCCGTCGGCCGTGTCCCGGTCGTGGTTGGCGGCGTCGATGATGCGCGTCGCCAGCCACAGCACCCGCCGCTGGATCTCGTCGAGGATCTCTGGGTCGGGCCGTTGGCCGTGGTCGTGCATGCCTGTCCTCCCTGGCAAGAGGTGTGTGGGGGGATTGTCGGTCAGTCGGCGGCCGGGACCGCGGAGGCGGCGCGCGCGGCGGCGACGAAGCGCTCGACCAGCTCCAGGTCCTTGCTGAAGCCGCCGTCGGCGTTCCGGCGATTGGTGTGGCTGAGGGAGTCTACGCCCCACGGTCTGACGCGCTCGATCGCCTCGGCCACGTTGTCCGGGCTCAGCCCGCCCGCCAGGATCACGGGGAGCTCCACGGCCTCGACGATGGCCCTGCTGACGTTCCAGTCGTGGGTGTGGCCGGTCGCGCCGATGCCGTCGATCTCGGGCGCGTCGGAGTCGAGCAGCAGCAGGTCGCAATGCGGGGCGAAGGCCAGCGCGACCTCCACGGACTCCGGGCCGGTGACCGGGACGGCCTGCATGATCTGTACGCCGGGGAGCCGGTCGCGCAGATGGGCGACCGCGTCGGGGGGCACCCTCTCGATGTCTCCGCACAGGTGCAGCACGTCCGGCTGGACGGTCTCGACCATGTGGACGATGTCGTCCAGATCCTCCTCGACGGACAGGGCGACGCTGGAGGCGTGACCGCGCAGGGCGGCCACGATGGCGGCGGTCGGCGACGAGGCCCTCGCCGCCAAGATCCTCAAGAGGCTGGAGCTGTGCAGCTTCGCCGCGAGCCTCGGTGGGGTCCGCACCGTCACCCAGGCGCCCTCGACGATGGCCTTCCTGGATGTCCCCGCCGAGCAGAAGGAGAGGATGGAGATCCGGGATGGGATGATCCGCGTCTCGGCCGGGATCGAGTCGGCTCGCGACATCATCGCCGACTTCGACCAGGCCCTGGCGCGGAGCTGAGCGATCAGGAGCGGTACGTGCGCGGCAACGGGGATGGTGGGGCGCCGGTTGTGGCCCTGCTGGGAGACATCAACATCGACCTGCTGCTCGACATCCCGGTCTACCCCGGCCCGGGCGGGGACGCGGTGGCCAGCGGCCAGCAGATGCTCCTCGGCGGATCCGTCACCAACACCGCGGTCGTCGCCGCCAGGCTCGGAGACTCGGCGCGGCTCGCCGGCCGGGTCGGGCAGGACTCCCTCGGGCGGCTGGCGCTGGACGCGCTGACCGAGGAGCGGGTGGACCTCTCGTCCGTGTCCGTCGACCCGGCCGAACCCACCCAGCTCAACATCGTCGTGGTCACCCCCGACGGCGAGCGGACCATGTTCGCCTACCGGGGGGCCAACGCCCGGCTGGCTCCGGACCAGGTCTCCGCCGGTTTCCTGGCGGGCGCGGCCGCCCTGCACCTGTCCGGATATGTGCTGCTCGCGTCACCGCAGCGCGAGGCCGCGTGGGCCGCGGTCGAGCGGGCCCGCGCGGCCGGAGTCCCGGTCACGCTCGACGTCCCGGTGGCCGGGGCCGAGGGCGCCCGCGAGGAGACCCGGCGCCTGCTGCCCCTACTGGATCTGCTCGTCGTGGGGGAGGCCGAGGCGAGCGCTCTGACCGGCCTCGACGACATCCACGCGGCCACCGAGGCCCTGGCCGGGCTCGGACCCGGGCGTGTCGTGGTCAAGCGCGGTGCCCTCGGCAGCCGCATGCGCCACGGCGACTCCTATACCGAGATGGCCGCGCTCCCGGTCAAGCCCGTCGACACGACGGGGGCGGGCGACGCGTTCGCGGCCGGGGTCGTCCACGCCCTCGTCCACGGCCTGGATGACCAGGCCGCTCTCGTGCTGGCCAACACCCTCGGCGGCCTCGCGACCACCTGCCGGGGAGCGGGCACCGCCCTGCCCCGGCGCGCCCAGGTCGCGGGCGCCCTCGAGTCCGGCTGGTCCGCCGATCGGGACCTCGCCGCCGCGGCTGCACGCGCCCTCGCGACACTCATGGGTGACCCGGCCGCCGCCTGACCCGGCCGCCGCCTGAGCTGACCGGCGCCGAGGGAGCGGCGTCAGGGAAGCGTGACGAACCGGCCGAGGAAGTCCCGGGCCGAGGCGGTGTCCAGGCGGTAGTCGTAGTTGGTCGACTTGCAGGCGTCGTCGTCTCCGCTGATCGTCGTCGCCACGAGCAGGTGTGACGTGGGGCCGCCCAGGAAGTTGGGGCCGCCCGAGTCGCCGTAGCAGGTCCCGCCGTCGCCCTCGTGCAGGTTCAGCTCCAGCCATTTGCGGGTGAGGGTCTTGAAGGAGATCGATGTCAGGTTGCGGGTGTCGGTGTAGGTGAACTCGTTTCCGCGCCCACCCTTGGTGGGGGCCAGCGAGCCGTACCCGACGGGGGTGAACCGCGTGGTCTCCAGGGTGCCGTTGGCCTCGAGGCCGTCGAGCATGCCCGCGACGGGCAGGGTGGCGGGCTTGATGCCCGAGACCGCGGTGCTGAAGATGACGACGGCCATGTCATGGGCATCGGCCTCGTCCGTGTACAGCGGGTCGGCCACGTAGCGGCCGGTGTAGACGGGGGCTCCGGGCTCGTAGTGGCTGGCGAACGAGACCCGGGCGGTCTTCTGCCGCCGTGCGCCGCAGTGGGCGGCGGTGAGGAACACCGTCGGCGAGATGAGGGTGCCGGTGCAGTACGACCACGTGCCGTCGTCGTTCTGCTTGTCGGCGATGAGGGCTCCCACCTCCGGATGACCGGACTCGTCGGGGGATCCATTGGTGATGGCCCATGAGGGTGAGGCGACACCCACCACGAGGGCAGCCACAATCACGACAAAGGGGACAAAACGCATTTAGGAACTGTAGCCGCCCATGGGGTCCATATGACACAAACAGGCAGAAAGATCTACGGTAGCCCTCGGGGTGCGCACAGCGGCTGTTGTGACCGTTGAGGCTGATGGTGTGACGCATGCGCGGGTGCCGCTGCGCTCTATTGCGCGATGCGAGAGCATGCGAAAGGCCGCGCATTGTGGTTGCCAATGCGCGGCCATTTGTTCCTCGTCCAGTTTTTAATTATGTTGTCGGCCACTTTCACCGGCTATTTTGGCGCATCACCGCCAATGGGCATTCAGTGCATGTGGTGATGGTGGTGCCCGTGGTGGTGGTGGTGCCGGTGGTGGCGCTTGTGGTGGTCGGGCCCCGGAGGCGGCTTGGCGAGGGACGTGCCGTTCGTTCCCGCATCCTGCGAGGCGCTGAGCACCGTCTTCGGGGCGCTCGGCGCGGCTGACGCTTCGGATGCTTGGGCGGGCCCGAAGGTCAGGGCCGCTAGGAGTGCTGCGCCGAGCGGCAGGGTCAGGCGCTTGCCGTACATGGGCGTCTCCTCTCCTCGCATTCGCACCGGGGCGATTGCGATGACAATTCCATGGTCGACGTCCACGTCTGACCGCGTCTAGTCGAATTGACCCACAATCGGCCCGGTGACCTGCATTCCATTCCAGCGCGTGAGAACGCGTTTCCCATAACGCCCGCGGCCCGGACCCTGCGATTGCCAGACCGGTACTCAGGCAATACGTCACCTGTTTCCAGGGGCCAGGGTCTCCAGGCAGTGAGCGTTGTACATGATGGGACGTTGCCCTCCCGGCTTCGTACGGCGAAGGGATCGACGTCCGAGGCGAGTACGGCGGGCAGCATACCGGCGTGACCGGCATCGAAGGAGGGGAGCCGGAGAGGGCGCGGGCTGCGCCGTTCCCAGGACACGGACCGATCCGCTCGTGGTGACACACGCGTACGGGAGCGCGGGGACACTGGCGTGGAAGTGCGCGGGGCTGGAAGCGGTCGGCCCAGCTGCTCGGCGACAGCCGGCGTCACGTCACAACGGGGCAAACCTCGCCTAACGCGGCACTAAACTTGGGTAATTAACTATCTTGTATCGTTCGCGTTTATGGCGGTAGGTTTGCGCCATGATCGCACCCAGGACTCCGACCACCGCCGAGGAGTTGCGCGGTGCCGGCCTGCGGGTGACGGCCGCCCGCGTCGCACTGCTCGAGACCGTCCGGCACGGTGACCACCTCGACGTCGAGGCGATCGCCTCCGGGGTGCGCGATCGCGTGGGCCATGTCTCCCTTCAAGCCGTGTATGAGGCACTCCACGCGCTCACCGCGGCGGGACTCCTGCGCCGCATCGAACCGGCCGGCAGCCCGGCCCGGTTCGAGGGCCGCGTCGGGGACAACCACCACCACGTCGTGTGCCGGTCGTGCGGTGTCGTCGCCGACGTCGACTGCGCGGTCGGCCACGCGCCATGCCTGACCGCTTCCGACGACCATGGCTTCTCGATCGACGAGGCCGATGTCATCTACTGGGGCCTGTGCCCCGGCTGTTCCACCGCGCGCCGTTCCTGAACACCGTGATCCCCTAGTCCAGAAGGATTCCCATGTCTGAGAACCATGATGCGATCGTCACAGATGCGAAGTCGGAGGACGGAGGTGGCTGCCCGGTCGCGCACGGGCGCGCCCCGCACCCGACTCAGGGCGGTGGAAACCGCCAGTGGTGGCCGGAGCGGCTCAACCTGAAGGTCCTCGCCAAGAACCCCGCCGTGGCCAACCCCCTTGGCGAGGAGTTCGACTACGCCGAGGCGTTCAAGACCCTTGACCTTGCGGCCGTGAAGCAGGACATCGCGCAGGTGCTGACGACGTCGCAGGACTGGTGGCCGGCCGACTACGGCCACTACGGCCCGTTCATGATCCGGATGGCGTGGCACAGCGCGGGCACCTACCGCATCAGCGACGGCCGCGGCGGTGCCGGGGCCGGCCAGCAGCGCTTCGCCCCCCTCAACAGCTGGCCGGACAACGGGAACCTCGACAAGGCTCGCCGCCTGCTGTGGCCGGTCAAGAAGAAGTACGGCAAGAAGCTCTCGTGGGCCGACCTCATGATCCTCACCGGCAACGTCGCCCTGGAGTCGATGGGCTTCAAGACCTTCGGTTTCGGCGGCGGTCGTGCGGACGTCTGGGAGCCCGACGAGGACGTCTACTGGGGTCCCGAGTCCACCTGGCTCGGCGACGAGCGCTACACCGGCGACCGGGAGCTCGAGAACCCCCTCGCCGCGGTCCAGATGGGCCTCATCTACGTCAACCCGGAGGGCCCGAACGGCAACCCGGACCCGCTCGCCGCGGCCCGCGACATCCGTGAGACGTTCCGCCGGATGGCGATGAACGACGAGGAGACGGTCGCCCTGATCGCGGGCGGTCACACCTTCGGCAAGACCCACGGTGCGGGCCCGGCGGACCACGTCGGCCCCGACCCCGAGGCTGCCCCGATCGAAGACCAGGGCTTCGGCTGGAAGAACACCTACGGCACCGGCAAGGGCGCCGACACGATCACCAGCGGTCTCGAGGGTGCGTGGACGACCACCCCGGTGACGTGGGACAACAGCTTCTTCGAGATCCTTTTCGGCTACGAGTGGGAGCTGAGCAAGAGCCCCGCCGGCGCGCACCAGTGGAAGCCGAAGGGCGGTGCCGGGGCGGAGACCGTTCCCGACGCCCATGACCCGTCGAAGAGCCACGCCCCGACGATGCTGACGACCGACCTCGCGCTCCGCATCGACCCGGTCTACGAGCAGATCTCGCGGCGCTTCCTGGAGAACCCCGACGAGTTCGCGGACGCGTTCGCCCGGGCGTGGTTCAAGCTGACCCACCGCGACATGGGCCCGGTCGTGCGCTACCTCGGCCCGGAGGTCCCGGCCGAGACGCTGCTGTGGCAGGATCCCCTCCCCGCGGTGACGCACGAGCTCATCGACGCCGCGGACATCGCCTCCCTCAAGGGCCGGATCCTCGCCTCGGGCCTGTCGGTGTCCCAGCTCGTCTCCACCGCGTGGGCGTCGGCCTCGTCCTTCCGCGGCAGCGACAAGCGCGGCGGCGCCAACGGTGCGCGCATCCGCCTCGAGCCGCAGAGCGGGTGGGAGGTCAACGACCCCGACCAGCTGGCGACGGTGCTGCGCACTCTGGAGGGAATCCAGGAGGCATTCAACGCCGCCCAGACCGGCGGCAAGCAGGTCTCGCTCGCCGACCTGATCGTGCTCGCCGGTGGTGCTGCCGTCGAGCAGGCCGCCAAGGACGCCGGATTCGACGTCGAGGTCCCCTTCACGCCGGGCCGCGTGGACGCGTCGCAGGAGCAGACCGACGTGGAGTCGTTCGCCGCGCTCGAGCCGGCCGCCGACGGGTTCCGCAACTACCTCGGAAAGGGCAACCGGCTGCCGGCCGAGTACCTGCTGATCGACCGGGCGAACCTGCTGACCCTGAGTGCCCCCGAGATGACGGTCCTCGTCGGTGGCCTCCGCGTCCTGGGCGCGAACTACCAGCAGTCGCCGCTCGGCGTCTTCACCACGACCCCCGGGTCTCTGACCAACGACTTCTTCGTCAACCTGCTCGACCTGGGCACGACGTGGAAGGCGACGTCCGAGGACGCGAACACGTTCGAGGGTCGCGACGCCGCCACGAGCGAGGTCAAGTGGACCGGCAGCCGTGCCGACCTCGTCTTCGGGTCGAACTCCGAGCTGCGCGCGCTCGCGGAGGTCTACGCGAGCGATGACGCCAAGGAGAAGTTCGTGAACGACTTCGTCGCGGCGTGGGACAAGGTCATGAACCTCGACCGGTTCGACCTCGTCTGATCATGACGTCCAGGTCGGCCCTCGTCGGCCGACCTGGACTTCATTTTGTGCTGAAATTTCACGTACGGCGGGGCTGTGGATAATCGATGCGTGAATCGACCCTCCAGGCGATCATTTCTTCAGCTGGGCCTCGTCGCCGCGGCCGGAGCGCTTGGAGTGCTGGCCCCCGCCGCGTGCCGCTCCAGCGGAGCCCTGATCCCGGCGCGACACATCCCGGACGGCGCCTTCGCCCTGCTGCGCCGCCGCTGGCGGGACGTGACGGCCGGGTCGGGGTTCGACCCGGCGGCCGAGCCGTACCGGACTCGGCTGGTGAAGCTGGGGAGGACGGCGGCCGGATACCGGGAGTCCATGACGCCGGTCGGCGCGTCCCTCTGGCCCGGCCTGGCGTTCCCCTCGCTCGTCGCCACCCCGGCCCGGCTGCAGACCATGGCCCGCGCGTACGCGTTGCCGGGGACGGGCCTGACCGGTGACGCGAGCCTGGGCGCGGCCGTCGCCGCCGGCATCGACCACTACCGGGAAAGGGTGTACGCCGCGGACGCCGACCAGGTCGGCAACTGGTGGAACTGGCAGATCGGCACCCCCAAAAAGCTCCTCGACGCGGCCCTGCTCATCGGCCCGCACCTGACCGAGCGGCAGAGCGGGGCACTGCGCGACGCCGTGGACCACTTCGTCCCGGAAAGCCTTCTGGACGACTACAGCGGCACCAGCACCGCGGCCAACCGCGTGGACCTGTGCATGGTCATGCTGATGCGCGCCATCGTCGGGTCCGACCCCGAGAAGGCCGCGCTGGCCGCCGCGGCCCTCTCCCCGGTCTTCCCCTACGTCGACGAGGGCGACGGCTTCTATCGGGACGGCTCGTTCGTCCAGCACACGACGATCCCCTATCAGGGCACGTACGGAGCGTCGCTGCTGTCGGGGCTCGCGATCCTGTTCGCGGTGTTGCGCGGCTCGCCGTGGGAGATCACAGACCCGAACAGGCGGAACGTCTTCGACATGGTCGAGCGGTCATTCGCGCCGGTCGTCCATGACGGCCTCTGCATGGACCTCTTCAGCGGTCGCGCGGTCGGGCGGGAGCCGTACGGAGATCACAAGCGGGGGCACGCGATCGCCTCCGCGATCCTGCTGCTGGGCGAGGGACTGCTGGGCGAGGGACTGCTGGGGGAGGGGCTGCCGGGGGACGGGGCTCCCGCCGCGGAGCGGGCCCGGTGGCAGGGCATGGTGAAGGGATGGGCGCTGCGGGACGTCTGCACGCCCATGCTGAAGGCGGCCGAGAGCAGTGATCTCGGGTTCCACGCGCGGTTGTCCGCGATCCTCGACGACGACACGGTCCCGGCTCTGGAGGAGCCCGCCGGGCACCGGCTGCTGGCGATGAGCGCTCGCGCCGTCCATCGCAGGCCGGGCTGGTGCGCGGGCCTCAGCATGGCCTCCGACCGGATCGGCCACTACGAGCACGGGAGCGGCGAGAACCTGCGCGGCTGGCACACCGGCTCGGGAATGCTCTACTGGTGGGCCGAGGGCCACGGCGACCAGTACTCCGACTCGTTCTGGCCCACCGTCGACCCCTACCGCCTGCCGGGCACGACCGTCTCCACCCGGCGGCTGCCCGACGGCGTGGGCGAGGCGTGGGGCGACACCTGCCCGCCGGGCCGGTGGGTCGGCGGCGCCACCGACGGCATGTACGCGACGGTCGGCCAGCACCTCAACGGCCTGGAAAGCACGATGGAGGCCTTCAAGTCGTGGCTCTTCCTCGACGACGCCGTGGTCTGCCTCGGCGCCGGGATCACCAGTGAGGACGGCGTGCCGGTCGAGACCATCGTGGACAACCGCAGAACCGGCGCGATCCTCACCGTGGAGGAGAGGGAGGGCTGGGCCCACCTCGAAGGCCACGGCGGCTACGTCTTCCCCGAGGGCGGTGGCCGTCCGCGGACCCTGCGGGAGGACCGCGCCGGCGGCCCGGGCGGGGCGACCCGGAGCTACGTGACGCTCTGGCTCGACCACGGGGTGGACCCTCGTGCGGCCGGTTATGCCTATCTCCTCATGCCGGGCGCCGGCCTGGCGGAGACCCGGGCCCGCGCCGCCGACCCCGGCTGGGCGCGCGTGCTGGTCAACACCGCTCGTCGGCAGGGTGTCCAGGTCGCGTCGCTCGGGATCACCGCGGTCAACTTCTGGAACGACGGAGCCGCCGGCGGCCTGGCCGCCTCCGCCCCATGCGCGGTCCTCGTCCGGGAGAGCGGAGACGGTACGGCCACGCTCACCGTGTCGGATCCGCGCCGGGACCTGGAGGAGCTGACGGTGACCTGGGATCGGCCGGTGGCCGAGGTCCTCCACGGGCATCCGCTCCTGACGAGCGCCTCGACCGGCCCGAAGCTCACGCTCACCTTCGGACGGCTGGCCGACCAGGGCGGCGGCTCGAAGACGGTCACCGTACGGCTCCGAGCGCAAGCGTCAGGGGAGGCTTACCAGGCAAGGAGGAGAATGCGGGGATGACCGATATCAAGGATGATTTCCTCATCGCGGCTCGCTCGGCGGCGAACCTGCTGCGCGAACCGGCGGTCGCCGCCGCCTGGAGCCGGCCGAGCGCGTTGCCCGAGTTCAGCGTGGGCGGCCTCGCCGGTCACCTGGCCTACCAGGTCCTGGCCGTCCAGGAGGCGCTGGCCGAGCCGGTGCCCAAGGAACAGACCATCACCCTCCTCGAGCACTACGGCCAAGTGCGGTGGGTCGGCGCCGCCATCGACGACGAGGCCAATGTCCGCATCCGGGACGGGGGCGAAGAGCTCGCGGCGGAGGGCCCCGCGGCGTTGGCGGCACGGGTCGACTCCACCATCGAGGATCTGACGGACGGCCTGGTCTCGGCGGCGGACCGGCCGGTACGCATCCCGCTGTGGGGGCCGTGGTCGTTGACCCTCGACGACCTGCTGATCACCCGGGTGATGGAGCTGGCGGTCCACTCGGACGACCTCGCGGTCAGCGTGGACATCGCGACCCCGGCCCTTCCGCAGGGCGCCGTCGACACGGTGATCGACCTGCTGTCCCGCCTCGCCGTGCGCCGCCACGGCCCGACCGCCGTCCTGCGGGCCCTCAGCCGCGCCGAACGCGCCCCGGACACCATCGCCGCCTTCTGAGCCGCCGCCGGGCGCCGGCCAGCTCACCCGGGCACTCACGATCTACGGCGTCGATTACCTATCGGGCAAGGTGTGCCGCAGGACGGCGGGCACGACGTGGTTCCAGGTCGGCCGCGGCGGTGGTTGGTGGCCGATGCCATCCAGCAGGAGCAGTTCGGCGCCGGGGATCTCACGCTTGAGGGCGTGCGCGTGTCCGGGCGGGAAGAACGGGTCCTCGGTGCCGTGGATGACCAACGTCGGCGCCGCGATCTCACCGAGCCGGGGCCGGATGTCGGCTCCGCCGTCGATGAGCCAGTGGTTCTTCTGGCTGGACTCCAGACTCACGGTGCGTTCGACGACCCGACGGGCTGTCGCGCGCACGTCCGCTTCGTCGAAGGAGTCCGGTCCGGCGAACGGTCGCTGGCTCTCGACCAGATAATCGACGACTGCGTCAGGGTCTGCCCAGTCCGGGTCGGGCACAGGATCGGCGAACGCGGCCTTGAGCCGGTCCGCCATCGCAGGAAGATCATCGGCAGGGCCGGAACTGGTCGACATCAGCGTCAACGTAGCGACCCGGCCGGGATGATTGATCGCGACGTACTGGCCGATGCCACCTCCCATTGACAGGCCTACCACGTGGGCGCGGCCCGCGGCGAGGAGGTCGATCAGGGCGACGGCGTCACCGGCCAGGTCGAGACCGCTGTAGCCGGGCGCGCCTGGCGGACAGCCGACCGAGCGGCCGGTGTCACGGTGGTCGTACCGGATGACGAACCGGCCACCGGCGGCCAGGCGCCGGCAGAACTCGGCGTCCCACCAGTCCATGGACGCGGCGGCGCCGGAGATGAGCAGGATGGCGGGCGCTCGCGGGCTGCCGAAGGTCTCGACACATAGATTCACGCCGTTGGCGCGTACCAGCTGCTCGGTCATGACGGGTGATCTCTCGGGCTGGACTATGGGAACAGCTATTATAGTTGCAGCTATCATAGGCGGCGCGACTATATTGGCCCGCTCGGGGCCTGGGGGGCTGTCATTTGCTGCGGAAACCGGAGCGTTTGTTCGGCCGAGACACCGAATGGGAAAATCTCGCTGACTTCGTGGCGTCCCCCTCGGGGGGAGCGACTCTCGGATTGGTTTACGGTCGCCGTCGTCAAGGCAAAACCCTCATGCTCGAACTGCTGGCCCAGCAGACCGGCGGGTTCCTTTTCGGCGCGACCCAGCAGACCGAGGCGCAGAATCTCGCCGACCTCGGAGCGGCCTATGCCGCCCATCGCGGCCTGCGCCAGCCCATCGCCTTCCGTACGTGGCGCGAAGCGATCGACGAAATGCTCCGGCTCGGGGAGGACCAGGCCACTCCCCTCATCATTGACGAGTTTCCCTACCTCGTCTCGGCCACGCCCGCGCTGCCCTCCTACCTTCAGCAGGCGCTCAGCCCGCTCGGGTATGCCAAGCAGCACACCCAAACCCGGGTGATCCTCTGCGGCAGCGCCTTGACCACGATGGCGCAGCTACTCGCCGGCGGTGCGCCCCTGCGTGGGCGGGCGGCCATGGAGTTGATCGTGCGCCCGTTCAAGTTCCGTGAGGCCGCTGCCTTCTGGGGCGTGGATCACAACCCGGAGCTGGCGTTTCGGCTGCACGCTCTGCTTGGTGGGACCCCTGCCTATCTGGAGATGAGCGGCGGATCGGGACCCGCCGAAATGGCCGAATTCGACCGCTGGGTTCAGCGGCGTCTGCTGAACCCGGCCTCCGCGATGTTCCGTGAAGGCGCCCTGCTGCTCCGGGAAGAGCCCGCCATCACCGATCCGACCTCATACTCGGCCACGCTGAGCGCGATCAGTGCCGGCAACCACCGGCGTTCGGAGATAGCGGCGATACTCGGGCGTCCCAGCAGCGCACTGGCGCATCTGCTGTCCGGGCTGCAGGACATCGGCCTGATCGAACAGATCGACGACGCCATCCGCGGTAAGCGCAGCGTTTTCCGTATCGCCGAACCCGTCGTACGCCTGCACCAGTTGCTCATTCAACGCCACGAGGCCGAACTGGTCGCGGGCCGTGCCGACCGTGTCTGGGGAGCCAATGCGGACACCGTCGCCTCGCAGATCTACGGCGCGCACTTCGAGGACCTCGCACGGAAGTGGTGTTTCGAGCACGCGGCGCCCGACACGCTGGGCGGCACCGCCACGGCTGTACGCCCGACGGAACTGCCGTGCCGCGAACACCGTCGAGGCCACGAACTCGATGTGGTCGTCACGGAGACGACCTCCTTCGCCGCTGACCGCATCATCGCGATCGGCGAGGCCAAGAGCACCGCTGCTCCCGTCGACACTTCTGAGCTCGAACGACTGGAGCACCTCCGCGGCCTCCTGCCGAGCTCCAAGGTCGGCCCACTCCCCAAGCTTCTCCTGTTCGCCCGCTCCGGCTTCTCGAGCGATCTCACTCGCCTTGCCGGCAACCGCCCCGACGTCGAGCTCGTCGACCTGAACCGGCTGTACACCGGAGCATGAGGGGATGATTTTCACGCCCCGGCGCCGTCAGAGCCGGACACCGTTGATGAGTAGATCCACGAGTCGCAGCGCGAGGTCGCGCTGGCCGGGTCCTTCGGCGATGAGAGTGATCCCGCCAAGGCCCATGAGCAGGTCGTAGGGGTCGAGGCCCGGCCGGATCACGCCGTCGGCGACGCCGGCGTCCAGCAGGGTCGCGAGCGCGTCACGAAGCAGGCCGCGGGTGTGCATGCGCTCGTCCTCGGAGACGAGGACGGCCCGCAGTGCGTCAGCCATGCCGTGCTTGGCGGCCATGAAGTCGATGAACTGTTCCATCCAGGTGCGAAGCGCGTCCACCGGGGGCGACTCCGCCACCAGGGCCGGCGCCGCGGTGCACAACCGCGCGACCTCGTTGCGGTACACCGCTTCCACGAGGGTTTCACGGGTCGGGAACCTGCGGTAGAGCGTGCCGATGCCGACTCCCGCTTCCTGGGCGATGGTCTTGAGCGACGCTCCCGCCCCCTCGCGTGTGAACGCTCGCGCGGCCACCGCCAGCAGCCGCTCGTAGTTCTGCTGAGCGTCGGCGCGCAACGGCCTGACCTGCTGGGATGACACCGTTTCCTCCTCGGGTTCCGTCCCGCGACTTGCCAACCGGAGCCGACTCCGGTTAAGTTGACACTACCGGAGCCGACTCCGGTTAGCAGACTATTACACATCCGGGAGGATGATTATGAGCAACTTGGTCACCACGCCGTTCGGGGCCCAGTCGACCGCCGCGGAGGTGGTCGACGGAGTGAACCTCGACGGCAAACGAGCCGTTGTCACGGGCGGCGCATCCGGAATCGGGGTCGAGACCGCCCGCGCCCTCGCCGGCGCGGGCGCCGAGGTGACATTGGCCGTTCGCGACACCGCGGCCGGCGGCCGCACCGCCGAGGACATCATCGCCGGCACCGGCAACAAGAACGTGCAGGTCGCCCGGCTCGACCTCACCGACCAGGCATCGGTCGCCGCGTTCGTCGCCGCGTGGACCGGACCGCTGCACATCCTGGTGAACAACGCCGGCGTCATGGCCCCGCCCGAGACCCGCACCACCGAGGGCTGGGAACTGCAGTTCGCGACCAACCACCTCGGCCACTTCGCCCTCGCCACCGGCCTGCACGACGCGCTCGCCGCGGCCGGGAACGCCCGCGTCGTGTCGGTCAGCTCGGTCGGGCACGTGAACGGCGACGTCGACTTCGACGACATCCACTTCGAACACCGCCCCTACGACCCGTGGCTCGCCTACGGCCAGTCCAAGACCGCGAACGTCCTGTTCGCCGTCGAAGCCGCCAAGCGGTGGGCTCCCGACCGGATCACGGCGAACGCGCTCAACCCCGGCCGGATCACCGCCACCAACCTGTCCCGCTACATCGGCGACATCTCCGCCGCGCCGACGTCCTTCGACCCCAAGAGCACGGACGTGTCCTGGAAGACCGTCGAGCAGGGCGCGGCCACTTCGGTGCTGCTGGCCGCCTCCCCCCTGGTCGAGGGCGTCACCGGCCGCTACTTCGAAGACTGCAACGAGGCGGGGCCGTACCAGCCCCCCGTCCGCCGCGGCGTCGCCTCCTACGCGGTCGACCCGGGCCGCGCCGCCCGGCTGTGGCAGGCATCCGTCGACATGATCATTAAGGCCGGGGTGACTCGATGACCCAGGAGTTCGAGGGTCGCACGGCGCTGATCACCGGCGGCGGCACCGGGATCGGCCGGGCGACCGCGCTGGCGCTGGCGGCGCAGGGCTGTCTCGTCACCGTCACGGGCCGCACCGAGGCCACGCTCCGGGAGACCGTTGACGAGATCGAGGCGGCCGGCGGCAAGGCCCGGCTGTTCGTAGCCGACGTGACCGACGAGGAGTCGGTCCGGGCGGCGGTCGAGGCGGCGGTCGGCGACACCGGCCGGCTGGACTTCGGGGTGAACAGCGCGGGCGACAGCGGCGGTGACGACCTCAAGCCGCTCGCGGACTACCCCACCGAGAAGTTCGACCGGCTCGTCGACATCGACCTGCGCGGCCTGTTCCTGTCGATGAAGTACGAGCTGCGGCAGATGCGGGACCAGGGCTTCGGCTCAATCGTCAACGTGGGCTCCGGCGCCGGCCTTGTCGGCGTGCCCGGTGTCGCGGGGTACGTCGCCGCGAAGCACGGCGCGGTCGGCCTGACCAAGGCCGCCGCACTCGACTACGCCGCCGACGGAGTCCGCGTGAACGCCGTCGCTCCGGGACTCGTGGAGACCCCACTGATCGCCACGGGCCGCAGCCCCGAGTTGATGGCGGCCCGGATCGCGGCCCACCCGATCGGCCGGATCGCCCAGCCGGACGAGATCGCCGACGCGGTGGTGTGGCTCTGCTCGGACCGCTCCAGCTACGTCACCGGGGTCGCGCTGCCGGTCGACGGCGGCTACACGACCCGGTGAGGAGGGACGTGGCATGACGACGTTCAGGGTCGACCACGTCAACCTCTCCGTGGCCGACCTCGACGCCCAGCGCGCGCTTTTCGGCTGCTCGTTGCTCAGTGATCCCCAGATGTGGACGCCACCTCTACCGAGCCCTCCTCCGCAGTCTCCTGCTGCCCGCTCTTGGCCAGCCAGGTCAGCTTTACGGCCAGGTGGCCCTCGGACGCCGTCTTCGCGATCACGGCGCCCACTTCGGCGTTCAGCCGTACTCCCATCTCGATCTCGATCTGGTCCGGCCGGAGCCGCCCGTCGCGAAACACCTCCAGCGCGCCGGCGGCGGCGTCCCGGACGCCGCCCAGCACATCCTCGAACCGCTTGCGCACCTCTACGAGGCCGTCGGACCGGCTGACGCGCTGTACTCCCACCTCGACTCCCACCTCGTCATCGTTAACCTCGACGACGACGTGGCCGCCACGGGTCGTCTCGAATCGCACCAGTTCAGTCACGTTCTCCGCTCCATCCGCTCGGGGATCATCGGCCAGGCGGCCAGGTCGGGTTCGGGCCGTACGCGGCCGGCGGCGGCCCCTTGTCGGGATGGTCCAGCAACCACCGGTCGTGGATGGCGCGCCAGCGACCATTCGCCCTGATCTTCTGGAGGACGTGGTTGACGAACCTGACGAAGTCAGCGTCATCCTTGCGAAACGCGATCGCGTGGGGCTCGTTGCTGAACCACGTGCACGTGGCCGCCGGCCCGTCGTACCACCGGCATGACGTGTCGCCCGGCGAACGCGGCGGCGGGGCCTCCAGGAAGCGGGTGGACGGGTCCAGGTCCTGGAGGCCGAGCAGGATGTTGTGGTCGGTGGAGACGGCCTCGACCTGGCGCTGCTGCAACATGACAAGGCAGTCGGTCCAGTTCGGCACACCCACCGGGACCGGCTTCTCCGGCCGGTTCCGCAGGATTTCCAGGGAAGTGGTGCCGGTCGCCGCGCAGACGGGCTTCCCGGCGAGGTCCTTGAGACCCCGGTAGCCCGAGTCGCCGCGCACCAGCACGGTCTGCCCGGAATCGAGGTAGTCGGTCGAGAAGGCCACCTCCTCGGCGCGGTCACAGGTGGCGGTCATCGAGTCGGCGACGATGTCGACGGTGCCGTCACGCAGCCTCTCCTGACGCTCCTCCGAGGTGATCGCGACGAAGACGAGCACGTCGCGTGGATTCCGCCCGGGGAACATCTCCTTGGCGATCTCGTACAGGATGTCGATGTCGAAGCCCCGGTACTCCCCGGTCGCGGGGTCGCGGTAGGACATCCGCGTGAGTGTCTGGTCCACACCGGCCCGGATCTGCTCACCCTTGCGGGTGATGCTCCTGGGCGGCGCCGAATCCGGGGCGAGGCTGTTTCGCGGCTCACAGGCGGCGGAGGGCTTGGTGGACGGCGGCGCCGTCGCCGTCCGGACGCCGCTTGGCGCCGGCGAGGCCACGGGTGGCGGGCCGCTGTAGCCGAAGGCGCATCCGGCGAGCGACACGGCGGTCACCATCACGGCGACGGCACGGCCCGCGGCGGACCGGAGAGGCGGCGGCGACGGTCTCCTCACAGGTAGTCCTTGATCCTGATCCAGATGCCGCGGCCGGCGCAGAGGGCGGCCGCGAGACACAACAGCACGGTCCCCGAGCCCAGCCCCTCCGGTGCGACCGGGATGTCCTCGGCCAGGTCGAGGATGGCGGCCTTGCCGTTCTCGATCGCCCTGGTCAGATCCGCGTCGAACTGCTCGTACGCCACGGCCACCTTCCCGTCCGGCAGCGCGGCGACCACGGCCTCCTCGTGCCGTCCTCCGCGTTCCTTCTCGTGGATCTCCTGGTCGTAAGTCGCGCACCAGATCGTGATCCGGCGCGTCAGGGCGCCGGAGAGAGGCCGCTCCGGATGGTCGCACCCGGCGTTGCCCCGGAAGCGGCTGCGCAGTTCGTTCGAGCCGACCGCGGTGCTGTCGCCCCCGAGGCGAAGGTAGTCGTCGGCTCTGGCTTCGAGGGCCGCGCGCTCCACCCCGACCAGATCCTGCTGCGCGCGGAGCCTCTCGCCGACCGCGCCGAGGCGTACATCCGCGTACGGCGAGGCGCTCAGCGACCAGACCAGCCAGCCGAGGGTGCCGAGCATCACCAGCGTGGCGAGCGCGAGGCCACGGTTGAACACCCGGCGGGTGCGCCGCCACAGATAACGCTGGATCCCCCAGAGGGCGCCGAGCGTGAGGACCAGCAGCGCGGTGAGGGAACCGATGGCGACCCGCGCGCCGTTCCGGGCCTCGCCCAGCCGTGCGATCTCCTCCTTCCACAGGTCCAGGGCGGCAGGCAGAAGGGTCCCGCGGAGGTACGCCGTCGCCTCCCGGAGATAGGCCGCGCCGAGCAGCGCCCGCTTGGGATCGGTACGCGCGTAACGGGTCAGGTCCTGGGCGTGGTCGACCAGGCCGGTGTAGACGGGCAACTGCCGGGAGATACGGGCGAGTCCGGCGGCGCGCTCGGGGTCGCCGCCGGTCAGCGCGGACGAGTCGGCCAGCCGCTGCCGCGCCACGCTGAGCGCCTCGCCGTACCGGCGGTCCAGTTCGTCGCGCTGGCGCGGGCTCGCCATGGCCAGGAAGCGCCCGGTCGCGGCCGTGTCGGCTCCGGACAGCGAACGGTAGATCGCCTGCGCGTTGTCGCTCATCTGGGCGGCGCTGGTCGCCATCTCCTGGCCCGCCGCACGCACGGCGCGGTCGGCGAGCAGGCCCGTACCGCTGGTCGCCACGAACAGCACCAGCAGCAGGGCCGCCCACGCGGCGAGCCGGTTGCGGGTGGTGGCGCGCGGGCGGCGGTTTCGGGCGGGGCCGAGGCGCGTCGCCTCGCCGACGTCGGAGGCCGGTGTGCTCACTGCTGTCCCTCGATGCCGGCTATCACGCCGGTCTCCGGATCGAAGAACTCCTTGTTGATCTTCGGCCAGCCGCCCAGGTCCTTGACGGTGAACAGCTTCGAGGGGACGGGGAACCTCTTGGGGTCCGCGAGCTCGGGCAGAACCGGACGGTAGCCGTTCTCCGCGAAGATCCGCTGCGCCGCCGGGGTTCGCAGAAACCTCACGAACGCCTTGGCCTCATCGGGATGCTCGCTGGTGGTGGTCACGGCGACAGGGTTCTCGATCAGAATCGTGGCGTCGGGCACGACGTAATCGAGCGGCCTGCGGCCCTGCCGGGCGGAGAAGACCTCGTTCTCGTAGGCCAGGAGGGCGTCGCCCATGCCCGAGTTGAAGGTCTGGAGCGAGCCTCGGGCGCTGGAGTCCTGCACCGGGACGTGCGAGAACAGGGCTCGGAGGTAGGCGATGCCGTCAGCGCGGCGCGCGCCCCTGCCGGACTCGGCGCCGTAGCCGGCGAGGATGTTCCACCGCGCGCTGCCGGAGACGAACGGGTTCGGAGTGATCACCTCGACGCCCTCGGCGAGAAGGTCGCGCCAGGTCTTCAGACCCTTGGGATTGCCTTCGCGCGTCGCGATGACGACGACCGAATCGGTCACCATTCCGCCGTACTGATCCGAGTGCCAATTCCCGGCGACCAGCCTGGCCTCGACCAGTCGGGTGATGTCCGGCTCAAGGGAGAATGCCACAACGTCGGCTTTCGCGCCGGCCTCGACGGCCCGGCTCTGGTCGCCGGACGCGCCGTAGGACTGCTCGAACCGGATATTCCTGCCCTCGGGAGTGCGCGCGAATTCGTCGATGATCTTTTGGTACGCCGCCTTTGGAGTGGAGTAGGCCACCAGTGAGAGCGTGACCCGGCCATTGCCGTGCGGAGATCCATCCTGCCCACAGGACGCCGGTGCCAGCGCGACGAGAGACAGCGCCAGACCGCGTGCGATCATGCGAAGTCTCCAGCTCACGGCAGTTTCCTACTCAAGCGTCTGGTTTGGTAGGAAAACTGCGCACAACGACCCCTGCCTTCCCGTCACGACACTGTCGTTCCGTATGCCCGTCGGACATTACGATTATCCCGATCGAACAGCCACTTGTACGGCGATAGCCGTATATTCCACCATCGACTGGCAAATTTCTACGGGTACGCCTGGACCGATGAAGTTCAGGGAAATGGAAGCGTCCGTACCCAGGGAAATGATGGCTGTATCAGCTGGACTCGCCTCTTATGGGCATTAAGCACGACGGAGCGCAGCGAACTCGACTATCCATGGACCTTCACGGCATCCTCGCCGATGCGTACCCTTTCAAAATGTGGAAACCGGCCAGGCTCGACAGGGTGACGAACCATGGTGGGTGCGAATAAGACGTGCGGACAAGATCCTCGGCGCGGGCGTCCTCGTCGGGTCGCGCCACGTGCTCACCTGCGCCCATGTGGTCACCGAACCTCCCTCGGACACCGGCGCCCCTGACTGGGCCGACGCCGTACCCGAGGGCGAGGTCGATGTCGACTTCGTCGGCCGTTCAGACGTCCCGCCGGGACGGGCCAGAGTGGCCGAGGGCTGCTGGGTGCCGCCGCGCGCCGACGAGCGCGGCGACCTCGCCCTGCTGGAGTTGCGGGAGCCCGCTCCCGGCGGACGGGGTGCCACGCTGCGACGGCTGCCGCCCTGGAATCGCCAGGTCTACACGCGCGGCTTCCCCACGGGCGTCGACAACGGCCTGTGGGTGACGGCGCGGCTCAGCGGCCGGAGCGGCCCCGGCGGCGAATGGATCCAAATGGACGCCGAGCTGCCCGACAGGCGGGTGCGCCGGGGCTTCAGCGGCTCCGCGGTGGCCGACGCCGCCACCCATGACGTCGTGGGGATCGTGGTGGGCGAGTGGCCCCGCGATCCGGGCGGGCACTCGTGGATGATCCCGGTCGACACCATCGTGGGGTATCTCCCGCAGGTCGCCGAGTTCGTGACCGGAGACCCCGCCGTGGATCCCTCCTTCCCCGAGCGCTACGACGCGCGGCCCCACGACCCCTTGCACAAGGACCCCGCCATGGCCAGGCGGATCGCCGACTTCTTCCAGCGTGGAGCGCCCGGCGAGGTGATGGTCATCGTCACCGGCGGCGCGGGGTCGACGGTGTCGGCGGCGCTGGCCCGCGCCGTCGTGCTGTCAAACCGGGAGCTCCGCCCCTCGGCCGCCGGCCCGGCGGTGGAGCTCGGCCCGGACGACACCGTTCCGGCCCCGGGCAGCATCGACCTCGCGCTGGACGTCTCCGGCAAGACGGTCGAGGAGGTGTCCAAGCGCATCGCCGCCGGCCTCGGCATCGCGCCCGGCGAGCCGGCCGCCCCTGGGCAGCGGCGGCGGGCGGCGCTGGTGATCGACGGTGTGGACGCGGCGGCCGACCCCGACGCCCTGGCGGACGAGGTGCTCAGGCCTCTCGCCGAGCACGACCACCGCATTCTCGTGGGGCTCCGCCAGGAGTCGGAGAAGATCCGCCAGGTGCTGGGCCACGCGTCCGTCCGCCGCCGCCTGGAGGCGCTGTCGGCGCGCGTCGCCGAGGTCGCCGCCGAGGAGCGCGCGGCCCGGGAACGTCACCGGTACGTCGCCGCCCGCGTCACGCCCGTGCCCGACGTGCCCAGGGGCGCGGTCGCCCTCCGGTTGCGCGTAGGCGCCGTGCGGGCCGCGGCCGGCCGGGGCGAACCCGTCCTGCACGAGGTGGCGGCCTGCGAGGCGGAGGTGGAGGACCTGGCACGGAAGGCGGCCGAGACCCGGCTGCGCCTGGACGAGCTGCTGGAGCGGCGCAACCGGCTTCGCGGCCTGCTTCACGCCTATCGATCGGAGTCGGGCGGCCAGCGCTCGGAGCGGGAGATCGGCCTGGCCACGCTGTACCGGCGGGCACACGAGCTGCTGTTCCGGGGGCCATGCGATCTGCCGATGGCGACCCAGTCGGTGGACGACTACCTGCGCGCGCTGCGGAGCCGATGACATGGGCGCCCGCTTCCGCATGCGCGTCCTTTCCCGCTCCAGCGTCCTTTCCCGCTCCAGCGTCCCTTCCCGTGACGGCGCCCTCTCCTGGAGGCCGGTCCCATGACACCCTGCGCCCGCCCGAACTGCCCGGGTGCCATCGACGACACGGGCTTCTGCGACACGTGCGGCCGCCGCGCGCTCCCGGAGCCGATCTCGATCGACACGCCGGTCACCGGCTCCCAGCCGAGGTCCGCCAACAGCGTGCTGCAGGCGGTCGACGGGCTGGTGTCGCTGCCGGTCACGCCCGGCGAGGACCCGTCCAGCCGGATCATCACCGACCCCCAGTCGCTCAGCTTCGCCCGGAAGTGCCGCAAGCACGACTGCGGCACCACGATCAGCACGCGGTACGCCGACCAGCCGGCTCTGCTCAAGGGTTTCTGCCCCAAGTGCGGCACGGCCTTCAACTTCACCCCCCGGCTCGCGAACGGCGAGGTCGTGGGCGACCAGTACGAGGTGGTGGGACCCATCGCCCACGGCGGGCTCGGGTGGGTATACGTGGCGAAGGACACGCACCTGGACGACAACCACGTCGCGCTCAAGGGGCTGATCGAGCCCAACGACCCGGTCGCGGTCAACCTCGGCATCGCCGAACGCCGCTTCCTGTCCTCCTTGGACCATCCCAACATCGTCCGGATCTACAACTTCGTCACGCACGACGACACCGAGGCCGGAGACCGGCGCGGCTACATCGTCATGGAGTACCTGAACGGCCGCTCCCTGCGCGAGATCCTGCACGACGCTCGCCGTACGGGCGACGGGAGGGAGCCGCTCCCGCTCGAACACGTCCTCGCCTACGGGTACGAGATCCTCCTCGCACTGGAGTACCTGCACGGCCGCGAACTCCTGTATTGCGATATGAAGCCGGACAACGTCATCAGGACCGCCAACCGCATAAAGATCGTCGACATGGGCGGGGTACGGAGGTTCGACGACCGGGACTCCCCGGTCGTCGGCACGCCTCGGTACCAGGTCAGCCGAGACGAGATCGCGGGGCGCGGCCTGTCCGTCCAGTCGGACGTCTTCACCGTCGGCAAGATGCTGGAGGAGCTGTTCCGGGCGAGCGACGACTGGAGGCCAGGCGGAGCCGGCGGTCCCGATGCGGCCGGGCTGGCGATCGAATCATTCACCCGGCTGGTCAAGCGGGCGACAGACACGGACTGGAACCGCAGGTTCGCCTCCGCCGCGCGGATGGCCGAGCAGGTGACGGGCGTTCTACGGGAGTTGCTCGCGCTGCGGAAGAGACGGGAGCACGCCGAGCCGTCCACGCTGTTCGCGCCGACCGCGACGCTGCTCGACGGCGGCCTCAGCACGGTGCCCTCCCTGGAGCGCTGGACCGTGGGCCGATCTCGATCCGCCGAGGCGCTGCCCGACGACCATCCGTGGGGCGGACCGACGACCGCCCCCGGGGCACTGGTCGATCAGCGGCCCGCGGCGGCGTCCGTCGCCGTCGGCCTGCCCGTGCCGTACGTCGATCCGGCCGACCCGGCCGCGGACCTGCTGGCCACGGTGAGCGCGCCCGATCCGCGCGGCCTCCTCGACCGGTTGTCCGGCGTCCGGCCGGAGTCGGCCGAGGTCGAGTTCCTGCGCTGCCGGGCGCACCTCGAACTCGCCGACCTCGACGGCGCGGAGGAGTGCGCCGCCCGCGCCGAGGCGGCTCTGGGTCGCAAGGCCCGCTTCAACTGGCGTACGGCCTGGCACCGAGGGCTGCTCGCGCTCGCGCGCGACGAGGTACGGCAGGCGCACAAGCAGTTCGACGTGGTCTACGCGGCGATCCCCGGCGAGATAGCGCCGAAGCTGGCCCTCGGGTACTGCGCGGAGCGGCTGGATCAGCCGGAGCGGGCCGAGCTCTACTACCAGGCCGTGTGGCGGCGCGACCGCTCGCACGCGAACGCCGCCTTCGGCCTGGCCAGGCTGCGCCTGCGCGACGGCGACAGGGCGGGCGCGGTCGCCGTGCTGGACGAGGTGCCACGGGTGTCGCGCCACTATGACGCGGCTCGGGTGGCCGCGGTCCGGATCTGCTCCGAGCCGATGTCCGACGGCCTGGCGACCTGGGAGCAGCTCACCGAGGCGCGGCGCAGGCTGCCCGCCCTGGTTCTCGACGGGGGAGAGCCGGGAGGCAAAGCGCGGGACAGGCTGACGGCGGCGGTGCTGGAGCAGACCCTGGAGCGGATCCCCCCGTCCGATGACGGTCCCGCCCTGGAGAACGAGTTACGCAGAAAGCTGGAGGAGTCGTTCATGCGCCTCGCCAAGCAGGCGGACAGAGCCGCCGACAAAGGCGCCCTGGTGGATCTCGCCAACTTCGTGCGGCCGTGGAGCTGGGTATGAGGGGCGGGCTCGCGTTTCATCTCGACGTCCGGCAGGGCAAGCACCTGTTCACGGCGAGGACGGAACTGCACGCCTCGCTGGAGGTGTCGGCCGAGGGCTCCGGGACCGGCCCGGCCGAGACTCCCGCGGCCCGATGGGCCGAGGTCCTCGTCATCGACTGCTCCGGGTCGATGGGCGAGCCCGCGCATGCCGGTGGGGGTGCCAGAGGTTCGCGTCCGAAGATCGCCGACGCGAGACGCGCGACCGCCGCCGCCATCGACGTCCTGCCCGACGGGGTGCTGTTCGCCGTCGTGGAGGGCACCCACGAGGCCCGGGTGGTCTATCCGTACGAGCCTCGGATGGCCGTCGCCACGCCGGAGACCAGAGCCCAGGCCAAGGACGCGGTGGCCCGCCTGGTCGACGGCGGCGGCACGCACATCGGGACCTGGCTCACCCAGGCCCTCGACCTGTTCGCGGCGCACCCCTCCGAGATCAGGCACGTGATTCTGCTGACGGACGGCCAGAACATGGAGTCCTCGGGCGCGCTTGATCAGGCGCTCAAACGGTGCGAAGGGCAGTTCGCCTGCGACGCCCGGGGCATCGGCGAGGGCTGGGACGCCGATCAGTTACTGCGGATCACCTCGGTTCTGCGGGGGGCGGCGGACGCCGTGCTGGACGACTCCGACCTGGAAGCCGAGTTCCGGGCGATGACGCGGGCAGCCCTGCGGAAGGTGACCGCGGACATGCGGATCCGCGTCAAGACCACGCCGCCGGCGAAGCTTCGCTTCGTCATGCAGGTGCATCCCACCATGGTGGACCTCACCGAGCACGCGGTCGCGGTCAGCGACCGGGTCACGGAGGTCTCCACCGGCCCGTGGGGCGACGAGGTCAGGGAGTATCAGGTGGGGTTCGAGGTGAGCAGCGTGGATGCGCCGCATTTCGAGGACCTGCTGGTCGCCCGGATCGATCTGGTGGTGGGCGAGGAGACGCGGGCGGACCCCGGTAGCGTGCTCGTCCATTGGACCGACGATCCGGACGTCCCCACCTGGGTGGATCCCCGTTCCACCCACTACACGGCGTACGTCGACCTGAGCCAGGCCGTGGACGCCGGCCTCCACGCCTACGGCCAGGGCGACGAGACCGCCGCCAAGGCGGCCTGGGGCCGCGCCGTCAAGCTGGCCGCTGAAACCGGTGACCAGAAGGTCCTCGACCAGCTACAACGGTTCGTGGAGATCGTCGACATCGACGCCGGCGAGGTCAGCCTGAGACCCGGCATCAGCAGATACGACGTCCAGGTCGTCAAGGTCGCCGTGACCCACACATCCCGCTACCCGGGCGACACCGACCCCCCGCCCCCGCCTCTCTCGCCCCCGGGGGAGGACACCGCGCCTCCCTGGACCTGTGGATGCGGCCGGATCTCCCCTGCGACCGCCCTTTTCTGCACCCAATGCGGCCGCCGGCCGCCGGCTCAGGGCTGATTTTGGACCGGTGAGCCATGAGCCGGCCGATGAAATTGTATGGCCTAAATCCAGATTCAGGGTTAAGTAACTGCCATCTTGCTTAATCGCGGTTTCGCGTGCAATGTGGTGTCTTGGTGCCATCGGCTCGGAGCGGGGTGTGAAAGCGGGTGGGCGCACGTGGATGATGGAGCTGTCTTACCAGTTCACAGCGGAGAGGCGGGGTTGAGCCCGTAAGGGTTGGCACCCTGCCGCCGCTATCCATTTCCGGGCGGCTTCGGATCGCTTTTTCTGCGTCACCTAACGCATCGGCTGCTTTCACGCCGAGTGCCGGCTATCCCTTTCTTTTGCGTACGACCACGCGTATCGATTTCGGCATGCCATTTTCCGGGAGGGCTCAATGACGCACGACAAGAATCTGGTAAAGGTCTACGGCGACCGCGACTACATCGCCACCACGATGGTCCGGCACGACGGAATTGTGGTGGCGTTCGCGGTCGGGGCCGACCGCCGGATCTACTACAGCGTGCTCAGCCTCGACCAGGCCGACCGGCGGCGCGGCGCGCTGGACGCCGCGTACTGGAACAACGACCCCGGGGTGCTGCCCTTCCCCGCCGAGATCGTCGACACCGAAGCCGAGAGCCCGGTGGCGGTGGCCATGCCGACGGTGAAGAAGGTCGGCGGTGCCGAGGTCGGCCCGGCAGAGACGCTGCTGACGGGCGAGAAGGACCCGTTCCTGTCCACGACGGCCCGGCTCACCGCCGCGCTTCCCATCCAGGTCCTGTCCGACGGCCAATACATCCTGGTGTTCCGGCAGTCGGTCACCTCAGGCGAGCCGGGCTCGGTGTACGCCACGACCGGCGGCGCCCTGTCGGGCGACCCGGCGCGCGCCGACTACGTCCTGACCGGTGGGGCCAAGGTCGCCCAGGTCGACGGCTCGCTGCTGTGCGACCGGTTCGTGCTGGTGGGCTCCGAGCTCAAGCCGGTGGTGGAGGTGCGCTACCAGCGCAGCCGCAGCAGAACCATGCCGGCCTCGGGGGGCGACACCCTCGGCACCCGGGACATGGAGGGACAGCTGTTCTACGAGCCCACCATGAAGCTGTCGTTCGTCCGCAAGCTCAGCGGCGGCTTGTTCTCGGTGCTCCTGCTGCCGACCGCGGTGGCGGGCTTCTCCCGCTGGCAGATCTTCGCCGCCGAGGGGGAGACCATCCACAGCTACAACCTGGAGCAGGGCACGGACGGCCTGTTCAACGCCCGGGGCACCCAGCTCTACACCAGCCCCGACCCGAAATACGCGGGCTCGGTGCTGGAACGCGCGCCGGGCATCGACTCCCACACCGGCAAGGCGCTGGTCCCGGTGCCCGCGCCCCGCGACCGGGCGGGCACCGCGCTGCGGTTCGAAGGCGCCAAGAGCGGAGTGGTGATCGCTGGGGGCAAGAGCTCCACGGCCGTGCCGCCGGGCCCGTACACGATCGAGGCGTGGATCAAGCCGACGGTGGCCGCCAAGAGCATCATCGTGGGCCGCTCCGACAAGACCAACTTCGCCACCCCCGTGTACCTGGGCCTGAACGTTGACGGCAAGCTCGTGTTCGGCCACGGGCCCGACACCCTCATCTCCGCCTCGGCGCTGCCGCTGAACGTGTTCACGCACGTGGCCGCGGTGTACGACAAGTCGACGATGCGGCTGTTCGTCAACGGCACGCAGACGGACAGCCGCCCAACGAACGTCGGCGTCCAGGTCAGCGAGCTGCTCGTCATCGGTAAGCGGCTCGTCTCCGGCATGGCGCCCAACGATCCGTTCACCGGTGACATCGACGAGATCCGGATCTGGAGCGTCGCCCGTACCGATTTCACCGCCAGGGGGCAGCGCCTGACCGGCAAGGAGACCGGCCTGTTCGCCTACTTCCCCTTCGACGAGGGCGCCGGGAAGAAGCTGAGCGACCGGGGCCCGAACGGGTTCACCGGCAGCCTGGGCCCCAGCCCGGTGTGGGTGAGCTCGGACGCGCCGCTCTACGACGGCCCGGGGGTGGTCAGGACCTCCTTCTCGATCAACGGGCGCAAACCGGCATCGGGCCTGGCCACGGAGTTCTACTTCCAGCAGGAGCCGACGGTGACCGGGTATTCGACGTCGCCCGCGCCGGAGAAGCGGCAGGGCCGCGTGCTGCTGGCTTTCGCCACGTCAGGCCCGCCGCCGCAGGGCGAGCCGGCCGACCGTCGCTATGTGGCCACCGTGGACTTCGCCGTCTCCCAGTACGGCAGGCTGGCCACGCCGCCGGGCGTGATCGACCTGACCTGGCTGGGGCGGCCCGACCCCACGGCCGACCTGGAGAAGCTCCAGGCGGCCGAGGCCGCGGTGACCGCGGCACGCGGGCGGTACTACACCGACCAGGCCCTGGTCGACCAGATGCCGGCCACCGACAAGCGGATCAACGACATCCAGGGAGAGGTGTACGGCGGCCTCGCCGGTTTCACCTTCCACGACCTCAACCAGAACTTTTACCATCTCAGGTACTGGCAGCGCATGCGAGAGCAGGAGCTGCTGGAGGAGCAGGAGCTCCTGAAAGCCCAGCTCTCTGAGCAGATGAAGGCCCTGCAACGGCTGCCCGGCGACAAGGCGGCCCTGGAGGCGGCGCAGAACACGCTGGCGACGCTGAGCGGAGCGCAGAAGGGCGGCGCGGAGGCCGTGCTGCCGATGCCGGCGGTGTGCGTGGACCGCTCAGGCCTGAACGTGCTGGGGGCTCTGCTGGCGTTCGCCTGGACGGCCGACGCCCCCTTCCTGCTGGACGGCTCGACCGGCGAGGTGGTGCTGTATTTCCGCGGCGGCGCGGGGCAGTTCTTCTCCGCCTACTACCCGGCGGCGGTCTCGCCCGCTGTCAAGCAGCTCCCGGTCGCCGACGGGGCGGTCCGGCTGACCAGCCGTGACTCCTCCGTGGGTTTGAACGGCTTCTCCGTGGCGGTGAGCGCGGCCGGGTCGGGGACGTGCACCGTCACGGTGACCAGGGGGGCGGTGACCGAGACGTTCACCGGGGTGCCGCAGCGGGCCGACCTGCTGGCCGCCGTGCTCAACGGCCCGGTCCAGGGCTCGGACCTGGGCACCATCGCGTCGGTCAAGGACGCGACGGTCACCCTGACGGAACCGCTGACCACCGCTCTGCCGACCGGCTCGGCGATCACGGTGGGCGGCGAGAACCGCACCGTCTCCGCGTCGCAGGCCGGCTCCGCGCAGCTCACCCTGACCGCCGGCGGTCTCACCGCCAAGCCGGGCGCCAGGGTCCGCAAGGCGGTCTACGACTACACGCAGGCCTCCTGCAACGTCCCCGGCGTCTCGGTCGCCACCGGCTCCCAGATCGTCGGCGCCAACGCCGGCTCCGCCACCGGCACGGTGTCCAACGGGACGGCCGCGGACGTCAGCGGGCCGCTGGTGCCGCGCTGGCAGGGCGACGCGCCGGGACGCGCGTTCTCCTTCGACGGCACCGCCAAGCACCGTCTGGAGCTGGCGGACACGGCGCGACTGGCGAAACTGGCCGCGCGAGGGGACCTGGCGATCGAGGCGTGGGCCTTCCCGACGTTCGTCAACGGGCCCGTCCGGATCCTGAACAGCGACCTCGGCAACGGCGTCCGCTACTCCCTGGGCCTGGACAAGGCCGAGCTGGCGGCGGGGAAGAGCGGCTACGTCCTCGTCGCCGGGGTGGGCGACCAGGTCGTCCGCGGCACCGAGGCGTTTCCCCTGGCCGAGTGGGGGCACGTGGCGGTGTCGTTCGAGCAGAGCTGGGCGATCGCCATGGACGGCTCCGGCCATGTGGACGCCGGCGGGTCCGGCGGCCTGGACATCGTCGAGGACCTGACCCTTGAGGCGTTCGTGAAGCTGGAGGCCCTCGGCACCGTCCAGGGCCTGGTGGGCAAGGGCGCGATCGGCGCCGGCACCAGCCAGGCCGTGCCGTACTCGCTGTACCTGGAGGCCGACGGGCAGGTCGCCTTCGCCTTCGAGTCCGGTTCGGGGGGAGCGGGCAAGCAACAGATCTACCGCTCCGGCGCCGGATCGGTGGTCAAGCCAGGGGAGTTCACCAAGATCGCGGTGACCCGCAGGAACCCCTCCAGCGGCTCGGGCTCTGTGGAGATCTGCTTCTACATCAACGGCAAGCTCGCCGGGAACAGCCACGAGTACGGCGGCGCCAAACCGGTCGGCAACGACGCCCCGGTCCAACTCGGCCGCCACCAGGTGGGTAAGGAGACGTTCGGGCTGCGCGGCGTGCTGTCGGAGGTGCGCATCTGGTCCCTCGCCAGGAACGCCAAGCAGATCGGCGCGCCGATCACCGAGAAGGCGTCCGGGCTGGTCGCCTGGTGGATCTTCCCCGAGTCCGAGGGCACCCAGACCGCCGACCGGTGCGGCTCCTACCCCGCCACGCTGCACGCGGTCTCCCGGGTCCGCACCCCCGACCCCGAGGGGAACCGGTTCACCCTCTACCGCAACGGGGTTCCCACGTCGTACAAGCGGATCACCGCCGTGAGCGACCCCCTGATGGACGCCCGGAACAGCCCCGCCCACAGCGCGGTGGCCGGGCGCAAACTCGCCTCCGGGTACGGCGAGGCGTTCACCGGGGACCTCGACGAGATCCGGGTGTGGCGGACCGCTCGCACCCAGGAGCAGGTCCTGGACAACATGTTCGGCCGGGTGCGCGGCGACCGCCAGGATCTCATCGCCTACTACCCCTTCGACGTCGAGGACACCGTGGCGGGGGCCCAGGTGCGTGACGCCGGCCTGGGCGGCAACCACCTGACCCAGTCCGCACCGGCACCCAAGATCGTGCTGTCCAGCGCGCCCATCTCCACTGACACCGCCCAGGTCCGCTCGGCGCTGACCGGTCTCCGCAGCCCCTTCCACGCCGCCATCGCCGGCACCCCGGCCGCCACCGAGTACGGCGACGTCCAGCAGACCGTCGAGGGCATGACGATCGGGGTGATGAAACGCGCCTACACCTACCTGAAGGACAAGGCGTGGGTGCTGATCACCGGGTACAAGATCGGCGAGCTGACCACCACCTGGGTGGGGCAGGCCCAGTTCGACCCGCAGCTCATCGGCTACATCGAGGGCGCCCCGCCGGTCCCCTCGGAGAACCTCGTGGGCGGCGGAAGCGACTACCGCGGCGCCTCCTCCGTCGCCTTCGTCCAGGCCGACAACGTCGTCAACGTGCTGTCGTCGCAGAAGAACAACACCGTCGACACCTCCCTGAAGACGACGATCGACGCCTCGACGAAGGAGGAGACCTACGTCATCACCGCCCCCCTGGGCGTCGGCACCGCCAAGCCCCTGAAGGTGTCCTTCGACGTCGGGTACAGCGCCGAGTTCAAGTTCTCCAACAGCTGGACCAACGAGAAGAAGGTGTCCCAGGGAACCAACACGACCCGCACCAGCCGGGTCGACCTCACCGGCGGCTGGGAGGACGCCGACGCCGCCCGGCAGGTCAACCCCGCCGCCGGACGGCGCTGGGTGCCGGCCAACACCGGCTTCGCCGTGGTGCAGTCCGAGACCGCCGACCTGTACGCGCTGCGCCTGGCCCACAGCGGCGCCCTGGTCGCCTACCGGATGCTGCCCAGCGCCGACATCCCGCGCGACTGGAACCTCATCCCCTTCCCCATCAACCCCCGCTACACCAAGCAGGGCACCCTGGACGGCGTGGTCGGCTACAGCAAGGACCAGCAGCCCTTCGCCGACCCCGATTTCCCCCGCGCGGCCGGCGGGACACGCGGCGAGCACAGCTACTTCAGGCCCCTGGAGGCCTACCGGATAAAGAAGCGGATCCAGCGCGAGCAGCAGCAGCTGCAGGGGTTCTACGACTCGGTCTCCACCGAGACCCACGCCCCCGACCCCACCCACGGCCAGGCCACCAAGGTGCTCAACGGGATGATGGGCGGCACCGGCGCCGAGATCGACAGCGGCACCGACCCCGAGGCGGCCCGCTCGGCAGCGCGGTCGGCCTCACGCCGCAACATCGTCAACACCTACGTGTGGACCGCCGCCGGCGGGTTCTTCGCCGAGACCACCGGCACCACCGACCAGGTCACCGACACCATCACCGGGTCGTACAGCTTCAACGCCACCATCGGCCGCAGCGTCGCGATGAAGGTCGACTTCGGGCCGGTGAGTGCCAAGTTCGGCCTGGAGGCGTCCTTGGGCACCGGCTACAGCGTCACCCGTACCAAGTCCAAGGAGTCCACCCGCACCTTCAGCCTGGACGTGACCTGCGCGCCCAGCGGTCAGCTTCAGCGGTTCAACGGCGACACCCCGATGTTCGACAAGGACGGCAAGCCGGCCCTGGTGCCCGGCCGGGTGGACGCCTACCGGTTCATGACCTTCTACCTGGACACCACCACCGACAATTTCGAGGACTTCTACGGCAAGGTCATCGACCCCGAGTGGCTGGAGAGCAGCACCGAGCCCAACGCCCTGGCGCTCAAGCGAGCCCGCCAGAGCGACCGCAAGCCGCCCTGCTGGCGGATCCTGCACCGGGTCACCTTCGTCAGCCGGGTGCTGGCCACCACCCCCGCCGCGCAGCCGTCGCTGCAGCAGGCGATGGCCGCGCAGAAGATCGCCAGCCCGTACGCGTTGATCAAGCAGCTGGAGCCCTACCTGGGCACCGCCGTCCTGAGCGCCGACGGGCTGCCGGGGAAGGTCAAGGCCGTGGTCACCGGATACTTCCCGGCCTTCAGCCCCTACATCAACGAGATCACCGCCCTGCTGGCCGACTACTACTCGGCGATCGAGCCGGCCGCGCCCACGGCCCCCGCCCTGGTGGTGGCCCCGGCGCGTGCCTGCCTCGTCGCGGGGGACTCCGGCAACGTCATCGACGTCGGCTGGAGTTCGCAGGACAACGGTGCCCAGTTGCTGCTGTGGCCGTGGAGCGGCACCTCCAACCAGAAGTGGACCCTGGCGTCGGTCGGCGACGGCTACTACTCCGTCACCGCCAAGCACAGCGGCAAGGTCCTGACCGTCACCGGCGCGGGCAAGACGGCCGGAACCGCGGTCTGCCAGTCGGAGTGGACGGGAGCCGACCACCAGAGGTTCCGCCTCCAGTCCGCCGGCAACGGCTTCTACGGCCTGATCGCCAAGCACAGCGGCATGGCCGTCACGGTCGCGGGCGGGCAGCTCGTCAGCGGCGCCGGCATCCAGACGCAGGAGTGGACCGGAGCCGACCACCAGCTATGGCAGTTGCGGCCATTGAGCGCCGACCAATGGTGAGGGGCGAGAAATCGCCAGGCATGGAGACAAGGGAGGTGGCCAGTACTCCGCTCGTACTTGGGCATGGCCACGGCGCGCCGGCCGTGGCGCGGCGCGGATGCGGGCGTGGGCGCGACTGACCGGCCTCTGGTTCCACGACGGTCGGGGGCCGGGCAGCTGGTGACACCGCGCTGACACGGCCGTGAGACCAATCAAGATCGACAAGTGCGGCGGCCGCGCATCTATCGCGCGGCCGTACGCGTGCGCCTTGTTTGCCAGGACGGCGGGCGTTGCCGGTGCCGGCCCATGTCCGCGACGGCGTTCCGGCCCGGCGTACGTCGCGAAACAGGTCACCAGACCGATCAGGATTCGAGAAGCGCGGGTCACGGAGCCGCAGCTAGCCTGACCGTCGTGGACCTCACAGCTCGCCCGAGCTTCCTCCCGCACAACGATCCGGAGGCCTCCCTGGCCTTCTATCGCGACATCCTCGAGGTCCGCGACGACGTCGGATACGACGGGACGCGCTGAATCACGGTCGGCCCCCCTGACCAGCCCGGCACCTCGATTTCCGGGCTTCCCGTCCGTCCATAAGCTCGACAAGACACGCCGGGTCGATGTGACCCACGACTTCAGGAGCGACCATGACCGGCTCTTCCACCCAGGGAATCAAGACCGTGCTGCATCCCGTTTCCGACCTGGCGGCGGCCAAGGCGGTGTACGCCGCCCTGCTCGGCGTACCGCCGCAGACCGACGAGTCCTACTACGTCGGCTTCGAGGCTGAGGGCCAGCACATCGGGCTGGTGCCGGGCGGTGGACCGCAGGGCCTGACCTCGCCGGTGGCCTACTGGCACGTGCCGGACATCGAGGCGAAGCTGGCCGAGGTGACCGCTGCCGGTGCCACCGTGAAGGAGCCCGCACACGACGTCGGTGGCGGCCGCCTGGTGGCCACGGTCATCGACCCCGATGGCAACGTCCTGGGGCTGCTTCAGGACCGATGAGTGCCGACCTCCGCTTCCGCGCTCAGCGTCGTCGCGACACCGAGCATCGGCTCACCCACGACATCGATGTCCGGGTGGCCGGTGCCTCGGCCGGGCGATACCCGCCGATCAGGTAGGCAGAGACCGTTGCCGCGACCGGGCGACGAAGGATAAACAGACATACTGCTCAAAACTTGTCAGATCGAGCAAGGCGACGGAGACCGCGAACGCGGCCCTCTAACACATGGAGACACGATGAGCATGGCCACGAGGACGGACACGCAGTCGCCTGCGCCGCACGATGCCGACAGCCACGATCTGATCCGCGTGCACGGCGCGCGCGAGAACAACCTCAAGGACCTCAGCGTCGAGATCCCGAAGCGCCGGCTGACGGTGTTCACCGGCGTCTCCGGCTCGGGCAAGAGCTCGCTGGTGTTCGACACGATCGCCGCGGAGTCGCAGCGGATGATCAATGAGACCTACAGCACCTTCGTACAGGGCTTCATGCCGACGCTCGCGCGGCCGGAGGTCGACGTGCTCGAAGGACTGACGACCGCGATCATCGTCGACCAGGAGCGGATGGGCGCCAACGTCCGCTCCACGGTCGGCACCGCCACGGACGCCAACGCGATGCTGCGCATCCTCTTCAGCCGACTGGGGCAGCCGCACATCGGCTCGCCCAACGCGTTTTCCTTCAACGTCCCCTCGGTCCGGGGGGCCGGTGCGATCACGATCGAACGCGATGCCGCCAAGACCGTGAAGAAGACGTTCACCGTGACCGGCGGCATGTGTCCGCGCTGCGAAGGCCGGGGCTCGGTCACCGACTTCGACCTGTCCGCGCTGTACGACGACTCCAAGTCGCTCAACGAGGGTGCGCTCACGATCCCCGGCTACAGCGTCGACGGCTGGTTCGGCCGCATCTTCAGCGGCTCCGGCTTCCTCGATCCGGACAAGCCGATCCGCAAGTACACCAAGAAAGAGCTCCACGACTTGCTCCACAAGGAGCCGACCAAGATCAAGGTCGACAACATCAACCTGACGTACGAGGGTCTGATCCCCAGAATCCAGAAGTCGTTCCTGTCCAAGGACGTCGACACTCTGCAGCCGCACATCCGGGCGTTCGTGGACCGGGCGGTCACCTTCACCGCGTGTCCCGATTGCGGTGGCACCCGGCTCAGCGAGGCGGCCCGGTCGTCGCGGATCAGGGGCGTCAACATCGCCGACGCCTGCGCGATGCAGATCAGCGACCTGGCCGAATGGGTCCGCGGCTTAGAGGAGCCGTCGGTGGCGCCGCTGCTCGCCACGCTGCGGCGGACCCTCGACTCGTTCGTGGAGATCGGGCTGGGCTACCTCTCGCTCGACCGGCCGTCGGGCACGCTGTCGGGCGGCGAGGCACAGCGCGTCAAGATGATCCGCCACCTCGGCTCCTCGCTCACCGACGTCACCTACGTCTTCGACGAGCCCACCGCGGGCCTGCACCCCCATGACATCCAGCGGATGAACGGCCTGCTGCTGCGGCTGCGGGACAAGGGCAACACGGTGCTCGTCGTGGAGCACAAGCCGGAGACGATCGCGATCGCCGACCACGTCGTCGACCTCGGCCCCGGCGCCGGTACGGCGGGCGGCACCGTCTGCTTCGAGGGCACCGTCGAGGGGCTGCGGGCCAGTGGCACCATCACCGGCCGCCATTTCGACGACCGGGCCGCCCTCAAGGAGACGGTGCGGAAGCCCACCGGCACGCTGGAGATCCGCGGCGCGACGGCGCACAACCTGCGGGACGTCGACGTCGACATCCCGCTCGGGGTGCTTGTCGTCGTCACCGGCGTCGCCGGCTCCGGCAAGAGCTCGCTCCTGCACGGGTCGATCCCCGCCGGCGCGGGTGTGGTGTCGGTCGACCAGGGCGCGATCCGCGGCTCGCGACGGAGCAACCCGGCGACCTACACCGGACTGCTCGACCCGATCCGTAAGGCGTTCGCGAAGGCCAACGGCGTGAAGCCGGCGCTGTTCAGCGCCAACTCCGAGGGCGCCTGCCCCAGCTGCAACGGCGCCGGCGTCATCTACACCGACCTGGCGGTGATGGCCGGCGTCGCCACCACCTGCGAGGAGTGCGAGGGGAAGCGGTTCCAGGCATCGGTGCTGGACCACCACCTCGGCGGCCGCGACATCAGCGAGGTGCTCGCGATGTCGGTGACCGAGGCCAAGGAGTTCTTCGGCGCCGGCGAGGCGCGCACGCCGGCCGCGCATGCCATCCTCGACCGGCTCGCCGACGTCGGGCTCGGCTATCTCAGCCTCGGCCAGCCGCTCACCACGCTGTCCGGCGGCGAGCGGCAGCGGCTCAAGCTGGCCACCCACATGGCCGACAAGGGCGGCGTCTACGTCCTCGACGAGCCGACCACCGGCCTCCACCTCGCCGACGTCGAGCAACTGCTCGGCCTGCTCGACCGGCTCGTCGACTCCGGCAAGTCGGTCATCGTCATCGAGCATCACCAGGCGGTCATGGCGCACGCCGACTGGATCATCGACCTCGGCCCCGGCGCCGGCCACGACGGCGGCCGGATCGTCTTCGAAGGCACCCCCGCCGACCTCGTCGCCGCCCGCTCCACTCTCACGGGTGAGCATCTCGCGGCCTACGTCGGCACCTGATGGAGGCACCCCGCGGAGACCGTGAGACGAGTGAGGAACTCCCGTCGGCGTGAAGGTCGCCGCGGGCGAGGCTGGTGGATGGCGGTGCTGCTCGTCTCGATGAATGGTCGTCGCGGCGGGGGTGGTGGAGCTGCTCGCCGACCGCTGCACATCGGCAAGGACGTCTTGGACGTGCTGGATAAGCGGGCCGGCGTGGTCAGCATGCTCCTGGGTGGGATTGGCCTGCTGGTCGGTGTCTGGGGCCTGCGAGGAACCTCCGCGTCCGAGCCGGCACCGGCCTCGGGGGATGGACCGTCGTCGTCGGGGCCGGTCTCGCCGGTGGTCGGCGGTGGGGTGTCGGGCGGGATGGTGGTCGGTCAGGTTTCCAGTCGCCAGGTGATCGGCCCGGGCGCGGCGTTGGCCACTGGGCCTGGTGGCGTGGCGATCGCGGAGAACAAGGCTAGGAGGCCGTCTCCGCCGGCTCAGCGTCGGAGGTGTGGCGGATCACGTTGGCCGTCAGTCGCCGGAGCAGGTCCTGCGCGGTCCTGATCTCTCCGGGGGTCAGTCCCATGGCGTCTCCCATTGCGAGTGGGACGGTGTGGATGCGCTGGCGCAGCGCGGCCCCCTCCGGGGTCAGCGCCACTTCGACCACTCGCTCGTCGTCCGCTCGGCGTTCCCGTTTGAGCAGGCCGTGCGCCTCAAGGCGCTTGATCAGCGGTGTGAGCGTCCCGTAGTCCAGTTGCAGGGCGGCCACCAGATTCTTGACGGGTGCGGTGCCGTGCTGCCAGAGCACGAGCATGACGAGATACTGGGGGTAGGTCAGGCCAACCGCGTCGAGCAGGGGCCGGTAGGCGCTGGTCACGGCACGTGAGGCCGCGTACAGGGTGAAGCAGAGATGGTCGTCCAGCAGCACCAGTGGAGGCTCCTCGGGTGCGGGTGCGGGTGCGGGTGCGGGTGCGTGGCCGTCGGCGCTCACGGTTCCTTCCCCTTCCTTGGTCGTCAGTTGTCACTCGGGAGACATTGTCGCTCCCATGGAGGCTATTGTCTCCTACTCGCTTAGCTTGTTCGCAAGATAAACGGGCGCTACGTTCTTCACATTCCCCCCCGGCGGTCACGAGCCGCCCCGAAGGACGCACTCCTTGCTACCAGCAGCGCCCGATCAGGAATGGAGAAGCGCAGGTCACCGCGCCGCAGCTAACGTGAGGGCCATGGACATCACCATTCACACGAGCGTCCTCCCGCATGACGACCCGGACGCCTCCCTGGCCTTCTACCGCGACACCCTCGGTTTCGAGGTCCGCAGCGACGTCGGGCACGGCAAGATGCGCTGGATCACGGTCGGCCCCGTCGACCAGCCCGGCACGTCCATCCTCCTGGCGCCGCCGGCCGCCGACCCCGGCATCACCGAGGACGAGCGCCGCACCATCGTCGAGATGATGGCCAAGGGCACCTACGGCTGGATCCTGCTGGCCACCCGGGACCTCAACGGCACCTTCGAGAAGCTGCAGGCAGGCGACGCCGAAGTCGTTCAGGAGCCGACCGAGCAGCCGTACGGCATCCGCGACTGCGCCTTCCGCGACCCCGCGGGCAACCTGGTCCGCATCCAGGAGCTTCGCTGAGCCGTTCAGTAATCGATCCGGCCGGCCATGATGGCTCCCGCAGAGAACGCGGCGGCCAGTGCGTCCGGGACTCGGTCCTCGACGCACCCCCGCGCGGCCTCAACTTCGCGAAGGCCCTGACCGTGTCGGCCACCGCGGGGCGACCCGCCGCCGTCCACTCCACCTGGCGAGTACCTCGCCGCCCACCGCACCAGGTAACCCAGGTGCTCGCGGACACCGATGAAAGGGACTTATCGCATGTGTGATCCCGCGTGGGGGCGCGCACTCACCGAGGCGCAGCGCCTGAGAGATCTGGCGCGACTGCGCCGCGTCCGCGACCGGATCGACCGGGAGTACGCGCAGCCGCTGAACGTCGAGGCGCTCGCCCGCGGCGCGAACATGTCGGCCGGGCACCTCAGCCGCCAGTTCCGGCTCGCCTACGGCGAGTCGCCGTACGCCTATCTGATGACGCGTCGCATCGAGCGCGCGATGGCGCTGCTCCGCCGTGGCGACCTCAGCGTCACCGAGGTCTGCTTCATGGTCGGCTACTCGTCGCTGGGCACCTTCAGCACCCGCTTCACCGAGCTGGCAGGCATGCCACCCAGCGCCTACCAGCGCCGGGCGGCGGCCGCTACGGCGGGGATGCCGTCGTGCGTGGCGAAACAGGTGACCAGACCGGTCAGGAATCAAGAAGCGCTGGTCACCGAGCCGCAACTAGCGTGACCGCTATGACTTTCATCGAATCCGTCACCCTCGAGGTGGCCGATCCCACGGCCGCCAACCGCTTCTACACCGCCTTCGGTCTGGGCACTCAGGTGCGCCTGCGGGCCTCGGAGGCGCCGACGACCGGCTTCCGTGGGTTCACGCTGTCGCTCACGGTGTCCCAGCCGGCCACCGTCAACGGCTTCATCGGCGCCGCCCTCGACGTCGGTGCCACGCCGTTGAAGCCTGCCGCGAAGTCGTTCTGGGGCTACGGCGGCGTCATACAGGCACCGGACGGGACGATCTGGAAGGTCGCAACGTCCGCGAGGAAGGACACCGGCCCGGCCACCCGGCAGATCGACGAGATCGTGCTCCTGCTGGGAGTCGCGGACGTGGCCGCGAGCAAGCGGTTCTACGTCGACCGCGGTCTCACCGTGGCGAAGAGCTTCGGGCGAAAGTACGTCGAGTTCGCAACTCCGTCGAGTCCCGTCAAACTGGCGTTGTACGGGCGCCGTGCCCTTGCCAAGGACGTCGGCGTCCCCGTCGACGGCACTGGATCGCACCGGCTCGTGCTCGGCGGCGACGCCGGGTCTTTCACCGACCCGGACGGATTCGCCTGGGAGACCACAATGCTGACACCCGCACTCTGACCTGTCACCACAGAGGAAACCCGCAATGAAGAACACGCACACGTCCACCAAGAGCACCAGCGCGGCCGACAAGAAGTACGACGGATTCACGGACGAGGAACGGGGCGCGATGAAGGAGCGCGCCAAGGAGCTGAAGGCGTCCGCGCGCCGCGGCTCCAGCGCGGCCAAGGCGGACGGGGACAGCGAGGTGCGTGCGAAGATCGCCGAGATGCCGGAAGCGGACCGCGTTCTCGCCGAGCGCATCCATGCCATCGTCAAGTCCAGCGCGCCGGTCCTCTCGCCGAGGCTCTGGTACGGCATGCCCGCGTATGCCAAGGACGGCAAGGTCGTCTGCTTCTTCCAGAGCGCGCAGAAGTTCAAGACGAGGTACGCCACGCTCGGCTTCAGCGACCAGGCGAAGCTCGACGAAGGCACCATGTGGCCGGCCGCCTATGCCCTGACCGAGTTGAGCGCCGACGATGAGGCGCGGATCGGCGCACTCATCAAGCGGGCGGTGAGCTGAGGCCGGTCCGCCTCATGGGCAGCTGCGGCACTGGCCCTCACGGGGCCTGGCCGTCTCGCACTGGACCGCTACCTGCCCGGTGTGCGGGCGCACCGAGTGGGCTACGGCATCGCCTCAGTGGCCCTCGGCGTGCTGGCGGGTGCGGTTGTCCTGCTGTTCCGTGGCTGATCGCGGACCTGTTCGACAGCCTCGCCCGCCGGGTTTCAGGGCACCTGCGGCTCATATCGGTGGTCAATAGCAAGATTCATCGGATGTGAGCCGGATCTCCCGCTCTCCCGCTATCTGCCGGGCCGGAGAGACACCAGTACGGCGGCGGCCGACGAGAGCAGGCGCTTCACCCTTGGGCCGTGCTTTCGCCACCATGTCCGGGCCCAGAGTCCCTGAACACCGGCCAGCACCGCGACGACTGCGACGGCATCGGCGACGGCCGGCCCATCGCCGCCGTTCACGAGGGTACGGACCGCGGGCACCGCGATGGCGGCAAGGGCCGGGATCATGAGCGTCGCCACCACGGCCAGGCACGCCGCCGTACCCAGCACGAGCAGCACCGCGTACAGGCGCACCGCGGAGCGCTCACGCGGTGGGAAATGTGCGAGTGGGTTCGCGCCGCCCCTGTTCGCCAGACGGCCGATCAGGAATCGCGCGTACGCCACGCCGTCGCCGTAGAGGTTGCGGCATCCGGCGAGGTCCTGGGCGACGAAGTAGAGGTCGGTACGCATGAAGACGAGGCACTGGAAGCTCAACCCGTCGATCTGCGTCAGCACGACGATTGAGAGGGTGGTGTGGAGGCCTCCTCGCGGCGGCACGACGGCGAGCATGAGGAATCCGGCCGCCATGATGGCCGCGTCCAGCGCCATGCCGGCGAGATAGGCGCTCATCCGGACGCGTTTCTCCTCGCCCCAGACCCCCGACACGTCGGTCTGCACCACGAGGAACTGCAGGCGTGATCCCAGGGTGATCCGCCCGGGCACTCCGGCGGCCCGAGCCGTACCCAGGTGGGCGAGCTCGTGCAGCAGGACCAGCGACCATGTGATGGCGACCTGGGTCAGTAGGGAGACGGTGCCGAACTCGCTCCAGGCCATCATGCCCGGACTCGGCATGATCTCCGGCCTGCCGGCCAGTACGGCGAGGCCGGAGAGAACCAGGACCACCAACCCGGCGTGGACCGCGGGATGCAGCATCCATCGGACGTGGCGCGGTTTCAGCCAGGGAAGGGAGGGTCTTTTGCGCCCGGTGTCCGCCAGCGGCCGGCCGTCTATCCCCGCCACGAATCCCAGGTCGCCCAGTGCCGTCGTGAAGTCGGCCACGTCCACGTTCGCGCCGGTTTCGGCATTGACGCGTGCCGCGACGTCGCCGATCGTCCGGCCCTGGGCCAGCAGGTCGATGACCCTCCTCCCGACATCCGGGAACGAGGCGAATGTGCCGGTCTCGACCCGTCCGATGATCCAGCCGGAGCTGTCGCGGCGCATCTTCAGCGGGTGCAACCGTACGAGTGACGTCCCGGTCAGCGGGTGCATACGGCGCACCCCGCCTCGCCTTCCGGGAATTCGCCGAAGATCGGCTGCTCCGGGGCGATCAGATTGGCGCCGTGGATGAAACAGGCTGTGACCGGCGGGACTTGGGTGATGAGCCGGATGACTCCATGGGCGACGAGATGGCCGCACATGCCCGCCGATGTGGCGATCACCCCGGGGCCACCAAGGTTGATGGGACGGTCCGGGACCCCGGGAGAGCGATCTCCGGTCCGTTTCCGCCTCCGGTCCTCGATTCGCTGCATGCATTCGTAACAGGCTCCGCGGCCTGGCACGAAGACGCCCGTGGTGACGAGCGGACCGCTGTAGCCGCCGCCCACCCACGGAATCCCGGCGGCGAAACAGGCCCGGCCGGCCCACACCCTGATGCCGTCGTCTCCCCTGGGTTCGTCGGCGCACAGGGCCATCACGTCGAATCCCGGCAGCAGATTCGCCAGATCCCGCTCGCTTCCGACGCGGAAAACGGCGCCCGAGACCTGGATATCGGAGTTCAGCATTCTGAGCCGCTCGACGGCTACGTCGACTTTGCGGCGGCCTATGTCGGCCTCGGTGAAGATGAGCTGCCGGTTGAGATTGGCGAGCTCAACCCGGTCGTCGTCGACGAGGTGCAGGAATCCCACCCCGGATGCCGCCAGAGCCTGGGCGGTGAAGGCGCCGACGCCGCCGACGCCGACCACCAGGACCCGCGATTCGCGCAGTCTCAGCTGAGCGTCCCAGCCGTGCTCCCGGGGAGTGAGGTCTGCCCAGCGGAAAAAGGCCTGTCCGCGGCTGTACCGGTCGCGCTCGCGCGGGCTGAGCTCGGGCGCGCTCGCCGTTCCCGCGTCTTCGATGTGGCCGGAGTCGAGGAGCTGGGCGACTATCGCGTCCGCGTTGTGCCGGGTCAGTTCCGGGAAATCCGACAGCAGCAGCGCGGTGATGTCGTCGCACGTCCGCGTGCCGTTCATCGCCTCAAGAGCCGTCCACACCCAGCCGTGCGGGTCTCCGATCTCGTGCGCCAGCCCGTAGATGTCGCCGCCGATGCGAATGCGGCCGCCGTCAAGACAATAGGGCGCGTGCTCGGCCTTTACTTTCGGCAGCCGCAATCAGACCTCCCCGCATATGGATCCCCGATTTCGAACCCCACCGCCAATCCGCCTGCCCACGCCGATTCGCGACGCGGCCAAGGCCGAATCGCACGGCGTGGAAGCAAGAAAGAGCGGAAAGCGCGGAAGGGCGCGGAGCCGCGATCGGGCACCAGAAGGGTCCGGTCGCGGCTCCGCTTGTGCGGTCCTGGTTAGGCCCCGGTGGAGTTGCTGAGGCGCTCGGTGGTTTCGAGCCGGTCCAGCCTGCGGATCTCGATCTTGACCGTCTGAGCGGAGCCGGGCTCTTCCGCGGCCTTGTTCTCGTCGAAGTCCCTGAGATCGCTCACGAGTTTCCTCTTCTCGTCGACACGCTCGGTTGACTTGCTGACTTGCTGACTTGATCGACGGCCGTCTGACCGTTCATCAGAATAAGTTGCTCACAACAAAAGCGAAAGATCTTATTCGCCTTGAGTTCAGGAACGAATTCCGGGCTCACCGCGACTCCGCAGCGGTTACGGCGTTCTGAGGGAAGGCGTGGCCTCCGCGTCGGCCGGGGTCATATCGCTGTGGAATCGCGGCATTCCACGGAGAAAGAGGGTGGCGAGCGGCACGGCGAACCCGACGATCGCGCTGATCGCCAGCAGCGTCGACCGGCCGATCGCCGCGCTGACCGGGCCGGCCAGCGTGAGGCCGATGGGTGTCGTGATCGAGGAGGCCAGCCAGTCGACGGAAGTGACGCGGGCGAGGCGGTCCGGGGGGATCTCCCGCTGGAGGTTCACCAACCACTGCACGCCGTAGATCTCCAGCCCCAAACCCGCGACGATGTAGCACGCGTACAGCGATGCCGGCGACACCGGCCAGGTGAGCGTGAGCGGCACGGCGCCGTACAGCGCGACACCGATGATCGCGGCCAGGCCGGGCCGGCCGGGTTTCCACCTCATGCCGATCAATCCGCCCGCCAGGCCGCCGAACGAGAGCAGGGCGAGAGCGGTTCCGTACACGGCATCGCCGCCGAAAACGTCGCGGGAGACGAGAGGCAGCAGGACCTGCGCCGGCGCGATCGTGAGCATCTGCTGAAGCGCGATGGCGACGATGCCTCCCATGACCCACGGTCGTCGTGAGACCTCGGAAAGGCCGTCCGCGATCTCTCGTAGAGCCGGGGCACGCCGCCCCGAGGTGACGGCGGGCTCGCGCAACGGCAGGAGAAGGACGAGTCCGAGCAGATAGGCCGTCAGCACGGCGAGAAAGCCCACCCGGGGAGACCAGACCGTCACCACGTACGCGCCCAGACCGGGCCCGATGATGGCGCCGAGCCGCCAGGAGACCACCACCATCGCCGCCGCCGCCGGGCGCTGGGCCGGTGTGAGGACCGACGCCAGGCACGCCTGGTACGCCGGCCGGTGGAACGCCTCCGCCGCTCCGACGAGGAAGACCAGGACCGCGAGAAGCCACGCGGGGGCGCCCCCGCGCAGCCCTATGGCGACCACGCAGCACTGGAAGCCAAGAGAGGCGACCATGACCGTACGGCGCGGCAACCGGTCCGCCCACAGCCCGCCGGCCAGCGCGAACACGAGCAACGCGACCCACCGGCCGGTGAAGATCGCGCCAACGGTCGAGGCGGTGCCGCCCGCGTTGAGCGCCGCGATGGTAACCGCGACCGGGAAGATCTGGTCGGCCGCCACCGACATCATGAAGCTGAGCCACAGCAGGCGGAACTCGCGATTTCGCGCCAGGGAATCACCTGCGAGACGATCCGGACGAATGAGCTTCCTCAACCGAGTGGGCATGCCATGAAATCAAACCCGCTCGGTTGGAACCCGCAAGCCGACCGCGCGCGCCGCCAAGGCCGGCAGCCCCCATCTGGCCGGCCGCCTGTCACCCGGGGAAAGCCCGACAGACAAGCCACGGCAGCAACATGGCACCCATATATGCCGAATTCAATCCCTACTTGACTTATAGGGATTTTATGAGTTCGATAGACCCATGACGCCGTGCGCCCGCTGTGGATTCGAGTTCCACGCCATCGTGCGGCGGCACATCGATCTGGCACGGGTGAGCAGTGCCCTGTGTCGCCCGGCATCCGCCCGCTGACACTCTCCAACCCTCATCCAGCCCAGGCGTCACCAGCCGCGGCGCATGCCCTGCATGCGGCCGGCGTGCCGTCCTGGATGGGCCCATCCCGCGTGCTATACGGCCGCGTGCGCCGCCACCGTATCCCTGTCTCGCGATGTCTGCCGCATCGGCGGGCATCGGGGGTGTCTGTTTCCGGGGTGAGCACTGTGAAGACCACCACCAGGGGTGACGAATCCGGCGGTTGCCTATACCCGGCAAGGGGGTGATGCGCCGAGACAACTGCGAGGACACACGGCAATAAATCTGAAAGCACAGGAAGAAAGGGCGCAGGTGTGAAATCGTACACGGCACATCGTCGGAGATTGACGCTCTCGTTGACCCTGCTCATCCTGCTCGCGGGCGCCGTCTACGCGGGTCTGAGATTCGAGGGTTCGCTGGCGTTGGCGGCGACGACGCAACCCAACATCGTCTTCATTCTGACCGACGATCTCGACGAAGACGTCTTCGGTAAGGACGCCGGGCTCCAGACGCTCCTGACCAGCCAGGGGACCAAATTCAACAAGCAGTTCGTCGAACTTTCCCTCTGCTGCCCCTCGCGAACGTCGACGCTGCGCGGGCAGTTCGCCCACAACACGGGGATCTTTACGAACGATGCCGCCAGCGGCGGTGGATTCCAGTCCGTGTACAACAAGGGGCTGGAGAATTCGACGATCGCGACGTGGCTCCAGAGCGCCGGGTACCGGACGGGGTTCTTCGGCAAGTACCTGAACGGCTATCCCAACGGGGCGCCGAGCAGCACCTATATCCCACCCGGATGGACCCGTTGGTTCAGCCCCAACGGCGGAAGCCCCTACTCCGAGTACAACTACGACGTCAACGACAACGGCACGACCGTTCATTACGGCAGCGCACCGTCGGACTACGGGGTCGACGTGATCTCGCGCAAGTTAACCACCTTCATCAAGAACACCACCACCAACTACCCGAACAAGCCCTTCTTCACCTACGTCGCTCCTTACATTCCCCACGGCCCGGCGACCCCGCCGCCCCGCTACGACGGCATCTACGCCGGCGCCAAGGCTCCACGGACTCCGTCGTTCAACGAAGACGACGTGAGCGACAAGCCAGCCTGGATACGGAACAAGGCCAAGCTCACACAGACCCAGATAGACAACATCGACGCCCTGTACGAGAAGCGCAGGGAGTCACTTCGATCGGTCACTGACCTTGTCCAGGACACCATCGACACCCTGCGGGCGCAGGGCGTGCTCGACAACACCTACATCGTCTTCACCTCCGACAACGGTTTCCACCAGGGACAGCACCGGCTGAACTCCGGCAAGAACACTGCCTACGAGGAAGACCTCAATATCCCGCTGGTCATCCGAGGGCCCGGCGTTCCCGCCGGAGCGGTTGTCAACTCCTTCACCCTCAATGTCGACCTAGCGCCCACCTTCGCCGAACTCGCCGGGGTGACACCGCCCAGCTTCGTCGACGGCCGGTCACTCGTACCGTTCCTCAAGGGGGTCACGCCGTCGCGGTGGCGTCTGGCCTTCCTGAACGAGCACGCCGGGCCCAGCACTCTCAACACCAATACTCAGAACAACCTGTTGGAACCGCAGGATCCCGGTGATGCGCAGGCGCTGGCTACCGGGGGAGCCCCCGTCTACGTCGGCCTGCGAGCCAAGCCCAACACGCTCGGCACGCACGGTCCGTTGAACTACGTCGCCTACGACACGGGCGAGCATGAGCTGTACGACCTGTCCGTGGACCCCTACCAACTCGACAACTCCTACAGCAGTGCCAGCCAGACGCTCAGGCAGCGGCTCGACGCCTGGGTGGCCAACCTGAAGAACGCCTCCGGCCAGGCATTGCGTGACGCGGAGGAGAACCCGCCGCAGTAGCGGGCCCCGCGCCGGTTGCCAGAAGGGGACAGGATCTTCCCTGTCCCCTTCTCCAGGCCCCCGAGCGCTCCAGGACTCACCACCGGTCAGCATCGACCGGCACCTCCAGTCCGTCCTGACGTCCCACATGACCGGACAGGACCCCGGCAGGCACCTGCTGTGAGCGGCTCCAGCGGCATGGTGGTCCCCTTCCTGGGCGGATTGAATGCCTCGGCCGCGAGGAAGGGCTGTCACCAGGCCGCTACAGATGGCTTCCTGGCCGCAGGCTCAAGTACCGCTCATGCCGAGATCGAATGGCCAGACGGCGGCCCCGGGTCGCGTCACTCCTTCGTGCCTCGTGGGCATGCTCGCCACGCTCACCTTCTCCTTCCGCTCGGTCAGCACCTGGAACAGCGGCTCGGTGCCGCACCGGTCATTGACCTTGATGGACACCATCCCCCTGCGGTCCTGGCGCACGTCGCCATCGTCAACGCCGCCACCATCGCCGCCGTCTCCGCCATCGCTTCGGAGCGAACACGACCTACGAGAACCGCATGGCGCTCGACACCTGGACCATCGAACGCGTGAACGAACCGCGATTGGGGGCAGATGCTGTCTAGTAATCTATGCTATTACTCGCATAGTTGGGTACTATTCCGGGCATGGGCTATCTCAGGTATGTCGCGGTCGGCGACAGCCAGACCGAGGGGTTGAACGACGGCGACGAGGTGGCGGGCTACCGCGGCTGGGCGGACCGCCTCGCCGAGCTCTTGGCGGCCGGCGAACCGGAGTTCCGGTATGCGAATCTCGCAGTGCGTGGACGTCTCGCCGGGCAGATACGAGCCGAGCAGCTTGGTGCCGCGCTCGCGCTGGAACCGGATCTGGTGACGGTCATGGCTGGGATGAACGATCTGGTCCGGCCGGGGTTCGACGCCTCGGCGGTGACCGCGAACCTCGAGGCGATGTTCGCGGCGTTCGCCCGTCCGGGAGTTCAGGTCGTCACCTTCACCTTCCCCGATGTCGCCCGGATCGCCCCGCTCGTACGGCACCTGCGGCCCCGAGTGATCGACTTCAACGAGCGCATCCGGGAGACGGCCGGACGGCATGGCGTCCTGGTCGTGGACACCTTCGGTGACGGCATCACCGTGGACCCGCGGCTGTGGAGCGCCGACCGGATCCATGCCACGCCGTTGGGGCACGCCCGCATCGCCGCCGCCGTGGCCGACGCCCTGGGTCTGCCTGGCAGCGACGCCTCTTGGGGCGATCCGCTGCCTCCGCTACGGCCGACCCCGATATGGAGTCGGGTCGGCCGTGAACTGGCGTGGGCCGGCTCGGTCCTGGGCCCGTGGGTGCTTCGCCGGCTTCGGGGACGCTCTTCGGGTGACGGCCGGGTAGCCAAGCGGCCTGACCTGCTGCCCATGTTCCGAGTCTGACTTCGGTGCCGGCCCTCAGGCTCGGCGCCTCGGCTCACACGCGTGTGGAGCGCCGTTCGAGGACCGTAAGCGCGCGCTCGGCCCAGCGGACGTTCTCCTGCTCGAACGACAATCCCCGCAGCAACGTGAGGTAGGGCCCGACGCGCTCGGCGTGGGCCAGGAACTCCTCCTCCGAGCGGCCGTCGAGCAGCCGGGTCCGGAGCCGTTCGTAGCGAGCGACTTTAGCCTGGGCCCACTCCTTCCGCTCTATGATCGCCGCTCGCACGGCCTCGGCGTCGCCGGCGTCGACGGCCTGGACCTGGACCATCAGCTCCTCGCGTATCGCCCCAGGCCGGGGCGGTTCGGCGGTGAAGTCGTGCAGCGCGCGGCGGCCCGCGTCAGTCAGGGAGAACAGTCGCTTGTTGGGTCGGCGCTCCTGCTGGATGACGCGGGCCTGGATGAGCCCGTCGGCCTCCATCTTCTCCAGCTCGCGGTAGAGCTGCTGGGGCGTGGCCATCCAAAAATTGGCGACCGAGGTGTCGAACTCCTTGGCCAGGTCGTATCCGGACGCCTCGCCCTCCAGGAGCGTGGCCATGATCGCGTTGCGAAGTGCCATACCCATCATCTTATCCACGTGATTGATTACTCAAATAGTTTCATACGCAACCCTGGTCTTTGCTGGTCAGCTGGGCTATCGTCGGAGGCCGACCTAATCAACAAGTTGGGTATGGAGATAAGGTGCATCCCTTTCGTGAGGCTGTGGAGGCGCGGGACGAGGCGGCGATCGAGGCGCTGTTGGCCGACAGTGTCGTGTTCACCAGTCCCGTGGCGTACAAACCGTACCCGGGCAAGGCGATCACCTCGGCGATCTTGCGAGGTGTCATGCGTGTGTTCGAGGACTTCCACTACGTCCGCGAGATCGGTTCCGGGGACGGCCGTGACCACGCGTTCCTGTTCAAGGCGAAGGTGAACGGCTTGGAGGTGCATGGTTGCGACTTCCTGCACTTCGACGAGCACGGCAAGATCGACGACTTCATGGTGATGGTGCGGCCGTTGTCGGGTGCGGAGTCCCTCGCGGAGGCGATGGGAGCGCAGTTCGAGCGGATCCAGCGAGAGGCCCTCGGCGGATGAATGACGTCGACGCCATCGTCAGCGGCGTCGGCAACGCGGGTCTCACCGCCGCCAGTTCTGCGGAGGGCGGGATTCTTCCCCCGATCGGTTTGCGGCTCCCGGATGTACGCTCACAATCGCGGCTCAATGCGACCCTGACGTTTATGCTGACTTGGGAGGATGTCATGGTTCGCAGCATCAAGCTCCTGCCTCGCACCTTCAGTTCCGCACTGTGACTGAGGAGAAGGGGCGACACGACCCGGACGACTTCTCGGGGATCAGCCTCGGCGGCGCGGCCTTCATTTTGACCGTCGTGGCCCTGAGACACCCCTGGCAGACGCTCAAGGAACTGCTCACCGTGGTCCGTCGGCTGGGCCGCCGGGCGCTCAGGCATGCGATGGCCCCCGTCGCACTGGTCGCCGTAACCCTGTGGTCCCGCCGAAGAGATCGACGCCCCACCTTCGAGGACTACCTGCATGGCCGCGACGAGGAAGGAGACCACCCGCGACCGGGATAGCCGAGTACGGCGGCGTTCCACGGCGCCAGCCAACCCTCGTCTGTTGCTGCGTCGATTGTCTTGCGCGCTAGGTGCTCGATGTGGCGGAGACGGGCTGTATGCGCTCTTAGCCTCATTCATCCGATGTCTCTTGACGAGCAGTTGGACAGATTTTACGTTCGGCGGTATGACAAGTGGTGATCTATCCCGGCGGCGGTTCTTCGCGCAGGCCGCCGTAGCCTCCGTCGGGATGACGGTGCCCATGTCCGTCGAGCCTGGGGCCCCGGAAGCGGACGGCCTGGTAGAGGTCGCGTTCACGGTGAACGGGAAGGGCGAGCGGCTCCGCGTCGACCCGCGGATCACGCTGCTCGACGCGCTGCGGGAACGGCTAGAGCTGACCGGCACGAAGAAGGGCTGCGACCGCGGCCAGTGCGGGGCGTGCACCGTGCATGTGGACGGCAGGCGGGTGCTGTCGTGCCTAACCCTCGTGGCCACGATGGACGGCAAGCGGCTCACCACCATCGAGGGCCTGGCCAAGGGCGACAGGCTGCACCCGGTGCAACAGGCGTTCATCGATTGCGACGGCTTCCAGTGCGGGTTCTGCACCCCGGGACAGATCATGTCCGCGGTGGCCGTCCTGCGCGAGGGACACGCGAAGAGCGATGAGGAGATCCGGGAGGCCATGTCGGGCAACATCTGCCGCTGCGGCGCGTACCCGAACATCGTGGAGGCCGTGAAGCAGGCGAGATCCTGATGCGCGCCTTCGACTTCGCCGCTCCGCGCGGCATCGCCGGGGCCCTCCGCCTGGCCGGGGACGGATCGGCCTTCCTCGCGGGCGGCACCACGCTGGTCGACCTGATGAAGCTCAACGTCCTCGCGCCCGAACACGTCATCGATATCAATCGCCTCCCCCTACGAGGGATCAGGCTCGGACCCGACGGTCTGCACATCGGCGCGCTCGAGCGGATGGACGACATCGCCCGCCACGGCGCCGTCGCCGCCCAGTACCCGCTCATCTCGCAGGCGCTGCTCCTCAGCGCCTCGCCGCAGATACGCAACATGGCCAGCATCGGCGGCAACCTCATGCAGCGGACCCGGTGCGGCTACTTCCGCGACATGGCGACGTCGTGCAACAAACGCAGCCCCGGCAGCGGCTGCCCGGCACAGACCGGCGACAACAGGGGCCACGCCGTACTCGGCACGAGCGCCTCCTGCGCCGCCACCCACGCCAGCGACGTCGCGGTGGCGTTGGTCGCGCTGGACGCCTCCGTGCGGCTGCGCGGCCGCGACGGGGAGCGATCGGTACGGCTGGCGGATTTCTACCTGTTGCCCGGCGACACGCCCCACGTGGAGAACCGGCTGAGGCCGGGCGAGCTCATCACGGAGGTGATCGTGCCGCGCCTCCAGTGGGCCAGGCACTCCACCTACGTCAAGGTCCGCGACCGGCAGTCGTACGAGTTCGCGCTGGCCTCGGCCGCCGTCGCCGTCGATCTCCGCGGCGGCAAGGTCCGCGACGCCCGGGTCGCGGTCGGCGGCGTGGGGACCGTGCCCTGGCGGCTGCCCGCCGTCGAGGCGGCGCTGCGTGCCGGGCAGAGCTTCGAGCGGGCGTCCGCGCTCGCCGCGGAAGGCGCGCGTCCCCTGGCAGGCAACTCCTTCAAGGTCGAACTGGTGCAGCGCACGGTCCTGCGTGCCCTGATGGAAGTGGCAGGCTCACGATGAGATCGGTGGACAGAGAGGATGGTCCGCTCAAGGTCACCGGTGCGGCGGTCTACGCCGCCGATCACCACCCCGACCGGCTCGCCTACGGCTACCTGCTGACCAGCACGATCGCGCGTGGCTCCATCCTCGGCATGGACACCGGCCAGGCCGCGAAGGCGCCGGGAGTGCTCGCGCTCTACACGCCGTTCAACCCGGTCAAGCTCTACCCCTATGCCAAGGAGGAGAACGCCGAGCTCACACCGCCGCTGCAGAACACCGACGTCCGCTACTACGGCCAAGCCATCGGGCTGGTCGTGGCGGAGACGTTCGAACAGGCCAGGGACGCCGCGGCGCTGGTGATCACCCGGTACAGCGCCCAGCAGCCCCGCGCGTCGTTCACGGACGGCCTGCCGAGCGCCGCCCCGCCGCCGAGCGGCACGCCGGTCGTGGACGTGCTGGCCCCCGGGGTCACCTCCATCGACCAGGCGCTGGCGGCCGGCGACGTCACCCTCACCGCGACGTACAGCACCCCGGTCGAGACCCACGTCGCGATGGAACCCCACGCCACGACGGCGTTCTGGACCGCGGACCAGCTCACGATCTACACCGCGACCCAGGGCGTCCGGCTGGTCGTGGACCGCCTGACCGAGACGCTCGGCATTGAGGCCGCGAAAATCCACGTCATCAACCCGTACGTCGGGGGCGGCTTCGGCAACAAGTGGGGCATGTGGGCGCACACCCCGCTGACCGCGGCGGCGGCCCGCGCTCTCGGCCGCCCCGTCAAGACCGTCCTCACCCGGGAGCAGGTGTTCAGCGTGGTTGGGCACCGGCCGCCCAGCAGCCAGACCGTCTCGCTCGGCGCCGCCCCGGACGGCACGCTCGTCGCCGTCAAGAACGACGGTGTCTCCGGCAAGTCGGCCTCGAACAACTTCTACGAACCGGTCGCCAACCTCTCCCTCGTCCTGTACGGCTCCGCCAACCTGCACGTGAGCAGGAAGGTCGTCACGCTGGACGTCCCGGTCACGACCATCATGCGGGCGCCCCAGGAGTCCAACGGCTCCTTCGCGCTGGAGAGCGCCCTGGACGAGCTGGCCGACAAGCTGGGCATGGACCCGCTCGACCTGCGCAGGAAGAACGACACCCCGATCAGGCCGTCCGACAAGCTGCCCTGGTCCAGCAAGCACCTGCAGGAGTGCTACACGATGGGCGCGGAGCGGTTCGGCTGGTCGCGGCGGAGCTCGAAGCCCGGCACGGTCACCGACGGCGACTGGCTGGTCGGCCTCGGCATGGCGACGGCGACCTATGGCGCCTCGAGGGGCCAGGCGTCGATCAAGGTACGGCTCCGCGACGACGGCCGGGCGATCGTGTCCGGCACCGCGGCCGATCTCGGCACCGGACAGTCCACGGTCTTCGCCGTCCTCACCGCCGACGGCCTGGGTATCCCGGTTGGCCGGGTCGTCCCTCAGCTTGGCGACTCCGCCACGCCACCGGCGGCCAACGCGGGCGGTTCCGGGTCGACCTCCACCAACGGGCCCGCCGTACAGCTCGCCACCGACGCCGCCAAGGCGGCGATGGTTACGCTGGCGACAGAACATGACAAGTCGCCGTTCAAGGGCCAGGAGGTCACGTTCTCGAACGGCGAGATCAGGGGTGGCGGCCGGGAGATGCCGTTCGGCGACCTGCTGACGCTTCTGGACGTGCCCGCCGTCGAGGCCACCGCGACCTCGCCCCGGAGCCCCGTGCGTGACCACGCCTTCAGGTCGTTCGGCGCGCACTTCTGCGAGGTGCGGGTCAACCGATGGACCGGGGAGCCGCGCGTCTCGCGGTGGCTGTGCGTGGTGGACGCGGGCACGATCGTCAACCCCAAGACGGCCCGCAGCCAGATCGCCGGCGGCATCATCATGGGCATCGGGCAGGCGCTCCTGGAGGACCTGCGCATCGAGCCGGAGACCGGCCGTTTCGGCAACGCCACGATGGCCGACTACCTCGTCCCCATAAACGCCGATATTCCGGATATAGGCGTCGAGTTTCTCGATTACCCGGACACGCTGCTGAGCGACCTCGGCGCGCGCGGCATCGGCGAATTCGGCATCGTCGGAGCCGCGGGCGCGGTGGCCAACGCCATCTACAACGCCACCGGCAAACGCATCCGTGACCTCCCCATCACCCTGGACAAGCTTCTCTAGCCATCGCTCGTAGACGCGTCGGCACGGCCGCGTCCAAGCGGCGAACCCCGGAATGGCGCCGACCGCCCAGATTTGGGCCGGAGCGATATCCGCCCCGGCCCAGGTGCGAGCTGATCAGGGATTCGTGGCGGTCGGCTTCTTGGCCGGCTCGTTGAGATCGCGGGTCGGCTTGACCGTCGGCGGGTCGCCCAGCGGCTTCGACAGCACCTGGTCGGCCGGTGGGGCGGTGACCACCGGCACCTGGCGTCATTTCCTGCAGATTTCCCGGAAAGCGCCAGCATTAACGAAATTACGACAGAAGATCTGGACAGGGCTGCAGGGGGAGACGCGTAAAGCTGGCGGCGTCTCCGATTGAGACGGATTACGGGAATCGGCGCCATAACCGGAAACGGCCTCGGCGGTGAGATAAACATCGTGGCAAGAAATTGTGTACCTCGCCGGTCGTGAATCCGTCCGGACCGGCCGGGTGGTTTCCTATTCCCCGCACCGACCAGGCGTCCGGCAAGAGCCACCGATTCGTACGCCCGCCGGTTCACGGCATTTCGACCGATCGACAAGGAGATCGTCATGTTCATGAACCCCCTGCGGTTCCTGCCCACGGGCCTCGCGGCGGGCTCGCTGTTGGCCGCGATGGTCCTGTCCGCCTCGGCGCCCGCGTCGGCCGCCGTGTCCACCGCCGGGGGAAGCGCGCGTGCGGGCGTCATCACCGCGCTCGACTACAACAGCACGGGCTGGAGCTACCTCCAGGTGCCGTGGACGACGAACGTGCCGGACTTCCAGGAGCCGGGATTCGACGACAGCGCCTGGCCTACCGGACAGGCGGGCTTCGGCACCACCAACGGCACGTGCTCGTGGAACAACCCCACCAATATCAAGACCCCCTGGGCCGTGAACACCGACATCCTGGCGCGCCACTGGATCCACATCCCGCGGGACGCACAGCAGGTCCGCATCCAGGGGACGGTGGACAACGACGCGCAGGTCTACCTGAACGGTCACCTCGTGCAGAGCGTCAAGAGCGGCAACTGCGACGCCGGTACGATCGACGTCGTCGTCCCGGCGGTTTACCTGGACTGCTGCAACCTACTGGCCATCCGCGGCCGCGACCGCGGCGTGGCGGCCTACCTGAACGTCCGGGTGACCTACGTCAAGCCAACCCAGGCATGACCGCGGCGGATAATTCGGCGCGAAGATCCTCGGCGGAGCCGAGGGTCGTGCACCGCCCCAGGCAGGGCGGGCACCAGGTCAAGCCGCCGGGGTTGCGGGGGTGTGTCCGTGTGCTTCCACCGCGAGGTCCTTCCAGTCGGCCCAGGTCTTGAGCCGGTTGGCGTAGACCTGCTGGACGATCGGGTTGCCCTGGGTGCCGAAGAAAACTCGCAGGGGCGGGTTGTCAGCGTCGGCGAGCTTGAGCAGTGCCCGGCCCGCGGCGGCCGGGTCGCCGGCGTCGAGCGTCTGCGCGTACGCGGCGTAGTCCTCGCGCAGATCGCTGTAGAGCGGGTTGGCCTCGGCGTGGACGGCACCGGCGGCCCCCTCGGTGGCGTAGGAGCCGGGTTCGACCACAGTCACCTTGATGCCGAAGCGAGCGACCTCCAGGGCGAGGGATTCGCTCATGGCTTCGAGAGCCCACTTGGATGCGCAGTAGCCGCCGCCGAGCGGCAACGCGGTCAGGCCGCCGACCGAGGAGATCTGGATGATGTGCCCTGCGCCCTGCTCGCGCAGGTGGGGCAGCGCGGCCTGGACGACCCGCAGCGGGCCGAACAGGTTGGTCTCCAACTGGTCGCGCAACTGCTGCTCGGTCAGCTCCTCGACCGCGCCGAGCAACCCATAGCCGGCGTTGTTCACGATGACGTCCAGGCGGCCGAAGTGCTCCTTGGCCCGCCGCACGCCGGCGAAGACGGCGGCCTGGTCGGTGACGTCCAGCTCCAGCGGGAACACTAGCTGGCCATGGGCGGCGACCAGATCGTCAAGGCTTCCAACGGTTCTGGCGGTCGCGGCCACCTGGTCGCCGCGGGACAGGACGGCCTCGACGAAGTTGCGGCCCAGCCCGCGGGACGAACCGGTGATGAACCAGACCTTGCTCATGATGTCTTTCCATTCTCTCTAGGATGTCGGTTACAGCAGTGAGGGGTGAGGTGCAGCCGCCGAAACGTGGCAAGACCAGCGGGGATGCCTAGCCCAGGAGGCCGTGCGCGGAGTCGGCTCCTCCTTGTTCTCCGACCTCGCGGGCCGGTGGCCGCCGACGGGCCGCTGGACGAATCGGCTCAGCTCGCGGCGAGTGCTTCGTGGCCGATCCACTGGAGCAAGGTGGGGTTGTCGACGGCGGTGACGACGCTGACGGTGGTGCGGAGGTAGCGGTCGTCGTCCAGCACGGCCAGCATGCTCGCGGCCAGGTCGGCACGGGCGGTGAACCTGCCGTCGGCGTGGCCTTCGACAATGCTGTAGCCGGTGGGTGGTGGCCGATTGAGAAGGGCGCGGACGGAGATTGCGGCGATGTCGCGCGGGTCGACCGGAGCCAATGCGGCATTGCCGTACACCCCACGGACGACCCCGCCGCTCGCGATCCGGGGTGCCCAGACCAGATCTCCGGTTACCAGAATCACGGTTGAGATCTCCTTCCTTCTTCTTGGGCTTTCAGGACACGACGAGGCATCCGGCCGGGGCCAGGCTGTCGAGGGTGTGGCCGTGGGCAGGGACCCGTGCGGGTTGTACGGCGGTGATATTCAGCCATGGCTCGAGCAATGCGTCTGCCTCAGGACATCCCTCGACACCCGGCACACCCGGTCCAGGAGCCGCTGGCGCCGCTTCTGGTCAATTCGTGGGTCGGTGGCCCTGGTTCGCCTCGCGAAGGGTCGCCCAGGCGTCAGCCACGGGACCCAGGTGCCGCAGCTTGTCGGGGTTGTTCACCGTGCGGATCGTCTGGATCTGTTCGTCGAGGATGTCGAGCGTCCAGATGCTGATGACCTTGCCGTCCCGGTCGCGGAAAACCGCGCCCGGCTGGCCGTTCACCTCATGCCGCTCCGCCTTCGCTCCGGTTCGGGCGAACAGCGGGACGAGCGAGGAGAACACCCGGGCCACGTTCTCGGCACCGATGAAGCGGTCGGCCCATTGTGGGGCCTTTCCGCCGCCATCGCCGATCATTTGCACGTCGGCGGCCAGCAGCGCGGTCAGCCTGTCGACGTCCCCCTCCCGGAAGGCGTCGAGGAATCGCCCGGCGAGTTCCTCGCGCTCGGCTCGGTCGGCCTCGAACCGGGGCCGACCCTCATCCATGTGGCGGCGCGCCCGCACCACGAGCTGGCGGCACGCCGCCTCCGAGCGCCCCACCGCCGAGGCGACCTCACCGAAGCCGAACCCGAACACCTCGCGCAGCACGAAGACCGCCCGCTCGAGTGGGCTGAGCCGCTCCAGCAGCAACAAGGCCGCCATCGACACCGAGTCGGCCAGCTCCGCCGACCGCTCCGGATCCTCATACGGGTCGTCCAGCAGCGGCTCGGGGAACCACGGCCCCACGTACTCCTCCCGCCGGACGCGGGCCGAGCGCAGCACGTCGATCGCGATCCGGGACACTGTGGCCGACAGGAACGCCTTGGCCGAGGCGGGCTGGGTCGGGCATGCCTCGTAGCGCAGCCAACTCTCCTGGACCGCGTCCTCGGCCTCGCTCACGCTGCCGAGAATCCGGTAGGCGATCGAGAACAGCAGCGGCCGCAGGTCCTCGAACTCCTCGTCCCGCCTCACGCCGGCTCCCCCTCGAAGCCCTGACGCCAGGCGAGGACGCGCATCGGTGGCTTCGCTCACGCGCACGCTGCCAGGTCGAGCAGCCACTGGCCGGCCGGGGCCGGCTCGTCGTCGACGATGGTGAACACGCCCTTCGCCCGATGGCCACGCGCCACAAGCTGCGGCACCAGCCGCCGCCCCAACGCCCCGGCCCCGCCGGCCACGAATACCCGCATGATCATCACCTTCCCGACGCAACTGTCTGTCTTCCCCGAGACGAGACAGCCCGCCCGCCTGTGACATGGGGCAAGACAGCCGGGAAAGATCATTCACAGCCGTCAGGCCGATGGCCCGCCGGATCTCCGACCTCCGCCCCGGCATGGTGGCGACCCCGCTCGGCGCCCAGCCCGACATCGTCGGCGCTACCTGCTTAAGACCTCGGCGATTCGCTGCGCTCGCCGAGTTCATCCGCGAACTCATCGTCATCGGCACCAACGAGGCCTGGCTCGTCTGTGACGCTCGAAAACTCGGCCAGACGCTCACAAGGCGTCACTCGCGGGCTCCCGGACGACCCGGGTTCCGCCGAGCAGGTCGTAGGGCGTCCTGGTCGAGGGCAGGAAAAGGGCGCCGAGCCAGGCGAACATGATGACGTAGACGATGATTGTCAGCACCATCAGAGACTCGGACGGGTTCCGGGCCGCGGTGGCGAAGCCGTACGCGACTGTGTGCCCCAGCTCCCATGGGAGAGCGATCTTGGCAGCGTTGCGCAGTAGCGCCCGCCCGAAGCCGATCGGTCGCCCGGAGTGGGCGTCGACGACGATCAGGCCCTTGGCCCTTTTCCCAGGGGTGGCCTGGAAGCGGCCCGACTCACGCCAGGCGCACCACAGGGTCACCGGCGCGATCAAAAGGAGGAACGATATGAGGTTCCACAGGCCGATGGGCAGTCGCAGTCCCGCCATGTAGAGGGCCACGCCGACGGGGACCAGGAGGAGCGGAAGGATGAGGATCAGCAACCAGTCGATCAGCCAGGCGGCGATGCGGTGCCAAGCCGGTGCGCGGGTCCCCCCATTGGTCGATGATGTAGTCGACATGGCGTCCTTTCATGAACGTGCAGGACGCTACCCGAGCGGAGAGGGGTCCGCGCGGCCGGGTTGAGTTTGTGGGATTCGAACCCCTGACTTCCTGCCGCAAAATGGATCTTCGTCACGCAGCATGGCGGCGGGCTCAGGCGACCTGTCACGCTGACGGTGCTCTTCCCTCCGGAGACCATCGCCGAGTGCTGACCTCGATGGCCGCCCAGACCATCGAGCAGGCCGGTACCTGGGCGGCCGACCGCCGTACGGATACCGCCTGGCCGATGCCGGCCCGCATCCGAGCCGGGCTCATGACCGGGCATGCTCACGGCGCGGCGTCGAGCGGAACGACGTCGATCAGCTTCTTGCTGACGAACTCCTGGATGCCGAGCCAGGACAGCTCCCGCCCGTAACCGGACCGCTTGATGCCACCGAACGGCAACTCGGGCGCGGTCCAGGTGGGATGGTTGACGAAGACCATGCCGCTATCGATGCGGTGGGCGATCTCCTTGCCGTGCTCGATGTCGCAGGTGAACACCGCGCCACCGAGCCCGAAGCCGGTGTCGTTGGCGATGGCGATCGCCTCATCCTCGTCCCGGACGCTGAAGAACATCGCCACTGGGCCGAAGAGCTCCTGGCCGTAGACCGGGTTGTCACGGCTCACGTCGGTGAGAATCGTCGGCTGGACGAACGCTCCGGTCTCAGGCACCGGGGGGCCGACCTCGGTCGCCCGGGCACCGTGCTCGACCGCCTCGGCCACCTGCGCCTTCAGCTTGTCGGCGGCCGACTGGGACGACACCGGCGGCAGGGTGGTCCGCTCGTCCATCGGGTCCCCTGCGACCAACCCGCTTATGGCCGCGGTGAACTCCTCGAGAAACTTGTCGGCTATCTGCTCGTGGATGAGGAGCCGCTTGGTGGCCACGCAGGACTGTCCGCAGTTGTTGAGGCGGCCCCATACGGCCCATTGGACCGTAGGACCCAGATCGGCGTCGGGCATGGCGATCAGCGGGTCGCTGCCGCCCAGTTCGAGGGTGGTCTTCTTGATCGCCTTGCCGGCGCGCGTCGCGACGACACTGCCCGCCTGCTCGCTGCCGGTCAGGGCCACCCCCATCACGCGCGGATCGTCGATCACCTTCCCGACCTGCTCCTTGGTGACGAATAGGTTGGTGTAGACGCCGTCCGGCGCACCGGCCTCGCGGTAGAGATCCTCGAAGGCCAGCGCGGACCGGGGAACGCCCGACGAGTGCTTGACCATGACGACGTTGCCCGCCATCACGTTGGGGACCGCGAATCGCGCCAGCTGGTAGTACGGGAAGTTCCACGGCTGCACCCCGAACAGGACACCCAGCGGGCTGCTGACGACGACCGCCTCGCCCTTACGCGTATCGATCGGGACCGGCTTGAGGAAGTCCTCGGCGTTGTCGGCGTAGTAGTCGAAGATGTCCGCGCTCAGAAGCACCTCTTGGATGCTCTCGCTGATCAACTTTCCCATCTCCAGGGTCATCAGACGGGCGAACTCGTCCCGCCGCTCACGCAGGATCCGGGCCGCGCGTCTGGTGACGGCCGCTCGCTCGTCGAAGCTTCGCCGACGCCACTCCTCGTACGCCGACCGAGCACGTGACAGGGCGTCCTCGAGTTCCGCGTCGGTGATCTCCGCGAACGTGGCGATGACCTCGCCACTGTAAGGATTGACTGATTGATAAGGCATGATTCCCCCCTGAATATGCCCAATCAGGATTTGTGCCCGCCTTGCGAATGGCCGAAACGTTGCGAGGGGAGCCAAGGAGCATACGGATCTCCTCCTGGACGGTGTCCGGATCGCGGCTCGCGTCGACGACGAAGACCGGTTCAGTAAGAGGATCGTCGGCGGGCAGGTCTACACCCGGACCGTGGATGTCAGGAGTCGCGCGGGGCTACCAGGCCGGATTCGTAGGCGAGGACGACGAGTTGAGCGCGGTCACGAACCCGGAGCTTGACCATGGCTCGGTTGATGTGGGTTTTCGCGGTCATCGGGCTGATCACCATGCGGTTGGCGATCTGCTCGTTGGACAGGCCCTGCGCGACCAGGGCGACGGCCTCGCGTTCGCGGTTGGTCAGCTCTTCCAGCGCACTGTCGGCGCCGGAGTTGACCGGCTGGGTGATGTATCTGTTGATCAGCTTGCGGGTGATCGACGGTGCGAGCAGGGCGTCACCGCGCGCGGCAACGCGTACGCCGTGCAAGAAGTCTTCCGGCACGATGTCCTTGACGAGGAACCCGGCAGCGCCGGCGCGTAGCGCGTTGAAGACGTACTCGTCCAAGCCGTAGTTGGTCAGGATGACGACGTGTACCCCGGCCAGGGCTGGGTCCGCGGCGATGCGCCGGGTCGCCTCGATGCCGTCGATGACCGGCATCTGGATGTCGATGAGAGCGATGTCGGGCAGGTGTTGCCTGACCAGAGCCAGACCTTCCTTCCCGTCGGCGGCCTCGGCCACCACCTCGATGTCGTCTTCGAGGTCGAGGAGCGCACGGAATCCGCTGCGAAGGAGCGGCTGGTCGTCGACCAGCAGGACGCGGATCATGTCATCTGGTCCATGGGGAGTTCGGCCTGGACGGTGAAGCCGCCCTGGTCGCGCGGTTCGGCGCGCAGCCAACCGCCGAGAGCGGTGACTCGTTCGCGCATGCCGAGCAGTCCGACGCCGGGTGTCGGGGCGGTGTCCGGCGTTGCCGTGCCGTCGTCATCGATGCGTATTGCGAGGGCGTCCGGACGGCAGTCGATCCGGATTGACGCCGTGGCGGCGTCCGCGTGACGGGCGATGTTGGTGAGCGACTCCTGAACGATCCGGTAGACGGTCCGGTCCACCGCGGCCGGCACGTCGTGTCGTTGTCCTTCGATCGTCAGCGTCGCGTCCAGGCCGATGGTGCGGGCCTGTTCCACCAGTTCCGGGATGTGGTCGAGCCCACGCGGCGGGGCCGTGTCGTCGTCGCGCAGCGCCTCCAGGGTCGTGCGCAGCTCCCGGGTCGCCTCCCGTCCGGCCGCCTGGATTGCCAGCAGGGACTCCGGTACCTGTTCGCCGCGCTTGCGGGCCACGTGGACAGCGACTTCAGCCTGCACCTTGATGACCGAGATCTGGTGAGTGAGCGAATCGTGCAGCTCCCGCGCGATGTGCAGCCGCTCCTCGGCGGCGCGGTGGCGTGCGGTCTCCTCCCGGGTGCGCTCGGCTTCGTCCGCTCGCCGCTCGGCCTGCCGCAGCGCTTCACCTGCGGCGCCGGCGGCGATCAGCCAGGCCAGCTCGAGGGCGCCTCGGGCCTGCGCGAACGCCTCGCCCGCATCGTGCAGGCCTGAGGCCAGGGCCGCGAGGGGGAGAGCTGCCAGCATGGTCATGCTCGCCGCCACTGTGATGGTGCGGTGTCCCGCTCGTACGGCTGCGTACACTGCGAAAAGGTACGCGACGGCAGGCACGTCGAAACCAGCCGCCTGGTAACCCACCGCGCACAGCCCGGTGACGGCCAGGACGAGAATCGGAGCCCTGCGGCGCACGGCCAGCCCCAAGCCGCCGGCCATCAGTAGCGCATAGCCGAACAGGTCGAGGTACGTGGCGGAGTGCTGGCCGGACAGCCCGGTGACCAGCAGCGCCGCGGCCACGCCGATGGCGATCGCCCAGTCTCTGACGCCTGCCCGGACACTGAGCCGGCCTATGCTCATGCGCGCACCATAGCCGGATGTTCGCGCGGGCACCTCCTGCGCACGGACGAGCAGCCGCCTACCGCACGTGCGGTACCTGCGCGGCTCCTGCGGCGTCCGCAGCAACCGGCTCCGGCATCGGCGGCAGCGCGAATTGTCTTCGTCTGCTGGACGACCGGCGATGGGTCCAGCGGACATGATTCAGGCAATGTCCAGTCGTGAAAGGAGAAGGAATCCTCATGCCCGTCCGTCACCTGCTTGCCGCCCCTCTGCTCGGGGATTTCATGCTTGCCGTACCGGTGGCCGCACATGTCTCGGTCCAGCCGGGCCCCGTCAGTGCCTACACCTTGACCGCTGGGCGTCTCTGGTCCTTGGTGGCGGTGCTGCTGGGGCTGATCGGCGCGGTCATCGGCGGCCTCGCCATGGCTCGCTCCGCCGGTCGTATCGGCACCGGTAACGGAAGACGCGGGGCCATCGTGGCCCTCGTGGCGGGGCTGGCCAGCGCGGTCATCGGCGGGCTGGTTGTGGCCGCCGCCGATGGTGGCCCCGGCACCGGCTACGGAATAGTCGGGGGCTTCGTGGCCTTGGTGGTGGGGCTGATCAGCGTGGCCCTGGGTGGGCTGGCTCTGGCCCGCTCCCGTCGGCTGACCGGCTGACCGCAGCGAATACGGGCGCGCGTTCGGGTCTGTCTGAAAAGACCGCCCCACCAAGAGCCAGCTAGCCCTACACGCCGGGGGCATGGGCGTGCCTTCCCGACCGACGTTGGCGCGTCGGCCTTATCTCGAACCCTCATCGGATTATCCAGCGCATCCACTGAAGCAGCGATAAGAGTCGCTACGACGGCGCGCCCGGAGGGCCTGGCGGCCGTACTGCGACGGCCGTGACCTCCACCAGCCAGGCACGATGCTCTCGCCATGCGGGCTCTTCTATCAGGCAATAGCCCTCACGCGGAGCAGAACCGAGCATCACGAAGATCTGAACCCAGAAACCTTAGCTCAGCAGGTCGATCGCGCAGCGCTCCGCGAGATCCTCCACGTGGGCCGGAAGTGGGGTGCCGCTGCCGGGTCGGAGCCGTGCCGCTCATCGTGGGCACGGCCGTGTCCTTCGTCGTCGCCTACGCCTCCATCGCCTGGTTGCCGAGGTTCGTCGCCCGGCACTCCTTCGTGTCGGTCAGCTTGCCTGCTACGACCAGGCGCGGGAAGACGTACCGCTCTTCGAGCCGCTCGTGGTCCTCCTCGATGAAGTTACGGATGATACCGGCCCCGGCGTGCAGAGGCTGCGCGGGCACCTGCTCGCCGGTGTTGATCCGCCGGATGCCCTCCCGATAGATCAACAGGACGCGTTTGAGGACCCCGTGCTCGCGCACGAGGTCCTCCGGTGGTGTGACCGGCACTTCGGTGGCCTGTTTCTGGGTGGGGACAGGCGTGGGTGTCGCGGCGCTGCCGGCTTGTTGTGTAGTGCCGCACCCAGTTAGCACCGCCGTCCCGCTGGCCAAGGCGACAGGCAGCCTGAGAACCTCGCGGCGGCGCACGATCGCTGTTTCGCGAGTGCCCCTTGCTACGTCTCCCATCTTCAGCCCGCCGCCCAAACCAGCTCGATGCGGGCCGACTGGACCGCATCACGTCGAATGCCTGCCCGGCCGCCGGTGAGCTGATGTGATGACGCGGGTAATGATTACCTCAGTTGAGCCAACGGCCTGATCCGGCCGCCTCCAAGCGCCCGGTCACGATGAGCGGCTGGTGATCGCCCGCCGCAGGCCGTACGCGGCGGCGCCGGCGGCCAGCACCGCGATGCCGGTGATGACCGACGAGAGCGGCAAGGCGAAGGCGAGAACCAGGCAGCCGGCCAAGCCCGCGGCGGGTATCAGCCGCGCGAGGCGGCTCCCGCCGGGTGTGAGGGTCCAGGCGCTGGCGTTGGCGATGGCGTAGTAGACCAGCACACCGAAGGAGGAAAAGCCAATCGCGCCGCGCAGGTCCACCGTGCCGGCCAGGATCGCCACGACCGCACCGATGACCAGCTCGGCGCGGTGGGGAACCTTGAAACGGGGGTGGACGGCGCCCAGCATGTGCGGCAGGTGCCGGTCGCGGGCCATGGCCAGCGTGGTGCGGGAGACGCCCAGGATCAGCGCCAGCAGCGAGCCGGTCGCGGCCACCGCGGCGCCCGCGCCGACCAGCGGCGCCATGGCGGGCAGCCCGGCGACGCGCACGGCCTCGGCCAGCGGGGCCGTCGCCCGGCCCAGGCCCGTGCTGCCCAGCACGGTCAGCGCCGCCGCCGCGACTGCCACGTACGCCACCAGGGTCAAGCCGAGCGCGAGCGGGATGGCACGGGGAATGATCCGTGCCGGGTCACGAACCTCCTCGCCCAGCGTGGCAATGCGGGCATACCCGGCGAAGGCGAAGAACAGCAGGCCTGCCGCCTGCAATATCCCGGTGACAGTGGCGTCGGAGGTCACATCCAGACGGGCGGTGTCCGCGGCGCCGGAGGTGAGGCAGGCCAGCGCGACCGCGGCCAGCACGGCCATCACCACGGCTACGATCGCCCTGGTCAGCCAGACCGTCTTGTGCATCCCGGTGTAGTTGACCGCGGTGAGCGCCACCACGGCGGCCACCGCGACCGCGTGTGCGTGCTCCGGCCACAGGTAGGAGCCCACGGTCAGCGCCATCGCCGCGCATGAGGCGGTCTTGCCGACGACGAACCCCCACCCGGCCAGGTAACCCCAGAAATCGCCCAGGCGCTCCCGCCCGTAGACGTAGGTGCCGCCGGAGGCGGGATAGCGGGCGGCCAGACGGGCCGAAGAGGTCGCGTTGCAGTAGGCGACCATCGCGGCCAGCGCCAGCCCGAGCAGCAGCCCCGAGCCGGCCGCGCGCGCCGCCGGCGCGAAGGCGGCGAAGACGCCGGCACCGATCATCGAGCCCAGCCCGAGGACAACCGCGTCGGCCAGACCCAGGCGGCGCTCCAGCAGCCCCTGACCGGTAGGGGTGGGAGTGCCCGCCACGACCGACCTCCCGTCGAAACGGTTCCCGATATCGGATCACGATACTGTCCGGCCATAGTCAGAGATCGGCCGGGCGGTGCAGGGCGTAGAGGCGCCGCTCAAGGTGCCGGCGCGGGCCGGTGGGCGGGCTGAAACAGCTCGATGAGGTTGCCGGCGGGGTCGGCCAGCAGGATCTGGCGTCCGCCGGGGCCGCTGACCACGTCGCTGTGGAACGGCAGGCTCGCATCGCGCAGCCGGGCGATCTCGGCGTCCAGGTCATCGACGACCAGGTGGATACGATTGCGGCCAGCGCCGGCGGCCTGCTCGGGGGTGGCGCGGGCGCCGGAGCTAGCGGGGCCGGACAGCAACAGCCGCAGCGGCCCGCGTACCACGTCGGCGAAGGCGGGCGCTGCGCTGAAGCTCAAGGTGAAGCCGAAGTGGGTGGTATAGAAGTCGATGGCAGCTTGGACGTCGTCGACGATGTAGCGGACGCTGGCGACATGGTCGGCTGTCATGGCTGAACCTCCTGGTGCGGTGTGGGGAAAAGGACGGGGTGCAGGTACCGGATGCGGGTGTCGATCTCCGCTGCGGTTCGGTCGAACGCGGGGTAGCCGTCCTCGGCGGTGTCGCCGCCGGCGGCCGGGTCGGGGATGCTCCAGTGCAGGCGTCGCGGGTGGCCGTCGAAGTCAGGGCAGACCTCTCGGACCTTGTCGCACAGGCTGATCACGTAGTCGAAGCGGCGGTTGGTCATCGTGTCCAGATGCCGTGGACGCCGGTCGGCGACGTCGATGCCGTACCGCCGGCGCAGCACGCGTACGGCGTGGGGGTGCAGGCGGGCTTTGGGGTGACTGCCGGCGCTGGTCACCTCGGCGCGTTTGCCGACGCGGTCGCAAGCGCGACACCCTGACCAGACTGTGGAACCACGACCTACGGGTGTCGCCTTGGCGCGGCACGGCCTGGGGCGTGGTGCAGGCGGTCAACACCTTTACTCACCACGAGCAGAACGTACGCGGCGCCGATCGAGCCGAACGCAACATGCTCCGCGCGGTTACCGGCGGCATCGACGAACTCGACCGCGGCACTCTGCGCACTCTGTCCGCAGTGCTGGATCAGCCACTCGCCGTCGCCGCCTGAGATCTAAAGCCGACGCTCCCTGTACGGCCTCCTGCCTTCGCAAAGGGCGGGGGCCGTACCCGGACGGAAGGAGGATGCCGTGTATCGAAAGCGCCCCGTGGTACGACGGTGGGCAATGCCAAGCCGATGTCGTCAGAGCGTCGCCTATGCTCGACGCAGCAGTCCACGCCCGCGCGAGAAACTGCTGAGGGACACCGAATATAGAGCGCTGCGCGCCCGTTCGGCACGCGGTCCCCGCCGCTTGTCAACTCGGCCGCCGCGCCGGAGCGGCGCGTCTCTGTCTGTGCGCCGGTGGCCGCCAAGCGCCTGATGCCACGCCGCAGAGCTTCTCCGAGATCTGCCCCGTCCATGGCCGTTTCTGCCACCCTGACGAAGCGGTACACGCCGCAACCGAGGTGGTGGAGGCGACATGAACGAGGCAACCGCGCACTTGCTGTTCGACGTGGTGGAGCGCCTGGAGAAGAACATCGTGGCCCGGGAGTGCCCCGCGCTCATCGCGATGGAAGGCCAGCGCAGGTTGTTCCTGAGTGATTACGACTACCTGCGGGACCGGGCTGCTGCGACGGCATTCGAAACCAGGGCGGCGGACAAGGTCCTTGAGATCGACGCCACTCGTTGGGTGATGGCGGTTCCGCAGGTGTGGTTGTTCACGCCGCCGAGCACGATCGCCGTACGAGCGGTCTCCAATCACCCTCTCCGTGAGGGCGAGCAAGAGGCCATCACCTGGATGAGCTTCGATCGAGATGACGGCGTTGACTACGGCCGCGTCGCGTACGCCCGTCGTCCGAGCGGAGAGCCCGTCTTCGAGGAGCCGGAGATCTTCGACGTCGGAATCCGGCCGAAGAGCGAGATGCCCGGCTTTCTGCTGTTGCAGCGATGCCTGCCAGAAGAGTGAGGGCCGGTTCGTGAAGAACCGGCCCTCCGACCAACTTCAATTCTGTGATCAAAGGCAGATTGAGATCGGTCGCCGCCAATCCTATAGCCTCCTGCTTACCATTGCGGGGACTGTCCACCTTGATAGCATTCCCGTGCAAGCTGGCCTGGCACGGATTTGCCTCGCTTGCCTCTCGCAGGCGGTCAGCCACAGGGTGCACGTGGTCTGATTGCCACCGTAGAGAGTCCGTACGTGAACTGGACTCAGCAGGGCGTCTGCGGCCGATCCGTCTGCGGCGCGCCGCCGCACCAGGCCGGTTATCTCATAGCGATATCCGCCTTGAGATTGTTGACACATTAGACACAAAGTTTCATTAAAGGCGGCTTCGCTGGAAGTGTTCGCCTTTCTTTCTGCTTGCGTCATAAAGGTGATGCGGGAGTGTCTGACGGGGGCGGTCAGGCTTTCTCTCGGCTCCGTTAAAGAGCAGGCCGTGGCGACCATGTTTCTTCGGGCGGCGCGCTTCTTGAAGCTTGTTGGTTTCGACGCCGACCTCTCTGTTTGCGTGCAGATGACGGGAAGGTCATAGTTCGTGACGCCGCCGGAACTCAAGAGGTGCCCCACTGTCTTGTTCGCGAACCCACGAGTTGAAGTCTTCCCGCATCAGGAATTGATCAGTCGCAATTAGCCGTATCTGCGGATATTCATTCATCCACCAAATCTCAAAATTGCCCACTGATCCCACAGTCGGCCATCTGTTGGCGTCACGCGGAAGAAGGAGTACATCAATGAATCCTCCAACGGGCATATTCAGGTCTATGCCGACGCCGATTGCTCCGGGATAAGGAACCCAGACTACCGTGCCGGTCAAGATCTGCCCCAGATACAGATGCTCTCTGAGACGATCCCACTCCTCTTGGTCTGGCGGTATGTAAACGAAGTCTTCCCCCTCCTGATGCCATGGCCGCTTCCCGTTCAAGGATGTCATCCGATATCACTCCCTACCACTCATGTCCCTGGTAGAAATTTATCCATTTTCTGGTTATCGTCAAATCGTTGAACCGCCCGATTTTAGAGTGTGGAATCTGCCACTCCCTTTCGGGTTGTCCGTCGTGCGGGTTACTAGTGAATTCTTTATTGAAGTCGGGATGCATTTCGTACTCTACGTAGCCATCTTCGTAGGGTCCCGTCCCGGCGTATTTCTGTGCGGTGCTCTTATCTCCCACATAGGCGGATTTGTTACCGCCTGTATGGCGGGCCGGATTCACGCCATTGGCGACCTCGTCTGGTCCATCGCCTTTGCGAGGTGCACGATAAACGACCGGATTTCGCGCTGCGCCCGCAGCTTCAGCCTCTGCCGCAGCTTCAGCCCCTGCCACAGCTTCGGCACCCACCGCCGCACCTTCTCCCAAAAGGGCGGCTCCATCTGTGCCGACGATGATAGCTGCATTCGCGACTGCGGCATCGACACCTTCGCCTTCACCGAGGATGCCAGCTGGGGCGGCTTCGCCTGAGTCGCAGGGGGGCTTGGAGCATCCGTATTTCTTGAAGTTCGCTTCTTCTTTTGCCTTTTCGGCCGCCTTGATCTTGGCGACCATCTTGTCGATCTTGTGGTTCTTGATGTCCTTCTTGCATTTGGCGTTGCAGATGCCGCCGGACTCGTGGCCTCGGTAGGCTGGCGCGTAGGTCGGGTGCGGCCTGATCTTCTGGTGGTGCTTGGCGGCTTCCTGGTCCTGGTGCCATCCCTTGACGCCGCCGTTTTGGCCGTAGGTGTAGTCCTCAGGGATCAGCCCGGTGGGGTCGGACAGCCCGATGGGGTTGTCTGCGGCGTAGCTGTAGGGGTTGGTCCACTGGGGATTGCTCAGCACGAGCAGTGGGTCGGTGGAGATGAACTTGGCGATGGAGGGGTCGTAGTAGCGGGCGGACAGGTAGTCCAGCCCGGTGGAATCGTCTTCGACCTTGCCGAGGAAACCGTGGTCGGTGAACGGCAGGTCGTCGATGCCGCGGCGCTTGCCGTAGGGAAGGTAGCGTTCCCGGCTCACCTGCCCGGTGGCATCGGTGATGGCCAGTTGCTCGGAGCCGTGCAGGCCGGAGGCGAGCCACGTCAGGCCGGCTGTGGTGCGCATGGCGACGGTGGAGCCGTCGGGTGCGGTGTAGTAGCGCTTGGCCGTGAGGGCCGTACCGGCCAGTTCCAGCTCCATCGGGCCCAGATACAGGACCGTCTTGGTGGGGTCGCGGCGGATGAGGCGGTTGCCTTCGGCGTCGTACACCATGGTGGTGTCGCTGCCGTCCACGGTGGCCTTGGTAAGTTCGCCCAGTTCGTCCCAGGTAAAGGTGGACTGCTTTCCCGCGACGGTGCGGGCGGTCATTTGACCGGCGTTGTCGTAGCTGTAACTGTCGGTGCCGGCGGGCCGATCGATGCCGGTGACCGCGTTCGGCCGCACCGCCGTGGCACCCGGGGTCGGGTAGTGGTAAGTGGCGGCCTGTCCGCTGCTGGTGAGGGTGGTCAGGTTGCCGACGGCGTCGTAGGTGTAGGACTCGGCGTAGGGGTCGATGCCCTGCCCGTCGCCGGAGGAGGCCCCGGTTCCGCAGGTGGCGGCGGTGGTGGTCCAGCCTGCTGACAGTCGGTGCAGGCCGTCGTAGGTGAAGCATTCCTGCTGCCCGGCGGTGACCCCGGCGATCGCGGACGCCTTGTCCAGAACCCGGTTGATGGTGTCGTCGACGTTGTAGAAGAAGTCGTCCTTTTGAGCGGTGACCGGGGTGGGGGTGTCCGCCTTGGCCAAGGTCGTGATGTTGGCCAAGCGTCCCGTGCTGGTGTCCCACGACAGAGAGCGTGTGACCTGCGCGTTCGCCCCGTAGGAGCGTCCCGCCGGAAGTCCGGTCGCCGTGTAGCTGGTGCTCTTGACGTAGGTGGCGCCTCCGGCCAGGTCGGAGGTCAGCCCGTAGTCGTAACCGAGATCGGTGAAACTCGAGGTGACCTTCTCCGCAGGCAGCCCCGCAGCAGCGGGCATGGTGATATCGGACTGATCTCCCGCGGTGTTGTAGGCGTAGGAGAAGGTGTAGTCGCCGGCCAGGGACTCGATGCCGGTCACCGAGGGGACGGAAATGGTGGAGCCTGTGGGGCGGTTCATAAGGTCGTAGCCGGTCACCGTTGTGCTGTAGGCGTTGCCGCCCGTGATGCGGGTGGCCGAGGTCAGCTGTCCCTTGGCCAGGGTGTCGTACACCCATGCGGCTAGCTTGGTACCGGTACCGGGGTCTCCCGCCCACTGCGCCGTTTTGCGGCCGAGGTCGTCGTAGGTGTAGGAGATCTTCTGGTTTTTGCCGTCGGTCGTCCAGGTCACCTGTCCGGCCGGGTCGTAGCTCGACTGGCTGTCGCCTGCATCGGGGTCGTGCGTGGTGAGTTTCCGGCCGAGTAGGTCGTAGGTGAAAGTACGGCTGTTGCCGTTGGCATCCACCGTTTTGATGAGCCGGTCGCTGGCGTCGTAGCTGTAGGTGGTGTCGTTGTGGGTGGTGCCGTCCAGCCACTGTTCGACCTTGGTCGCTCTGCTGTCGGCGTCGGTGTAGGTGACCGTTTTGCCGCCCAGCGGGGGCTGCGTCTCGGTCCGGTCGCCGTAGTAGGTCGTGGTGGTGCGTCGTACCTCGCTGGACGCCGACTTGTCGATCTGTGTGACCGGGCGCTGCATCCCGTCGTAGACCGTGGTGGACCACTGCGGCAGCGACGTCCACGCGGCATTGAGCAGTCCGGACCCAGGTGCGGATGAGTTATAGAACGGTGCCGATACCGAGGCGGCAAGACCACGGGTGTCATAGCCGGTCGCGGTAACGATGCGACCTCCGGCGGGCGAGGCCGCCTGGGATTCCCGATGACGGGCCAGACCGTCGATGTAGCTGGCGGTGGACACCCACGTCGCTGTCGTTCCACTGCCGGACTGCAGGCGGTTCATTGTGGTGCGGGCGGGCGCGGTGGGCTGCCCCATGTTGCCGTCGAAGGTGATGGTGTAGCTGATCGTCGCTGCGGCTGTGCCGCCGCTCTTCGGCTGTGCCGGTGTCCACAGCGTGGTCGGACGGCCGAGCGCGTCGTAGTCGATGTTGCTGTCGTTGCCGTTGGAGTCCCGGACGCCGACCACGCCTCCCCACGCGGACGGCCAGGTCGTCGCCGTGTGGCCGAGGGGGTTGGTGGCGGTGACTCCTCCGGTGGGCCAGCCCGCCGAGGGGCTGTAGCTGGTGGTGGTCGTCTTCCCCAGCGGATCCGTTGAGGTCAGGACACGCCCGTACCCGTCAAAGGTCGACTTCGTCGCGGTGTAGGTAGAGGCGGTGTCGTAGTCCCGGGATTCGGTGATGTTGCCGGCGGTCGGTGTGTTGGTGGACGGATCCGTCGAGCCGTCGTACAGCGTCACGGACCGGCTGAGCAACGTCCCCGCCGAGCAGTCGTCGCCCGCGTGCTTCTCCTCCGATGCGACGTAATTGATCAACCACTTGGTCGTGTTACGGACGTAGGTGGTCGACATGCAGGTGTTGTCGGCAGTGGTACTGCGATCGCCGTAGTCGTTGACCTTGATCGGCAGGCCGTCGGCGTTGTAGGTGGTCGCGTTCTCCGTGTACCGCCAGCCGGAGGACACCTTGTCACGGGCCACCTGCCGGGAGATGTTGATCTGCAAGGGGTCGGCGATACCGGGGCCGTCGCCCGTCGTGGTCCGCACATACTCGTACCTGTTGGCCCCCTCCTCGGTGTAGCCGCTCAGGCCGGAGGTGTACACCGGGCAGGCTCCCTGGTCGCTCCAGTACGCCGAGCCCGGTGCGGGGGCTTTGCCCGTGCTGGGGGCTATGGCCCACCAGTCGTGCCCGTTGTAGGACACCGGCCAGTTCGCGGGGTAGCTGGCGGTGGAGCTCCATGCCGGGTTGACGCATTTCGGGGGCGGGGTGGACCATCCGGTGGCCCGCCAGGTCTGCTCCTGAAGGGTCCGGCCGGCCAGCACGCGCAGATCGTTGTAGGTGTTGCCGTCGAAGTCGGTGACCTGAGCATGCTTGGGCGTGCCGTCGTTGTAGACGTCGTCATACATGCCGCGGTAGAAGGTGGCGCTGGTCACGGTGTAACCGGCGGGATCGGTCCCGCTCCCCTTGATGGTCCGGACCGTGGGGTAGCCGCGCCATTGCGTCCAACTGTCCCACGAGGTGGTGCAGTCCGGTGGAAGGCCGAACCAGCCGGGGAAGCACCCCATGGGCGGCTGCACGTCGTAGGACGTGGGTGTCTGCCCGAAGGTGGTCTCGCGGGCCCACGCGGGGGTGCCTACGTACTCGTACCGGGTGACCACGTCTGGGGAGCCGCCCACGAGGTCCTTGTCGGTGACGGTGAGGACCTGCCACTTGTTGTAGACGTTTCCCTCGGTGTAAGTACCGCTGGCGTCGCTGTACTCGCCACGGTACGCCCAGTAGCAGTCGTAGCCCGCGCGGTCCCGGACGTTCGCATTGGTCCGAGTCTGCAGGTTGCAGCCGCTGGGCTGGCCGTAGGCGACCTCGGTCCGGCCTCCCATGCCGTTGCTGACGCCGGTGATACGCGGGTATCGATCGGTGATGTTGTGCCCGGCGTCGAGCAAGGTCGCATCGAACTGGATCGGCGGCATGATGACGTCGGGGCCACTGCCAGCAAGGCCAACTCGCCGGACAGTGTCGAGCCACAGCACCGGGTTGGTGAACGTCTGTCCCGGATCGGTTTGGACCCACTTGTAGCCCAGCTCCCACCGCGACACGTCGTCCCACCCGCTGGTGGCGGTATTCCATGTCTGGGTAACGACGGTGTTCAGCCGCCGGGTCACGAAGAAGGTAGGACCGTCCGCGGTCGTTGTGCAGAAACCATTACTTGTCGGGTCATCGCACATCAGGTCAAACGGGAAGTCCTGGTAGGAGCCACCGATAACGCCTTCATCCCGACTTAAGGTGTTGAAGACCACGCGCCCGGTGGGAGTCGACCCGGCCACGCTAACGTTGCTTCCGTAGACCACCTGGGCGAGGTAGCCGCCCCGGTCGTAGGCCAGGTTCGCGCCAGAGTGGCATAAGTCCCCTGACGTCAGGCAGTAGTGCCCCTGCTCACGACTGTAGGAGTAGTCGATCACATTGCCCTTGGGGTCGATCTCCTGATCGAGCATCCACCGCCAGGGGGCTGTGCAGAACTGCGGGGCGCCCGGGAACGGCATCGGGCTGTGCTCCGGGTTATAGCACGGGTCACCTGTGTTCTTGGCAAGGTAGGGCGTCTGGAAGGACGAGTCGCGGTGGTACCCGAACCGGTACACCGTGCCGTCCTGGGTGGTCACCTTCCAGTACGGCTCACCCGGGTTACCGGGATCGGTGCTGGCCGCGATCTGTTCGACCTTCCAGCCGTAGTCCTCCTGCGTTCGCCACGATCCCGACGTTCCGGACGCTGCGTCCTTCACAATGCGCGACGAACGGCCGGCCACTGACAAGGTCAGATCGTTGTTGGCGTCCCAGCACAGGTGCCGGGGGCCGTCGAGAGAATCGTCCGCGGTGCATGAGTTGTAGTGGCGCTCGATGAAACCCGATCCCAGGTCCCAGCCGTCCCCGACCCAGCTGGCCTGATTGTTCGTCTCAGCGGTAAGCGAGTCCACCGACGCCGACGAATAGTCCAGCGAGAACTTCGGCGTCTGGCCTCCCGGCGCGGGCGGCACCGTGATCGGAACCGAGTAGGAGAAACTGCCACCCGACGGCCCCACCTGCCACGTCCCTGACGGCTTGAGATCGGTAGCGGCGAACGAACCGGCCAAATCAGAGGAGGTCGTCGAGGACGCCGACGAGGCCAGCAGATACACAGAACCTGCCTGATCCGATGTAGCCTCAGCAGCGGGCTTGTCTCCCACCGGGGCATCGGCTGCAGACGGTCCCGCCTCCACGCGTGCCGTCAACTTCCCCGTCTTGACGTCGTTGAGCACCGGCAGCCTGCGTGCCTTCGCGACCTGCTTCGCGCACGAGGCCGCCTTGACATCCATGAGGACGCAAGCAGGCAATTGCAGCAACGACAACCGAGAGGCGAATCCAGCGCCATAGGCGTCTCGGAACGAGGAATAATCCACCGTCACGGATACGGGGGCAGAGGTACTTCCGCCATCGGATCGCGTCAGGCGAACGCCGACCCCCACACCGCCCAACCGCCGGACAACCGCGGGATCCAACGTCTGCACTTGAACAGAAGAGGGCGACCCCTCAGGCGCGGACGTCGATCTCGTACCTGCCGTGAGAGCCGCCACATCCACCGGAGCCACCGAAACCGGAAGTCCCCCAACCGCGACCGCAGCCTTGCTTGCGGAAAGATCCACCCTCCCGGACCCCGCTTGCGGCCACACCGGCGCGGCAGGCTTCACCGGCCTCTGCAAATCCTCCACGCCCTTCGAGGCCGCCCGAGACACCACCGGCCGGCCCGGAATGCTGGGATCAGAATTCGACGAGGACACCTCGGCGGCCGCGTGCTGCATCAGTACAGACGGCACACCTACACCCGAGATAAACAATCCAAGGGAGATAATGGCGCAGCTGCCGAGAGTAAGAATGTATCGCAGGGATGATCTGAACCGTTTTACGTCAGCACGCGATATGCGCACGCCGGAGCCTCCGCGCCCTAAGGAAAGCATGCGGCACAAACAGGCCGTCCGCGCCGTAAATCTCGGGAAGATGGACCATCCGAATGGTGTTCCGCGAACCCAAAAAGGTCAATATCTCGCCCGAGACGCCGCAGTCACGGTCCGTAATGTCGCCTCTGACAAGGAAGGGGCAGGCACGTTTGTGCAGTTCAACGCGTACAGATGGCCGCTGCTAGCGCGAGTGGGTGATATAGATCACAGAATCCTCGGCCTGTAGCTGATTCGCATCGGCGTGTGGCTTCTCTTCGGTTGGCCGACCAACCCGATGACGCGCCAAATGAAGCCTGAACGTTCCCTCGATAAAAACTGTAAATCTTCTGAATGCTCTATTTGGGCCATTCTTGCTTTTCGATATCGTTCGACGGCTGCGGGCGCAGCGAGTTGTTGTTGGCGGGCCTTTGCGGCTTGGGGTTACCGAAGTCATGCGGGTCGGACGGCGCCGATGAACTCGCGCTCCCGGCTTGGCACGCCAGCTCATGTGTCGATACGGACGGTACTGCCGGTGTGCGGTGCGTGGACCATGTGAGTCGCGTCGATCGCGATGCCGACGTGGTGAATCGTTCGCGGATTGGCCGTGTTGTAGGCGAAGAAGATCAGATCCCCGGCTCTGATCTGACTTCTGGGCACGTGAATCCCCGTTTTCCACTGCGCGGAGGTATCACCGCCGATGCGCGCCCCGGCCTTGGCCCACGCGTACTCGGCCAGGCCGGAGCAGTCGAACCCCCGGGTTTGGGCACCACGTCCGATTCCGAAGCTGGGACCGGCGGGCCCGCCGCCACCCCAGGCGTATGGGATGCCGCGCATGCGCAGCGCCGCTTGAACGGCGATCATTCCGGGCTCTGCTCCGGCCGCCGCCTCTACGGAAATTTGTCCCCTTGAGAGTTCAGGGCACAGTCCTATGGCAGTCATGGGGGGTGTCTTCCGGACCTGGGAGGATCTCGGCTGGTCGGCCGCTGGGCTGGTGTAGTCGCACATCGCACGAGCCGGGATGGCCGCGAACCGTGCGCTCACCGACAGTCCGGCGAGGAGGACTACGCCCGCCGCGAGGCTGCCGCCAGCGACGAGGACCTTCGTCAGTCTGGTTTCTATGATCAAGGGCGTTCCTCTTTGGCGGGCGGGGGCCAGTGATCAGCGAGTTCGGCCAGGCGTAGCCGTCCTTCTCGGCGGTCGTGGGGCAGCCAGATGGCGTCCTCGGGGTTTGACCCGGCCACGGCGGTGGCACAGGGCACCGAGGTTTGTGCCGCGCGGAGCTGGAGGCGGCCGTGCAGGCTGGTCTCTCTTCGCGCCGAGGAGGTCAAGAGCAGGACAGGGGTGCTGATTCCGGTGGCCGCGGCGAGTGCGGCGTAGCCGTTCAGCTTGGCCAGCACCCGATCGAAGGTCTCGGTGCCGGTGTCGTATTCAAGGAAGAAGTCGACGCTATGGCCGTTCTCGGTCCACCTGCCGTAGGCGTCAGGCCGGACGTGCTTCCCCCATTGAGCGGTGCAGCGCGCCTCTGGACACCAGGCATCCAAGTGGCATCCGCTCGTCCGCCGGGCCGTGCCGTACAGGCGTGCGAAGACCTCGTTGGTTCCGAGGGTGTGTGCGAGGCGCTGGCTGTAGGCGACAAGGCCCGCGTTCACCTTTCCGAGGACGTCGAGCGCTTGAGGTGATCGGCATGTGCGCAAGCGCCCGACGGTGGGCGCTTGCGCACCCCAACGTTCAGCGCCGAGAAGAAGGGAGATTTACAGATGAAATTGGCGTTCTGGGGTCGGTGCTCGACGGAGGACCGCCAGGACCCCGAGGCGTCCCGCGCCTGGCAGATGAGCCGGGCGAGGGCGCTGGTCGAACCGCGCGGCGGGGCGATCGCCAAGGTCGTCTACCTGCGCGAGGCAGACGTGCTCGATCACCTCGACGCCTGGCTGGCACAGGCATTCGCACCCAGGAGGCGTAAGCAGACCATTCAGGCCCTCGCCGACCATGGCCAGGACGCGCCCGGCAGCGCGAGTGAAGCGGCTCGAATGAAGATCGTCGAATGCGACCGCAAGCTCGCCCAGCATCGATCGGCGCTTGAGGCGGGTGCGGACCCGGTGCTGGTGACCCAATGGATCGCCGAGACTCAGACACAGCGCGTCGCCGCGCAGGCGCAACTGCGCCAGACGAGTGGGCGGCGCCGCATGAGCAAGGAGGAGATCGACGCAGTAGTCACAGCGCTCGGGGACCTTGTGAAGGTCCTCCAGGAAGCCGACCCGACCGACAAGGCCGACATCTACTCACAGATAGGGCTCAAAATGACCTACCGGCCCCAGAAACGACTAGTGGAGGCTCAGGTGATCCCTGGCCCCCACATGTGCAAAAGGTTTGTGTCCGAGGGGGGACTTGAACCCCCATGCCCATCACTGGGCACTAGCACCTCAAGCTAGCGCGTCTGCCTATTCCGCCACCCGGACTTGGTGCCTGACGCGGGACCGTCATCTCGCGTCGGCTGATACAGGTTAGCACTGTCCGATGCCTGGTTCATACCGAGAATCAAGCGCCCGCAACACGCCCCGAGGCCGGGGTGAACAACCGGCCTGGCTAACGGCAGGATGGAGGGCGCAACCGGCTAAGGACGGCAAGCCGTACAGGACCACGCTGCGTGTGAGACGGCCTGCCGTACCCGACCGCGAGGCGCAAACACGGCTGGCCGGTGCAGCGACCGCAGGCCGTACAGAGACCGCCAGCCGGACACGGCAGCGAGTGTGAGGAGGCGCAATGACCCCACTGAGCGGCGAGGACGAGGTCGTCGAGCTGTGCCGCGACCTGATCCGCATCGACTCGACGAACGCGGGAGACAACGCCGGCCCCGGGGAGCGGAAGGCCGCGGAGTACGTGGCGGCGAAGCTCGCCGACGTGGGCCTCGAACCGCGCGTCCTCGAGTCGGACACCGGCAGGGCCAGCGTGATCGCCCGCATCGAGGGCGCCGACCCGGAGAGGGACGCGCTGCTCCTCCACGGCCACTTGGACGTCGTGCCGTTCAACGCGTCCGACTGGACCCACCACCCGCTCAGCGGCGAGATCGCCGACGGCTGTGTCTGGGGGCGCGGGGCGGTGGACATGAAGGACATGGACGCGATGATTCTCGCGGTCGTACGGCAGCGTCTCAGCGCCGGGCGGAGGCCGCCGAGGGACGTCGTGCTGGCCTTCACCGCCGACGAGGAGGCCGGAGGCCATTACGGCGCGCAATGGCTGGTCAACGAGCGCCCGGACCTGTTCGAGGGCTGCACCGAGGCCATCGGCGAGGTCGGCGGCTTCAGCGTGACCATCGGCGACAAGGGGCGGCTCTACCTGATCGAGGCGGCCGAGAAGGGCATCGCCTGGATGCGGCTGACCGCCAAGGGCCGGGCCGGCCACGGCTCGATGCTCAACAACGAGAACGCCGTGACGGAGCTCGCCGAGGCGGTGGCGCGCCTTGGCCGCTACCAATGGCCGGTGCGGCTCACGCCGACGGTTCAGGCGTTCTTCGAGGAGGTTTTCGAGGTCGAGGTGAAGGCCGAGGACGCCGAGGCGGCGGTGGCCCAGCTCGGCCCGCTCGCCCGGATGATCGGCGCCACGCTCCAGAACACGGTCAACCCCACGATGCTCCAGGCGGGCTACAAGGCCAACGTCATCCCGCAGGAGGCGACGGCACACGTGGACGGGCGGTTCCTGCCCGGCTACGAGGACGAGTTCTTCCAGACGGTCGACGAGCTGCTGGGGCCGAACGTCACCAGGGAGTTCGTCTACCACGACGTCGCGGTGGAGACCGCGTTCAAGGGCCCACTCGTCAAGGCGATGGCCGACGCGCTGCACGAGGAGGACCCCGGCTCCAGGGCCGTGCCGTACACCCTCAGTGGAGGCACCGACCTCAAGGCGTTCAGCCGCCTGGGCATCCGCGGGTACGGCTTCGCGCCACTTCAGCTCCCGTCCGACTTGGACTTCTCGGGGATGTTCCATGGCGTCGACGAGCGTGTTCCGGTGGATTCGCTCCGGTTTGGGGTCCGGGTCCTTGACCGTTTCCTCGATTACTGCTGAGAAATCTGTTGCGATCACGTGGCGTGCCGCTACAGTGACTCTGCGTTGAGGGTTGGATCCGCACCGGGCGGACTCGACGGACTCGGGAGGTCGCGTGACGTACACGCCGGAGGAGCAGCGGGGGGCAATGCCCGCCGCTGAACCGCGCGTGGACGTCACGGTCGCCGGGTCCGGCAGGGGAGATCGGATGGCGCGGTTCGCGGCCGGCTCCCGTCTGGGCCGCCTGCTGGTCATCGGCGGGCTGATCGCCGCCGGATGGCTGCTTGGCGTGATCTTCAATGTCTCCGGCACGGCGACGTCCGTGGCCGAGACGGCGCCCTCACATGTCGCTGCCGGATCGGTGCTCGCCGATCATTTCCCCACAGCGGGCTCCGGCGGATCGCTCACAGCGATTCCCGGCGGAGCCTCCACGGCGGGTTCCGATGGTTTCCCCACGGCGAGTGACAACGCCTCGATGAACGCCGAGGCCATGGCCGGGCGTACGGTTGACGGGCTCACCAGCCAGTCGAAGCCCGTGCTCCCATCACCCTCCACCGTCGACCACGCCCCGGGTGACCATGGTCTGGTCCCCCAGGCGAGCGGTGGATCCATCTTGTTCGGGGATGTCGCGCGGCCGGTTTTCGAGCCGCGTCTCACGCACCTGCCCGCCCCCCTGGCGGCAGTGCTTCCCCCGGTTGTCCGCACAGCGGCGGACGACCCATCTTTCTCTCCTGACTGATCCCGCCTCCGCGCCGGTCCCTCTTCGACGGTGACCGGCGCCGGAGCCTGCCCCCGACCGTGGACATCCGGTCTCAGGACATCCGGTCTCAGGACATCCGGTCTCAGGACATCCGGTCTCGGACCACCGTCTCGGGACATCCGGTCCCGCGGCGCTCCGTGCGGGTGACGCGGAATCTCTTCACCCTCGTGACGGTCCACAGCCCCGCTGTGCCTTTGGCGTGGACATCTGTCGCGAGCTGTCAGGCAACCCCCTTAGAACTATTAGGAGCATTCATTATGCGAACGTGGGCGAAGGGCTCGGCTCCCGCGGCGTTTCTCGCCGCCGGCGTCATGACCCTTGGCAGCGGTACGGCTCTCGCCGACACCGGTGGCAACGGCTCGATCGGTGGCGGCAACCAGGTCAACCTGCCCGTCACGCTGCCGATCGACATCAGCGGGAACGCCGTGGGCGTCGCCGGCGAGTCGAGCGCCTCGTCCCAGGGCGGCGCGTCCGTCGAGGGGGCGGGCGGCGGCATCGCGAACCGGACCTCCGGCAACGGCAGCATCCTCGGTGGCAACCAGGTGAACGCGCCCGTCACCGCCCCGATCAACGCGTGCGGCAACGCCGTGTCGCTGTTCGGCCGGTCCGACGCGGGCTGCAAGGGCGGTGCGACGGTGAGGGGCTCCCGCAGGGGCGGCGCCGGCGGCAACGTCACCAACGGCGACCACAGCCTGCTGGGCGGCAACCAGATCATCGCCCCGATCACGGCTCCGATCAACGCGTGCGGCAACGCCGTGGCGATCTTCGGTGACGCCACCGCCGGCTGCAGGGGCGGCGCCTCCGTCCGGAACGCCGGGGGCGGCGCCGGTGGCAACCGCACGTCCGGGCGCTCTTCGATCCTTGGCGGCAACCAGGTCATCGCGCCGATCACGGCTCCGATCAACGTCTGCGGCAACTCGGTCGCGGTTCTCGGCGAGGCATTCTCCGGCTGCAAGGGCGGCTCGTCCGTCGAGCCGGGGGGTCACTACTGGCCCGGCCACGGCTGGCGTCACGGCGGCCACGAGGGGCACGGCTGGGGTCACGGCGGCCACGAGGGGCACGGCTGGGGTCACGGCTACGGAGGCGGACACTGGCACGGTCACCCCGGCTCGACCGGCAACGACACCGACGGCCGTTTCGCCGCCGGCAGCGGCAACCAGGTGATCGGGCCGATCACGGGTCCGGTCAACGTCTGCGGCAACGCGGTCGGCCACGGCAGCGGGAGCTGCAAGGGCGGTTCCTCCGTCAGCATCGTCAGGCCGGGCAACTGGGCCGGTGGCAACCGTACCGACGGGCGCTCCTCGATCCTGGGCGGCAACCAGGTGGTCGCGCCGATCATCCTGCCGGTCAACATCTGCGGAAACGCCGTGGCGATCGCGGGAGAGGCCTTCGCGGGCTGCCGTGGCGGCGCGTCGGTGCACGGCGGCTGGAGCCGGCACTGGGGCCACTGGGGTCACCGGGGTGCCGGACACAACACCACCTCGGGCCGCTCTTCGATCCTGGGGGGCAACCAGGTCGTCGCGCCGATCACGGCTCCGATCAACGTGTGCGGCAACGCGGTCGCGGTCCTCGGTGACGCCGCAGCGGGCTGCCTGGGCGGCGCTCGCGTCGGCAGCCACGGTCACGGCGGCCACCACCACGGCGGCTACTGGGCCCGCTCGGAGACCCGCGGCGTCGCCTCCAGGGGTGGCGCGCTCCTGCCCGCTCTCCCGGGCGTCCCGGCCCTGTCCGGCCTCAAGGAGGCCAGCGGCGTTCCCCAGCAGATGAGCGCCGCCGCGGCGCCGTCCGCGCCGGTCATGGGCGACCTGCCCAACATGCTGGGCCTTCCGGAGCTGCCGAGCGTGCCGGGGGCGCCCGCCGCCTCCCCCGCCGGCCACGCCGCCACGACCGGCAAGGGCTCCCCGGTGCCACCGGCGGTGTCCCAGGTCACCGGGTCGCTTCCGGTCAACGGCACCCTCGACCAGGCGACCGGCGCGCTCCCCGCGAACGGCCTCGGCCAGACCACCAAGGGCCTGCCGGTCAACGGCGTGGAGCAGGTCACCAAGGGGCTCCCGGTGAACGGTGTCGACCAGGCGACCGACGCCCTGCCCCTCAAGAACCTCGGCCTGATGAGCGCCGAGCAGCCGGTCGGCGTGACCGGGATGAACCCCGGCTCGTTCGCCGCGCTGGTTCTCGGTGCGATGTTCGCCGCCTCGGCCACCCTGTTCGCCGCTACCCGCCGCTTCCGCTTCGGCCGGAAGTAAGGGATATATCACTCGCCCGCGCCATGGAGGTGGCCCCGGCGGCCAACCAGCCGCCGGAAACTCCGCGGCTACCAGTCGCTGGGAGGCTCGGCGGCGAACCGGCCGCCTGAGTGACGCCCGGCGCGGGCGACGAGGGACGCTCACCCGCATCCAGCGAAGGTGAGCACAGAAGCTTTGCCCGTTCCGGGGGCGCGGCCCGGGGCGGGCAAAGCGCTTTTGCCTGCCCATGCCATCCATGCCTGTCCAAGCCGATGAAGCCGTTAGACGCTGGCCATGCCTGCACATGAACTGCCTGTGGCCTGCGGCTACGCCCGTCGCGCCGGGTCTTCAGGCCAAGCCGCGATTGTGTCCTGGACGCCCGCGTGGGACGCCGTACCGGGGCCCGGCCGGGGATCCCTGCCGCGGCGCCGGGTTGGGTGAGGCCCGTGTGAACATCGCCCTCAGACGCCGAGTGGGAAACCCTGGGCGCCGTGCCGTACGTCGTGGTGGCGCTTGGAGGTACTGTGCGTGGTCGGGGTCTCTATATCTGGTCTGACGTGTATGTATTGGTCACATCGTCCGGGCGGCACGTATGATCCTGCGACGCAGCCAGACGCGTCTGCTCCCGTCGGGATACAGTCGCAGCCGGTCGAGCTCCCAGTTTCCATACTCGGCGTGCTCGGTCAACATCTGCCTGGCCACTTCACGCGAGGTGCCACGCGGTAGATAGAGCTCCAAGTAGGAGTAGTCGAGCACAGCGGTTAGTCTCCGAGGGGCGTGCTAGGTAAACCCGATGGGCTCTATTCTGCGTCCTCGTGGATAACAGGTCCAGGCGGGTTACATTCCCGGACAGAACCGGGTAGCCCGAGGGGGAAGGACTTGCGGTGCCAGGTACGTTCAAGGCGGCCCCTGGCCTCCTCCTGTCCTGGGGGTCACGGGACCGGGTGGCCGGGGCCGGGGGACCTCGGGCCGCGAGCACGAGGAACCACGACGCCGGGGAGCACGGAAATTACGGGCTCTGAAAGCACGGAGTTTGGCAAGACAGGGCCCGGAAGCCCGGGGAACGACAGCGAACAGCGAGGTAGGAAGCAGCGTGCCAGCCAATAACGGCAACGCCGGCGGAACCCGCCTGGTGATCGTGGAGTCGCCTGCCAAGGCGAAGACGATCGCCGGGTACCTCGGGCGCGGCTACATCGTGGAGTCCAGCATCGGTCACATCCGGGACCTGCCGGAGAAGGCCGACGACATTCCCGAGAAGTACAAGGGAGAGGCCTGGGCCCGCCTCGGCGTGAACGTCGACCACGAGTTCGAGCCCCTCTATGTCGTCAACCCGGACAAGAAATCCCAGGTCTCCAAGCTGAAGCAGCTCCTGAAGGAAGCCGACGAGCTTTACCTGGCCACTGACGAGGACCGCGAGGGCGAGGCCATCGCGTGGCACCTGCGCGAGGTGCTGAAGCCCAAGGTGCCGGTGCACCGGATGGTCTTCCACGAGATCACCCCCCACGCCATCCAGGACGCGGTGTCCAACCCCCGCGACCTGAACCTGCGGCTGGTCGACGCCCAGGAGACCCGGCGCATCCTCGACCGCCTCTACGGCTACGAGGTCAGCCCGGTCCTGTGGAAGAAGGTCAAGCCCAGGCTGTCGGCCGGCCGGGTGCAGTCCGTCGCGACCCGGCTGGTGGTCGAGCGCGAGCGGGAGCGGATGGCGTTCACCGCCGCCAACTACTGGGACCTCCAGGCCCTTTTCGACACCGGCCGCGCGGCCGACGACCCGAGCACGTTCACGGCCACGCTGACCGGGGTTGACGGCAAGCGGGTCGCGCAGGGCCGTGACTTCGCCTCCACCGGCAGGCTGAAGAGCAACGACGTCCTCCACCTCGACGAGGCGTCCGCCACGGCTCTCGTGGGCAGGCTCCAGGGCGCGTCGTACGCCGTCAAGTCCGTCGAGCGCAAGCCGTACACGCGCAAGCCGTACGCGCCGTTCCGGACGACGACGCTGCAGCAGGAGGCGAGCCGCAAGCTGGGCTTCTCCGCCAAGTACACGATGCAGATCGCCCAGCGGCTCTACGAGAACGGGTTCATCACCTACATGCGTACCGACAGCATCACGCTGTCGGAGACCGCCGTCGCCGCCGCCCGCAGCCAGGCGATCAAGCTGTACGGCTCGGCGTACGTGCCGGACAAGCCCCGGGTCTACACGAGCAAGGTCAAGAACGCCCAGGAGGCCCACGAGGCGATCCGGCCGTCCGGCGAGGAGTTCCGCACTCCCGGCGAGACCGGCCTGGCCGGGGACATGTTCCGGCTCTACGAGCTGATCTGGCAGCGCACGGTCGCCTCCCAGATGAAGGACGCCGTCGGCGAGTCGGTGTCGGTCAAGGTCGGCGGCACCTCCAGCGCCGGAGAGAACGCCGAGTTCAGCGCCACCGGCCGGACGATCACGTTCTACGGGTTCCTCAAGGCGTACGTCGAGGGCGCGGACGACCCGTCGACCGACCGGGACGACTCCGAGAAGCGGCTGCCCAACCTCAGCGAGGGCGACAGGCTCACGGCCGCGGAGCTGACCGCCCTGGGCCACTCGACCAAGCCGCCCGCCCGCTACACCGAGGCGTCGCTGGTCAAGGAGTTGGAGGACCGCGAGATCGGCCGCCCGTCGACCTACGCGTCGATCATCGGGACGATCCTCGACCGGGGGTACGTGTTCAAGAAGGGCACGGCCCTGGTGCCGTCCTTCCTGGCGTTCGCCGTGGTCAACCTGCTTGAGCAGCATTTCGGCAACCTGGTCGACTACGACTTCACGGCCGACATGGAGAAGGTCCTCGACGACATCGCCAACGACCGGGCCGAGCGGGTGCCCGAGCTGCGCCGGTTCTACTTCGGCGGCGAGGACGGCGACGAGGGCCTCAAGGAGATGGTGACCGACCTCGGCGAGATCGACGCCAAGGAGATCAGCTCCTTCCCGATCAAGGGTAGCGACATCGTGATCAGGGTCGGCCGCTACGGGCCGTACCTCGACCGCGACGGCGCTCGGGTGAACATCCCCGAGGACATGACGCCCGACGAGCTGACCGCGGACAAGGCCGAGGAGCTGTTCTCCCGCCCGAGCGGTGATCGCGAGCTCGGCGTGGACCCGGCGACCGGCCGGATGATCGTGGCCAAGGACGGCCGGTTTGGTCCGTACGTCACGGAGGTCCTGCCCGAGGAGCCGCCACCGGTCGACGGCAAGAAGCGGACGAAGAAGGCCGACGCCGTCAAGCCGCGCACCGGCTCGCTGTTCAAGACGATGACCCTGGACACGATCACGCTGGAGCAGGCGCTGAAGCTGCTGAAGCTGCCGCGGGTGGTCGGGAACATCGACGGAGAGGAGGTGACCGCGCAGAACGGCAGGTTCGGGCCGTACATCAAGAAGGGCACCGACTCCCGTTCCCTCCCCTCGGAGGACGATCTGCTGACGGTCACCATCGACAAGGCCAAGGAGCTGTTCGCGCAGCCCAAGGCCCGTGGGCGGGGCCGTGCCGCGGCCGCACCGCCGCTGCGCGAGCTGGGCGACGACCCGAACTCGAAGAAGCCGGTGGTGGTCAAGGAGGGCCGTTTCGGCCCCTACGTCACCGACGGCGAGACGAACGCCTCGCTCCGCAAGGGCGACACGGTCGAGGACATCACGATCGAGCGGGCGGCCGAGCTGCTGGCCGAGCGCCGGGAGCGCGCACCCGCCCCGAAGCGCACCACGACCAGGGCCAAGACGACGGCCAAGAAGCCGGCGGCCAAGTCCTGAGTGTCCTGGGTGCCTGATCCGTACGGCTCCCGCCCCGGCTCCCAAAAGGGTTCCCGGGGCGGGGGAGCCGGGGACCGAGCGGGCCGTACGGATCACGGGCCCGGCCGTACGGAAAAGTAGCGGGGGGATACATGCGACCGGACTGCGGGGACACAGCAGACGTAATACCCTCAGGCGACGAGCAGGCAGGGCAAATCCGGCCCGCTCGCCCCTTCCCCAGCCCAGCGAGCACCTGGATACGCTGACATCATGAGCACCCCTGGCCGGGCAGCCAAGCGGCGCAAGGCGCCGCACGTGCTGGCCAACGCGGCGTTCCGCAGGCTTTGGACGGCGATGGCGGTCTGCAGCCTCGGAGACTGGCTCAACATCATCGCTCTGACGGCCCTCGCGGCGAACCTCACCGCCGGGTCGGGCTACCAGGCGCAGAGCCTCGCCATCGGCGGTGTCTTCGTCGCGAAGATGCTGCCCGCGATCCTGCTGGGGCCGCTCGCCGGGGCCGTGGCCGACCGGTTCGACCGGCGGCTGACGATGGTGATCGCGGACATCTGCCGCTTCGCCGTGGTGCTGTCGATCCCGCTGGTCGGCAGCTACCAGTGGGTGATCATCGCGACGCTCCTGCTGGAATGCGCGAACCTCTTCTGGGTGCCCGCCAAGGACGCGACCGTCCCCAACCTCGTGGCCAAGGACCGGCTGGAGGAGGCCAACCAGCTCAACCTCCTCGTGACGTACGGCACGGCGCCCGTCGCGGCCGCCCTCTTCGCCGTCGTGTCGGCGCTCGGCGGCGTGGTGGCCACGGCCATCCCCGGGTTCGGGGCGAAGCCAACCGACCTGGCGCTCGGCCTCAACGCGGTCGCCTACCTGGTCTCCGCGATCCTGATCTTCACGTTGCGCGACATCCCCAAGGACCACACCCGGCACGTGTCGACGCCCTCGGTGCTGCGGCAGATCGTGGACGGCTGGCGTTTCGTCGGCGGCAACCGGGTCGTCCGCGGGCTGATCATCGGCATGCTCGGCGCCTTCGCGGCCGGGGGAGCGGTCGTGGGCGTCGCCAAGGCCTACGTCAGCGCCCTGCAGGGAGGCGATGCGGGTTATGGCGCGGTGTTCTGTGCCGTGTTCCTCGGCATGGGGCTGGGCATGTTCTTCGGCCTGCGCCTGCTGCGCGGGCTGTCCCGGCGCCGCCTGTTCGGGCTGTCGATCGTCCTGGCCGGGCTGACGCTCGCCGCCATCGCGCTGATCCCCAACCTGGTGATCGTCGTCATGCTCACCGTGGTGCTGGGCGCCTGCGCCGGCATCGCGTGGATCATCGGCTACACGATGATCGGCCTGGAGGTGGAGGACGGGCTGCGCGGCCGTACGTTCTCGTTCCTGCAGTCTCTGGCCCGCGTCGTGCTGCTGCTCGTGGTGGCCGTGGCGTCCACGCTGGCCGCTCTCTTCGGCAGGCATCTGTTCACGGTCGCGGGGATGAGCTACCGCTTCGACGGCTCGAACCTGGTCCTGGTCGTGGCCGCGTTCCTCGCGGTGATCGTCGGCCTGCTCGCGCTCCGGCACATGGACGACCGGCGCGGCATCCCCATCGGCGTTGACCTGCTCGCCGCGCTGAGGGGCGAGAAGTTCGTCCCCGAGACCATGGAGCAGCCGCGCGGCCTATTCGTGGCCTTCGAGGGCGGAGAGGGCTCGGGCAAGACCACACAGTCGCGGCTGCTGGCCATCTGGCTGCGCGACCAGGGCTACGACGTGGTGCAGACCCGGGAGCCGGGCTCGACCAAGGTCGGTATGCGGCTGCGCGCGATCCTCCTCGACGCCACCCATCAGGGGCTGTCCGCCCGCTCCGAGACGCTGCTCTACGCCGCCGACCGGGCCGAGCACGTCGAGAAGGTCATCCGGCCGGCGCTGTATCGGGGGTCCACGGTCGTCTGCGACCGGTATGTCGACTCCTCGCTGGCGTACCAGGGAGCGGGGCGGGCGCTCGACCCGGAAGAGGTGGCCAAGATCAACTCTTGGGCCACGGGCGGGCTCGTCCCCGACCTGACCGTGCTGATCGACGTGCCGCCGTCGGTCGGCCTGCGCCGGATGGCCTCCCCGGCCGACCGGATCGAGGCCGAGCCGATGGAGTTCCACGAGCGGGTCCGGCGGGAGTTCCGGGCGCTGGCCGCCGCGGACCCGGAGCGGTACCTCGTGGTCGACGGCACGCTGCCGCAGGGCGAGTTGTCCCGGCTCATCCAGGACCGGGTGCGGGAGGTCCTTCCCGACCCCGTCCCCCAGGAGGCCGAGGCCGCCACCGGGACCATCCCCGTCATCCGGGACTGACCACCCCCAAAGTGGGCGGCGATCATAAGGTGATCATGCACAGGTTCCTGCGGTGGGCTTCTGAGCTGCCAACTCGTCGTGCGTGATCATGCACAAAGTCCCCGCTGGCACGGTTGACGTGCGGCTTCGCGGTTGATGATCTGGCACTCGGCGCTCTGCATGATCACGCATAGGGTGCGGGCAGCGTGGGGCTTCCACGGCCTGATCGCGGAAGGTGTCCGTGCAGTTCGGCGGCGTTATTCGGGAAGGCGTGCATGATCACTAAGCGGGTTTGCGCAGCTCTGTGCGGCTTCCCGGGAACCTGTGCATGATCACGGGGGTAGGTTGGAGGGGTGAGTTTCTTCGGCGATCTGGTGGGGCAGGACCGGGCGGTGGCGGTGCTCCAGAAGGCCGCCGCGGCCGCGGCCGAGGCCCTCGCGGGAGGTCGCGGCGCGGGGATGACCCATGCCTGGCTGTTCACCGGCCCGCCCGGATCAGGCCGGTCCAACGCCGCCAAGGCGTTCGCCGCGTCGCTGCTCTGCCCCGACCAGGGGTGCGGCCACTGCGACGCGTGCCACCAGGTCGACGTCGGCTCCCATCCCGACGTGACGTGGGTCCGGCCCGAGGGGCTTTCGTACAGCGCGAGACAGACCCGTGAGCTGGTGCTCAAGGGCGCCGGGGCGCCGACCCTCGGACGCTGGCGGATCATGCTCTTCGAGGACGCCGACCGCGCGACAGAGGCCGCCGCGAACGCGCTGCTCAAGGCCATCGAGGAGCCTCCGCCGCGGACGGTCTGGCTGCTCTGCGCGCCCTCTCCCGACGACATGATCATCACGATCCGGTCCCGCTGCCGGGTCGTCACGCTGAGCACCCCCTCCACCGAGGCGGTCGCCCACGTCCTGGCCACGAGGGACGGCGTCGCCCCCGACATGGCCCTGTTCGCCGCGCGGGCCGCCCAGGGGCACATCGGGCGGGCGCGCCGGCTGGCTCTCGACGAGGAGGTACGGCGGCGCCGCGAGGACGTGCTCTCCATCCCCAGGTCGCTCTCCGGCGTGGGGGACTGCATCACCGCCGCCGAACGGCTGGTGAAGACCTCCACCGAGGACGCGGACGCCGCGACGACCGCCCTGAACGAGGTCGAGACGACGGAGCTGCGCAAGGTCTACGGCGAGGGCTCGTCGGGCAAGGGTCTCAACAAGGGCCTGGTCCGCGGGGGAGCCGGGGCGCTGAAGGAGCTCGAGACCATGCAGAAGTCACGCGCCACCCGGATCAAGCGTGACTCGCTCGACATCGCCCTGCTCGATCTGGTCGCGTTCTACCGCGATGTGCTGGCCGTACAGTTCGGGGCGCGGATAGAGCTGGCCAACGAGGACCGCAGGCACGAGGTCGAGGCGCTGGCGCGGAGCTCGACGCCCGAGGACACGCTCCGCCGTACGAGTGCGATCATGCAGTGCCGCGAACGTCTCGCGGCCAACGTCAATCCCCAGATAGCCGTGGAGGCGATGACCCTCGCCCTCCGCACCCCCACCCCGGCGTGATCATGCGCTGAAGCCGGAAGCAACCCGGGCGGCGATCCGGCGTCTCTGGTACATGAAGGCCGAAACGCTGGATCTCGACAAACCCCCCGGGGAGCCGATGAGCGCCTCGCCCCCGCCGGTCGCCGCCGACGACGCGATCACCGAGCTCTACGCCAAGCACGCGCTCGGGCTCACCCGTCTCGCGTTGATCATGGTCGGTGACCGCGAGAGCGCCGAAGACGTGGTCCAGGAGGCGTTCCTCGGTCTCCACCGCCGTTTCGGCGCCCTGCGGGACCAGGGCAAGGCGCTGTTCTACCTGCGCAGTGCCGTTCTGAACAACGCCCGGACCGTCCTCCGGAGAAGGCGCCTTCCGTCCTGGTTCGCCGGGACATATGAGCCGCCCGTCTGGTCGGCCGAGTCCGCCATGCTCCTAGGCGCCGAACGGCGCGAGGTCATGGAGGCGCTCCATCGCCTGCCCAGGCGGCAGCGCGAGGCCCTCGTGCTCCGCTACTACGCCGACCTGTCCGAAGAGGAGACGGCGCAGGTCATGGGTGTGAGCCGGGGCACCGTGAAGTCCACCACCTCCCGAGCCCTCGACGCGCTCGGCAGCCTGCTTGGGGAAGATCGATGAACGAGCACGACGAGGACATCGTCAACCGGCTCCGTGACGCCACTCACGCGGTGAGCGAGACGATCGACCACGCTCCGGTCCCGAGGTGGGGCGAGAGCCGCGGGCGGAAGGGCGACAGCCGCACCTGGAAGAGGAGCTGGCTGGTGCCCGTCGCGGCGGCCGCCTCGGTCACGGTCGCGGTCGCGGGGGGAGCGGCCATCGCGCAGCGCGGCGGCCACGCGGTGAACCTGTCGGTGCCCTCGACGGCCGGTCCGCCCGCCGCGCCCAAGTTCTTCGCCGACGCCCGCCCCGACAAGATCACGATCAGGAACGTCTCCGACGGATCGGTCACGAATGAGCTCTCCCACCCCTCGGGCGGCGAGTTGTTCTCCGGCGTCCAGGCCGCCCAGGACAACAGGCTGTTCTACGTCGCGGCCGGCACCGCCGACTGCCGTTTCCGCTTCTACCAGTTCACCCTCGACGACGACGGCAAGATCAAGTCGTACGGCGTGCTGCCGTTCACGCCGCCGGAAGGGACCAGGCCGACGTCGCTCGCGGTCAACGGCGACGGCTCCAAGCTGGCCTACGGCCTCGAACCCTGCGGAAGCGCGACGACGCCGGGCGGCCTGGTGATCACCGATACGGCGACCGGCGACAGCCGTACGTGGAAGGCGAAGGAGGGGGCCGGGGTCCGCGACGTGTCGGTAAGCGCGGACGGGCGTTATGTGCTCTTCCGCCGGGGGCCCACGCTCATCCCGGCGTCGGAACCGGCCGTCCCGCAGTCGCCGGGCGAACTCTCCGCCACGATTCTGTCCGGCACCTCGACGGACGGGGCGCCCCCCACGACGGGCACCGCGGACGCCGTCACAGCGACCTTCTCGGCCCTGCCCACGTATCAGAGCGAGATCACCCTCACGGCGACCGCCCCGCCGGCGAACTCCCTCGAGCCCACCGCTCCCGCCGGGGAATCCGGCGGCAGGTCCGGGCCGGGCTCTGGGCCGGGCTCCGTGCCGGGCAGCCCGGTGCCTGGCGTGAGCGCGGCCCCGAGCGGAAATGCCGGTGGAAGCGCGGCGTCCGGCGACCCCGTGCCACCGTCCCCGGCCGGGCCGCGGCCTTCCGGGCCACCGACCGCGGAGCCGAACACGGTCACGGTCGACCCCAGGACCGGCGCCGTGGTCAGCGGCGTCGCGAGCGCCCCCGGACCCCAGGCGACGGATGGCGGCGGAACCGGTGTGGGCGGACGCTCGCCGGCCGAGGGCCCGTTCGGTTCGTCGGTCACGGTCTTCTCGATGTGCCCGTCCTCCCCGTTCGACCCCGCCGTGTTGCCTCCCGGGGCGTCTACTGGGGCGTCTTCGGCGGTGCCTCCTGTGTCGCAGCCCTCGGTCACGATCGCCCCCTCCGCGAGCGTCCCGCCGATCTCGGAGGCGCCGGTCCCCCCGACGGCTTCGGCCGTACCGCCGACCTCCGCGATCCCGGTCAGGCCGCCGGCTTCGGAGCCCGGGAACCCCGCGGTCACGGCGGAGAGCGTCTTGACGTGCGCGGACTCCCAGGAGGTCTCGCTGCTCGACACCACCACGTCCGGTGACGGCATCGACCAGGCCCGCACGTTCACGCTCCCGGCCTCGTACGACGGGGTGTCCGGTGGGGTCTTCGGAGTGGCGATCTCGCCGGACGGCACCCGGATCCTCGCCTCGGTCGGCCACCTCGGCGTCCGGATCGTGGACGGCACCGCGCGGCCGCTGCCCGGTTCCGCCGGCGTCATCGCGTACGGCACGGCGGACGGAAAGCCCCTGGCAGTGGTCTACAAGGACGCCGACAAGGGCGCGATGCGGCAGCTCGACCTCGACGGCACCGGCCAGAGCGTGATCACGACGCGGAACGGCGAAATCGGCGCGATCGAGGGATCCGGCTATCGGACCGTGGTCAAGGCGGCCGCCGCCGACACGATGGTCTACCCCAGCATGATCGCCTGGTAGGCGCCGCACCATCGATCCTCCGGCGGGACCCTCGCCCACCGGAGGATTGAGGTCGCCAAGAGATGGTCATGATTGGGTACGGCGGAGGCCACGTAAGGTGGGGTTCAGGCGCAAGCCGTACACGATCGAGGAGGGCCGGCTCTTGGGCATGATGATGGCCGTGAGCTTCACTCGTTACGGACGGCTCTACTACCTCGACCCGGGCGGCCACAGTCCCAAGGTGGGCGACAAGGTGTTGGTCCCGACCGACGCGGGGCCCGAGGTGGCCGAGTGCGTGTGGGCTCCGCAGTACGTGAGCGAGGACGTCGAGGGGCTACCCGTCTGCGAGGGCGTCGCCACCGACGACCACCTGAGCCGCGACGAGGGTAACCGCCGCCGGCGGGCCGAGGCCCGCAGCGTGTCCAAACGCCTCATCAAGCGCCATGAGCTGCCCATGAAGGTGGTCGGCGTCGACTACCTGGACGCGGACAACGTCTACACGGTCTACTTCTCCGCGCCCCATCGCGTCGACTTCCGCGCGCTCGTCCGCGACCTGGCCCGCAACCTGCGCGCCCGTGTGGAGCTGCGGCAGATCGGCCCCCGTGACGAGGCCAGGCTCCAGGGCGGCATCGGGCCGTGCGGGCGCGACCTGTGCTGTGCGACGTTCCTGAAGGACTTCGAGCCCGTCTCGGTCCGGATGGCCAAGGACCAGGACCTTCCGGTCAACCCGCTCAGGATCGCGGGGGCCTGCGGCCGGTTGATGTGCTGCCTTAAGTATGAGCACCCGCTCTATCAGGAGTTCCGGGCTTCCGCGCCGCGGGTGGGGCTGGCCGTCGAGACCCCGGAGGGCGCGGGCACCGTCGTCGGCCACAACGTGCCTTCGGACTCGGTCATCGTCCGCCTCAACGACGGAGGCCGCCGCTGCGCCTGCCCCTCCGCCTCCGTCTGCTCGCCCCGCAAGCAACACGACGCGATGTACACCGAAGCGCCGACAGTGGCCGAGAGCGATCCTGAAGACTAGGAGACGAGATTCCTTCGTCGGGGGAGCTTTCGCAGTTGCAGCCCCTTACGCGCGTGTGCGCGTGTGGGGCGTCACTCCGGTGGCGTGGTGGTGGGCGGGTCGCTCGGCCTCCATGCCCCGTAAAGCGTGGAGTGTCCGACGCCGAGACGCTTGGCGATCGTGCTGACCCACTCCCCGCGGGCACGGCGGGACTCGTCGGCGTCCGGTGGCTCGCCGTCCCACCATCCGAAAGGCCGCGTAATGATCGCTGGCTTAAGTGGCGAGGGATTTTCCGCGTCAAGAGCAGTCGGACACAAGCCCTCGGCCATATCAAATAAGTCTCAAATCGATGAGATGTTGATCAAATTGAACATCCCCACTAAGATCTGCGACGCAAGAGGCTAAAGATATTTCCTGATCGGGATACCGAGGGATGACATGCGTACGAAAGCACTCTTAATTGCGGTTTCGGTGGCCCTCTGCTCCAACCTGCTGGCCATCACGCCATCGGCAGCTTTGGCAGCCAGCTTGAATGAATGCACTACGTATATCTACGCACCTCCGACGCTCCCCGCTCCGCGTGTTTTCGTCCCACCCGCTGGGGCGGTCGACTTCCGCCTCGACGTGAATATCGCTCGTGTGCATGACTGCCCGCTCCCGCCATATCCGGTGCTCGCAGTCAAGTTTCACAAGGCCGGAGAGAGCGATGACGCCGCCTGGCACAATGCCACCGTCACGGAACAGCTCGAACAGCTTGACAAGGAAGTGGGCTTGGAATCTGGTGCGGGTCTCATTGCGCAGATTCCAGTCGCGTCCACGGATCCGACGGGCACATGGACGTATGTCGCTACCCTCACCCGAAACGGCGAGGTTCTCGATACCAAGACCAGGACGTTCCCCGTCGAAGCAGGTCCGAAAGCCGCTTTGACGGTTACTCCCAAAGACGTGCAGCTCATGCGAGGCGGCGAGGCTTCGGCGCAGGTGGCCGCCAAACTGGAGAACGTCGACAACGTGACCGACGCTCATGTCGAGAACACGGCCTCTAGCGCGACCAAGACACTGAGTACCACTATCGGCAGTGATGGCTACTTGCGCGACAAGGTGACATTCGGTGAGGATTCGACTACGGGAATCTGGAAACTGAAGATCACAGTCAAGCGGTACGACAAGCTCTTCACGTTCTCTACGGACTTCACCGTCTCCACTGCCAAGAAGCTCAGTTCCAAGATCACGATTTCGGGAGCGAGCGAGGTGGAGAAGGGGGACACCACCCGGCTGAGCGGGCGAGTGACCCGAGGCGGAAATCCCTGGACAGGGAAGACGGTTTACATCTACTTCCGGCAGAAGGGCACGAAGTCATGGAAGCTCGTCGGCAAGACCACGTCGAGCGCCATCTCGGGCCGGTACGCCAGGACAGTCACGCCGAAGCGTGACGGCTACTGGTGCGCGAAGGTCTTCGCTGACAGCACGACGTTCGGCGCCCTATCCAAATATAAGTTCGTGGACGTCCTCTGAACTTGTTCCTTAATCTCCTGCCCGGGCTGCCGAATCCGCTCTCGGGACACGCCGCGGAGCAGGCCGTATCCAGCCGATTCCGGAGAAGGCCAACAGGCTCGAACTCCGGGTGATCGGAACTGACCCGCATGCCGACGCCATCGAATGGCGAGGGCCTTCGGTGGCCTCGATCGGCCAGCCAATCGAGCTGGGCGTGTTCGAAGACGGAAGCCCTGCACGCGTCTCGCTGCTGCGCCGTCATGCCCTCGTGGGTGGCATCGCGGGAGCGGGGAAAAGCGGCGGCGTCAACGTCATCATGGGCAACCTCTCGGCCTGCCCTGATGTGATCGTCTGGGGCGTCGATCTTAAACGCGGCATGGAACTCTTGCCATGGGCATCGTGTCTCGATCGGCTCGCCACTACGCCGCGCGACGCCGAAGCCCTGTTCAGCGACGCTGTGGCCGTCCTCGAAGGCCGCGCGGAATGGCTCGCCCAGCGAGGGCTTCGAGTGTGGGAGCCGAGCCCGGAGGCTCCCGCGCTGGCTTCCATATCGGCTTGAGCTTGTTGGGATCGAAGGGGCCGCGACGCCATGCACCCTTGCTCAACGGGTAGACGATGAGAGCGTGCAGGACGTCACCGATCGCGGCGCGTCGTTGGGCGAGGTCCATCTCTTTCCACTGCTTCCGCACCTCGCCGGCCAGTGAAAACGGCGCTGTTGCGACAGGGTGTGTCGCTGTTGATCCGCCCGTAGCCGCTTGATCTCGGCTTCGAGCTGGGGAAACTCCGTGTAGAAGAAGTCGTCGCTGACGATGTTGTCCCGCCAACGCTTCCGGAGGTTGGTGGCCTTCTGCTCGACCTGGGCCAGCCTGTCAGAGTCCGGCCATGGCTCATCTACCGCCGTTACGTGCTGGAACTGCTTCTCAAGCTTCTGGAGGACGAGTTCAGTGAGGTAGAGGTCCACGAGTTCGCCGTTCCTCGCTACCCGGCCACAACTTCCCTTGCCGTCCGCGACACAGCGGTAGAAGTAGGGCCACTCGTCCGGGTGTCGGTGCATGTTGCATGGGCGTCCGGTCCGCTGGTCAGCGCCCAGCCAGCCGAAGCGGCGCGGTCCACCCGTGAACTTCCCACGCTGGGCGCGTGCCTGATGGGATCGCTTCGTCCGCTCGCGAATCTTGCGGATCTCCCGCATCGACTGAGCTACGCCGACGAGGCGATCATCTCGGCACCGTCGCCGTACAGGTCGAAGTGCCGGCCGTCCTCGATCAGGATCCCGTCATCGGCAACGGTCAGCGCCTTGACGATGCGCTCGTAGTCCCCCGGACGTCGGTAGAGACGCTCGCGCTCGGTGCACATCGTGCCGACGACGCGGAAACCCTCAGAGGCGCGACGTCGGCCGATGTCCTTGACCAGGAGGTCGAAGGCGTCACGCACCACTTCATCCTTCGCGGCTGTCTTGTCGTTGTCCTCGTAGAACTTGACGATCGCGAGTCCGAGCCTGGCCGCGTGCCGTTGGTTGGCTGCATGCTGGTCCTCGACGCCGTGTTCGGCTCGGGCGAGGTCTGCCGAGATACCCGCATACGAAGCGACAGGTACGCGATCGGTCAGCCAGTCAGCGAAAGTCTCGCCGCGTTCCAGCGCCGCAGCGAGATCGGGGGCGATCCACCAGCGCGACTTGGGCACTTCGGCCTCCGGGGGCATGGGTTGAGTATGCACTCCAGAGGTAATACGAGCACCCGCTCTATCGGAGTTCCGGGCTTCCGCGCCGCGGGTGGGGCTGGCCGTCGAGACCCCGGAGGGCGCGGGCACCGTCGTCGGCCACAACGTGCCTTCGGACTCGGTCATCGTCCGCCTCGACGACGGAGGCCGCCGCTGCGCCTGCCCCTCCGCCTCCGTCTGCTCGCCCCGCAAGCAACACGACACGATGTACGGCACATCCCAGCCGGTGGCCGTCAGCGATCCCGAGGAGTAGAAGGCTCCGCCAATGTGGAGAGCGCTGTGCCCGCTGCCCGAAGGAGTGTTCAACCTACCGGGCTAGGCCACTAGTCAAGCGGGCATTTCGGAGTGTCGAGGAGGATGAAAATGCGCGTCCGTGCGGCGCTGATCCCGGCCGGCGGCTCTCGGACCGCGCGCCGGCCGGGATAGGGCACCCTTGGGTCAGGCCAGCAGCGCGCCGATCTTCTCCACCCACTGCGAGCAGTTGGCGCAGGCGCCCCTGGCCTGCCAGTGCGGCGTGCTGCTCTTGCCGCCCCTGGGCCCGCCGATGTTCCATACCTGCGCGTGGAAGACCAGCGCTCCACGCGGGATCTGAGCGATTGAGGTGATCGGGGGAGCGGCGGCGTGGAGGTAGGACTTCAGCGCGTCCACCTCGGCGCAGGAGGCCTGCGGCCATTCCTCGGCCTTGTGGGTGCCCTTAAGAAGCTCGTCGATGACCGGGTGACTGGGATGAGTGTGCTTGTCCACGCCGGAGATCCCCGTGAAGGTCGCCGGGGTGTTGACGACGGCGAGGCCGGCGATCACCCGGCCGGTTCCCCGGTCGGACAGCAGCCCGGAGCCATAGGTCTTGGTCAGAGCGATCGCGGCGGCCGAGGCTCGATTTCTCGCCTGGTCGACGGCCAGACTCCTGGCGGCCTCAGCCTGGCGGGCCAGTTCGGCCTGGTCCTGCTTGGTCTGTGCGGCGACGTAGAAGTCCCACGCTCCGTGGTCACCGCCCTCCCCGAGCCAGGCCTGGAGGTCGTTCACGACCGTGGCCGGCGGGATGCCGCCCGTCAGCCGCCCCTCCATCGTCCTGAGCTTGCGCCCCAGGAACTCCATCACGTCCGGGCTGATGTCGGACTTGATGGTCATCGATCTGGCCAGCGCCTCGACTTGGGCGCGGCGCAGGTAGAACCAGTCGGTGACCTCCTGCGTGGTGGTGGTCGGAGTCACCGTGGGGATGGGGGTGAAAGGCCGGTAGGGCTGAGCCATGGGCTGTCCTTCCTCGGGAAGGCCGACCGCCGGGACCGTTCCAATAGCGGCGGGCCAGGCGAGAATCTATGCCGCCGCAAGGGCCGCGTAAATAGCGGGGACTTAACAATCCGTGGCCGGCTGCGCGCATGCTGTAGATCTCGATTACCTCACTCAACGAGCACCCGCTCTAATAGGAGTTCCGGGCTTCCGCGCCGCAGGTCGGGCTGGCCGTGGACACCCCGGAGGGTCAGGGCACCGTCGGCCACAACGTTCCGGCGGCCGGCCGCCACCTGGGAGAACCGCATGATGGGGCCGGGCCGGTCTCCCAGCCGGTGACCGGCATGCCGGCACCGCCCTCCGGTCCACCCACGCTGTGCACGCCGATCGTGACCGGATGGAGCCCGGCGGCCAGGTGTTGCGCGTGGTCGGGGCTGGGGGCCGCGCTCTGCCCGGATTCGCCCTAGGCTTTCCCTCCGGGTCGGGGGTGTGTGTCGATTGCTCCAGATTGAGGCGCCTCGCCTGGCGCGAGGGATCGTCATCGTCGTTCTTGCCGCGTTCGCGAGCGTGTATCTGCTGGCCGGAGCGCTGGTCGCAGTTCCGGTGTTCGCGCTGCAGCTCGTTCAGATTTTGCCGGCGCTCAGGCGGTTCCGGGGGCCGGTGCTGCTCGCCGTACAGGCCGGGGTGGGATTCGGAGGCGTTCTCGCTTGCGGCGCCTCCGTCGGGATGCTCGGTTTCATGGCCGGATCGCTGCTGCTGTCACCGTTGCGGGCTTTCGCGCCCGCGGTCGCCGTCGCCGCGGCACTGATCGCCTCGGTCCGGTACGGCGACGCGTCCGCCACGGCCGACGCCACGATCACGATGGTGCTGGTCGCTCTGGTGATCTACGGTCTCACCCGGCTCACCGAGCGGGTGGACCAGCTGCACGCCGCGCGGCCGGCACTCGTCATGGCCGCCGTCACCGATGAACGGCTGCGCATCGCCGCCGAGCTGAACGACGGCCTCGGGCGAGGCCTTGCCGCGATCGGCGCAGGTGGCAGGCTCGCTCTGGCCCAGCCGGAACGCATGGCCGAGATCGTGGGCGAGGTCACCGGCACCGCGCGCCGCTGCCTGGCCGAGGCGCGGGCCGCCGCCGCGGGTTACCGCGCGCTGTCCCTGACTCCCGAGATCACCACTGCCCGCGCGATGCTCACGGCCTCGGACGTCACGGCGCACATCCGCGTCGGCCACACCGAACCGCTGGGGCCCACAGGCGCGTTGCTCGCGGCCGTGCTCCGGGAGGCGGTGACCGAGGTCGTCCGGCGCGGCACCGCCACCACATGCACGATCGAGACCGAGATGCCCGGGGGAGGGGTACGGCTCCGCATCACGAACGACGGGACCAGGACGGCGGAGGACGAGAGCCTGGGCGATCTCCCCCGCCAAGTTGCCGAGGCGGGTGGTTCGCTCACCACGGGCCTGTCGCCCACCGGCCATTTCACCGTGGCCGTCACGCTTCCCGGCGCCGGCCCCGCCCTGTCGTTCCCGGCGGACGACAGGCGCTCCTCCGCCCTGTCACTTGCCCTGCTGGCCGCCGTCCTGACCGGGTTCAGCGCCAAGGCTCTGCTGCGACTGCCCGCGGACCTGCTGCTTCCGGCGGCCGCCTGCCTCGCTGTGATCGTCTTCATGCAGCTCCGCTCGGTGTCCGGCCGGCACATGCGGTCGCTGGGCGTCATGGCCCTGCTCACCTATGCTCCGGTCCTCGCTTTCGGCGAGGTCTGGCTGGGCGTCGCCGGCTTCCTCGCCGGCCCAGTCCTGCTCGCCTTCCCCATGATGCTCGCCTGGCCGCTCGTCGTCTGCGTGACGGCGAGCATCGCGGTGATAGGCGTCGCCCTCGGGCTGGAGCCCGCCACGACGGTCAATTCCACGGTGAGCACGCTGGTGACCGGCCTGGTCGTCTACGGCCTCCTCCGCCTGGCCCGGCTGGTGAAGGAGATGCAGGCGGTCAAAGAGGACCTGGCCCGTTCGGCGGTCGTCGAGGAACGCCTGCGCGCCGCCCGTGACCTGCACGATCTGCTCGGCCACAGCATGGCGGCGATCCTCCTCAAGTGCGAGCTGGCCAGACGGCTCGACCTCGAACGGGCCCGCGTCGAGATCGACGATGTGCTCGCGATGGTGGAGAGGGCCGAGATCGACATGCGCTCCGTCTCCGGCAAGAGGCACGAGATGTCGCTGACCGTCGAGGCGGAGTCGGCCCGGTCGATCCTGGGCGCCGCGGGCATCGAGGTCGCGGTCGAGCTGGGCCACGGCCCGATCACCGCCGAGGTCGAGAGCGTGCTCAGCACGGTGCTCCGTGAGGCGGTGACCAATGTGCTCCGGCACAGCGCCGCGCGCCACTGCACGATCACGTCGGTGTCCGAGCAGGGCGGGGTACGGCTCCGCGTGCGCAACGACGGCGTGCGCTCGGCCGGGGGTCAGGCCGGGGGTCAGGCCGGTGGACGCCAGGGCTCCGCGGGGATGGGCAACCTGACGACGCGGTTGGCCGCCCTCGACGGCCGTCTCATCACCACCCGCGACGGACACTGGTTCGAGCTCGAGGCCCGCGTCCCCGCCGCCACAGGTGCCTTCTCCGTACCGGCCCGCTGAGGGGACGGTTCCCCGGCCCTGCCAACACGGCACGGTCTCCCCAGCGGGCCGTCGCGGATGGCCGTCCGGGCGCGGCGGTAAAGGGGGACACGCCTGGCTAGATCCAGCCCGCCTCTCGCGCGATGCGTACGGCGTCGACCCGATTGCGGGCATTCAGCTTTGCGACGATCGTGGTGATGTAGTTGCGTACGGTCCCCGGGCTCAGGAAGAGCCGGCCGGCGATCTCGGTGACGTCGATTCCATCGGCCACGAGCCGCAGCACGTCGGCCTCCCGGGGGGTGAGGGGATTGTCCGCCAGATCCCAGGCCGTCACCGCCAGCGAGGGGTCGAGCACCCGCTCGCCGGCGGCCACCGCTCGGATGGCGGCGACCAGCTCCTCGGGCGGCGCCGTCTTCAGCAGGAACCCGTGCACCTGCGCGCCGAGCGCCCGGCGGAGATGGCCCGGCTTGCCGTACCCGGTGAGCATGAGCGTCCGGCAGGCGGGAAGCCGCGAACGGAGCTCACCCGCGGCGGCGAGGCCGTCAATTGTGCCGGGCATGTCGATGTCGAGTAGCGCGACGTCGGGCCGGTGGAGGAGGGCGGCGGGCACGACGGTGTCACCCGAGTCCACGGCGGCGACGACCTCCAGGTCCTCCTCCAGGCCGAGCAGCGCCGCCAGAGCGCCCCTGACGACGTGCTGGTCCTCGGCCAACAGCACACGAATCACGGAGACATGTCTACCAGTGTCCGAATCATGAGGATGTCATGGTCCTTCCGTGATGGCGTCTCTGGTCCGCCGAGCCGCAGGTCAGCAGGCTGAGGGACATGACGGACGCAGTGCGCTTGGACGCGGTGAGCAAGGTGTACGGGAAGGGGCAGGGCGCGGTGGCGGCCCTGCGCGAGGTGACGATCGGGATTCCCCGGGGCGGCTTCACCGCCGTGATGGGTCCCTCGGGGTCGGGCAAGAGCACGTTCCTGCACTGTGCGGCGGGGCTCGACCTGCCGTCCTCGGGTTCCGTACGGCTGGGCGGCGTCGAACTGACCGGTATGGACGAGACGCGGCTGACCGAGCTGCGCAGGCAGCGGATCGGGTTCGTGTTCCAGGCCTTCAACCTGGTGCCCTCGCTTACCGTGATCGAGAACATCACGCTGCCGCTGCGTCTCTCGGGCGCCCGCGTGGACCGGGCCTGGCTCCGCGAGATCGTCTCGCGGGTCGGTCTGGATGGGCGGACCGGGCACCGGCCCGCCCAGCTGTCCGGCGGGCAGCAGCAGCGCGTGGCGATCGCGAGGGCGCTGGTGACCAGGCCCGAGGTGGTGTTCGGCGACGAGCCCACGGGCGCGCTGGACACGATGACCGCCAGCGACGTGCTGACGCTGCTTCGCGAGGTGGTGGACGCGCTGGGGCAGACCGTGGTGATGGTCACCCACGACCCGATGGCCGCCTCCTACGCCGACACCGTCCTGTACCTGGCCGACGGCCGGATCGTGGACGCGATGACCGACCCCACCTCCGAGCGGGTGGCCGAGCGTATGACCAGGCTGGGAGCGTGGGTGTGATGATCCTCCTCGCGTTGAGGACACTCCGGCACCGCAAGGCCGGCGTCGCGGGCGCCTTCCTCGCCCTGATGTGCGCGGCGGCCCTGGTGTGCGGCTGCGGGATTCTGCTGGAGACCGGGCTGCGCGGCGGCGTCGCCCCGGAGCGTTACGCGGGTGCTCCGGTACTGGTCGCGGGCGACCAGTACGTCCGCGAGACGGTCCGCACGTCGGATAAGACCAAGACCAAGGCCAAGTCCCTGCCGGAACGCCGGTGGGTCCCCGCCTCTCTGGCCGAGGAGCTCAGGCGCGTTCCGGGGATCGAACGGGTGGTCACCGAGGTGACGTTCCCCGCTTCCGTCTCAGGCCGACCCTTCTGGGGGCACGGCTGGGAGTCGGCCGCGCTCACGCCGTTCACCCTCCGCGCGGGACGTGAGCCCCGGGCCGGTGACGAGTTGGTGGCGGACGCGCGCGCGGGCCTGCCCCCGGGCGCCAGGGTCACCGTGGATTCGCCCGCGGGGTCGCGGACGTACCAGGTGGTGGGCGTCACCGCCGAGGCTCTGCCCAGTCAGAGCACCCTGTTCTTCGCCACCGCCGAGGCCCGCCTCCTGGCCGGGCGTCCTGGCCGGGTCAGCGCGATCGGCGTCTTTCCCCGGAACGGCTTCGCCCGCGTCGACCTGGCTCCGGTGCTCGGCGACGCGGTCGCCTACACCGGTGACGAGCGGGGCTCGGTGGAGTTCCTCGACGCGGAGCAGGCACGGCTGAAGCTGGTCAGCCTCGGTGGCGCCCTCGCCGGCACCTCGCTGCTGGTCGCGATCCTCGTCGTGGTCGGCACGTTCGCACTCTCCATCCAGCAGCGCCAGCGGGAGATCGCCCTGCTGCGGGCGGTCGCCGCGACGCCCCGGCAGGTGCGCCGGCTGCTGGGCGGTGAGGCGCTCCTGGTCGGCGCCGCCGCCGGGATCCCGGGGTCGGCACTGGGAGTCGGCCTGGGCTTCTGGCTGCGGTCCAGGTTCGTCGCGCTGGGTGCGACGCCGGAGAATCTGCGGCTGGTGGTGAGCCCGTTCCCGATGTTCATCGCGCTGGCGGCGACCGTCGTGGCCGCCTGGACCGCTGTGCGGATCTCCGCCCGCCGCACGGCAAGGATCCGTCCGGTGGAGGCGATCGGTGACGCGGCGCTGCCCGTCGCGCGTCTGCCGTGGATGCGGGTGCTCGCCGGACTGCTGTGCGCCGCGGGCGGCGTCGTGCTGACGCTGGTGCTGTCGGGGCTGTCGACCGAGGCCGCGTCCAGTCCGGTGACCATGCTGACCGCGCTGGTGTGGACGGTCGCGGTCGCCCTGCTCGGCCCGGTGATCGCCGGCGTGTCCGTCGCGCTGCTCGGGGTGGCGTTGCGTGCCTCCCGGGTGAGTGGGTACCTCGCCGCCGCGAACCTGCGCGCCGGATCACGCCGGCTCGCCTCCGTGATCACCCCGCTCAGCCTGATGGTCGCGATGACATGCACGATCCTGTTCGTGCAGACCACGATGGGGCATGCCGCCCAGGAGCAGGTGGCGGCGGGCGGCCGCTTCGACTACGTGCTCGGGCCGCGGGTCTCCAGCGGCACCGCCGAGGCGGTCCGCGAGGTGCCGGGTGTGGAGACCGTCACCGAGGTGCTGCACACGTCGGTCAGGGTCGGCCTGGACAAGTACGGCGCGCAGGCTGTCACGCCCTCGGGGCTCTCCCGGACGCTCGACCCGGGGGTGATCTCCGGATCGTTGCGGGAGCTCGGCCGGGAGTCGGTCGCGATCAGCCGGACCGCCGCGTCCCGTCTCGGGTTGTCGGTCGGCTCTCCGCTCCGGCTCACTCTGGGTGACGGCACTCCCGCGACACTCCGCGTCGTCGCCGTCTACGAGCGGGGACTCGGGTATGGCGAGCTTCTCCTGGCGCACGAGCTGGTGCGCCCGCACGTCGATGATCCGTTCTCCACTGTCCTGGTGGCGGCTCCGTCGGTTCCCCGCTCGGCCCTGGAGCGCGCCGTACCCGGCGTCGCGGTGCTCGACAGGATCCAAGCCGCCGAGGTGGGCACGCCGAACGCCGAAGTCAGCTATGTGGCGATGGGCCTGATCATCGCGTTCACCGCGATCGCCGTGGTCAACACGCTGGCGATGTCCGTCTCGGACCGCTCCCGCGAGCTCGCCCTGCTCCGCCTCGTCGGCACCACTCGCCGGCAGGTGCTGCGGATGCTCCGCCTGGAGACGCTGACCGCGGTGCTGGTCTCGGTGGCCGTCGGCACGGCGATCTCACTGGTCACGCTCGCGGCCTTCAGCGTGGGCATGACCGGCTCTGCCCAGCCGTACGTGCCGATGCCGGCCTATGTGGCTGTGGTCGCCTCGGCGGCCGCCTTGGCCATCGCCGCCACCGCCCTCCCGGCGCGCCTCGTCCTTCGTGCCCGTCCTGTCGAGGCCATCGGTGCCCACGAATGACCATGAATGACCTGCATGACCCGGATGACCCGGATGACCGGGCAGGTCCACGGCCTCTGCATGGTCAGGGTGCGGGGTGGTCGGCCCCCGGGAGCCGCGTCTCCACGGCGAGCACGGCTTCCAGGAGCGGAATCGCCTCAACTGAGCGTCACGATCGACGGCCCGCGAAGCGCAGCGAAAAGACCGAACCGCAATAGAACGACCTCACGACAGCACCGGGAGTGGCAACTGCTGGGATTCCAGGCAGCCGTGGATGCGTGTCCCGGGGCCCGTCGTGCCCACAACGCCAGGAAGATCTATGCACGTCACGAGCCGCCTAGAGGGTGGCCCGGACATAAGATGCGACAGTTATGCGGTCGGTCAGTCCGTCAGTCAAAGTCACGCCGAGCTTCAAGCGCCGCGGCGAGGTCTCCCTATCCATCTTCATCCGCTTCATCGAGACTCGGGCATTTCTGCCTCCGGAGGCATGAGTTGAACGTATGCACGCCAGAGGCGCGGACTGGGCGAGGCATGACCCGTGGTTTCGCCGCCGCCGTCGCGGCGCTCGTCCTCGCCGCCGGATGCGCCGCAGGGTGCACCGCGGACCACCAGCCCGCAGGGGGCGCTCGCCCGGTTATCAAGGCGCCGACCCCCGCTCTGCAGCCCTTCTACAGCCAGTCGCCGGCGTGGGCTGACTGCGGAGACGGCTTCCAGTGCGCCCGTGTCAAGGTGCCGCTCGACTACACGAAGCCCTCCGGGGAGCGGATCGACATCAGCGTGATCCGCCTGCCCGCGACGGGGAAGCGCATCGGCTCGCTGCTCATCAATCCCGGCGGGCCGGGCGGATCGGGCATCCAGTACACCCGGGCGGCGCGGTCCGTCCTCACCGCCAACGTGCTGGCGAGGTTCGACATCGTCGGCTTCGACCCTCGTGGTGTGGGCGAGTCCTCGCCGGTGACGTGCATGTCCAGCCGCGACTTGGACGCCTACGTCGGCATGGATCCCAACCCCGACTCGTCGGCGGAGATCAACGCGCTGAAGCAGAGCTCCAAGGCGTTCGCCGAGGGCTGTGAGGCCAAGTCGGGCCGCCTGCTTCCTTTCGTCGGTACGGCTGACGCGGCCAGGGACATGGACGTGCTACGCGGAGTTGTCGGCGACTCCGGGATGACTTACCTCGGCAAGTCGTACGGCACCTACCTTGGCGCGATATATGCGGATCTGTTCCCCAAGAACGTTCGCGCCCTGGTCCTCGATGGAGCCGTCGACCCGGCCGTGCCGTCGCTCAAGGCCAACGAGGTGCAGGCCCGAGGGTTCGAGGTGGCGCTCAGGGCCTTCATCGAGGACTCCCTGCGGCAAACCGGCCCCTTCACCAGTCATACGGTCGACGGGGCGATGGCGGAGGTCGCCCACCTGCTGAAGCATGCGGACGAGCACCCTCTGAAGAACGACCTGGGGGACGGCCGCGTGATCAACGAGGCGTGGACGGTCCTCGGCATCGTCACCCCGCTGTACGAGCGCGACGCCTGGCCGCAACTGCGGATCGCCCTCGGGCGGGCCTTCGCGGGAGACGGCACCGATCTGCTGCGTCTCGCCGACGTGCTCGTCGACCGGCGGTCCGACGGGTCCTACTCGAACCAGACCGAGTCCAACATGGCGGTCAACTGCCTCGACCACCCGTATCCCAAGTCCATGACGGCCTACGAGAAGGCCGCGGTCGCCGCCGAGAAGACGGCACCGCACTTCGGGGCGACCGTGATGTGGGGCTCGCTTCCCTGCTCGTTCTGGCCCGTCAAGCCGGTTGGCACGGACGAGCCGGTCAAGGCAGAGGGAGCGCCGCCGATCCTCGTCGTCGGGACCGTGCGTGACCCCGCCACGCCGTACGAGTGGGCGAAGGGGCTGGCGTCGGAGCTCACCTCCGGAGTCCTGCTGGGGTACGACGGCGACGGCCACACCGCCTACAAGATGGGCTCGAACTGCGTGGACACGGCGGTCGACGACTACCTGATCTCCCTCCGGGTCCCCAAGAACGGTACGGTGTGCCCGAAAGCCCGGTAGTCATGGGCGCGAGAACCCCCGGCGAGCCTGTAGACTCTCGAATGCCGTCGAACGGCACGCCGCCTTAGCTCAGTCGGCCAGAGCACTTCACTCGTAATGAAGGGGTCAAGGGTTCGATTCCCTTAGGCGGCTCCAGCTCAGAGGCCCTCCCGGATGATCCAGGAGGGCCTTTTGCTTGCCGTACAGCAATAGGTGGCAATCAGGTGCCGAGGCCGGCGTCGCGGGCGCGGGCGACGGCGGCCGAGCGGCCGGAGACGCCGAGTTTGGCGAAGATGTTGGACACGTGGTTGCGGATGGTCTTCTCGCTGAGGAACAGGCGCTGGGCGATGGCGTGGTTGGTAAGCCCAGTGGCGATCAGGTCGAGCACCTCCCGTTCCCGGTCGGTCAACTCGGGCAGCGGGCGGGGGCGGGCTGCCTCGGTGGCCAGAGCGGCCAGCACCCGGCTGCCGGCGGAGGGGCCGAAGACGACCTGACCGGCCGCGACGGCCTGGAGCGATCGGACGATCTCCTCCTGTGGTGCTTCTTTGAAGAGGTAGCCGCGCGCGCCGGCGCGGATGGCGGCGAGGATGGTCTCGTCGTCCGACAACATGGTCAGGGCGAGCACGGCCACGCCGGGGTGGCGGGCCGTGATGTGGGAGGTGGCCTGCACCCCGCTCATCCCGGGCAGGTGCAGGTCCATCAAGATCACATCAGGGGTGTTGTGCTCGACCAGCTCGATGGCGGCCTCTGCGGTCCCGGCAACACCGACGACCTCGATCTCGGGCAACTCGCGGAACAGTGCCACGAGCCCCTCGGCGTAGATCGGGTGGTCCTCGACCACCATGAGGCGGATCACGAGGCCGCCAGGGGGAGCCGGACGACCAGGTGGGTGCCTGTCCCGTCGCCGGTGTGCAGTTCGAAGGTGCCGCCCAGCTCTTCGGATCTGCGGCGCATGGAGGTCAAGCCGAAGCCGTGCCGGGCAGGGGAGGCCAGGCCGATCCCGTCGTCGTCGATGTGCAACTCCAGGGCCTGGTGGGCGCGCAGGCGCACGATGCAGTGGGAGGCCCTGGCGTGGCGTGCGGCGTTGGTCAGCGCCTCGGCGGCGATGCGGTAGGTGGCCAGCTCGATCGGCGCGGACAGGGCGGGCAGGTCGGACGGCGTGTCGACCTCGACGGCCAGATCGCCGGCGAATCCCTTGCCCAACTCCGCCAATGCGCCGGCGAGCCCGAGGTCGTCCAGCGGGGGTGGCCGCAGGTCGTTGACGATCGCGCGGACATTGCCGACAGTGGCCCGGATGCGGGCGGACAGATCGTCCATGATGTGCTTGGCCTGCTGCGGATCGGTGTCGACGAGGCGGCGCCCGCGATCGAGTTGCAGGGCCAGGGCCGCCAGGGTGGGCCCCACTCCGTCGTGCAGTTCGTACAGCAGCCGGTCGCGTTCCTCCTGCCGGGCGGCGAGCAGCCGGGCATGTGAACGTTCCAGATCGGCTCCGAGACGGTGGGCGTGGACGGCCACCGCCACATGCGGGGCCAGCTCGGCCAGCAACGCGCGATCCTTTGGGCGCAGCCGCTCGCCGACCAATAGCGTGCCGACCTCGTGGCCCTGGTGGTGCAGAAGAACGCGCTCGCCGGCCTCGCCGGAGGCGCCCCACGAGGCCACGACCACCCCGTGATCTTCGACCGCCACGTAGTGCACCCGCAACACGCGGCCGACCTCGGCGGCCATCCGCTCCAGCAGGTCTCCGGGGGCGCCGGCGTCCGACAGCCGCGCACCCAGGCGGCGCAGCGCCCTGGCCGGGTCGTCCCGATCACCGTAGACCAGACGGTTCGCCGCCGTGCTGGCCCGCAGATACAGCGGATGCACAGCGAACGCCACCAGGATCGCCGACGCCCCGGCTCCCAGGACGCCGCCCACTGTGAAGGCGGTCAGCGCGTAGCCCGCCAGCAGCAGCACGCTCACGGCGCCGAAGGCCAGCGCACGCGACAGCAACAGGTCGAGATCCCACAGGCGGTGGGCCACGACGGCCACGGCCACCCCGGCCGGCAGCGGCACGCAGGCCAGGGCGACGATCGGTGCCCCCCAGGGGACCAGCAGTGCCAGGCCGAGCATGCTCACCGTCAGCAGGGCCCCGGCCACCACCCACTGCAACCGGCGCCGCATCCGCTCATCGGATCGCCGGTAGCGGATCACCAGCGAGGCGAGGGCGGCCGCCACGGAGATGAGCGAACACACCGTCCCGGCCGTGCGGACCGCCGGAGGGACCCCGGTCAGATGCGCGAACACTCCCTCATAGCCGGGGGGATACATCCGGCCGACCTCGCCCAGAAGCGTCACCGGCTGCAAGATCCAGTCGACCGCGCCCATCACGATCCCGGCGATCGCCACCGCCAACGCCGGCCGCCATCGCCGCGAGGGGAGCCGGCCGTCGGGGAAGATCAGCAACAGGACGGTCGGCACCGCGAGGTAGGCCGGCACCCAGATCCAGTTCGACACCCACATCGCCCAGTCGTCGCCGGGCAGCCCGCCGTCGTTGATGCCCAGCAGGCCGTACGCCCCGAGGGCGACGCCTACCGCCTGGGCCGCCCCGATGACGGTCATGAGCCATCCGACCCGGCTCGCCGGCCGCTGCGCCACCACGAGCACGCCGGGCACGCCGAACGCCAGCCCCGCCACACATCGGAAGGCGTCGAAACGCTCCACTATCCCCGTCACGCCGATGTGCCGCAGCCGGGGCTCGACGGCGACCGTCGCCGCCACCAGGAGCACCAGCACGCTCACCGGGACGACCACACGCCGGGTCGTTCTGTCCACCACGACGGCGATCGTGTCATGTACCGGTCCCGACGTCACGGGACGAGATGTCCCTTCGTGGACAGGACCGGCGCCTCACGACGCCCTATCGTCCCGGCGCCGATGCTCGAAGAGCCGCCGCCCCGGACACCCGTACGGGGTCCACCGCGGCGGCCCGGACCGTCCGTGTTCGCGGACGGCCGTCGCCTGTCGGTACCCGAGCCCTACTTCGAGGAGAGAGCAGATGTCATCCGCACCGTCGCCTTCCCTGACCCCGTCGACCACGTCCGCAGCGGCCGGGCGCCCCTTCGCCACCGCCATCGTGGTCACCATCGGCCTCCTGCTCGTCATGGACGTGGCAGGCGCGCTGATATCGCTGGCGGCCGGCCTGAGCCCCACCTTCCTGGACGCCCTCGGACCACAGGCGCGGTTGTCGGCTCCGATTCCGATGATGATCGCCCAGGTGATCCTCGCCTTCGCCGTGAGCCGGCGGCGCCGCGCCGTCGCCATCCCCGCCGCCGTCCTCCTGATGATCGCCGGGATCCTGGCCTTCCTGTCCGGGTTCTCCGACGGCGGCTACGCCGCTGACCTCACCGCGGCCCAGAGGGTGTTCCAGATCGCCCTCGTCACGGGGCATCTGGCCATGGGCGTTCTCGCCGGGCTCCGCCTGGTCCGGCTCCTGCGCCGTTGAGATTCGCGGATTCGATGAACGGGAGGTTCTTGTGGCTGAAGTCATGCCGGTGACCGCGACGGTCGAGGCCCTTCCTGCTCCGGCGGCCCTGAGCCGCGAGAGCGGACGTGAGGGCGGGGCCGTGGACATCCGCGTGCTGGGCCCGCTGGAGGTCGTCCGTGACGACGGCCTCCAGTGCGAGGTCGGCACGCCCAAGCAGCGGATCCTGCTGGCCATTCTGGTCCTCGCAGAGGGGCGGCCGGTCTCCATGGCGACCTTGATCGACAGGATTTGGGGTGACACCCCGCCCGCCGAAGCGCGCCGATCGCTCCATGCGTATGTGTGCAACCTGCGCAGGGCACTGGAGCCGGGGCGCCCACCCCGTGCCCGGAGCGGGTTGCTGACTTTCGGCCCGGCCGGGTATCGGCTCGCCGTCGATCCGCGGCGACTGGACGTCACCCGGTTCCTCGGCCTGGTCGCAGAGGCGGAGCAGGCCACTGATCCCGCCGCGGTGGAACGGGCCGCGACCCGGGCGCTGCGGCTGTGGCGTGGCGAGCCGTACGGCGACCTCGCCGGGCAGAAGTACCCGACCGCGGCCACGGCTCGCCTGACGGAGGCCAAGGAGCGGGTCCGGGAGCTGCTGGTCTCGGCCGTCATCGACCAGGACCGTCATCACGAGGTGGTAGGGGAGCTGGAGGCGTTGACGCACGAGCATCCGCTGCGGGAGCGGCTGTGGGTGCTGCGGGCGCTGGCGCTGTACCGGTGCGGGAGGCAGGGCGAGGCCCTGGACGCGCTCCGCACGGCACGCCGGATCCTGGTCGACGAGCTCGGCATCGACCCCGGCGGCGAGGTACGCGACCTGGAGCGCGACATCCTGCTCCAGTCCCCCCATCTCAGGCCGGCCCGCACCCACCCCACCCCCGTCCCGGCCCCGTGCCCCACCCCGGCCCCGGCCGGCCCCGCGAGGGCCGCCGGGCAGGAGGGGGCGCCGACCGTGCAACCTCGGGAGGCGGGCGCGGGTGGGCGTGTGATGGCAGGCCGGCGTGAAGAACTGGCCGCGCTGGATCACCTGCTGGACGAGGTGTCAGCGGGACGGCCGGGGTTCGCCCTGATCACCGGCGAGCCGGGGATCGGCAAGAGCCGCCTGGCCGAGGAGATGGCCGGCCGGGCGCGCGAGCGCGGCCACGCGGTGGCGATCGGGCGATGCCCGGCGGCCGGGAAGACACCGGCGTTCTGGCCCTGGACCCAACTCCTGCGACATCTCACCGGCGTCACACCGCTCCCGGCAGCGCAGGCGGGTCAGACCCCGCCGGCGCTCGGCGTGGCCGGTGTCCCGGACAGCCGGCCCATCGCGGGGGCCGATCCCGAGGAGGCGGAATTCCGCATGTACGAGAGCGCCGCGCGGCTACTCGTCGCCGCGGCGGGTGAGCGTCCCGTACTGGTGATCCTGGACGACCTGCACTGGGCCGATCCCTCCTCCCTGCGCCTGCTGAGTCACCTGGCCCAGACCTTCACCGAGGGCCGGGTGGCGGTCATCGGCACGGCCCGCGACTGGCCGACGCCCGCCGGAGCGCTCGCCGGCGCCTTCGAGGCATTGGCACGGCGCCAGGCCCTGCGGCTCCCGCTGACCGGCCTCACCGTCACCGAACTGGCCGAACTGGTGGCCCACGGCGACACACCCGAAGACGACCCGCGGTCCTTACACGACCGCACCGGCGGCAACCCCTTCTTCGCCACGGAGCTCATCGGCCGCAAGACCGCCTGCTCCGCCCGTGCGGTCCCGCCCGGGGTGCGCGACGTGGTGCTCGGCCGGATCAGCCGCCTGCCCCGGCCGACCGGCGATTTGCTGCGCCTGGCCGCGACGATCGGCCCGGAGTTCGACCTGGCACTCATCGCCCGGCTCGCCGAACTGTCCCTCGACGCGGCACTCGACCGGCTGGAGCCCGCCATGGCCGCCGCCCTCATCGCCGAAGGATGCCCAGGGCGCTTCAGGTTCGCCCACGCCGTGGTTCAGGAAACGTTGACGGACGGCATGCCGGCCCTACGCCGGGCCCACCTGAACGCTGAGATCGCCCAGGCGATCACCACACAAAACAGCACAACCGCCTCCAACGGGGCCGCCCTCACCGGCCGTCTCCGCCACCCGGCCGCGCCCACCACCAACGCTCTACGCTCGGCGGCACGCCGGCCCGACCTGGTGTCGCGATACCACTGCCGACGATCCCGGGGACTCGGCTGACAGCCAGCCATCGTGCTCCGGGCATGGGGGCACGCGGCGGAGCATCTTGCCCTTGGTACAGCGCTTCGGCCAGCATGTGGGGACGCTCTGGCACACGACACCGACAGACCACTCGCGGGCTGCCACGCGAGAAGACGGGGACGAGACTGCGAATGGGCGGATGAACATCGAGGTCGTGGACGCCGCCGCCGGGCGCTGCACGACGCGGTTCTCGGCTCGACCCCGGCCGAGCGGGCAACGCTCGCGGTGGAACCGCGGCTCGGGGCCAACCAGCGGCTATACCGGTCGTGGGGGTGGGTCCGCGCCGGCCGGATGGACGGCGCCGCCGACGGTGTGCCCTATATCTACGACATCTACATTCTGGCCTTGCCCATGACCAGGCCGTAGACCCCGAAGAGGCGCCCCATCATCGTGTTCAGCCGAGCCGGCACCGGTTCGCTGGTTCAGGCGGTGGCCCGCCAGTGGTGGTACGGCATCGTCGGCGACGACGAGGCCTGCTCCGCGTCTACGCCGAGGGGCACTGGTACGGAGTCACGACGACAGCCGAGTTCAAGGCCCACGCGCAGGCGGTGTCGCCCGCGTACGTGTCGGCGTTCTGGCGGGCACACCGCATCCCGGGCTCGGGCGACTCGGGGATTCGGGCTGACTCAGGTTGACGAGGCCCCCGAGGTGACGGGGTGTTATCGTGCCCGGCCGGGGGTCGCCGATCGTCGACGGCGCCGCGTCAGCGGGACGCCGAGACGGCGAGGAGGAACCACGCGCTGTGGGGGATCCACTGCTCGGCCCAGCGCCACGAGTCCCCGCTCGCCGCCTGCTCGGCGGGCATGAAGGCGATGTCTCGCTCGTTGTCGAAACCGCTGGTCACACCGTTCAGGATGCCGCCGGGCACGTTCTGGAACGCTGTGGAGTATTCGACGTTGTTCCGGCCCCGTCCTTGGATCATGCACGAGTCGAACGGGTTCAGCCCCATGACCCACTGCAACTGGTCCTCGGCCAGCCGCGTGAGCCGATCACCCAGGTCGGGGTCGCACTCCGGAAGCTCCGCGGCGAGCAGGGCGGCATAGGCGATCGAGCAGATGTTGGCGTTCTCGCCCTGCCACCAGTATCCGGTCTCGTTGTCGTGCGGATAGAAGAAGCTCGTGCGAGGCTCCGAGCCGGCCGGCTGGACGTACTGCCGGAAGTAGCCGAAGGGGTTGTCCACCTCGTCGGCCAGCCGTACGGCGTCGCGCACGAGCGTCACCGCCGTCGCGCGGGCCTCGGCCGCGAGTGCGGAGTCACGATGAACCTCCGCGAAACGCATCAGCGCCACGGCGGGCAGGCCGGACTCGGCGGCGTGGAAGAACGGCCGGCCCTCGGCGTCTCCGCGAAGGGATCCGAAGCCCTTGCCGGTGGAGACGTACCGCCCCATGAGCGACCGTGCGCGCCGCGCGGCGGCCTCCTCGAATTCCGGGGCCGGGGCGTCGATGGTCCCGGCGGCGTCGGTCAGCTCGACGGCGGCCATGAGGGCGCAGTAGTCGTCGATGACGGTCTCGGTGCCGTCGTGGAGGTAGTCCAGGTTGTGCTTCTCCAGGTGTAGGAACCCTCGGCGCGCGGCGTGGAAGTAGTCCTCCGCGGTGAAGTCGCCGTGGTCGCCGACCGTGGCGGCGCGCGCGAGCGCCGCGATGGCCATTCCTCCGCCCTGGCGGTACGCGGCCTGCCAGCGCGTCGTACGGACGCTGTCCCGCAATGGGGCGTTGATCACGCGCTCGTCGAGGTCCTTGGTGAGCGCGTCGAAGATCGCCGTGTAGAAGTAGCCCTCGGGTGACTGGAACCGCACGAGGAAGTCGGCGCCGTGGAGCCCCTCGTCGCGCGTCCGGGCGCCGAGCGTCTGGAAGAGGCCGGGGTGTTTCGCGGCCAGCTGCTCCCGGGCGGCCAGGAAAGCCCAGGCGCACAGGGGAGTCTGCTGGGGGTTCATCATCCGGGTGTAGTTCAGGTGGCTGAGAAACTTGCTGTGGTCGCCGGACGCGTCGAGCCAGCCCCCGCGGGCGTCGACCGTACGCCCCGAGTCGTCGCCGTAGAACCGTGCGCTCCGGTCCTTCCGGTCGATCTCGCCGCTCGACCGGACCGCTTTGAAGTAGTAGAGGACATCCGAAAGCGTCTGGTAGTGGATTCGCCGCGACCCGATGACGAACGGCTCGGAGCTCCGGACGCCGTCGGATGTGGTGACCTCGACGCGGTAGCGCCCCTCGGCCCGCACATGCGTGAAGTCGACCCGCCGGAACGTGCCGACCGACCATTCGTCGACCTGGAGCTCCGGGCCCACTGCCAGCTCGGCCTTCGTGCCGTCGGCGTCGTCGACGAGGAAGGCCGCCGTGACCATGACAGGCTCCCGCGTGAGCACCACCGCCTTCTTCGACCCGGACGTGTTGTAGCCGAGATGGCTGGTGAGAACGCTGAGCATGGTCATCCCCTCGTCATCCCTCTCGCAGGGCGCCGGTGTCCCGATTGATCATGGCATCCCGGTTGCCGCCTCGCTCTCCGGGACGTACGGCCCGGCCTGCCGGAAAACCGGTTGCCCTGGTCAGGCCACTGCGCGACGCTCCGGAGGTGAGCGAGAAGCGTGAGATCGTGGTGGGCGCCAGTGGTGTCCCGGCTGTCAGCTACGTCGAGGACGTCAGGGACGGACGACCGTGGGCCGACCTCGTCGAGGTGATCGGGCCCGATCCGGCCGATGCGATCATGTCGCGGTTGCGCGGGTGGGCGGTCTCGGCGCCGGTGGAGCTGTCCGAAGAGCTCGTCAGGCGGGGAGCCCGGCTGCTCCGGCACGCGCACGAGATGTCCTGTGACCTCCGCCGGACGCCGATCCCGGGAGCCTCCCCGCCGGACGGCTTCCGTTTCGTGCCGTGCGACCGCTCGCCCGAGGAGATCTTCCCCGCCTGGCGGTCGGCCTACCCGCCGGGACACCCCGATCACCGTCGGCGCGACGGCGGCGAGGCGCTCCGTGAGGAGCTGGCCCCGCTGCTCCGCGGCGAGATCCTGGGAAAGCTGCTGCCCTGCAGCGTGCTGGCGGTCGATGCCGGCGACCAGGTCGTGGGGGGCGTCGTGATCAACGACAGGGACGGCCTCCCGTGGATCTCGGAAGTCTTCCGCCACCCCACCGGCGCCCCTCGCGGTCTGGGCGCGCTCCTGCTCAGGACCGCGCAGGCCCGGGCTGCCGCCGATGGCCTCTCCACCCTGGGGCTCGCCGTCACGCACACCAACCCGGCCAGGCATGTCTACGAGAGGCTCGGATTCGTCGTGACCCGGACGTCGATGACCGTCGCGATCCCCGACGAGGTCCCATAGGTCTTACAGGCCTTTTAGAGCTTAGAGGGACGACGCGAACGTCCTCAGCGCCTCTTCGTAGCGGGCCGGGTCGACGTTCCACGAACCGGTGTGGCCGCCGCCTCGGGTCTGGACGAGCGTGACGAGGTCCGGCCTCGCCTTGGCCAACTCCAGGGCCGGGCCCACCGGCACCGTCGCGTCGGCCGTGTCGACGAACACCAGCGCGGGGGTCTTGAACTCGCGGGCATGCCGTACCTGGTCGAGATCGTCGAAGGACAGGCCGGTGCGCCGCTCGATGACCCATTCGCCGACCGTCACAAGGAAATCCGGCACGCCCATCTGCTGAGCGCCGAGCGCGATGGGGGATCGCCAGTCGAGCACGGGGCTGTCCAGGATGATCCCTTTGATGGGTTCGTCCGGGAGTTTGCGTACGGCCATGGGCACGATCCCGCCGCCCATCGACCAGCCGTAGAGGACTATGCCGGTCGCCCCCTGGCTCTTGGCGTACGTGACGGCTGCCGCGACGTCCTCCCACTCCGTGGCCCCGAGGTGGAACTTCCCGTCAGGGCCGGGTGGCGCGCCCTCGTCGTTGCGGTAGGTGATGCCGAGCATCGGCATCCCCAGCCTGTGGAAGGTCGGCAGCACGCGGAGCGCCTCGGCCGGGTTCGCGTTCCGCCCGTGGACGGCGATCACCCAGGTCGGAGAGGTGCCCTCCGTCCGCCACGCGGGAAAGCCGCCGAGCGGGGAGGGGACTTTCACATCTGTGTACGGCACGCCGGCGGCGGACGGCTTCCCGTCGCCCCACAACCATCGGTCGAGGTACGCGCGGACCCCTGGGCGAAGCTCTCCTCTGAGGACCTTCTGGACCTTGCGGGTCACCGTCCCGGAGCCGGTCGTGACGGTGGGGCCCAGCAGGGCGTTGCCGTTCGCCCAGGTCAAGCCGTAGGTCCCGGGTGTGGCCGTATCCGAGCCGCCCTTGAGCGTGACCTCGTCCCCATTGAAGGCCATCACCTCGAGCGGGTAGTCCGAGGCGTGCACGGGATCGAGGACCAGCCCCGAGTAGTACCACCCGGCGCCTCCCACCGCGACCACGCCGAAGACGGCCACCACCGCCACCGTGCACGCGACGCGCCGCCGCCACCGGGATTCCTCAGCCATGGACGAGAATCTAATGTCGACGAGCCGCAAAATGCCGTTATGTCGTTCTTTGATCTGGCGGGGGTGGTCCATTGAGACCTGTCCGTCTGGATCGCCGCCGGGCGATGCCGGCGCAGGCCCCGTTCCACGTCATCGACGTGTCGTCGCAGGTCCGGCGCAGAGCACCATGACGGTGAGCGTGCCGGCGTTCGGTCCTCGAGGGACATGTGCGGGGCGCGGGCCACTGCCTGCCGTAGCGCCACGCAGGCACCGCCTCCGCATGGTCTAACGCTTCTTCAGCCCGCGGCCCGTAGCTCGGGCAACCTGCCGCTGGTGCCCCAGATGCCGCCCCAGGCCGCGGCTGACTTCGACAAGGACACGGCCGCCGATCTCGGCATCAAGCCGGGCGAGGTGGATTGGGCATCGACGAAGACGCACGCCCGGAGCGGCGCACCGGTCGACCGAAGTGCAGGTGCCCTGCCAGTGATCCTGTTCTCGCCGGGGTTTCCAGGCTCCGCGTACGCTCAGCACCGTCCTGGTCGAGGAGCTGGCCAGCCGCGGCTACGCCGTCGTCACCGTCGACCACACCTACGAGCCGGATCAGGTGGAGTTCCCCGGCGGCCGGGTGGAAGGTGCCAAGCTACCGCCGATACGGACCGAGGAGGAGCAGGCGAAGGTCTTCAAGGTCTTGCTGGCGGCGCGGGTCGCGGACCTAAGGTTCGTCCTGGATGAGCTGGCGGCCCTGGACTGCGGGCGCAACCCCGACGCGGAAGACACGCCGCTGCCGGCCGGGCTGCGCGGCTCCCTGGACCTGTCCCACATCGGAACGTTCGGCCACTCCATGGGTGGGGCCACAGCCGCCCAGCTCGTGCATGATGACGGGCGCGTTGACGCGGGAGCGAACCTCGACGGCATCATGCTGGGCCCGGTTGCCCAAAGCGGTGTCGCCAAGCCGTTCCTGCAGGTGGCGGGGGAGACGACCACCCGAGACAGCGAGCCCACCTGGAAGTCCTTCTGGGACAACTCGAGCGGCTGGAAGCGTGAGGCGCGCTTCACGGGAGCGCAACACTCCTCCTTCTTCGATCTTCAGGCGATCTTCCCCCAGCTCGCGGGGAGACTGCCGAACGTCCCCGTACCCGACATGATCGGGACGATCAAGCCCGAACGCTCGATCGCCGCTCAGCGGGCCTACCTCACCGCCTTCTTCAATCTGCACCTGCGGGGACGGCACAGCCGCATCTTGGACGGCACCAGCCAGACCTATCCCGAGGTCAAACTCATCCCATGAGCACGAGAGCACTGCAACCTGGGTTGCACGGGAATCTCCGCCTTCAGGGGGAACCTGGACAAAGGGCTGACTCCTATCGTCGAATCCGTGTTCGCCAGATCACGCGCCTGGATGGCCAGCCACCAGGACACTCTCGTCATCGCGCCGCTCGTGCTGTGCTGCCTGATCCAGGTGAGGTACTTCAGCGCGCCGGGATCGCGCACGGGCGGCCCGTGGGTCACGCCGGCCCTGCACGCGGCGCTGCTGATCCCGCTGTTGTGGCGGCGGCGCCACCCTCTCACGGTCTTCGCGATCGCGGCGCTGGTGAGCTTCATCCAGTGGGTGGCGGGCTTCGGCCTGCTCGCCGCCAACAGCGCGGTGCTGGTCGCGATGTACGGCGTAGCCGCACACTGCCGGCTTCGCTGGGCGACAGTCGCCGGAGCGATCGCCGAGCTCGGCATCGCGCTGTTGGTGCTCCGGCCCAACGGATCCGGGTCCGTGCTGGCCAAGGAGTACGCCGCCTTCTCCGTCTTCGTGATCGCCATCTGGATCGCTGGGATCTACGCCAACACCCGCCGCCGCTACGTCCATAGCCTGGTAGAACGGGCGAAACAGGCGGAAAGAGAGCGCGGCCAGGAGGCCCTCATCACGGCTGCGGCCGAGCGGGTGCGCATCGCCCGCGAGCTGCACGATGTGGTCGCGCACAACGTGAGCGTGATTGTCCTGCATGCGGACGGCGCCGGATACGCCATCCACAGCGAGCCCGAACTTGCCGCACAGGCCTTGCAGACCATCTCGACGACGGCCCGCCGGGCGCTCGCCGAGATGCGGCGGCTCGTGGGCGTCCTGCGCGAGGAGACCGGCGCCCAGGAGCCGCACTCCCCCCAGCCGGGGCTGGCACGGCTTGGCGAGCTCGTCGAACAGACCCGCGCGTCCGGGCTGCCGACCGAGTTCACCGTGCACGGAACATCCCCACCGCTGCCCGAAGGACAGCAACTGGTGATCTACCGGATTGTCCAGGAGGCGCTGACGAACACCCTCAAGCACGGCGGGCCCGGCACTCGAGCCAGCGTCGAAGTCGCATTCGGCCACGACGAGATCAAACTCGAGATCGCCGACGACGGCCAGGGGGCGCCCGCGCTTCAGGTCGTAGGTGGCCATGGGCTGGCCGGCATGCGCGAGAGGGCGGCGCTCTACGGCGGGACCCTCCAGGCCGCGCCCCGGATCGGCGGCGGCTTCCACGTGTCCGTCCGCATGCCCGTCGGCCATGAGGAATGAATACGGGTAACGCCCAGCGGATTCGGCTCCTGCTGGTGGACGACCACGAGCTCGTGCGGGCCGGGTTCCGGCTGGTCCTGCGCTCCCAGCCGGACATGGAGCTGGTCGGGGAGGCCGCGGACGGCGCGCAGGCGATCGAGGTCCTCCACGCGATCGAGGCCGACGTGGTGCTCATGGACGTGCGGATGACCCGCATGAACGGTCTCGAGGCGACCAGGCTCATCCGCGCGGACGCCGCGGCCGCGACGCCCAAGGTGCTCATCCTCACGACGTTCGACCTGGACGAGTACGCCTTCGCCGCGATCAGGGCAGGCGCGTCGGGCTTCCTGCTCAAGGACGTGCCCGCGGCGGATCTGTTCAGCGCCATCAGATCGGTGCACGCGGGCGGTGCCGTGGTCGCACCTACCACCACCCGGCGCCTCCTGGAACGCTTCGCCGTACACCTTCCCACCGACACCACCAAGCCGGGCCCGCACGGTCTCACGACGCGGGAGCAGGAGGTGCTCCTGCACGTGGCGCGCGGCCTGTCGAACGCCGAAATCGCCCAGCACCTGCGCCTGGCCGAGGCGACTGTGAAAACGCACCTCAATCGAATCCTGGCCAAACTCGACGTGAACGGCCGCGCCCAAGCCGTCGTCTACGCCTATGAAAGCGGCCTTGTCACCCCGGACCGGCCAACAGAGTTACCTTGTCCTCATGCCGGCAGGGCGCGGTGAACCGGCCGGCCCGCAGAGCGGTGCGATCGGTAGGGGCTCATGATCGAGGGCTTTGGTTGCGAGCGCGACGAAGGCTTCCGCTTTGTCCAGGTCTCGTGCGACATCCTCGGAACCGATCTCGGGAGTCTCCGGTCGCGGATATTCGATTGATCGGCGCCGCATCTCGAAGGTGTGAAGACTCTCCATTACCGTTGCTCAAACTGATCTTTTTCGGGAGCGACGAGGGAAACCAGCATGCTTCAGGCGGCAAAGAAACGCCCCCCGGTCACGGCGGCGCTGCGTTTTGGTGCGATCTTGGCCGCCTCGGTGCCGACCGTCCTTTACGCCTTCGGTGTTGGCAGAGTGAGGGCGAACTGGTCCTGCTTCGCCGCAAGCTATATGTCCGACGTCGAGATGGTGTCGCGGGAGATCGTGTTATGGGGCAGCCTTCTCCTGCCTGTTGTCCTTGCGGGCCTCCTGCTGTACGGATCACGCTGGACAACATTCATGGGCGTCATATCCATCTGCGCCGTGCTGTTGATGAGGCTGGTCCTGGTGGTCGGCGGGCTTGACCACGAGGCGTGCGCCAGGGAGGCTCTCCCTGCCGTCCTTCCCTGGTCGCTGATCGCGTGCTATGTCCTGGCCGCGGCACTTCTGATCATGGCGGGCTCATCGCCGTCCCCGGGAGCCGGGTGGAGGGTGGCGGCCCTCTGGGGCGCGGCTGTCGTCGCGGCCTGGACGACGGTGGACTTCGGCTACGTGCTGCTGGTTGACAGCGGCGGCATTTCCGGATCTTCCGCCGACTATCCCTCATCATTCTGGGATGGTTTGGGGGCGTGGGCCTTCGACGCGGAGGCGACAGGTCTTCCGCTCGCGGTGGTCGCGCTGGCCATGGCTTCCACTGTCCTCACCAAGGGATGGCTGGGCCGCCTGGGCGGTCTCTTGGGCGTGGGATTTCTGCTCGGCTTCGCTGCGGTCGGCGGGCCGACTGGTTTCACCTGCTACGCACCCGACTGCTCCGAGTCTGCCCTCAGCCTGGTGAGCTGGCCGTCTCTCCTGGCGGCGATCTTCCCCCTGCTGGCCGTCTATGTACGAGCATCCCGGAACGGCTCAGGGAACTCGCCATCCTGATCGCCCTCTTTGGCGCATGCGTGCGTATTTTGGCTCCATCCTTCGGCGGCCCGGCGGTCGGCGAAATGGACTCTCCATGGGTTTGGACGTGGCACATCAGCGCCCCGGCCTGTCATGCGTCTTCGCCGAGTGGCCGTGAAATCTCTGCACCATCGCCGGGGAACGGCCCCTGGAGTTCACGCGCGAGCTGTGGGTCACTCCATACGACTGCGGTGGACCGCCAAGAGATGAGCGCTCGACTGAAGGGCAGGAGCTCGCCGGTGTCCGCTCCGGCTACTAGGTGTCCGAGCAGGTCGCGCACGCATTCGTGCCGTTCCGTCAGGGGCAGCCAAGTGGTCCAGGGAAGTTCCTCGGTGAGTACCTCTTCAGCGAGGCTACTGTTGCGCCGGGCGAGTATGGCCAAGGAACGTGCGGCGATGCGCAAGGTGGCGACACCGGCTTCGAAGCGCTCGGCCCGCATCAGAACGAGGTCCTCGTCGTCCCTCCGCTCCAGAACGACGTCCGCGTCATCAAGCGAGGGCAGCACTTGTGAGGGTCCACGCAGAAAGGCGCTGTACGGGAAGCTCTTCGTTGTCATGACCCAATTTCATCTGAACTACTTCAGATACTCCAACGAAATCACGTGCGGCAGTACGTTACCTGTCGGTACGCTCTCCGGGGACCTTGAGGAGAGCATGTGTCACACGTGGAGATCGCGCACCCCAAGTGCAAGCTATGACCCCCGTTACCTGCCTGTCACACCCGTTGCTCAGCAGGGGATCTTCATGCGGGAGACGTTGTCCGCGGTCAGTGCCAGTAGTCGCGTTCCGGCAGGCGCAGCCACGCGTCAGGCGGGCCAGTGACCGCGCGCGCGTCGGTCAGCCGCAGGCCTGCATAGGCGCAGGAGTAGGCCACCCCGTTATACCGGTAGAGGTATGAGAAAAAGGACCTCCAGAGGCCCATCTTCCTCCCACGGGCGTCCGCCGGGATGCAGGTCCCAGCCGACGATCTCGCCGTCGCGAACGATGCTGCCCTACTCCTCCTACGGCGAATCTGCACCTGCCAGAGAGCGCCGACGTCGCTCCAAGAGGAATCGGACGACGACGAAGCCGATACTTGCGGCAGCCACCGCCCATACGATCGTCTTCCCTATGGTCTCGACCACCTCGTTCCTGCCGGGCGGGAGCACGACCATCTGTACGGCGGCGCCGACCGGCACGGTCAATCTCGCGAGCAAGCCGATCGCTCCCGGTCGCTTGGCGCATGCACCAACGGCACCCAAGGGCGCTCCGAAGACGACACTGGCGACCCACCACACCGGCGGTTCGGACTCGTACCAGGGGAACTGCGCGCCGCTATGGATGGTGTCCACGATGCTGTAGGCGGCCGTGGCCGCAAGCAGGGCCAGTGCACCAGCGGCAGCACCACCCCGCGCCAGTGCTGTGGGACGGCTCTCCTTGGCGTGTGTGACCAGCCACCCCACTGCGACCGCCAAACCCGCCCAAGCCCAGCCGGAGTCGAGCAGCACGCTCATGATTTCCGCGATTGACCACCCGCTGGTGGTATAGGCACGGCTTTCAAGGTCGGCGTAGGTGTGGGAGAGGGCGTTCACGAGGGAGGTTGCCGCGCCGAATCCCGCTCCGACCGCCAGGGCGCTCACGAGGATCTCCATGGGACGGGTCACACGGGAGCGGTCCTGCCATCGACTGCCATGCCGCTGATCGTTAGTCACGATGCCTTTCTACTAGCGATGACCCTCACTGCGTCTGCGACTAGCCTGGATCATGCTGCTGGTCGACAGCGGCGGCATTGCCGGACCTTCCACCGGCTATTCCAGCACCCCGCAAGAGTGCGGGGACCTCATCCTGATCGGCTGCCGAGGCGCGGCCCCAGAGGCAGAAATCCGCGTGCTGATACGAGAAGAAGCTGGATACCCTCCCCAGGGACCTTGGGAGGGCACATGCCACATGTGGAGATCGCGCACCTTACTTATGTGCTGCCTGACGGCAGGCCGTTGCTGAACGACGTCTCGTTCCGGATCGGCGAGGGTGTCAAGGCGGCCCTGGTCGGGCCCAACGGGGCGGGCAAGACCACCTTGATGCGCTTGATCTCGGGCGACCTCCAGCCGGTCGAGGGTTCGGTGGCACACTCGGGCGGTCTCGGGGTGATGCGGCAGTTCATCGGCAGCATCCGCGACAGCCGTACCGTCCAGGATCTGCTGATCAGCGTCGCGCCGCAGCGCGTGCGGGAGGCGGCGGGGCGGCTGCACGACGCCGAACTGGCGATGATGGAGCGCGACGACGAGAAGACCCAGATGCGCTACGCCCAGGCGATCACCGACTATACGGACGCGGGCGGCTACGACATCGAGGTGCTCTGGGACACCTGCACGATGGCCGCCCTGGGCGCGCCGTACGACAACGTGAAATATCGCGAGGTCAACACGCTCTCGGGCGGTGAGCAGAAGAGGCTCGTCCTGGAGGCGCTGCTGCGCGGCCCGGACCAGACCCTGCTGCTCGACGAGCCCGACAACTATCTCGACGTGCCCGGCAAGCTCTGGCTCGAACAGGCCCTCCGGGAGACGCCCAAGACCGTAGTGCTGGTCTCGCACGACAGGCAGTTGCTCGCCAACGCCGCCGACAGGATCGTCACCGTCGAGTCCGGAAATATCTGGGTTCACGGTGGCGGCTTCGCGACGTACGCGGAGGCCCGCAAGGAGCGCAACGAGCGGCTCGACGAGCTCCGCCGCCGCTGGGACGAGGAGCACGCCAAGCTCAAGCGCCTGGTCGTCATGCTCAAGCAGAAGGCCACGTACAACGACGGCATGGCCCCCGCCTACCACGCGGCCCAGACGCGGCTGCGCAGGTTCGAGGAGGCCGGGCCGCCGGAGGTCGCCCCGAAGGACCAGCTCATCAGCATGCGCCTGCGTGGCGGCCGCACCGGCAAACGTGCCGTGATCTGCGAGAATCTCGAGCTCACCGGACTGATGAAGCCCTTCGACCTGGAGGTCTGGTACGGCGAGCGCGTCGCCGTCCTGGGCTCGAACGGGTCGGGGAAGTCCCACTTCCTGCGGCTGATCGCGGGCGAGACCATCCGGCACACCGGTACGGCGAAGCTCGGTGCTCGGGTCGTCCCCGGGCATTTCGCCCAGACCCATGCGCGGCCCGAGCTCCATAAGCGGACGCCGTGCGAGATCGTCATGACCGAGCACGCCCGGCTGAAGAACGAGGCGATGAAGGCCCTGGCCCGATACGAGCTGGCGGGGAGCATCGCCGAGCAGCGGTTCGAGACGCTGTCGGGCGGCCAGCAGGCGCGGCTGCAGATCCTCCTGCTGGAGCTGTCCGGCGCCACCCTGCTGCTGCTCGACGAGCCCACCGACAACCTCGACCTGGCCAGCGCCGAGGCGTTGCAGGAGGGCCTGGACGCCTTCGCCGGCACCGTGCTGGCGGTCACCCACGACCGCTGGTTCGCGGCCGACTTCGATCGCTATCTGGTCTTCGGGGCGGATGGGCGGGTCTATGAGGCGCCGGAACCCGTCTGGGACGAGGCCCGGGTAACGCGCCAACGATAAAGCCGTATAAATGGCTAAAAAGCCGCTCACGCAATGAACGGATTCTGATCGGGCAAAAGGTGGGCGGTTAAAAAGCCGGTACGAGTTGCGCGTGTCCCGGGGCTCGGCGCCCTATTCAGGGGTTATGACGGCTAAGTGACGCGACGTAGCCGAATGACGATCGCACTCGCCCTCGCCGGACTGGTGACCGCGGCGTGCGCAAGCGAAGACAATCAGGCGGACCTCCGGCCCCTCGCCCTGAAGGAGCAGACCTCCTCGGTCGTGAAGTCGGGCGCCGGCTATGTGGTGAACTGGGCGGGCGTGCTGGGGAACGCCAACCGCTACCACTTCGGTGAGAACGCGGTCGCTGTGATCAGCGCCGTGGACGCGGGCGGCAAGGAGGTCGTCCACCTGGAGCAGCCGCTCGACGCGGTCCCTCCGGGCGGGAGGCTGCCCTTCTCCGGTCAGGCGCTATCCAGCGTCAAACCGGTCCGCGTGAAGATCGACTATCGGCGCGCCAGCTGGCGCATGGCGACCCGGGTGCCGTCGGCCTACCTGGAGTTCCCGGTGTCGGACGTCACGACGGAACGGCTGCCGACCGGCTCCTACCTCGTCACGGGTTACGTCCTCGACCCCTTCATGAAAGCGGCGACCAGTCTCGCGGTCACCGCCCTCCTCCGCGACGCCGCGGGCAAGCTCCTCGGTGGCGGCACGGCCTACGCCGACAACGTCCGCGCCAACGACAGGCGGCGCTTCGTCGTCACTGTGGAGGGCGTCAGCGGGGGCGCCGTTGCCAGAACCGACGTGCTGGCGACGGCCTGGGGCGCCACGGCCAAGCCGTACGAGGAGCTGGCGCTCGCCGGGGCCGCCCCGATCCACACGGTGATGCCGACGACCGAACCGTTCGCCAAGGACCGCGGCTATCAGGCGATCAACGATCGGCGGCAGTGATCCGGAACGGCGAGACGATCGGCGACGGTGAGTGGTCTGGCGACGTTGCGATGTCCGATATCGGCGCCGACCCGCTGTGGATCTTGAAATCCAAGGCAGGTTACCGTAACGGCATGACGACCCCCAGGATCGTGCTCTTCGGAGCCACCGGGTTCACCGGCGCGCTCATCGCCGAGGCCCTGCTCGCCCGCGGGGCCCGGCCGCTGCTCGCGGGCCGCGACCAGGCCAAGCTCGACGCGCTCGCCAGGTCGTTGCAGGCCGAGGTGCCCACGGCCGTCGCCGATGTGAGCCGTCCGGAGTCCGTGGGCCGGATCGTCGGCCCGGGAGACGTGCTGATCTCCGCCGTGGGCCCGTTCGTCCGATGGGGTGAGGCGGCGGTCACCGCCGCGACAGACGCGGGCGCCGTCTACCTCGACACAACGGGTGAGCCGACGTTCATCAAGCGGGTCTTCCAGCGGTACGGCCCGCCCGCGGCGGCCGCCGGAGCCGCCCTGCTCACCGCCTTCGGGTACGACTACGTGCCGGGCAACCTGGCCGCCGCCCTGGCCCTGCGGAAGGCCGGGTCCGAGGCGGTGCGCGTGGATGTGGGATATTTCGTCAACGGCAACATCGCCAGGCGCGCCAGCTCCGGCACCTGGGCGTCCGCCCTGGGCATCCTCCTCGACCCGATGTACGGCTTCCGCCAGGGCCGCATCGTCCGCGAGAACGGCCGGACCCGCCAGTTCCACGTGGGCGGCCGCCGCCGCCACGGCATCTCGGTGGGTGCCTCGGAGCACTTCACCCTGCCGCCGGCCCACCCCGGGCTGCGCGAGGTCAACGTCTATCTCGGCTGGCTCGGCGGGCTGACCAGGGCCGCCGGAGTGCTCGCGAGGGCCACTCCGGTGCTCGCCGCCGTGCCGGGGGCGAAGCGGGTCACCGAGGCGATGGCCGACCGGGTGCTCCGCGCGGGGAACCGGCCGCAGGCCGCCGACCCGGGCATCTCCTCTCAGATCGTCGCCGAGGCCTATGACGCGAGAGGGCGCCTCCTCGCCTCGGCCCACCTCGAGGGGGGAGACCCCTACGACTTCACCGCCCGCGTCATCGCCTGGGGAGCGGTCACCGCGCTGGCCGGCGTGCGCGGGAAGGGCGCACTGGGGCCGGTCGACGCCTTCGGGCTGGAGGCGCTCACCCAGGGGTGCGCCGAGGCCGGACTCGTCGTCCGCGAGAAGTAATGCGGTCGACGGGCGCCGGTCCGATGATGGGCTGCGCCGATGATGGGGCTGCGCCCTATTAGACGCCCCGGAGCTCCGGCGAGCCCTCGCCGTGTCCCGGTCCTCTCGGGGTCTGAGCAGGCACCGGACGAGTGCGCTGGAAATCTATATCGATCTATCTAGATTTATCTTTATAAAACGCTCCTATTACCAGCAAGCCCGGCCAAATTGGGCGAACTGTGCTCAGTGCGGGAAAGTTCCGAGAGCTGGACCCTGAATGCCGTCGATGGCGTTATGCCGCTTCGGCGGAATCGGTGGAGCTTTCGGTTACCAGGCATTTACTCTTGGTTACATGAATGATGGCGTCCTGGTTGACGCGTTGCGGGCCCGCGAGCCGGGAGCTCTGGCCGCGCTCTATGACACGTATGCCGAGAGCGTCTATCGATACTGCCGTGCCGTCCTCGGCGGCCCGGACGGCGCCCAGGTCGCGCTGCGCGACACGCTGGTCGCGGCAGAGGCCCTGGTCGGCGCGCTGGCCGATCCCGAGAGGTTCAGAGTCTGGCTGTACGCCCTCGCCCACGGCGAATGCCTGCGCCGCGGCAGGCCCGGAGAGTCATCGCCGGTGGACACCGAGCTGGCCCTCGCCGCCGTGCCGCCGCTCGCCGACCCCGCGGACGCCGAGATGCGGACCGTCGCCTGGAACGCCGTGGCGGCCCTGGCCCCGGAGGACCGCGAGGTCCTGGAGCTGACCACCCGGCATGGGATCTCCGGAGCGGATCTGGGGGCGGTGCTCGGCACCGGGCAGCGTTACGCGGAGGCGCTGAACGACGCCGCGATCGAACGGCTCCGCGACGCCATCACCGTCGAGATCCTCGCCCGGCGGGAACCGAACGAATGCGACCGGTTGGCCAAGATCCTCGCTGGGTTCTCCGGCGAGCTCACGCCCGAGGCGCGCGAGCGGGTGGCAAGGCATCTCACGCGTTGCGAGACGTGCTCACGTCACCGGGTCAGGCAGGTCTCCCAGGCCAAGGTCTTCGCCCTGCTGCCCGAGGTGATCCTCCCCGACACCCTGCGGGTCAGGGTGCTGAGCTGCTTCATCGACCCCGAGCTCGTCCCCTACCGGCGATATGTCGCGAAGCGGGTCGGGCCGCTCGACGCCTCCGGCTTCCCCAGGGTGGGCGCCGGGATGGACGGCCGGCTGGCGCAGGCCGTCGCGGGGGCGGTCGCCGCCGTCGCGGCCGTCGCCACGGTGGCGCTCGTGTTCGCCCAACTGGCCGGTGGGCCGGGGGAGCGGGTCACCCGCTTCACCTCGGAAGGGCTGCCGACCGCCAGCGAGGCTCCTCGCGTCCCGGCGCCGACGACGGCCAGGCCCGGCGAGAGGCTTCTCGAGCCGGTCGCCGACCACTCGCCCATGGGCCGGATCGACTCACGGCAGCTCGCGGAGCCTCTCTTCCCCGCCCGGCCCCTCCTCCTGCCCACCCCGGCGCCCGTTCCCCCGCGGCCGAGGCCGCCCCGGCCGTACGGCCCGCCGCCCCGGCCCTCGCAGCCTTCCGCCCAGCCGTCGGTTCACCCCTCGACCCACCCGACGACTCACCCGACGAGCCAGCCGTCCACCCACCCGACCCAGCCCTCCGGTTCCGAGCCGCCGCCGTCCCAGATGCCCACGGGGACTCCCACCGGGCCCACCCCCACGGATGGGCCCCCGCCAGGATGGCCGGGCCCGGGCCCGTGGCCACCGCACGACCATGAGCACGAGCACGACCACGACCACGACCATGAGCACGAGCACGACCACGACCACGACCATGAGCACGAGCACGAGCACGGCCACGACCACCAGCACCATCCCCGGCCGCGGCGTGAGTGTCCCGACAGGCCGACACCGGCTCCGCCTCCCACTCAGTCGCCGGCTTCGCCTCCCACTCAGACCCCGCAGCGGCAACCCGAGCCCCCGCAAGGCGCGGCGGCCGACCAGTCGCAGGGGCGGCCCGCCCGGTGGGGCGCTCACTTCCAGCGGCCATGGACCAGGTCGGCGCATGCGCGGCCATGGGACAGGCCCGGCGATCGATCGTCAGGGGACAGGCCGGGGAGCGGTGATCCGTGGTCAGGCGATGCGCCGGGTAACCCGCAGCGGAGAGGCGAGTCGGGGCGCCGCGATCGGGGGTGGAGCGGCGCCCCGGGAGACGGCTCCAGAACCGCGGGCCGGCGGTCGGGGGATGCGCCGGGCGATCGGCCTCCGGCTGGTCCACCGCCCACCGAGGCGGCCGCAGCCCGCAGGAACGACCCCGCCGACTCCGCGGGCGACCCCGCCGCGCAGCCGTCCCCGACGACCTCCGGCACCACCTGACCGGAGGCCATGCCGATCCGACGGTGGACCTCCCGGCTTTCTCGTACATGCCGGGCGATCTACCCCATAGCAGAATTACTGTCCATGTCTTCAATGTGTACGGAGAGTAGTCAACGGGAAGTGAGGGGAGTGGAGTTAGGGAAGGGGTAGCATGCCACTCCTCAGAGCATCGGGCCTGGTCGCCGGACTGGGGTCGGGAATCGTCCTGACCCTTTGGAGCCCGGCCGGCGCGGAGCCGAGACCGTCGCCGCAGGACGTCGCCGAGGCCCGCCAGCAGGCCCAGGACCGGGCGCATGAGCTTGGCAAGGCGGAGGCGGACCTCGCCGTCGCCCAGGCCCGCCAGGACGACCTCACCGCCGACGCGGAGCGGCTCGTCGAGGCGTACAACGGCGAGCTGGTGAAGCTTGACGCCGCTCGGAACGACTACGAGCAGGCGGTCCTCCGGCTGCGCCAGGCGGCGGACGACTACCAGCAGGTGCGCGCCACGGTGGCGGCGCAGGCGGCCGAGGACTACGACCAGCTCGACCTGTCCGTGTCAGGTGCGGCCATGCTCTCGGACTCCGGCGATGTCGGGGGCTTCCTGCAGCGGGCCAGCCTGTTGAGCCAGCTGAGCAGCGAACAGGCCGCCACGCTGGAGCAGCTTCGCGACACCCAGCGCGTCTACGCGATCTTGCGCACTCAAGCCGCGCAGGCCTATGCCGACCAGCTCAAGACAGCCGAGCAGGTACGGCTGGCCAGGGACGCCGCCAGGCTGGCGGTCGACCGGCAGATCAAGGAGACCGAGCAGATCAGCAAGGAGAAGACCGCGATCTCGCGGCGCCTCGACGCCGCCAGATCGCGGGTCGAACGGCTGCGCCGCGCCCGCGACGAGACCCGAAAACAGAGGGCCGGCCGCCGGGGGAGCTTCGCCGTACCGTCATGGGCGGGAGGGCTGGCCTCCGGCAGGGGCGGCCGCGCGGCCCAGTGGGCGCTCAAGCAGCTCGGCAAGCCGTACGTATGGGCGGCGGACGGGCCCTCCGGCTACGACTGCTCGGGCTTGACCATGCGGGCCTGGCAGCGGGCGGGCATCTCCCTCGACCACTGGACCGGCACACAGTGGAACTCGGGGCCGCACGTGCCACTGAAGGACCTGCGAAGCGGCGACCTCGTGTTCTACGGGCGGCTGAGCCGCAATCCCGGCACCATCCACCACGTCGGGATCTACATCGGCCGGGGGTTGATGGTCCACGCCCCCCAGACGGGGGACGTGGTCCGTATTTCGAGCATCTGGAGGCACGACCTCGTCGGCGCCACCCGGCCGGTGTAGCTCAGTGCTCCTCTTGCTCGTGCCGCTTGATCGACGCCACGATCTCGGCCTCGGCCTCGACCCGCCCGACCCAGTCGGCGCCCTCGACCGACTTGCCGGGCTCCAGGTCCTTGTAGACCTCGAAGAAGTGCTGGATCTCCAGCCGGTCGAACTCGGCGACGTGGTGGATGTCGCGGATGTGCTCCATGCGGGGGTCCGTGGCCGGCACGCAGAGGACCTTGTCGTCGCCGCCCTTCTCGTCGGTCATCCGGAACATTCCGACCGCGCGGCACTTGATCAGGCATCCGGGGAAGGTCGGCTCCTGCAGCAGCACGAGCGCGTCGAGAGGATCTCCGTCCTCGCCCAGGGTGTTCTCGATGAACCCGTAGTCGGCGGGGTACTGAGTTGACGTGAAAAGCAGGCGGTCAAGGCGGATGCGGCCAGTCTTGTGGTCCACTTCGTACTTGTTCCGTTGCCCCTTGGGAATCTCCACGACAACGTCGAACTCCACTGCGGTTCCTCCGCTCACGCCCCCGGCTTCCCGGGCTGGCGTTAATGTCTCGTAAACGTGTTTCGGCCTGGCGCGAAGTGAGGTCTCGTGGTGCGACGTGAGCGGTGGGTGGTGGTGGCCACGCTCGCCCTGCTGCAGATCTTCGTCGTCGTCGCGGGCCTCTATTGGATCACCCATGACGTCGCCCAGATGCCGATTCCGATCGCGTCTCCGGAACCGGCCCCTACCCCCCTGATCACCGCGGGTCCGGTTCTGGCCGCGGCAGGGGACGGGGCTCTCCCCGCCAAGGGTACTTTGACGGCTCAGCTCGGTGGCCCCATGGGTGACCCGGCGCTGGGGAAGAGCGTCGCCGGGGTCGTGCTCGACGCCCGGACGGGCGGCGTGCTGTTCGACGGCCGCGCGTCGACGGCGCTCAAGCCCGCCTCGACCACCAAGGTCGTCACCGCCGTCGCCGTGCTGGGCTCGGCCGGGCCGGACGCCCGCCTGGCCACCACGGTCGTCCAGGGCGCGACCCCCGGCTCGATCATCCTCGTGGGCGGCGGAGACCCGACCCTCGCCGGGCCGAAGACCGCCGAGGACGCCAAGTGGTCGAAGAACGCCGTCTACCCCCGCCCGGCGTCGCTGACCCAGCTCGCCCTCCGCACGGCCAGGTCCCTGAAAGCGGCGAAAATCACCTCGGTCGACCTGTCGTACGACGCCTCGCTGTTCGGCGGGCCGGTGACCGGACCGGGGTGGAAGCCGACGTACATCCCGGAGGGAAGCGTCGCCCCGGTCGCCGCGCTGACCATGGACGAGGGCCGCGCCGCCGACGGGGCGCGGTTCTCCGACCCGCCGCGCGCCACGGCCGAGGCCTTCGTCCCCTTGCTCCGCAAGTACGGCATCAAGGTCGGCGAGGACGTCAAACCGGGCAACGCCCCGGCGGGCGCCCGGGAGCTGGCGAGGGTCGAGTCTCCGCCGGTGTACGCGCTGGTCGAGCGGATGCTGACGCTCAGCGACAACGATCTCGCGGAGGCGCTCGCCCGCCAGGTCGCCATCAAGGAGGGACTCCCGCACACCTTCGAGGGGGAGGCCAAGGCGGTCCACCGGGTCCTGACCCGTCTCGGCGTGGACCAAGGGGTCGAGGTCTACGACGGCAGCGGCCTCTCCACGAGGAACCGCATCACCCCTACCGCCCTCGCCGGCCTGCTCGCCGCGGCCTCCTCTCCCTCGAACCCGAGCCTCCACTCGCTGATCAGCGGCCTGCCCGTCGCCGGGTTCACCGGCACGCTGCACAACAGGTACGGCAGGGCGGACTCGGAGGCGGGGGCAGGAGTGATCCGCGCCAAGACGGGCACGCTGACCGGCGTGAACACTCTGGCGGGCATCGTCTACACGGCCGACGGCCGGCTGCTGACCTTCGCCTTCATGGCCGACGACGTGGCCAACCCGCCGGGGGCGATAGCCGTGCTGGACAAGATGGCGGCGATCGTCGCCCGCAGCTGACCCCCCCCACATCTTGTGCGTGATCATGTACAGATTCCGCGCCATGCCGTACGGCACGGCGAGGAATCTGTGCATGATCACGCGAGAGGCGGGAGGGGTGGCGCGCGAGCTGGGCGCCGAGCACGTACGGTGGTGAGTATGCAGGTGATCGACTGGGATCTGGCCGTCGCGACCGGAGTTCGTCTTGTGCGCCCCGGGCCACAGGTGAGCCGTGAGGAGGCCAGGCAGGCGGTCGCCGACCTTCGGCAGCTCTCGCGGGAGGCCGAGGGGCACGTGCGGGAGTTCACCCGCATCGACTCGGCTCCGCCGGAGGCCGCCACCGTCGTGGACCGGCCCGGCTGGATCCGCGCCAACGTCGACGGCTTCCGCGTGGTGCTGGAGCCGCTGACCGACAAGATGTCGAACATGCCGGCGATCGTCAGCGCCGTCGGATCGCGCATCACCGGCGTCGAGGTGGGCGCGGTGCTGGCGTTCCTCGCGTCGCGGGTGCTCGGGCAGTACGAACTGTTCCTCCCGCCGGACCCCGACGGGACCGCGCCGATCGGCCGGCTGACGCTCGTCGCGCCCAACATCGTGCACGCGGAGCGCGAGCTCGGCGTGAACCCGCGCGACTTCCGGCTCTGGGTCTGCCTGCACGAGGAGACCCACCGGGTGCAGTTCACCGGAGTGCCCTGGCTGCGGGAGTACGTCCGGGGCCAGATGACCGAGTTCCTCCTCGCCTCCGACATGGACCTCGCGACCCTGCTGGAGCGCCTCCGCGCCGCCTCGGACGCGGTCGCCGACGCCTTCAAGGGCGGCGACGGCAACCTGATCGAGGCCATCCAGACCCCGGAGCAGAAGGCCGTCCTCGATCGGGTCACCGCCGTGATGACCCTGGTCGAGGGGCACGGCGACTACGTCATGGACGCGGTCGGGCCGTCCGTCGTGCCGTCGGTCGCCGACATCCGGTCGAAGTTCCAGCGCCGGAGGGAGGGCGGCTCGCGGGTCGACCAGCTCATCCGGCGCCTGCTCGGCATCGACCTCAAGATGAAGCAGTACGCCGAGGGCTCGCAATTCGTCCGCACGGTCGTGGAGGAGGCCGGGATGGACGGCTTCAACCGGGTCTGGACGTCTCCCGACTCGCTCCCGAGCCGTGACGAGATCGCCGACCCGCACGCCTGGATGGGCCGCGTCCTCGGCACTCAGGCGCTCAACCCCCCTGACGCCTGATCACGCGCAGGCCCGACACAATGGCCCCATGGGCCCGCATCCCGCCGTCGCCGACGTCCGCCGTGCCGTACGGCTGACGCTCGCGGATCTCGCGCCCGGCGACCTCGTCCTCGTCGCCTGCAGCGGAGGGGCCGACTCGCTGGCCCTGGCCGCGGCGCTGGGCTTCTCCGCGCCCAGGATGGGCCTGCGGGCCGGGCTGCTCACCGTCGACCACGGCCTCCAGGAGGGCTCCGCCGCGCGTGCCCTCGATGTCGTACGGCTCGCCCCCACGCTGGGCCTGGATCCCGCCGAGGCCCTGACGGTGACGGTCGGCAGGGCGGGTGGTCCCGAGGCCGCCGCCCGCGACGCCCGTTACGCGGCTCTCTCCGCGGCGGCCGACGCCCACAAAGCGGCGGCCGTGCTGCTGGGGCACACGCTGAACGACCAGGCCGAGACCGTGCTCCTGCGCCTGGCGCGGGGCAGCGGCAGCAGATCACTCGCGGGCATGCCGGAAATTTCCGGCATCTACCGGAGGCCGCTTCTCGGCGTGAGCCGTACGCGGACGAGGGATGCCTGCGCCGCGCTCGGCCTGCGGCCGTGGGACGACCCGCACAACGTGGACCCTGCCTACACCAGGGTCAGGGTCCGGCACGACGTGCTTCCAGCCCTGGAGGCGGCCCTGGGCCCGGGGGTCGCCGAGGCGCTCGCCCGTACGGCACGGCTCTGCCGGGACGACGCGGACGCCCTCGACGAGTGGGCCGCCGCCGTCCACGCCAAATCCCTGGGGCCCGAGGGGGAGCTGACGGTGGCCGTCCTGGAGGAGGTGCCCGCGGCCGTGCGGCGGCGGGTGATCCAGCGGGCGGCCGTGGCGGCCGGCGCGCCGGCGTCCGCGCTCGCCGCCGTGCACATCGACGAGGTGGAACGCCTGGTCACCGAGTGGCGGGGCCAGAAGGCGGTGCACCTACCCGGGGGGGTGGGAGCGGTCCGCCGCTATGGCACGCTGTACTTCGTCGCCAATCTCGGCGTCGCCGATTTGTAAGGAAAAGCCCAGGTGGATGCAGCGGACATGGGTGAGGACCTCTCCAGCGTCCTCATTCCGGAAGAAGAGCTCCAGACCAAGATCAAAGAGCTCGCCGGCCAGATCGACGCGGACTACGCCGGGAAGGAGCTGCTGATCGTCGGCGTGCTGAAGGGCGCCGTGATGGTCATGGCCGACCTCGCGCGCGCGCTGCACGTCCCGGTGCAGATGGACTGGATGGCCGTCTCGTCCTACGGCGCGGGCACCAAGTCGTCCGGCGTGGTGCGCGTCCTCAAGGACCTCGACACCGACATCGCGGGCCGCCACGTGCTGGTGGTCGAGGACATCATCGACTCCGGGCTGACCCTTTCCTGGCTGATGAACAACCTGAAGTCGCGCAACCCCGCATCGGTCGAGATCTGCACGCTCCTCCGCAAGCCGGACGCGGTGAAGGTGCCCATCGAGGTGCGGTATGTGGGATTCGACATTCCGAACGAGTTCGTGATCGGCTTCGGCCTCGATTACTCCGAGCGGTACCGTAACCTGCCGTTCATCGGGACCCTCTCCCCGCACGTCTACGGCGGGGAGTAAGCCCTTAGCGAAGTGCTCTTCCTCTCGCGCGTTATTTGCTCCCAGGTCGGGGAACACGGGAATGCCTGACGTACGTTGGAAGGGCGAAGCCGGAGCCGCTCGGGCAGTTAACGCACGCGGCGGCCCGGTGTACCTTCGGATATCCGTGGGGTGCCAAACGGTTACCCGCGGGTAGACGAAGAAGCGGCAAGGGATGCCGCGACCCCGGGTCACACCGGGGCCAGGCCTTGGTCAGGAAGGGACGGGCCCGCCGGGGTTCCGCAACGGATGGATCTCAAGCGATTTACACGTGGGCCACTGCTGTGGATCCTGGGCATCGTCGTGCTTCTCCTGCTCGTGACCACGATGTTCAGCGGCGACGGCAACTACACCACCGCCGACACCTCGACGGTCGTCCAGCAGATCGAGCAGCACAACGTCAAGAACGCGACCGTGGTCGACAAGGACCAGCGGGTCGAGGTCACCCTCCTCAAGCCGATCGAGGTCGCCGGTAAGACGACCGACCGCATCCAGGCACCCTGGGTCGAGGGTCAGGGCGTGCTGCTGACGCAGCTGCTGAAGACGGCCAACCCCCCGAAGGGCTGGACCGCCGAGGTGCCCAGGGAGAACTTCCTGGTCAGCCTGCTGGTTAGCTTCCTGCCGATCATCATCATCGTCCTGATCTTCCTGTTCATCATGAACCAGATGCAGGGCGGCGGCTCCCGGGTCATGAACTTCGGCAAGTCCCGGGCCAAGCTGATCACCAAGGACACCCCGAAGACGACGTTCGCCGACGTGGCGGGGGCCGACGAGGCCATCGAGGAGCTCCAGGAGATCAAGGAGTTCCTGCAGGCCCCGGCCAAGTTCCAGGCGATCGGCGCCAAGATCCCCAAGGGCGTCCTGCTGTACGGCCCGCCCGGAACCGGTAAGACACTGCTCGCCAGGGCGGTCGCCGGTGAGGCCGGGGTGCCGTTCTACTCGATCTCCGGTTCCGACTTCGTCGAGATGTTCGTCGGTGTCGGCGCCTCCCGCGTCCGCGACCTGTTCGAGCAGGCCAAGGCGAACGCTCCGGCGATCATCTTCATCGACGAGATCGACGCCGTCGGCCGGCACCGCGGCGCTGGTCTCGGCGGCGGCCACGACGAGCGCGAGCAGACGCTGAACCAGCTCCTCGTCGAGATGGACGGCTTCGATGTGAAGGGCGGCGTGATCCTGATCGCCGCGACCAACCGGCCCGACATCCTCGACCCGGCGCTGCTGCGTCCCGGCCGCTTCGACCGTCAGGTCGTCATCGACCGGCCCGACCTGGAGGGCCGCAAGGGCATCCTCCGGGTCCACGGGCGCGGCAAGCCGTTCGCTCCCGACGTCGACCTCGACGTGATCGCCCGCCGGACCCCCGGCTTCACCGGCGCGGACCTGGCCAACGTGATCAACGAGGCGGCCCTCCTGACCGCCCGGCAGGACCAGAAGCTCATCACGATGAACACCCTCGAGGAGTCCATCGACCGCGTGATGGCGGGTCCGGAGCGCAAGTCGCGGGTCATGTCGGACCAGGAGAAGAAGATCATCGCCTACCACGAGGGCGGTCACGCCCTGGTGGCCCACGCGCTGCCCAACTCCGACCCGGTCCACAAGATCACGATCCTGTCCCGGGGCCGCGCGCTCGGTTACACGATGACGCTGCCGATGGAGGACAAGTTCCTGGCGACCCGGTCGGAGATGAACGACCAGCTCGCCATGCTGCTCGGCGGCCGCACCGCTGAGGAGCTCGTCTTCCACGAGCCCACCACGGGCGCGTCCAACGACATCGAGAAGGCCACCTCGATCGCCCGCCGCATGGTCACCGAATACGGCATGAGCGAGAAACTCGGCGCCCGCAAGTTCGGCAGCGGCAACGGCGAGGTGTTCCTGGGCCGCGAGATGGGCCACGAGCGGGACTACTCCGAGCAGATCGCGTCGACGATCGACGAGGAGGTCCGCCGCCTCATCGAGTCGGCGCACGACCAGGCGTGGGAGATCCTCGTCCAGTACCGCGACGTGCTGGACAACCTCGTCCTGGAGCTCATGGAGAAGGAGACGCTCTCCCGGGAGCAGGTCCTGCAGATCTTCTCCCCGGTGGTCACCAAGGAGAAGCGCCCCTCCTACGCGGGGTACGGCAAGCGGCTCCCGTCCGACCGTCCTCCGGTGATCACGCCGAAGGAGAGGGCGAACGGGAACGGCTCGGCGCTGCCCGCCGGAGGCCCGGCTCCGTGGGTCAACGACCAGGCGCCACAGCGGGATGAGGCCTGACGGTGGCGCTCCCACCTTCGCAGCAGTTCGATCACGCCCGGATCGAGAAGGCCATTCGCGAGATCCTTATCGCGATCGGCGAGGATCCGGAGCGTGACGGGCTGCGGGACACCCCGGCCCGCGTGGCCCGGTCCTTCGCCGAGCAGTTCGCCGGGCTCGGGCAGCAGCCGGAGGACGCGCTGACCACGATGTTCGACGCCGACCACGACGAGATGGTGCTGGTGAAGGACATCGAGGTCATGTCCATGTGCGAGCATCACCTGCTGCCGTTCCACGGCGTCGCCCACATCGGCTACACGCCCAACGAGAAGGGGCAGATCACCGGCCTGTCCAAGCTGGCCAGGCTGGTGGACGTCTACGCCCGCCGCCCCCAGGTGCAGGAGCGGATGACGTCGCAGATCGCCGACGGGCTGATGCGGGTGCTCGAACCACGTGGCGTGATCGTGGTGATCGAGGCCGAGCACATGTGCATGACCATGCGCGGCGTCCGTAAGCCCGGAGCCAAGACGATCACCTCGGCCGTCCGGGGCGACTTCCGTACGAGCGAGGCGACCCGGGCCGAGGCCATGTCGCTCATCCTGCGCGGCTGACGGTCTCGCCCCTCGTGCCGCGCGACCTTGCCGCCTTCACCGTGCCCGGCCGGCCCGGCCGGCCCGTCCTCCCGGGCGAATCTTGCCGGGTGCGGCACTAGGCTTGACTACGCAAGCGAAGCGAGTGAGCGAATAGATACGGAGACCGCGGTCATTCGCCGACGAGCCGCAGGCGAGGAGGAAGGATGACCACACGACGCGTGCCGGGCATGCCCGACCCCGGGCGCTGCCTCGTCATGGGCGTGGTCAACGTGACGCCTGACTCGTTCTCCGACGGCGGCGAGTGGTTCGACGTCGACACCGCGATCAGGCACGGCCTCGACCTGGTCGGCGAGGGCGCCGACATCGTGGACGTCGGCGGAGAGTCGACCCGCCCGGGGGCCGCCAGGGTCTCGCTGGAAGAGGAACTGCGCCGCGTCGAGCCGGTGATCCGCGCCCTCGCCCAGGAGGGCGTGACGGTCAGCGTGGACACCATGCGGGCGGAGGTCGCCGAGGCGGCCGTCGAGGCCGGCGCGAAGCTCGTCAACGACGTGAGCGGCGGCCTGGCCGACCCGGCGATGCCGCGCGTGGTGGCCGCGACCGGCGTGCCGTACGTCGTGATGCACTGGCGGGGGCACAGCCGCGACATGGACAGCCGGGCGATCTACGCTGACGTCGTGACCGAGGTGGCCGAGGAGCTGCGCAAGCGGGTCGACTCGGTGCTGGCCGAGGGTGTCAGCGAGGAGCAGATCGTGCTCGACCCCGGGCTGGGCTTCTCCAAGAAGCCGCAGCACAACTGGGCTCTGCTGGCCGGCATCGGCCGGCTGACCGAGCTCGGCCACCCTCTGATCATCGGGGCGTCCAGGAAGCGCTTCCTGGGGCGCCTGCTGGCGGACGCCGAGGGGACCCCGCGGCCCTTCAGCGGCAGCGACGACGCGACCCTGGCGGTCACCGCGCTGGCCGCGAGGGCGGGCGCGTGGTGCGTGCGGGTGCACCAGGTCGGGCCCAACGCCGACGCCGTGCGGGTCGCGGCCGCGTGGCGGGCAGCCGATGAAGGACATGCCGGACAGAACGCCGATGAGGGACGCCGATGAAGGTCATTGAGGAGCTCAACCAGGCGTTCTACAACGCGATCGAGAGCGCCGACCTCGACAAGATGTCGGAGATCTGGATCGAGGACGTCGCCGACCGGGTGGCCATGTGCGTCCACCCGGGCTGGCCGATGCTGAGCGGGCGGTCAGAGGTGCTCCGCTCGTGGGCGCTGATCATGGCGAACACGCCGTACATCCAGTTCGTGCTGACCGATGTGCAGACCATGGTCCTGGGCGACGTGGCGGTTCTCACCTGCGCGGAGAACATCCTGACGGCGGCCGACACCGACGAGCCGGGCTTCGCGGCGGGCCGGGTGGTCGCGACGAACACGTTCGTGCGGACCCCGGCGGGCTGGCGGCTCTGGCTCTACCACGGCTCTCCCGTGCTGCAGAGCGACGACGACGACGAGGAAGACGAGTCGTGACCGGGCGCGGAAGGCGCGCCGACACCGTGCGGCTCGCCGGCCTGCGGGCCCGGGGGCGGCACGGCTGCCTTCCGGCCGAGCGCGAGCTGGGCCAGGAGTTCGTCGTTGACGTCACGCTGTTCCTGGACACCGCCCCGGCCGCCGCTGGTGACGACCTGACGAAGACGGTCGACTACGGCGCGCTCGCCGTCGAACTGGTGAAGGTCGTCGAGGGTGAGCCGGTCAATCTGATCGAGACCCTCGCCGACCGGCTGGCGTCCGTCTGCCTGGCCTATCACCTGGTCGAGGAGGCGGAGGTCAGCGTGCACAAACCGGCGGCGCCCATCCCGCTGCCGTTCGACGACGTGGTGGTGACGATCAGGAGGGGTCGCGCATGAGGGTCGTGCTCGCGCTCGGCAGCAACCTTGGCCGCCGGATCGACTACCTCCAGGGAGCGGTCGACGCCCTCTTCGACGCGCCGGGGCTGTCCTTCGTGGCGGTGTCGCCGGTGTACGAGACCGATCCCGTTGGCGGCCCCGAGCAGGATCCGTACCTCAACGCCGTGGTCATCGGCGAGGGCATGCAGGACCCGCGCTCGCTCCTCGACCGGGCGCACAACATCGAGAACGCCTTCGGCCGCACGCGCGCGGAGCGCTGGGGCCCGAGGACGCTCGACGTCGATCTGATCATGGTGGGCAACCTCCTGTCGGACGACCCGGAGCTCACCCTGCCGCATCCCCGGGCGCATGAGCGGGCGTTCGTGCTGGTCCCGTGGGCGCAGGCCGACCCGGCCGCGGTCCTCCCCGGGCGCGGGTCCGTCGCGGCCCTGCTGGCCGATCTCGACCAGAGCGGTGTACGGCTCCGCCGCGACCTCGCCCTGGAACCCCCGGCCTGACGAGGAGCCCCCTGTGAAGCCCAGCAATCCCGGCGTGCTCGTCGGCCTGGTCGTCGTGTTCGCGCTCGCCACGTGGGGCCTGCTGCAGCAGACCTACTCCGCGCTGCCGACCGTCCCCTGGACGGCGATCCCGACCGTGCTGCTGCTCGCGATCGGCGAGGCGTACACGGGCTGGCTGACCCGCGCGCGGATCCTCCGCAAACCCGACACCAAGCCGGTCGAGCCGCTGGCCGTCGCCCGCCTGGCGGCCCTCGCGAAGGCCACGGCGTACGCGGGGGCGGTCTTCGGCGGGGTGTTCGCCGGGTTCGTGCTGCACGTGCTCAACCTGCTCGACCTGCCGAAGCCGCGCCAGGACGCGCTGATCGCGGGCGGCTCGTTCGTGTCCTGCGTGGCCCTGATCTGCGCCGCGCTGTTCCTGGAGTACTGCTGCCGGGTGCCGGGCAAGCCGGAAGACGAGGACTGAGTCCTCCTATCACTTGTCGATGTCGCCGACCACGAAGAACATCGAGCCGAGGATCGCCACCATGTCCGACACGAGGTTCCCCGGCAGCAGTTCGCGCAGCACCTGCACGTTGTTGAACGACGCGCTGCGCAGCTTGAGCCGCCACGGGGTCTTCTCGCCCCTCGACACCAGGTAGTAGCCGTTCAGGCCGAGCGGGCTCTCGGTCCAGGCGTAGGTGTGGCCCTCGGGCGCTTTCAAGATCTTGGGCAGCCGCTGGTTGATCGGCCCCGGTGGGAGCTGCCGTAGCCGGTCCACGCAGGCGTCCGCGAGGTCGAGGGAGACCTTCACCTGCTCCAGCAGCACCTGGAAGCGGGCGTTGCAGTCGCCCGCCGACCGGGTGACGACCTTGACGGGCAGCTCGCCGTACGCCAGGTAGGGCTCGTCGCGCCGCAGGTCGAGGTCGACCCCGGACGCCCGCGCGATCGGGCCGCTCACGCCATACTGCATGATCGTCTCTCGGTCGAGCACGCCGACGCCCCTGGTGCGGGCGAGGAAGATCTCGTTGCCGGAGACGAGGTCATCGATGTCCGGGAGGCGCCGTCGCACGTCGGCCACGGCCCCGGCCGCGCGGTCGAGCCAGCCGAGCGGGAGGTCCTCCTTCAGCCCGCCCACGCGGTTGAACATGTAGTGCATGCGGCCGCCGGAGATCTCCTCCATGACGTGCTGCAGCGTCTCCCGCTCGCGGAAGGCGTAGAAGACCGGGGTGATCGCGCCGAGCTCCAGCGGATAGGAGCCGAGGAACATGAGGTGGTTGAGCACCCGGTTGAGCTCCGCGAGCAGAGTCCGCGCCCAGACCGCCCGCTGGGGGACCTCCATCCCGAGCATGCGTTCCACCGCGAGGACGACGCCGAGCTCGTTGGCGAACGCCGACAGCCAGTCGTGCCGGTTGGCCAGCACGATGATCTGCCGGTAGTCGCGCACCTCGAACAGCTTCTCCGCGCCGCGGTGCATGTAGCCGATGACGGGCTCGGCCTTGATGATCCGCTCGCCGTCCAGCGTGAGGCGCAGCCGCAGCACGCCATGGGTGGACGGGTGCTGCGGGCCGATGTTGAGGATCATGTCCTCGGTGGCCAGCTCCCGCGCCTCGACGGCCGCCGCCCCCGCGCCGATCCCGGCGACGCGTTCCCGGATGAGGCCCTCCTCTTCGGTCATACCGCCATGCTCCCACGCCCATACGGCACGGCGAAGAGCCTGGAACGGGTGGCCGTTCAGGAGGCGGCGAGGCGCTTCAGGGCGGCGATCAGGCGGTCGACGTGCTCCTCGGTCGAGCCGATGCCGATCGAGGCCCGCACCGCGCTGGCCGTGTCGTCGTCGCAGCCGCCGTCAGGTGTGCCGAGGAGGTGGCGGACGAACGGGTGCGCGCAGAACTTGCCGTCCCGGACGCCGATGCCGTGCTCCGACGACAGCTCCTCGGCGACCTCGCGGGCGGACCGGCCGTCCACCACGAACGACACGATGCCGACCCTCGGGTGGTCGGGCCCCCACAGCGACAGCTCCCGGACTCCCTCGATCCCGGCGAGCCCGGCGCGCAGGCGGGCCAGCAGCCGCTCCTCCTCGCGGACGAGAACCGTCCAGCCGGTGGCGCTGAGGGCGTCGCAGGCCGCGGCGAGCGCGATCGCGCCGAGCACGTTGGGGGTGCCGGCCTCGTGCCGCGCCTCCGGGTCCTCGCTCCACTCGGTCGTCTCCGCGACGGCCTTCACCGCGCCGCCACCGCGGAGGTACGGCGAGGCCTGCGCGAGCCAGTCCGGCCGGCCGATCAGGGCGCCCGCGCCGAAGGGGGCGTAGAGCTTGTGCCCGGAGAAGGCGACGTAGTCGAGGTCGAGCGCGGTCAGGTTCAGCCGCCGGTGGGGCACGAGCTGCGCGGCGTCGACCGCGATCCTGGCGCCGTGCCGGTGGGCGATGTGAGCCAGCCCCGCGATGGGCCAGAGCTCGCCCGTGACGTTGGACGCGGCGGTGACGACCAGCAGCGCGGGGCCGTCGACGGCGGCCAGCGCCTCGTCGGCCGCCCGGATCGCCTCGCCGGGGAAGGCGGGCGGCGCGAGCCGCACGGCATCGGACCAGGGCAGGAGCGAGGCGTGGTGCTCGGTGTCGAAGACCACGACGGTGGTGCCGTCGGGGAGGCTGCGGGCCAGCAGGTTCATCGCGTCGGTGGTGTTGCGGGTGAAGATCAGCGCGTCGTCCGGACGGGCGCCGGCGAAGGCCCGCACGGTGTGCCTCGCCTGCTCGTATCTGGCGGTCGTGAGCTGCGAGGCGTACCCGGCTCCCCGGTGGACGCTCGAGTAGGCCGGGAGCGCCGCGGCGACGGCGGCGTTCACCGGCTCCAGACAGGGGGCGCTGGCCGCGTAGTCGAGGTTCGCGTACGGCACGAGCCTGCCGCCCTTCACCGGCACCTGGAGGTCCGCGCCGAGCACCGCGGGGATCCGGCGGCCGGTGGAAAGGCCGGTGGAAAGGCCTCGGGAAGGGTCGGTGGAAAGGCCTCGGGAAGGGTCGGTGGAAACGGCGGAACGGGCGAGAACGGAAAGTGGGGACAACGCCTGCCTCCTCGGGTCATGGGACCCCGGCCATGGCGTCGTACGGCGGAGCCCGCGCTTGCCCGGCGCACCTCACGCCGGACCTGGTCCTCACCCGGGGCACCCCGCCGCGAGCGCGAGGGTTGCCGGCCAGCTAGCCGGGGCTTGACGCTGGCACTCATGACCTGATCGGCACTATAACCGGACGCCCCCTGCCCATGGCAAACCCGCAGGTGGAGGCCGGTGGGTAGGCGCGATTACCAAAATCGGGCCGGGAAGGTGGCAGCTGGCTCCGTGCGACCATCGGCCTGCCGTACGTATGGTTGCTTTGTGCAGTTTGACCCTTGGAATCCCGAGTTCGTCGCTCACCCGTACGACGTCTACCGCGAGCTGCGGGACAACGCCCCGGTGAGCTTCTTCGAGCCGACCGGCCAGTGGCTGATCGCCCGCCACGCCGACGTCAACGCGCTGCTGCGGGACCGGCGGCTGGGCCGGTCCTACCTCCACGTGGCCTCGCACGAGGCGTTCGGCCGGGAGCCCGAGCCGGAGTTCCAGGAGCCGTTCTGGCGGGTGATCCGCGCGGGAATGCTCGACGTGGAGCCGCCGGTCCATACCCGGCTGCGCCGCCTGGTCTCCAAGGCGTTCACGCCCCGGATGGTCGAGTCGCTCCGCCCCCGGGTCCGGAAGATCGCAACCGAGCTGGCCGAGGGGCTCGCGGAGCGGGGCGGCGGCGACCTCCTCGCGGAGGTGGCCGAGCCCCTTCCGGTGACGGTGATCGCCGAGATGCTCGGCGTGCCCGAGGCCGACCGGCACCTGCTGCGGCCCTGGTCGGCGGACATCTGCGGGATGTACGAGCTCAACCCCTCCCTGGACGTCCAGCACACCGCCGTGCGGGCGGCGTCGGAGTTCGGCGATTATCTCCGCGAGCTGGCCAGGGCGCGCAGGGACCAGCCGGGAGACGACCTCATTTCCGCCCTCGCCCAGGTGGCCGACGAAGGCGACCGCCTGACCGAGGACGAGCTGATCGGCACCTGCGTGCTGCTGCTCAACGCCGGGCACGAGGCCACGGTCAACGTCACCGGCAACGGCTGGTGGTCCCTCTTCCGCAACCCCGCCGAGCTGGACAGGCTCCGCGCCGACCCCGGCCTGCTGCCCACGGCCGTGGAGGAGCTGCTGCGGTGGGACACGCCGCTGCAGATGTTCGAGCGCTGGGTGCTCGAGGACATCGAGGTCGGCGGTGTGACGATCCCCAAGGGCGTCGAGATCGCGCTGCTCTTCGGCTCGGCCAACCGGGATCCCGAGGTCTTCCCCGACCCTGACCGCCTCGACGTCGGGCGGGCGGACAATCCGCACATCTCGTTCGGCGCGGGCATTCACTTCTGCCTGGGCGCGCCGCTGGCCCGGGTGGAGCTGGCCGAGTCGTTCGGCGCGCTGCTGAAGGCCGCCCCGGCGATGGAGCTCGCCGAGGAGCCGGTCTGGAAGCCCGGCTACATCATCCGCGGCCTGGAGTCGCTGAAGGTCACGGTCTAGCTGTTCCTAGCGCGACTGGCTGAGCCAGCCGAAGCCGCCCAGGCCCGAGGGGTCGATCAGCTCGGCCTCCTCGGACGCGCGGCTGAGCGCCCGGAGGTAGGTCGCCGGGTCCGCGTGGGCGAGATCGAGCGGCGGCCGGGCGCCCCGGATTCCCAGCTCCCGCAGGGCGTCGCGCTGCGTCGTCAGCGTGGTGGCCGTGGCCCCGGCCCGCTCTCCGGCGGCGGCGCACGCGTCGAGCGCGACATGGGCCGTGATGTCGCACGACCCGTCCGGCACGGCGGGGACGGACAGGCCGTTCCGGTAGCCCACCAGGCTGCCCAGCGGCGGCCGGCTGTCCCTCCGGTGGGCGTAGTCCACGGCGACGGCGGTGCCGCGCGAGAGCCGTACGATCACGGAGGCCCAGGCCTCGTCGCGCGGGCGGCCGATCTCCGCGCGGCAGCCGTCCGAGCGGAGCGGCCACCAGCGCTCCAGCCAGCCGAGATCGCCGGCGTCGGGGGCCGGCCCGAGCCGCTCGTCACCGGTCCGGGGATCGACCAGCACGAGGCGCGGCCCCGAGGGCGTCTGCTCGGCCACGTCGACCGGAATGTTGTCCAGCCATTCGTTGGCGATGACCAGCCCGTTCACCTGATCGGGAAGGGCGGGCTCCCAGGCGATCCGCTCGTCCAGGCCCTCCGGCCTCGGGGAGAGGTCGACGGCGGTCATCCGCAGGCGCCCGGCGAGGTCCGGCGGCGCGGAGGCCAGGACGCGGGCGACGAGCAGCCCGTCGCCGCTGCCGACGTCCACGAGGTCCACCACGGGCGGACGCCCGAGCGCTTCGTCCGTCAGCTCCAGCAGCCGGAGCACGGCCGAGGCGAAGGCCGCGGAGGCGTGCACCGACGTCCGGAAGTGCCGGTCCGGCCGTTCCCGCAGGTAGAAGCCGCTTTCGCCGTAAAGCGCCTCTCGTATGGCCGCGCGCCAGGTGACCCACACATCGACTCACGTTATCCAAGCCTCGACCCATGACGAAAAGTAGTCACATCAGTACGCAGGGCTCAACATATGCCGGTGCGGAATGGGACAAAATCCGACCGTTGGGTCAAGGCCAGGCAGGCATGCCGGCCGCCGCTACGCTGAGCCGAGGGGAGGCGTCATGGACACAAGTGATCGCCCGGCGCGGCTCGCCGTAGGAGTGCTCGGCGCGGGCAGGGTCGGCTCCGTTCTGGGGGCCGCGCTCACACTGGCCGGCCACCGGGTCGTGGCCGCGAGCGGGGTCTCCGACGCGTCGAGGAAGCGGGCGGCGGACCGCCTCGGCGTCGAGCTCAGCAGGCCGGACGAGGTGATCAGGAAGTCCGAGCTCGTCCTGCTGACCGTGCCGGACGACGTGCTCCCGGGGCTGGTCTCCGGGCTCGCCGCCACGGGAGCCGACCTGCGCGGCAAGCTGCTCGTCCATGCCAGCGGCGCGTACGGCCTGGCCGTTTTGGACCCCGCGGCGGAGGCCGGGGCGCTGCCGCTGGCGCTGCACCCGGTGATGACCTTCACCGGCAGGGAGGACGACCTGACCAAGCTCACCGGGTGCTCGTTCGGCGTGACGGCTCCCGTCCTGCTGCGGCCGGTGGCGGAGGCGCTGGTGATCGAGATGGGCGGGGAGCCGGTCTGGATCGCCGACCAGGACCGGGCGCTCTATCACGCCGCGATCGCCGGGGCCGCCAACCACATGGTCACGCTGATCGCCGAGTCACAGGAGCTGCTGGGGAAGATCGGCGTCGAGCATCCCGGCCGGATGCTGGGCCCGCTGCTCGGCGCCGCGCTCGACAACGTGCTGCGCCTCGGCATCGCCGGGCTGACCGGTCCCGTCGTGCGCGGCGACGCGGGGACCGTGCGCAAGCACGTGGACGCGCTCATCCTGGCCGCCCCCGAGGCGGCGGACGCCTATGTGGCCCTCGCTAGGCTCACCGCGGACCGGGCGCTGGCCGCCGGGCTGCTGAAGCCCGAGACGGCCGAGCGCCTCCTGGACGCGCTGGGAGGCAACATATGGACGTGATCGTCGCCGGTGACCGCGCCGACCTGGTCAAGGCGAGAGACACGCTGGGGGAGGGACGGCTGGCCCTGGTCCCCACCATGGGGGCGCTGCACGAGGGCCACCGCTCGCTGATCCGGCTGGCGCACGAGCACGCCGAGCATGTGGCGGTGAGCATCTTCGTCAATCCACTTCAGTTCGGTCCTAACGAGGATTTTTCGCGATATCCGCGGACATTCGACGCGGACCTGGAGGTGTGCGCCGAGGAGAACGTGCGCGTGGTCTTCGCGCCGTCGGCCGAGGAGATGTACCTCCCCGATCGCCAGGTCGGCGTCTCCTCGGGGGCGATGGGCACGATCGCCGAGGGCGCGTTCCGGCCGGGCCATTTCGACGGCGTGCTGACCGTGGTGCTCAAACTGCTCAACCTCGTCCAGCCCGATGTCGCGATCTTCGGTCAGAAGGACGCCCAGCAGCTCGCGCTGATCCGGCGGATGGCGGCCGACCTCCACGTGCCCGTCTCGATCGTGGGGGCGCCCACCGTGCGGGAGCCCGACGGGCTCGCCCTGTCCAGCCGCAACCGGTACCTCTCGCCGGCGGAGCGGACCACCGCGCTCTCCCTGTCCAAGGCGCTGCGGGCCGGCGCGGCGGAGGCCGGGCCGGCCGCGATCCTGCGGGCCGCGAGAGCCGTACTGGACGATGCCGCACGCCTCGACCCGCCGCTCGCGCTGGACTACGTCGAGCTGGTCGATCCCAGGACGTTCAAGCCCGTGGGGGAGGCCCACGAGGGCGAGGCCGTACTGGCCGTCGCCGCCAAGGTCGGCACCACCCGCCTCATCGACAACGTGATCATCCCCCTCCCCCCTTCGGCGTGATCATGCACGGGTTCCCGTACGGCCACGCTGACCTCCGCGTTTCTTATTCGTGATCATGCGCCAGTTCCTCGCTGGCCCTCTGACGTGCGGCGATGCCCGCCGTGATCATGCATATGCCAGATCGCGAATTGCATTTCGCGTGGTCAAAGGTCGCTAGGGGACTTTGTGCATGATCACGGCTGCCGTGGTCGCAGGTCGGGAGAGGGCGCGGGAACCCTTGCATGATCACGGCGACGGGAACCCTTGCATGATCACGGCGAGAAGGGGAGGGGGTGGGGGAATTGCGCCGACCCGGGGGCGTTATCGTCATATTGACGAAAGGCGGACCCCCGAATGGTGCCGATTCCGAGGAAGCTGACGGCTCCCGATCCCGGATGGACGGTGGACGCGGACGTCGTCGTGGTCGGGTCCGGGATCGCCGGGTTGACCGTGGCCCTGCGCTACACCGAGCTTTCCCCCACCGGCAGGGTGCTGGTCGTCACCAAGGACGTGCTGTCCGCCGGGTCCACCCGCTGGGCGCAGGGGGGGATCGCCGCCGTCCTCCACCCCGAGGACACCCCCGACGAGCACCTCAACGACACGCTCATCGCGGGCGTCGGCCTCTGCGACGAGGAGGCCGTGCGGATCCTGGTGACCGAGGGCCCCGACGCGCTGAAGCGGCTCATGGACCACGGCGCCCGCTTCGACCGGGACACCGACGGGGAGCTCCAGCTCACCCGGGAGGGCGGCCACCGGCGCAACCGCATCGTCCACGCGGGCGGCGACGCCACCGGCGCGGAGGTGCAGCGGGCGCTCGTCGAGGCCGCCCTGGCGGAGCCGCGCATCGAGATCATCGAGCACGCGCTCGTCCTCGACCTGATCCAGGACGCCGGCGGCGAAGCGCGCGGCGTGACGCTCCACGTCATGGGCGAGGGCGCCAGAGACGGCGTGGGCGCGGCCAACGCGCGCGCCGTCGTCCTCGCCAGCGGCGGCATGGGACAGATCTACGCCGCCACGACCAACCCGGTCGTCTCCACCGGCGACGGTGTCGCACTGGCCCTCCGCGCCGGGGCGATCGTGAGGGACGTGGAGTTCGTCCAGTTCCACCCCACCGTCCTGTGGCTCGGCGAGGGCTCGACCGGCCAGCAGCCCCTCGTGTCGGAGGCGGTCCGGGGCGAGGGCGCGGTCCTGATCGACCACGGCGGCGAGCCGTTCATGCGGGACGTCCACGAACTGGCCGACCTCGCGCCCCGGGACGTCGTCGCCAAGGCGATCACCCGCAAGATGCGCGAGACCGGCGCCGACCACGTCTACCTGGACGCCCGGCACTTCGGCGAGGAGAAATGGCGGACCCGGTTCCCCACGATCCTCGCGGTCTGCCGGGAGCACGGCATCGACCCGGTCACCGAGCCGATCCCGGTCGCGCCCGCGGCCCACTACGCGAGCGGCGGCGTCCGCACCGACCTCTACGGCAGGACCACCGTGCCCGGGCTCTACGCCTGTGGCGAGGTGGCCTGCACGGGCGTCCACGGGGCCAACCGGCTGGCCTCCAATTCCCTGCTCGAAGGGCTCGTCTTCGCCGAGCGCATCGCCTCCGACCTGGTCTCCCGGAGCGCCGAGCGGGAAGAGCCTCACGAGACGCCGGCCAGGCCCGAGGGGCTGGTGGATCCCCGCGTCAGATCCAGGATCCAGAACCACATGAGCCGCGGCGCCGGGGTGCTGCGCAGCGACCGGAGCCTCGCCGAGGTCGCCCGCGCCCTGTCCGACGCCCGCTGGACCCCGGTCGCGGTCGAGCCGTGCACGGAGTCTTGGGAGGCCACGAACCTGCTCACCGTCGCCTCCGCCCTCGTCGCCGCGGCGGCGGAGCGGGAGGAGACCAGGGGCTCCCACTGGCGCGAGGACCATCCCGGGCGCGACGACGACCATTGGCTGCTGCACATCGACATCTCCCTGGGAGCGGAAGGGCTGGTCATGCGACACCAGGCTCACGACCTCGACGCCGAGCTGGCCGCGCAGGGGATCGACCCCACGCGCCTTCACCACCTGCTGTCCGTCGCGCTCGACGAAGATCTCGGGGCCGGGGAGGACGTGACCTCGGCCGCCACGATCCCCGCGGGGCAGACCGCCGTGGCCGACCTGGTCGCCCGCGCGGACGGCGTGGTCGCCGGGCTCGCGGTGGCCGAGGCGGTGTTCCGCCGGGCCGGGCCGGCGACCGTGATCGAGCGCCGCGCCAAGGACGGCGACCGGGTCCGGCCCGGGGACGTCCTCATGACCGTCCGCGGCCTGACCAGGGACATCCTCACCCTGGAGCGGACCGCGCTCAACCTCGTCACCCACCTGTCCGGCGTCGCCACCACCACCCGCCGCTGGGTGGACGCCGTCGCCGGGACGAAGGCCCGCATCCGCGACAGCCGTAAGACTCTGCCGGGCCTGCGCGCCCTGGAGAAGTACGCGGTGCGCTGCGGCGGCGGCGTCAACCACCGGATGGGTCTCCACGACGCCGCGCTGATCAAGGACAACCACGTCGTCGCGGCCGGCGGGGTCGCCGAGGCCTTCCGCGCCGTACGGCAGGCCTTCCCGGACCTGCCCATCGAGGTCGAGGTGGACCGGATCGACCAGATCGAGCCCGCCCTGGCGGAGGGGGCCGAGGAGATCCTGCTCGACAACTTCACGGTCGAGCAGCTCGCGGAGGCCGTACGGCTGGTCGGCGGGAGGGCGCGACTGGAGTCCAGCGGCGGGCTGACCCTGGACGTCGCGCGGGCCGTCGCGGAGACCGGCGTCGACTATCTGTCCGTGGGCGCTCTGACGCATTCGTCTCCGGTGCTGGACGTCGGTCTGGATCTTCGTGGTGCATAATCAGGGAATGCTGCTCACCATCGACGTCAGCAACACCCACACGGTGCTTGGCCTGTTCGAGGGTGAAGAGGTCATCGAGCACTGGCGGATCGCGACCGACCCCCGCCGCACGGCCGACGAGATCGCCGTCATCCTCCAGGGTCTGCTCGGCCAGTCGCCGATCCTCAAGGACGCCGACATCAGCGGCATCGCGATCTGCTCCACGGTCCCCTCGGTGCTCAACGAGATGCGCGAGATGTCCCGCCGCTACTACGGCGACGTCACGACCGTGGTCGTCGAGCCCGGCGTCCGCACCGGGGTGCCCGTCCGGATGGACAACCCCAAGGAGGTCGGCAGCGACCGCATCGTCAACGCCCTCGCCGCCGCCAACCTGTACGGCGGGCCGTGCGTGATCGTCGACTTCGGCACGGCGACCTCCTTCGACGCCGTGTCGGCGCGGGGGGAGTACGTCGGAGCGGTGACGGCCCCCGGCCTGGAGATCTCGGTCGACGCCCTCGCCACGGCGGGGGCCCAGTTGCACAAGGTGGAGCTGATCCGCCCCCGGTCCGTGATCGCCAAGAACACCGTCGAGGCCCTCCAGTCCGGCATCATCTACGGCTTCGCCGGGCTGGTGGACGGCATCGTGGACCGGATGACGGCCGAGCTGGCCGATGACCCGGACGACGTCACGGTCGTGGCCACCGGGAGCGGCGCCCCGCTGGTCGTGAGCGAGGCCCGCACGATCGACGTCCACGAGCCCTGGCTGACCCTGATCGGCCTGCGCCTCATCTACAGCCGCAACACGACCTGAGGCACTCCCCTGCGTACGGAACCACTCCCCGGCGTGCGGGACCATAGAAGGCAGGACCCCTTGAGAGAGGACTGCCGTGATGGACGCCGATTGGGTGGCGCGTTTCGCTGATGAGGTCATCGCCGAGGCCGAGCGGCGCGCGCCGGGCAAACCCATCGTCTGCGCGTCCGGCCTCAGCCCCTCCGGCCCGATCCACCTGGGCAACCTGCGCGAGGTGATGACCCCGCACCTGGTGGCCGACGAGATCAGGCGGCGCGGCCACGAGTGTGTGCACATCCTGTCGTGGGATGACTTCGACCGGTTCCGCAAGGTCCCGGCGGGGGTCGACCCGTCCTGGAGCGAGCACATCGGCAAGCCGCTGACCTCGGTCCCGGCGCCTGCGGGCAGTCCGTACCCGAACTGGGCCGAGCACTTCAAGGCGCCGATGGCCGCCGCCCTCGCCGAGCTGGGCGTCGAGTTCCGCGGCATCAGTCAGACCGAGATGTACGGCTCCGGGGCGTACCGGGAGCAGGTCCTGCTCGCCATGCGTGAGCGGAAGACGATCGACGCCATCCTCGACCAGTACCGCACCAAGGCGAACCCCGGTTCCAAGACGGCGGCCAAGACGGTGGACGAGGAGGAGGCCGCCGCGCTCGAAGGTTCCGGGGCGGCGGGTGAGGACGACGGTTCCGGGGTCGGCGGCTACTACCCCTACAAGCCCTACTGCTCGGTCTGCGACCGCGACCTGACCACGGTCACCTCGTACGACGACGAGACGACGGCCCTGGCCTACACCTGCGCGTGCGGCCACGCCGAGACGGTGATGCTCGCCGAGCACACCCACGGCAAGCTGGTGTGGAAGGTCGACTGGCCGATGCGCTGGGCCTTCGAGGGCGTGGTGTTCGAGCCGTCCGGCGTCGACCACAGCTCGCCCGGATCGTCCTTCGTCGTCGGCGGCCAGATCGTCAGGGAGATCTTCGGCGGCGCCCAGCCGATCGGGCCGATGTACGCGTTCGTCGGCATCAGCGGCATGGCCAAGATGAGCAGCTCCAAGGGCGGTGTGCCGACCCCGGCGGACGCTCTGTCGATCATGGAGCCCGCGCTCCTGCGCTGGCTGTACGCGCGGCGGCGGCCCAACCAGTCGTTCAAGGTCTCCTTCGACCAGGAGATCCAGCGGATGTACGACGAGTGGGACACGCTGTCCAAGAAGATTGCGGACGGCTCCGCGCTCCCGGCCGACCAGGCCGCCTACCGCCGTGCGACGTCCACCGCGTCGGTGACGCTCAGTGAGACGCCTCGGCGGCTGCCGTACCGGACGCTCGCCTCGGTCGTGGACATCACCACCGGCCACGAGGAGCAGACCCTGCGGATCCTGCGCGAGTTCGACCACGAGATCTCAGGGCTCGACGAGCTGCGGCCGCGGCTTGACCGGGCCCAGCACTGGGTGACCACCTACGTCCCCGCCGAGGAGCGCACGCAGGTCAGGGAGGAGCCCGACACCGCGCTTCTCGACACCCTGGGCGACATCGAGCGCGAGTCGCTGCGGCTGCTGTCGGACAACCTCGAGGCGCACTGGTCGCTGGACGGCCTGACCACGCTCGTGTACGGCGTGCCGAAGATGCAGGCCGGGCTCGACCTGAGCGCCAAGGCGGCGACGCCCGAGCTGAAGGCCGCCCAGCGCACTTTCTTCGCCCTGCTCTACCGGCTGCTGGTGGGCCGCGAGACCGGGCCGCGGCTGCCCACGCTGCTGCTCGCCGTCGGCCGCGACCGGGTGCGCAAGCTGTTGGGGACATGATCCGTTGTACGCTGTGTGACTGTGGACGAGCTGCCTGAGCAGATGCGGGTGCGCCGGGAGAAGCTCGACCGGCTCCGCGCCGAGGGCGTCGACCCCTACCCGGTGAACTTCCCGCGCACCGCGACCATCGCGGAGGTCAGGGAGAAATACGCCGGCCTCGAGCCTGGCGCGTCCACGGGCGACCGCGTGGGCGTCGCCGGCCGTGTCATGCTGTCGCGCGTCGGCGGCAAGCTCTGCTTCGCCACGATCCGCGACGGCTCGGGCGACATCCAGATCATGCTCTCGCTAGACAAGCTCGGCGAGGAGTCGCTGGCCGCGTGGAAGCGCGACGTGGACCTCGGCGACCACATCGGCGTCGAAGGCGAGGTCGTCACCTCGCGGCGCGGCGAGCTCTCGATGCTGGCGGACCGCTGGCAGATCACCTCCAAGTGCCTGCGTCCGCTGCCCGAGAAGCACGCCGGGCTCAGCGATCCCGAAGCGCGGGTACGGCTGCGCTACGTGGATCTGATCGTCAACGACGAGGCCAGGAAGATGGCGCACATCCGCAGCGCCACGGTCCGGGCGGTCCGCGACTTCTGGCACAACGAGGGCTACCTCGAAGTCGAGACGCCGATGCTGCAGCCCATCCACGGCGGAGCGGCGGCCCGGCCGTTCAAGACCCACATCAACGCCTACGACATGGAGCTCTACCTTCGCATCGCGATCGAGCTCTACCTCAAGCGGCTCGTGGTGGGCGGGATCGAGAAGGTCTTCGAGATCAACCGCAACTTCCGCAACGAGGGTGCGGACGCCACCCACAACCCCGAGTTCACCATGCTCGAGGCGTACGGCACCTATCTGGACTACAACGACATGGCAGATCTGACCCAGCGGATGTACCAGGACGCCGTCCTGGCCGCGCTGGGCACGTCGGTGGTCGTCCACGAGGGCCGGGAGATCGACCTCGGGTCGGCCGAATGGCCGAGGATCACGCTGTACGGCTCGGTCTCCAGGGCGCTCGGGGAGGAGGTCACCCCCGAGACCCCGCTGGACCAGGTCCGGAAATACGCGGAGAAGGCCGGGGCGCACTGGGATCCGAAGTGGGGCCAGGGCAAGCTCGTCCAGGAGATATTCGAGGCGCTGGTCGAGCACACGCTGGTCCAGCCGACGTTCGTCATGGACTACCCGCTGGAGACCTCGCCGCTCACCCGGCAGCACCGGGACAACCCGCTGCTGACCGAGAAGTGGGACCTCATCGGCTTCGGGACCGAGCTGGGCACGGCCTACTCCGAGCTGGTCGACCCGGTCGAGCAGCGCCGCCGCCTCACCGAGCAGTCGATCCTGGCCGCGGGCGGTGACATGGAGGCCATGCAACTAGATGAAGACTTCCTGCAGGCGCTGGAATACGCCATGCCGCCCACAGGCGGGATGGGCGCCGGCATCGACCGTATGATCATGGCCTTCACCGGCAAGAACATCCGGGAGACGATTCTCTTCCCGCTGGTCAGGCCCACCGCCTGAGCAGAGCGCCCCTCCCGCTTTGTTTTTGATCATGCACGGCTTCCCCGGCGGCTCGCTGAGCTGCCCATACGCCATTCGTGATCATGCGTGGTTTCCCGGGAAGGGCCTCTGAGGTGGCCGTACATCGACCGTGATCATGCAGGTGTGCCATCTCACACTGGGACGAGAACTGCTTGATCACGATGGGCGTTGGAACACGTCAATGGGTGTGCGCGGGAACCTTTGCCAGATCACGGCGGGGGTTGTGGCAGACCAGACGGCATTCGCGGAAGGTGTGCATGATCACGGCCATTTTCCGCTCTCCCTCTCGTTTCTCTCATTCATTCTCTTCACCCCAAAGAAGGTGAGCGGTGTTCTAGACAAGGGCAAACCTTGACGACCTTGACCAGGGGCGTTTACCTTCCCTGAAGGTGGGCCGACCAATCATCGTCATGGGGAGGACAGACGATGGGGTTTCCCGACCTCGTATCCCGGGGGGACAGCATCGCCGCGGACCTCGAACGTGCCGGTCTCACCGACGACGACATCCTGCTCCTGGCGGAGCTGGCCAAGGGTGTGACCGCCGATCGGGTGGGCCGCAGCCTTGACGTGAGCGGCCGCACCGTCCGGCGGCGGCTTCGCCACATCTGCGACCGGATCGGCGTGGCGACCGCCATCGAGGCGGTCGCCTGGGCGGCCCGCCGCCGTCTCATCTAACGCGCGCCGCGCGCGGTCCCGCCGCCGTCTTCCTGCATCTTCCCGGCGTCTTCCCGGCGACTTCGCCTAGTCGGCGATCCGTACGGCTCCCGCGAAGGGACGGTTCCCCAGCTTCGCGATGCGGACGACGTCACCGGTGTGGGGGGCGTGGACCATGTAGCCGCCGCCGATGTACATGCCGACGTGGTGCAGGTCGGAGTAGAAGAAAACGAGGTCACCGGGGCGCAGGTCGTCCCGGCTGACGTGCGTGCCGGAGGTCCACTGGTCGCCGGTGTAGTGGGGGAGGCTGATCCCGACCGTCTGGTAGGCCGCCATGATCAGGCCCGAGCAGTCGAAGGTGCTGGGGCCGGCCGCACCCCAGACGTAGGGCTTCATCTGCTGGCTCAGCGCCCAGCGCGCCGCCGCGGCCGCCTTGCCGTCCCCGATGACGGGGAACGACAGGCGGGTCGCCCGGCCGCCGCTGACGCTTCCGGCGACCTTGCTGTAGAGGCTGCTCTCGGCCTTCTTGACCAGCTTGCCGATCTTGGTGCGCCGCGCCTCGATGCCCGCGAGGAGGTTCTTCACCTCGGCCTGGCGGGCGGTGGCGCTCGCCTTGGCCCGCTCCGCGGCCTTCATGGCGTTGGCGACCTCGGCGACCTCCTGCCCCTGCTGCATCTCCAGCGCGTACGTCGCGGACGCCTGGTCGAGGTACGCCTCGGGGTCGGTGGAGCCGACCATCGCGAGGGGGGAACCTAATCCGCCGGTCATGTAGGAGTTCTGCGCGACGAGGCTGGCCTTCTGGCGGCGGACGGCGAGCTCCGACTCGCTCTTGGCGAGGGTCTTCTTCGCGACCGCGGCCGACCGCTCGGCGGACTTGAGACGGACGCGCTCGCCGTTGTACTCCTCGGTGAGGGTCTCGATCTCGGTGTAGAGGCTTTCCACCTCAGCTGTGAGCTGCTTGAGGCTGGGCTTGGGATCGGCGGTGGCGGAGACCATGGGGGCGCCCACTGTGATCATGGTGAGCGCGACGCCCACGAAGACCAATCTGCGGATGGGTCCGGACATGGACGTGCCGACCTCGGGCCGTCGGCCACGGGCGTGTTTCCCCGACGGCCGTCCTCCACGCATGCGCAACCAAGCTCCTCTCCTACGTCGTGCCGCACGAACTGGTCTCCACGGGGGCCTCCTTGATGGCCTCGCGGCGTTCGCACGGCACTCCTGGCCGCCTACCGGGTTAGCTGACGGGTTCGGGCCGGAGTAGCCCTACCTTTCGGATTCACCCCTTGTTGACCTGGGATCGACGTTCCTTTGACTCGATTCCGGATCCGCACAGTTGGGTCCCCGGCTCCCCTCCACACCTGCGTGCTCAGAAGACTCGGCGGTCCGGCCTCCGCGTACACCCGCGACGACCGGCATCGTCGCTGGACACTAGTGCACGCGCAGTTCTTGCTCAACCAGAACTCCGGATCCCGTCTAGGTTTCACAACCGAACGATCACGGCCTGATCACGGCAGTTGTCGCCATATACCGGCTTTAACCTGCGTTTAGACCGTTTTGACACATTGCGGCCATCGGTCAGCGCAGGTCCATGACACGGCAAAACCTGAAAGCGAGCTGAAGGTGGGGCGGGTGGGGACGGGGTGCTCTCGGGGCCGTCTCCGGTGATGGAGTGGCCTCTGGGGCCGTGTTAGGGGCTGGCCGTTAATGCCTTAAGCCGCTTTCCGACCGGTCGCGCCGACCCTCGTGGCGTCGATCCGGTGGCCGGGGCGGACTACGCTGGCGGTCCATGGAGCAGGTCGCGGAGCAGACGCCCATGGAGCCCGGCCCCCCGGCGGTGGTCGTCCGCCGGGCCACGACACCGGACGTCCGCGTGATCCGCCGCCTCGTCGACGCGTACTCCGGCGTGGGGCCCCGTCTCCTGGAGAAGAGCACCGTCACCCTGTACGAGGACGTCCAGGAGTTCTGGGTCGCCGAGGTCGGCGGCACGGTGGCCGGCTGCGGCGCGCTGCACGTCCTGTGGGAGGACCTGGCCGAGATCCGGACCGTCGCCGTCGACCCGTCGGTGCGGGGGAGGGGCATCGGTCACCGGATCGTCAGCGCGCTCATCACGACCGCGCGAGAGCTCGGGGTCCGCCGGGTCTTCTGCCTCACGTTCGAGGTGGAGTTCTTCGGCCGCCACGGTTTCGTGCCCATCCAGGGCACGCCGGTCTCCCCGGAGGTCTACGCTGAGCTGCTCGCCTCCTACGACGAAGGCGTCGCCGAATTCCTTGATCTCGAACACGTGAAGCCCAACACGCTGGGCAACACCCGGATGCTGCTCCACCTCTCTTCTCAAGTGGACCGCGCCTAGATCACTGATCTTGACCATGGTGCTGACTTGATGGAAAGGTGACTGTTGATAGGCCTGTCGCTACTTTGGGCAATATCAGCATGCGTGCCTGACATGTGCCGCACGCGCACTCGAAAGAGGTGACACGGTGAGCACTGGACAGCCGCCGTACCCCCAGGACGACTCCGGCGGCTCCCCGCCGCCGTCGGGCCACGGGCAGAACAGCCAGAACCCGGACGCGCCCGCCCAGGACTACGACCCCGACGTCACGGTGGTCAGCTACCGGCATCCGGCCCAGCAGACAGGCCCCCAGCACGCACAGGGATACGGCCAGCAGGGCGCCACGGGAGGCGCCGGCCCCTACGGCACCGACCCCTACGGACAGCAGGGCGGTCAGCCGAACTACGGTCAGCCGAACTACGGCCAGCCGAACTACGGCCAGCAGCCCGCGCAGCAGCCCTACGGCCAGTCAGGCGCGTACGGCCAGCCCCCCCAGGCCGCCCAGGGCGGCTACGGCGGCCCAGATCAGCAGTACGGCCAGCAGCCCCAGCAGCCGGGCTACGGCCAGGAGCAGCAGTGGGGCCAGCAGGCCCAGCAGCCGGGCTACGGCCAGCAGGCCCAGCAGCAGTATGGCCAGCAGCCTTATGGCCAGTCGGGCGCGTATGGCCAGCAGGGCGGTCAGCCGGCTTACGGGCAGCAGCCCCAGCAGCCGGGCTACGGTGAGCAGCCCGGCTACGGCCAGGGCCCGCAGCACGGCCAGCAGTATCAGCAGTATCCCCAGTATGGCCAGGAGCAGTACGGGCAGCAGCAGTACGGGCAGGCCCAGCCCGGCTATGAGCAGCAGGCGTACGGCCAGGGGTATGCCCAGCAGCAGTACGGCCAGCAGCAGTACGGGCAGCAGCAGGGGTATGCCCAGCAGGGGTATGGCCAGCCGCCCTATGGCCAGCCCGCATACGGCCAGCCGTACGGCGCCGTGGCCCCGATCCCGCCCGGCGCGCCGGCCCCGCTGGCCGAGTGGTGGCAGCGCCTGGTGGCCCGGCTCATCGACGGCGTGATCGTCGGCATCCCCTTCGGTATCGTGTCGGCCGTCATCACGGGCGCCGTGGTCACCCAGGGCTATTTCGACATTCGAACGGGCAACAGCGTTGAGACGAGCGGCGTCTTCCTCGCCGCGCTGCTCGTCTCCCTCATCGCCGGCGCCGTGATGGTCGCATACGAATTCCTCATGCTGAAGAGGGGCGGGCAGACCGTCGGCAAGATCGTCATGGGCATCAGGGTCGTGCCGGTCGGGGGCACGCTCGACGCGGGCGGTCTTTCCACGGAGGTGGCCGGAAAGCGGGCCGCTGTGGTCTACGGGCCGCAGCTGCTCCGGTGGATTCCCATTGTGGAGTACCTCGTCGGCATCTTCGCCTTGGTGAATGTGCTCTGGCTGCTATGGGACAAGCCGCTGCAGCAGGCTCTGCACGACAAGGTCGCCAACACGATCGTGGTCAAGGTCAAGTAGTGCCACAAAACGGGGTCGATGGAACGGACCATCGGCCCCGTTTTTCGTATGTTCGCCACAAGGGAGTAGCCGTGCGAAGAGCGGGACGGAAAATCCGTAACGCGTAGGCTTCTCCGTGCGATGCTTGACCAACGCACATCCGATCGCAGTCACGAGAGGTGACCAATGACCGCGGAACCACCCCCCGGCCAGAATCCTTATGGCTCGGCTCCGCCGCCCCCGCCCGGTGGATATCCGCCCCCCGGGTCCTATGGCGCTCCGCAGGGCTCTTATGGAGCCCCGCAGGGGGCTCCCCTTCCTCCTGGAGCCCCTGCGCCGCTCGCCGAATGGTGGGAGCGTTTGGTCGCTCGAATCATCGACAGCCTCATCTTCGGGGTCGTCTATGCGATTCTGTCCGTCATCCTTACCGCGATCACCGGCGGCGCCGTTTTGGCCGGCATCCTCGCCGGGCTGATCGGCTACGGCGCATATGCGGCCTACGACTACACCTTGCACGCCAAGGACGGCCAGACCATCGGCAAGAAGGTCATGAAGATCAAACTTGCCGGTGTGGGTGGGGCGCCGCTGGATTCGTCCGCCGTGATGAAGCGGTCCGTCCTCTACCCTGGCGTTTTCGCGCTCTACGGGATTCCCGTGGTCGGCTTCCTCGCCGGGGCCTTCGCCTTCGTGACCGGCCTGTTCATCTTGATCGACAAGCCTCTCCAGCAGGGACTTCACGACAAGGTCGCCGGGACGGTGGTGGTTAAGGCACCGCGCTGACCTGCGCGATGATGCCCACCGAACCAGGGCGAAACGGTGGGGCGGCCGCTTCGGCGGTCGCCCCACTTGGCATTATCGGTACGATTTCGAGGGCATCCGGTAAGACGGCTGGAGAGACGTAGATTATCCTCGTGGGCGGGGGAGCCCCGCAAGACGCATCTGGTCCCCCACAGCGCTATCGTCGTATCAGGGCCCCCAGCGGAGAACGCGCCGGCCCGGCTTGCCCCTCCCGGAAAAATCGCACGGGTGCCGCGAAAGCCACCCCCGGCACGAGCGAGGCAGAATGACAGAGGTATTGTCCGCCTTGATACCTTCCGCGGTCGCCGCTGGAGCGGTCGTGTACGGCATCGTAAAGTTGGTGCGGTCCGACGCGGCGGGTCTCCGCCAGGCGCGCGAGCCGCGTGAGAAGTCATCGGATCGTCAATCCTGAATTGTCAGCCAGGGGAAACCGGGTATATGTTTGGCTGACGAATCAAAGTAAGCTCGAAAGGATTGCCGGATGGCCAAGCACACGCAGGTGATTCTCATCGACGATCTCGATGGCGGCGAGGCCAATGAGACGGTCTCCTTCGCGATTGACGGCACCTCTTATGAGATTGACCTGAGCGACGGCAACGCCAAGCGGCTCCGCGATGCCCTGTCGGCATTCGTGGGCAGCGCGCGACGGGCGGAAAGCGTTCCGGCCCGGGGTCGTCGTCGCGGTGCGGGCGGCGCCGCTCAGCGTGCCATGAGCCGCGAGAAGAGCGCCGAGATCCGCGCCTGGGCGAAGGCGCACGGCCACCCCGTGAGCGAGCGTGGCCGTATTGCCGCGTCGATCGTCGAGGCGTACGACGCGGCGCACTAACTCCGCAGTTGATCGTGCGGTTATGCCAGTCGTCGGATGTCATGACGACCGGGATAACCGCGCGATTGTCGTTTGCGCTCCCTAAAACCTCGTTCGCTTGCGGCGTATCGGGAACACAGGGCCCCCGGCAGGGGGTTGGATAGAGGGTGAACGCCCTGCTCTCGGGGAACCCTTCTGCCAGAGGAGCGGTCGCTGGGTCGGGGCTACCATGCGGAACGACGAGCCGGATCTCCCGGGCTCGCCTGACCGCTCTGTGAGGAGCGACGAGATGTTCGAAAGGTTCACCGACCGTGCGCGGCGGGTTGTCGTCCTGGCTCAGGAAGAGGCCCGGATGCTCAACCACAACTACATCGGTACCGAGCACATTCTTCTTGGTTTGATCCATGAGGGTGAGGGCGTTGCCGCCAAGGCTCTGGAGAGCCTCGGCATCAGCCTTGAGGGTGTGCGGCAGCAGGTCGAGGAGATCATCGGCCAGGGCCAGTCGGCGCCTTCGGGGCACATTCCCTTCACCCCGCGTGCCAAGAAGGTCCTTGAGCTGTCGCTCCGAGAGGCCTTGCAGCTCGGTCACAACTACATCGGCACGGAGCACATCCTGCTCGGCCTCATCCGTGAGGGCGAAGGCGTGGCGGCCCAGGTGCTGGTGAAGCTGGGGGCCGACCTCAACAGGGTGCGGCAGCAGGTCATCCAGTTGCTCCATGGCTACCAGGGCAAGGAGCCCGCGGCAGCCGGTGGGCCCCAGGAGGCCGCTCCCTCGACCTCCCTTGTGCTGGACCAGTTTGGCCGCAACCTGACGCAGGCCGCCCGCGAGGGCAAGCTCGACCCGGTCATCGGGCGTGAGAAGGAGATCGAGCGCGTCATGCAGGTCCTCTCCCGGAGGACCAAGAACAACCCCGTGCTCGTGGGTGAGCCCGGCGTCGGCAAGACCGCCGTCGTCGAGGGCCTGTCCCAGAAGATCGTCAAGGGCGAGGTGCCCGAGACGCTCAAGGACAAGCAGCTCTACACCCTCGACCTGGGCGCCCTGGTGGCGGGCTCCCGCTACCGCGGTGACTTCGAGGAGCGCCTGAAGAAGGTCCTCAAGGAGATCCGCACCCGCGGCGACATCATCCTGTTCATCGACGAGCTGCACACGCTGGTGGGTGCGGGCGCCGCCGAGGGCGCGATCGACGCGGCGAGCATCCTCAAGCCCATGCTGGCCCGTGGCGAGCTGCAGACCATCGGTGCGACGACCCTCGACGAGTACCGCAAGCACCTGGAGAAGGACGCCGCGCTCGAGCGCCGCTTCCAGCCGATCCAGGTGGCCGAGCCCAGCCTCAGCCACACGATCGAGATCCTCAAGGGCCTGCGTGACCGCTATGAGGCGCACCACCGGGTCTCCATCACTGACGGCGCCCTCGTGGCCGCCGCCCAGCTGGCCGACCGATACATCAGCGACCGGTTCCTGCCGGACAAGGCGATCGACCTCATCGACGAGGCCGGGTCGCGGATGCGCATCCGCCGGATGACCGCTCCGCCGGACCTGCGCGAGTACGACGAGAAGATCGCCAACGTGCGGCGCGAGAAGGAGTCCGCGATCGACGCGCAGGACTTCGAGAAGGCCGCGGCGCTGCGCGACCAGGAGAAGCAGCTCCAGCTCAAGCGGGAACGCCGTGAGAAGGAGTGGAAGGCGGGCGACATGGACGTCGTCGCCGAGGTCACCGAGGAGCTCATCGCCGAGGTGCTCGCGACGGCCACCGGCATCCCGGTCTTCAAGCTGACCGAGGAGGAGTCGCAGCGGCTGCTCCGCATGGAGGACGAGCTCCACAAGCGGATCATCGGCCAGGACGACGCGATCAAGGGCCTGTCCCGTTCGATCCGCCGGACCCGCGCCGGCCTGAAGGACCCGCGGCGTCCCGGTGGTTCGTTCATCTTCGCCGGTCCGTCCGGTGTCGGTAAGACGGAGCTGTCCAAGGCGCTCGCCGAGTTCCTCTTCGGGGACGAGGACGCGCTGATCATGCTGGACATGTCCGAGTTCATGGAGAAGCACACCGTTTCGCGGCTGTTCGGCTCTCCGCCCGGCTACGTCGGGTACGAGGAGGGCGGCCAGCTCACCGAGAAGGTGCGGCGCAAGCCGTTCTCCGTGGTCCTCTTCGACGAGATCGAGAAGGCGCACCCGGACATCTTCAACTCGCTGCTGCAGATCCTGGAGGACGGTCGCCTGACCGACGCCCAGGGCCGCGTGGTGGACTTCAAGAACACGGTCATCATCATGACGACCAACCTCGGCACCCGGGACATCTCCAAGGGCATCGGGGTGGGCTTCGCGAAGAACAACGACGTGGAGAGCAACTACGACCGGATGAAGTCGAAGGTCCAGGAGGAGCTCAAGCAGCACTTCCGGCCGGAGTTCCTCAACCGTGTCGACGACGTCGTGGTCTTCCACCAGCTCACGCCGAAGGAGATCATCCAGATCGTGGACCTGATGCTCGCCCAGGTGGACGAGCGCCTGAAGGACCGCGACATGGGCCTGGCGCTGACCCCGGCCGCGAAGCAGCTGCTCGCCGACCGCGGTTACGACCCGGTCATGGGCGCCCGCCCGCTCCGCCGTACGATCCAGCGCGAGCTGGAGGACACGCTCTCCGAGAAGATCCTGTACGGCGACCTGCGTCCCGGTCATGTCGTCAAGGTCGACATCGAGGGCGAGGGTGACGCGGCGAAGTTCATCTTCTGGCAGTCGAGCGACTCCGAGGTCCCGGACTCCGCGGCCTCCATGGCGGAGCCGATCCAGAAGTAGCCACACCAAACACAAACCCCGCGTGACGAGAAATCACGCGGGGTTTCTGTTTTCGGTGAGATCTGGGTTTCGCGCCACCAAACGTAGTACTACACTCTGTAGAGTCTGGTCTGGTCCGCTCGCGGGCCACAACGTCCGCGAACGCGGCGAGACCGCTCTCGAAAGTCATCCCTGCGGCGTACCGGAGAATCCGCTGCGGGACGGACGCGGGAACCCGAGCGCACGGGGGAAGCTCGGGTCACGCCGGGGGTGATCCCGGTAGCAAGAGGACCTTCGTCCCATGCGGTCGGGACAGATCGTGTGGACGAATGGATCCGGAAGCGCACAACGCCTGGGAGGCACCTGATGCGCCTGTTGCACGACGACGGGACGCTGGTTCACCTGGCCTACAACGCGGGCGTACATCCCGCCGAGGACCTGGAGAACCTGATCGCTCACCTGACCCGCTACGCGGTGCCGGTGCGCAGGAAGCTGGGTGTCGATCGGCTCGGAATCGGCCTGTGGCTGGCGCCCGCCGTGGCAGACCATCTCGTCGCCGACCGCATCGAGCTCGTACGGCTGCGCCGCTCGCTGGAGGAGCGCGGCCTGGAGGTCGTCAGCCTGAACGGCACGGGCGGCCGGAACCAGGACGTGCCCGGCCCGGATTGGGCGAAGCCCGAGCGGTACCGGTACACGATGTCCCTGGCGAAGATCCTCGCGTTCCTGCTTCCCGACGACGTCCGGTTCGGGAGCATCTCGACCATCCCGATCGGCTGGCGCCGTGACTGGCCGGCGGACCTGCACTCGATCGCGTCGCGCCGCCTGGAGCGGCTCTCGCGGGAGCTTCGCGGCCTCTACAGCGTGACCGGGAAGACGATCCGGGTCGGCTTCGAGCCGTGGCCGGGCTGCGTCCTGGAGACGACCGAGCAGGCGCTGGAGCGGGTCGGCGGCATCGACTCCGAGCATCTCGGGGTGTGCCTGGACGCCTGCCACCTGTCCTGCGGCGGGGAGGAGCGCGGCGCGGCCCTGCGCGGCCTGGCGCTCGCGGGCGCGCCGGTGGTCAAGCTCGGGCACGTGCACAACCACAGCCAGGAGATCCCCAGCACGCAGCCGGTGCTGCAGGACACGCTGAACGCGATCCTGTCGGGCGCGGTCAACGGCACGGCTCATGTCGAGGTCGAGGCCCACGAGTGGACGGCTCCCAAGTCGAAGGGGCCGGCGGCCCTCGTGGCGAAGCTGGCCGACGACCTCGATTGGACGCGCCGCAACCTCACCGCGCTCGGCCTCAAGCTCGCCGCCTGATCTTCAGGCGCCTGACCCGCAAGCATGATCACGCTGGCTCTTCGTCCAGCTCACCGCGCTGCGCGGGAATGTGTGCATGATCACGAGCGGGGTTGGGCCGGGAGCTGGTAGGTTCCGTCGTCGAGGATTTCGGCGAGGCCGTCGTCGAGCAGGCCGTCGAGGGCCCGCTCCCGCTGGACGTGGTCGTCCCAGACCGCGTCGAGCGCCTCCTTGGGCACGGGTCCGTGCGCCTCTCGCAGGACCGCGAGCAGCCGTCCGCGGCACTGCCTGTCGGTCCCGGCGTAGGTCTGCCCCTGCCGTACCGGACCGGTGTGGGCGGGGCGGCCCGCCAGCCGCCAGGCGCATTGCGACGCCACCGGGCAGCCCTCGCATCGCGGGCTCCGGGCCGTGCAGACCAGGGCGCCCAGCTCCATCACGGCGACCGCCCAGCGCGGAGCGCCGACGGGCGGCACCAGCGACTCGGCCAGCCTCCGCTCGGCCGACGTGGGGGCCTTCGGCGGATACTCCTCGCCCCGCACGGCTCTCGCGAGCACCCGGCGGACGTTGGTGTCCAGGACGGCGTGGCTGCCGCCGTGCGCGAAGCTGGCGACCGCGGCGGCCGTGTAGTCGCCGATGCCGGGGAGCGCGCGGAGCTCGTCGTAGGTGGACGGCACCCGGCCCCCGTGGCCGGCTGTGATGGCCCGTGCGCACGCGTGGAGGTTCAGGGCGCGCCGCGGGTAGCCCAGGCGCCCCCAGTGCCGTACGGCTTCGCCGGGGGCCTCCTTCGCGAGCGCCTCCGGAGTGGGCCAGCGCTCCATCCACTCCGCCCAGACGGGCAGCACCCGGACGACGGGCGTCTGCTGGAGCATGATCTCGCTGACGAGGATGCCCCACGGGGTGGCGCCGGGGCGCCGCCACGGCAGATCCCGGTTGTGCTCGGCATACCAGTCGAGGATGGGTTCACGCAGGGAGGCGGCCACCGTCCGACCCTACCGCCGGTCATTCCGGCCCCGCTCATTCCGGCGAGCCGTTCCCCCTGGCGGTCCATGACTCTCCATACTGTGCGTATGGATCCGGACACGTTCCGTGGTGATGTCGGTGTCGAGGGGGCGGACGTCTACTGGCGCCGCCGCGTGTCGGTGCTCACGGGCATGCTCGTCGTGGTGGCGATCGTCGCCTGGGCGTGCTCCAGCGCCTCCGGGAAGGAGCAAGGCGCGGAGGGCGTCAAGGTCACGCCACGGCCCGGTGAGACGATGGTCGTCGCGCTCCCCACGCCGCTCACGTCGAAAGTGCCCGCGGCGAACGGCCCGAGCGTCCCTCCCGTGCCCGGGCTCCTGCCCCCGTCCGGGCCGGCCCTGCCGTCGCCCGAGCCGTCGAAGCCGGCCAAGCCCCGGCGTCCCGGCGACCCCTGCGACGCGAAGGACCTCGTGATCGCGCTGCAGAGCGGACAGGACGTGTACGGCAAGGGCGCCGTGCCGCACTTCCTGCTGACGGTCGTGAGCACGGACCGCGTGGAGTGCACGGTGGACGTGGGCCCCCGGACGCTGGAGATGCGGGTCATGTCGGGCGGAGAGCGGGTCTGGTCGACGGCCGACTGCGTCAGCGGCGCCGGGGTGGACATGCAGACGCTCCACAGGGGCGTCCCGTACGTCCGCACGATCCAGTGGGACCGCCACCGCTCCGGGACCGACTGCGCCAGCAAGCGGCCCGCCGCCGCCCCCGGGACCTACGTCGCGGCCGCCAGGGAAGGGCAGCTCAGAAGCCCGAAGGTGGTCTTCCACCTGCGGTAGGACGTGAAGTGCCCCTCCCGTCAATTTTTGCCCGTCGCGTCGCCCAGGGCGGCACCTCGCCGCGTTGTCGTCGTCGGCCGTAGGGCTCCCGGGGCACTAGACGTAGCGCTCCAGGATCGAGGACTCGGCGAGGCGGGACAGCCCCTCGCGGACGCTGCGGGCACGGGTCTCGCCCACCCCTCCGACCTCCTGGAGGTCGTCGGTGCTGGCGGCGAGGAGCTTCTGCAGGCCGCCGAAGTGCTCGACGAGCCGGTCCACGATCGCCCCGGGAAGGCGGGGCACCTTGGCGAGCAGCCGGAAGCCACGTGGGCTCACGGGGCCGTCCATGGCCTCCGCCCCCGAGTGCCCGAGCACCTGCGCCACCTTCGTCAGGTCGAGCAGGTCGGAGGAGGACAGCTCGTCGAGCTCCCGCATGGCGTCGGTGTGGTAGCGGGGAAGCCGGTCGAGCGAGGCCGGCAGGTAGTCGCGCACGATCAGCTCCCGGTCGGCGTCGACCCCGGAGACCAGCTCGTCGAGTTGCAGCGTGAGCAGCCGCCCGTCGGTTCCCAGCTCGACGACGTATCCCTCGATCTCCCCGGCGATGCGGCGGACCATCTCGAGCCGCTGGACCACCACCGCCACGTCGCGGACGGTGACCAGATCCTCGATCTCCAGGGCCGACAGCGTGCCGGACACCTCGTCGAGCCGCAGTTTGTAGCGTTCGAGCGTGGCCAGCGCCTGGTTGGCCTTCGACAGGATGGCCGCCGACTCCTCCAGCACGTAACGGGTGCCGTCCAAGTAGAGGGCGATGATCCGCATCGACTTGCTGATGGCGATGACGGGAAGGGAGGTCTGCCGGGCCACCCGCTGGGCGGTCCGATGGCGGGTGCCCGACTCCTCGGTCGGGATGCCCGGGTCGGGCACGAGATGCACGGCCGCCCGGACGATCCGCAGGTCACCGCCGTTGAGGACGATCGCGCCATCCATCTTGGCGAGCTCGCGCAGCCGGGTCGCGGAGAACTCCACGTCGAGCTCGAAGCCTCCGGTGCAGAGGTCCTCGACGGTCCTGTCGTAGCCCAGAACGATCAGGCCGCCGGTGTGGCCGCGCAGAATGCGCTCCAGCCCGTCGCGCAGGGCGGTGCCCGGGGCCACCGCGGCGAGCACGGCTCTCCGCCAGTCGTCCAATCCCTTGTCGTTGTGCAGCACGTAACCCCCGCGCTCGACGGCTACCCGTCCTGCGACGCCCCTTTGGGCTCATGACGCCGCCCAGTTTACCGGCGTAACGGCGTCTTCACCTGACGTGTGCAATAGCCTCCCAGACGTTCTCGGCCTCGAAGACGTCGAAGCCGGGACCGAAATCGATCTTGCGTGCCGAGGATCCGCGCCCCGAAGACGGACGCAGTGCGACGAGATCGCTCCGGCGCGGGGCCGCCTCCAGCCGCGGCGCGTCGTCGGCCAGGGACCCGGCCGGGACCAGCGCCCCGGTGAAGCCCAGCCGGGACGCCTCGGCGATCCGCCGCCGCACGTCACGGACGGGGCGGAGCTCCCCCGCGAGGCCGACCTCGCCCAGGGCGATCAGCCCCGGAGGCAGGGCCGTGTCCCCGGCCGCGCTCACCACCGAGAGCAACAGCGCCAGGTCGACGGCGGGATCGGTCAGCCTGATGCCCCCGACCGTCGCGGTGAACACGTCGAACTTGCCGAGTTTGGAGTTGAGCCGCCGTTCCAGGACGGCGAGCACCATCGCCACCCGGTAGGAGTCGAGCCCGGAAGAGGTGCGCCGGGGCTGGGGCGCCTCCGTCGGCCCGACGAGGGCCTGCAGTTCGGCGGGGATCGGCCGGGTCCCCTCGATGGTGACCGTGACACAGGTGCCCGGCACGGGCTCCGGGTGCCGCGAGACGAAGAGCCCGCTGGGGTCGGTGATCCCGGTGATTCCGCGCTCGTGCAGGTCGAAGCAGCCGACCTCCTCGATCGGGCCGAACCGGTTCTTGATCGCCCGGACCATCCGGAGGCGGGAGTTGCGGTCGCCCTCGAAGTGGAGGACGACGTCGACGAGGTGCTCCAGCACGCGGGGACCGGCGATCGTGCCGTCCTTGGTCACGTGGCCGACCAGGACGGTCGACATGCCGCGCTCCTTGGCCAGGCGGACCAGGTTGCCCGCGACCTCGCGGACCTGGGTGACACCGCCCGGCACGCCCGTCGCGTCGGCGGAGCCGATCGTCTGCACCGAGTCGACGATCAGCAGCCGGGGCTGGACCTTCTCCACGTGGGTGACCAGGGCCGACAGGTCCGTCTCCGCCGCGAGGTAGAGCCGGTCCTCGACCGCCCCGATCCGGTCGGCCCGCATCCGGACCTGCGCCGCGGACTCCTCGCCGGTCACGTAGAGCACCGTGTCGTGCTCCGCCGTACGGGCGGCGGCCTCCAGCAGCAGCGTGGACTTGCCGATGCCGGGCTCTCCGGCGAGGAGCACGACCGCGCCCGGCACCAGGCCGCCGCCGAGCACGCGGTCGAGCTCCGGGACGCCCGTCGTGCGGGCGTGCGCGACCTCCGCCTTGACCTGGCCGATCGGGACCGCCGGGGCGGAGACCGCCCCTCCCCTGACCACGTGGACGCCCTGGCGGGCGCCCGCCTCCTCGACGGTGCCCCACGCCTGGCACTCCCCGCACCGGCCGACCCACTTGGCGGTGGTCCACCCGCACTCGCCACACCGGTACGCCGGTTTCGCTGCCTTGCTCACGACGGGGAGGTTATCGGCCTCCTCCGACAATCTCCGCCATCAGCCGTCGGCGAATCAGATGTGATCGGCGAGGTCGGCCAGCAGCAGGCGCTTGGGCTTGGCGCCCTTGATCTGCTGGACCACCTCGCCGTCGCGGTACAGATTGAGCGTCGGGAGGCCGAGGATGCCGTAGCGCTGGGCGATGTCGGGGTGCTCGTCGTAGTTGATCTTCGCCACCGTGAGGCGGTCGCCGTACTCCTCGGCGATCTCCTCCAGGATCGGGGCGATCATCCTGCACGGTGGGCACCAGTCGGCCCAGAAGTCCACCAGGACGGGCTTGCCGCTCCGCAGCACCTGCTCCTCGAAGTTCTCCGCCGTCAATGTGATCATGGTTCTCCTCGTCTTCCCATCAGGCAGCCCGGGCAGGCGTCGGCCAGCTGGGCGGCCACCTCGGATCGGCGGGCCATCAGCGAGCGGATCTCGGTGTCGATCTGGGCCAGCTTCCGCTGGTAGACCGCGACGGACTCCGGGCAGGAGCCCCCCGACGGCTGCCCCGACCGCAGGCAGTCGACGAACGGCCGGGCGTCCTCAAGGGTGAAGCCCACCGCCAGGAGCTGGCGGATCTCCGTGACGAGCCGCACGTCCGCCTCGTCGTACTCCCGGTATCCGTTGGCCGAGCGCCGGGCCCTGATCAGCCCGTGCTGCTCGTAGTAGCGCAGCGCCCGGGGGCTCACCCCCGACCGCCGGGCCAGCTCTCCGATCCGCATCGGCCCTCCTCGGCACGACCGTAAACAATGACGCCAGTGACAAGGTCAAGCCCCGATGGCTGTCAGAAATGCCGCCACCGGAGGACGTTGGGGTAGAAGATCTCCAGACCCTCGGTCTCCCCGATGGCCGCCTCCGCCACCGCGGGGGCGAACTCGATCCGGAGCACGGCCTCCAGGTCGGCTCTGGAGGAGAAGGCCATCCGCAGGTCGAGCTCCCGGCGCTGCCAGCCGTGGCGCGACCAGAACTCCTCGACGGCCCCGGGTGAGTACGACGGCACCGACTGGCGGAACCATCGCCCGAAGTCGCCCCGCGCCCCGTCGAGGTCCACCACGAACGCCGCGCCGCCCCGGCGGACGACCCGTGCGAGCTCACGAAGGCCCGGCTCGCATCCGGGGCCGAAGAAGTACGCCCAGCGGGCGACCGCCACGTCGACGGACGAGTCCGGCAGCGGCAGGTCCTGGGCGGTGGCCGTACGGACGACCACGTCGCGCAGACCGGAGCAGCGGGACGCGGCGAGCGCGGCGAGGCCGGCGTGCGGCTCGACGCCCACGACCCGCCCGGCGGTCGCGGCGAACGACGGCAGATGAAAACCGGTCCCGCAGCCGATGTCCAGCACGGTGGCGCCGTCCCAGGGCCGGATGGCCCGCATGGCCGCCTCCACCACTCCGTCGGGGTCCACCGCCCGGTTCTCCACCTCGTAGACCTGGGGGGAGTTCCAGATGTTCGGGCTGGGTACGGCCCCTTTCGCGATCCGCGCCATATGACCACCATAGTTTGTGATCTAGGTTGTGATCTGAGAGCGCATCATTGTGGCGAAGCGGCGCGTGGCCACTGTCCGGCTTAGGCTGGATCCGTGAACGGGCGCAGCAAGCGATCAGACGACCACCGCAGTGCCACAGGACCGTGCCCGTGGAGCCGCCAGGGGAGGCGGGCGTCATGAGTGTCATCCGCGTGCCCAACGCGAAGGTAGCGCTGTCGACGGCCTCGGTGTATCCGGAGCGCACGCCGGACGCCTTCGAGCTCGCGGCGCGTCTCGGCTACGACGGAGTCGAGATCATGGTGGGCCAGGACCCGGTCAGCCAGGATGTGGAGGTCCTCCAGCGGCTGAGCGATCACTACGAGATGCCGGTGCTGGCCGTGCACGCGCCGTGCCTGCTGGTGACCCAGCGGGTCTGGGGGCGCGACCCGTGGGTCAAGCTGCAGCGGGCCCGCGACGCCGCGCATCGGCTGGGCGCGCAGACCGTCGTGGTCCACCCGCCGTTCCGCTGGCAGCGCGACTACGCCAGGGACTTCGAGGCCGGTCTCGCCCGGATGCGGGAGGAGACCGACGTGGTGTTCGCGGTGGAGAACATGTTCCCCCTCCGCGCCAGGGGCAACGAGGTCGTGCCGTACGCGCCGGACTGGAACCCCATGGACTATGACTTCCCGGATGTGACGCTGGACCTGTCGCACACGGCCGTCTCCGGTTCCGACGCGATGGAGATGGCCACCAAGCTGGGTGACAGGCTCTCCCACCTGCACCTGGCCGACGGCGTCGGCACGACGAACAAGGACGAGCATCTGGTCCCCGGCCGGGGCACCCAGCCCTGCGCGCAGATCCTTGAGCGCCTCGCGGGCGCCGGATATCGCGGGCTGATCGTGCTGGAGATCAACACGCGGAAGGCCACCAGCCGCACCGAGCGGATCGACGATCTGGCCGAGGCGCTCGCCTTCGCCCGGCTGAACTTCGCCGCCTCCACGACGGCCACCTGACCGCGCCGTGAACCTCCCTGTGAACCACGCCATGAACAGGCTGCCGGAGCTCAGCCATCACGTCTTCGACCGGGTGGCCGAGGCCTACGACGCGGCCAGGCCGGAGTATCCGGAGGCGCTTTACCTCGCCTTGGAGGAGCTGTCCGGCATCCGGCTCGACGGCGCCCGGGTGCTCGACGTCGGCGCGGGGACCGGCATCTCGACCCGAGGGCTCCTCGACCGGGGCGCCCGGGCCGTCGCCGTCGACCGAGGCGGCCGCATGCTCTCCCTCCTGCGGGCTCGTACGGCATGCCACGCCATGCTGGCCGACGGCAACACGCTGCCGTTCCGCGACGGCGTGGCCGACCTGGTGACCTACGCCCAGGCGTGGCACTGGCTCGACCCGGCCCTGTCGATCGCGGAAGCCGTACGGGTGACCGGGCCCGGAGGGGCGGTGGCCGGCTGGTGGAACTCGGTGGACGCGGGCAAGGCCGACTGGCTGGCGGCCTACCAGGTGCGGCTGGCCGAGTCGTGCGCCGGCTACATCGGCCCGGCGCTGCCCGGCTGGAGCATGCCCCCGATCGCCGGCGCGATGGGCGACGCCGGGCTTCACGTCGAGGAGACGTGGATCTCCTGGACGCGGGGCGTTCGCCTCGACGACTTCCTGACGGATCTGCGCTCCTACTCCTACGTGGCCGCGCTCGACCCCGAGTCGGTGGAGGAACTGGTCACCCGGGAGCGCGCCGAGCTCCGCAAGGTCTTCGCCGACGGCCGGCTGACCGTCCCCATGCGGGTTTACCTGGCGGTAGGGCGCAAGGGGGCCGCGGAGGGGGACGGCGAAGGCGGCCGGCCGTGACGCCGGGCGTGGACGCCGACGGCCGGACCGCGGAGTCTCCCGCAGCGGCGGACGACAAGCCGGTGAGGAAGCGGCGGCGGCCGGGGCGTCGGCCGGGAACGGCCGACACACGCGGCGAGATCCTCGCCGCGGCGCGGAAGGTCTTCGCGGAGAAGGGCTTCGACAGGGCGACGGTCCGCGGCATCGCACGCGAGGCGGGGGTCGATCCGGCCCTCGTCCACCATTACTTCGACACCAAGGAAGGGATGTTCATCGCGGCCATGCGGCTGCCGGTGGACCCCGGGACGGTGATCCCCGCGATCCTCGCCGGGCCGCGCGAGGAGATCGGCGAGCGGCTGGTGCGCCATATCCTGGCGATGACGGCCGACCCCGAGGCGCGTGAGCCGGTCGTGGGGCTGTTGCGGACCGCGATGGTGAACGAGCAGGCCGTCGCCATGATCCGCGAGTTCCTCACCAGGGCGGTGCTCGGGCGGGTCGCCGAGGCGCTCCAGATCCCGCCCATCCGGATGGAGGTCGCCTTCTCCCAGATGTTCGGCGTGGTCATGATGAGGTACATCCTCAAGCTGGAGCCGCTTGCCTCGGCGGACACCGAGGAGCTGGTAGAGATCCTTTCGCCCACGATCCAGCGTTATCTCGGGGGATAGCCGCCTTTATCCGACGCAGAGCTTTGTTCTAGCATCAGCAGTCTCAGGAGCCCGGCATGAGATCGCGAGATTGCCTGGCGGGCTGCGAGTGATCGTCCATCCCGGTGACGGCGCACAAGTTACCCACGGGTAGGATTCGGGGTGTGCCCCAGTCGTCACTGTGGATGACCGCGGTCATACGCTGGCAGCCGACGTTGGATATGGGAGGGCCCCGTGCTCTGGGTAGCGATAATCGGACTGGTCATGACCGTGGTCGCGGTCGCGTTGGCCGCCCGTCGCGTGCTGTTCCTCTACAAGCTCGCCACCAGCGGCCAGCCCGCCCCCGAGCGCCTGGAATACGCCAAGGCGAACGTTGGGGCCGAGATCAAGGCCCAGCTCGTCGAGGTCTTCGGGCAGAAGAAGCTGCTCAAGTGGACGCCCTCCGGCACCGCGCACTTCTTCGTCATGTGGGCGTTCTTCATCCTGGCCACGGTCTACCTGGAGGCGTACGGCGCGCTGATCCAGGGCGCGATCACGGGTAGGCCCGATTTCCACATCCCGATCATCGGCACCTGGCCCATCCTGGGCTTCCTGCAGGACTTCATCGCGGTCGCGGCCCTCGTCGGCCTGATCGCGTTCGCCGCCATCCGGATCAAGAACTCGCCGAAGAAGCTGGGCCGCGGGTCCCGGTTCTCCGGCTCGCACCTCGGCGGCGCCTGGGTCATCCTCTTCATGATCTTCAATGTGATCTGGACGATGTTCCTGTTCCGCGGCGCGGCGGTCAACACGGGGAACTTCCCGTACAAGTCCGGCGCCTTCGCCTCGGACCTGGTGGCCAGGATCCTCCCCACCAGCGAGGCTCTCGAAGGCGTCGGCCTGCTCCTGCACATCGGCGTCATGCTGGTGTTCCTCGTCATCGTGGTGAACTCCAAGCACCTGCACATCTTCACCGCGCCGCTGAACGTGCTGTTCTCCCGCCGCCCGGACGGCCTCGGCCCGGCGCAGGAGATGCGCAGCGGCGGCAAGGTGCTCGACTTCGAGGAGGCCGACCCGGAGGTCGACGTCTTCGGCCGCGGCAAGATCGCGGACACCACCTGGAAGGGCTTCCTCGACTTCTACACCTGCACCGAGTGCGGCCGGTGCCAGTCGCAGTGCCCGGCGTGGAACACCGACAAGCCGCTGTCGCCTAAAATGCTGATCCTCGACCAGCGCGACCACGCCTTCAAGGTCGCGCCGTACCTGCTGGCGAGCGAGGAGGAGAAGGCCGGCTTTCACGAGGACGTGCTGGCGCTGCTGGACAAGCCGCTGGTCGGCGAGGACGGCGTCATCCACCCCGACGTGCTGTGGTCGTGCACCAACTGTGGCGCCTGCGTCGAGCAGTGCCCGGTGGACATCGAGCACATCGACCACATCCTCGACATGCGCCGCTACCAGGTGATGATCGAGTCCTCGTTCCCGTCCGAGGCGGGCGTCATGCTCAAGAACCTCGAGAACAAGGGCAACCCGTGGGGCATGTCTGAGATGAAGCGGGCCGAGTGGATCGAGGAATTGGACTTCGAGGTCCCGATCATCGACGAGAAGATGCCCGAGGACGTCGAGTACCTCTTCTGGGTCGGCTGCGCGGGAGCCCTGGAGGACCGCGCCAAGAAGACGACCAAGGCCGTCGCCGAGCTTCTGCACATCGCCGGCGTCAGGTTCGGTGTGCTCGGCCCCATGGAGGCCTGTACGGGTGACCCGGCCCGCCGCCTCGGCATGGAGTTCCTGTTCAACATGCTCGCCCAGCAGAACATCGAGACGCTGAACGAGGCCGGGGTCAAGAAGATCGTGGCCACCTGCCCGCACTGCTTCAACACCCTGGCCAACGAGTATCCGCAGCTCGGTGGCACCTACGAGGTCGTCCACCACACCCAGCTGCTGTCACACCTGGTCGAGGAGGGCAGGCTCACCCCGATCACGCCGATCGAGGAGAAGATCACCTACCACGACCCGTGCTTCCTCGGCCGCCACAACAAGGTCTACGCCCAGCCGCGCGACATCATGGCGAAGGTGCCGGGCGTCCAAACGCAGGAGATGCACCGCTGCAAGGACCGCGGCTTCTGCTGCGGCGCGGGCGGCGCGCGGATGTGGATGGAGGAGCGGATCGGCAAGCGCATCAACACCGAGCGGGTGGACGAGGCGCTGACCACCGATCCCGACACCGTCTCCACCGCCTGCCCGTTCTGCCTCGTCATGCTCGGCGACGCCATCAACGAGAAGAAGAACGCGGGCGAGGCCAAGGAGAGCCTGGAGGTCGTCGACGTGGCCCAGCTCCTGATCAAGTCAGTCAAGGGGGCGTGACGGCTTTCTTGCAGTGGTCCGGACTATTTGTCGAATGAACTGGTCAAGACGGTAGAAAACATGTCTTCCCGGCCACAAGCGTTAAAGCCTTTCTCCACATAACAGGAAAATCACGGTAACCTCAACGTTGGCTCAATCGACGGGGAGGGGGCTGGACGGTGGGCGTGCTCGTCACGGACGCTGAGGTCACACTGGCCGATGTCCTCTCCCTTCGCCTCGCGATCGAGGAACCGCTGACGGACGGCACGCGGCTCGTCTTCCGGCACCGGGCCACCGGCGCGGAGCGGCATGTGACGCTCGGCGCGCCGGGCAGGCGCACGAGGGACGCCACCGTCGCGGTCTCGCTCGCGCCGCTGTCGCTCACGCCGGGCCGCTGGGACGCCTACCTCCAGCAGCAGGGCCCGCGTACCCGGATCCGCAGCGTGGACCCCGGCTTCTCGCTCGACCGGCTCGACGCGTACGCGCTGTGCCGGCGGACGATGGCCTACCGGGCCTACCGCACCAGGAACGGCTTCCTCGCCATCAAGATCGATGAAGCGGAGCCTGTCGCCGACGTGCGGGCGGTCTGGTTCCGCGAGGGCCGGTTCGAGGTCACCGGCCTGCTGGCCTACACCGGGCTCGACGACGACGACCAGCACCGCGAGGCCAGGCTGGCGCTCCGGCACAGCGATCCGGCCGCGACCTGGACGGTCGCCGCGACCGTCCAGGGCGTCCGGTTCCACGCCGCGCTGTCGCTGTGCGACGTGCTGGCCGCCACGCCCGGCTCCCAGGGGGTCTGGGAGCCGTCGCTCGAGGTGGACGGCGTCGACCGGCGGCTGCCCCTTGGCGCCCGGATCGACGACGTCGAGGGCAAGCGCCGCCGGGTCCACTACCCCAGGGCGCTCGTGGACGGCGTGCCGATCAGGCCCAGCTTCACATCCGACGACGAGTTACGGCTCGAGGTGGGCGTGTGAGGATCACCTTCCTGGTTCCCTCGGCGTACGGCATGCGCGGCGACGTGCGGGCCACCCTCAACCTGGCCGCCGAGCTCGCCGCGCGGCACGAGGTGGAGGTCGTCAGCGTCAAGCGGACCAGGGAGACGCCCTTCTTCCCCGTCGATCGGCGGGTCGCCATGCGCTGGCTGGTCGACGTCGCCCCCGGCGCCGCTCGCCTGCTGCCGCGCGGCCAGGTGCGGACCGAGGTGGCGTTGTGGCGCATGCTCCGCGGGCTGCGCTCGGACGTGCTGGTCACCACGAGGCCGGGCCTGAGCGTCCAGTCCGCCAGATACGCCCCGCGCGAGGTCGTCCGCATCGCGCGGGAGTGGAGCCGGCCGCCCGTCGTTGGACCGATCCGGCGGTTCTACCCCCGCCTCGACGCGGTGGTGACGAGCAGCGAGAGCGGCAGGGACGACTGGGCCCGGCTGCTCGACGACGACCTGTCCGTCCACGCCATCCCGGACGCGCTTCCGGCGGGGCCCTGGCCGCGCTCGCGCATGGACAACCGCATCGTCAGCGCGGGCGGCCGGCTCGTGCAGGTCAAGGCGTACGACCGGCTGATCTGCGCGTTCGCCGTCGTCGCGGACAAGCGCCCGGACTGGCGGCTCCGCCTCTACGGCGCCGGCCCCGAGGAGAAGCGCTTGCGGGCACTGGTCCGTGATCTCGACCTGCACAACCACGTCTACTTCATGGGCGCCACGCCGGACCTGGCCGGCGAGTTCGCCAAGGCGTCGATCGTCGCGGTGCCGTCGCGGCACGAGGTGCTCGGCATGACCGTGATCGAGGCGCTGAGCTGCGGCGTCCCCATCGTCGCGTTCGACGGGCCGCGCGGCCCGGCCGAGCTCCTCCGGCCGGGGAAGGACAGCGTGCTGGTCCCCGAGGGCCAGGGGGAGATCGAGTCGTACGCGGCGGCGCTGCTCGCGCTCGTCGACGACGAGCGCCGCCGCATGTCCCTCGCGGCGGGCGCGCTCGAATCCGCCTCCGCGCGTACGGCTCCCGCCGTCGCCGGCCGCTGGCAGGACCTGATGTACGGACTTCGCTCCCGCGAGTAACCCACGATCCTCGATACCGTGGGCGGCATGTATGGGTACAGCGGGGACAAGCAGGCATACCTCCGGCGCCTGCGGCGAATTGAGGGCCAGGTCCGCGGTCTGCAGCGGATGGTCGAGGAGGACGCGTACTGCATCGACGTCCTCACCCAGGTCTCCGCGGTCACCCGCGCGCTTCAGGCGGTCGCGCTCGGCCTGCTGGAGGACCACGTCGGGCACTGTGTGGCCGACGCCGTCAGCACCGGCGGCCCGGAGGCGGACGAGAAGATCAAGGAAGCGACCGCCGCAATTGCCAGGCTTGTCCGGTCTTGAGGCTTTTGTCGCGACTGGGTTGTTTGGACTAGTCCAGAGAAACCGTCCCGGACCCCGTGCGGAGTCCGGGATCGGTTTCCGCTGCGATCGCCTTCAGCGGCTCGCCGAAGTGCGCAATCCGAGCGCGTTGTCGAGCTCCTCCAAGGTCAGGCGGTCATCGGTGAAGTTGACGGCCTCCAGTACCTCGGCGTAGAGCGCGATCTCGTCCAACGCGACACGGTCGTGGACCCGAGAGTCCATGTCGTCGTGCCCCACCGCGCTGTCCTTCCTTCCGCAGCCCACACCCATGACGAGGTTACGTCGGAGTACGTTTCGACGACATGGCCCATCGGGACCATTCCGCCACGCGCCCCTCGTCCCTCCCTGACCATTTCCCGGATACCGAGATCACGATTCGGTGAAAAGCGAGATAGGGGAGGGAACGGATTGCTAAAGCGACGGTAAGGGTGAAATATCCCCATATCCCGTTTCGGGTGACACGGCATCACTCCTGAGGCCCATGTGACTCGGATGGTGGTCATTCCTTACAAACCGCTTTCAATCCACCACCGAAGGTGGGTGCCCTAGGGAGTGTCAGACACGACCTAGGCCTTCGGGCGTCGCTTGTTCTTCGAAGCGCGGTAGGCATCGAGGGACTTCAGGGACGATCTCCAGACACCGTCGGCGCCTTGGAGGGCGTTGAGGCGGCCCCGCTGCGCTGCTTGGCGTAGAGCGTTGATCGTGAACTCGTCGTCCACCAGGGCCGCCAGAGGGACCAGGCGTGCGGGGCCCGCTACGTTGGGCACTATGAAGCGGTTGAGGTTGTCCTCCATGGCTCGAGCGATCAGTTCCCCCAGAGCGCCGTAATCGCCGATGTCCGCCCGTCGCATGGCGGTCAGGTAAGCCTCGCGTTGCTGCTTCAGCACGATGATCGGGGGGTAACCGAGGCGTACCAGAATGAGGTTGAGGACCAGGCGCCCCGTTCGGCCGTTGCCATCGATGAAGGGATGGATCCGCTCGAACGAGTTGTGGATCCTGGCAAGCTCCTCTGGCAGTGGGTGGCCGAGGTCTTCCTGGTTATCCAGCTTCCGGCCTGCTTCGCAGACGTCGTCTACCCACCCCTGAACCAGCCCCGGCACGAGAGGCCACGAGGGTGGCGTCATCCCTTCGGTGAATGGATGTATGTCGTGCTCTCGAAAGTTACCCGGCCCCTCTCGGTCGCCCGCGTCCGGATGCGGTGCGACGTCCCACACTGGCGTCATCGCCGTGTGGTGGATGTGCCGGAGTTCGCTCAGACTGATCAACTTGTTGTCATGCCACGCGTCCGGCTCCAATGCCTGGCCGTACACCCACTTGGCGGCCGCCGCGTAACCTTGGACCTCGTTGTACTCCCGTAGCGGCTTGGCGCCGACCGCCCGCCCCTGGTCCAGCAAAGCTTGCACTTCACGTAACACCAGCGTGTTGCCCTCCAGGGCAGTCGAGTGGTGCGCCTCCTGGTGCCAGATGTCTGACCAGATGTCCTCTGCCTCCATCGGGTTCGGAAGACCACCGAGGCGTTGGTTCAGTTCCCTGAGCGCGCGATCCAGCCGTCCGTAAACTGTGGCCCTGCTTGGGCGTCCCCTTCCCGCCACCACACCCCCCGCATGGCTCTGGCCTCAACTTGATAAGCCGTATGGCTACTCAAATGAACTTATCAACTTCAAGGGCTCTGCATGGGGGGAAGCAGTAAACCAGTCATCCACGACCTGGCCGTTTCAGCGTTGGGCGTTGTCGAAGAGCCAGCCTGTTCCGTCGGGGTCGTGCGGGAAGCTCCCGGTGCCGGGCTCGGGGAGCGGGTCGTCGCGCTGGTGGATGAGGCACTGGACGACCGCCGAGGAGACGGCGAAGCCCCGGGGCGGCGGCGCCGTGCCCGTGAGGCGGCACCAGGCGAGACCGGTGGCGTACGCCGATCCCAGCAGGGCGGCGGCCGTGCCGCGGTCGGGCGCCGCGAGCATCGGGGGAAGCTCGCCCTCGGACGGCCAGCATCCGCGCAGAGGATGCGACGGGTCGGCGAGGGAGACGTAGAACCCGTGCCGCAGTTCGTCGTCCATCCAGGGGTAGAGCTGCGTCACCACCTCGGCGGTCGAGGGTGCCCCGGAGAGCAGGCCCGCCACGTCGGCGGCGAGCAGCGAGGCGGCGGCCGACCGCGGGTCGAGCCCCCGGGCCGCCGTGTAGCCCAGCGCCTCGACCAGGTCGTAGAGGCTGTGGCGGAAGTGCTCCCCGGGGGAGGTCTCCGGCAGGGTCGCCCCCGCGAGGTGCGGCGGGCACCGCGCCAGCCACGCCTGCCGTACGGCACCGCTGGGGAGGGCGTGGTGGTCGAGCCACGGCTGGGCCAGGAGCGGCTCGGTCATCGAGAGCAGCGCGTCCGCGCGCGGCCGGAAGCGGGTGTCGGCGCGGAGCGCGGTGGCGGTCTCGGCCATCAGCGCGGCGAGGCGCAGCCCGGCCTCCTCCGCGCCGGACAGCATCCGCTCGGCGTAGAGGGCGGCGAGCGAGTCCAGCGACACCGCCGGCAGCCAGCGCACCCAGTCGTCCCCCGGAAGCGGCCGGGCGAGGAACTCCCCGAACATCGACAGCAGCACCTCGTTGCCGTCGAAGGCGGGCGCGTAGGCGCACCACATGATCGTGCCCCACACGGCGGCCACCGTGCTCGCCACGTCGCGCGCGAAGACCTCCTGGAAGTCGCTCTCGGCCAGCGGGAACTCCGCGCGGCGCAGGCCGCGGTGGGCCATGAGCACCGCCCTCACCCGCTCGGTGACCTCACGCGGCACGTCCGGCCCGACGAACGCCTGCGTGGAGCCGCGGTCGAAGGCGAAGTCGGCCCCGGAGGGGATCAGCAGGTGGGGGACGCCGGCGGGTGGCGCCAGCGGCCGGGCGCCCGACCGGACGGCCGGATGCAGGGGCGGCGCGGACAGGTGCCAGCGGCCGTCGACCCGATCCAGCCGGTACCACCTCGCGTGGGCGCCGAACAGCCACCGGGAGCCGTCGGGGGTCACCAGCGCCCGCTGGGCGATCGCCTGGGCCCGAGCGAGGGGTGGAAGCGTGGTCCAGCGGGGATCGGCGACGAGGGAGCGCACGTCCTGCTCCATCGCCGTGAACCCGTCCCATTGCCCGCCCCACTGCACGCGGCCATGGTAGTTGCGGACACCGACATGCGACTCTCCGACGGAGGTCCGGCCCCGCCCAGGAGAATCTTTTCCGGCCATAGACGCATGAGCTGGGCATATGCGGATGCTCCTCCGAAGTCCTCGCATATCTCCGCAAAGGCTCTTGGCATGGACTGCTTGTGACGTATTCCATAGATGGTCGTGACCGAGATCGAGCAGGCTGTGGCGACCCCCCAGGCGACCCCCCAGGCGACCCCACAGGCGGACCCGCCGCACACGGCCCCGAACCCCCAGGACGCCGCGACACGAGGACGGTGGCCCGGCTCGAAGGCCGACCGTACGGCGTTGCTCATCTGGTTCTTCTGGCACGTAGCCACCTACATCTACATGGTGCTCGCGGCGCCGGGCCGGACCGAGGCCCCGTTCCTCGACCGGCTCACGCCGTGGGACTCCGACAACTTCATCGCCATCGCCCAGTTCGGCTACGACGGCTCCCCGGGCATGCCGGACGCTCCGAAGCTGACGGCGTTCTTCCCCGGCATGCCGCTGCTCCTGCGCTATCTGCACGTCATCATCACGGACTGGAGCCTCGCCATCGTGCTCGTCTCGCTCGTCGCGAGCGCGGTCGTCGCGGTGGCGCTGTCGCGGCTGAGCGAGTCGTTCCGGGAGGGCACCGGCACCTGGACGGTCCTGGCGTTCTTCCTCAGCCCGTTCGCCGTCTTCATGCTGGCCGGCTACTCGGAGGCGCTCTTCCTCGCGCTGGCGATCCCCGCGTGGCTGCTCGCGCGGCGGGGGCGCTGGGAGGCGGCCGCCGTCTGCGCCGCCCTCGCGTCCTCCGTCCGCATCTCCGGTCTCTTTCTCGCCGCCGGCCTGGCCGTACAGTTCCTGGTCGCGGAGAACGGCCTGCGCGCGACGGGGTGGCGGAAGGCGGCCTGGCTGGCGCTGCCGGGCGTTCCGGTGCTCGCCTACATGGCCTACTTGCACTCCCGTACGGGCGACTGGCTGGCCTGGAAGCACGCGGAGGCCGAGTACTGGGGCCGCTATGCCGTATCGCCGAAGGAGGCGTTCCTCAACACGTGGCACCGCTCGCTGGAGGTGGGTGTCCTGCAGACGTCCTACCGCGAGGAGATGATCGCGGGGGCCGTGCTGGTCGGGCTCATCCTCCTGGAGCTCGCCCGGCGGCGGTGGGGCAACGTGGCCTACCTCGCGCCGCAGGCGGTGGCCCTGCTCGCGATGTCGTCGTTCTACATGTCGGTGGGACGGGCCTCGCTGCTGTGGTGGCCGCTCTACCTGGCCGTCGGCATCACGGGCGCCCGCAGGCCGTGGGTCTTCATGGCCTACTTGGCGATCGCCGCGCCCGTTATGGCAATCAATGTAGGAAATTTCACCACTGGTGCCTGGGTGGGTTGATCGTCGCTCGGTTACCGTCTCCCGCTATGGGGGGATTTGTGGCCGCGACGATCGCGATCACGACGGGAATCGCCGCGGCCGCGCCGTACGATCAGGGCCCGGGCGACTATCTGGTCAACGTGCTGACCTACAACGTCTGCGCCGCCAACAACAGGGACAACACCTGCGCCGCCGATCTGACCCCGAAGCGGAGGCGTGCCTGGGCCGGCGAGGTCTCCGCGCTCATCCGGAGCAGGAACGTGGACGTGGCCTCCTTCACGGAGATGTGCTACGCCCAGGTCGACCTGCTGAAACGGAAGCTCCCCGACTACCGGATGGTGTGGTTCGGCATCGACGAAGCGCCCGCTCCCGACGGGCGGGATCGGTGCCGCCGGCTGTGGGGGGCGCTTACCAAGAGGACGACGCCGCCGGACGGCAAGACCTTCGGCCTGGCCCTCGCGCTCAAGGGGCCGCTCCTCGGGCCGCCGCTCCGCCGGCGGCTCTCCGTGGACCTCAAGCCCGGCCCCGGCTCCCGGGTCCACCCGCGCGGCCTGCTCTGCGCGCGCGCGATGGTCGGGCCGCGCCGTTCGGTGAGCTGCGTGACCCACATCTCGGACAGCGAGTCGCCCCGGCAGGTGGCCCGCCTCCTCGCCCCCTACGCCGACGGCAGCCCGGTCATCCTCGGCGGCGACTTCAACCGCAAGCCGCAGGACCCCGAGCTCACCCCGATGTACGGCCTCGGCCTCGGCACCGGGAACTACGCCGAGGTGGACACCGGGACGGACGGGACAGCCCGACGGGGCGGCGACCCCACCACCAGGGGAGGCCGCAAGATCGACTACGTCTTCGCGACCGAGGACGTCTTCCGGCCCGTGCACGCGGAGGTGATCAGAACAAGTCCGGAGCTGTCCGATCACCGCGTGCTGGCGGGCACGTTCAGCGGGACAGTTCCGTTGCCGCTCGGTGACGGCGGGCCTTGGCGAGGTAGCTTCCCGGAGTATTTGCGAAGGAGGCCCGGTCGTCGTCGGTGAGCTCGCGGACGACCTTCCCCGGCACCCCCGCCACCAGCACGCCCGCGGGCACCTTCTTGCCCGGCGTCACGACCGCGCCGGCCGCGATCAGCGACCCCGCGCCCACCACCGCGCCGCCGAGCACGATCGCCCCGATGCCGACGAGCGCGCCCTCCTCGACGTGGGCGCCGTGGACCATCGCCCGGTGGCCGAGGCTGACCCGATCCTCCAGGATCGCCGGCTCTCCGGGGTCGGCGTGCAGGCAGCACAGGTCCTGGATGTTGCACTCCGCGCCGACCTCGATCCACTCGTCCTCGCCGCGCAGGACCGAGCCGTACCAGACGTTCGAGGCGCGGCCGAGGCGCACCCTGCCGACGATCACCGCTCCGGGCGCCACCCAGGCCTCTGGGTGGATGATGGGCGTGGCGTCGTCGTCAAGACCGGCGATGTACGGCATGCCGCCATGATCCCACGGGGGTCACCGGCGCTCGTGGCCGGTATCCTGCATTTTTCCCCAGGAGCTGTGGCGTTCGGGTTGCGATGTCCGGCGGATAGCAGGAAAGTCGTGTCCTGACGTGCGTACCGTCTCTAACTTCAAACCCCCAGGGCCTCTCATGACGAACCAGACCGAGAACTTCCCCGAACTCATGAGTGACGACTCCTTCGAGGTCGTCATGCGCGGATACAGCCGCCGCCAGGTTCACGACTACATGATCCGGACCCGTAACCAGATCCGGGACCTGGAGGAGCGGCTCGCGCGCACCATCGACCAGGCCGAGCAGAGCCGCATCGAGCTCGCCGACGCGCGCCGGAAGCTGACGGAGTCCCCGCAGAACCCCGACGAGCTGGGCGAGCGGCTGAGCCAGATCCTGAAGCTGGCCCATGAGGAGGCGGCGGCCAACAAGGAGGCGTCCGAGTCGGAGGCCGCCCGCCTGCGCGACAACGCGGCGGCGGAGGCCGAGCGGCTGGTGGCGTCTGCGCGCGAGCAGGCCGACTCGATCAGGACCGCCGCGCAGGAGGAGGCCGAGCGCAGGGTCGCCGACGCCACCTCCGCCGCCGAGCGGCTGCTCTCGCAGGCCGGTTCGGATGCCGAGGAGACCCTGGGGGCGGCCCGCGCCGAGGCCGAGGACACCCTGCGCGACGCTCGCGCGGAGGCGGACCGGCAGCTGACGGCCGCGAGGCTTGAGGCGGAGCGGCTGGTGAGCGAGGCGCGTGCGGAGTCGGAGGCCACGCTGACCGCCGCGCAGCAGCGGGTCACGGCGCTGGACGAGCACACCGGCCGCCGCGTCTCCTACCTCACCGACACGCACACCGAGGTGATGCGCCGCCTCAACGAGATCGGGTCGGTCCTGGGCGACCTGCTCCACCGCGAGGCCGCGGCGGGCGCGCTGATCGACGAGGCCGCCGTGCTGCCGCCCGCGCCGCAGTTCGCGCAGGCCGTCCCGCAGGCTCCGGCACAGGGTCAGTCGCAGGGCCAGGCGCAGTCGCAGTCCCCGGCGCACGAGCCCGTCGTCGCCCAGTCCGCCGTCGAGCAGGCCCACGACGAGGACGAGGACGACGAGGAGATCCGGGTGATCGTGGACGACGCGGAGCACCACGAGGGCCCGGCCGCGCTGCCGGCGCCGGCCGTCTCCCCGGTCTCCGGCCCGGCGGGCCGGATCGAGGGCGCGGAGGACACGGACGTCAACTTCGGCAGGGTCCGGCAGGCGGCCGCCGACCACGACCAGGAGCCGCTCGCCCACAAGTGATCCGGATTGGAACCCGTGGGGACGCCGTTTGATTGGCACCAGTGGCGACGCCCCCACGGGGGATCTGGAGCGGAAGCCCCCGCCCCCGATAGGGTCGGGGGCTTCCGCGCTCACGGATCGGCGGTCGTGGCACATTCCTCTTGCTCACGCAGTTGGTCGCGCAGCCCGTCGGAGTCGTCCGCGTCGATGGTCATCGCGCATCCGGCGTCCCGCTGGGCCGAGGTGAGCGGGTGATGCCGGGTAGCCCACCACCGGCCCGCGTCACTCCGCCAAATCGTCCATTCCGGAAACTCCCGGGCGATCTCGGCGAGGTGCTGGTCAAAGGACATCCGTTCACCCTTCCCTCGCCGTGTGCCCGGTTGTTCTTGACGTCTCACCCTCAAGGTGCGGGACATCTCTAGAGAAATCAATGATCGGGGGGGACAGGTCAACGTTGCCCCCTTGACCTATGCGTCGAAGTCGTACTGGAGTACATAGGACGCCGCGTCGAGGGTCATCTCGTTGAGCTCCACCGGCACGCCGCCCGCGGCGTACGCGATGCGGCTGATGATGATGACCGGAGTCCCCGCAGGAAGCCCGAGCAGCTCGGCCTCCTTCGGTTGCGGCATCCGCGCCCGGACCTCCTCCGTGAAGTGCGCCGGCGAGTAGCCGAGGTCTCCCAGCCGGGCGTAGACCCCGCCCGGGCCGGTGTCCGGCAGGGTCACCGCCGTCCCCTCGACCAGGTCGGCCGGGAAGTGGGAGGCGGCGAGCTGGACGGGCCGCCCGTCGACCAGGTAACGGCGACGGCGAACCCAGACGTCGTCGGTGTCCAGCAGCCTCGCCACCTGCTCGGTCGCGGGCTCCCGCTCGATGTGGACCTCGTCCACGGTGTACGAGCGGCCTCGGGTGTCGGAGTCCCAGATCGCCCGGCCCTGTCCCCACTGCTCCCGTGAAAGCCGCCGCGACCCGTGTCGCCGGATCGGGCGGAACAGCCGGACGTAGACGCCCGACCCTCGTCGCGGTACGGCAAGGCCCTCGTTGATGAGCACGGCCAGCGCCTGTCTCGCTGTCGCCCGTGCGATGCCGTACTCGGCCATTAGTGCGTTTTCGCCCGGTAGCCGATCCCCATCACTCATTGAGCCGGACAGGATCTGATCGCGCAGCCGGTCGGCGATGCGGCGATAGATCGGGGGCTCGTGATGCACTGGGGATTCCGTCACGTTTGATCACCCTCTGTCACCAACGGGGGATTGGCGTCTACAGAGAACTTGCCCCGTCTTGTCCACGATCGCACAGAGTCGCAGGTTGGTCCCGTGCTTATTTTGAGCGGATCGTGCCTGTGTGGCGATCTACGGGAGTTATTGCGGACCGCTACCGTGGAACGGTCCCCTCCGGTATTCGACCGGCCCGCCAACGCTGAGTCATTGAAGCTGCGAGTACGGCACCCGCCGTGTTGAGCAGCACGTCATCGACGGACGAGAACCGGTGGAGCCGCAGGACGTATTGAAGTAACTCGACGGTAAGGGACCCCGTGGCGGCCACGAGGGCGACCATGCCGGGCCGGGCGAACCGGGCCGATCGGATCGGGAGCAGCGCCCCCACGGCGGCGAAGACCAGCAGATTGCCTCCGACCTGCACGATCGCCGACGCGGGAGACGCCTGGAGGACCGCCAGGAGGTCACGGAAGGGCACGAGATCGACCCCGTTCGACCCGCTGCCCGGGGTGAGGATCATCCAGATCCACGGAGCCGTGCCCACGACCATGAACACGTCGGCGTAAGCCGTACGGAACGGGTGGGGGTGCCGTCTGGCCGCCCGGCGGCGGGCGAGCAGGTGGGCGGCGGCCAGCGCGAGGGGCACCGCGAGGAGGGCGCCGATGATGACATGTCGCCACATGTGCCAGGCAAGCCACATGATTGTGCCCTTCGCGTCTCTTGGCGCTCTTCGCCCGCGGAGCGTTCGGGCTGGATTCTGCCAGCCAGACGGGAGGTGACAGGAACCTGGCGATCAGGCAAGTGCGGGGCTGCCTCATGAGATCAGTGGTGCGATGGCCTATATGTCAGTAGTTAAGGGGATAATGCGGACAAACCTGAAGGAGTGACCCACGTGGCCATCACCCGTGCCGACTGCCATGACCTCGACGTCCGGGACCCTCTGCGGGAGTTGCGCGACGAGTTCTCGCTTCCTCCCGGGGTCGTCTACCTTCTGGGCAACTCGCTGGGGGCGCTGCCCCGGCGGACGGCGGAGCGGGTCGCGCACACCGTCGAGACCGAGTGGGGCCTGCACCTGGGCGAGAGCTGGAACACCGCGGGCTGGTGGGACCTGCCGGAGAGCACTGGCGACCGGATCGCGCCCCTGATCGGCGCGGGTCCCGGGGAGGTGCTCGCCGGGGAGTCCACCTCGGTGAACATCTTCAAGGCCGTGGCCGCCGCCCTGCCGCTGCGCCCGGACCGCCGGGTGATCGTCTCCGACCTGGACAACTTCCCGACCGACCGCTACGTGGTCGAGGGCGCCGCCCGCGCGCTCGGGTCGTACGGGATCAGGGACATCGGCTCCGGCGACTCTCTTGACGAGGCGCTCGGAGACGACGTCGCCGTCGTCCTGCTCTCCCATGTGGACTACCGCACGGGCGCGATGCGCGACCTCGACGCCGTGACCGCCCAGGTCCACGCCGCGGGCGCGCTCATGATCTGGGACCTGTGCCACAGCGCCGGGGCCGTCCCCGTGCGGGTCGGCGAGGCGGACTTCGCGGTCGGCTGCACCTACAAGTACCTCAACGGAGGGCCGGGCGCCCCCGCCTACATCTACGTGGCCCCCCGTCATCAGGAGGCCGCCCGCAACGCCATCTCCGGATGGCACGGGCACGCCGCGCCGTTCGGCTTCGAGCCGCACTACCGGCCCGCCGACGGTGTGCGGCGGTTCGCCACCGGGAGCCCGCCCGTGCTGGCCTACAGCGCGCTGAACGCCTCGCTCGACATCTGGGAGCAGGTCGACATGCGCGAGGTCAGGGCCAAGAGCGTGGCACTGACCTCGCTGTTCTTAGAGCTCATCGACCAGCTTCACCCGGATCTGGCTCTCGTCAGCCCGCGCGACCCCGAGCGGCGCGGCAGCCAGGTCAGCTACCGCCACGCCGACGGCTACCCGATCATCCGGGCGCTCATCGACCGGGGCGTCGTGGGCGACTACCGCGAGCCCGGCCTCATGCGGTTCGGCTTCGCCCCGCTCTACCTGCGCTACGTCGACGTGCACGACGCCGCGACGACCCTCGCCGAGGTGCTCGGCAAGGAGCTCTGGCGAGACGAGCAGTACCGGCGGCGGCTGACCGTGACGTGATCAGCGGCGCTTGGCGAGGTCGGCGACGATCTCGCCCGCCAGCGCCACGCACTTGTCGCAGATGCGCCCGCCCTCGCCGTGGACCATCCGCACCCGGGGGCTGGGCGGCGTCCGGCAGAAGGAGCAGGAGGCGTCGCGCTTCTTGCGGCGGTTGGCCAGGTGGCGGCCCGCGAACGGCGGAGTGAACCGCTTGCGGGCCGCCTGCTTGGAGAACCCGAACCGCTCTCCGATGACGTTCCAGGAGGCGCCGGCCTCGCGGGCGTCCCGCACCGCTTGGTCGAGGAGGGTGTCGGCCTCGCTGCTCAGCTCCGCGCTCAGCGCGATGGCGGCGGTCAGGATCTCCAGCGGGTCCGTGGGGTCGGAGGATCGGCGGCGAGCCCGCTCCAGTAAGTCTGCTTGGTCCATGCCGACAACCTTAGGTTGTCACTCGAAGATCATCAAGAGCCGTCCAGCTCGGCCACGAGACGCTTGGGGGCGACGATCCGGTAGCTCTCCTCCACCCAGTCGCGCAGGACGTCGATCTCCGGCAGGTCGTCGGAGAACAGGACCGTCACCCAGCCCGACTTGCCCAGGCCGTACCCGCTGGGAGCCGCGCCGGGCACGCTCAGCGCGTGGCCGTGGGAGTCGCGGAGCTTCACCGTGAAGTTGGGAGACCAGTTGTCCTTCGGCTCGTCGAGGCCGAGGAACACGAAGACCTTCTTGTTGACTTTGACCACGGTCTCGCCCCAGGGGAAGTCCTCGTGGGCCCCGGGCAGGCCGAGGGCGAACTCACGCAGCTGATCGCGGGTGCTCCGCCAGTCGCTCATGCCCTCCATTGTTTACGGCATGCCGGGCCACGGAGCCACCCCGCGCGGCGTTTCCCCGGGCACGGCCACGAGCCGGCGTCCGTACGGCTCGCCGTAGCCTGGCACCATGCGCATGCCCGCCGGCCGAGCACGCGACCGTTTCGCGGCCGCCCGCGTGGCGCGGCTCGCGACGGTGAACGCGCAGGGCGTGCCCCGGCTGGTGCCCGTGACGTTCGCCGTCGGCGGTGACACCGTGGTGACGGCCGTGGACCACAAGCCGAAGGAGACCACGGATCTGCGCCGGCTCCGCGACATCTCGGAGAATCCGCAGGTCTGTCTTATGGTCGATCACTACGAGGACGACTGGGAGCGGCTCTGGTGGGCCCGCGCCGACGGGTGGGCCCGGATCGCCGAGAGCGGCGGTGAGCGCGAGCGCGCGGTGGAGTGGCTGGTGGAGAAGTACGCCCAGTATCGCGAGCACCCCCCGGAGGGGCCGGCGATCCTCATCGAGGTCACCCACTGGTCCGGCTGGTCCTACGCACCCCTGCCGTGATCACGCGTTCAGTTCACCGATGCGGCGGGCGACGAAGGCCCGCTCGGCCGGGGGAGGCTCCAGCGCCAGGGCCGTACGGTAGGCGTCCACCGCGTCCGCGTGGCGGCCCAGGCGGCGCAGCAGCTCGGCCCGGGCGATGTGCAACTGCGGCCATCGGGCGAGCTGCGGGTGGGCCCCCACGGCGTCGAGGATGACCAGGCCGGCCGCCGGGCCTTCGGCCATGGCGACGGCGACGGCCCGGTTCGCCTCCACCACCGGGGTCGGCTCGTGGCGGATCAGCTCGCCGTACAGTGCGGCGATCTCCCTCCAGTCGGTGGCCGCCGCCGAGACGGCGCCGGAGTGGCAGGCGGCGATGGCGGCGTGCAACTGGTAGGGGCCGGGCCGCCCGGCGCGCAGCGCCCGCTCGACGAGGGCCTCCCCCTCCTCGATCATCGATCGGTCCCACAGGCTCCGGTCCTGGTCCTCCAGCAGCACGAGATCGCCTCGGGCGTCGACCCGTGCCCTCCGGCGGGCGTCGGTCAGCAGGAGCAGAGCCAGCAGGCCCGTCACCTCGGGCTCGTCCGGGAGGAGCCGGGCGAGCGCGCGAGCCAGCCGGATCGCCGACTCGCACAGCTCGCCCCGGACCAGCTCGCTCCCGCACGTCGCCCGATGGCCCTCGGTGAAGACGAGGTAGACCACCCGCAGGACGGCGGCCAGCCGGGTGCCCAGTTCCTCCGGCCCCGGGACGCGGAACGACATCCCCGCCTGGCGGATCTTGCGCTTGGCCCGCACGAGCCGCTGCGCCATCGTCGGCTCCGGGACCAGGAACGCGGCGGCGATCTGCGCCGTGGTCAGCCCGCACACCGAGCGCAGAGTCAGCGGAACCCGCACCGACGGGTCCAGGGCCGGATGGCAGCACAGGAAGATCAAGCCCAGCTCGTCGTCCGGCATTCCGGGCCACTCCTCGGCCGCCTCCCGCCCGGAGAGGTCGCGCATCGCCGCCGCCTCCTTCTCCCGGCGTCCGCTCTCGCGCCGCAGCCGGTCGAGCGCCTTGTGCCGGGCCACGCCGATGAGCCAGGCCCGCGGGTTGGCGGGGATCCCGTCGTCGCGCCACCGCGCCAGCGCGGTCGCGCACGCGTCCTGCACGGCGTCTTCGGCGACCTCCAGATCGCCCACCAAACGCGTGACGGTCGCGACCGCAGGCCACCAGTGCGCCCGGAAGATCTCGCCCGGCTCGCCGTTCAGGCCGGGACCTCCACGTCGATCACGGGCCGGACCTCGACCGCTCCGTCGCGGGCGGCGGGCATGGTGGCCGCCCACTTCAGCGCCTCGTCCAGGTCGGCGCACTCGACCAGCGTGTAGCCGCCGAGCTGTTCCTTGATCTCCGCCGCCGGGCCGTCCGTCAGCAGCGTCTCGCCGTCACGGACGCGGACCGTGGTCGACGCGGCAGCCGGCTGGAGAGGCGCGCAGTCGATCAGGACGCCCGCCTCCGCCATTGCGGACGTCGCCTCGCTGTACGCCTGGAACATCTGGTGATACTCCTCGGTGCCGAACTCCGGCCGGGGGCCGTCGGATCCGTAGAGCAGGAACATGTACCGCATCGTGCACCACCCCTCTGGCCGGCGACCGTCGCCGGCGTCCCGTTGTAGTCGAACGGCGATGCGCCGGATCGACAGCACTCGGGCGGCGGATTTCCGCCTCGTCCCCAGCTCTGCGTCATACCCGGAATTCCGGCTCACCGGCCCGGCACGGGCTCAGTCAGCCGGACGGTAGGCGTACCAGGTGCCGGAGCGGCCGAGGGGCAGGGCCGTCCGCGTCCAGGAGGTCAGGAAGGCGGCCGGGATCCGCCTGCGGTTGGTGATGACGCCCACCCACTCGTGCCGCGCCAGCGCCGCCTTGATCGAAGCGGGGACCGCCGCGCCGCCGTACCGGCTGATGATCCCGCGTGAGGAGCAGCCGGCGAGGTAGCCGATCTGCACGGCGTCGAAGCCGTAGAGGAGACACGGCGAGCGCACGCCGAGGCCCCGGAGGCCCGAGAGGGCCGCGCTGTCGCGCCCGCGGGTGTCCACCTCGTAACGCGCCCAGTGGGTCAGCGTGACGGCCTGGACCGTGAAGTATCCGGCCAGCGCCACGGCGATCAGGGGCTTCCCGAGCCGAGGGCGGGCGAGCCGGGCCAGGCCCTCCGCCACGGGCAGCGCCACGAGCGCGTAGGCCGGAAGAAGGAACCGGGGCGCGGCGTATCCGACCGTCAGGACGTACGAGCCGCCGAGTGACAGGCCGGAGGCGAGCGCCACCCCTGGGCCCGGCGCGGATCGGGATCGGCGGGCCGCCCAGACTCCGAGCGAGGCGAGGACCGGAAGGGCCGCGAACCAGGCGACGTGCGCGACGGGATAGCCGCCGCACTGGCTGCCGTAACGGCACAACAGCGGGCCGTCGAGCGCCCGGAGATGGGCGGCAAGCGTGAGGTGGAGGCCGGTCTCGTTGGCCGCGCCCGCCGCGTGGAGCCGCGCGATCGGGCCGCCGTAGCGAAGGAACGCCTCGGCGCTCCATTCGGCCCAGCCGATCGCGACGCCCCCCGCCACCGCGAGAGCCGTACGGAACCGCCTGTGGGCGAGGCCGTGGACCACGAGGGGCAGCGACAGCCACGACGCGTCCGTGGGCCGGACGAGCGACGCGACGGCGAAGGCCGCGACGAGACCCGCCGGGACGAGACCGCCGGGGCGCTCCCGCGTTCCGAGGCAGAACAGGCCGGCCCCGGCGACGCCGCTGAGGGCGACCCACAGGTTCGGCATGGCCTCGTTGCCGTAGAAGAGCGACAACCACAGCCCGGCGAACAGCGCCGCCGCGAGCGGGACCACGGGACCGTTCCGCAGCCGCAACCACGGCAGGTAGGCCACGAACAGTCCCGCGCCGGACAGCACGCTCAAATACACCCGGATCGCGGTCACCGAGGAGGTGAACCAGGCCACCGGCGTGAGCAGCAGCGGCACGCCACGGGCGCGCGGAGCGCTGAAGTCGGCCGCCGGGACGCCATGGGCGATCTGGCTGGCGTAGACGCTCTCGTCCCAGCCGAGGCCGATGCGCGCCGTGACGACCAGTTGGACCGCCGTGTAGCCGATCGCCACGGCCGCCAGCGCGACGTGCCACCGCCGGGAGGCCGGCGAACCTGACCGCCTCAGGACGCCCACCCCCGCCAGGACCGCCGACAGCGCGGCCGGGCGCGCCGACCTGAAGCTCCCCCGCAACATGCGACTCACCATACGAACGAGGAGGTGAGAGCGCCCTGAGTTTGCGGTTAGCGCTGCCTTTACCTTCCGGTGGCCTCGCTGTAGTTGTCGGGACTTTTATCGATACTCTGCGACGCTGACAGGGTGGCATCGGACAAGAGAAACTCCCCGGGTGACGACGGCGGCGAGCCGTACGGCAGGCCACTGCGCCATCGGGTGCTCGTGGCGATGGTGGGGGTGGCCACCCTGGCGGTGGCGCTGTTCGCGATCCCGCTCGCCGTATCCATGCAGCGGCGCTACCACGACGAGACCGCGGCGGCGCTCGGCCGCGACGCCACCTGGATCGCCGCGGTGGTCCCCGACGACGTCGTGCGGAGCAGTGTGACGTCGACGTGGCTGCCCAAGGGATTGCCTTCGCGACTCGTCGTGGGCTTCTACGCCGCCGACGGAACGAAGATCTCCGGTGGCGGGCCGTCCAGGTCGGACGTCGCCGCCGACGCCCGGGACGGGCACGTCCACGAGGCCGTGGAGAACGGCTTCCTGGCCGTGGCGGCGCCCATCCCGTCCGACGAGAGGCTGACCGGCTCGGTCCGGGTGGCCACGCCGTACCAGGCGGTGCGTGACCGGGTGCACCGCGCGTGGCTGGCCATGGCGGGGCTCGCCGTGGTGGTGGTCGGGCTGGCGGCCGGCTTCGCGCTGCGCCACTCGGCGAGGCTCGCCGCGCCGCTGGAGCATCTCACCATGTCCGCGCAGGCGCTCGGCTCGGGGGACTTCTCCATCCGTGCCCTCCGGTCGGACGTGCGGGAGGCCAACGCGGCCGGGCTCGCCCTGGAGGCGACCGCGCGGCGGCTCGGCGACATGCTCGACCGCGAGCGGGCGTTCAGCGCAGACGTGTCCCACCAGCTCCGCACGCAGCTCACCGGCATGCTGCTCGGCCTCGAATCCGCCCTCGGCCGGCCCGACGCGGATCTCCCAGGCGCGATCCGTACGGCTGTCGCACGCGGCGAGCGGCTGCAGACGATCATTGAGGATCTCGTACGGCTGAGCCGCGGCAGCCGTACGAGCGGGGCCGAGCCCCTGGACGTGCGGGCTCTGCTGGAGGAGGTCACCGGCGACCGGCGGGCGACGCTGGCCGAGGACGGCCGCCGCCTGACGGTGAGCCTGCCCGAGGAGCCGCCCGAGGTCGAGGCGTCTCCGGCGGCCGTCCGGCAGATCCTCCACGTGCTGCTGGACAACGCGGCCATCCACGGGAAGGGTGGCATCGCCGTCGAGGTGTCGGACCTCGGCGACGGGGTGGCCATCGAGGTGACCGATCAGGGCGACGGCATCCCGGAGGGGGCCGATGTCTTCGCCCGCCGCTCCGGCGACGCCAAGGGGCACGGCATCGGCCTGGCGCTCGCGCGTTCACTGGCCGAGGCGGAGGGCGGCCGCCTCATCCTCCGCCGGCCCGCGCCTCCCGTGTTCAGCCTGCTGCTCCCGACGCGGTGAGCGGGAGTGGTGGTCAGAGGTCGGTCTCGTAGCGGTAGCCGAGCCCTCTGAGGGTGGTGATCCGGCGGGGGTCCTCGCCCTGCTCGGTCAGTTTGCGGCGCAACGCGAAGACGTGCACGTCCAGGGTCTTGGTCGGACCGAACCAGTTCACGTCCCAGACCTCCTCCATCAGCTGCTCGCGCGTCACGACCTCGCCCGCCCTGCTCACGAGCGCCGCGAGCAGGTCGAACTCCTTGGGCCGCAGAGCCAGCTCCGTCCCGGCGATGTAGACCCGGCGGGCGGGAAGGTCGAGCCGCAGCCGCCCCACCGACACGCTGCGCTCCTCCTGCGGGGCGGTCCGGCGGCGCAGGTGGGCCCGCAGCCGGGCGAGAAGCTCCGTCAGCCGGAAGGGCTTGGTCAGGTAGTCGTCGGCCCCTGCGTCGAGCGCCACCACGACCTCGAACTCCTGCGCGCGCGCCGTCAGCACCACGATCACCGTGTACGGCAGGGCGCTCCGGAGCCGGCGGCAGACCGTCACGCCGTCCATGTCGGGGAGGCCGAGGTCGAGGAGCACCAGGTCGGGCGTGGCCTGCCGGGCCAGCTCCAGGGCGTCCGCGCCCGTGGTGGCCAGCGCCACGTCGTAGCCGTGGCCTGCCAGGGCCTCGGTCAGCTCCGAGCCGATCGCCGGATCGTCCTCCACGACCAGCACGTGCGTCATGGTGCCGATCGTAGGGGAGCCGTAGGTCACCCCTCCCGGGGCGGGTAGGGACTCCTCCCGTCGGCGACGTCCGCCACCATCCGTTCGGTGAGTTCCTGCACCGCCCGGTGGAGGCCGGGTCCGAAGCTCACCCTGGCCACTCCGAGCGCGGCCAGCTCCTGGAGGCTCGGCGTGCCCGGCCGGAAGAGCACGTTGATCGGGCCGCCCATCTCGCCGGCCAGCGTGCGGATCAGGTCGGCGTCCGTCACCCAGAGCGGGTAGACGCAGTCGGCCCCCGCCTCCAGGTAGCGACGGCCGCGCGCCAGCGCGTCGGCGACGCGCTCGCCGGGCGTGCCCTCGCCGTGGAGGAAGGTGTCGACGCGCGCGTTGACGACCAGGTCGATGCCCGCGCCGGTCGCCGCCGCCCGGACGGCGGCCAGGAAGCCGGCCTGCTCCTCCGGGTCGAGCATCGAGCCGGTCCCGGGGTCCGAGTCCTCCAGGTTGCAGCCGACCGCGCCGGTCGCGGCGAGCCGTTCGACGAGTTCGGCGGGCTCCAGCCCGTAGCCGCGCTCGATGTCCGCCGTGACGGGAACGCCGACGGCGCGGGCGATGCGGGCGATCGCGGCCAGCATCTCCTCCACGGGTGTCTCGTGCCCGTCCGCGTATCCCAGCACCCGGGCCACCGCGGCGCTTCCGGTGGCGACCACAGGGAACCCCGCCGCCTCGACGATCCGGGCGGACGCGGCGTCCCAGACGTTGGGCAGCACCAAGGGGCTGCCCGGCACGTGCAGCGCCCGCAGTGCCGCCGCCCTGTCGTTGCCTGTTACGGTCATCGCGCTCCCGTCCTCAGAGCCGTGCACAGTCGTGGCCGTGATTCACACCCTACGGACGGCGGCCTCCGGACAAGCGTCCGGCACCTGGCTTCTGCGGGAATTACGAGGACTCCCCTCCGGTTTTAGCGGGAAAAGCGGCCTCGGCGTCGCGCTCCTCTCCGGCATGTTCGAAGCTTGGAGAGACTCGACGCCCGCAGGACTTCCCGACCATCCAGTCAGGAGAACACTCATGACGGCTAGTGATCAGGCAGCGGCTGGGGTGGGCCACCGGCCCAAGGTGGACTTCTACTTCGACCCCGCCTGCCCGTTCGCGTGGATCACCTCACGCTGGATCCTCGAGGTGGAGCGGCAGCGGGACATCGACCTGCGGTTCCGGGTGATGAGCCTGTCCGTGCTCAACGAGAACAGGGAGAACCTCCCGGAGCAGTACCGCGACCTTCTGGGCCGGGCCTGGGGGCCGGTGCGCGTGTGCATCGCCGCCGCCGAGCAGCACGGCGAGGAGGTCCTCCGCGACCTCTACACCGCGCTCGGCACCCGGATCCACAACGGGAACAACAAGGACTACGCCGTCGTCGTCAAGGAGGCGCTGGCCGAGGTGGGCCTGCCCGCGGAGCTGGCCGACGCCGCCACGAGCACCGACTACGACGAGGCGCTCCGCAAGAGCCACCACGAGGGCATGGACCCGGTGGGCGAGGAGGTCGGCACGCCCACCATCCACATCGACGGCGTGGCGTTCTTCGGCCCGGTGCTGACCCGCATCCCCCGCGGGGAAGAGGCCCTGCGCGTCTTCGACGGCGCCCAGACGCTGGCGAGCTATCCCTACTTCTTCGAGCTGAAGCGCACCCGCACGGGCGAGCTCGACTTCAACTGAGTCCCAGTCACGCGGGCTGTTTCCCGTGAAACGGCCCGCGTGTCCCTTCCCGTCGCGGCTATCTGTTCTGAAGATCTGTGAGGTCTCTCATGGCCGGTCGCATTCTTCCCTTCGGGATGGCGCTTCCCGTCATCCAGGCACCGATGGCCGGCGGTGGGTCCACCCCGGCCATGGCCGTCGCGGTGTCCCAGGCCGGCGGGCTGGGCTTCGTCGCGGCCGGCTACCGGCCCGCGACAGCCGTACGGGACGACATCCACGCGATCCGCGAAGGCACCCGCGAGCCGTTCGGCGTGAACGTCTTCGTCCCGGGGCCCCAGCCCGCCGACAGGGCCGCCGACGAGGCCGCAGTCGCGCGGTACCGCGAGGAGCTGGAGCCCGAGGCCGAGCGGTACGGCGTGGCGCTGCCGGACAATCCCGCCTGGGACGACGACGAGTTCACCCAGAAGATCGACCTGCTGGTGGCGGAGCGGGTGCCGGTGGCCGGTTTCACCTTCGGCTGCCCGCCGCCCGAGGTGGTGACCCGCCTCCACGAGGCGGGCAGCGTTGTGGTGATCACCGTGAGCTCCCCCGCGGAGGCCGTCGCCGCAGCTGAGGCCGGGGCGGACGCGCTGTCCGTCCAGGGCATCGGCGCGGGCGGCCACCAGACGACGTTCCTCCCGCCGCCGCCCTCCTGGGAGCCGCCGGCCGACCTCGCCGAGCTGGTGTCGCAGGTGCGGCAGGTCGTCGACCTCCCGCTGGCGGCCGCGGGCGGGATCATGGACGGGGCCGGCATCGCGGCCGTGCTCTCCGCCGGGGCCGTCGCCGCCCAGCTCGGCACGGCGTTCCTCCGCTGCCCCGAAAGCGGCGCGCACCCCGTCCACAAGGCGGCACTCGTCGACCCCGGCTTCACCGAGACCGCGTTCACCCGGGCCTTCACGGGCCGTACGGCACGCGGGCTGGCCAACCGCTTCATGGCCGAGCACGAAGCCTCCGTGCCGCACTGCTACCCGCAGGTCCACCACCTGACCAAGGGCCTGCGCCGCGCCTCGGCCGAGCAGGGCGACCCGCACGGCATGAACCTCTGGGCGGGCTGGAACCACCGGGGGATCCGCGACCTGCCCGCCGCCCGCCTGGTCGAGGTCCTCATCCAGGAGACCGAAGCCGCCCTTGCCTAAATGCCAGCCCTGAATGTCAGCACAGCCCATGCCGCCGCGCGAAAGGACCGAAAGTCGCCCCCGAACACGGCAGCCGCATACCTGTCGCTTTGAGCGCATCGATGATGTTCCCAGCTCCTACTTCGCTGAGCTTTCCGGCACGGCACGCCATCGCGAGTAGCCACACAGTCCCGTGAACGTCCAAGCCATACTGTCTGCCCACCGCCACTGCGTCGCGATCATCAAACACCTGGTTCCAGCGAGAAGATCTCGGAGAACGTCCAGACGCTCAGCGCGTGAGAAGTGGTTGAGACACATGGCGTCGAGCACCAAGGGTGGGTCGGGTTGAAGAGGGTTCAAGGTGCGAGATCCGCCTCTTCGCGTGGTGGAAGGTCCGACTCCACAATCTGGCCACGCATGAGTTCGACGGCACGAGAGCTCGTTATCTTGCTATTCCTCCAAGCCTGCAGAACGGCGTGGGCGTAACTCGGCGGCACACGGACGCCCTCAAGATCAGGCTGCGGCGCCCAACCCACGGCCTCCATCAGTTCGGCGCGGGTCGGGTTTCTTCGCCGCAGATCCTTGGCGGTCTCCTTATCGGCGATTCCGGCTTCGACCGCTTGGCGAACAGTCAATGACCAGGATGTCCAGTAAGTCGCGGCAAGGGTCACGAGAATCCCGCGCGTGCTCTCCCCGCTCCCGGAACGGCTTCGCAGCACCGCATCAAGGGGCAACAGAAGCTCTGCGGCGAAAGCGTCGATCACTGATTCTCGCTCGGCGCGAGAAGTGTGGATCCCCAAGTCCGCCGAGTATTCATCGCCGATTATCAGATGGCCGAGTTCGTGAGCTGCGGTTGCTCGGCGTCTTCCGGGATCCCCCTGGCCGCTGACGACAGCTACGGCGACTCCGTCGTCAACCATGGAAGCCCCGTCGCCGGGCGTGTGGACGACTGCCACCAACTGGCCGAGCCCCTGGCATGCGCTCATCAAAGAACTGACCGGATCGATCCCGAGAGTGAGCCTGTTTCTGGCCCAGCGTGCCGCATCCCGCGCTGTTTCGGCGTTCTCCACCGCATGGGGGTATCGCTCGGGCGCATGGGGAGTAAGCTCGCCCAGCTCGATCAATTGCCGGACGTCGCTCAGCCAGGTCGCCAGAGCCGCCTCGAGGCGGTAGGACTGACGGGCCGCATCGGTTGCCGTGTCGTCGGCGATTTCGGCCCGGCGGGAGACGACCGTCGCAGGCTGGCTCAGGAGATGGCTCAGGGGAACCCCCAATGCCGATGACAGCCTTGCCAGTTCAAGAGCGTCCAGCCGACGAGTGCCCGCCTCAATCTTCGCGATCATTGTCCGGTCCAGATTCACGGCCGACGCAAGCTGCTCCTGCGACATGTCGGCGGCGATTCGGCATTCACGAACGCGATCGCCTACCTCTGCCCACTCACCGGACTGTCCCATAGTGCGATAATCGCACACCGGGCGAGAGGCGAGGAGATGTCTTGCCATCCCACCGACCAACCGTTACTCGCCTCGGATCGCCTGTCCGGCGTGACGCGGCTAGCCGTACGGGCATTCCGGAAGCTTGTGGGGTGTAAGGCAGCCGCTAGGCCGGCCCTCCCTACATCGGTGATTAGGCCCGGATGGTGGGGGGAGGACACGGCTTGTGGCAGATGGTGGGTGGCTCTCCCGGTGGCCGGTGATCCGGCAGCTCAAGGGGGAGGACGGCAGGCGGGAGGCCGCGCGCTCGGCGCGGACCGACGTCCTGCGGCCCCGTGTCGAGGAGGCCGACAGCGTCGCACGGTCCGTCTGCCCCTACTGCGCGGTCGGCTGCGGCCAGCTCGTGTACGTCAAGGACGGCAAGGTCAGCCAGATCGAGGGTGATCCCGACTCGCCGATCTCGCGGGGGCGGCTCTGTCCGAAGGGGTCGGCCAGCAAGCAACTCGTCACCCATCCGGGCCGCCAGACCCACGTCCTCTACCGCCGGCCGTACGGCACGCACTGGCAGCGGCTCGACCTCGAGACCGCCATGGACATGATCGCCGACCGGGTCGTCCGTACCCGGCGGGAGACCTGGCAGCAGACGCACGACGGCAAGGAGGTGCGGCGGACTCTGGGCATCGCCAGTCTGGGCGGGGCGACGCTCGACAACGAAGAGAACTACCTGATGAAGAAGCTGTACACCGCCCTCGGCGCGATCCAGGTCGAGAACCAGGCCCGTATTTGACACTCCTCCACCGTCCCCGGTCTGGGGACCAGCTTCGGGCGTGGCGGCGCGACGGGCTTCCAGCAGGATCTGGCGACCTCTGACTGCATCGTCATCCAGGGCTCAAACATGGCCGAATGCCATCCCGTGGGCTACCAGTGGGTGATGGAGGCCCGCGACCGGGGCGCGAAGGTCTTCCACATCGACCCGCACTTCACGCGCACGAGCGCGACCGTGGACCGCTACCTGCCGATCCGCGCCGGTACGGACATCGTCCTGCTCGGCGCGCTGATCAACCATGTCCTCGCTAACGAGCTGGACTTCCGTGAGTACGTGCTGGCCTACACGAACGCGGCCACGATCATCTCGGCGCGATACCGGGACACCGAGGACCTGGACGGCCTGTTCTCCGGCTTCGACCCGGAGACGCGGAGGTACGACCCGGCGAGCTGGTCCTACGAGGGCGACGAGCCGGGGGAGGGCGAGCCGCGAGAGGGCGGCATACGCCACGCCGAGGCCGCCGGGTCGGACTCCTACGGCGCGCGCGGGGCCGGCGCGTCCGCGCAGCCGCCCGCCGATCCGACGCTGCGCCACCCGCGCTGCGTCTACCAGATCCTGAAGCGGCACTTCGCGCGCTACACGCCCGAGCGGGTCGCCGAGCTGTGCGGGATCTCCGAGGAGGAGTTCGCCGAGCTGGCCGAGGCGATCACCGCCAACTCGGGGCGCGAGCGGACGACCGCCTGGGTCTACTCGGTCGGCTGGACCCAGCACTCGGTCGGCGTGCAGTACATCCGGGCGGCCTCGATCCTGCAGCTCCTGCTGGGCAACATGGGGCGCCCCGGCGGCGGGATCATGGCGCTGCGCGGCCACGCCAGCATCCAGGGATCCACGGACATCCCGACGCTGTTCAACCTGCTCCCGGGATACATCGCGATGCCCCACGCGCTCCGGCACGACGGCCTTGACCACTACCTGGAGCAGGAGGGCGCCGACACAGGCTACTGGGGCAACCGGCGGTCCTACCTGGTCAGCCTGCTCAAGGCCTGGTGGGGCGACGCGGCCACGGAGGACAACGACTTCTGCTTCGGCTACCTGCCCCGGCTCACCGGCGACCACAGCCACTACGCCACGGTGATGGGCCAGATCGACGGCACCGTCAAGGGCTACTTCGTGGTGGGCGAGAACCCGGCGGTCGGCTCGGCCAACGGCAAGGCGCAGCGCCTCGGGCTGGCCAACCTCGACTGGCTGGTCGTCCGCGATCTCACTCTGGTCGAGACGGCCACGTTCTGGAAGGACGCCCCCGAGCTCGAAACGGGCGAGCTGCGCACCGAGGACATCGGCACCGAGGTCTTCTTCATGCCCGCCGCGAGCCACGTGGAGAAGGAGGGCACCTTCACCAACACCCAGCGGCTGCTCCAGTGGCGCGAGAAGGCGCTCGACCCGCCGGGCGACTGCCGCAGCGACCTGTGGTTCTACTACCACCTCGGCAAGCTGATCAGGCAGCGGCTCGGCGGCGACCGGATCGACCGGCCGGTGATGGAGCTGACCTGGGACTATCCCGAAGAAGGAGAGCACCGGGAGCCTTCGGCGGCGGCCGTGCTCCGGGAGATCAACGGCACCGGCCCCGACGGGCGGGCGCTGTCGTCCCTGAGGCAGCTCAAGCCCGACGGGTCCACGACCTGCGGCTGCTGGATCTACTGCGGGGTCTACGCCGGCGAGGTCAACCAGGCGGCCCGGCGCAGACCGGGGAGCGAGCAGTCCTGGATCGCGCCCGAGTGGGGCTGGGCGTGGCCCGCCAACCGGCGCATCCTCTACAACCGCGCCTCGGCCGACCCGGACGGCCGCCCGTGGAGCGAGCGCAAGGCGTACGTCTGGTGGGACGCGGACAAGGGCCTGTGGACCGGGCTCGACATTCCGGACTTCGATGAGCACATGCCGCCGGACTACCGGCCGCCCGAGGGGGCCAGGGCGGAGGCGGCGCTCGCCGGGACCGACCCGTTCATCATGCAGTCGGACGGCAAGGGCTGGCTGTTCGTCCCGTCCGGGCTGTCCGACGGGCCGCTCCCGGCGCACTACGAGCCGCACGAGTCGCCGGTGCCCAACACGTTGTACGGCCAGCGGGCCAACCCGGCACGACGGATCCTCGACCGCCCGGAGAACCCGTACAACCCTCCGATGTCGTCGCGGTTCCCGTACGTCTTCACGACCTACCGGCTCACCGAGCACCACACCGCCGGGGGGATGAGCCGGCCCCTGCCGTACCTCGCCGAGCTCCAGCCCGCGCCGTTCTGCGAGGTGTCGCCGCGGCTCGCCGCCGAGGTCGGGCTGGTCAACGGCGGCTGGGCGACGATCGTGACGGCGCGGACGGCGATCGAGCTGCGCGTCCTGGTCACTGAGAGAGTCAGGCCGCTCCGGATCGCGGGCAAAGTCGTGCACCAGATCGGCGTGCCGTACCACTGGGGCTACGGCGGCGGGGGAATGGTCACCGGCGACGTGCCCAACGACCTGATGCCGATCGTGCTCGACCCGAACGTCTTCATCCAGGAGAGCAAGGCCGGCACGTGCGACATTCTGCCGGGCAGGCGGCCCCACGGCAGGGCGCTGCTCGACCTGATCGAGAGGTACCGCCATGGCTGAGCGGATGGGCTTCTTCACCGACACGAGCGTGTGCATCGGCTGCAAGGCCTGCGAGGTCGCGTGCAAGGAGTGGAACGACGTGCCCGACGACGGGTTCGTCTTCCGGGCGACCTCCTACGACAACACCGGAAGTCTCGGCGCGGACACCTGGCGGCACGTCGCCTTCATCGAGCAGGACGGCAGGTGGCTGATGTCGTCCGACGTGTGCAAGCACTGCACGCAGGCCGCCTGCCTCGACGTGTGTCCGACGGGCGCGCTGTTCCGCACGGAGTTCGACACGGTCGTCGTCCAGCCGGACATCTGCAACGGCTGCGGCTACTGCGTCCCGGCCTGCCCCTACGGCGTCATCGACCGTCGAGAGCGCGACGGCCGGGCCTGGAAGTGCACGATGTGCTACGACCGCCTGCGCGGTGGGATGGAGCCCGCCTGCGCGAAGGCCTGCCCGACCGACTCGATCCAGTTCGGCCCGCTGGACGAGCTCCGGGAGCGGGCGGAGGCACGGGTCGAGCGGCTGCACGCGGACGGTGTGCTCGAGGCCCGGCTGTACGGCGAGAGCCCCGACGACGGCGTGGGCGGCGACGGCGCGTTCTTCCTGCTCCTCGACGAGCCCGAGACGTACGGCTTGCCGCCCGACCCGGTCGTCACCACCCGCGACCTGCCCGACATGTGGCGATGGGCCGGCGGCGCGGCCCTCACGCTGGCCGGTGCGGTGGCGGTGTCGTTCCTGAGGGTGTCGTTCCCAAGGGTGCCCTTCTTGCAGGCGTCCTTCCTGAGAAGGCGGTGAGTCGTGGCCAGACGTCAGGACGAGATGGTGCCGGAGGCCGGATTCCGGTCCTACTACGGGCAGCCTGTGATCAAGCCGCCGATCTGGCACGAGCCCCACATGCCGGCGTACCTCTATTTGGGTGGTCTTTCCGGCGCGGCGTCGGTTCTGGCCGCCACGGCACACCTCTCCGGACACGAACGGCTGGGCGCCGCGTCCCGGATGGCGGCCTTCGTGGGCGCGAGCGCCGGCTCCGTCTTCCTGGTGACGGAGCTGGGCCGGCCCGAGCGGTTTCTGAACATGCTTCGGCTCCTCAAGTTCACCTCCCCGATGAGCGTCGGCTCGTGGACCCTGGCCGCTCACGGCGGGCTGACGGCGATCGCCGCCGCCGCTGCGGTCACGCCTCTGCTGCCGGCTCCCATGGTGAGCCGCATCCTGCCCGGCTGCCTGGGCGGCCGCGTCCTGCCGTTCATAGGCGATGCTTCCGCCATGGCGAGCGCGGTGACCGGCCCGATCATGGCGACCTACACCGCCGTGCTGCTCGCCGACACCGCCGTGCCCGCGTGGCACGAGGCCTACCGCGAGCTGCCGTTCCTGTTCGCCGGTAGCGCCCTGGCGAGCGCGGGCGCGGTCGGAATGCTCAGCACTCCCAGGGCCGAGGCCGCCCCCGCCCGCGCGTCCGCCGCTCTGGGCGCTGTCATGGAGACGGCCGCGGGCATCGTGATGGAAAGCCGCCTCGGCCTGGAGGGTGAGCCGTACCGGCGGGGCAAGGCCGGCCTCCTCATGAAGGCGTCCCGTGTCCTCACGCTGGGAGGCGGCCTGCTCGCGCCCATCGCCGGCCGCAGCCGCGCGCTCACCGCGCTGTCCGGGCTCGCCATCACGGCAGGCGCCCTGTGCACCCGCTTCGGCCTGCTGGAGGCGGGCCGCACCTCGGCCGCCGACCCTCGCTACACGGTCGTTCCGCAGCGAGAGCGCGCCGAAGCCAGAAGGCTCACCGTCGTCCCCGACCCCGCCGCCCCTCCGCCGTGATCAGCACCGCCGGGATCTGTGATCATGCACTGGCCGGGAGATGACCGTCTTCCACGTCAGGCCCAGGGGAGGCCGCCGGATGGCACATAGTCCGGGGCCGAGTCTCGGGCGGTTCGGTTGCGGGCAGTTCAGCGGAGACGGAGGGCGGCGTCTTCCTGCGGGATCAGTTCGCCGATGATCGGCGCTCCGGGGATCTCCCCCGCGATCAGCAGGCCGCCGGAGGTCTGGGCGTCGGCGAGCAGCAGCAGATCGTCCTCCTCGAACCGTCCAGGGTCGAGGTGGGGCTCCACCCAGGCCAGGTTGCGCCGCGTGCCGCCGCTGACGTAGCCGTCCCTGAGCGCCTCACGGGCGTCCTCCAGGTACGGCACGGCCGTCACGTCGACCACCGCCGTGACGCCGCTCGCCCTGGCCAGCTTGAAGAGGTGCCCGAGCAGCCCGAACCCGGTCACATCGGTGGCGCATTGGGCTCCGGCCGCCAGAGCGGCCCGCGAGGCGTCGCTGTTGAGCGTGGTCATCGCCGTGATGGCCTGTGGGAACACCTCTCCGGTTGCCTTGTGCCGGGTGTTGAGCACACCGACGCCGAGAGGCTTGGTCAGGGAGATCGGCAGCCCCGGCCGCCCCGCGTCGATGCGCAGCAACCGCTCGGGATCGGCCAGCCCGGTCACCGCCATGCCGTACTTGGGTTCGGGGTCGTCCACGCTGTGGCCGCCCGCCACATGGCAGCGGGCGGCCCGCGCGACGTCGAGGCCGCCGCGCAGCACCTCCGTGACCAACTCCATCGGCAGCGTGTCGCGTGGCCAGCCGAGGAGGTTCACCGCGACCAGCGGCTCGCCGCCCACCGCATACACGTCCGACAGGGCGTTCGTGGCAGCGATCCGCCCCCAGTCGTACGGGTCGTCCACGACGGGGGTGAAGAAGTCGGCCGTGGCCACCACCGCCCGGCCGCCCTCGATGCGGACCACGGCCGCGTCGTCCCCGTCGTCCAGTCCTATGACCAGCTCACCCTCGGAAGATGCCACCCCGCCGTCGACAAGGCGGGCGACGATGGCCTCCAGCTCGCCTGGCGGGATCTTGCACGCACAGCCGCCGCCGTGCGCGTACTGCGTCAGCCGGATCGTGGCCGGCTCCGCCGTGGCTCCTGTCATCCCGCCCCTCGCGTTCTGGCCCGGTTTCTTGGCGCGGTTTCTTGGCCAGGTTCTTGGCCAGGTTCTTGGCCAGGTTCTTGGCCAGGTTCTTGGAAATCGATGGCACGCCGCCGTCCAGGGGCGCCGCAGCAGCCCTACCCACTTCGGGCTAACTTTCTTCATGGAGGCGTCTGGGCGCCTGGTGGCCCCCGTGGTCTTCAAAACCAACGAGGCCGAGGTCCTCGGCCTGGCGGGTTCGATTCCCGTCCGCCTCCGCTGCGTGCGCTCCCGTTTGTGAAGCGGCTGTCACGGCTCCTGGTAGAGAAGGGGCAGTTCAACACCCGTGGCCATATGAAGGGCGCGCATGTCGCGATGGTCCTTCTCGGATGGTTCATAACCGACATGGCAACGGACCTGGGTTAAGGCGTCGACGCAGGAGACAACACGGCCGCCGAGCACGCCCCGCACTGGAGCGGGGTAATAGAAGGAACCGCCATCAGGTTGCGCCTGAGTTCCGCCACCCTCGGCGAACGGCGTAATCGGGTGGAGATCGATCTCCCGATCTCGCGTGTCGGCCAGAGCGAGCGCGACAGGCAACCAATCCCGGAGGAGTTTGTTGTAGCCGATATTCTCCAGGACCGACCTCACCTCGTATACCTGTGTTAGCAAGACGACCAGATCCAGGTCAGAGTGCTCCCGGGTCGTCTTCCCTATAAGGGCATCGATTCCCCAGCCGCCATCCACCCAGGCCGTCAGGCCAGCATTGTCCAATGCGTCGAGTACGGCGAATACGTCTGTTTCCTTCATCGACTGATCCATTGCGGGGAGCAGTGTTTACGCACGGGAGAATATCGGCCGCCGGGGAGGCCGGCCCATGATTGGCGCTCAGGCTCGGTGTCGTGTGTCACTGCCGCCGATGGGGTGGTGTGGGTGCGGGGTCGTGGAGCGTCCGTCCCGTTGGGCTGGTGACGGTGACTGAAGCGTCGGCGTTGAGCCGGATCGTCCAGCCGAGTCGGTGGACGAAGTGCAGGTGGTGGCGGGCGCACAGCAGGACGAGGTTGGCCATGGTGGAGGGGCCGCCGTGGTGGCGTTCGACGATGTGATGCGCCTGGGTCCTGGTGGCGGGGGTATCGCAACCGGGCCAGCGGCATCGGCCGTCTCGGAGTTCGACTGCTCGTCGCAGCCGGTACGGGACGGCGTCTTCGGGGTCGGAGACGTCGAGGATGAGGCTTTTGCCTCTGGTGGCCGCGAGCAGGACCCGGGCGACCTCGGCGCTGGCCGTGATGACCCAGTCTTCGCCGCCGCAGCACTGGCCGCCATGACCGGGTGCGCTGTCGTCCACGCGGCTGTTGCCGGGGGTGGTGAGGGTGGCGTTCAGGGTGGAGCGTAGGCACGAGCCGAGTCCGGCGGGGCCGGACAGCGCTTCGACGGCCCATTCCAGGAGTTGGTCGATGACGGCGGCCTGCCCGGCGGCGGACAGCGAGTCGAAGGCCGCCGGGGTAACCGCCGGTCTGGCCGGGGTGGGGGCCGCTGACTGGGTTGGCGGGAGCCAGCCGTGCTGGGTGAGGGTGTCGATCAGGGCGTGGGTGAGGGTGATCAGGCGGGCGGGGCCCACCGGGTGGGCGGTGACGATGCCCTGGATGCCGGCGTCGCAGGACAGGGCGTGGGCCAGCCAGGTGGAGCGGGTCCGGGTCCAGGCCAGCTCGGCCCCCTCGGCGCCGGGCAGGCGGCGCAGGGCGGCCAGGTCCATGGTGGCCTCGATACGCGGCTTGCGTCCGGCGACCTCGGGCAGCATGCCCGAATCGACCAGCCGGGCCATCGCCTCGCGCAGCGCGTCATGATGCCGCTCACCCGTGCTGCGCCCATCGTCGGGTCCCTGGCGTTTGCCCAGCGCGGCAAGGACCATGGTGACCAGCTCGGTGGTGTCGGCCGACAGGCTGCCGTTGATGCGGCCCACGCCGTCGACCGTCGCCGCCACCCTGACGTGGTTGCCGCTGCCGTCATCGCCCGGCTCGGGACGGGCCCGGCGCAGCATCTCCCCGGCCACGTTGATGAGATCGGCCTCCCTGACGCCGCTCACCCGGGCGGTGCCGGTGAGCACCGCGCACGCCCACCCGCGGACCTCACGCGGCAGCCGCGCGACCCAGGCCAGGATGCGATCGGCGATCGACGGGGAGATCGCCGCCTCGGCCAGCGCCTGCCACAAGCGCGGATGCTCCCGCAACCGCCGGGCGCGCAGCCCGTCACGCCGGGCCTGGTCATCATCGACACCCAAGATGAGCTTCTGCCACGGCCGTAGCCCGCTCTGCCCGTCGTCTTCGAACCCCCGCCCGGCCTCCAACGCCGCCAGCGCCGCCGCCCGGGCCGCGCACATCCGCCGCGCGGCCTCCTCCAGGCCGATCAACCGCTCGGCCACCACCGCCGACGGCTGACCGGCAGGATCGTCACCCACCAGGAACGACAGCCCGGCCTGGACCATCGCCAACGCCTCGGCCGCCGTCGCGGGCTCCGCCCCCATCTCCCGCCCGGCCTCCGGCCCGGCACCCCTCGCACCGCAGGCGCCCGAAAGGGGATCGTCGGGGGACACGAACACAGCAGGCACCTCCCACCAGGAGACGAAGACGACCACCCCGGCCGACCCGGGGCCTTCCCGCGATCACGCTCAACACGGTTAAGGCTTCATCACTGATGGCGCATGGCACCCGAACCGGCACCCGCCTACTAAGCTCACCCAACGGCTGCCTCGATGTTATCCGAACACCTGCTCGATGACAACGCCTTGCGACCCTATTGAGCTGCGGATACCTGAAGAAGATGGGGTTCCGACATGCCGCCCGACACGGGCATTTTGGCGGGGTAGGCGGGCCGGTCGTGCGGCGCGGGGCGGCGGCTCGGCAGGGGGAGAAGGCCCGTCATGGCCTGGCTACGGATGGCCTGCGCATGATCACCAATCGCATTTCGCCAGGTCAAGTGGCACGCCAAGGAATCTCTGCATGATCACGGCTGGAGGGGCCCGTCACGGCTGTGGTGCGGCGTGATGGCGGGGTAGGTGGGTCGGTGCGTCGGTGAGTGGGTCGCGCCGGTGGGCCGGTCGTGCTGGTGGGCCGGTCGTGCTGGTGGGTCGGCCGCGCGGCGGGGCTGGCCGCATTGGCCGCTGTAGTGGGATCAGCCGAATCGGCGGCGTCGCCGGCCTGTGTCACGGGATGTTGCGTAACCTCTCCGTTATAAGTTGAAGTGTGGACCGACGGAGGCGGGTGCCTCGCACTGACGCCGTGCTGGCCGATCCCCGCCTCACCGCGATGGCGGAGCGGCTCGGCCGGGCCGTCGTCAAGGACACGGTCGCGCGGGCGCAGCACCGGGCACGGCAGGGCGAGATCGAGCCGGAGGATGTCGCCGACGTGGCCTTCGCGGCTCTGCCCCGGCATGCGGCGAGCATCCGTCCTGTGATCAATATGACGGGCGTGCTGCTCCACACCAACCTCGGCCGGGCTCCCCTGTCACCGGCGGCGATCGAGGCGGTCGTCGCCACGGCGGGTCCGGCAGACGTGGAGTTCGACCTGACCACGGGGGCGAGGGCCCGTCGTGGGCGGGGCGCCATGGACGCTCTCGCGCGGGCCGTTCCCGCCGCCGAGGACGTGCACGTCGTGAACAACAACGCCGCCGCGCTCGTGCTCGTGGCCACCGTGCTGGCGGCCGGGCGGGAGATCGTCATCAGCCGGGGCGAGCTCGTGGAGATCGGTGACGGGTTCCGGATCCCCGACCTGCTGGTCTCCACGGGAGCCCGGTTGCGTGAGGTGGGCACGACCAATCGCACCACGTATGCCGATTACCGTGCGGCCGTCGGCCCGGAGACCGGGTTCGTGCTCAAGGTCCACCCGTCGAACTTCCGGGTCGAGGGCTTCACCGGCTCCGTGGACGTCGCGGAGCTGACGGGGCTGGGCGGCCTCGGCGTGCCGGTCGTCGCCGACATCGGCTCGGGGCTGCTGGAGCGGGAGCCCCTGCTGCCCGAGGAGCCCGACGCCGCGACCACGCTGAAGGCCGGAGCCGATCTGGTCACCGCCAGTGGCGACAAGCTCCTCGGCGGGCCACAGGCCGGCCTGCTGCTCGGCCGTCGTGACCTGGTCGAGCGGTGCAGGCGGCATCCCCTCGCCCGCGCGCTGAGGGTCGGCAAGCTGACGCTGGCCGCGCTCGAAGCCACCTTGCGCGGCCCCGCCACCCCCCTCCACCAGGCGTTGCACGCCGACGCTGCGTCGCTGCGCGACCGCGCCGAGGCTCTGGCCGTACGGCTCGCCGAAGCCGGGGTCGACGCGCGAGCCGTACCGGCAAGGGCGACCGTGGGCGGCGGCGGAGCGCCGGGAGTGACGCTGCCGAGCGCGGCGGTGAGCCTGCCGGAACGGCTCGCCGTATCGCTGCGAACCGGGGATCCCGCAGTCGTCGGCCGGGTCGAAGGCGGCCGGCTCCTTCTGGACCTGCGTGCCGTACCGCCCGAATGGGACGGCGACGTGGTCAAGGCCGTCCTCGCGGCTGTCCTCGGGATGGGTCCCTGATGCAGGTCGTCGCGACGGCGGGCCACGTCGACCACGGCAAGTCCACGCTGGTGCGGGCGCTCACCGGCATGGAGCCGGACCGGCTGGAGGAGGAGCGGCGGCGTGGGCTGACGATCGAGCTCGGCTACGCCTGGACGACGCTGCCCTCGGGGGAGCGGGTGGCCTTCGTGGACGTTCCGGGGCATGAGCGGTTCCTCGGAACGATGCTCGCCGGGGTCGGTCCCGTGCCCGCCGTCATGTTCGTCGTGGCCGCCGACGAGGGCTGGATGCCCCAGTCCGAGGAGCACCTGGTCGCTCTGGAGACCCTCGGCGTACGGCTGGGCCTGCTGGTGGTGACCCGTGCCGACCTGGCGGACCCCGCGCCCGCGATGAAGCAGGCGCGCGCCCGCCTCGCCGAGAGCGGTCTCGGCCAGGTGGAGGCGCTGGCGGTGAGCGGGCGCACCGGTCAGGGGCTCGGCGAGCTGCGGGAGGCGCTGGACCGGCTGGTCGCCGCCCTTCCGGCGCCGGACCCCGAGGCGCCGGTGCGGCTCTGGATCGACCGGGTGTTCAGCGTGCACGGCAGCGGGACGGTCGTCACCGGGACGCTGCCCGCCGGCCGGATCGAGGTCGGCGACGAGCTCGCGCTGGACGGCGAGCCGATGCGCGTCCGGGCGATGGAGTCCCTGAAGGAGCCGGTGACCTCCGTGACCGGCGTGGCGAGGGTGGCCCTCAACCTGCGCGGACGGGTGGCGCCCGAGCGCGGCCACGCCTTGGTCGCGCCGGGCGGCTGGACCTTCACCGACCTGGTGGACGTGCGGCTCACCCGGGCGCGGGACGCGGACGACTTCCTGCCTCAGCGGCTGACCGCGCACATCGGGTCGGCGGCGGTGGGGTGCGTCGTACGCCCGCTGGGCGGCAACACGGCCCGCCTGCGCCTTTCCCGGCCGCTTCCGCTGCACCTGGGAGACGTCCTCCTGCTACGCGACCCCGGCCGTGACCCCCGCCATCGTGACCCCCGCCATCGTGACCCCCGCCATCGTGACCCCGGCCATCGTGACCCCGGACACGCGATACGGGTGCTTGCCGGGGCGAGCGTTCTCGACGTGCGGCCGCCCGAGCTACGCCGGAGGGGAGCGGCGCGGGAGCGGGCCGCCGGGCTGGAGACGGCCTCGCCGGACGCCGCGTCCCTGCTGCGCGCTCATCGTCTGCTCCGGTCGGAGGAACTGGCGGCCATGGGCTGCGCCCCCTCGGGCCGCCCGGTGTGCGGTGAGTGGCACGCGGACCCGGGCTACTGGTCGAGCCTGGGAGAGCGGCTTCCTGAGGTCGTACGGCGATACGCCGCCGAACACCCCCTGGAGCCCGGGATGCCGCTGGAGATCGCCCGGCACGAGCTGGACCTTCCCGACCGGCGGCTCGTCACAGCGCTCGTGCGACCGCCTTCGACCGTCGCGGACGGCCGGATCGTCAGCGGCCCGTCCGGCCTGCCGCCCCCGGTCGCGCGTGCGGTCCAGCGGCTCGCGGCGGAGCTGTCCGCGCATCCCTTCCTCGCGCCGGAGGCCGTACGGCTGGCAGAGCTGGGGCTTGGACCTCGCGAGCTGGCGGCAGCCGTACGCGCCGGGGCCTTGTTGCGCATAGCCGACGGGATCGTGCTGCTGCCGGGGACGGACGTCCGGGCGGCGGCGTTGCTGGCCCGGCTGCCCCAGCCGTTCACGGTCAGCCAGGCCAGGACCGCCCTGAAGACGAGCCGCAGGGTCGCGGTGCCCCTGCTGGAGCACCTCGACCGCAAGGGGATCACCGAGCGGGTCGACGACGCCCACCGCAGATGCCGGAGCCTTTCACCTGGTCAAACCGGGTATATGGTCGGTTGAGAGCCATCGTCGCCGGGGGTCGTGATGGTGGCCTGCCGCGTGCTGGCAAGGAGGAGCCGTCATGCCGGGCAACAAGGCTGTCGTCTATCAGGGGCCGGGAAAAGTCGAGGTCGCCGACACCGACTATCCCGAGTTCGAGCTGAAGGAAGGGCCGGGCGTGCCCCCGGCCAACGTGGGCCGCAAGGTCAGGCACGGCGCGATCGTCAAGCCCATCGCGACCAACATCTGCGGCAGTGACCAGCACATGGTGCGCGGCCGTACCACCGCGCCTCCCGGTCTCGTCCTCGGCCACGAGATCACCGGTGAGGTCGTGGAAATCGGCCCCGATGTGGAGATCATCAAGGTCGGTGACCTGGTGTCCGTGCCGTTCAACATCGCCTGCGGGCGCTGCCGCAACTGCAAGGAGGGCAACACCCACATCTGCGAGCACGTCAACCCGCAGCAGCCCGGCGGGGCGTACGGGTACGTGGACATGGGCGGGTGGCCCGGAGGCCAGGCGGAGTACGTGCTCACGCCCTACGCCGACTGGAACCTGCTCAGGTTCCCCGACAGGGACCAGGCGATGGAGAAGATCCTCGACCTGGCCATGCTCGCGGACATCTTCCCGACCGGTTACCACGGGTGCGTCACGGCGGGGGTGACGACGGGTTCGACCGTCTACATCGCCGGCGCGGGGCCCGTGGGGCTGGCGGCGGCCGTCTCGGCCCTGCTCCTGGGCGCCGCCGTCGTGATCGTCGGTGACCTGAACGAGCAACGCCTCGCCCAGGCCCGGAGCTTCGGCTGCGAGACCGTAAACGTGGCGGAGGGGCACCCGAGAGACCAGATCGAGCAGATCCTCGGCGTTCCCGAGGTCGACTGCGGGGTGGACGCGGTCGGCTTCGAGGCCCGCGGCCATGGGGCCGACGCGCAGCGGGAACGGCCCGCCACCGTGCTGAACGCGCTGATGGAGACCACCCGGGCGGGCGGCAGGCTGGGCATCCCCGGCCTCTACGTCACCGGTGACCCGGGGGCCGCGGACGAGGCCGCCAAGCAGGGGTCGCTGTCGATCAGGCTGGGCCTCGGCTGGGCGAAGGCGCACTCGTTCTTCACAGGACAGTGTCCCGTCATGCGCTACAACCGCAGGCTGATGATGGCGATCCTGACCGACCGCGTGCACATCGCCGAGGCGGTCAACGCCACCACCATGCCGCTCGACCAGGCGCCCAGGGGCTACGAGGAGTTCGACAAGGGGGCCGCGCGCAAGTACGTCCTCGACCCCCACGGGGCGCTCGCCACCTAACCACCGGCACGGCGTCAGGTGAGTTCACGTGATGAGCGGCACGTCGCCGAAGATCGGCGCGGGATAGCCCCGCACCGAGGGGGCGTGCTTCCACGGCTCATGGATGGCCTGCGGGGGGAGGTCCGCCAGCTCGGGGACGTACCGCCGGACGTACTCGCCGTCCGGGTCGAGCTTCCTGGCCTGGCGGATCGGATTGAGCATGCGGTTCGGCCGGGTGTCGTTGCCGGTGCCGGCCACCCACTGCCAGTTGCCGCAGTTGTTCGGGATGTCGGCGTCCAGGAGCAGATCGTCGAAGTGGTCCACGCCCACCCGCCAATGGATCTTGAGTCGCTTCGTCAGGTAGGACCCGACGATCAGCCGGAGGCGGTTGTGCATCCACCCCTCCGCGCGGAGCTGGCGCATCCCGGCGTCCACGATGGGGACGCCCGTCATGCCCTCGCGCCAGGCGGCGGCGATCCGCTCATCGTCCCTCCAGTCCACGTCGCGCGGCCGGTAGTCGCGTCTCGGCAACTCGGGGAACGCGTACGCGACCTGGTAGTAGAAGTCCCGCCAGCAGAGCTGCCGGATGTACGCCTCGGCCCCGGTCCGGCGGGCGGCCCGCGCCACCACCTCCGACGGCGACACGCAGCCGAACCGCAGGTAGGCGCTCATCAGCGACGTGCGGTCCGCCACGCGGTCGCGCCCGTCGCCGTAGTCGGCCAGCCCGCCGCCCTCAACCCACTCGGCGAGACGCCGCCGCCCCGCCGTCTCGCCGCCCCTGAGCAGGCCGTACGGCTCCCGCGGCACGCTGGGAAGCGGTCCGGGGTCGACACCGGCGGGGAGCCGGACCTTCGCGGGTGGGTCGAGCACCGGCCGCTTGCGCGCCTCGGACCAGACCCGCCAGTAGGGGGTGAAGACCCGGTAGTGGGTGCCTCCGGCGGGCAGCAGTCCGGTCGGCGGCACCACCGTCACACCGGGGAACAGCCGGAAGTCGAGCCGGTGTGCCGCACACGCCTCCGCGAGCCGCCGCTCGCGCCGCCGGGCGAACGCGCTGACGTCTCCGCTCGCCCAGATCGCGGACGCGGACACCTCACCCGCGAGCCTGATCGCCTCGGCCACCGGGTCGCCCTGCCGTACGACCAGGTCTCCGCCGCGCTGGAGCAGTGCGGAGCGGAGGTCCTGCAGGGCCTCGTGGAGGAAGTCCGCGCGATGCCGGGGCCGGATGGCGGGGTCCAAGACGAACAGCGGCACGACGTGCTGTGCCCGTTCGCACGCCTCCGCGAGTGCCGGGTGATCATGCACCCGGAGGTCTCTGGTGAGCAGCACGATGACCGTTTCCACATCTTGCTTGTTCGTACGGAGGCGGCCGGACGGTTGCGCGGCGGCTTCTCCGGGCCGCCGCCGCTTTCGCACGACACTCCGGGAGCCGGGGTGTCGACCGTCTGGAGTTCCTCGAACGGGATCACGAGGTGTAGCCGTTCGCGTCCCGGTAATCCTCCAGAAAGGGTGTGGAAATGCTCCGGAGAGCGAACGGCCGCGGATATGAAAGCCATTCACGTCGAGTTGTGGGCGGCAGGTTTGGGCAAAGTACGGAATGGAAATCACTACTGGTCCGGCGTCGGCGGGCACCTCGGAGCCGGTGTGCGTAGTCGCAGCTCATCGGTATGATCATAAATCCCGGCATGACCGTCCGAATCTCTCTAGAGAGGCCCTTGGACGGTGATGTCTACGCCGCGAAATCGGGGTTTCGGACGGGCCGTATAGCGATTGTTGATGTTTATCATCGAGTGATGACGTCCCTGGTTCCTTTCCTTCCCAACAGTTGGCTGTCAGTCTAAGATCTCGTTCTATGTATCGGTATGCATCAGAATTTCCAGATAGGCAAGTGCGACCCCATAGTCGCAGTGATGCTCTGGCCGAACATGACATGGAAACCGCCCTGACTCCCCCTCGCCGCTCATGAGCGCGCCCACCGGTACGGGGGACATCGCGCTCGACCCCGGCCGGGGGATGGCCTGGGTGAACGAACACGGCGCTCATCTGGTGGACTACGCCTCCTACCACCTTGACGGCGCCCGCATGCTCGCGGCGGTCAGCGCCGCCCTGGGCGCCTGCAGCGTCCAAGCTCCGCCCGCGCACGTGACGGACCGGGCGTGGCTGCTGGCCGTGCTGCGGCGCGCCTGCGGCTCCGGCGGCCGGGAGGGGTACCGGCCCGGTCCGGGACCCGGCGCCCCCGACGGCGGCGCGGTGTGGCGCGCCTGGACGCTCGTCGATCCGCTCGGCGCCGAAACGCTGCGCCTGCTGTACCGCCACGAGTTACCGCTGCGGGATCTGTCGTATGTCCTGTCCCTGCCCGTGCGCGAGCTCGGCAGGCTGGTCACGCGTACGCAGGACGTGGTGGAGATCCTCGTCAGCGGACTGGACGGCATCGCCCGCGGCCGTCCCATCTGTCCCGACCTCGTGCCGTTGGTGTCCGACCTGTTCCCTGACGAGCCCGGAGGGCGGGCCGCGGGCGACTCTGGCGCCGCCCGGGTGGCCCTGCTCTCTCACATCGTCAAGTGCGTCGTGTGCAACCGGCCCATCAACATCCGCTACACGGTGCCGCAGATCCTCTCCCATCCCCCGATCGCCGCCCTGGCGCCCGAGGTCAGGCGGCGTCTCCTCGATTCGCTCCCCGACGTTGGCACGGTCCCGGCGCGCGTCCAGCGGCCCCCGTCGTCGTTCGGCATGCCGCTCTCCGCCCCGGTCGACGCCGGCTTGGTCGCGCCCGAGGAGACCAAGCCGAAGCCGCCGCCCTCGGGAGTGGTCACACCGCCTCCCGCCTCCGCGCGGCCCGCGCCGCCCCCCGCCTCCGCGCCGCCTCCCACAGACCGCGCTCGTACGGCAAGCCCTCCCGAGAGGCCGCGTCCGGTTAGTGCTCCGGAGGGGCCGCGCAGAGCGAGGCCGGGGGAGGGTCCGGTGCACCCGGCGGATCCGCCGGCTGCCTCGGGGCGCGACACCCCGCTCTATGACGCGCTGATGTCCCAGATCTACGCGCGTGAGGCCCTCGCCCGCGGGGTTGACGCCGCCGAGGCGACGCAGCTCGGTGACCGCGACGTCCGCGATGGGCACTTCGGTGACGTGGGGAACTTCGGCGACAGGTCCGGTCTGCACCGCATCGGGGTCACGGTCCGGATCGCGGAGGTGTTCACAAGGGCCGGTGCGCTGATCCGCACCACCACCCTCAGGATCGTCATCGTGGTCGTCGCGGGCGCGGCGGGCACACTGGCGGGGATCAACCTCCTGAGCCCGGCCGCACAGACACGGGAGCCCGCGCGCTCTCTTGAGTCCTCCGTCACCCAGGCCGCCATTCCTGGGCAGACCGCCATTCCGGGCCGGGCGAGCGTGACCGCGCAGCCCAGCGTGCCCGTGCAGGGCGGCGGCCCCACTCCGCAGAGCCAGGTCGTCGGCGGCGTACAGGTGCCGACGGTCGTCACGCTCGACGACTTCGGCCGGGGCAGCATCACGCTGACGGCGGCCGACAAGCCCCTGGAGTGGCGGATAACGGCCCACGGTCTGGCCATCAAGCCGTCCAGCGGCACCCTGAAGCCCGGACACACCGACGTGATCAGCGTGCGCGCCCTCCGGGTGCGCTACTGGTGCGGCGTGCCCGCCCCCGTCACGACTCCGTTGGTCCTGCGCGGACCCCGCGGCGAGAGCACCACGACGGTGCGGTGGCGCACCTGCTGACAGCCCATGTCATCCGTGCTCTGTGAAAGGACCCCCCTCGCCATGACAGAGATCCACTCTCCAGTGTCCGTTCCGGCCGACCAGTTCCCCGAGTCGGTGCCCCTCACGGCGGAGCATCTGCTCATCAACCGGCGTGCGGAGCCGGCGGGCGGGTGGAGGCGGCTCGTCTACCAGCTCTCCGGGGGGAAGATCATCCCCGCGGAGTCGTCCGCCGAGTTGGAGCGCCGCACGCTGATCGCCCAGGCGCAGACGCCCGTGGCGAGTGGCCACCACCGCATCGCCGTCATGAGCCTCAAGGGCGGTGTGGGCAAGACCACGACGACCGCCGCCCTCGGCAACACGCTCGCCTCCCTTCGGGGAGACCGGGTGATCGCGATCGACGCCAATCCTGACCGGGGGACTCTCGGCATCAAGGTCAAGTCCGAAACGGCCGCGACCATCCGCACGCTGCTCGCCGAAGCGCCCCACATCGTCCGCTATGCCGACGCCCGTGCCTTCACCTCGCAGTCGCCCGCCCGGCTGGAGGTCCTGGCCTCCGACACCGACCCGGCCGTCAGCGAGGCGTTCAACGCGGAGGACTACCGTACGGTCGCCGGACTGATCGAGCGCTACTACTCGATCTGCATCACCGACTGCGGGACAGGGCTGCTGCACGGAGCCATGGGGGCGACCCTGGAGCTGGCCGACCAGATCGTGCTGGTAAGCCTGGTCGCGGTCGACGGCGCGAGCTCGGCCGCGGCCACGCTGGACTGGCTCACAGCCCACGGGTACGGAAGCCTCGTCAAGAACGCCATCGTCGTGCTGAACGCCGTGGAGCCCAAGTCACACGTCGACGTCGAGCTGCTGGAGCGGCATTTCGCGACGCGCTGCCGTGCCGTCGTCCGCGTGCCGTACGACCCGCATCTCAAGGAGGGCGCCGAGGTCGATCTCTCCCGGCTGCGGCCTACCACCCGTGGCGCGTACCTCCGCCTCGCCGCCGCCGCGGGACAGGCGTTCGGGCAGCGGCCCGACCGGGGCAACTAGTGGGCACGGTCACCCCGGACCCGATGCTCGACTGGGACCTGAGCGCCCCACGGCGGAGCCCCCGCGTAACGGTGCTTTTCGTGGTCGCGGCCGTGACGGTGGTCGCCGCCATCGTGGTCATCGTCGTGCAACTCCGGGGGCCCGCTCCGGCTCCGGCGCCCGCGCCCGTCCGCGTCGCGAACGCCATCGCGCTGGCTCCGCCCACCGGGCACCAGGGCGACGGCGGTTATCCCATCGGGTTTCCGCGCACCGAGCTGGGAGCCGTGTCCGCGGCGGCGGCCGCCTTGGAGGCCGCCTGGACGCTGGACGCCGCCCAGGCCGAGCAGGCGGCCGTCCTCTACGCGCCGCCCGAGCAGCGGGAGGCCGCCCGCAACGGAGCACGCGCCGCCGTACGCGGATGGCGGGAAACCCTGGGCCTCCCCTCGGAGGGCGATCTGCCTGAGGGGGCGGCCCTGCGGACGCAGACGATCGGCGTCCAGTGGCAGGCCCGAGCCGAGGACCAGGTCCAGGTGTGCGTCCTCGTGCAGGTGACCGCGACGAAGGGGACCACGGACACCGGCCCCGTCTACTCCAGCCCCTACGCCATGAGCCTCCTCATGAAGTGGCTCCCCCACATGCGTGGCACGAACCAGGGGGACTGGGTCAACATCCCCGATCCCACGCCTCCCGCCGTGCCCGCCGCCGCTCTCCCCGGAACGCCCCAGTTCGCCGCGGCGGGCTGGAAGCCCCTCACCGGTCCACGGCCCACCCCATAGATCGAGCCAGCCCATAGATCGAGGAAGAGCCATCCATGACCCCACGCATCTCCTCCCGGCGCGCCACCCTCGTCTCCGGTCTCCTCCTGGCCGCGGTGTCCGCGACGACCGGTGCGATCATCGCCCAGCCCTGGGCCGCCATGGCGGACCCCAGCGTGGATGTCCCCCCGCCCAGGGACGACGTCGCCCCTGGGGCGCCCGAGCCCACCGCCACCGTGACCCTCGACCCGCCCGGCGACGGCCCCGCCGCCACGACCGGCCCCACGGGCCACGAGCCGGAGGCGTCCCAGAACAGTGACGCCTCGTCCCGTCCGGACCCGGGCTCCTCGGCCGGCACGGACGCTTCCGGCAGGCCGGGGGACGGGCCCACGGACAGGCCGACCGACAGCCCCTCCCACACATCCGGGCCGACGTCGTCGGCGGCGCCCCAACACTCCGATCCGCCCGCCTCTCAGCCACCTCATTCGGAGCCGCCGGCGGCGAAATCAGCGGACCCGGACACGTCGACGCCGCAGCCGACGCACTCCGCCAAGCCGACCGACACCGACACTCCGAGCGCCTCGGCCACCCCCACCGCCACCCCCACCGCCACACCGACCGCCACACCGACTGATACGGCCACGCCGACCGCGTCGCCCAGCCCGTCCCCCACCCCGAAGCACTCCTCGAAACCGACATCGAAACCGACATCGAAGCCGACGTCCAAGCCGACGTCCAAGCCGACGTCCAAGCCGACGTCCAAGCCGACATCGAAACCGTCGTCCGAACCGACGTCGAAGCCGACCGCCAAGGATCCCGGCAAGAAGCCGGACACCCCGAAGGGCGGCAAGGACCCGGAGCCGCCCGCGGCCGGTTCCAGCCCCACGGCGACGCCGTCAGCGGTGGTCACGCCGACTGCCGTGGCGTCCCCGACCGTCCTGCCCTCGCCGACCTTCGGCCTTCCGAGCGGCGCGCCTAACGGCATCTACGGTGGCGCGCCCAACGGTCTCCCGGGTGGCACCGCAGGCGGTGTCCCGAACGGGATCTACGGAGGCGTGCCGAACGGGATTTACGGCGGCGTGCCCAGCGGGGGCTACGGAGGCGCGCCCAGCGGGGGCTACGGCGGTGTGCCCGGCGACGTTCCGGGGATCCTCCCGGGCGGCGCCCCGCACGGTGTGCTGCCTCTGCCGCCGCTGGCCCGATCGGCCATCTCGACCTGGAGCCTCGCGCCCTGGCGGGGACGGACGACCGACCTCTTCGGACGGCCGCTGGCGCCCCTCGCTCCGGTAGCCTCACCCGCCGCGCCGAGCTGGGCGTTCGCTCCGCCGGTCAGCAAACGCGCCGGAATCGCGCCGCTCGTCTCCGGCGCGACCACCGGCAGGGCGGCCCAGGACCTCAGAGGCTGCTGGCTCTTCACCCCGTCCGCCCAATGCGCCCGTACGGACTGATACGAGCCGACCGCGCACGAGGTGGCCCGGCACCGGCGGCGGAGTCGGTATGAGCCGTACTGGCCCATCGACATTCTGACATTTCGCATATAGATTGTCAGCATGTCAGCCGCCAGGGATGCCAAGCGTGACCAGATCCTGAGCGCCGCGGTCGGGGTTTTCGGCCGGTACGGCTATCGCAGGACCTCCATGGATCTGGTCGCGCGGGCCGCCGGCGTCTCGCGGCCGGCGCTCTACCAGCACTTCAGCGGCAAGGACGACCTCTTCCGGGCGATGGGCGCCTGGATGCTCGACGGGCTGCTCGCCGCCGCCGAAGCGGCCGGTCGTGTGGGTGGCACAGCGGGTGGCACAGTGGGCGGCACGGTGGGCGGCACGGTGGGCGGCACGGTGGGCGGCACGGTGGGCGGCACGGTGGGCGGCACGGTGGGCGGCACGGTGGGCGGCACGGTGGGCGGCACGGTGGCGGCGCGGCTCTATGGCGCGCTCGCGGTGAAACTGGACTTCTTCGTCGGGACGGTCGAGGCCGAGTTCCGGGGGGAGATGCTCGCGGAGGCCGGCGTGGTCGCGCCGGAGCTCACGGCCGCGTTCAAGGAGCGGCACACCGCCATCGTGGAGAAGATCCTCACCTCCGCCGCCGGCGAGCTCGACCTGCTCGACGTCGCGCTGTCGGCGCACGACGCCGCTGTGCTGCTGGTCGACGCGCTGACCGGCATCGCGCAGGAGCAGGCCGCCCCGGAGGTTCTGCACACCCGTCTCCGCCAGCTGGTCGACCTGACCATCCGGGGTCTCACCACCCGCGCACGATGACCGAAGGGAACGACATGTGGCAGACGGCGGTTCTCAGCTTCCTGGCAGCGGTGTTCGGCACGAATGCCGTCCCGCACTTCGTCAAGGGGATCACCAAGGAGCCCTTCCCGACCCCGTTCGGGCCATCGCCCGTGATCAACCTTGTCGCGGGCTGGGGGATGTTCTGCCTGGCGGGACTGCTATTCGCGGCGGCGGACGTGCGGCACGATCCCCGCCTGGCGGCGGTCGCCGCCGCCGTCGGCGTGCTCCTCATGGGCCTGTTTCACGCCCGGATCGGCGCCTTCGGACGGCGATGACCCGCGAGTCGCCCCGCCGTACGGTCCGCTTCTGACGGGCCGTACGGCGTGGCGATCATCGTCAGGTGATCGTCACAGGAAAGGGCGCTGGCCGCGCTTGGCCTCCTCGTAGCGGCTCCGGGCCTGCCGGACCTCGGCGAGCTCGGAGACCTCCGCGACGGGGACGTCCCACCAGGCCTGGGAGTCGGGACCTGCGGCCGGGGTGGCCCTGGCGTAGACCACCGTGGTCCGGGACGACGCGACGGCACGGTCCAGCGCCGCCCGCAGCGACGCGGGGTCGTCGGCCGTGATGACGTCGGCCCCGAGGCTCGCGGCGTTGGCGGCCAGATCCACCGGCAGACGTCCGCCGTCGAGCTCCCCGGTGGTGCCCCGCATCAGGTAGGCGGTGCCCAGCCGCTGGGCGCCGACCGACTCGCTGAGGTTGCCGATCGAGGCGAAGCCGTCGTTGTCCACCAGGACGACGACGAGCTTGACGCCCTCCTGCACGGCGGTGGCGATCTCCTGGGCCATCATCAGGTAGGACCCGTCGCCCACGAGCACGAACACCTCGCGCTCGGGCCGGGCGAGCTTGACCCCGAGCCCACCGGCGATCTCGTAGCCCATGCAGGAATATCCGTACTCGACGTGATACTGCTCGGGGTCCGAGGGCCGCCACAGCCGGTGCAGGTCGCCTGGCATCGACCCGGCCGCGTTGACGACCACGCCGCCCTCGGCGACCTCGTTGAGGATGCCGAGCAGCACCGGCTGGGTCAGCGTCGGCCCGCCGTACGCCCTGGTGACCTCGGCCTGCCAACCTTGGGACAGGGCCGTGGCCCGCGCGGTCCAGTCGCCGTCGGCCCGCCAGTCACCCAGGTCCGAAGCACGGTGGAGCGCCCGCAGGCCCTCCCGCGCGTCGGCGACGAGTGACACGCCCGAATGCTTGGCTGCGTCGAACGCCATCACGTTGACGTTGAGGAACCCGGCCTCGCCGAAGAGGGTCCGCGAGGCGGTGGTGAAGTCGCTGTACCGGGTGCCGACCCCGATAACCAGGTCGGCCTCCCGGGCCAGCGCGTTCGCGGCGGCCGTGCCGGTGTGCCCGATCGCGCCCACGGCCTGCGGATGGTCGTACGGCAGGGCGCCCTTGCCCGCCTGCGTCTCGGCGACCGGGATGCCGTACCGCTCGGCGAACTCCCGCAGCTCGTCCCACGCCTCGCTGTACTTGACCCCGCCCCCGGCGACGATCAGCGGCCTATTCGAGCCGCTCAACGCCTGTACGGCTCTTGCCACGGCGGCCGGCTCCGGCACGGGCCTGGCGATGTGCCAGACGCGGCGTTCGAACAGCTCCTCCGGCCAGTCGTACGCCTCGGCCTGGACGTCCTGGGGCAGGGCGAGGGTCACGGCGCCCGTGTCGGCCGGGTCGGTCAGCACGCGCATCGCCGCGAGCAGCGCCGAGGGGAGCTGCTCGGGCCGGTTGATCCGGTCGAAGAAGCGGCTCACCGGCCTGAGGGAGTCGTTGACGCTGACGTCGTACGACCGGGGGTCCTCGAGCTCCTGCAGCACGGGCGAAGCCACCCGGGTGGCGAAGATGTCGCCCGGCAGCAGCAGCACGGGCAGCCGGTTGATGGTGGCCAGCGCCGCGCCGGTGACCAGGTTGGTCGCTCCCGGCCCGATCGAGGTCGTGCAGGCGAACGTCGACCGTCTGCCGGTCGCCCGCGCGTACCCCACCGCGGTGTGCACCATCGCCTGCTCGTTGCGGGCCAGATAGTACGGCAGGGCAGACTTGGTGCCCGCCCCCTGCTCGGCGAGGGCCTGGCCGATTCCCGCCACGTTGCCATGGCCGAAGATGCCGAAGACGCCCTCGATGAGCCGCGTTTCGACGCCGTCCCGCTCGCTCCACTGCCGCGACAGGAACCTGACCAGCGCCTGCGCGACCGTCAGCCGCACCGTCGGTCTCATGCCGCTTTCCCTGCGGCGTGCGACGTCAGGGGCGCGGCCGTGTCCACGGCGGCCGCCTCGGCGATCGTCACGCGGTCACCTCACGGAGGGCGACCGGCCGTCCCTCGCGGCGGGACAGGTCGGCGGCTTCGGCGAGGTAAAGGGCGGCGAGGGCGTCCCGCGTGGTGCACGGGCTCTCGCGCTCGCCGCGGGCGGCGGCGAGGAAGGCGCCCATCTCCGCCACGTAGGCGTCCTCGAACCTCGTCTGGAAGTCCGGCCAGGGGTCGTCGTGCGGGGCGAGACCGTCGGCCGAGTGCAGCGGCGACCGGTCGCTCAGCCCGACCGCCCAGGTCGCCCGCGTCCCGGCCAGCTCCATGCGGACGTCGTAGCCGTTCCCGTTGTAGCGCGACCCCTGCATCGTGACGAGAGTGCCGTCGTCCAGGGTGAGCACGGCGGCGCTGTTGTCCACGTCGCCCGCCGCCGCGAAGAAGCCCGCGCCACGGTTCGACCCGATGGCGTAGACCGACTCCACCTCGCGGCCGGTGACCCAGCGCAGGATGTCGAAGTCGTGGATGTGACAGTCGCGGAAGATCCCGCCGGACTGCGCCACGTATTCGGCCGGAGGGGGCGCCGGATCCCCGGTGAGCATGTGCACCCGGTGGAGGTCCCCCAGTTCGCCGTCGAGCAGCGCCTGCCGGGCCGCGGTGTAGCCCGCGTCGAAGCGCCGCTGGAAGCCGATGTGCACCATTGTCCCGCTGCGCTCCACCGCGTCGACGACCGCGAGCGTCTCCGCCACGGTGGGGGCGGCCGGCTTCTCGCAGAACGCCGGCACGCCCTTCCCGGCCGCGCGGATCAGCAGCTCCGCGTGGGTGGAGGTCGGCGTCGCGATCACCACCGCGTCCGCGTCGAACGGGTCGCCCACCGCGGCGCCGTACTTCTCCGCGACGGCCGCCACCCGAGCAGCGTCGGCGTCGGAGACCACCAGCTCGTCCACAAGAGTGGACAGGGTGGCGGCATGAAACTCGCCTATCCGGCCGAGGCCGAGCAAGCCCACGCGCATTGAACGACTCCTCACACGTTCTCGCGGCGCAGCCGCAGGGTCAGCACCTGGAACGGGCGCAGGCTCACCGGGATGCCGCCGTCGGCGTCCACGGCGACCGCAGGCTCCCTGAGCGGGCGCTCCAGCAGGTCGTTCACCTCGGCCGAGGCCACCGGGAACGACGGCAGCAGGCGGGTCGTGCCCCGGCCGCCCAGCGACTCGTACACCCGGACGATCACGTCGCCCGAGCGGTCGTCCGCGAGCTTGACCGCCTCGACCCGTACGGCACGGCCCTCCGCGGTGACCAGCGGCGCGGGGGTGTCGCCCGTCCCGCCCGCCGCCACGCGGAGCGGCAGGTTGAGGGCATAGCCCGACGCCACGGCGTCGGCGACGGTCGCGCCGGGCACCAGCGCGTAGGTCAGGTGGTGCCTGCCCTGGTCGGCCTCGGGGTCGGGGACGCGCGGCGCCCTGACCAGGCTGAGCCGGGCCGTCGTGGTGGTCCCCCCGTCCGGACGGGTGGTGCGGCCGACGTCGTGGCCGTAGGTGGAGTCGTTGGCGACCGCCACGCCGTAGCCGGGCTCGGCGAGGTGGATCCAGCGGTGGTTGGAGGCCTCGAACCTGGCCACGTCCCAGCTCGTGTTGGTGTGGGTCGGGCGGAAGATGTGGCCGTACTGGATCTCGGCGGCCGAGCGGTCGGCGTGCACGTCAAGCGGGAAGGCCGCCTTGAGAATCTTCTCCCGCTCGTGCCAGTCGATGTCGGTCTCGATCTCGATCCGGGGGCTGCCGGCCGTGACCCTGACCGTCTGGACGATCCGGGACGCGCCGAACGAGCGCTCGATCCTGACGGCGGCGACGAGCGGCCCGCTGTCGACCACGGTGACCGAGTCGGCCTCGGTGAGGTCCACGTGCTGCCGCCGGTAGTGGCGGTCGATGTCCCAGGCGTCCCAGTAGTTCGGGAAGTCCGTGTGGAGCTGCAGCAGGTTGCCCCGGGAGCCGGGGGCGAGCACCTCGCGGCCGGCGACCAGGTCCCTGACCGAGGTGAACAGCCCCGCCTCGTCGATCTCGACTCGCACCACGCCGTTGTCGATGGTGGTCCCGCTCACGGTGACGGGCGCGGGAGGCGCCACGGAAGCGCCGAGCCGTACCGCGCCGGAGCCCGGGACCTCGGCGAAGACGGCGGCCGAGCCGTCGGCGAGCGTCTGGCCGGTGTCGCCCGCCAGCTCGGCGGGGACGGTCACGACCTCGGCGCGGGTCTCCGGGCTGGTGTTGAGCACCCAGGCGGACCGCCCGGCACCGGCGAGCGCCGAGGCGGCCGCCTCGATGATCGCTTCGAGGTCGGCGCGGACCTGGGCGTAGGTCGCCTCGGCCTCGCGGTGCACCCACGCGATCGAGCTGCCCGGCAGGATGTCGTGGAACTGGTGCAGCAGCACGACCTTCCAGAGGCGGTCGAGCTCCTCGTGCGGGTAGGCGAACCCGGCGTGCACGGCGGCGGTCGCCGACCACAGCTCCGCCTCACGCAGTAGGTGCTCGCTGCGCCGGTTGCCCGCCTTCGTCCTGGCCTGGCTGGTGTAGGTGGCGCGGTGGAGCTCCAGGTAGAGCTCGCCGGACCAGACGGCCGCGTCGGGCTGCTCGGCGCGGGCCGCGGCGAAGAACTTGTTGGGGTCCTCGATCACGACACGCGGGGAGCCCTCCAGGTCCCGCAGGCGGCGGGCCTTCTCCAGCATCTCGCGGGTGGGGCCGCCACCGCCGTCGCCGTGCCCGAACGGCAGCAGCGACCGGACGCCCGCGCCCTTCTCGGCATAGTTGCGTACGGCATGAGCCAGCTCTTTGCCCTCGAACGTGCCGTTGTAGGTGTCGGCGGGCGGGAAGTGGGTGAAGATCCGGGTGCCGTCGATGCCCTCCCACCAGAACGTGTGGTGGGGGAACTTGTTGGTCTGGTTCCACGAGATCTTCTGCGTGAGGAACCAGTCGTTCCCCGCCAGGCGAGCGATCTGCGGATAGGCGGCGGTGTAACCGAAGGAGTCGGGCAGCCAGACGCCGCGGGGCTCCACGCCGAACTCGTCCATGAAGAAGCGCTTGCCGTGCACGAGCTGCCGGGCGAGAGCCTCGCCGCCCGGCAGGTTGCCGTCGGCCTCCACCCACATGCCGCCGACCGGCACCCACTGGCCCGCCTTGATCGCCTCGCGCATGCGCTCGAAGATCTCGGGGTAGCGCTCCTTGACCCACGCGTACTGCTGGGCCTGCGGCCCGGAGAACACGAACTCGGGGTAGTCCTTGGCCAGGGCCGTGACGTTGGAGAACGTCCTCGACGTCTTGCGCTTGGTCTCCCGGATCGGCCACAGCCACGCGCTGTCGATGTGCGCGTGCCCGGTCGCGGAGACGGTGTGGGCGCTGGCGTGCGCGGGGGAGGACAGCACGCCCACCAAAAGGGCCCGCGCCTGCTCCGCCGTACCGGCCACGTCCTGGATGTCGATGGCGTCCATGCAGCGCTCGAGCGCGCGGAGGATTTCGTGGCGGCGCGGGCTGTCGGTGGGCAGCTCCGCCATGAGCTCCTTGAGCACCTCGATGTCCAGCCGCAGGTGCCAGACGTTCTCGTCAAGGACGGCCAGGTCGGCGTGGTTCAGCCGGTAGAGCGGCTCGTCCCCGGCCGTGGCCTTGTCGCCCAGCGGCGTCGGGAGGAAGTCATTGGCCAGGATGTCGGGGTTGGCGGCCATCTCCAGCAGCAGCCCGACCTGCTCGCCGCCCTGGCTGGGGTTGGCGACGGGGACGTACTGGTTCTGCGGCTCGATGCCCTTGATCGGCCGCCCCTCCAGGTCGTAGACGAGCGCCTCGGCCTGGTTGCCCGGCCAGTCGCCGACGAAGCCCAGGTCGAAGACGGCCTCGACCCGCCGGCCGGCCCATTCGGCCGGCACGGCGCCGGTCGCGCGCAGCCAGGTGGTGGACCACGGCCGGCCCCACCGGGTGCCCGCCTCGAACGGCTCGTAGCCGGCGGCCAGAGCCTCCGCCACGGGCACCGGCTCGTCGGGGACGTGCCAGGCGGCCAGCTTCAGGGGGACGCGCTCGGCATAGATGGCGGGAGTGACGCGCTGCCGCAGGACCCGGTCGATCCGCGCCTCGACAAGCTCGCGGTCATCGTGCATCGGTGTTCAGTTCCTTCCGCGGAGGTAGCCGAGCTGGGGAAGCTCTTGCTCGTAACGTTCCAGCAGCCGTCCGGCGAGCGTGACGGAGTCGATCAGAGGGTGGACGGCCAGGGCGCGCAGCGCGGCCTGGCGGGAGCCGGTGGTGGCCGCCTCGATGACCGCGCGCTCGACCGCCTTGACGCTGGTGACCAGGCCCTGGGCGTGGTCCGGAAGCGGGTCGACGGCCACCGGCCTGGCGCCGTTGGCGTCCACGAAGCAGGGCACCTCCACCACGGCGTCGCCGTCGAGGGCGCTGATGGAGCCGCGGTTGCGCACGTTGAGGATGAGCGTCGTGCGCTCGTCCAGCGCGATCGCCCGCATGAGCGCGAGGGCCACCTGCTCGTAGCCGCCGGACTCCAGGTCGCAGGACTCGCGCTCCCCGGCGCCGACCGCCTCGCGGTTCTCCGCCATGTAGGTGGTCTCCCGCTCCAGCCGGGTGGTCTCCCACAGGTCCAGCGCGGAGCCTGACGTGTCCGAGTAGAAGCGCCGCTGCTGGTCGATGAGCACGGCGCCCCGCGTCTGCCGGGCCGCCCGCGCGGCCTCGACCGCGTCGCGGTTGAAGTAGTAGTAGTGCAGGTATTCGTTGGGAATGGCGCCGATCGTCCGCAGCCACTCGCCGCCGAAGAGCTTGCCCTCCTCGAACGAGGTCAGGGCGTCCTCGTCATGGAGCAGGCCCGGCAGCAGGTCACGGCCTCCGACGCGTACGGCGCGCAGCCAGCCGAGGTGGTTGAGGCCGGCGTAGTCCAGCCAGACGGCGGCCGGATCCACCCCCAGCGCGTGCGCCACGCGGCGGCCGAGCCCGACGGGGGAGTCGCAGATGCCGATTACCCGGTCGCCGAGGTGGCGGGACATCGCCTCGGTGACCGTGCCGGCGGGGTTGGTGAAGTTGATGACCCAGGCGTCGGGGGCGACCGCGGCGACCCTGCGGGCGATGTGGTCGGCCACCGGCAGCGTGCGCAGGCCGTAGGCGATGCCGCCGGCCCCCACCGTCTCCTGGCCGAGCACGCCCTCCTGAAGGGCGACCCGCTCGTCGACGGCGCGGCCCTCCAGCCCGCCGACGCGGATCGCGGAGAACACGAAGTCGGCACCGGCGAGGGCCTCGTCGAGGTCGGTGGTAACGCGGACCTCCGGGGCGTCGGGCACGCCCTCCGCCTGCTCGGCGAGCACCCGGCCGATCGTGGCGATCCGGGAGGCGTCGAGGTCGTGCAGGGTGACGTGGGTCACCCGGCCCTTCCCCCGGTCCTCCAGGAGCGCTCGATAGACCAGCGGGACCCGGAAGCCCCCGCCGCCGAGAATGGTCAGCCTCATACCTCGATCACCTCTACCCCCGCTTCGCGCAGCGCGGCGCCGGTCACCGGCTCCACGGGCGCGTTAGTCACCACGATGTTCAGATCGCCTGGCTCACAGACCTTGGCCATGCCGGTTCCAGGGAACTTGCCGACGTCGGCCACCAGCACCACGCGGTCACTGGCCGCGATCATGGCCCGCTTGACCGGAACCTCCACCACGGTGGTGTCCATGACCTGCCCGCCGGGGCGGACCCCGCTGGTGCCGAGGATCAGCCGGTCGGCATGCACCTGCCGCAGGTTGTCCTCCGTCAGGTAGCCCACCAGCGACCGGTAGTCACGCCGCAGCATCCCGCCGAGGAGCATCACCTGGATGCCCTCCTCGTCCTGGAGCTCGTCCAGCACGGCGAGGCTGCTCGTGATCACCGTGAGGGAACGGCCCTTGAGCTGCCGGGCCACCCGGTGCGTGGTCGTCCCCACGTCGAGCAGGACGGTCTCGCCGTCCTTGACGAGCTCCGCGCAGCGCCGCGCGATCGCGTCCTTCTCCTCGGACCTGACCTCGGCGACGTCCATGAAGGGGTCGTCCCTGTCGTCGATCGGCATCGCGCCGCCGTGCACACGCCTGAGCAGCCCTTCCTCGCCGAGCTGCACGAGGTCGCGCCGGATGGTGGCGTGGCTGGCGCCCAGCCGTTCCGCGAGCAGCTCGACGGTGGCCGGGCCGTCGGAGCGGAGGATGCGCAATATCAACTCGTGCCGTCGGTCCCTGAGCATGTCAGCGACCATAGCGCGCAAAGTCGCTCACCGCCATAGGTCGATTCGAGCATTTTCGGTCAGCCTCTTGCTAAAGCACTGCTCATGGGTGCACGATCCTGCGTACTCGGTTGGTTAGATACGGCCAAATCAGTTCATTATTCTCATAAGGTGGGTAAAGCCGCATGAGCGCAGACGTTGACGTGTTCCTGTCAGGGCTGCTGTTCTACGACCTGGTCTTCACCGGGTTGGAGGACGCGCCCAAGCTGGGCACCGAGACGTGGACCAGTGGCATGGCGTCGGGACCCGGCGGCATCGCCAACTTCGCCGTCACACTCGGACGGCTCGGACTGCGCACATCGCTGGCGGCCGCTTTCGGAGACGACTCCTACGGCCGCCACTGCTGGGACACCCTTGAGGCCGAAGGCGTCGACCTGTCGCCGTCGCGGCGCCTCGCCGGCTGGAGCACGCCGGTGACCGTCTCGCTGGCCTACCAGGGAGACCGGGCGCTGGTGACCCACGGCGCGGAGCCGCCGGGAACCCCGGACGAACTGCTCGGCGAGCCTCCGACGGCCCGCGCGTCGATCGTCCACCTGGAGGCCGGACCGGTTCAGGCCAGTGGTCTGGTCTTCGCCGACCTCGGCTGGGACCCGTCGCAGGAATGGTCGCCCGACGTGCTCGACCAGCTCGCCGGGTGCCACGCCTTCATGCCCAACGCGTACGAGGCGATGAGCTACACCCGCACCGACACCCCCGAAGCCGCCCTGGCAAAGCTGGGGGAGCTGGTGCCGCTGGCGGTCGTCACCTGCGGCGTCGAGGGCGTGCTCGCCGTCGACGCCACCACGGGCGAGTCCGCCCGCGTCCCGGGGCTCTCCGTGGACGCGATCGACCCGACCGGTGCCGGCGACGTGTTCGGTGCGAGCCTGGTCGCCGCCACGCTGGCCGGGTGGCCGCTCGCCGACCGGCTGCGGTTCGCCAACCTGTCCGCCGCGCTCTCGGTGCAGGGCATCGGCGGGTCCATGGCGGCCCCCGGCTGGACCGGGATCGCCCGCTGGTGGCAGGAGGTCACCGACCCGGATCTCCGCCGCGACTACGCATTCCTCTCGGATGTCATCCCTCAGTGAAAGGCCCTGATATGGAACTCTCCCGGAGAAGGCTTCTGCAGGCCGCCCTCCTGTCCGCCGGTTCCGCCGCGCTGGCCGCGTGCGGCTCGGGCTCCGGTTCCGGGGCGGACGCCAAGGAGCTGACGCTCTGGTACTGGGGTGGGGGCCTCAGCGACAAGGTCGTCGCGGACGCGGTGAAGCACTTCACGCAGACGAAGCTGAAGCCGTCGGTCATCGGCGGCGACTTCAAGCAGAAGCTCGTGACCACGCTGAACGGCCGCCGGTTCGTCCCCGACATCACCGGCATCAAGGGCGAGGACATCGCCTCCCTGCTGGTCCAGGCCAACCGGTTCATCGACCTCAACACGCTGGGGGCGGACAAGCTCGCGTCGCAGTTCGTGACGTGGAAGTGGAAGAAGGGCTCCACGAAGGACGGCAAGCTGATCGGCTTCCCGATCGACATCGGCCCGACCGCGATGTTCTACCGCCCGGACGTCTTCGCCAAGGCCGGCCTGCCCGAGAAGCCGGAGGACGTGGCGGCGGCCATGTCCACCTGGGAGGACTACTACGCCGCCGGCCAGAAGCTGAAGAACGCCGTCTCCGGGACCTTCATGGTCCAGGACCCCACGGGGATCTTCCAGTTCGTGGTCGGCCAGGGGGCCAAGCGCTTCATCGACGAGAGCGGCAAGTTCATCGGCGACCAGGACCACGTCCGCCGGGCGTGGGACCTCTCGGTCAAGCCGATCCAGCTCGGGATCGCCGCGCCGTACGCCGCCAACGACCAGGACCTGTTCGCGGTCGCGGCCAAGGGCACCACGCCGTCCATCCTGGGCGCCGCCTGGCGCGCGCTGGACATGAAGTCGAACATGCCCGACAGCGAGGGCAAGTGGCGGGTGGCCGCCATGCCGGGCGGCCCGGCGAACTACGGCGGCTCGTTCCTGGCGATTCCCAAGGAGTCCCGCAACCCGCAGCTGGCGTTCCAGATCATCACGTGGCTCCTCAGCCCCGAGAACCAGGCCCGCGGCTTCACCGACGCCGCCCTCTTCCCGTCCAGCCCGTCGGCGTACGCGCTGCCCGCGCTGACCGCGCCCGACCCGTACTTCGGGGGCCAGAAGACCATCGAGGTCTTCGGCGACGCCGCCCAGAAGATCCCGGTCCAGTACGAGGCGCCGGCGGACGCGGCGGTGTCCGCGCCCTTCATCAACGAGCTGCTGAACGTCTGGACGAAGGGCAAGAACCCCGACAGCGCCTGGTCCGACGCGGTGAGCAAGGCGAAGGAGATCGCCGATCGCCAGGGTGGGAACTGAGGTGACGGCCACCCGCGCCGCGGCCGCTCCGAAGGCCCGCCACGCGCCGGCGGCGGGCCGGAAGGGCGTGCTGAGAACGTACTGGCCTCAGTACCTCGCGATCTCGCCGTTCTACCTGTTGTTCCTCGTGTTCTCGCTGGTGCCGGTGCTGTTCTCGCTGTACCTGGCGTTCCAGCGCTGGGACGGCGTGGGGGACATGACATTCGTGGGCCTGCGGAACTTCCAGTTCCTGATCAAGGACTCCACGTTCTGGCTGTCGCTGTACAACACCTTCGTCATCTGGATCCTGTCCACGGTCCCGATGTTGATGTTGTCGCTGGTGATCGCGGTCCTGCTGAACTCCAACGTCCGGTTCACGTCGGTCTACCGGATCGCTTACTTCATCCCCAACGTCACCTCGATCGTGGCGATCGCGATTTTCTTCGGCGCGGTCTTCAGCACCAACTTCGGCCTGGTGAACGTCGTCCTGGGCTGGCTGCACATCGGCGCGGTGCCGTGGCTGACCAACGAGTGGACGATCAAACTCGTCATCGCCTTCCTCATCACCTGGCAGTGGACCGGCTACAACGCGATCATCTATCTCGCCGGCTTGCAGGCGATTCCCACCGAGATGTACGAGGCCGCCAAGATCGACGGTGCGGGGCCGGTGCAGACCTTTTTCAGGATCACCATCCCGCAGCTCCGGCCGATCATTCTGTTCACCGTGGTCGTCTCGACGATCAACGGTATGCAGACCTTCACCGAGCCGCAGGTCCTGTTCGGCGGCAACGCCTCCATCAACCCAGACTCCGGCGGGCCGGGCCAGGCGGGCCTCACGGCGATCCTGTACTTCTACCGCGAGGCCTTCGGCAACAACGACTACGGGTACGGCGCGGCCATCGCCTGGGCCGTCTTCCTGGTCATCCTGCTGTTCACCGCCCTCAACTGGCGCCTCGTGCAGCGCCGCGAGAAGGAGGCGGCGTAGTGGCCGCGTCACGGACCAAGAAGCCGGTGCCGTTGAAGAGGCTCGCCCTGCACCTCATGTTGCTCGGGGGCGTGGTCATCTCCCTGTTCCCGTTCTACTGGACCGCCGTCATGGCGACCAACACGACGCGGGACATCTACAGCACGCCGCCGAAGCTGGTCTTCGGGCCCGAGCTGTTCAACAACATCAGCCGGGTGTTCGAGACCATCGACTTCACGGGCTCGTTCCTCAACACGTTGACCGTCGCGTGTTGCACGACCGTGCTGGTCCTCTTCTTCGACTCCCTCGCGGCCTTCACGTTCGCGAAGTACGAGTTCCCCGGGCGGAAGTACCTGTTCGGCGCCCTCCTGCTGACCTTCATGCTGCCGGCGCAGCTCTCGCTCATCCCGCAGTTCGTCATCATGGTGAACATCGGGTGGGTGGGCACGATCAAGGCGCTCATCATCCCGGCCGCGGCCAACGCCTTCGGCATCTTCTGGATGCGGCAGTACATCATGGGCGCCGTCCCGGACGACCTGATCGCCGCCGCGCGCCTCGACGGCGCCGGGTTCTTCCGGCAGTACTGGAACGTCGCGCTTCCGATCATCCGGCCCGGCCTGGCGTTTCTGGGCATCTTCACCTTCATCGGCTCGTGGAACGACTACGCCTGGCCGCTGATCGTGATGACCGACCCGTCGAACCTGACCCTGCAGGTGGCGCTCTCGCAGCTCAACACGGCGCACAACACGGACTACAGCATGGTCATGGCCGGCGCGCTGCTCGCCGTCGCGCCGCTCGTGGTGGTCTTCGCCCTGTTCGCCCGGGGTTTCGTGGCCGACGCCGTGAAGGGAGCCCTGCGTGGCTGACCTGTCCGTATGGAAGAGCCCGGAGATCACCGGATGGCGCCGCCTGCCCGCGCACGCCGTACAACGCCGCGGGATCACGCTGGACGGCCGGTGGCGCTTCCAGCTCCTGCCCCGGCCTGACGTGTCCCCGGGCGACCGATGGACGGAGATCGACGTCCCAGGCGTCTGGACGATGCAGGACTTCGACGACGTTCACGGCGTGGCCGACCGGCCGCAGTACACGAACTTCCAGATGCCCTGGCCGGACCTCCCGCCGCGCCCTCCGTCCGCCAACCCGACCGGCGTCTACGAGCGGGAGGCCGACGTGCCCGCGGAGTGGGCCGGCCGTCGCGTCGTCCTGCACGTCGGCGCCGCGGAGAGCGTCGTCCTCGCGCGGGTGAACGGCATCGACGTCGGCATGGGGAAGGACTCCCACCTCGCCGGGGAGTTCGACGTGACCCATGCCGTACGGCCCGGCGAGCCCAACACGATCGGGCTCACGGTGGTCAAATGGTCCGACGCCACCTTCGTCGAGGACCAGGACCAGTGGTGGCACGGCGGCGTGACCCGTCCCGTGCACCTCTACGTCACCGAGCGGCTGTTCGTCGACGACGTCCACATCAGGGCGGGCCTCGCCGACGGCGGAGCGGGCGATCTGCGGGTCGACGTCCAGGTGAGGTCGGCCGACGGCCTGCTCCCCGAGGGCTGGCACGTCCGGGCATGGCTGGACTCGCACGAGCTGGCGATCGACGAGGGTTACGCCGCGCTGCTCGTGGAGCGGGAGCAGAACTCCCGCTACCTCGGCCGTGTCCGGTTCCGCGCCACCGTGCCGGCCGTACGGGCATGGAGCGCCGAGACGCCGGAGCTGTACGGGCTCACGGTCCGGCTCTACCGCCCCGACGGGACGGTGGCCGACGAGACGCGGCACCGGGCCGGGTTCCGCAACGTGGAGATCGTGGGCAGGGACCTGCTGGTCAACGGTGTCCGCGTCTACATCCGGGGCGTCAACAGGCACGACTTCCACCCGCGGACCGGCCGCGTGGTCTCGGCCGAGGACATGCGCGCCGACCTTGTGACGATCAAGCGCTTCGGCTTCAACGCCGTCCGGACCTCGCACTACCCGAACGACCCGGTGCTCCTCGACCTGGCCGACGAGCTGGGCCTTTACGTCGTGGACGAGGCGAACATCGAGAGCCACGCCAACGGCACGGAGATCGCCGACGACCCGGCGTACCTGCCGGTCTTCCTCGACCGGGTGTCGCGGATGGTCCGCAGGGACAAGAACCACCCGAGCGTGATCATCTGGTCGCTCGGCAACGAGAGCGACTACGGCGTCAACCACGACGCCGCGGCGGGGTGGCTGCGCGGCTACGACCCGACGCGCCCGATCCAGTACGAGGGCGCGATCAAGTACGACTACGAGCACGGCACCGCCAGCGACATCGCCTGCCCGATGTACGCCTCGATCGACGAGATCGTGGACTACGCCCGGTCCGGCAGGCAGACCAGGCCGCTCATCCTGTGCGAGTTCTCCCACGCGATGGGCAACAGCAACGGCTCGCTCTCGGACTACTGGGCGGCCATCGAGTCCACCCCCGGCCTGCAGGGCGGCTTCATCTGGGAGTTCTGGGACCACGGTCTGCTCCAGCGGGTCACCGACGGGCGCCCGGCGCCCGAGGGCGGCTACGCGGACGGCGTCACCGAGCCCGGTTACCGGTGGGCGTACGGCGGCGACTTCGGCGACCGGCCCAACGACGGCAACTTCTGCATCGACGGCGTGGTCTTCCCCGACCGCACCCCCAAGCCGGTCATGTTCGAGCATCGGGAGATCGCCGCCCCCGTGCGGATCGAACTCGACTCGGTCGTTTCGGGTGGGGCGGTCCGGGTGCGGGTGCACAACCGGCAGCACTTCCGGGACCTGTCGTGGCTGACCGCCGAGTGGGAACTCGCGGCGCCCGGCGGTCCGCTGGGGACAGCCCCGGCCGAACTGCCGCCGATCCCGGCGGGTGGCTCCGCCACGGTCGAGCCGCCGTCCGAGCTGCTGGCCGAGCTTCTGACGGGGCTGAGCGAGCTGGGCGAGGCGTGGCTGACCCTTCGGGTGACCACCCGGCACGACCTTCCGTGGGCGCCCGCCGGAACCACGGTCTGCCTGCCCCAGGTCCGCCTGCGGGACGAGAGCCGTGACCTCCTCGCCCGCGCCGGCACGGGTGCCGAGCAGGCGGCCTGGCCGGTCGAGATCGACGGCGAGGGGCTGCTCGTCCACCCGCTGCTGGCGAGCCCGCCCACCTTGAGCGTGTGGCGAGCCCCGACCGACAACGACCGCATCGGCGGCATCGCCGCCCGCTGGGAGGAACAGGGCCTCCACGCGCTGACCCGCAAACTCGTCGATGTCGCACGGCAGGACGGCCGGATCGTCGTCCGGGCGGAGTACGCCGGGGCGCCAGGCGTGTCGATCGCGCACGAGCAGGTGCTCACGCCCCTCGCCGGCGGCCTCCTCGTTCAGGAGACCGCCGTGCTGCCGGACCTGCTGGCCGACGTGGCGCGGGTCGGCTCCGTGTGGGAGACGGTGGCCGGGTTCGACGAGTTCGAATGGTTCGGGCAGGGCCCCTGGGAGACCTATCCCGACCGCCGCACGGGCGGCCCGGTCGGCGCGTACCGTGCCGAGGTGGACCAGCTCTTCACGCCGTACGTCCGGCCGCAGGAGAGTGGCGGCAGGCACGCCGTGCGCCGGTTCACGCTGACCGGCGGCATCGGTGGGGACGCGGCCCGCCTCGCCATCCACCTCGACGAGCCCCGCCAGGTGAGCGTCACCCGCCACCGCGACGAGGACCTCGCGGCGGCCTCGCATCACGACGAGCTGGTTCCCCTGGCGCGGTGCGTCGTCCACATCGACGCGGCCCATCGCGGTATCGGCACGGCCTCCTGCGGGCCGGACACGCTGCCGCCCTATCTCGTCGGTCCCGGCACCTATACCTGGTCCTGGGTCCTGTCCTTCACGTGAATCGGAGAAGTCTCTTGGCAGTCACGATGACGCGGGTGGCCAGCGCTCCCGTGAACTTCGGGATCTACAGCCGCAACACCGACCTCATCGGCCCGGGCGAGCTGCTCGCCGGGATGGCCGAGGCCGGATACGACGGAGTCGACTCCGGCCCCATCGGTTTCCTGCCCTCCGACGATCTCGCGCGGGCCGGGCTCGGGCTGGCGGGCGGCTGGGTGGACCTGAGGTACGGCGACGCAGACGGGTTCGAGGCCGACCTCGCCGGGCTGCGGGCGGCGCTGGAGGCGTTCACGAGCGTGCCCGTGGACGACCCGCGCTTCGCCCCCAGGCCGACGCTGGCGTGCCCGAGCAACATCGCCAGGTTCGCCAAGCCCGGCGGCCTCGCCCCCGGGATCCCCGACGAGGCCTGGCCGGAGTTCGCCGCGCGGGTGCAGATCGCGGCCAACGTGTGCCGCCAGGCGGGTCTCGAACCGGCCTTCCACTACCACCTCGGCACCGACGTGGAGACCGCGGCCGACGTGGAGAAGCTCCTTGAGCTCACCGACGTCGGGATCTGCCTCGACACCGGCCACCTCTGGCTCGCCGGGGGCGACCCCGTCGCCGCGCTCAGGGCCTGGTCGGACCGGGTGACCCAGGTCCACATCAAGGACGCCAGCCGTACGGTCCTCGCCCAGGGCGGCGACCTGACCACGGCGGTGGCCAACGGCTGCTTCCCCGCGCTGGGGCAGGGCGAGGTGGACATCGCCGGGTTCGCCGACGCCCTCCGCGAGGTCGGCTACGAAGGCTGGATCGTGATCGAGCAGGACCACCCCGCCACCGGCCAGGACCTCGGCGCGATCCTCGCCGACCAGCGGGCCAACCGCGAGTTCCTGAAGGGTGTGGGCCTGTGAGGCTCAAGGTCGCGGTGGCCGGGCTCGGCGTCATCGCGCAGACGGTCCACCTTCCCCTGCTGGAGCGGCGCGGCGACCTGTTCGAGGTGGTCGCCCTCTGCGACCTGTCGGAGTCGCTGACCGCGCGGATGGCCGACAGGTACGGCGTGGCCGGGCGCTACACCGACGTGACGGAGATGCTCGACGCGGGCGGCTTCGACGCGGTGATTGTGCTCACCTCCGGCTCGCACGGCCGCGTGGTCGTGGACGCGCTCAAGCGGGGCTACGCCGTCCTGTGCGAGAAGCCCCTGGCGTACACGCGCGCCGAGGCGGCCGAGATCGCCGAGCTGGAGGATCCCGAGCGGCCCCGGCTGATGGTCGGGTACATGAAGCAGTACGACCCCGCCGTCCAGCGGGCCGCCGGACGGCCCGCCGACGTGCGCGCCATCCAGGTGACCGTCCTACACCCGAGCGACAGCTCGCAGCTGGCCTTCGCGCGGCTCCCCGCGCCGCCCGCCGACGTGCCCGCCGAGGTGATCGGCAGGCTGCGGACGGGGGAGGACGAGCTGATCCGCGCCGCCATCGGGGACGCTCCTCCACAGGCGCGGGGGCTCTACATGACCATCCTCAACAGCATCTGCCACGACCTGTCGCTGCTGCGCCTGCTCGCCGGTGGGGCCGCCGACGTCGATCACGTGACGACCTGGCCGGGACCGGGCGGGCGCTCGGTCGAGATGGCGGGACCGCTGCGGGCCGGTGGTCGTTACGCCATCCACTGGCACTACCTGGAGGACTACCCCGCCTACCGGGAGACCGTGGCCGTGCACCACGCGACCGGCACGTTCGAGGTGGTCTTCCCCACGCCGTACCTGCTGGGCGCGTCCACCCTGCTCACCGACGTGAGCGCCGAGGGCAGCCTGGCGTTCGGTGACGTCACCCCGTCCTTCGAGCGGGAGCTCGCGGCCTTCCACGCCATGGTGACCTCCGGTGTGCCGCCTCTCACGGGCGTGCCGGGGGCACTGGAGGACATCGTGACCGCGCAGCAGGCGGTGACCAGGCTGCTCGCGCTGGACGGCCTGACCCCCGGAGGCGAAGCCCGGGCGGAGAAAGCCCCCGATGGCGCTTGACGGCCGGCTCGTCGCCGCGATCGACTTCGGCGGCACGAAGATCGCCGCCGGAATCGTGGCGGCGGACGGCACGGTGCTGCGGCGTGCCGTCCGCCCCACTCCCGCCGATGCGCCCGCCGAGACGGTCATGGGCGCGGTAGCCGGCGCCCTCGCCGACCTCATGGGGCTGCCGGAGTGGCCCTCCGTCGAGGCGGTCGGCATCGGCAGCGCGGGCCCGGTGGACGTCCACAGCGGAACGGTCAGCCCGGTCAACGTGCCGGCGTGGCGGGACTTCCCCCTCCTCGACCGGGTGGCCGAGCTCGCCGGCTCGCTCCGGGTGCGGCTGATCGGGGACGGCGTCGCCATCGCCGCCGCCGAGCACCGGTACGGCGCGGCGCGCGGCAGGCCGGACGCGCTGTGCGTCACCGTCTCCACCGGCATCGGAGGCGGGCTTGTCCTCGGAGGCCGGGTGCATCAGGGACCGAGCGGAAACGCCGGTCATGTGGGGCACATCGTCGTGGACCCCAACGGAGAGCCCTGCCCGTGCGGCGCCCGTGGCTGCGTGGAGACCATCGCCAGCGGACCGGCCATCACCCGCTGGGCGCTTCGGAACGGCTGGAGCCCCTCCGCCGACGGAACCGGCGCATCAATCGACATGGTTCCCACCGCGGCCGACGTCGCGGCGTCGGCCACGCGAGGGGACGCCGTCGCCGTCGCCGCGTTCCAGCGGGCGGCCGACGCCCTCGCCGTCGCCGTCGCCACCACCGCGGCGGTGACCGACATCCGGGTGGTGGTCGTCGGCGGGGGTGTCGCGCAGTCGGGGGCCGTCCTGCTCGATCCTCTCCGCGAGGCGGTGCGCGCCCACGCGACCCTGACGTTCACCCATGGCATCGAGATCCTCCCGGCCGCCCTGGGTTCCGACACCGGCCTCGTCGGCGCGGCGGCAGCCGTACAAGAACCGCACCTGCCCCCTCCCCGGCCGTGATCATGCACGGGTTCCCGGACATGCCCCGTGGCCTGCGGAGTCGCCGGTCGTGATCATGCGCAGGTTCCCCAGCATGCCCCCTGACCTGCGGAGTTCCGGTCGTGATCATGCTGCTAGTTGTCGTCGCCCTGGTTGAGGCGTTGGCTCCGGCTCCGCAGCTCATCGATGAGCTTGGACGCCTCGGCCTTGGTGAGGCCCTCCGGGACATCCTCCCCGGATTCTCTGGCGAGAGTGTGTAGATAGGACTCCTGCGGCGCGGTCATCGGCTCGTCGCCGGTCGCCCACTCCTCCGGGTTCTTCTCCAACGGTCCTCGGTCCATGACTCCTCCTCATCGAACTTCCGTTCGCCTACCCGCGAATCGCCTGGCTAACCGATGAGGGGAGGCACGGAATGCCGGAGGTTCGCAGGGTCGCCCGGGGGTAGGGCGGCAGCATGGCGCGTAACTTCAGAGTTCGCCCGGTGGGCGGTGCCGCGGGATGCCTGACCATGATCGCCATCTCGATCATTGCCTCCATCGTGCTCACCGTGCTGCTGAACCTCCTCCTGCGCTGACAACACGCCCACGGCAGGGCGGACGCGCGGATGGCAGACTGGCGGCGTGACGCGAATCGGAATCTTGCTCTTCGACCAGGTCGAAGAGCTGGACGCGGTCGGGCCGTGGGAAGTGTTCGGAATGTGGGCGCGGGCGTGCCCCGAAGAGGCCGAGCTCGTGGCGTTCGCCAGGGAGGCCGGGCCGGTACGCGCGGCCAAGGGACTGACCCTGCACGCCGACCGAGGGTTCGCCGACGTGGGGCCGCTGGACGTGCTCGTCCATCCGGGCGGGGCCGGAACCCGTCCGCAGCTGAAGGACGCCGACCATCTGGCGTGGGTTCGCGACCAGCGGGAGCGGGTGCCGTTGATGACGAGCGTGTGCACCGGGTCGCTGGTGTACGCCGCGGCGGGGCTGCTGGCCGGCCGCCCGGCGACCACTCACTGGGGCAGCCTGGACCTGCTCGCGGAGCTGGATCCGACGATCAAGGTCCGCCGGGACGACCGTTTCGTCGACGACGGAGACATGGTCACCTCCTCGGGGATCTCGGCCGGCATCGACATGGCTCTGCACCTCGTCGCCAGGCTTGCCGGTGCCGAACGCGCCCGCAAGGTGCGCCGCAACATGCAGTACGACCCACAACCACCGGTCTGATCAGTACCCCGCCGTCTTTCCCGTGATCACAGGGGCTTCCCGCGCGGCGAAGTACGCCGTGGGAGGTGAGGAAGCGGCGGGCCTCGTCGGCGCCGTCGAGTCGAAGCGCTGGTCCGTACGCCGGAAGGTCTCGGTCAGCCCGAGGTCGTGGAACATCGCGCCGACGTAGAGCAGCTCGACTTCCGCCAGACCGTCACCAGGCCGTCGCGGCCCTCCAGGTAGGCCGCGTAGGTCTGCCGGTATCCATAGCCGACCCCGCCCCGGCCCGTCACCCCGTGAGGAGCCTTACGGCCTGGCAGGGAGGACGCGTCCGGTGACCTCGCCGAAGCCGATGCGGGTGCCGTCAGGGCCCGGGGCGGTGGCCGTAATGGTCACCGTGTCACCGTCCTCCAGGAACGAACGGACCGATCCGTCGGGGAGGGTGAGCGGCTCGGCGCCGGACCAGGACAGCTCGATGAGCGAGCCGCGCCCGCCGCGATCCGGCCCGGAGACGGTGCCGGATGCGAACAGGTCGCCGGTGCGCAACGACGCGCCGCCCGCGGTCATGTGCGCCAGCATCTGGTCGGGGGTCCAGTACATCGACGAGTAGGGCGGCCGGGACACCGTGTGGCCGTTCAGCCGCACGTCGAGTGCCAGATCGAGTCCCCACGGCTCCGCCACACGAAGGTACGGCAGGGGCGCCGGCTCCTGGATGGGCCCCGGCACCCTGGCGGCGGCGAGGGCCTCCAGCGGCACGACCCACGGCGAGACCGAGGTGGCGAACGACTTGCCGAGGAAGGGTCCGAGCGGCACGTACTCCCACGACTGGATGTCGCGGGCGGACCAGTCGTTGACGAGAACCACGCCGAACACGTGCCGGGGGAAGTCCGCCGCCGGCACCGGTGTCCCGAGCGAGCTGGGCATGCCGACGACGAAGCCGACCTCCGCCTCGATGTCCAGCCGCAGTGTCGGCCCGAACGTCGGCGCGTCCTCGCCGGGCGCCTTGCGCTGGCCGCGCGGCCGTACGACCGGGGTGCCCGAGACGACGACGGTGCCCGCGCGCCCGTGGTAGCCGATGGGCAGGTGCTTCCAGTTCGGCGTGAGTGGCTCGGACCCGGGGCGGAACATCCGGCCGAGGTTGGCCGCGTGATGCTCGCTGGCGTAGAAGTCGACGTAGTCGGCGACCTCGAACGGCAGGTGGAGCGTCACGCCGGCGAGGCGGTGCAGAGCGGGCTCCACCTCAGAACGGCGGCTCTCGTCGGTGAGCAGCTCGGTGATCCGACTCCGGACGGCGGCCCACCGGCCGGGGCCCTGGGCCAGGAACGGGTTGAGCGAGTCACCCGCGAACATCTCGTCGCCGAGCGCGGCCGCGAGGTCGACCACCCGCTCGCCGATGGCCACACCGGCCCGCGGCCGCTCGCCGGGCGGGGAGAAGATCCCGTAGGGCAGGTTGTGGATGGGGAAGTGCGAGCCCTCCGGGACGGGGACCCAGCTGGTCGTCATCGGGGAGCGGCCTCTCTCGTGTCGTTCGCTTGGCCCGCGTCACTGGCGGTAGGTGGCCAGCAGGGCGCCGAAGCGGCCGATCGCCTCTTCCAGGTCGTCGGCGTGCTGCAGGGTGACGATGCGGAGATGGTCGGGCCGGGGCCAGTTGAACCCCGTGCCCTGCACCACGAGGATCCGCTGCTTCTCCAGCAGGTCGAGGGCGAAGCGCACGTCATCGGAGATCGGGTACATGTCTGGGTCAAGCCGGGGGAAGACGTACAGAGCACCCTCCGGCTTGACGCAGCTCACGCCGGGGATCTCGTTGAGCAGCTTCCACGCCCGCTCACGCTGCTCGTAAAGCCGGCCGCCGGGCCTGACGAGGTCGTCGATCGTCTGCCGGCCGCCGAGCGCGGCCTGGATCGCGTGCTGGCCGGGCACGTTCGGGCAGAGGCGCATGTTGGCGAGGATGTCGAGGCCCTCGATGTACGACTCCGCCCGGTCCTTCGCCCCGGAGATGACCATCCACCCGGAGCGGTATCCGCAGACCCGGTAGGTCTTCGACAGGCCGGAGAAGGTCAGGCAGAGCAGGTCGGGCGCCAGCGTCGCGATCGACGTGTGAACGGCGCCGTCGTAGAGGATGCGGTCGTAGATCTCGTCGGCGAACACGACGAGCCCGCGCCGCCGGGCGAGGCCGGCGAGACGCTCCAGCAACTCGCGCGGGTAGACCGCCCCCGTCGGATTGTTCGGATTGATGATGACGATCGCCTTGGTTCGGTCGGTGATCCTCGATTCGATGTCGTCGAGGTCCGGAAACCAACCGGCCTGCTCGTCGCAGATGTAGTGCACCGGGGTGCCCCCACTCAGCGACACCGCCGCGGTCCACAACGGATAGTCGGGCGCGGGGATCAGCACTTCGTCGCCGTTGTTGAGCAGCGCCTGCAACGCCATCACGATGAGCTCGGACACGCCGTTGCCGAGATAGACGTCCTCGACGGTCAGCCCCGCGAGGCCGCGCTCCTCGTAGTGCTGCACGACGGCCCTCCGCGCGGACAAGATGCCCTTTGAGTCGCCGTAGCCATGGGAGTGCGGGAGATTCCGGATCATGTCCTGGACGATCTCCTCGGGAGCCTCGAACCCGAACGGCGCCGGATTGCCGATGTGCAGCTTCAGGATGTGATGGCCTTCGGCTTCCAGCTGGGCCGCTCGTTTCAGCACCGGACCGCGAATGTCGTAACAGACGTTGGCGAGCTTGTGCGACTGGCTGATCTCCATGGAGGCACTTTAGCCCGCGGCCAGATGCCCGGACGGACCTCGATCCGGCGCCCATAACCGACCCGCATCCGCGTGTTCTGTCCTCACGGATACGGTCTCCGTGTTGATATGCGGCGTTTCTCCCCGGCTTAGGGCTTCGCCTCGCTGACCGACTCGGGCCCCGGCCGCATCCCCATGACTGGCGTCGCCTCTCCCCGGCGCCGGACCGGGGAGAGGCGCGAGGGCGGGTGACCAGAAGGCTCTTTAGTGGCAGGTCACCAGCACGACGGACACCACGGTGCACTGGACCTGGGCGGAGTCGTTCCCGCCGACCGGGTCGAGCGGCGCCGACGCCGTTCGCGTCGCCGTGAAGGTGTACGGCACGCCGATGGACAGCAGCCCCACGGGCACGGAGAACTTCCTCGTCACCGACGATCCCGGCGTCACCGGCCCGGTGGTGCACGTCACGGTACCCGAGGCGGTGCCGCAGTCGCTCGACACGGCGGTGAGCCCCGCCGGCAGCGGGGTCGTCACAGTCGAACCGCGCAGCACGGCCGGCCCGTTGTCGGTCACCCGCACAGTGAACTCGATCTTCGGCACCAGCAGTGCGAGCTTGGGCTGTGCCGTCAGGCCGACGGCCGCGTCCGCGCGGCCGAGGATGGTCAGCACCGGTCCGTCCGCCACGTCCGACGCGTAGTTGGAGCCGCCGAGCTGGCCGCGGATGGTCTGGTCGCCGTCCTCCGCGTCCTGTGCGATCGACAGGGTGAAGACGACGGTCGCCGATGCTCCGCCCGAAAGGGCTCCGACCGGCGCCTCGAAGCCGATGGGGCCGCCGCCGTCCGACACGGTCGTGCAGGGGCCGATCGCGCCCTCACACCCGGTCAGCGTGGCGAACGACGGCAGCCTGGCGGGGGCGCTGAACACCCGCGCGGTCGCGTTGAGGACGGAGAAGCCGTGGATGTTGGTGACGGTCGCCGTGACCGTCACCGAGCCGCCGGTGTCGACCTGTGCGGATGACAGGGACAGCGCCACCTCGGGCGGGGTCGCGGAGGCGGGCGTGGCGAGGAGCGGGGACAGGGCGACGGTCGCGGCGCCCACCAGCAGGGCCAGGGCCCGCCTGGCTAAGACGCGCCGGGGCAGGGCGTATCGGGATGCGGCGTGCCGGGCTGAGGATTTCATCGCGGCCTTTCGGTCTCGGGAAACCTGAACCATCCGACTATCGCCGTTGATGTCCCGCCCGGCAGCGGATTGCGATTATTTGCTAACGACTAGTAGTGGCCGATTGTGGACATCGGCCTTCCCGCTCCGGCGAAAGGACCTTCAGGAGCTGGGGGTGAAGGTCGTGGCGTCATGCCCCCCGGAGAGGGGTGCGGACGACGCCGGCTCGGAGACGTCGGCCAGCGGAAGGTGGATCACGAAGGCCGCGCCGCCGATGGGTGAGTCCTCGACCTCGACCGTGCCCTGATGGGCACTGGCGATGGCCCGGACGATCGGCAGGCCGAGACCCGTGCCGCCGCGGTCGCGGCAGCGCGCCTCGTCGAGGCGGGAGAACCGTTCGAAGATGCGCTCCCGGTCGGGCAGCGCGATCCCCTCGCCGTCGTCGGCGACCGCGAGCTCGGCCGTGTCGTCGATGCGGCGGACCCACACCTGCACGGTTCGCTTGGCATGCCGCTGGGCGTTGTCGAGCAGCTCGATGAACGCACGACTGATCTTGGCTGGGACGCCGCTCACCACGACCCCGCGTTCGAGCTGGAGCTTGACCTGGCGTATGTCCACCCGCCGGGAGACCACCGCCTGGACCAGCTCGGCGAGGTCCACCCGTTCCCGGGGGGCCGGCACGGTGGACGCCTCCAGCTGCGCCAGCAGGTGCAGGTCGGTGATGATCGCCTGCAGCCGGTCGACATCGTGCAGGGCACGATCGATGAGGCCGTCCAGGTCCGTCTCGCCGGGGTTGAGCTGCGCTTCCTCGAGCTGTGCCCGAAGCCCGGCGACGGGTGTGCGCAACTCGTGTGAGACATCGGCGGCGAAGCGCCGCTGCCGGTCGATCGCCCGGTCAAGTTGCGTCCGCAGGCCGGTGACGCTCTCTTCCAGCTTCTGCAGCTCGTGGACGCACCCAATGAGCGTCATGTCCAACTTCCTTCCCTTGAACCGATGTCGGAGTGGGGGAATCCGCCGGCACTTGCTGACATATGGACGAACTGGCGGGAACTAGCCTAAACCGCACACACGCGCCCGTGCCCTCGATCGCCGCCCTGCTCGGGCAACTTTGCCCGTCATTGGCCATCGCTCGTTACGGGCGAGAAAGTGGGCGGAGGCATATGACCCCGCGCCGGTGATGCGGTAGGCGGAAAGAGACCAACCCCCGTGACGGCCGGGCTCAGGGGCCGGGGTCATCGGCGGTGAGCCGTTCGGTCACGGCCTGGGAGATCTGCGTGAGGGCCTGGAGCTGCTCGGGAGTCAGCAGGTCGATGAACCAGCGCCTGACCTCCTCCGCGTGGTACGGCGCGGCCTTCTCGATCGCCTCGCGGCCCGCGTCGGTGATGAGGATTACGGCGCCGCGGCCGTCGGTGTCGCAGGTGTGGCGTTCCACCAGGCCGCGGTCGGCCATGCGCCGCAGGTGGTGGGACAGGCGGCTCTTCTCCCAGTCGACCTCCGCCCCGAGCTCGAAGGCCCTGCGGCTGCCCTCAGGCGACTCCGAGAGGCTGACCAGCACGGCGTAGTCGGCACCTGACAGTCCGGTCTCGCGCTGGAGCCGGCGTTCCAGTCGGCTGAGCAGGCGCGAGTGCATGGAAACGAACCCCCGCCAGGCGAGCTGCTCCCGATCATCGAGCCACCGGACCTCACTCATGCTTAAAAGAATACGGCGGAATAGTTGACGTGTCATCGGTCCTGTGGTGCGATATAGTTGATCCATCAATCAGATGATCAGTCTGACAGACCTTTGCTTGAGGGAAGAGGAATACGATGACCAAGGTAGCCATCATCCTGGGCAGCACCCGGCCGGGCCGGAACGGCGAGGCCGTGGCCAAGTGGGTGTACGACCTCGCGTCGAAGCGGGATGACGCCGAATACGAGCTCGTCGACCTCAAGGACTTCCCCCTCCCCCACCTGGACGAGCCGCTCCCGCCGGCGTACGGCCAGTACTCCCACCCGCACACGCAGGAGTGGGCCGCGAAGATCGCCTCCTTCGACGCCTACGTGTTCGTCACCCCCGAGTACAACCACTCGACCTCCGGCGTTCTCAAGAACGCCATCGACTACCTGCACGCGGAGTGGAACAACAAGGCGGCGGGCTTCGTCAGCTACGGCAGCGTGGGCGGGGCGCGCGCCGTCGAGCACCTCCGGCTCGTCATGGCCGAGCTCCAGGTCGCCACCGTGCGCTCGCAGGTCGCGCTGTCCCTGTTCACCGACTTCGAGAACTTCAGCGTGTTCGCGCCCGGCGCGCACCAGGAGGACTCGCTCAAGGCCACGCTGGACCAGGTCGTCGCCTGGGGCGGGGCGCTGAAGTCCCTCCGCGCCGCTCAGGCCGCCTGACCCGCGAGCGCGAACTGGGCGTCACGCCGTCCGGCCGGCAGGCCGTGGCGTGGCGCCCAGTGGCTTTGCCGGCAGGACCCGCGGAAAGCTTCCTAAAGCGAACAGTGCAGGGGGCCGCCGTTGAACGTGATGGCGTCGGCGAAGGCGGCGAAGAGATCGACCGCTGTGCCGTCGGCGGTGGCGTAGGCGAGGTGCAGGTTGAGGACGATGCGCTCCCTGTCCGGCCACGCCGCGAACTCGCCCAGGTCGCAGCGCTCGGCCGCCTGAAGCGGGGTGAGACCGTCGGACCGGCCCCGCCGGGCGGTGTCCAGGACGAAGCGGTAGTACCGGGCGTGTGCCTCCAGGACCTCCGCGAAGCCGTCCCCGTCGATGAGCGGGCCGTGCCCCGGCACCACGAGCTCCGCCGGGAACCGCTCCAGCCACCGGACCGAGTCGAGCGCCCCCTGCAGGCTGCCCATGAAGACGAGCGGGGTGACCTGGTGGAAGATCAGGTCGCCGGTGAACAGCACGCGCTCGCTCGGAAGCCACGCCACGACGTCGCCCTGCGTGTGCGCCGCATATCCCGGATGCGACAACTCGATCCGCCGGTCCCCGGCGTAGAGCGTCAGCTCGTCCCGCAGGACGACGGTGGGCGCGCGGTGGGCGGCGATCCCCCAGTCGGGTGACGGCGACCACACCGGCGGCGTGTGCGTGAGGACGGTGTCGGCGAGGATCCCGTCCCGCGTCGCCTGGTGGCCGACGATGACGGCCGACTCGGGGAGCAGGGCGTTGCCGTGCGTGTGGTCGCCATGCAGGTGCGTGTTGACTGCCAGTCGCACCGGCGCTCCACCGGAGACGGCCTCGACCGCGCCGAGGAACCGCCGGGTCCGTGCCGCTGTGGCGCAGGTGTCGATGAGCACCACGCCGTCATCGCCGATCACGGCGCCGGCGTTGTTGACCCACCATGAGCCGTCGGGCTGGATCCAGGCATGTACGCCGGGGGCGACCTGGTGCAACCTGGCCTCGGCCGTCCGCGTGCTCCGCTCGGAAGATGTGGAGTCGCTCATCTGTCTGCCTCCATGCCGTCGTTATGGTTCCTAAGGTCAGCGCACGTGAGGATAACGGCCTCCCACCGGCCGCTTGTTAGCCTGACCCCGTCCAAAGAGCACGGTCCAGAAAGCTCTGGAGGGCGGAAACGTGGCCGGAGAAATCACGCACGGTCAGTGGGATGCGGCACGTGGCTCTCTCAGAGAGACCGGGGAGCGGTTCGCGGCCATGGTGTGCTCCACGCGCGATCCTCATGCCAAGGTGACCGCGGAGTGGTCGGTGGCCGAAACCGCCGCGCATGTGGGCACCATCGCCTCGTGGTACACCGCGATCATGGATCCGGACGGGATCTCGCATCCGTTCCCCACCCTCGAGCAGGACATCCTGGGCGCCACGGTGGACACCGTCGCGAAGCTCAACGAGCAGGTCCTGAGCGAGTACACCGAGCGCGATCCGGAGGCGCTCGCGGAGCGGCTGCGCGCCGACATCGACCGCATCCTGGAGGGGAGCGAGCGCCTCGACCCGGCGAAGCCGGTGTTGTGGCTCGGCAGCGCGCGGGTTCCCGTGGCCGGGGTCGTCGCCCATCTGGTCAACGAGCTGATGATCCACGGCTGGGACATCGCCCGCGCCACCGGCGCGCGCTGGCCGATGCGGCCGCAGGACGCCGCGCTGTTCTTCGACCTGTTCCTCGTCGGCATGCTGCGCCACGACATCGGCCGTCTGGGGGACGACAACGAGGCCTCCAAGGGGGACCGCCGCATCGCGGTCGAGTTCCACTCCAGGCACACCGCACCCGTGACCATCGTGCTGCACAGGGGCCGGCTGTCCGTCGAAGATCCAGGCCCCGGCGCGGACGTACGGCTGTCCTTCGATCCGGTGGCGCTCCACCTGATGCTGTTCGGTCGCATCAGCAAGGCGCGGGCCGCGCTCACCGGCAAGGTGCTCGTCCGAGGCCCGCGGCCCTGGCTGCTGCCCGCGTTCCTGCGCTTTGTGCGCCTGCCGTCGAACTCCCATCCCCGGTCGCCCGGCGCCTGACGCGTCAGCCGGAGAGGCCGTGGGCCTTGGACCACTCGGCGGCCACGGTGTCCGGGTCCTGGTGCTCGACGTCCACGAGGGCGTCGAGCTTGCTCAGCTCCTCGGTGGTCAGCGCGGTGTTGAGCTTGGCGAGGGCCGTCTTGACCGTCTCGGTGGCCTTGCCGGTGCGGATCAGCGGCACGATCCGCTGGGCCGGGATGAGGTGCTTGGGGTCGGTCAGCATGACCCAGCCGTTCTTGACGATGTCGGCGTCGGTGCTGAAGAGGTTGGCCACGTCCACGTCGCCGCTCTTGAGGGCCCCCTTGACCAGCGGCCCGCTGGCGTCGAGCGACTTGAACGCCTTGAACTCGGCGCCGTAGACCTCCTTGAGGCCGACCAGCCCGATCTGGCGGGTCTTGTCCTCGGCCGGTCCGCCGAAGACGAGCTTGCCGTTGTGCTTGGCGAGGTCGGCGAGCGTGCTCAGGCCGTACTTCGCGGCGCTCTCCTTGGTGACGGTGAAGACGTCCGCGTCCTCGGCCGCCGACGGCGGCAGGACGGCCAGGCCTTGAGGGAGCTTGGCGGTGAGCGCCTTCTGCAGGGCGTCGGAGTCGCTCTCGGTCGCCTTGGGGTCCAGGTAGAGCAGGAGGCTGCCCTGATATTCCGGCAGGAGGTCGATGTCGCCGTTCTGCAGGGCGGGCACCACGATCTCCCGCGAGCCGAGGTTGGGCTTGACGGTCACCGTGAGCCCGGCGCCCTTGAGGACGTCGGCGTAGAGGTAGCCGAGGATCTGGTTCTCGGAGAAGTTGGCCGTGCCGATCACGATCGCCGAGTCGCCGGCGGCGGCGGAGCCCGGCGCGGACGCCGGCGTGTCGAGGGTGGTGGCGCCCCCCGAACAGGCGGCGAGCATGGGCAGTACGGCGAGCGCGAGCGCGCCGGCCGCGAAGTTCCTACGGTTCATGGGGGCTCCAAACTGAGGGGTGACACTGCGACTAGGTGAGGCGGTGGCGGAACAGGACGCGGTTGACCCCGGCGAGGATGAGGTCGACGGTCACGGCGAGGCCGGCGACGAGCACTGCCCCGCCCAGGACTTGGGTGAGGTCGCGCTGGGCGAGCCCGTCGAAGATGTAGCGGCCGAGGCCGCCGAAGCTGACGTACGCGGCGATCGTGGCGGTCGAGATGACCTGTACGGCTGCCAGCCGCAGCCCCGTCATGATCAGAGGGGCGGCCAGCGGGATCTCCACCCGCCACAGGGACTGCAGGCCGGTCATCCCCATGCCGCGGGCGGCGTCCTTGGTGTCGGCCTCGATCGCGATCATGCCCGCGTAGGTGTTCGTCACGATCACCGGGATGGCGAGGGCGATGAGGGAGACGTACACCGGGGTCATGCTGAGCCCGCTGGCCAGGAAGACCAGCGTGACGACCCCGACGGTCGGAAGGGCCCGCCCGAACCCGGAGATGTTGATGGCGAAGAACGCGCCCCGGCCGGTGTGCCCGATGAACAGTCCGATGGGCAGGGCGATGAGCGCGGCCACGATGGTGGACAGGAAGGAGTACTGGACGTGCTCCAGGAGGCGCTGGGCGATGCCCTCCGGGCCGGCCCACTGGCCGGAGGAGGTCAGCCAGGCCGCCAGCTGCGACAACAGGTCGATCACGCGCGTGCTCCCTTCCGGATCCACGGGGTGCAGAGCCACTGCACGAGGACGAGCAGCGCGTCGGCGGCCAGCGCGAGCAGCAGCGTGAGGACGACTCCGGCGATGACGGGCGTCGGGAAGTTCCGCTGGAAGCCGTCGGTGAAGAGCTGGCCGATCCCGCCGTACCCGATGTAGCTGGCCACGCTCACGAGGGAGATCGTCATGACGCTGGCCACCCGGACCCCCGCCATGATCACGGGCAGGGCCAGCGGCAGCTCGACCTTAAGAAGGGTGCCGACGCGTCCTCTGCCCATCGCCAGCGAGGCCTCCCGCACCTTGGCGGGCACGCTGTCGAGCCCCTCGACGGTGTTCCGCAGCAGGACCACCAGCGTGTAGATGGTGAGACCCGTGATCGCGGTCGTCCTGGTCAGCCCGGTGATCGGCAGCAGGATGACGAAGAGCGCCAGCGACGGCACGGTGAACATGATGTTGGAGAGCCCCAGCAGGACTCCGCGGAGCGGCCGGATGCGATGCGCGACCACGGCGAGCGGCAGCGCGATCAGCAGGCCGAGCAGCACGGCCGGAATCGCGGTCGACAGATGGTCGAGCGACAGCGCCCACAGGTCATCGGTGTGCGTGGACAGCCACTGCCATTCGATGGTCACGTCAGGCTCCGCTGGCGGGCGTGCAGCACGTCCTGCCCGGTGACGCCGGTGACCACGCCCGCGGCGTCCACCCGCACCGCCACTCCGGCGGGGGAGGAGACCGTCTCGTTGAGCGCCGACAGCAGCGAGTCGGAGTCGCGGAGCCCGCGTGCGGGCGCCAGCGCCAGGCCCGCGACGGCGGAGGTGCCCGGCAGCCCTTCGAGCGCGCCGGTGTCGAGCCAGCCCGCCGGTCCGCCGTCGGGAGAGACCACCAGCAGCCACCGCCCCGCCGCCGCGTCGCGCGCCTCCTTCACGGTGGCGGTGCTCCGTACGGACCCGACCGGCTCGTACGGCACGCCGGCCAGCGTGACGAGGGAGAGCAGCTTGAGCCCGCGCTCGGATCCGAGGAACCCGGCCACGAAGTCGTCGGCCGGCCGGGCGAGGAGCTCGGCGGGCGGGGCGCACTGCACCATGTGGCCGCCGGTACGGAAGATCGCGATCTGGTCGCCGAGCCGTACGGCCTCGTCGATGTCGTGGGTGACGAAGACGATGGTCTTGCGCAGCTCGGCCTGGAGCCGGATGAGCTCGTCCTGGAGGAGAGCCCGGACGACGGGGTCCACGGCGCCGAAGGGCTCGTCCATGAGGAGGACGGGCGGGTCGGCGGCGAGCGCCCGGGCGACGCCGACGCGCTGCTGCTGCCCTCCGGAGAGCTGGTTCGGGTAGCGCTTGCCGGCGTCGGCGGGCAGGCCGACGACCTCCAGCAGCTCGGCGGCGCGGGCCCTGGCCTTGCGCCGCCCCCAGCCGAGCAGCGTCGGCACGGTGGCGATGTTGTCCAGCACCGTGCGGTGCGGGAACAGACCCGCCTGCTGGATGACGTATCCGATGCCCCTCCGCAGCCGGGCGGCGGGCAGGTCGCGGACGTCGCGCCCGCCTAGCGTGATCGTCCCCGCCGTGGGGTCGACCAGCCGGTTGATCATCCGGAGCGTGGTGGTCTTGCCGCAGCCGGAGGACCCCACGAGCACGGTGATGCCGCCCTCGGAGAACTCCACCGAGAGGTCGTCAACCGCCGTCGTGCCGTTGGGGAACCGCTTGGACACGGAGTCGAATCGGATCATTGACACCACCTTGCCGTTCTGCATGTAGTCATGCAGACTCTTGGATGAATGAAGATATGTCAATAGCTGAATGTTAAGTCTTGATTACTCGCGTTTGCGCAGATCAAAGGGGGGACGGGGGTAATGCCGTCTCGTAATGCAGACATGAACATCCCGCTGATCGAGCTGGACGGACGCGGCTTGGATAGCGACACGGTGGCGCTCATCGCCGACGGCGCGGCGCGGGTGAAGCCGGCGCCCGGGGCGCTCGACGTCGTCGCGAGCTCCTGGCGCATGGCGGACGAGCTGGTGGCCACCAGGCGCGTCTACGGGCGCAGCACCGGCGTCGGCGCCAACCGCACCCTCGACGTCGCGCCCGGCGATCTCGGGCTGCACGGCCTGCGGCTGCTCCGCAGCCACGCGGGCGGGATCGGCGACCCGCTGCCGGGCAGGCAGGTCCGCGCGATGCTGGCCGTACGGCTCAACCAGCTCCTCGCGGGCGGCGCCGGGCTTCGGGTCGAGGTGGTCGAGGCGCTCGCCGCGGCGGTGGAGGCGGGGGTGCACCCGCTCGTCAACGAGTACGGCGCGGTGGGCACCGGCGACCTGTCCGCGCTCTCCCAGCTCGGGCTCGCCCTCGCCGGAGAGCACCCCTGGCTCATGGCCGCCGACAGTGGCGAGGGCCCACGCTCCGCGCCGCCGTCCCCGATCAGCCTCGAAACGAGCGACGCGCTCGCCCTGATCAGCAGCAACGCGCTCACCCTCGGGCAGGCGGCGCTGGCGCGCAGCGCCGTGGACGGGCTGCTCCGGGCCTCGCACGTCGTGGCCGGGCTTTCGCTGCTCGCCGTCGGCGGCTCGCTGGAGGCGTACGCCGAGCCGGTGCACGCCGCCCGTCCCCATCCGGGCAACGTCCGCGCCGCGGCGGAGGTCCGGCGGGTGGTGGGCGCGCCCGACCGGCCGGGCCCGCCGACCGGCCGGATCCAGGACCCGTACGCCTTCCGCTGCTTCCCGCAGATCCACGGGCCGGCGCTGGAGGCGTCCGAGGCGCTGGAGCGCGTGCTCGCGATCGAGCTGAACGCCGGCGCGGAGAATCCGCTGATCAGCGCGGACGGCCCCGACGGGCCCGCCGCCTACCACCACGGCGGGTTCTACTCGGCGCACCTGGCGCTGGCCCTCGATCAGCTCTCCCTCGCCACGCTGCCGACCGCCCGGCTGTCGGCCGCGCGGCTGTCGGCCCTCGCCGAACCGGCCATCACCGGCCTCCGGCCGTTCCTGGCCGACGAGGTGTCGGCGGGCTCTGGGATGCTCATCCTCGAATACAGCGCGAACGCCGCCATCGCCGAGATGCGCAACGCGGCCGCCCCCGCCTCGCTCGGCCATGCCGTACTGTCCCGGAGCGTGGAGGAGGCGGCGAGCTTCGCCTCGCAGGCGTCCCGCCAGGCGCTGCGCATGGTCGAGGCGTACCGGCTGGTCCTCGGCTGTGAGCTGGTCGCCGCCGTGCGGGCGCTGCGCCAGCGCGACGACGTGAAGAAGGCGGAGTGGAGCGACCTTTCTCTCCCGGCGGGGCGGGCGTACGCGCTGGCGGACGCCACACTTGATCCGTCGATGGAGGACCGCCCCCTCACGGCGGACGTGGCGGCGGCGGCGGGCCTCCTCGGCGCACTGGCCGAGCTGTAATGGACGCACCCCCCTTGGAGAGCCATGAACCCGGACGACGCCGCGCCGGAGGCGCGCCTGCTGCGCCTGTTCGAAGGGCACCGGCTGACCCCCGCCCAGCGGCGCATCGCGCACTGCCTGGTGCAGCACGCCGCGCAGGCGGCCTTCCTGTCCAGCGTCGAGATCGCCGAGCTGGCGGGGGTCAGCCAGCCGTCCGTGACCCGGTTCGCGATGACACTCGGGTTCGACGGCTACCCGGCGCTGCGCAAGGAGATCCGCGGGCTCGGCGTGTCCGACTTCCCGGCCGCCAGTGAGAAGGGCGAGGACACGTCGCTGAGCGAGCCGCAGCGGGCGGTGCTGGCGGAGATCGCCAACCTGCAGCACCTCGCGGGGCTGCTGGCAGACAAGGGGCCGGTCGTGCGGGCGGCCCGCCTGCTGGCGCCCTCGCGGCCGCTGCTCGTGCTCGGCCTGCGCGCGGCCGCCGCCCAGGCGGCCGGGTTCGCCTACTTCGCGGCCAAGGTCCACCCCGACGTCCGGCTGATCGACGAGGGGGGCTCCATGCTCGCCGACCGGATCGAGCAGGCGGCGGGAGCCGGAGCGAGCGCCCTGCTCTGCTTCGCGCTGCCGCGCTACCCCGCCGAGCTGACGGACGCCCTGTCCATCGCAAGCAAGGCCGGGCTGAGCGTGGTGACCATCGCCGACAGCGCCTTCGCGCCGGCCGCGGCCCTGTCGGACGTCCTGCTGCCGGCGGCGGTGGGCACCCAGCTCGTCTTCGACACGGCCTGCGCGCCCATGATGCTCGGCCGGGTGCTGCTGGAGTCGATGGTCGACGAGATCCCGGGGGCCGAGGCCCGGCTGGAGGCGTTCGAGCACTCGGCGGCGGCCCGAGGTCTATTCACCGATTAGCCGGCACCCCCCTCATTGCGTGATCATGCACCCATTCCTCGGCATCCCAGCTGACGTGCGATGTTGCCGTACGTGATCATGCAGTGAGGGTAAGACGCATGATCACGGGCGAAGATGCCCCAGAGGTATTGACTGAATCTATTCATTCTCCTTAGATGTGAATGAATGTCTTAGACTGGTCCGGCGGTGGCCGGCGGGGAGGTCCAACATGCAGAGCAGCGGTCCGCGTCCAGTCCGGGCGCCGCGCGGCACGACGCTGAACACGCGGGGCTGGCAGCAGGAGGGCGCCCTCCGCATGCTGATGAACAACCTCGACCCCGAGGTGGCCGAGCATCCGGACAAGCTGGTCGTCTACGGAGGCACCGGCAAGGCCGCGCGCGACTGGCGCTCCTTCGACGCGATCACCCGCACGCTGGCCACGCTGAAGGCCGACGAGACGCTGCTCGTGCAGTCCGGCCGCCCGGTGGGCGTGATGACGACGCACGAGTGGGCGCCCCGCGTGCTTCTGGCCAATTCCAACCTCGTGGGCGACTGGGCCACCTGGCCGGAGTTCCGCCGGCTGGAGCAGCTCGGGCTCACGATGTACGGCCAGATGACCGCCGGATCGTGGATCTACATCGGCACCCAGGGCATCCTGCAGGGCACCTACGAGACCTTCGCCGCCGTGGCGGCCAAGAAGTTCGGCGGGTCGCTGGCCGGGACGATCACCCTCACGGCCGGCCTGGGCGGCATGGGCGGCGCCCAGCCGCTCGCCGTCACCATGAACGACGGCGTGGCGATCTGCATCGACTGCGACCCCCGGTCGATCGACCGGCGCATCGAGCACCGCTACCTCGACGTCAGGGCCGCCGACCTCGACGAGGCCCTCCGCCTCGCCTACGAGGCCCGCGACCAGCGCAGGCCGCTCTCGATCGGCGTCGAGGCCAACGCGGCGGAAGCCGTACCCGACCTGCTCGCGCGGGGTGCGGAGATCGACATCGTCACCGACCAGACATCGGCGCACGACCCGCTGGCCTACCTGCCGATCGGGGTGGCGTTCGAGGACATGGCCGCCGAGGCGGCCAAGGATCCCGAGGGCTTCACGACCAGGGCGCGCGAGTCGATGGCCAGGCACGTCGAGGCCATGGTGGGCTTCCAAGACGCCGGGGCCGAGGTCTTCGACTACGGCAACTCGATCCGCGGCGAGGCCCAGCTCGCGGGGTACGGCAGGGCGTTCGACTTCCCCGGCTTCGTCCCCGCCTACATCCGGCCGCTGTTCTGCGAGGGCAAGGGCCCGTTCCGCTGGGCCGCGCTGTCGGGCGACCCGAAGGACATCGCCGCCACCGACCGGGCCATCCTGGAGCTGTTCCCGGAGAACGAGTCACTGGCCCGCTGGATCCGGATGGCCGGGGAGCGCGTCCACTTCCAGGGCCTGCCCGCGCGGATCTGCTGGCTCGGGTACGGCGAGCGCGACAAGGCGGGCGAGCGGTTCAACGACATGGTGGCGTCGGGTGAGCTCCAGGCTCCCATCGTCATCGGCCGCGACCACCTCGACGCCGGGTCCGTGGCCTCGCCGTACCGGGAGACCGAGGCGATGCTCGACGGCTCCGACGCCATCGCCGACTGGCCGCTGCTCAACGCGATGGTGAACGTCGCCTCCGGCGCGTCGTGGGTCTCGATCCACCACGGCGGTGGCGTCGGCATCGGGCGCTCCATCCACGCGGGCCAGGTCACCGTCGCGGACGGCACGGCTCTCGCGGGCGAGAAGATCCGCCGCGTGCTGACCAACGATCCGGGCATGGGCGTCATCCGGCACGTCGACGCGGGCTACGACCACGCCGTCGAGGTCGCCCAGGAGCGCGGCGTGCGGATCCCGATGCGCGAGGGCGAGGAGGCGTGACCGACCCCGGGCAGGTGGAGGCGGGGCAGGTGGAGGACGGCTTCCGCGTGATGTGGCGCGAGCTTCTGCCGGTGGGCCGGCACGGCTCGACGGGCGGCTACCGCCGGCACGCGTGGACGTCCGCCGACGCCGAGTGCCGCGCGTGGTTCGAGGAGCAGGCGCTGCGGCGTGGCCTGACTTATGAGCTCGACCGGAACGGCAACCAGTGGGCCTGGTGGGGAGACCCGGCGGCGGGAGATGCAGTCGTCACCGGCTCCCACCTCGACTCCGTGCCCGACGGCGGGGCGTACGACGGGCCGCTCGGCGTCATCTCCGCCTTCGCCGCCCTCGACGCGCTGAGGGAACGGGACGCGCTGAGGGAACGGGACGCGCTGAGGGAGCGCGGCGTGAGGGGCGGCCGCCCGCTCGCGATCGTCAACTTCGGCGACGAGGAGGGCGCGAGGTTCGGCGTGGCCTGCGTCGGGTCGCGGCTCATGACCGGTGTCCTCGACCCCGCCCACGCGCGGGACCTCCGGGACGACGACGGCGTGACGCTCGGCGCCGCCATGGAACACGCCGGTTACGACCCCGGCGCGATCGGCCGCGACGACGAGCGGCTCGCCAGGGTCGCCGCGTTCGTCGAGCTCCACGTCGAGCAGGGCAGGAACCTGGGCGACGCCCCGGTGGGGGTGGCGTCGGCGATCTGGCCACACGGCCGGTGGCGGTTTGACTTCCGGGGCGAGGCCAACCACGCGGGGACCACCCGCCTGGAGGACCGCCGCGACCCGATGCCGGCCTTCGCCGCCGCCGTTCTCCACGCCCGTGCGCGGGCGGAGCGCGCCGGGGCCCTCGCCACGTTCGGCAAGGTCTCCGTCGAGCCCAACGGCACGAACGCCATACCCTCCAGGGTCACCGCGTGGCTCGACTCCCGCGCCCCCGACTCCGTCACGCTCGACATGCTCGTGAAGGAGCTCACCCACGAGGCCGGGGCGACGGTGACCTGCGAGTCCTACACGCCGCTCGTCGAGTTCGACGGGCCGCTGAGAGACCGCCTCGCCCGCCTGCTGGGCGGGCCATCGGGTCAGGTTCCCGTGCTGCCGACCGGCGCGGGGCACGACGCCGGCATCCTCGCCTCGGCCGTCCCGACCGCCATGCTGTTCGTGCGCAACCCGACCGGCGCGTCCCACTGCCCCGGTGAGCACGCCGAGGAGGCCGACTGCCTCGCCGGGGTCGCCGCGCTGGCCCACGTCCTCGAAGACCTGCTGCGGGAGGCCGCGTGAAGTCGGGAGGCGGCGTCAGTTTGGGAGGCGGCGTGAACGGCCGTTTCTGGGCCAGGCACGCCTGGACGGGGACGCTGGAGCACGACGTCCTCAACGATGTCCTCAACGATGTCCTCAACGATGTCCTCATCGAGGTCTCCGACGGGAGAATCCGTGAGATCCGGCCGTCGGCCACCCCCGGCGACGCCGTCGTCCTGGACGGCCTGGTCCTCCCCGGGCTCGCCAACGCCCACTCCCACGCCTTCCACCGGGCGCTGCGCGGGGCCACCCAGTCCGGCGGCGGCACGTTTTGGACCTGGCGCGACATCATGTACCGCGTGGCGGCCGCCCTCACGCCGGACAGCTACCTCGAGCTCGCGCGGGCCGTCTACGCCGAGATGGCCCTGGCGGGGATCACCTGCGTCGGCGAGTTCCACTACCTTCACCACGCTCCGGGCGGCACCGCCTACGACGACCCCAACGCGATGGGCGAGGCGCTGATCGAGGCGGCCGCCCAGGCCGGGATCAGGATCACCCTCCTCGACGCGTGCTATCTGTCGTCGGGGTTCGGCCTCCCGCCCGACGAGACCCAGCTCAGGTTCAGCGACGGCTCCGCGGACGCGTGGGCGGAGCGGGTCTCCGCGCTGAAGGACCGGGACCACGTCCGCGCCGGCGCGGCGGTGCACTCGGTCCGCGCCGTGCCCGCCGCCGACCTCGGTGTCGTCGCCCGGTGGGCCGAGGAGCGGCGCGCTCCCATCCACGCGCACGTCTCCGAGCAGCCCGCCGAGAACGAGGGCTGCCTCGCGGCGTACGGCGTGACGCCCACCCGGCTCCTGGCCGACCACGGGGTGCTGGGCCCGCGCGCCACCGCCGTGCACGCGACCCACCTCACCACCGAGGACATCGCGCTGCTCGGAGGCTCCGCCACGACCGTGTGCATGTGCCCCACCACCGAGCGGGACCTCGCCGACGGGATCGGGCCCGCTCGCGAGGTCCAGGAGGCCGGGTCGCCGCTGTCGCTCGGCAGCGACAGCCAGGCCGTCATCGACCTCTTCGAGGAGGCCCGCGCGATGGAGCTGGACGAGCGGCTGCGCACCCGCCGCCGCGGCCACTGGACCGCCGCCGACCTCCTGCGGGCGGCCACCGCCGACGGTCACGCGTCGCTCGGCTGGCCGGAGGCGGGCAGGCTGGAGGTCGGCGCGCTCGCTGACCTCGTCACCGTGTCGCTCGACTCGGTCCGCACCGCCGGTCCGTCGCAGGGCCTGGCGCACGGCCTGGCGAACGGCCTGGAGACCGCGGTCTTCGCCGCCACCGCCGCCGACGTCACCGACGTCGTCGCCGGAGGTCGCGTGATCGTACGGCACGGCGTCCACCAGCTCGTTCCGGACGTGCCCCGCGCGCTCCGGGAGGCCATCGCGGGCCTGAGGGCATGATGGGCTCGCTGTTGATCACCGGCATCGGGAGCCTGGTCACCAACGACCCGTCGCTCGGAGACGGCCCGCTCGGCATCGTGAGGGACGCCGCCGTCGTCGTCTCGGGCGAGAATGTCGCCTGGGCCGGACCGGCGTCGCGCGCCCCGGCCACCGACGACGCGTACGACGCCGGTGGCCGGGCCGTGATCCCCGGCTTCGTCGACTCCCACGCCCATCTCGTCTTCGCGGGTGACCGGACGGCCGAGTTCAACGCGCGCATGTCCGGCCTGCCGTACACGGCGGGTGGGATCCGCACGACGGTGGCGGCCACCCGGGCGGCGAGCGACGAGGAGCTGTCGGCGGGCGTGGCCCGCCTGGTGGGCGAGGCGCTGCGGCAGGGCACCACGGTCATCGAGTGCAAGTCCGGTTACGGGCTCACGGTCGAGGACGAGGCCCGCGCGCTCCGCATCGCCGCCGAGCACACCGACGAGGTGACCTACCTCGGCGCGCACGTCGTCCCGGACGAGCACACCCCCGAGGCGTACGTGGAGCTGGTGACCGGGGCGATGCTCGACGCCTGCGCGCCGTACGCCCGCTGGGTGGACGTCTTCTGCGAGCGGGGAGCGTTCGACGGCGACCAGGCGCGGGCCGTACTGGAGAGCGGCATCGAACGCGGCCTGGCTCCGCGGATCCACGCCAACCAGCTCGGCCACGGGCCGGGCGTACAGCTCGCCGTCGAGTTGGGCGCCGCCTCCGCCGACCACTGCACGCATCTCACGGACGCCGACGTGGACGCGCTGGCCTCCGGGACCACCGTCGCCACGTTGCTGCCGGGGGCCGAGTTCTCCACCAGGGCGCCCTACCCGGACGCCCGCCGCCTGCTGGACGCGGGGGTCACGGTGGCGCTGTCCACCGACTGCAACCCGGGGTCGAGCTTCACCACCAGCATGCCGTTCTGCGTCGCCGTGGCGGTGCGGGAGATGGGGATGACCCCCGACGAGGCGGTCTGGTCGGCGACGCTCGGCGGCGCGCGGGCGCTGCGCCGGACCGACGTGGGCCGGATCTCCGAGGGGGCGCGGGCCGACCTGGTCCTGCTGGACGCGCCCTCGCACGTCCATCTCGCCTACCGCCCCGGCGTCCCCCTGGTCGCCAGGGTCTGGCAGCGCGGCCGGCACTCCCCCCTGCCCGCGTGATCATGCAGGGTTTCCCCGGCAGCACGGGGACGTGGGGCTCCCCGGATCGGGATCATGCACCGATTCCGCCGCGCACGGCCTGATCAGGACCGGCGTCATTTGTGATCATGCAGTGTCCGCCCCCTCGGGCGCACCCGCGTGATGCATGATCACGCTGCGCGAAACACCGGGTAGGGAGGTGTGTGCCGGAACATGTGCATGATCACGCTTCAGGAAACGCCAGGTAGGGCGGTGTGTGCGGGAACTTGTGCATGATCACGCGTCCCTACTGCTGGGCTGGGTTGGGAAGCAGGACGCCCCCCTCCTCCTGGATGGAGTTCCCGCCGTCGACCACGAGGACCTGGCCGGTCACGTAGCTCGAACTCGGCGACGCGAGGAAGGCGACGAGGCCGGCGACCTCGTCGGCGGTCCCCGGCCGGCCCACTGGTGTGGCGGCCCCCATCGCCCGCTCTCGTTCCGTGGAGGAGCCGGTCGCGATCCAGCCGGGAGCCACCGAGTTGACGGTCACCCCCCGGTGCGCCACCTCGATCGCCACGGCCCGGGTGAGGCCTACGATCCCGGCCTTGGCGGCGTGGTAGGCGCTGTCGCCCCGGTAGGCGAGGACCGCGCCGGACACCGACGCCATGTTGACGATGCGGCCGTAGCCGGCGGCGAGCATGGGGTCCAGAGCCGCCCGGGTCATGAAGAACACGGTGTCCAGATTGCGGGCGATCGACCGTCTCCACTGGTCGTCGGAGAGCCGGCCGATGTCGGCGGGGTCGTCGGGGTCGCTGACGGAGGTCATGCCGGCGTTGTTGACCAGCACGTCCAAGCGGCCGAACCGCTCCATGGCGACGCGGACGAGTTCCTCCGCCGCGGCCGGCTCGGTGAGGTCCGCCGCGACGCCCACCGCGTCGGCGCCCTCCTCCCGCAGCCGCGCCGCGCGCTCCTGGATGCGGTCGGTCGTGGAGGAGATCACCACCCGCATCCCATCGGAGGCGAGCCGCCGCGCGCACGCGAATCCGATGCCGTCGGCGCTGCCGGCGCCGGTCACGATGGCGGCCCTGCGAGAGTTCGTCATCGGCCCACCAGCTCCTTGACCGCGTCGCGGAACAGCCTGCCGTGCAGCGCCACGTCGTCGATCGTCGTCTCCGGGCACATGAGCGCCATGTTGTGGAACGGCGTGAGCAGGATGCCCCGGTTGGCCAGGTAGAGGTGCAGGTAGTCGTCGAGCTCCAGGTCGAGCGCCGCCCGCGACTCCGTTCCGTTCACCGGAGCGGGGGAGGCGAACCGGTACTCGGCCCGCGCCCCGAACTGCTGGATGCTCCAGGGCAGGCCGAACTCGGAGATGACCGCGTTCACGTCGGCGGTGAACCGTTCGGAAAGCGCGGTCATACCGGCGAACGCGGTGTCGGTGAGCACGTGCTCCAGGGTGGCGCGCATCGCCGCGACCGACAGGGCGTTGCCCGCGAGCGTGCCGCCGACGCCGCCCATGTCGACCAGGTCCAGATCGGTGCGGGCGAGCACCCGTTCGGCGAAGTCGGCCGACATGCCGTAGGCGCCCGCGGGGACGCCGCCGCCGATCGCCTTCCCGATGGTCAGCATGTCCGGTTCGAGGCCCCACAGGGCGGTGCAGCCACCGGGCCCGGCGGAGAAGGTGTGGGTCTCGTCATTGATCAGCAGAGTTCCGTACGCCCGGGTCAGCTCGCGCACCTGCTCCAGATATCCCGGCTGGGGCAGGACGATGCCGATGTTCGTCAGCGCCGGTTCCATGAGCACAGCGGCGACGTCGCCATGGGCGAGCTGACGCTCCAGCCCCTCCAGGTCGTTGTACTCCGCGACCCGGCTGGTCATCGTGACGTCGACGGGCGCGCCGACGTTGCCCTCGCGGCTGACACCTTCCCCGTCGGGTCCGGTCACGATGAGCGCCTCGTCCACGCTGCCGTGGTAGCAGTAGCTGTTGAAAAGGATCTTCGGCCGTCCGGTGATCGCGCGGACGATCCTGATGGCCCACCGGTTGGCGTCGGTGGCGGTCAGCGAGTAACTCCACTTGGTCAGGCCGAACCGCCTGCTCAGCTCGGCCCCGACCCATTCGGCGTCCTCGGTCGGCATCATCGCGCTCGCGCCGCCCAGATCGCGGAACCGGCGCGACACCGCGTCGACGGTCGCCCGGGGCGAGTGCCCCGCCATGGCCGCGGTGTCGCCGAGCGCGAGATCGACGTAGTCGTGCCCGTCGATGTCGGTGACCCGCGCGCCGTGCGCGGTCGCGAGATATAGGGGGAAGTCGCCGGCCCGTTTGTTCATCCAGGTCATCGGCACCCGGCCGAACAGGTGCTCGGCTTGCTCGAAGGCCCGCCGCGACGCCGGGTTCCGCGCGGTGAACTCCGCCTGCTCGCGCTCCATGAGTGCCCTGAGACGGCTGCGGTCGATCATGTCGTTGTCTCTCCTTCGGGTCTCTCGCCAGTGGCACGCCGTTTGTGGGCGAGGCCGGCGAGGACTTCCCAGACCAGGCGGTGGGCGTTGTTGACGGTCAGATCCGAGACGTCGTACGGCGGGCTCACCTCGACGACGTCCATCGCAATCACGTTGGTCTCCATCGCGATGCGCCTGACCATCCGCAGCAGGTCCACGGGAGCCAGGCCGCCGGGTTCAGGGGTTCCCGTGCCCGGCGCGAATCCGGGGTCGAGCACGTCGATGTCCACCGAGAGGTAGACAGCGGCCGGCCCGTCGAGCGCCTCGGCGATGACGTCGTCGAGCACGGCGTTCGCGCCACGCTCCCAGATCTCGTGCATGAAGTGGGTGCGCATTCCCTGCTCGCGCATCCACTGGACCGTCTCCGCGGGGGGCCAGTATCCGCGCAGGCCGACCTGGACGAAGTTCGACCCTCGCACGGCGCCTGACTCGATCAGCCGTCGCATGGGTGTGCCGTGGCTCGCCAGGTTGCCGTCGATCTCGTCGGCGGTGTCGGCGTGCGCGTCGAAGTGGATGACGCCGAACGAGCCGTGCCCGCGGGCGTCCGCGACCGCCGTGGCGGAGGGCCATGTGATCGAGTGATCACCACCGAGCACGACCGGCATGATGCCCCGGGAGGCGATCTCCCCCACCCGCTCCCTAATGGCCGCGGCGGACGGCTCCCAGAGCCCGTGCCTGATCAGGGCGTCGCCGTAGTCGACGACCCGCAGGTAGTCGAAGATCTCGATGCCCAGGTCCAGGTGGTAGCTCCCGTTGACGTGGGTCAGCGCGCGGAGCGCACGAGGCCCGAAGCGGGCACCCGGCCGGTAGGTCGTGCTCGCGTCCCACGGAGCCCCGACGACCGCGACGTCCGGCGACCACTCGTCCAACTGCTCGGGCTCGGTCAGGAACAACTGCTTGCCGAAGGTCGCCGGCCCCATGTAGGACTCCGCCTCCAGCTGTGCCAGGAGACCGGAGGGTAGCCCCCCCGGATTGCCGGATTGTTTCCGTTCGGTCATCAATCGCGCTCCAGACAAGTTGAACGTTCGTCCCACTCGGGGCTCATCTATACCGTCCTCTAGGGCACTCCTGTCAACCTCTTGCGGTCTGACCTAGAGATATGTCACCGTCATTGCCTCGCACCTCATTCGGACGCATCCGAAGAGTTGAACGTTCGACCTAATACGCTGGAGTTGCACCTAGGAGGCGTCCGCATTGCCCCCAGAGGACCGCCGTGACCCCGCACGGTCGCCGTCGACTGGCCCCGATTCCGCGATCCTGTCCGGCCCCGGTTCCGCGATCCTGTCCGGCCCCGACTCCCCGATCCTGTCGGTCCAGGACCTCCACGTGACCTTCCGCCGTCCGAGACGGCCCGACGCGTACGCGCTGCGAGGGGTCGACCTCACGATCGGTCGCGGCGAGATCGCCGGGCTCGTCGGCGAGTCGGGATCCGGCAAGAGCGTGCTCGCCTCCTGCGTGCTCGGCCTGCTGCCCGAGCATCCGGCGCCGGTCGTCACCGGCCGGGTTCTCGTCAAGGGCGTCGACATGCTCACCAGCCCCGAGACGCGCCGCCGGGCCGTGCGCAGGCTGGATCTCGGATCTGTCTTCCAGGACCCGATGAGCTCGCTCGATCCGACCATGCGCGTCGGCAGGCAGGTCGTCGAGGCCGCCGGGTCGGCCGAGGAAGCGGTGCGGCTGCTCACCGCGGCCGGCATCCCGGACGCGGAAAGCCGGATGCGCGTATACCCGCACGAGCTGTCCGGGGGGCTCAGGCAGCGCGTCATGATCGCGATGGCGGTGGCCGGCAATCCAGCGCTGATCGTCGCCGACGAGCCCACCACGGCGCTCGACGTGACCGTGCAGGCCCAGATCCTGCGGCTCCTGCGGCGGCTCCGCGACGACTTCGGCTGCTCCGTCCTGCTGATCACCCATGACCTCGGCGTCGCGTCGCAGGTGTGCGACCGCCTGGTCGTCCTGTACGGAGGCCGGCTCGCGGAGACCGGCCCGACCACGCCGATGCTGTCCGAGCCGCGCCACCCCTACACCGCCAGCCTGCTCAGAAGCCGGATCAGCCTCACCTCCGACGTGGCACGGCCGCTGCCGACCATGCCGGGAGAGCCGCCCCGGCCGACCCGCCCGCTGCCCGGGTGCGCATTCGCTCCCCGCTGCGATCTGCGGACGGACGACTGTGAGAAGGCGCCGCCCGAGCCGCGGCCGGTTCCCGGCGAGCCCGGCCGCCTCAGCGCGTGCCTGCGTCTCGACGAGCTGGCCGAGCGCCCCGCCGAGCCCGGCTCGGCGTCGTGGCCGCCCAACGCGGTGTCGGGACGAGGTCCGCTGCTGACTCTCAGAAACGTCCACCAGCGTTTCCGGGTCCGCGGGCAGGGCCGTCACGTGCGCCTCTCGGCCCTCAGCGGAGTGGATCTCACGGTGGAGGCGGGAGAGAGCGTCGCCATCGTCGGGGAGAGCGGCTCCGGCAAGTCGACACTACTTCGCGCGGTCGCCGGGCTCACCCCGGTCAGCTCCGGAGCGATCGAACTCGGCGGTGACGCGCGACCGCAGATCGTGTTCCAGGACGCGGGCGCGTCACTGACCCCGTGGCTGTCCGTCGCGACGCTGCTCGGCGAGCGGCTCTCCCGGCTGCGCCTCTCGAAGGCGGAGACACGACGGCACATCGCTCGGACATTGACGCTGGTCGGGCTGGGTGACGACGTGCTGCACGCCAAGCCGGGCGCTCTGTCCGGCGGCCAACGGCAGCGGGTGGCGATGGCGCGGGCCATCATCGATCCCCCGGAGCTCCTGCTGTGCGACGAGCCGACCAGCGCGCTGGACGCGTCCCGCGCGGCCGGGGTGCTCAACCAGATCGGTGAGCTGCGCCGCGAGCTGGGCATGACCGTCCTCTTCGTCACCCACGACCTGGGCGCGGCCCGTGTCGTCGCCGACCGGATCGCGGTCATGTACCTCGGTCGCGTCGTCGAGATCGGACCTGCGGATGCCGTCGTGGGATCACCCGCGCACCCCTACACCCAGGCCCTGGTCTCGGCGATTCCCGAACCGGGGCGGGCCATCGCGGCGCCGGCGGGGGAGGCGCCGGACCCGCTGCGGCCTCCCAGCGGCTGCCGCTTCCGCACCCGCTGCCCGGCCGCCCGCGCCGAGTGCGCGTCGCGCGCGCCCGCGCCGGTCCGGCTCGACGCGGGCCACCTGGTCGACTGCCTCCTGTACGAGGAGCGCACCACCGCCGGGTCGGCCGCGTCATGACCGCCATCCTCACCTCCACGCGCGCATCCGGCCGGCTCGCGGGCGGCCTGTCCAGGCTGAACGGCGGGCTCGTCGCCGTGGCGGTCATCACGCTCCTGGCCGTGCTCGGTCCCCTAGTCGCGCCGCACACCGCGACCGAGGCGGCGGGGGTCCCGTTCACCCCGCCGGGCGCTTCGGCGCTGTTCGGCACCGACGACGTGGGCCACGACGTCTTCTCCCGCGTGCTGTACGGCTTGCGCCTGAGCTGGCTGTCGGCTCTCGCCGTGGTCGGCGTCGGCATGCTGATCGGCCTGGTCGCCGGCGTGCTCGCGGGCCTCGGGCCGCGCTGGCTCGACGAACTGCTGATGCGGATCACCGACGGGTTCCTGGCGATGCCCGGCGCCCTCGTCGCTATCGCCGTGGTCGCCGCGATCGGGCCGTCGCTGGAACACACGCTCATCGGCGTCAGCGTCGTGTGGTGGCCCTACTACGCGAGGATCGTCCGCGGCGAGGTGCGCGCCATCCGTTCGCGGCCGCATGTCGAGGCCGCGCGGCTCAGCGGGATCGGACGGCTCAGGGTCGCCACGCACCATGTCCTGCCGGGCACATGGTCCTCGCTCGTGGTCGCCGCGAGCCTGGACCTCGGATACGTGGTGCTCACGCTCGCGGGCCTGTCCTTCCTCGGGCTCGGAGCGCCGCCGCCCGCGCCGGAGCTGGGCGCCATGGCGACCCAGGGCCTGTCCTCGATCCTCACGGCATGGTGGATCCCCGTCTTTCCGGGAATCGGCGTGGCCGTCCTCACCTTCGCGGCCAACCTGTCCGGTGACCGGCTGCAAGCCCAGTCAGGGAGGATCTGATGCTCGCACTGGCCGGTCGCAGGCTCGCCGGGGCGGTCGCCATCTGCCTCGGCCTGACGGTCGTTCTCTTCGTCCTGCAGCATCTGTCGGCGACCGATCCCGTGCGCGTGCTGGTCGGCCCGTCGGCCTCCACGGCGCAGGTCGACGCCGTGCGCCACCAGTTGGGCTACGACCTCCCGCTGTACGCGCAGTGGTGGCACTACGTGACGGGCGCCGCCACGGGGGACCTCCAGACCTCGCTGCGCACCCACAGACCGGTGGCGACCGACATCGCGCAGTTCCTTCCCGCGAGCATCGAACTGGCCCTGTTCTCCTGCCTGATCGCCGCCGTCCTGGCCCTCGTGCTCGGGATCGGTACGGCCGGCCGCTGGCGTGGCGCGGCCCCGCTGAACACCGTGCTCCTGGCGATCGCCTCCGCGCCCGCCTTCCTGCTGACGCTGCTGGGCATCATGGTGTTCTACCGGAACCTGGGCTGGCTGCCCCCCACCGGGCGCACGTCGATCGCCGATCCTCCCGGCGGTCCTACGGGACTGCTGACCGTCGACGGGTTGCTCACCGGCCGCCCCGACGTCACGCTCGACGCCCTCCGCCATCTGGTCATGCCCGCGGTCTGCGTGGCACTGCTGCCCGCGATCGCGGTCGGCCGTACGCTGCGCTCCAGCCTCACCACGGCACTGGAGTCCGACCACATCCGCACCGCGAAGGCCAAGGGCCTCTCGCGACGGGCGATCCTGCTGCACCACGGGCTGCGCAACTCGGCGACCACCCCGCTGTCGATGGCGGGGCTCCAGCTCGGCAGCGTCTTCGCGAGCCTCGTGGTCGTCGAGACCGTCTTCGCCTGGCCGGGGCTCGGGCTGTACATCTCCCAGAGCATCCCCACCTCCGACTTCCCCGCCATCGCGGGCACCACCCTGCTGCTCGCCGTCGCGTACGTCGCGGTGAACACCGCCGTCGACATCACCCAAGCCGTCCTCGACCCACGACTCGCCCGCTAATCACCATCAAAGGTCACGACCATGCGCACGGTCACCTCGGCACTCGTCCTCACGCTCACTCTCGGCGCCGGCCTGACGGCCTGCTCCGGGAACAGCCCCTCGGCCCCATCGACCTCCACTCCCACCACGCTGCGCTTGGCGCTGAGCGCCGACCCGGCGCCACTCGATCCGGACACCTACTACGAGGCCGAGGGCCTGCAGATCACCACTGCGGCCTACCAGGGCCTGCTGACGTACAAGCCGGACTCGGCGGAGATCACCGGCCTGCTCGCCAAGAGCTGGAAGGTGTCCTCCGACGGGAAGACCTACACCTTCGCCCTGCGGACGGACGTCAAGTTCAGCGACGGCACGGCCTTCGACGCCGCCGCGATGAAGGCGAGCTTCGAGCGGCGCGTCGCGCTCGCCGGTGGTCCCGCCTACACGCTGGCCGAGGTCGAGTCCACGGACGCTCCCGATCCCGCGACCTTCGTCGTCCGTCTCAAGAGGCCGGTGGCGCCGTTCCTGGACTACCTGGCCTCGCCGTACGGGCCGGTCGCGGTCAGCCCGGCGGCGGTGAAGGCCCACGCCGCAGGGGACGACCACGGAGCGGGATGGCTCGGCGCGCACACGGCGGGCACGGGTCCGTACCAGCTCTCCAGTGTCGTCAAGACCACGCGCTACGTGCTCACCGCCAACGCTCACTACTGGGGCGGCAAGCCGCGTTTCGCCGAGGTCGACTTCGCCGTCGTCCCGGACTTTTCCACGCAGTCCATCGAGCTCCAGGGCGGCCAGCTCGACATGGTGCTGCACGGTCTGAACACCCGGGACTACGCGGCGATCAAGCAGAACCCCGGCTTCCAGGTGCAGAATTTTCCCACCTTGTTCAAGACGCAGATCTGGGTGAATCCGGACTCGGCCGTGTTCGGCCCGCACGCCGCCCGGCAGGCGCTCCGGGACTCGCTCGACACGGTGGCGCTGACGAAACAGATCTACGGGGACAGGGCGACCGCCTCCACCGAGGTCTACCCGGAAGGCATGCTGCCGAAGGGCGCGGCTTCCGACATGTGGCAGGCCAACCCTCAGGCGCTGGCCGCCTTGTCCGGAAATAAAGACAAAAGCATCACGATCGGCTACTACGGCGACAACTCGCTGCAGCAACTCGCGAACACGCTCCAGATCCAGATGCAGCAGGCCGGCCTGACCGCGACCGTCCGCCCGTACGGCCCGGCCCAGGTGTTCGCGCTTCCGGCCGAGCCGAAGCAGCGTCCCGACATCCTTGTCGCGGCGATGAACCCCGACGCGGCACACGTCGACACGTGGATGTCGATCTACCAGGCGGCGAAGGCTCCGGTCAACTTCCTCGGGTGCTCGGTCCCGGCCGCCGACAAGCTCGCCGACGCCGCTCGGGTGACGGTCGACCGCTCCGAGTCCCAGGAGCTCTACACGAAGGCGGCGCGCGAGTACCAGAACTCACTGTGCTGGATCAACATCGCGGACGTGCGTGACACCATCGCGGCCAAGGCCGGCCTGACCGGCTGGCGCCACCAGATGCCGTGGGTGTTCACCGTCGACCTCGCAACCCTGGAGCCCACCTCATGACGACCCCCGGCACGCAGGTTGTCGCGGCCGCCTCGACCGCGGTCGTGACCTGCCCTTCTCATGTCGGCCACGCGCCCTCCGTCGAGGTGCAGTGCGGCCGGGCGATCCCGGCGTTCGACACCACCGCCCGCGTCGACGCCATCCTCACCGCGCTCGCGGGACGTCCCGAGGTCACGCTGACGGCACCGGGTTCGTACGGCCTGGCGCCCATCCGGCGCGTTCACGAAGCCGGCCTCGTCGAGTTCCTCCGTACGGCATGGGCGTCGGCGGAGCCGCCCCGCGACGGCATCGATCTGGTCTTCGCGGACACCTTCTTCCACGACCGGCTACGCCAGGGGATGGGACCGCTGACTCACGGCGGTGGCGGCGCGCTCGGCCGCTACTGCTTCGACACGATCACCGGCGTCGGGCCGTCCACGTGGGAGGCCGCCGCCGCCTCGGTCGACACCGCGCTGACCGCCGCGGAGCTCACCCTGCGGGGCGCTCCGCTGGCGGTGGGACTGTGCCGCCCACCCGGCCACCATGTCGGTCCCGAGTTGTTCGGCGGAGGGTGCTACCTCAACAACGCCGGAATCGCCGCACAGTGGCTCCGCGACGGGGGCGTGTCCCGCGTGGCCGTCCTCGACCTCGACTTCCACCACGGCAACGGCACGCAGGCGCTGTTCTACGACCGCGCCGACGTGCTGTACGCCAGCCTGCACGGTGACCCGGAGCGTCACTATCCCTACTTCACCGGCTGGCCTGACGAGACCGGCGCCGGTGAAGGCTCGGGGTGCACGGTCAACCTTCCGCTGCCACCCCGCGTGGGAGGGGACGACTATCTCGATCTGCTCGATACGGCCACCGGTCGAATACTGGACGGCGGCTTCGAGGCGGTCGTGGTGTCCCTCGGGTTCGACACCTACGACGGGGACGTCTCAGGGGACGCGGCGCTCACGACGGCGGACTATCGCCGGATCGGACGGCATGTCGCGGGCCTCGGCCTGCCGACGGTAGCGCTGCTGGAGGGAGGATACTCAGTGACCGTCCTGGGCGATAACCTGTGGTCCTGGATCGAGGGTTTCCGGGCGGAACAGGGAGAGCGGCCATGACGTCCCCCGTCAACGACCTGCCTGATGAGCTCGGCACGATGCCGCCCAGCGAGCGGGGGATCACCCGCAAGACCGAGATCCTCGACGCCGCCCTCCGCATCATCGGCCGTGATGGGCTGGGTGGCCTGTCGATGCGGGCGCTCGCCGCCGAGGCGCAGATGCCGCTGGGTGCGATGGGCTACTACTTCCGGGGCAAGCAGGAGTTGATCGCCGAGGCGTTCCACCGGCACACCCAGCGTGAGACGGATCGGGTCGTCAAGACGATCACGGACCTTCGCGAGGGGCTGCCATCGGAGCACCTCGCCGACAGGTTGGCCGACTTCGTCATCGAGGGGTTGGGAGACGCCCGCGAGCAGTTGCTGGCGGAGTACGCCTTCCTCGTCGAATCCAGTCGGAGGCCGGAGCTGGCACGGACCTCGAGCGCCTGGCAGAACTCGCTCCGCACCCAGCTCAGACGGGTCCTCGCCAGCCTGGGCTCGCAGAGCCCCAACACCGACGCGCGCCTGGTCCTCGCCGTGCTCGCCGGTCTTGAGGTGGACAATCTGGCCGAAGTGCTGCAACCGTCCCAGGCCCGCATGGTCCGTGCCGTGCTCCGGCGGCTGTTCCTCGCGCTCGACTGCGTCCGGACCGTGTCGAGCGAGAAACTGACGGTGTCGAGCGAGAACTGAGGAGTGTAACGACGGCTGAGCTGCGGGGGGATCCTCAGCCGTCCGACGACGGATCCGCGCCGGTCGTCTGGTGCGCGACGTTGGACGGCGTCCCGTAGTAGAAGGCCCGGACGCGGAAGGAGGCGTGCTTCTCTTCTGGCAGCGTGATCAGGCCGAAGGAGTTGACGTCCGGGTCGAGGACCGCGGCCACCCGGAAGTCCGGGCTCCCCGCGGCCTTGACCTCGATGAGGTACCCCTCCTCGTCGCTCGCATGATCCGTCCAGGTGAACTTGACGCCGTTGGCGTGCATGATCGTGGCCTTCAGGTCCGTGGGGGCTCCGGCCGCGGTGGTGCCGGTGTTCCGGATCGACTGCGTCGCCACCGGTCCTCCGGGGACCGTCCGGGGGGCCATCCAGCTGTGGTCCTTCTTCTGGATCTTCTTGGTCAGGGCGCCCTTCGGCATGGTCACCTGAAGCGCCTGCGACGCCGGGCCGTAGACCGATCGGAGGCGGTAGTAGAAGGGCGTCTGCGGGATCAGGTCCGGGTGGGTGAACGTCGTCTGCCGGGCCTGCAGGAACTCGATGATCGTCCATTGGCCCTGTGGCTCGGTCGCGAACTCGACGGTACGGCCGACCGCGTCCGGATCGTCCCCCTGCCAGGCCAGGGTGATGTCGACCGGCGAGACGAGCGTGGCCGTGAGCCGGATCGGCGTTGGCGCGGTGACCCTCCCCGCTGACGCGGGGGTCTTCGCCGGCGGCACGGTCTTCTCCGGGGGCGCGGTGGAGCAGCCGACCAGCCCGGCCAGGAGAAGCGACAACATCAGGGATGGAACTTTCGCACTCAATGTCAGCCTCGCGTAGGGGGAGCGACCGCCCCGGCGGGCCGGTGATTCCGGCCGGGACGGTCGCGGAGGGTGGTGCCTCCTGCGAGGCTACTTACGCCAGAACTGGACGTTGCTCCACTGGACCGTGATCGGCCCCTTGCCGCTGGCCGTACGGTAGGCCCCGAACTTGTCGTAGAAGCTGCCGCTGGGGCTGGACCTGCTGTACTTCAGCGACCCGTTGATGAAGACGCGGAGAGTCTTGCCGACAACGTGCACCGTGTTGACGCGAACCGTGGTGCCGACCGTCGCGCCGCTCGCGATCGTGGTGCCCCCCTCCACGGCGTAGAGCCGGCCGCCCTTCTCGACGCCGAGCAGGAAGAACGGGCCCCCGGCGAACGTCTGCTTCAGGCTGATCCGGGTGCCGCCCATGCTCGTGATGCGGAAGTACCCCTCGAACTGGCGCGAGCCGCTCGAGTACGTCTCGTACCGCCGCTCGGCCCGCTGGTCACCGCTGGAGGTGGAGCAGGTGAGCGTGAAGGTGAGGTCGCTGACGTTGCCACACCCTCTCTCCTGGACGGAGAAGGTGGGGGAGTACGACGTCCAGCCGGTGCCGTCGACCGGGTCGGCCGACGCGGGGAGTGCGACCAGCGTGGCGAGGGGCAGCGCCGCCATGAGCGCGCCCGCGCACAATCGCGCCGGCCGGGTGAGAGATCCCATGATTTCTCCTTGCGTGGGGGGTGTAGAAACTTTTAGGAAAGTTTCTTAATGCGGAAGGCAACCACTCGTTACAGGTGAACGTCAAGAGAGTTCGCTTCGGAAGTTGCGGGGACCGGGGCCGGACCCGACGACCCGCGATGGGCCCTTCGGATCGATCCATTGCCTGATGAACTGCGGAGTGTGGGGCGCTGCGGGCCGTACGCTTCGCGCCTGCTCGCGGTGCCGAGCGGCATGCGCCGGACCTCACTGTCCCCAGCCCGGTTCGCGCTGGCGGGATCGTTCCTCCCGGCGGCGCTCGCGGTCAGTGATGGGATGAATCGCGGGGGAGGTCTCTAGCGGCTCTGGCCAGATGACCGTACAAGAGAGATCGTTTACGCGAGCTGAGCGGCGCTGCGGCAACGGCGACGGACGAGCCGCATGTGGCTCTGAACCGGGTCCTAGTACTACATAGCCACTTCGACCCGCGACCTGCTGCGATGCCGTCATTGTCGGCCTGTATGAAAGGCGTTGAGCAGCCATATCGCGAGGGCCGCAAACGATCTAGCGATGTAGTACTAGCCCTTTCGCGCGGCCTTCCGGCCTCTGGGCGTGATGGTGTTCAGTTGCCGGGCGAGCGCCTCCAGCATGGTGACGATCTCATGGATCCGCTGGGCGTCGCCGATGCCGAGCGCCGCGCTCAGGGCGTCGTCGACGGACGTCGTGCGTATGGTTTTCACGCGCTCGGAGGCCTCGGGAGCTTCTCGGATGAGAAGCCGGCGGCGGGTCCCGGGGGTCGGTCGCCGTCACGATGGAACCGGCCTCGCGAAGCCGCGCGACGGCGGCCGAAACGGCGCTCTGCGGCAGGCCCGTCCGGGTGGCGGTTTCGCCGACGGAGGTGTCCGGGTGCTCGCGTATGTCGGCGGCCACGATCAGAACCGTCCGGACACTCGTGGAGTGCGGGCCGATCCCCTCTGTCGGCATGGCGTCCTCGCCTGCTGCTGATCTCCCAGAGCGGTGAGGGCGACGCGGGCCGGAGCGTGGATCTGGTCGATCACCTTGTCGTGGACTACACGGTCGTGACCTACGACCGGCGAGGGCTGTCGCGCAGCAAGGTCCACGATCCGGCGCGAGAGGTGACCATGGAGACGCACGCGGACGACGTCCACCACCTGCTGGCCTGTCTGACCGATGAACCGGCGCTCATGGTCGGTTGCAGCCTCGGCGCCGTCATCGGCCTTCATCTGGCCATCCGGCACCCCGGCCAGTGAGCACGCTCATCGCGCACGAGCCCGTCGCCCCACGGCTGCTGCCCGGCGCCGAACGGATCCACCACGAGCGAGAGCTACGAGAGCTGCAGGCGATCTACCGCCGTGACGGCCTGGCGGCGGTTATAACGCAGGTGGCCAGGGTTCTCGGGATCGACCCCGCCGGCCAGGAGACGGAGCCGGACATCACGCGGCACCCGTTCACGCCCCAGCGGGCACCCGAGGGCATATGCGGAGCGAGTCCGCGAGCTCCTTACAAGGGGATGAGCTCCCGAAGTCGCCTCCTGACCGGGCCGCAGGTCGTACGGTGAAGCATGGGCTCCGCTCACAGTCACGGCCACGGTCACCGCGGGACCGGGGGTGAGGAGCCGTCCGTCGCCGCCTACGTGGGGGAGCGCGCCATCCTGGTCGAGGACGTCGAGGCGCGCGTGGACGCGCTGCGGCGAGGGCCGCTGGCGGGAAGGTTGCCGCAGCCGGGGACCGCTGATGGGCGGAACCTGCGGCGCTGGGTCGTGCAGGTGATGACCCACGAGGCGGTGATAGAGATGGAGGCCGCCGCCCTGGGGCTGTCCGCGGACCCGGAGGACGGGGGAAAGCAGTCGCTCACGTTGCCCGTGGCGCTGCGGATGGGCGGAGTGGCGGCCGCCGTGCTCGCGTCGATGCCGCTGGCCCGCGCTCTGCGACGCCGCATCGGGCAGGACGTCGCCGTCCCGGCGGAGGAGTGCCGCGCCTATCACGAGCGCAACCGCGACCGCTATGCCGAGCCGTACTACCAGGTCAGTAATGTGATCGAGGCCGAGTTGCGCGAGGCGGCGGTGGATCGCGAGTTCACCGCGTGGCTGGGCCGCCGGCACGCCGCTCTGGTCCGGCTGATGCCGGGCTTGGAGCACCCCGCCGACCCCCGTCATCCCGACGCGACCCATCGGCATTAGCCGCCCTCACGCGGTCGGTCGATGGGGCCCTGGCGCTGAGTTGGATCGTTTGCCGGGCGTTCACCGATGTGATCGCATCAGGAGAAGAGCCGTTCACGCCGGGCGGATTGGGTCCAGTCATACCTTCAGATATGTAGCGAAAAGGTACTCCTGTGACTTCCTCCATTTCTCGCCGCGACCTACTCCGTTCCGGGGCGGCGGGCGGCTTGGGTATCGCCATCATTGGCAGCATCGACGCGATCGCCGGCCCTGCCGCGGCTCAGGCCGCTCAGGCCGGGCTGAAGCCGGTGGGCTACGGCCCTCTTGTCACCGATCCGGCCGGCCTGCTCGCCCTTCCCAAGGGCTTCTCCTACAAGATCGTCGCCCAGGCGGGGAAGACGCTGCTTGAGACGGGAGAGCCGACTCCGAGCGACGCCGACGGCACCGGCTTCTTCCCGAGCCGCGACGGCGGCGTCCTGGTCAACAACCACGAGATCGGCGGCGGCGAGCCCTTTGGCGTGCCCACCCTGCCGGGCCTGACGTACGACCCGGGCGCGCACGGCGGGACCACGAACATCGAGGTCGACAAGCACGGCAACCGCGTCCGTGAGTACGTCAGCGTGGCGGGGACCCACAACAACTGCGCGGGCGGCATCACGCCCTGGGGCACGTGGCTGACCTGCGAGGAGACCGAGCAGCGGGCCGGCGGCGCCTTCCAGAAGGACCACGGGTACGTCTTCGAGGTGGACCCGTTCGACCGCAAGGCCAACATCGACCCGGTCCCGCTGAAGTTCCTCGGCCGGTTCTCGCACGAGGCCGTCGCGGTTGACCCGCACACATCCGCCATCTACGAGACCGAGGACGCGAACGCCCCGCACGGCCTGTACTTCCGCTGGACCCCGCCGGAGAACTTCCGGGCCGGCAAGGGGGCGCTGCGCGCGCTCGCGCTCAGCCAGGGCGGCGACACCGCGGGCACCCTGCAGGCCATGAGCTGCTCCAAGGGCACCCGGCACATCGCCGACCTGTCGGAGGCCACCCAGCCGGGCACCAAGTACAAGGTCACGTGGGTCGACGTGCCGGACCGCGGCGCGGCGACCGTCTCCGTGCGCAAACAGCTCACCAACGATCAGGTGACCCGGGCTCGCAAGCTGGAGGGCGCCTGGTGGGCCGACGGCGGCGCCTACTTCGTGTCGAGCTACGCCCGCACGAGCGACGGCAGCGTCAATGAGCACGACGGCCAGGTGTGGTTCTACGACCCGGAGTCGGAGACCATCACCCTGAAGACCATTTTCGGCGTCAACCCGGACCCCGAGCAGGACACCAACTACGACGGGCCGGACAACATCACGGTCTCACCGTACGGCGGGATCATCCTGGCCGAGGACGGCGAGGGCCTGTCCCACCTGGTCGGCGTCACAAAGCACGGCACGGCCTACCCGATGGCCCGCAACGAGCTCAACGACAGCGAGTTCACCGGGCCGACCTTCAACGGGGACGGCAAGATCCTGTTCGCCAACATCCAGACGCCGGGCTACGTGCTCGCGATCACGGGTCCCTGGGGCCGGCCGGGCGACGGCCACGGCGGTCACTAATGGGGACCGCGTCTGACAGCCGCGTCTGAGAAGCGCGTGGCCACGCCGTCCTGCGCCGTTCAACGGGGCAGGACGGCGTGGCCGTCCGCGTCATTCAGGATCACGAGCCTCGCCGGGCGCATCGGGCGTCTGGTCCGCTGGTCCGCGACACCCGCCCGGCATCAGCGGCCTTTCATTTCCGCAGGCGAGCCTGGACGGTGGCCTTCTCCTCCTTCAGGATCGTGTCCGCCTCCTGTGCCAGCTCCCTCCGGAACAACGCCCTGTCCCGCAGGGTCAGGTGGTAATCCGTCCATGACGGCAACCTCTCGGCGACCTCGCGGGCATGGGCGGGAATCAGGTTGTCGTACAGGTTGGTGTCGTAGTCGTCTCCCGGCTGGGCCGCGTACTCGCTGTGATAGAGGGTGACCAGCTTGTAGTACAGATCGATGTAAACTTCTCTCCGTATTGGGCCGAATATGACGGTCTGGCCGATTTCGGCGGCGCTGTCGAACGAGCTGTAGACGGTGATTTTGAGGTCATCGCGGAGCTCGTACGGGTACGGATGCGGCTGCCCCGGATCCCATTTGCGCTGGCGCTGCAGGTTCTCCATTTGCTCGATCCCGGTCCGGCAGCCGGAGGCGACCCGCTTGTGGCTCCAGTAGACGTCGGGGCAGGCGGGACGCTCGGTGTAGACCCAGTCGACGACGTACTGGGCGGGATAGACCTCCTCTGAGATGAGCTGCTTGAGAAAGCCGTCGATGAACTGCTGCTCCGAGTGGCTGGCGTTGATCCGGACCTGGTGCTCGACGTACACGCCCACCGTCGTGTAGACGCCGATTCCCGTGCTGGCGAGCGTTCGCGTGGGATTCGGCGCCACCGGCACGACACCTGGCCGAGGGATGAAATGAAATGTCGCGATATTGCGCTGCTTGGCGACATCGTTCCGAGTCCGCCACTCCAAGGCGTCATGCGAATAGCCGTCGGACCCGTACTGTTCCGCCGAAAGCGCAACCTCGTAAACCACCGAAACTCCCTCCCGCCCCGCCGATCGGCTCTGGACGCTATCGCCAAAACACACCGGTCGGAGGGAACCGTCAACCTCTTCAGGTCGAATTCCGTGGTTCCGTTACGTTCAGAGAATCTCCAGAACGACCTTTCCGCAGGTTCGTCCCTTTGCGAGGACGGTCCGGCTTCGGCGGCGCGCCCCAGCGGATAGGTCGCGCCGACCCTGACGGTGAGCTTGCCCGCGTCCGCCAGCTCCCACCGGGGCGATCAAGAGCGCCGTTGCGAGGCATCCTGACCGGGTGAAGGGCCGGACGCCGCTCAGCCTTACGCGGCGGGGCGGTAGCGGGGGAGGTGCAGGACGAACCGGCCACCGTTCTCGCTGTCCTCGATGGTCAGCGTGCCGCCGTGCACCTCGGCGATCTTCCGGGCGATCGCCAGCCCCAGCCCGGATCCCCCGGCGTCGCGGTTGCGGGCGGTGTCCAGCCGGGTGAAGCGGCGGAAGACGATTTCGCGCAGGTCGCCGGCGATGCCGGGACCGTCGTCGATCACCTCCAGCACAGCGGTCGAGGCCTCCTCACGCACGACCAGGGAGATCTCGGAGATGGCGTGCCGTTCGGCGTTGTCGAACAGGTTCATCAGCAACCGGGACATGCGCATCCGGTCACACGTCACGATGACGCCCTTCTGCAGATGTTTCACGATCCTTACCCGATGGGGGCGGCGGTCCACCTCGGCCTCGACTATTTGCGCGAGATCGGCCGGGGCGCAGGGGATGGACTCGCCCGCGTCGAGCCGGGCCAGGTCGAGCAGCTCGCCCATCAGCGCCTGCAGCCGCTCCACTCCCGCCAGGACCGCCTGTCCCGTCGCCGGCCAGTCGGTCTCGTCCGGATACATCAGAGCCCCCTCGACCTGCGCCCGTATGGCGGTGAGGGGGCTGCGGACCTCGTGTGAGGCATCGGACGTGAAGCGCCGTAGCTGCTCGTAGGCCGCTTGCAGTCGGTCCAGGGTGCTGTTCGCCGTGTCGGCCAGCGCCTTGAACTCCTCCTGGTTCTCGGGCACCGGCACCCGGCGGTCCAGATGGTTGGCGGTGATCTCCGACAGCTCGGCGCGGATGGCGTCCACCGGGGCGAGCGTCCTGCCGACCGCGCGGTAGGTGACGGCGCCCATCGTCGCCGTGATCAGCAAGGTCACGAGGACCAAGAAGACCGCCAGTATGGGGTTGGCGTACCAGGGGGCCGCTGGAATCGCGATGTACACAAGCCACGTCCCCTCCTGCTGGACGACCTTGTACGCGGCCACGGTCATGCAGCCCCGTAACCCGGCCGGAGGGCACAGCGTGCGCTTCTCGCGCATCCTGTGAGCGGGTGGGCGGAAACCGGCCATGGCCGGCCTGCCGGACAGCTTCGGGGTCGAGGTGACGACCTGACCGGCCGGGTTCAGGACCTGGATCTCCTCGTCCCCGCTCCTGGCCAGCGGGTGAGGGAAGTTCCGGCCTCTGATGTGGTTCAGCATCCGGTCGGTGGCCTCGGTGATCTGCTCCCGGCCCGAGGTGACGTCCATCGCGCGGACGGTGACCACGACGAGCGCACTGACGCCGATGCCGATCAGTGCGGCCAAGACGGCGGCCGCACATGTGATCCGAACCCGGAGTGATGAGTGATTAGGTCTGCGCACCTGCCCCCCAAGAGGTGAGGTGAGCACCTCTTGAACTCAAAGCATGCGATGACACGGGCAAGCCGAGCCTCATGGCGGGGCAAATATTCGGTGAGAAAGGCGCTTGGGCCGCGCATGTCGTGCTCGGCTACCGCTGACCCTAGGGGCGCTCGCCGGCCCGGCGACTCGTTCTGGGTAACATTCGCTACCTCACGCGAGGTTCGGGGGAGATTCGCATGGAGTTCGTGCAACGAGACGACGTCCGCAGGCTGCTGGATGCCACGGAGCCGGACGCGGCGCTGACCCTTGTCGGAGGCAAGATCGTGGTCGCTGCCGAGAACGAGGCGGAAGGGCTTGTGATCGTGAGCCGTCAAGACCTGGAGGAGCGGCTCGCGGGAGAGGACCTGAGCGATCACGACCTGGACCGGCTCGCCGACGCGCTGGACACCGTGGCCCGCGACCTCGGCGCCTGAAAGCCTGAAAGGCGGAGGGGCGCCATTCCGGCGGCTCTGACACCGAGGCCCGAACGGGATCTCCATGACGGAGACACGCCGTTCGGCGCTCATGGTGTGCGAGCCGGCGGTCCAGCGCCCGCTCGTCCGTCCGGCTGCGAAGCCTTCTCGAAAGTCTTCCCCGGCTCCTGGGTGAAACCCTCGCGGGGAAGTCGTCAGGCCGGCGGCGTCAGGCGCTCACGGCGAGGGGCTCTTCATCCGCCTCAGCGCTCTGGGCGACCGGTTTGATGTGGCCGCCGTGCTCGTCGTGGTAGTCGGCGTCGACGTCGTCGAACCACACGCCGCCGTCGGCGAGGTAGCGGAAGCAGATGGGCCGGTCGGCGGGAACGGTCACAGTCAACTCGTAGGTGTCCTTCTTCACCTGCATGGGGTGGGCGTAGGGATCCCAGTCGTTGAAGTCACCCACCACGGACAGCCCGCCCGGGGCCTGGTCGACCGGAACGCTGAAGGTCAGCTTCGCCTGGCCGTTCTGTGCCGGCTTACCTTGTTTGATCACGACGCCTCCTGGGATCGCTGGCGTGGCGGCTGAGCGCGAGCAGGGCGACGCGGGACGCGAGCGTCAGGCCACGCGGGACGGCAACCGATATACGGCTGTCCTTATCGGACGGCCGCGTCCAGCACCTACCCCTCGCCGGATGACGAAAATCTCCGCCTCGCCGAACCATGCCGGTGATCTACCGAATACGTCCGGTGATCCGGATCAACGTCCAGGGATTCACCCCGCGCTTTGCCCGTCGGCGTACGGAGATCAGCCGCCGTGACGGTGAAGGTGGGCGAGGCGATCCTGGAGCTTCTCGTGGCGGAACTGGTAGACCGGGCCCGCCTGGCGGAGCAGGCCGACCCGGTGGGCGTTTGGACCCCGAGGGCGACGCTGGCGAGTTGCGCCCAGTCGGTCGCCTTCCGACCCGCCCTTCCCGCGTGATCATGCGCATGTTCCCGCACGCACCGTCTTACCTGGTGCTTTGTTCGGCGTGATCATGCACGTGTTCCACCGCCACCGACGCGCTCGCCGCGACCTGAGCCTGTCCGAGTCGGAGCGGCCTGTCCGCCCGTCGTGATGTGCGATCACCTCATGGCGGCCCGGAGTCCGAGAGCGATCAGCACTGTGCCGGTGATCCTGCTGAGGACCGCCTTGAAGCTCGGGGACCTCATGGCGTGCGCCGCTCGCGCGATCACCGCGGTCCACAGCAGCAGCCACAGAGTGATCAGCAGCGCGTGTCCGGTGGCCAGGATCAGGATCTGGATGAACACCGGGTCGTGGAGGTCGAGGAACTGGGGAATCAGGGTGAGGTAGATCGAGGCCGCCTTGGGGTTCAGAACGTTGCCCAGCAGGGCCTGGACGTACGTGGAGTGGCCGGCCCAAGGTAGGGACGTGAGCGCCTGCCTGGCCGCCGGCCGCACTGTCGCCGAGCGCCAGGTCCAGATGCCCAGGGCGACGAGGTAGACCGCTCCGGCGAGCCTGACCGCGGCGAAGGCCTGGCTGGAGTGCATGACCAGCCCGGACAGACCGAGCGCCGCAAGCGTCATGTGGACGTACAGACCCGTGGCGGTGCCCAGGATCACCAGCAGGCCCTGGCGGGGCCCGCCGTCGCTGACCCGCTGAGTGAGCAGGGTCAGGCTCGCTCCGGGCGTCGCGACCATGGGGAAGACGGCCGCCAGGAAACCGGCGATGGCGGCGAAGTGCATCGGGTGTCTCCCAACACGGCGGAGCCGTCGGCCGGCAGGTCACAGAACTGCGCGGTAGTGGGTGGTGATCCGTCGCTCCTCGTCGAGCACGTGGAAGGCGATGACCGGTGGGTGGGACTTGTCCATGAACTGCTCGCCCTCCCAGGGCAGTCGCAGGGTCCAGACAACGCCCGGCGCGACGAGCAAAGGCCGTCCGGCGAAGGACGAGGCGGCGGCCGTGTGGGCGTGCCCGGTCAGAACGCCGACCACCTCGGGGTGCCCGGCAAGGAGGCCGGCGAGTTCATCGGCTTGCGTCAGCCGGCTGGAGTCCGGCAGCGGATGGTGGAGAACGACCGGTGGCTGATGGAACGCGATGAGGACGGGCACGTCGCCACCCAGGTCGCCCAGAGTGGCGGCCAGCCAGCCGAGCGTCTCTCCGTCGAGGAGTCCCTCGTCACGTCCGGGGATGGTCGAGTCGCACATCAGAATCGCGGTCCCCTGGATGTGGTGCACCTTGTTGATCGGGCCGTCGGAGGCGGCCTCGCCCAGCAGCGCCTTGCGGTAGGGGCCTCGGACGTCGTGGTTACCGGGACAGGTCAGCACGGGAAACGGCGCGTCGAGGATCCGCGCGGCCTCTTCGTATTCGGCCGGATCGCCGTGGTCGGCGATGTCCCCCGTGACGAGGACCGCGTCGACGGGCCGGGGCAGAGCCCTGAGGTAGTTCATGACGCGGGTGGCGCGCTCTGTCAAGCGCTCGGTCCCGTCGAGGTGGAGATCACTGATGTGAGCCAGCAGAACCATCATCCGCTCCGTCCTGTTGAAGGCGCCGTCCGCCCAGGCGCGCTGTCTAACGGTAAAATCTCGTTATGCGTTAGACGTTAGAGTATTCCGGGCGTCGCGATCAAGCGCGTACCGGGAAAGGGGTCGCAGTGGATCGGTATCTGGCCCTGGAACTGGCCGTCACCATCCGTCACGACGGTCAGGGAGGCGTCGCCGATGACCTGGAGACCGTCCAGGGGCTGACCGACTGGGTGCGCGACCGGGCCGAACTGCTCGACGCTCGGGATTTCGTGGCGGATGAGGCGTCCAGAGTCGCGGTGGTCGCGATCCGTCAGGGTGTTCGGGCCCTCTTCGCACGGGCGGTGAGCCCCGCCCCGCCCAGCCCGGCGGACGCGCACCGCCTGTTGCCCCTCGACCAGGCACTTACCCGAATCAACGCGGCCGCCGCGCTCCAGCCGGTGACTCCTCTGCTGGATTGGCCTGCCGACACCGCGCCCACGTCGATGCTCTTGCCCACGCCCCCTGACCCCGACGCGGCCGTCCGGCTGACGGCGGCACTCGCCCGTGCCGCCATCGAATTTCTCAGCGGTCCGCAACGCGAGCGCCTGCACGCCTGCACCGCCCCCCGATGCGTGCGCTACTTCATCAAGGAACACGGCAGGCAGGAGTGGTGCAAGCCGTCCTGCGGGAACCGCGCCCGAGCCGCTCGTCACTACCAGCGCCGTAGAGCAGCACTCGAGGAAACGCCACAGACCCGCCTGGACGCAGCGCCCTCGGTGGCCGATCAGTCCCGGTAACGAGTTGCGTGGTTATGCTCGCAGTAGTCCCCGTGTCCATGGTGCGACCTGCCCCTCAGGTTCACCGCCGGGCCAGCCCGCGGGCGCAGAAGGAGATCGGCCTGTGGGCGCCGGGGGGAACAGGAACCGCTCCAGCGTGTGGCGGTGAGGCGGGCGGTCGCGCGCAGCCGCGGTTCGGGCTCGATGGCGACCACACCTGTGACGGCCGGCGGGTATCGGGCGAAGTTGAGGCCGTTGCCCGCGCCGATCTCGATCACCCGCCCGGACAGCCCGGCCAGCAACGCTCGGCGGTGTTCGGCCAGCCCGTGCTGGTCCAGCACCTCACTGACACGGGTGTAGAGCCGGGCGAAGACCGGATGACTGATGCGACTCGTCGGCATGGCGTCCCCCTGTTCATCATCCGTCTGTTCACCAAAGACTCGGGGGCTCGGCCAGGTCGCCGCGGTCTCTCCCCGACCCCCGGCCGATGACGCGGGGGTCAGGGAGAGGACGGACTTTCTCAGACGGCGATCACCAGGGCGCTTTCGTGACCATGAGGTACTGCAGCTTCACCTCGATGGGCGTCACCACCCGGTCGAGGAACATGAGGCTGTCCATCCGGCAGTTGCACGGGTTGCCTTCCCGGGTGTTCTGGGGGAAGCTCCCGCCGATCTTGATACCCCTCGGGTCGGTCGGCGAGGCGTAGTGCGGGCCCTCGCCTCCGATCTCCCACGGGTCGCCCGGGACGACGTAGAACCCGTCGACGGGCTCGCCGTTGCGGTACAGCTTCATGGTGCCCTTGTCGTAGTCGAACGTCGCCGCGAGGAACACCCACTCGTTGAGCGGCAGCAGCTTGTGCCAGTCCTCGTTGGCGGCGAACGTCTGAGAGGCGCCGCCGTCGACGCGCCGGCCCAGCGCCACCAGGCGCATCTCGTCGCCCACCTTGATCAGTTCCAGCAGGGCCCGTACGGCGTGGCCGTCGGAGTCTCCACTGAGGAGGCCGGCGAGCCCGATCGCGCCGTAGGTGGCGCCCGGGGTCGCGCTGCCGGGGTTGGGGCTGGGGTTCTGCCCGGTCATCTTGACCCAACCCATGATGGTCGCGCCCTTGACCCCGTTGAAGGCGTGGAGCGTCGGCACGCCGGTCTCGGAATAGATCCCGGCCTTCCAGTCGTCGTTGCCCCCCTTCACGGTGGGATTGACCTGCTGCGTCTGGAGCGCCGAGTTGCTTCCGGGATAGGCGCCGTCCTTCACGCGCATCGCGGCCCCGCCGTTGACGAGCGTGATGGCCGTGCCGGACGAGCCCTGGTCGAGCTCCACGCCGGTGCTCGCCACGAAGGGGTGCTCGAAGTCGTAGAACGCGACGAGGTTGCGATTGAGGGTGGGCAGCACGTCGGGGGTCGGGGGCACCAGGCGCGTGCCGGTGACCTTCCAGATCTTGCCGTTGGCCTTCGCGAGCAGGTAGAGCTCGCCCGCGAGATCAGTGCCCAGCCGCAGGTCGACTCGGGCGTCACCGGCCAGGTCGCGCATGGTGACCCGCCTGCCGTCGGGACCGAAGATCTTCAGCTCGTAGATCGTGGCCAGCCGCCCGTCCTTGCGGTGCATCTCGCCGGCGTTCGCGTAGAAGACGCGACCGTCCACGAGGTCGGCGAACACGTACTTGCCCTGCAGGCCCGGCAGGCGGTGGCCTCGGTAGACGAAGCCGCCGCTGATCGCGTGGCCGCTGTCGCGCGTGCAGGGCCAGCCCGCCGGCGGGTCGTGGTCGTACGCCGCGACCGGGTAGGTGTAGCCGTTCTTGTCGTCGTCGGGCGGCAGGGGGTACAGGTGGCACCGGTCGCTCTTGTCGAAGACGAACGGGCCTTCCCGCTCGCTCCAGCCGAGGTTGTCGCCGGCCCCGACCTCGTAGACGGCCTCGATGGCGTGCTCGCCGATGTGGCCGAGGAACAGCCGGTTGCCCCCGCGGCTGTCCCAGCTGAAGCGGTGGGGGTCGCGCATGCCGTACGCGTAGATCTCGCCGAGGGCCCCGGCCCTGTTCACGAACGGGTTCGACCGAGGAACGCCGTACTTGCCGTTGGCGCTGTCGTGGCCCTTCGGGTCGATCCGCAGGATCTTGCCGAACGGCACGCTGAGGTCCTGCGGGACGCTGCTCGACACACCGAGTCCGCCGTCCCCGGCCGCCAGGTAGAGCAGGCCGTAGTCCTCGTCGCCGCGCTTGGCCGTCGGGTTGAAGTCGATCTGCTGAATGGCGTGGGTCAGTCCGTTGAACCCGAGTCGCAGCACCTCACGGTGGGTTCCCTTGAAGGTGTTCGCGGACGGGTCCTCCGCTGTCCATTCGGTCACCACGCTGTGGAGGATCGGGTTCGGCTGTGTCCAGTCCGGTGTCTTCGACTGCAGCGCGCCGAACGCCTCGGTGTGGACCGTGTAGAAGATGCCGTTCTTCGCGAATTCCGGGTGGAAGGTCACGAACCCGAAGCCGGAGCCGAGGCCCTTGCCGGAGAAGAAGTCCGGCCCGGTCTCCGCTCGCACGTCGAGGTACGGCTGGGGCGCCCCTCCATCGAGGATGTACATCGTGCCGTTGAGATCGGGGACGAACTTGCGTCCCGACCCGTCAGGGATCTCGCCGAGGTAGTTGATCCGGGCCTGCCGCATCAGCCGCCGGTCGGTCGGCGGCGGGACGGGCTCTGACTTCGGGAAACCGGCGAACTCGGTGAGTGTCAAGCCGAGGTTGGACGGGACGGGGTCCTGGGGGATCGGGTCGGTGACGGGGGCGTCGGCCTGTGTCGTCGTGGGGGTGTCGATTTGTGTGGCTGCGGGGGCGCGGGATTCCCCGGCCGCGTCCGGCGTCCGTGCGAGCGCCTGTGGCGCCGCCAGCACGGCCACCAGGAGAGACACGGCCGGGAGGACTAACCATCTGCGTTTCGGGAGCAACCTTCTGGGCTTCGACAAGGAGAACCCTCCATCCACAGGGGTCGCGACAGCACATGGGAAAGCGCTTTCGTCGAAAGTAAACTGGCGGGCGGGACGTGGCAACAGTCACAGCCGAGATCTGCTGACTGTGCGTGTAAGGTCTCGGCCGGTGCCGAGGCGCGGCGTCTTTACATCGGGGGCGAACGGCACTTGACAGTGCCACGCAGAAATATAGGCTTCGCCGGAAGTGGTCTCGAAAGCGCTTTCCGTCGATGCCGAGGAGACGATCCGATGCGGCCGGCCCGCGTTCTCCACAGATTCGTGTCCCTTTCCCTGGTCGTGGCGGCAGGCATCGTGGCGGTCGCCGGTGAGCGGCCTTACCGGGCGGCCGCCGAGGTCTCGCCGTTGAGCGACGCAGGGCGGGTCGCGGCGTGCCACATCGGGCGAACCCGCGTGAGCGGCGTGACGGCGGCCTCCGACTGGGCGCCCGTGACGCCTTCGAAGTGGCGTTTCCCAGGGTCGGAGGTGGTCCTCGCCGAGGCCGGCACCCCCCAGCCCGGCCCGCGCCGGCCGTACGAGTATGCGATCCTCGCGCGGGGCCCGGAGTTCGGGTCGGTGCAGATCGACGCCGAGGTCAGGCTCGACACCCCGGTGCAGATCACCAATCGCGACGTGATCATCGTGTTCGGGTACCAGTCGCCCACGCAGTTCTACTACGCACACCTTTCAACCGATAACACGATTTATCCACACAACGGGATCTTCGTGGTGGACAACGCCGACCGACTCCGCCTGGACGACCAGTGGAACGGCAAGGTCGGGGCCCCGCCCGCGATCACCGACGCCGAGTTCCACAAGGTCCGGGTCCGGCGGTGCGCCACGACGGGTGAGATCGCGGTCTACGTCGACGGCGCGTCCACGCCGTTGATGACCGCGACGGACAAGCGGTTCGAGGCGGGCCGCGTCGGGTTCGGCTCCTTCGACAACATAGGCCGGATGCGCGGCCTCACCGTCACCGGAACCTGCCACCACGACCGCGGCTCGTCCGACGACGATCAGCCCCCGAGGGATCGGACCTGAACGGCCGGCGGAGCCTTCACCATGCTTGTCCCCCAGTCAGAAAAGGTCATCTCCGCCCGCTCCTTGCCCGTCAGGACGTACCGAACCGGGCGGCCCTGCCCATCAACCCACAGCTCATAGGTGACTGATGGGCCGAATTCCGCGAGGATCTTGTCGCGCAAGCGTGTTTCCGCGTCCCGGTCTCCCTCTCTGACCTTGTCGTACTCCTCCACGTCCTTCTGCATCAATGGCATCGGATCACGGAGGGCAATGTAGGTTGCGAGCTCGAGTCCCTTGGCGGCCTTGGATGTATCGATCCTGATCACGTAGTGAGCGAGATCGCCCTCTATGGCTGTCGCGGTCAATGTTCCGGACGTGGCGAACATCTCATACACGCGATAGACGTCGACCAGGTTGGTGGCCATCATGGCCAGGACGTCCACTGCGAACAGGTGGTACGGCTCGTAGTAATCGGTGACCTTGTCGAACGACTTCCCGGCCTCGACTTCCTCGCCCAGCGGCATCTGGAAGTATGAGGCATCCGTTGTCTTGATGAGGCGGCCGCTGATCTCCTGGCCGAGGTCGGCGGACAGATCCGTCTCCAGTCCATTCGATATCAAGGTGACGTTGCACGCTTCCGAGCGGAACACGCGGGTGACGTTCTTGTGCGAGGCCAGATAGTCACTCGCCAACCTCGCGATATCGGCGACGGACCTGGGTGGTGGCCAGGGAACGACACTTCCCGTAAGCAGGATGCACGCGGCGATGGCCAGAACAAGTCTGCGCATATCCCGACACAGTGCCCGACGCGTGTGCAGGGCGGTGAACATCTCCCGTGCACGTTCCGTGCAGGCGTTCCCAGGTGGCCGGGGCACTTCGCGGACATCCGGCGGGTATTGGAGATCATCGCCGGGAGGATCATCATCGAGGTGAAGGCGTTCACGCCCGCAGCCGGCAGGCTAACGAGCGGGTCCACGCGGACGCACCCCCCTCTGATCTCGCAGCGTGAGGAGCCCCCCAGTGACTGCCATCGCCGCTATCGTCCAGGACGGCCGCGTCTACATGGCCGGCGACTCGGCCGGATCCTGTGGCTGGGACATCCGCCTGCGCTCCGACCCGAAAGTCTTCCTCAACGGCCCCTACGTGTTCGGTTTCACCACCAGCTACCGCATGGGGCAACTTCTGCACTACGCGTTCACCCCGCCCGAGCCTCCCGCCGAGAGCGATGTGCACGCTTTCATGGTCACCACGTTCGTGGACGCCGTCCGCGCATGTCTGAAGGAGGGCGGCTACGCCCGCAAGGACTCCGAACAGGAGTCCGGCGGCACGTTCCTCGTCGGTGTGGCCGGGCGGCTCTTCGAGATCGAAGACGACTACCAGGTGGGGGAGTCCGCTGACGGGTTCGCCGCGGTCGGGGGCGGCGCGGCCGTCGCGCTCGGCGCCCTCCACGCGACCGCCGACCTCGGCATGGAGCCCAACGAACGGCTCCGGCGCGCTCTGGCGGCGGCGGAGCGCTTCAACAACGGCGTCCGCGGCCCGTTCGTCTACGCGATCGGCACCGTGGACATCGCTGATCGCCACACCACGGGAGAGACCACGCGCGGGGATTCGGCCCGGTCATAGCATGGGTTTATCGGTTCGTTATAACGCATGGTTGATCCATTGCTTGAGCCGGGCGCGAGGCGAGGGATGAACGCGACAGTCAGTTCTCCGGAGCGGCGGCGGTTGCGCGGTGGTGGGCTGCCGGTCGAGGGCACGAGCTTCGTGGGGCGTCGGCAGGAGGTGGCCGACGTCAAGCGGATGCTGTCCGGGGCCCGGGTGGTGACCTTGACGGGTGCGGGCGGGGTCGGCAAGACCCGGCTGGCCTCGCGGGTCGCCGGTGACGTCCGGCGGGCGTTCCCCGATGGCGTGTGGCTGGTCGAGCTGGCGGAGCTCGCCACTCCGGAGCTGCTCCTGGAGACGCTGACCGAGGTGCTGGAGATCCGCGCTCCCTCGGCGCGGCCGCGGTTGGAGGCGGTGGCCGAGCACCTGCGCGACAAGCGGGCGTTGGTGGTGCTGGACAACTGCGAGCATCTCCTGCCCGCCTGCGCGATGATCGCCGAGCGGTTGCTGCGGTCGGCTCCGGGGCTGCGAATCCTGGTGACCAGCAGGCAGCCGCTGGGGGTCTCCAGCGAGCGGATGCTTCCGGTCCCGGCGTTGGCCGACGGCGACGCGGTGCGGCTGTTCACAGAGCGGGCACGGGCCGTGCTGCCGGATTTCACGGTGACCGAGGACAACCGGGAGGCAATCGAGCGGATCTGCCGGCGGCTGGACGGGATTCCGCTCGCGATCGAGCTGGCGGCGGTGCGGTTGCGGGTGTTGTCGGCGCAGCAGTTGCTGGACCGGCTCGACGACCGGTTCCGGCTGCTCACCGGCGGCTCGCGGGCGGCGTTGCCGCGCCACCAGACGCTGCGGGCGCTGATCGACTGGAGCTACGGCCTGTGCGGCGACCAGGAGCGGCTGCTGTGGGCGCGGGCGTCGGTGTTCTCCGGAGGGCTGGATCTGGACGCGGCCGAGCAGGTCTGCGCCGGTGACGGCGTCCGCCGCGAGGAGATCGTGGACCTGGTGGGCGCCCTGGTGGACAAATCCGTGCTGGTCCGCGAGGACCACCCCACCGGAGTCCGTTACCGGATGCTGGAGACCATCCGTCAGTTCGGCCAGGACCGGCTTCGGGAGTCCGGGACGGAGCACGAGTTGCGGCGCCGGCACCGCGACTACTACCGGTGGCTGGCGGCCGAGGGACGCGAGCGGGTCTTCGGCCCCTCCCAAGTGGCCTGGGCCACCCGGCTGAAGGCCGAGCATCCCAACCTGCGCGCCGCCCTGGAGCACTGCTTCGCCGACCCGCGAGAGGTCAGGACGGGTCTGGACATGGCCGGCGACCTCCTCTACCACTGGATCACCAGCTACTACCTGGGCGAGGGACGCCGCCTGCTCGACCGGGGGCTCGCCGTCGAGACCGGACCGAGCGAGGTCAGGGCGCGGGCTCTGTGGGTCAACAGCTGGCTGGCGATCGTGCAGGCCGACATCGCCTCCGCCGAGAGAATGCTGGAGGAGAGCCGTGTCCTCGGGGAACGGCTGGGGCAGCCGTCCGTCCGGGCGTATGTCGCGCTCTTCTCCGGGATGATCGCCATGCACCGCAGAGAGGCCGAATCCGCGGTCGCGCTCTACGAGCAGGCGGTGGCCCTGCACCGCGCGGCGGAAGACCCCGTCGGCCTCGCGCTGGCCCTCATCCGCCTGTCCCTCGCCCATTCCTTCCGGGGCGACCTGCCGCGCGCCATCTCCCTCGCCGAAGAATGCCTCAGGCTGTGCGACGCCCATGAGGAGAGCTCGCACCGGGCGTGGGCGATGATGGCGCTGGGAATCGCGGTCTGGTGTCAGGGCCACAACCACCGTGCGGCCCTCCTGGAGAAGGAGAGCCTGCGGTTCAACCGTTCGCTCGGCGACCCGCTGGGCATCGGGCTCAACCTGGAGGCACTGGCCTGGATCGCCGCCGGCGAGGGCCGATATCAGCGCGCGGCGTCGCTGCTGGGAGTCCTCCAGACCCTCTGGAAGGCGATCGGCGCTCCGCTGTCCGGATACGGGCTGGCCGGCTACCACGACCGATGTACGGCACGGACCCGCCAGGCACTCGGCGAATCCGCCTTCCGCGCAGCCCTGACGAAGGGGGCAGAGCTGCTCTTCGAGACCGCGCTCGAGTATGCCCTGCAGGACTCCCGACCCGTCGATGAGCCCGTCGATGGGCCTGTTGAGCGGGCCGCGCGCCACGCGCCGCTCACCCGCCGGGAGACGGAGATCGCCCAGCTCGTCGCCGAAGGGCTGAGCAACAAGGACATCGCGGCCTCTCTCACCATCGCCCAGCGCACGGCCGAGGGCCACATCGAACACATCCTGACCAAGCTCGGCTTCCACTCCCGCACCGAGATCGCCGACTGGATGCGGGAGCGGAGCAGGACCGGGTGACGCCCCTTCCGCCGGCGTCCGGGGTGACCCGTCAGCCCAGATCGGAGTCTTCGGCGGCGAAGGCATGCAGCTGGGCCCGGGTGGTGATCCCCAGCTTAGGGAAGATCCGGTAGAGGTGAGAGCCGATCGTGCGGTGGGACAGGAACAGCCGTTCGCCGATCTCCTTGTTGGTGAGCCCCTGGCCGGCGAGACTGACGATCTGCAGCTCCTGGGCGGTCAGCAGCTTCGTGAGCGACGGCTCCGGCCCGGCCGGCCGCACACCGGCGGCGCTCAGCTCGATCCGGGCGCGCTGCGCCCACGGTGCGGCTCCCAGTCGCTCGAAGACGTCGAGCGCGGCGGTCAGCTCGGCTCGGGCCGTTTTGATCTGCTTCTGCCGGCGGAGCCGCTGGCCGTACTCGAGGTGGGCCCGGGCGCGCTCGAACGGCCACTGATCACCGGCAGGGTCGCCCAGGGCGGCCTGGAAGTGCCGCTCGGCCTCCTCGTCGGAGGTGGCCAGGATGGCGCGGGCCGTGCTCATCAGCAGGCCGAGCCGTACGGTGGGCCGTTCCGATAGGTCGGCGGACGCGGCCCGGAGCACGAGCTCGGCCTCGTCGGCGCGGCCGGTGAGGACCGCGGCGGCGGCCAGGTCCGCGAGCGCGTAGTAGGACAGGTGGTCGTGGACGGGGCCGCCGCCGGATGTGAAGAGCTCCCGGAAATGGTCGTAGGCGATCTCGTGGTTGCCCTCGGCGGTGGCGGCCAGGCCGAGAGCCCGCTCGCACCGCGCGGTGACGACGCGGCTCTGCGGGTCCGCGGCGGACATCGCCCGCTGCGCGAGCGTACGGGCCTCGTCGGCCTGGCCGCGCAAGGCCGCCAGAGTCGCCTGGAGAGACCGCGCCATCGCGGTCGAGAACCCCGGGTTGATCTCGATGGAGATCCTTACCGCGTGGGCGGCCATGGATTCGGCCTTCTTCCACTTCCCGGCGTCAAGACAGGCGAAGCCGTAGAACGACAGGAACGAGCTGTTGCTGCCCGGCAGCGCCGCCTCCCGTTCCGGGTCCAGGAGGCCACCATGCAGGTCGATCGCCGCGGCCGTGTGGTCGCTGTGGAACGCCATGAAGCCCAGCAGGAGCCGGGTGAAGAAGTCGGGGTTGGAAGTGGCGCGGGCCCGCTCCACTTCGACGCCTATCCAGTCATGGGCGGCGAGCATGTCGGCGCTGGCCTTCACCCACATCGGCATCGGGTTGCCCGGATCGAGCGGCTCCGTGATGAGCGCGGCGGTCCGCCGGATCTGCTCACGGTGCTCCCGTACGCCGGAATAGACGGCCACGCTCCCCATCACGCTCAAGATCCCCAAGGCGGCCATCGGTGAGTGCGACGCGGCCGCCTCCGCCGCCGGGACGAGCAGGTTCATCGCCGAGTCCTGCCGGCCGCTGTTGGAGATGGCCCAGCCGACCAGCGGCGGGAGCTGAGCGAGCACCTCGGGCTCGTCGGTCAGGGTGGCGATCGTGTCGCCGTACTGCTTGACCCTCTCGACCATCTCGTTGAAGAGAGCGAACTGGGCCGCCCTGGCCAGCCGCCGGGCCCGGACCCGGCGGTCCGGGGTCAACTGCGCCGCGCGGTCCATGGCCGTGAGCGCTTCGGCGGGCGCGCCACGCCGTTCGGCCCGTTCGGCCACCTCCTGGAGCAGCGAGGCGACCTCCTCGTCGGGTCCCGCCGCGGCCGCCGCCAGGTGCCAGGCCCTCCGGTCGGGATCGTGCTGTACGGCACGGGCGATGGCCAGGTGAGCCGTACGGCGCGCCTCGACCGAGGCGGCCTGATAGATCGCCGAGCGGATCAGCGGATGGCGGAAGGACGGGCCGGACCCGTCGCGGCTGACCAGCCCGGCGCGCTCGGCCGGCTCCAGCGCCGTGGGGGGCACGGCGCCGGACGCGGCGGCCAGCACCGCCCGCCACTCCGCGCCGTCGGCGGTGGACAGCAGCAACAGCAGTTCCCGGGTCTGGCGCGGCAACTCCGCCAGGTGCATGGCGTAGACCTGCTCCAGGCGCTCGGTGAGCGGAAACGTCTCGGCCGACCAGAACGCGGCCCGCCCCATCTTCGCCCCGGCGACCTTGGCGAGTTCGATGATCGCCAGCGGGTTGCCCCCGGCCTGGCTCAGCACCCGTCGCGCGAGGGTCCTGGCGGGCGGGTCCGGCTGCCGGTCCAGCAGTGCCCCCGCCGCGTCGTCGCCGAGCGGCCCCAGCCGGAGCTCGGTGAAGTCCTCGCCGAACGCCGGGGGAGCGGACTCGCGCGTCGCCGCCAGAACAGTGATCGGCTCGCCCGGCAGCCGCCGGGCCAGGAAGCCGACCACGTCCTGCGACGCCCGATCGATCCACTGAACGTCGTCGATGACCAGGAGCACCGGGCCGCGCTCGCCGAGTTCGGACAGCAGCGTGAGCGTCGCCATGCCGACCAGCATCCGGTCCGGCGGCCCGCCGTCGAAATCCATGGCGAACGCCCCGCGCAACGCCGAGCGTTGCCGTTCGGGAAGGGAGTCCATGCGGTCCAGCACCGGCCGCAGCAGTTGGTGCAGCGCGGCGAACGGAAAGTCGGCCTCGCTCTGGTGTCCCCTCGCCACGAGCACGGTGATCCCGTCCGGTATCACGCTGCGGACAGCGGTCTCGATCAGGGCGGTCTTGCCCATCCCCGGATCGCCCCGGACCAGCAGGGCCTGCGCGGTGGCCGGCCTCTCATCGTGCCTCAGCCGGACGAAATCCCCGATCAGTGCCGCCTCTTGCTCACGGCCAACGATCACTGCCCACCCCAGACGTTCCGTGCTCCCCGACGCCGACCACGGCTAGGACATAATCGGGTCATCCCAAGTATGAGCAATCGGAAGTATGAGGCGCGAGCCGCCCTGATCGGATGCCGTCGCGGGGGTGGCCCGCGTGGTCAACTGAAGCACGATGGGACAATCCGACGCTCGGAACGGCGCATGTCGCCCTTGTATCCTTGGTTTCAAGCCGAGAGGCGCTGCGACGGGCCGAGGTCCGCCACGCTCGGCCGGGACTTTCCTCAAGGGCGCCTTCCATAACGGGAGGTGGTCCGGTGGACAGGTCCTTGAACGGCGGAGCGGGCGTTGGGGCTCAGGCTCTGCGAGAGCTGCTGGACGAGCGGGTCCTGGTGCTCGACGGGGCCTGGGGAACGATGCTGCAGGGCGCCGGGCTGACCGCGGCGGACTATTGGGGCGACCGCTTCCGGGACCATCCGCGTGATGTGACCGGTGACCCGGACCTGCTGAATCTGACCCGGCCGGATCTCGTGCTGGATGTGCACCGGCGATATCTGGCTGCGGGCGCCGACATCACCACGACCAACACGTTCACCGCGACGAGCATCGGCCAGTCGGACTACCTGCTTCAGCCGTTCGTGCGGGAGATGAACCTCCGGGGCGCCCAGTTGGCGCGGCAGGCCGCGGACGAGGCCGGCGGGCGTTTCGTCGCCGGCTCGATCGGACCGCTGAACGTCACGCTGTCGCTGTCCCCGCGGGTGGAGGATCCGGCGTACCGGGCCGTGACGTTCGACGAGGTCCACGCCGCGTACGCCGAGCAGATCGAGGCGCTGGCCGAGGGCGGCGTCGACCTGCTGCTGATCGAGACGATCTTCGACACGCTCAACGCGAAGGCCGCGATCGCCGCCGCGCGTGATGTGGCCCCGCACCTGCCGCTGTGGATTTCGCTGTTCATCGACGTGAGCGGGCGGACGCTGTCGGGGCAGACCGTCGAGGCGTTCTGGAACGCGATCGAACACGCCGGCCCGCTGGTGGTCGGCGTCAACTGCTCGCTGGGCGCGGAGGAGATGCGCCCGCACGTGGCCGAGTTGTCGCGGCTCGCCGGCGTCTACACGGCGTCTCATCCCAACGCCGGGCTGCCCAACGCGTTCGGCGGCTATGACCAGCAACCCGACGAGACCGCACGGCTGCTCGGCGAGTTCGCCGGATCAGGGATGGTCAACATCGTCGGCGGGTGCTGCGGGACGACCCCGGCGCACATCGAGCGGATCGCGGCCGCCGTGTCCGGCCTCCGGCCGCGCCCGCTGTCGGCGCCGTCGGCGCGTACGAGATTCAGCGGTCTGGAGCCCTTCGAGATCGGCCCGGACACCGGATTCGTCATGATCGGGGAGCGGACCAACGTCACGGGGTCGGCGCGTTTCCGCCGCCTGATCGAGAGCGGCGACCATCAGGCCGCCGTCGACGTCGCGCTGGAGCAGGTGCGCGGCGGCGCCAACGTGCTCGATGTCAACATGGACGCCGACCTGCTCGACAGCGAGCAGGCCATGACCACGTTCCTGAACCTGATCGCGACCGAGCCGGAGGTCGCCCGCATCCCGATCATGGTCGACAGTTCGCGGTGGAGCGTGCTGGAGGCCGGCCTCAAGTGCGTGCAGGGCAAGGGCGTGGTCAACTCGATCAGCCTCAAGGAGGGCGAGGGCCCGTTCCTGGAGCAGGCCTCGCGCATCCGCGACTACGGCGCCGGCGTGGTCGTCATGGCGTTCGACGAGCAGGGACAGGCCGACACCGTCGAGCGCAAGGTGTCGATCTGCGCCCGCGCCTACGACCTGCTCACCCAGCGGGCCGGATTCGCCGCCGAGGACATCGTGTTCGACCCCAACGTGCTCGCGGTCGCCACCGGCATCGCCGAGCACAACGGCTACGCGAAGGCGTTCATCGACGCGCTGCCGCTGATCAAGCGACGCTGCCCCGGAGCGCGGACCAGCGGTGGCATCTCCAATCTGTCGTTCTCCTTCCGCGGCAACGACGTCGTACGCGAGGCGATGCACTCGGCGTTCCTCTTCCACGCCGTGCGCGCCGGCCTGGACATGGGCATCGTCAACGCGGGCCAACTCGCGGTCTATGAGGACATCCCGGCAGACCTGCTCGAACTCGTAGAGGACGTGCTGTTCGACCGCCGCGCCGACGCCACCGACCGGCTCGTCGCGTTCGCCGAGACGGTGAGCGGCACGGGGACCCGCCGTACGGTGGACCTGTCGTGGCGTGAGGCGCCGGTCGAGCAGCGCCTGGCGTACGCGCTGGTGCACGGCATCGTGGACTTCATCGAGTCCGACACCGAGGAGGCCCGTCTGCGGGCGGCCCGCCCACTCGACGTCATCGAGGGGCCGCTCATGGACGGCATGAAGACCGTCGGCGACCTGTTCGGCGCGGGCAAGATGTTCCTGCCACAGGTCGTCAAGAGCGCGCGGGTGATGAAGCGCGCCGTCGCCCATCTCGAGCCCTACATGGAGGCCGACAAGGAGCGGGCGCGGCTGGAAGGTCGCGCCGACATCGGCCGGGGCAACGGAAAGGTGGTGCTCGCCACCGTCAAGGGCGACGTGCACGACATCGGCAAGAACATCGTGGGCGTCGTTCTCGGCTGCAACAACTACGAGGTCATCGACCTCGGTGTGATGGTCCCCGCCGCCGTCATCCTCGACACCGCGATCGCCGAAGGCGCCGACGCCGTGGGCCTGTCAGGGCTGATCACCCCGTCGCTGGACGAGATGGTCACGGTCGCCGCCGAGATGGAGCGCCGCGGGCTGAAGCTTCCCCTGCTGATCGGCGGTGCCACGACCTCACGCCAGCACACCGCGGTTCGCATCGCCCCCGCCTACGACGGCACCACCGTCCATGTGCTCGACGCGTCCCGCGTCGTCGGGGTGGTCTCGGACCTGCTCGACGCCGACCGGGCCGAGGAACTGGCCGTGAGCAACCGCGCCGAGCAGGAGCGCCTTCGCGAGCAGCACGCGACCAGGGAGCGGCGCCCCCTGCTGACCCTGGCGCAGGCCCGCGACAACCGTGAGCGGGTTCCGTTCGATGACCTGCCGGTCCCCGCGTTCACCGGTGTGCGCCTCGTCCAGCCGGATCTCGCCGCCCTCCGAGCGATGATCGACTGGCAGTTCTTCTTCCTGGCCTGGGAGTTGAAGGGCAAGTATCCGGCGATCCTCGACCAGCCGGCGGCCCGGGAGCTCTACGACGAGGCGAACGTCCTGCTCGACCAGATCATCGCGGACGGGTCGCTCCGCGCGCGAGGCGCCTACGGCTTCTGGGCCGCCCGCTCCGAGGGCGACGACATCGTGATCAGCGACCACCGCGGCGACCTCCGCCTCCCGATGCTGCGCCAGCAGACGGCCAAGCCCGCGGGCCGCCCCAACAGGTGCCTCGCGGACTACGTCGCCCCGGCGGGGGATCACGTCGGCGGATTCGCCGTGGCGGTCCACGGAGCCGAAGACCTCGCCCATGCCTTCGAGACGCGACACGACGACTACCGGGCGATCATGGTCAAAGCCCTGGCGGACCGCCTCGCCGAGGCGTTCGCCGAGCACATCCACCTCCAGGCGCGGCGCGCCTGGTACGAGCCGGACGCCGACCCCTCGCTCGAAGACCTGCACGCCGAGCGCTTCCGCGGCATCCGTCCCGCCTTCGGCTACCCCGCGAGCCCGGACCACAGCCAGAAGTCGGACCTGTTCGACCTGCTCGACGCCAAGCGGCTCGACATGGGCCTGACCGAGTCCTTCGCGATGACTCCCGCCGCCAGCGTCAGCGGTCTCCTCTTCGCTCACCCCTCGTCGCGATACTTCACTGTGGGACGCATCGGCCAGGATCAGGCCGAGGACTACGCCCGACGGCGAGGCGTCCACCTCGCCGAAGTCGAGCGCTGGCTACGCCCCAACCTCGCCTACGACCCCCGGTGACCCCACGCCGCTGCCGTACGGGCCCGGCCTGGCCGAGCGCATTCGGGAGCCCCCGGCAGACGGCTCTCTGACCATGAAGGCCTACGCGCCTGTTCTGGCGCCCCCGACGTAGTGCTTGAGCTTGATGTGGTTCGCGGCGCTGGTCGTCATCCTGTTGAGGACGCCCACGAAGAGCCGGGAGGCGAGGATCTTGTAGATCGTGCCGCGTCGCTGGATCTTCTTCGCGGTGGAGGGGGCGAAGAACGGCCCCACACCGGCCGCTACCCGCTGGCACGCTTTCGCGTAACCGCGGATCTGCTGCTCATACTGCGGGAAGGCCACGGAGTGGTCGCCGCCGGCCGCCGCCAACTCCCCGGCCAGCACGTACGAGGAGATCATGGCCATTCCGGCGCCCATGCCGCCGGTAGTCGCGCCGTACCCCGCGTCGCCGAGCAGTGCCACGCGTCCCTTGGTGTAGTGGTCCATCTGGACCAAGCCGATCGTGTCGAAGTAGAACTCGCGCGCGCCTGGGAGGGCGGCCACGAGCTTCGCGCTTTCCCAGCCCATCCCGGCGAAGGCCTCGGCCACGATCCGCTTCTGCGTGGCGACGTCGCGCCGGTGGTAGTCGAGGGGCTCGGCGGCGAAGACGCACATGGCGTTGGCCTCCCCATCCCGCGTGCCGTACACGAGCATGCCTCGCCCCGGCTCGCTGTAGAGCATCGACTCGGCGTGGAGCCCGAGGTGGTTGGGCGCGCTGAACAGCGCGACGTAATAGCCGGAGGATTTCACGTACTGCGACTCGTCGCCGAAGGCCAACCGCCGGACGTTGGAGTGCAGCCCGTCGGCGCCGACGACCAGGTCGAAGCTCCGGGGGGCGCCGTGCTCGAAGGCCACGTCCACCCCTGTGGCGGTCTCGACCATGGACGCGATGGAATCGCCGAAGATGTACTCGACCCTGTCGCGGGTGCGCTCGTACAGGAGCCTGCTGAGGTCGCCGCGAGCGATCTCCACCTCTCCGCCGGTGAACGAAGCCGGCAGGCGCACCTGCTCGGCACCGTGGGCGTCGAGCAGGATGAGCGGCCCAGGCGGGGTTCGGTGGCGCTTGATGTCGTCCAGGATCCCCATCCGCTTCAGCATTGTCAGGTGCGCCTCGCCGCGGAAGTCCACGGCCTGACCGCCCTCACGCAGGGTCTCCGCCCGTTCGACCACCGTCACGTCGAACCCGTACTGGTGCAGCCAGTACGCCAGCGCCGGACCGGCGATGCTCGCACCGGAGATCAGGATGTTCTTGCTCTTCATGTCGCGGTCCCCTCGGGTCGTCCACCTTGATGAGCCGAGGTTCGTGGACCGCACTGACCGATGGCTTACGAGTCGCTGACGGTCCGACGTAGGGGCTCGCACCGTGTGGCGCCCCCGGGGTGAGTTCGATGCGCAGATGTGTTCGGGGATGTTCGACCACCGATCGCATCCTTTCCGGGCGAGCGCGACCGGCCATAGCGGCTCGGTCGATAGAGTTGGGTCGCCTCGCGCGCCCCACTCGCCCCACCACGAAAGGCCAAGATCACCCGTGGCTGATTCGTTCGTTCACCTGCATGTTCACACCGAGTACTCCATGCTGGACGGCGCGGCGAAGATCGGAAAATTGGCTACGCGAGCAGCCGAACTGGAAATGCCCGCGATCGCGATGAGCGACCACGGCAACCTGTTCGGCGCCTACGAGTTCCAGGCCAAGATGAAGGCCGCCGGGGTCAAACCCATCATCGGGATCGAAGGCTACGTCAGTCCCGAGTCCCGCTTCTACAAGCAGCCGGTGTTCTGGGGCGAACCCCATCAGCGCAAGTCTGACGAGCGGACCGGGCTGGGCGGCGACGTGTCGGCCAGCGGAACCTACCTGCACAAGACGATGTGGGCGGTCAACGCCCAAGGTCTGCGCAACCTGTTCAGGATCTCTTCGCTGGCCTCCCTTCAGGGCCACATGAAGAAATACCCGCGCATGGACGACGAGCTGTTCGAGCAGTACCACGAAGGGATCATCGCCACCACCGGCTGCCCGTCCGGCGCGATCCAGACCCGGCTCCGGCTCGGACAGTACGACAAGGCGCTGGAACACGCGGCCAAGTATCAGGAGATCTTCGGGCGCGACAATTACTTCCTGGAGATCATGGATCACGGCGGGATCCCGATCGAGACGGGCGTCCGTAGCGACCTGCTGCGGATCGGCGAGACTCTCGGCATCCCACCATTGGTCACCAACGACTCCCACTACGTCACCGAAGACCAATCCACCGCGCACGACGCATTGCTGTGCGTGGGCACGAACTCCCAGATCAGCGACCCCAACCGGTTCCGGTTCTCCGGCAACGGCTACTACGTGCGCACCGCCGAGGAGATGTGGGCACTCGACCCGAACTCCGAGCTATGGGCGCAGGGTTGCAAGAACACCCTGCTGATCGCCGAACGCGTCGAACCCTACGACGAGGTGTTCGCCCACCGCGACCTTGCCGCCAAGTTCCCGGTCCCCGAGGGGGAGACCGAGATGAGCTGGCTCCGCAAGGAGGCCCAGCGCGGCGCCGTCCGCCGTTACGGCGACCCCGTACCAGCCCATGTCCTCGAACGGATCGAGTACGAGCTCGGCGTCATCGAGAACATGGGATTCCCCGGCTACTTCCTCGTCGTCGCCGACATCTGCCAGTACGCACGTGACAACGGCATCTGGCTTGGCCCGGGCCGAGGATCGGCCACCGGCTCCATGGTGGCCTACGTCACCGGCATCACAGAACTCGACCCCATCGAGCATTCCCTGCTGTTCGAGCGGTTCCTGAACCCCGAACGCATCTCCATGCCCGACGTCGACCTCGACTTCGACGAGCGTCGCCGCGGCGACATGATCCGCTACGTCACCGAGCGGTACGGCGAGGACAACGTCTCGCTGATCATCACCTACATGACGATCAAATCGAAGGCTGCGGTCAAGGACGCGGCCCGCGTCCTTGGCTACCCCTTCGTCGTCGGGGAAAAGATCACTAAAGCGTTCCCGCCCGCCGTCATGGGCAAGGAGATCCCGCTCGCCGGCATCTTCGATGACAAGCACCCCCGGTACGCCGAGGCGACCGAACTGCGCAAGCTGTATGAGGAAGACCAGGACGTCAAGAAGGTCATCGATACCGCACTGGGTCTGGAGGGACTGACCCGGGGCACCGGCGTGCATGCCGCGGGCGTCATCTTGTCCTCACAGCCTCTGATCGACGTGATGCCGATCTTCATGCGGCCCGACGATGGCGCCCGCATTACCGGCTTCGACGGGCCCAGCAGCGAAAACATGGGCGCGCTGAAGATGGACTTCCTCGGCCTGCGCAACCTGACCGTCATCGGTGACGCCGTCCAGAACGTGAAGGACAACCGCGGCATCGACTTGGACATGCTGACGCTGTCGCTGGACGACAAGAAGACATACGAAGTACTGGCGCGGGGCGAGACGCTCGGGGTGTTCCAGCTCGACAGCTCAATGATGCGGGACCTCACCAAGCTGATCGCCCCAGCCCGGTTCGAAGACATCTCATCGGTCCTGGCGCTGGGCCGTCCCGGCCCGATGGGGGCCAACGCCCACACGAACTACGCGCTGCGTAAAGCCGGGCAGCAGGAGATCACACCGATCCACCCCTCACTCAAGGAAGCTCTCGACCCGATCCTCGGCACCACCTACCACCTGGTGGTCTACCAGGAGCAGGTCATGGCCATCGCCCAGCAACTGGCCGGCTACACCCTCGGTGGCGCCGACATCCTGCGCCGGGCGATGGGCAAGAAGAAGAAAGAGGAGATGGACAAGCAATGGGCTACCTTCTCCTCAGGCATGGTTGCCAAGGGGTACACCGAGGAAGCCGCCAAAGCCGTCTGGGACGTCCTGGAACCTTTCAGTTCCTACGGGTTCAACAAGTCCCACACCGCCGGCTACGGGCTTGTTTCCTACTGGACCGCCTACCTCAAGGCAAACTATCCGGCCGAGTACATGGCCGCCTTGCTTACCTCGGTCGGCACCAACAAGGACCGGATGGCGCTCTACCTTGCTGAATGCCGCCGGATGAAGCTGAAGGTCCTACCGCCCGATGTGAACCAGTCCGGGCTGCGCTTCAGCGCCGTCGGCGAGGACGTCCGGTTCGGGCTCGGCGCGATTCAAAACGTCGGGGAAAACGCCATCAACGGCATCATCGCCGCTCGAACCCAAAAAGGTGCCTTCAGCGACTTCAATGATTTCCTGACCAAGGTTCCACAGGTTGTATGCAACAAACGCACCATTGAATCGCTGATCAAGGCCGGGGCGTTCGACGGGCTTGGCCACACCCGGCGGGGCCTGGTCCAGATCCATGACCAGGCCGTGGACTCAGTCATCGATGTCAAGCGTAAGGAGGCATTGGGCCAGGACTCGCTCTTCGGCGCGTTCGACGACGACAGCGGGGCGGCCAGTGTCTTCAACGTCATGGTCCCCGAAGGCGAGTGGGACAAGAAGACGAAACTGTCCTTCGAGCGGGAGATGCTTGGCCTCTATGTCTCCGATCATCCACTCAACGGCGCGGAACGTGTGCTGGAACGCAATCGCGACGTGACCATCGCCCAGGTCCTCGACGGCCAAGCAGGATTCGGCAACGTCCGCATCGCCGGCATCATTTCCAGCGTCGACAAGAAGGTCACCAAAAAGGGTGACGTGTGGGCCATCCTTAAGATTGAAGACCACGACGCATCTATCGAGGTGCCCTGTTTCCCCCAGACCTACCAGCTGTACGGGACCAACCTCGCGCCCGACCTGGTCGTCTCCGTTACAGGTCGGATCCGGTCACGTGGCGATGGCGAGGAGGCCACCATCTCCTTCAACGCCACAGACATTACGTTCCTTGACATTTCTGGCATCCAGGATGACGGCCGCGAACCGATCGTGATCGCTCTCCGCGAGGAGCGCATTAACAAAGAGCTCGTCTATGAACTGAAACGCATCATGACGGTACACCCGGGTGAAACTCCTGTTCGCCTTCGAGTAGAACGGCTCAATCGAAAAATTCAACTGGTCGAACTACCCGATTACGCAGTGAACATCAGCAACGGAGCATTCGCCGGGGACATCAAAGTGCTTCTGGGCGCCAACGCGTTGGTCGTGCCATGACAGACGATCGATGAATCCTTCGGCGCGCATGGAAGTCATCCCGTCTGAAGAACAACCGGAATGCGGGCGATGCGGCAAGGAGGGCATCCTGTCCGCCCGGGTCCCACACCACCTCGTCAACGCCCGAGAGGAAACCGTGATGGGAACCTCCATTGTCGTTCTGTGTCCGCGTTGCGATATCAGGCAACCCGAGGCCGGTGCGCTTATCGCATGGTTCGTCGTGAACGCCAAAATAACCAGCGATAACCTGACGTCGGCCGCAGAGCTCGTCCATGCCTGGGCGTCTTTCGCCAGTGTTCCTCCTCTCAACGAAGCCGCACTGGAAGCGGAAGTTGAGGCATGGCGGGGAGGCAACCTTTAGTTCCCGGCCACGTTGGTAGTACCAGCTGTCGGTCGGCCCGCACGGCTGCGACCGGCACAAGTCGACACGTACCGCGACCGTAAGAGAGTTGACGAGGTCACTCCGGCTGTGGCAAGCTGAAGGCGGCACTGAGGTTGACGCTTATAGTACGTGTAGACACGCGTTTGTCTTTTGCGTTACGCTGCTCCCTCGCGCCGTCTTTTGATGTCCCCGGATTCCGCCCGGGGCATTTGGTGTGCGCGCAGCTCGATTCCATCCGTGCTCTCCGGAAGGACATCTGTTGGCAGCCTCGCGCAACGTCTCCGCCGTACCCGCCGGTCCCCGTCGCGTGTCTTTCGCGCGCATCCAGGAGCCCCTGGAAGTTCCTGACCTTCTCGCCCTGCAGACCGAGTCCTTCGACTGGCTGCTCGGCAACGAGAAATGGAAGGGCCGGGTCGAGGCGGCTCGCCAGGCCGGGCGCAAGGACGTTCCGGCCCAATCCGGTCTCGAAGAGATCTTCGAGGAGATCAGTCCCATC
>NZ_JAOEGB010000029.1 GCF_025420585.1 Planotetraspora sp. A-T 1434 | reverse complement strand
GGCACCGGATCCACGGCACCGGATCCACGGCACCGGATCCACGGCACCGGATCCAGGGCACGAGGGTCCACGGCGCAAGGTCGTGGTCGCGCAGGGCGGGCCGAGGGCCCGAGCCACGAAGCATTCACCTTCAAGGACTTCTACGAGCCCGCCGGGACCGGAGCTCAGGATCCCGCCGCGATCCTCGCGTAGGGCCCTCCTTGACCGGAGACCAAGGTCCGCCGGGATCGTCGCTCAGGCTCGCAACGCGGCCGCGTGCCTGCCGGCCGCGGCCGAGGCGAGGAAGTAGGCGAGGTCCTCGTCCAGGCCGCGGCCCATGGTGGACAGCCGCACGGGCGATTCGCGGAGCGCCTCCACCAGCCCGTCCACCGGCACGCCGACGAGCTCGTGCCGTACGGCCAGGGCCCGGGCCTGCTCGCGGACCAGCGCGCCGAACGCGCCGGGCAGCTCGGGCACCACGACCTGCGCCGGGGCGAGCGCGACCCGGCCGTAGGCCGTGAGCGAGTGGTGTGAGACCCCGATGTGCCGCTCGCGCTTGTCGCCCTCGCTGACCCGGAGCGCGGCGACCGGCCGCCCGGCCAGCACGGCCGCGGCGTTCACCGCCTCTCCGGCGGACACGCCCGAGAAGCCCCAGCGGGTGCCGGTGCCGAGGTTGCCCGGCCCCTGCGTGACGATCGCGACGTCGGCGCGCAGCACGTGCCTGGCGGCCAGCAGGCCGGTGTGGAGGGTGACCGCCTCGACGTCCCCGCCGAAGGCCTGGCCGACCGTCACGACGCCGCACAGCCAGTCGCGCGCCCGCAGTTCGGCGCACGACATGGAGAACCAGGCCGGGAGTGCCCCGCCGTCGAGCATCACGTACGCCACGCGAGGGCGCTCGCCGGGAGCCGAGGCGTAGAGGCCGCAGAGGATCGCGGGCAGCGCGGAGTGCAGGTCGGCGATGACGACGGGCATGCCGTCTATCGAGTCGGCGTCCTTCAGCAGCGCGTGGTGCGGAGAGTCCTGCTCGTCCGCGCCGAGCACGGTGGCCTGCAGCGGCGTGTAGCGGGCCTTCACCAGGTGGCCCGGCCCGGTCGGATCTTCCGGCAAACGGTCCGGAACGGCCACCACCATGGCGTACCCTCCCGTACCGAGGCCCATGGCGAGCGCGGTCGTGTTGAGCAGCACGGCGTCGCCCGGCTCCGGGCGGCCCACCAGCGAGGGGTAGGCCAGTGCTCGGCACTCGCCCTCCGGGAGGGTGACGTCCAGCTCCATCGCGCCCGGCCATTCGCGCCGGACCCGCGCCACCTCGCCCTTGCGCCATCTGATCACGCCGAAAAGGGTAGCGTTCTCGATTGGAGGGGAGGCCCGATGTCGCGGCGGAAGACCGAGCGGCTGCTCAATCTGGTGATCTGCCTGCTCGCGACCCACAGGCCGCTGAGCGCCGAGCAGATCCGGCAGGCCGTCCCCGGGTACGACCCGGACAACGACGAGGCCTTCCAGCGCATGTTCGAGCGGGACAAGAACGAGCTGCGCGAGATCGGCATCCCCATCGAGGTGCACAAGGACCCGTGGGAGGACGACCCCGGCTACCGGATCGTACGGCAGGCCTACGAGCTGCCCGAGATCACCCTGGAGCCCGACGAGGCGGCCGTGATCGGCCTGGCCGCCCAGGTGTGGCAGCGGGCCAGCCTGGCCGAGGCGGCCAGCGGCGCCCTGCTCAAGCTCCAAGCCGGGGGAGTGCGGACCGACCTCGCCGAGAGCCCCCTGGAGCTGCGGGTGGACACCCGCGACCCGGCCTTCCCGGCGCTGTGGGAGGCCGTCCGCGACCGGCGGCCGGTCACCTTCCCCTACCGGTCGGCGGGCAGCGAGTCGGTCCTGACGCGAGTCATCGAGCCGTGGGGCGTGGTGAGCCGCCGCGGCCGGTGGTATGTCGTGGGGCACGACCGCGACCGCGACGACGTCCGGGTCTTCCGGCTGAGCAGGATCACCGGCCCGGTGACCAGCGTCGGACGGCCGGGCACGGTCACCGTGCCGGAGGGCGTGGACCTGCGGTCCATGGTCGGTTTCCAGGAGCTGCCCAGCGAGAGGACCGCCCTCGTCAGGATCCGCCAGGGCTCCTGCCAGGGGCTCCGGCATGCCGCGCAGGCCGTGCGGACCGGGACCGACGGGTGGGATGAGGCCGAGGTCGCGTTCGCCGACCCCGAGCGGCTCGCGGGGTGGATCGCCAGCCTCGGGCCCGACGCCAAGGTCATCGACCCGCCGGACGCCCGCGAGGCCGTCATCCGCCGGCTGAAGGGCGCGCTGCAGTGACCTCCACGACGAGCACACCGCCCCGCGCGAGAGGGGACCGCCCGATGAGATCCGACCGGCTGCCGAGGCTCCTCGCGCTCGTGCCGTACCTGATGTCCCACCCGGGGGCGGAGGTGCCGGAGGTGGCGCGGCTGTTCGGCCTGTCCGAGAAGCAGCTCATCGACGACCTCCAGCTCGTGTGGATGTGCGGCCTCCCCGGGCACACCCCCGGCGACCTCATCGACGTGTCGTGGGACGGCGGCGAGATCACGATCGACAACGCCGACGCGATCGCCCGGCCGCTGAAGCTGGGCGTGGACGAGGCGAGCGCGCTGCTCGTGGCGCTGCGCATGCTCGACGAGCTGCCCGAGTTCAAGGGCCGCGACGTGCTGGCGAGGGTGATCGCCAAGCTGGAGCAGGCCGCGGGCGACGGGGCGGCGACGGTCAGCAGCCAGGTCCAGGTGGAGATCGGCGCGGCGCCGGACGCCCACGCCGTGATCACAGACGCCACCCGCCGGGGGAGGCGGCTGTCGCTGCGCTACTACGTGCCCGGCCGCGACGAGGTCACCCCGCGCGAGGTCGACCCGCTGCGCGTGGTGCTCGTGGACGGGCGGCACTACCTGGAGGGCTGGTGCTACCGGGCCGAGGCGATGCGGATGTTCCGCCTCGACCGGATCCTGGAGGTCGAGGTCCTCGACGTGCCCGCCGACCCTCCGGCCGAGGCCGAGCCGATGGACGTCGCCGAGGGCGTGTTCCGGCCGTCCGACAGCGACGAGCTCGTCGAGCTGGAGCTCACCCCGGCGGGCCGCTGGGTCGCCGAGTACTACCCCTGCGAAGAGGTCGCCGAGCTGGGCGAGGGCCGCCTGCGGGTGTCCCTTCGCGCCCGCGACCAGTCCTGGCTCGTACGGCTCGCGCTCCGGCTGGGCGACAGCGGCCGGGTCCTCACCCCGGCATCGCTGGCCGACCGGGTGGCCGCCACGGCCAAGGAGGCCCTGGCGAACTACGATTCGGTCTCGTGATCCGGTCTCCTGATCCGGGTCCGCTCCACGCGGACGGGGGTTAGCATGGCCGGTATGACGTGGATCTTCGCGGCCGTCGGCCTGGCCGTCGCCGGGCTCGCCGTTCTGGCGGTCCTGACGGCCCGGGTGTTCGCCGCCGCACGGGATCTCGGCCAGGAGGTCGACAGAACCCGGAAGCGCCTGAATCAGACAGGTGATGAACATCCTGTGAGGATTGGGGCGTTCCGAGACCGTGATGGGTAACACTGCCTCCAAGTGCGCGTACGATCGGCACTGAGGTACTCCACTGCGTGGTAAGGATGCATTATGGGCAACTTGGGCCCCACTGAGCTGATCATCATCGGCCTGATCGTCGTACTGCTCTTCGGCGCCAAGAAGCTGCCGGACACCGCCAAGGCTCTGGGGCAGTCCCTTCGCCTGTTCAAGAGGGAAACCTCCAAGCTGCGCGAGGAGGACGAGGAGGCGACCGTCGTCAAGGCGCAGGCCGAGTCCGTCCCCCCGCCACAGGTGACCGCGGCGTCGTCCGTCGAGGACCGGCTGCGCGCCCTGGAGGAGGAGAACCGGCGGCTCAAGGCCACGGCCGAGCCGACCGTCAACGGTGTGCCGCTGTCTCAGGCGCAGAACGAGCAGAGGCCCAGCTGACCCGTCAGGGGTCGCACAAGCCCCCATCCCGGAGCAGGATCACTTAGATGGCGCTGCTGAAGCGGTCGAGCCCGAAGGCTCCCATGGACGACGACGGGCGCATGTCGCTCATCGACCACATCCGTGAGCTGCGAAACCGCCTCGTCAAGATGATCTTGGCTGTCGTGCTGGGCACGGCCGTCGGATTCATCTTCTTCACGCCGATCTGGAACTTCATGGTGAAGCCGTTCTGCCGGCTCCCCGCGGCGTACCGGCTCGATCCCACGCACAAGAGCTGCCAGCTCGTCGTGCACGGCGTGCTCGACGGTTTCATGCTGAACCTGCAGGTCGCGCTCATATTCGGCGCGGTGGTCTCCGCGCCCATCTGGATCTACCAGATCTGGGCCTTCGTCACCCCGGGCCTCTACCAGAACGAGAAGCGCTACACCCTCGGCTTCCTCGGCATGTCCGTGCCTCTGTTCGCCGCAGGCGCCACCCTGGCGTACCTGACGATGGACCGGGGACTGGCCATCCTGTTCAACTTCGTCCCGGACAACACGGTGCCGTTGCTGGACGTGGGCGACTACGTGTCGTTCCTGACGCTGATGGTAGTGATCTTCGGCATCTCGTTCCTCATGCCTCTGCTGATGGCCTTCCTCAACGTCATCGGCGTGCTGAAGTTCTCCACCGTGGCCAAGCACCAGCGGACGGTCGTCTTCCTGCTGTTCGTCTTCGCGGCGGTCGCGACGCCGAGCCAGGACCCGTTCACCATGCTGGCGCTCGCCATGCCCATGGTCATCCTGTTCTTCGTCGCCGAGATCTTCATGTACTTCCACGACAAGAGGCGGGCGGCTGCGGACGCGGCGCATGCGCGGGCGATCGAGGAGGAGCTGGACGGGCCGTCGGCAAGCACGCTCGACTCGTTCGACACCAGGGACTGACCAGGGACCGATTCGCCGGGCATGCCTAGCCTGCCGGTGATATGTGCCGGTAGGTTCCGGGTGTGCCCGATGAGCTCGTCGTCTTGGTCAATCCCGCCGCCCGTGGTGGCCGTGCCCTGCGGCTGCTCGACCCCGTCATCCGGCGGTTGAAGCAGGGCGGGCGGCCCGTGTCTGTGATCGTCGGCACCTCGGCGCAGGACGCGCTCGAACGGGCCTGTACGGCTGTCGCGGAGGGGCCCGGCGCGCTGGTCGCCTTCGGCGGCGACGGCTTGGTCCACCTGGCCGTGCAGGCCGTCGCCGGGACCGGCGTGCCGCTGGGGATCATCCCCGCCGGCACGGGCAACGACATCGCCGACGCCCTGGGCATTCCCCGCAGAGACCCCCTCGCCGCCGCGGCCATCGTGGCCGAGGGAAGGTCTCGCGTGATCGACGCGGCCCGGGCCGGGGCCCACGAATGGTTCGCCGGAGTCCTCGCGTGCGGCTTCGACTCCCGGGTCAACGAGCGGGCCAACGGGATGACCCGCCCTCCGGGCATGGCGAAATACGTCGTCGCGCTCGTGGAGGAGCTGCGCTCGTACGCGCCGATCGGCTTCCGGATCACCCTCGACGGCGAGGTGATCGAACAGGAGGCGATGCTGGTCGCCGTGGCCAACACCCGGTCCTACGGCGCCGGCATGCGGGTCTGTCCCGACGCCAGCCCCGACGACGGCCTGCTCGACGTGTTCGTCCTCGGCGCGATGTCCAAGGGCGAGTTTCTCCGTACGTTCCCGAGGGTCTATCGCGGCAGCCACGTCAACCATCCCGCCGCGACGGTCCGGCGGGCCAGGAGCGTGACCCTGGAGGCCGACGGCGTCATCGCGTACGCCGACGGGGAGCGCGTCGGCCCGGCCCCGGTGACCTGTGTCGTCGAGCCGGGCGCGCTGCGCGTCCTCACTCCGTAATCTACGTTGTAAAGGCGCTCAGCCGGACGTGACCAGCTCCGCCACCCCTTCCGTGGGCTGCTCCCGATCGGCCTTCAACAGCGTGGCGAGAACCAGCGACACGAGCATGACGCCCGCGGCCGCGAGGAACACCGTGTCGATACCGGACACGAGGGCGTCGACGGCGCGGCGCCTGACGCCCTCGGGAAGGGACCTGAGCGCCCCCACGCCGATGGAGCCGCCGCCCAGCTTGGCCGACACCACCCGGGTGAGGACCACACCGAACACCGCCGTGCCGAAGGCGGACCCGAGCGTCTGGGCGAAGCGGATCGAGGTCGTGGCCACCCCGAGCTGGGAGACCGGCACCGCGTTCTGCGCCATCATGATCACGATGCCGAGCACCATGCCGAAGCCGGCACCGAGCAGGAACAGGTCCAGGCCGAGGATCAGACGGGAGGTGTCCGCGGCGAGGGTGGCCAGCAGCGCCATGGCGAGGGTGGCCAGGCCCATGCCGATCAGCAGCAAGGTCTTCGCTGGACGGCCGCGCGCGATGAGCGTGCCGGAGACCAGCCCGGAGACCGTCATCCCGGCGGCCATCGGCAGGAGGTACAGGCCCGAGTCGGTGGCCGGAACGCCGCGCACGACTTGCAGGTAGACCACGGTGTAGACGATCGAGCCGATCATCCCGAAACCGGACAGGAGTTGGAGCGGCAGCGCGATGCGCAGCGTGGCGTTCCGGAACAGCCCCAGCGGCAGGATCGGCTCGGCGGCGGTGAGCTGCCGCCAGACGAAGGCGGCCACCAGCACGGCCCCCGCGGCGGCGAGGGTGAGGATGGCCGCCGAGTCCCACGCGTACTTCGTGCCGCCCCACTCCGTGAGGAGCAGCAGGACGCTCGCGGCGGCCGCCACGAGGGCCGCCCCCGGGTAGTCGATGCGGTGCCGCAGGCCCCCGTCGGCCAGACGCAGCGCGGTCGCCCCGGTGAAGATGACGAACAGGCCGATGGGCAGGTTGACGTAGAAGATCCAGCGCCAGCTCAGGTGGTCGGTGAACAGGCCGCCGATGAGCGGGCCCACGACCATGCCGAGCCCGGCCATCAGGCCGCCGATCCCCCCGGCGCTCGCCCGCTTCTCCGTGGGGGTGAGGTGGGCGTAGACGACGAGCGTGACACTCATCAGGCCACCTCCGCCGAGGCCCTGGACGGCCCGGAAGGCGATCAGCTGGGCCATGTCCTGGGCCAGACCGCACAGCGTGGAGCCGGCCAGGAACAGCGCCACCGCGCCGAGGTAGACGCGCTTGGCGCCGTGAATGTCGCACAGCTTGCCGTACAGGGGGAGGGCGGCGGTGGCGGCCAGCGCGTACACGCTGATCAGCCATGGCAGCCGGGCGAGGCCGGTGGCCGGGTCGAGGTCCCGGACGATCGCGACGGAGGCCGTGGACACGATGTTCTGATCGAGGATCGCGAGGATCAGCGTGAGGAGGCAGCCGACGGCGGCGAGCTTCTTCTGGGTGTCGGTCATGCGTCCTAGACTGAGTCAAAACTTTTATCAGGTCAATACTTATTCAAGGTCTAAATATCGACCTGGTATGGTCCTGCTGTGGGCGAGACACTCGGGCTGCGGGAGCGTAAGAAGCTCCAGACACGGCAGGCGATCTTCGGCGCGGCCCTGGAGCTCTTCCGCGAGCGGGGCTTCGCCGACGTGTCGGTGGCGGAGATCGCCGCGAGGGCCGGGATCTCGAAGATGACGGTGTTCAACTACTTCCCCACCAAGGAGGACATCGTCATGGGCCCGATGGAGGAGCACCTCGGCGATCCGGCCGAGATCGCGTCCTCCCGGCCGCCGGGGGAGCCGGTCGTGGCGGCCTTCCGGCGGGTGTTTCTGGAACGGCTCGCGGCGCGCGCCCCCGAGACCGGGCTCAACGAGAACCCGGAGCTGCTCCAGGTGATCAATCTGGTGAAGGAGACGCCGTCGCTGCTCGCCCGGGTGTTCATGGTGCAGCTTCGCTCCGAGCAGTTGCTGGCGGCGGCCCTCATGGGGCGGGAGGCCGGCCCGCACGACATTCGCGCGCCGGTGACGGCCGGCGACCTGGCGGCGTTCCGGAGCGAGCCGGGCCGGCAGGACCTGCGGGCGCGGGTCGTCGCCGGCCAGATCATGGCCCTGTGGCGGGCGCTCCAGGTGGCCAACAGCCTCCGGATGGTCCTCGGAGAGCCGGCCGACGACGTCTACCCCGACGCGGTCGCCGCCGCGAACCTCGGCTTCGACCTGCTGGAGAAGGGGCTCGGCGACTGGGGTTCCCGCTGACGAGATCATGTCGGAGGGCGGCCCGGAATCCGGATATCGGTAGGGTGGCGCTATGAGTACGCCAGCGGAACGCTACGCCGCATTCCGTGAGGAGCAAGCCGGAAACGGACCCGCTCTCGCCTCGTTCCGCGGTCTCTACGACTTCGAGCTGGACGAGTTCCAGCTCGACGCCTGCCAGGCGCTGGAGGCGGGTGACGGCGTGCTGGTGGCCGCGCCGACCGGGTCGGGCAAGACCGTGGTGGGGGAGTTCGCCGTCCATCTGGCCCTGGAGCAGGGCCGCAAGTGCTTCTACACGACGCCGATCAAGGCCCTGTCGAACCAGAAGTACAACGACCTGATCAGAAGGTACGGCCCGGCCAAGGTGGGCCTGCTGACCGGGGACAACAGCGTCAACGGCGAGGCCCCGATCGTCGTCATGACGACCGAGGTCCTCCGCAACATGCTCTACGCCGGGTCGGGCACGCTCTCCGGGCTGGGCTACGTCGTCATGGACGAGGTGCACTACCTCGCCGACCGGTTCCGCGGCGCGGTCTGGGAAGAGGTGATCATCCACCTGCCCGAATCGGTCCGGGTGGTGGCGCTGTCGGCGACGGTCAGCAACGCCGAGGAGTTCGGCGAGTGGCTCGGCGAGGTCAGGGGCGACACCACGGTGATCGTGGATGAGCACCGCCCGGTCCCGCTGTGGCAGCACATGCTCGTCGGGCACCGGCTGTACGACCTGTTCGTCAACGAGGGCGACGACGCCCTGCGGATCAACCCGTCGCTGATGCGCATCTCCCGCGACGAGGCGCGGCTGGCGCAGACCCGCGGCAAGCGCGGCTACTCCAGGCCCGGCCGCGTCAACGGCCCCGCCCGGGCCGACGTGATCGAGAAGCTCGACGCCGAGGGGCTGCTCCCCGCGATCACCTTCATCTTCTCGCGGGCGGGCTGCGACGCCGCGGTCATGCAGTGCCTGTACGCCGGATTGCGGCTCACCAACGAGAACGAGCGGCACGAGATCCGCCAGATCGTCGACGAGCGGACCGCGCACCTCCCAGACGAGGACCTGGCCGTCCTCGGCTACCTGGAGTGGCGCGACTGCCTGGAGCGCGGCCTCGCCGCCCACCACGCCGGCATGCTCCCCGCCTTCAAGGAGGTCGTCGAGGAGCTGTTCACCAAGGGGCTGGTCAAGGCGGTGTTCGCGACCGAGACACTCGCGCTCGGGATCAACATGCCCGCCAGGTCCGTCGTGATCGAGAAGCTCGACAAGTGGAACGGCGAGACCCACGCCGACCTGACGCCGGGGGAGTACACCCAGCTCACCGGCCGGGCCGGGCGGCGCGGCATCGATGTCGAGGGCCACGCGGTCGTCGTCTGGCAGCCCGGCATGGACCCGCTGAGCGTCGCCGGGCTCGCGAGCACCCGGACCTACCCCCTGCGCTCCAGCTTCCAGCCGTCGTACAACATGGCGGTCAACCTCGTCGGGCAGGTCGGCCGCGAGCGGGCGAGGACCCTCCTGGAGGACTCCTTCGCCCAGTTCCAGGCCGACCGGGCGGTCGTGGGCCTGGCACGGCAGCTCCGCAAGGCCGAGCACGCCCTGGAGGGCTACGCCGAGGCCATGACCTGCCACCTTGGCGACTTCCAGGAGTACGCCGCGATGCGCAGGCGGCTGTCCGACCGCGAGGCCGAGCTGTCCCGTCAGCGCGGGGCGGCCCGCCGGGCGCAGGCCGTACAGTCCCTGGAGGTTCTGAAGCCCGGCGACGTCATCCGGGTGCCCGGCGGGCGGCGGGCGGGCCTGGCCGTCGTGCTGGACCCGGGGATGAACGTCCGCGGCGAGGGGCCCTCCCCGTTGGTGCTGACAGTGGGCAAGCAGGTCAAGCGGTTATCGCCCGCCGACTTCCCGGTGCCGGTCGAGCCCGTCGACAAGATCAGGATCCCGAAGAACTTCAACGCCCGGTCGCCGAAGGAGCGGGCCAACCTCGTCGCCACGATGCACGCCAAGCTGGGCGACCGCGACCTCGGCAAGCCCGCGAGGGCCCGCGACCACGCGACCGAGGACGAGGAGATCAACCACCTGCGGCGGGAGCTGCGCAGGCATCCCTGCCACGGCTGCGACGAGCGCGAGGACCACGCCCGCTGGGCCGAGCGCTACCACAAGCTGCTCAGGGAGACCGAGTCGCTGCGCCGCCGGGTGGAGGGCCGCTCGCACGTGATCGCCCGCACCTTCGACAAGGTGTGCGGCGTGCTCGACCAGCTCGGCTACCTGGAAGGCGAGACCGTCACCGAGGAGGGCCGCCGGCTCGCCCAGCTCTACACCGAGCTCGACCTGCTCACCGCGGAGTGCCTGCGCGCCGGAATATGGGAGAGGCTCGACCCCGCCGAGCTGGCCGCGTGCGTGTCGTCGCTGGTGTACGAGTCGCGCCAGTCGGACGACGCGCGCAGCCCGAAGATCCCGGCGGGCGCGGCCAAGGAGGCCCTCGCCTCGATGGTCCGCCTGTGGGGCGAGCTGGAGGGCATCGAGCAGGACCACGGGCTGTCGTTCATCAGGGAGCCCGACCTCGGCTTCGCGTGGGGGGCCTTCCGGTGGGCCAAGGGGCACAGCCTCGACGCGGTGCTCACGGACGGCGACCTGGCGGCGGGTGACTTCGTCCGCTGGGTCAAGCAGCTGCTCGACCTGCTCGGCCAGCTCAAGGACGCCGCGCCCAAGGGCAGCAAGGTCCGCGAGACCGCGACCAAGGCCATCGACGCCATGCGGCGGGGCGTCGTCGCGTACTCCTCGGTGGCCTAGAGCCCCGACCGGTCCGGCAGCGTCATACCGTCTGCTGCCGGTCATCGGCCCACGGCGTGCTCCAGTCGATGTCCCTGCCGTCCAGCCGCACGGTGGGCGTGCCTTCGACGCCGTGGGAACGGGCCGACCTCGACACCTGGTCGGCCCGTTCCGAGGTCTCCGGTGACTTCAGGCACGCGGTGAAGTCGTCCTCCCGGAGCCCGACCTTCCGGGCGTATCCCACCAGGTCCTCGATGGGGAACCCGCCCTCAGCCAGCTCGTCGGGCTGGTGGGCGTACAGCTCGTCGTGGTAGGCCAGCCACTTCCCCGGGTCGGTCACGCACAGGGAGGCCATCAACGCGCGATGTGAATTGGCGCGGGTGACGGGCTTGTCGTCGCCGAAGATCGTGAACGGGTAGATGATCACGGCGATCTCTCCCCGCATCGCGGCGTCCCTGACCGTGCGGCCGTTGATCCGTTCGAACTCCTGGCAGTACGGGCACTGGTAATCCTCGAACACCTCCAGAAGAGGTTTCGTCAGGCCCGCCTGCGCCATCACGACTGTGCCGTCCGGCCGCAAGGTGATCAGGTCTGACGGCGAGGTCGGAAGGGGCTGCCGATACTGCGGGGAGATCGCCCCCACGCAGACGACGGCGAGGGCCACCCCCGCCACGGCGAACTGGACCAATCGCCTCCGAGTCGCGGGCACAATCGGCCTCCCCATCGAGTTCGCGGATCGGTGACCATGATGATCACGTTCGGGCAGGCCACGTTACGGGATTCGCCCGGCACCTGACCAATCGCGCTCCTCTCAGGCGCACGATGGGGGCGGACGATGGACTCATGGGCCGGGTGCTGGGGATCGACGCGTGCAAGGCGGGATGGATCGGCATCGCGCTCGGGGACGGCGACCCGAGCGCCTACTTCGGGACCCGGATCGGCGAGCTGGTCGCCGACGCGGACGAGGACGGCGCAGTGGGTGTCGTGGCCGTCGACATGCCGATCGGCCTGCCCGACCGGGGACGGCGGCGGGCTGACGTGCTCGCCCGGCAGGCCGTGGGCCGGCGGTGGCCCTCGGTGTTCATGACCCCGGTCCGCGCCGCGCTGGAGGCGGACGACCATGTATCGGCGGTGGAGGCCAACCGGCGGCTCGCCGGGGAAGGGATCTCCCGCCAGGCGTTCGCGCTCAAGGAGAAGCTGCTACAGGTCGATCACTGGGTCCGCCGGACGACGCGCCGCGTCGTGGAGGTCCATCCCGAGGTCTGCTTCGCCGAGCTGGCGGGCGCGCCGCTCACGTCCCGCAAGTCCACGTGGGCCGGCGCGCGCAGCCGAGGCGACCTGCTCGCCGGCGCGGGGATCGTGGTGCCCGCCGACGTCGGGCCCGCCGGGGAGATGGCCGCCGTCGACGACGTCCTCGACGCGGCCGTCGCCGCCTGGACCGCCCTGCGCGTCGCCGACGGCCGGGCCCGCCGCCTGCCGGACCCGCCCGAGACGTTCAGCGACGGTGTCGAGTGCGCCATCTGGGTGTGACACCGGGCATGTCCGCGTCGCGGTGCCGCGCCCCCCGCCGCCCCCCGCCGCCCCCCGCCGCCACCTGGCGCTCGGCTGGTCCGGTCTGGGTCTCCGTCAGGCCAGGGTGAACCGGACCTCGCGAGTCCCGGGCTCGGCACGTGTGAGCCGCACCCGGACCCGCTCCCCGAGCGGCAGACGGTCCCCGTCGCAGCGGGCGATCACCGCGGGCTCGGTGACCTGGACCTGCCCGCCGGGCTTGCCCTCGTCGACGTCGATGACGACTGCGTCGAACAGGTCGCCCACCCGGTGCCGCAGGACGGCCGCCTCGACCAGGTCCACGCAGGCCCGCTCGACGCCGGCCGCCCGCCTGCCGGACACCGCCATCTGCTCGGGCAGCACGACCAGCGCCTCCTCGACCCGCTCGGGAACCGGCTCGCCCGCCGCGACCGCCAGGCAGACCTCGGTGGCGTACCGGTCGACCAGCCGTCGCAGCGGCGCCGTCACGTGCGCGTACGGCGCGGCCACGGCGGCGTGCGCGGCATGCGCCGGCGGAGAGCCGTTGAACGAGGCGTAGGCCGCGCCCCGCAGCAGGATCGTGGACTCGTGCAGGAAGGCCGCGTGGCCGGGGATCTTGGGGTCTAGCCCGTGGACGACTTCGCCGTAGGACGCCCCGTCGGGCCATGGCACGCCCAGTGCGGCGGCCACCCTGCGGACCTTCGCGAGGTCCTGCGGCCCGGCCTCCGGCAGGATCCGCAGCACCCCCACGCCCGCGTCGAGCATGAGCTGCGCCGCCGACATGCCGGTGAGCAGGGAGATCTGCGCGTTCCAGGCCTCGCAGGGCAGCGACGCGCGGAACTCCACCACGTAGCCGTCGCCGTCCGGGACCACCTCCTGCTCGGGCGTCGGCAGGGTCACCCCGCCCCGGGCCCGCTCCAGCGCCAGCAGCAGCGGCCCGACCTCGGCGAGCAGCTTGAGCGTCCCCTCGGCGGTGCCGGTGTCCACGGCGGCCTGCACGGTCTCATAGTCGAGCCGGTCGCGGCTGCGGACCATGGCCCGGCGCAGGTCGACCCCCACGGTCTCGCCGTCGGAATCGAGATCGACGCACCACAGCGCCGCAGGGCGGGTCTGCCCAGGGAGGAGGCTGGCCGCCCCCTCCGAGAGCACCGTCGGGTGCAGCGGGACCCGGGAGTCCGGCAGGTACACGGTCTCACCGCGAGTCCTGGCCTCCAGATCGACCGCTCCGCCGGGCCGTACGAACGCGGCGACGTCGGCGATGGCATACCAGACGCGGTAGCCGTCGGGCCGCTTCTCGATGCAGAGCGCCTGGTCCAGGTCCATGGAGCCGGGTGGGTCGATGGTGACGAACGGCAGCTCGGTGCGGTCCTCGCCCGGGGTGAGCGCAGCGCCGGCCGCCTGCCCGGCCTCCTCCAGCACGGAGGCCGGGAACCCGCCCGGCAGGTCGAAGTCGCGGCGGATGCGGGCGAAGCCGTCGAGAAGCCCATCCGCGCGGCTGCCCGTGGTCCCGGTTCCGGTCCCGTCCTCGGGCTGCTCGCCGGGCTCGTTCGCGGGCCCGTTCGTGAGCGTGTTCCTGCGCTGGCCCGCGAGGCGGATCGTTGTGTGCGGCACGCGCTCAAACTACTCCCGCGCGGACGATCCACTCGCATCCGGCACGCTCGCCTCGCCGGGTTCCGGCCGCGACCGGCCCCCCCGCGTGGCCACCGGTGCGGGTCACAGGGCCGTGGTGAGCCTCGCCCACCGGGGTGCGGTCAGCGGCCCGTGGTCACTGCGGCATGGTCACTGCGGCATGGTCACCGGTCGGCGAGCACGGCGAGCAGGCGGTTCAGCGGGCTGTCCAGGCCGTACCGGTCGGCGAGGGCGACCAGGCGCTCGGGGTCGCGGGGCTTGGCCGGGCAGGTGAGGTCGATGTCGGGGACCGGCGCGTCGTGGGCCACCTTGACCACCGCCGGCGCCACCGCGAGGTAGTCGCGGGCCGCCGCCAGCTTGGTGCGCGCCCCGGCGGGGAAGCCGTCGGCCGTGCCGCTGTCGAGCGCGGCAAGCAGCGCGGGAAGCGAGCCGAACCGGGTGATCAGCGCCGCCGCGGTCTTCTCGCCGATGCCGGGGACGCCTGGCAGGCCGTCGCTCGGGTCGCCGCGCAGGGTGGCGAAGTCGGCGTACGCCCGGCCGGGAATGCCGTACTTGGCCGTGACGAAAGCCTCATCGACCAGCTGAAGGTTACGAATGCCCCTTACTGTGTAAAGGGCGCGGCAGGGTTTCGCGTCATCGACGAGCTGGAACAGATCCCGGTCACCGGTGACGATGTCCACCGCGCCGGTCGCCTGGGTCGCCAGCGTGCCGATGACGTCGTCCGCCTCGTAACCGGGGACCCCGAAGCTGGCGATGCCGAGGGCGGCGAGGACCTCCTCGATGACGGGGACCTGGGGTGCCAGCGTGTCGGGGACCTCCTCCTCGTTGCCGCTCGCCACCCGGTGCGTCTTGTACGTCGGGATGGCGGCGACCCGGAAGGCCGGCCGCCAGTCGGCGTCCATGCAGGCCACGAGCTCGGTGGGGGAGTGATCGCGGACCAGGGTGGCGATCATGTCGATGAGCCCGCGGACGGCGTTGACCGGCGTGCCGTCCGGCGCGGTGATCGACTCCGGGATCCCGTAGAACGCGCGGAAGTAGAGCGACGGTGTGTCGAGTAGCAGCAGCACCCGTCCATTGTCGCGCCTGCCGCCCCGCCCCGCGCGCCGGTTCGTGCTCCCCTTACCTCTCGGCTCCGGGATTCCGGTCGCCGCCGAGGACGCTGACGGCCAGGAGGCAGGTGTCGTCCTCCGGGTTGGGGCCGCCGATCGCTTCGATCAGCCGGTCGAGGCCGGCGTCCAGACGGGCGTCCAGACGGGCGTCCAGACCGGCGTCGAGGCTGGCGTCGAGGCTGGTGCCGGGATCTGTGACCGGATCGTCCTGGTGGTGCGCGGCGGCGGCTCCGGCGGCCTGCAGGGTGAGGGCGAGGCCGTCGCCGATGTCGCGTGACCGCCGCTCGATCAGCCCGTCGCTGAACATCAGCAGCAGGTCGCCCGGCTCCAACCGGGTCTCCGCCACCGTGTACGGCACGCCGGACGTGGCGCCGAGCACGACGCCGTGGGGTGCGGCGAGCTGGCCCGCGATCCCACGCCGCACCAGGATGGGCGGCAGGTGGCCCGCCTGCGCCCAGGTGAACAGCCGCGTGGGCGGGTCGAAGTAGCCGCACACCACCGTGGCGGTGGTGTCGTCGAGCCGGTTGAGGACGAGGGCGTTGAGCCAGGCCAGCAGCCGGTCCGGGGAGGCGCCGGTCATGGTCAGCCCCACGAGCGCGTGCCGGAGTTGCGCCATCTCCGCGATGGCGGGCAGCCCGTGACCCGACACGTCTCCGACGGCGAGGAACATCCGGCCGTCGGGGAGCCGGGCCGCCTCGTACCAGTCGCCGCCGAGGCTGGCCGCCTTCTCGGCGGGCACGTAGCGGACCGCGATCCGCGCGTACGGGAGGGCCAAAGAGGCGCCAGGCTCGGGCAGGATCGCGTCGCGGAGCGCCAGCGTGATGTGGCGCTCCTCCGCGGCCTGCTCGCGCACCTCGAGCAGTTGCCGCTTGGATTCTGACATGATCTGCTCGGCCTGGCGCCGTCCCGTGATGTCCTGGATGATCCCGTGGACCCCCGAGGCCGCGGGTTCCAGGACGGCCCGCAGGTTCCGGATGCCCCCGCCTTTGCGTATCCGGAACTCCGCGTGGACCGGCTGCTCGCCCCTGGTCACCCTGGAGACGAGGTTGTCGAGCACGGGCCGGTCCGAGGGCTCGGCGTGCTTGGGGAGGTCGTGCAGCCGGATGGGGCCCTGCTCGGCGTCCCTGCCGAAGATCACGTACATGTGGTCGGACCAGGCGGTCTCGCCGGTGTTCAGGTTCCACTCGCTCCAGCCCATGTTGCCCAGCCGCTGAGCGTGGGCGAGCAGCCGGGAGCCGTGGTTGTGCGCGAGCCGGACCCGGAGGTGCCGCAGGCTCTCCGCGCGCGGTGCCGAGCCGCCGCCGGACGTGCCGTCCAGGACCTCCCCGAACGGCGTCGCGGACCCGTCCTCGGGCAGGTCGCGAAGGGCGCCGGCGGACAAGACGCCGGACACGGCACCCGATATGGCGCCGGATATGGCACCTGACCTGACGCCGGATGCGACGCCGGGCGGGGCGCCCGGTTCGCGGTCGTCCGCGGGGGGGAGGGGTGGCTGTGGGCCGCCCGCTACGCCGACCATGTAACTCGCTCTCAAAACACCGTGAATCCGGACATATGTTAAACGCATAGTGAGCGTCTTAACGCGGAGCGTAGCAGCGGTGGATGTCACTCGGGTTGGCTTTTCTTCTATCCAGGTGGAGAAAGACCAATGCCCTTGCTCGGGCCGGCCGTCGCGACCGGGTAGCCTCCGGGGCCGTGACCTGGGTGTGGTCATAGGGCGGTATCTCGCTAGATTGGGTCCCGTGACACCGACGTCCTCTGACCTTTATCCCGTGACCCGGCTGGCCGACGTCCGCGAGGCGACCGCCGGCTCCGGACTCGACGCCCTGCTGCTGACCCCCGGCCCCGATCTGCGCTACGTCACCGGCTACGACGCCATGCCGCTGGAGCGCCTGACCTGCCTGGCCGTACCGGCCTCGGGGGAGCCGTTCCTCGTCGTGCCGCGACTCGAGCTCGCGGCCGCCGAGCATTCGCCCGCCTCCCGGCTGGGCATCGAGTTCGTCGCCTGGAACGAGACGGAGGATCCGTACGCCGAGGTGGCGCGGCGGCTGGGCCCCATCGCGAAGGTCGGCCTGGCGGACCGGATGTGGGCGATGCAGTCGCTGCGGTTCCGCGCCGCGATGCCGGGGGCCGAGCAGGTGCTGGCCGGCAGCGTGCTGGGCGGGCTGCGCATGCGCAAGTCGCCCGCGGAGGCCGCGGCGCTGGCCGAGGCGGGGGCCGCGATCGACGCCGTCCACAGCCAGGTGCCGGCGTTCCTGAAGGCCGGGCGGACGGAGCGGGAGGTCGGCAAGGACATCGCCGAGGCGATCGTCGCCGCCGGGCACGCCACCGTCGACTTCGTGATCGTCGGGTCGGGGCCGAACGGCGCGAGCCCCCACCATGAGCTGTCCGACCGGGTGATCCAGCCGGGAGAGCCCGTCGTCGTCGACATCGGCGGGACGATGCCGAGCGGCTACTGCTCCGACTCCACAAGGGTCTACTGCGTGGGGGAGGCCCCGGCGGAGTTCGTCGCCTACTACGAGGTGCTCAAGCGCGCCCAGGAGGCCGCTTGCGCCCACGTGCGGCCGGGTGTGACCTGTGAGTCCGTGGACGCCGCCGCCCGCGAGGTGATCGCGGAGGCGGGCTTCGGCGACTACTTCATCCACCGGACCGGCCACGGCATCGGCCTGGAGACCCACGAGGAGCCGTACATCGTCTCCGGCAACACCGAGCCGCTGCGGCCGGGCTACGCCTTCTCGGTCGAACCGGGAATCTACCTGGCCGGCCGGCACGGCGCGCGGATCGAGGACATCGTCATCTGCGGCGAGACGGCCGGCGAGCGGCTGAACAACACGACGCGCGACCTGGTGATCGTGTAGCGCCGCCGTGTGACGGATCTGTGCGGGACATGTGGCGAGATGTCACAATCGGGGCGGCGGCGATTCCGGCCGCCCCGATCCGTGATCCTGAAAGCCGTACCTCACCGGGTAGGAGTGCACCGCCATGAGCGTCGACCGAGTTCTGCCCACGCCCGAGGCCCACGACCTTTTGGACCTGGTCCGCGAGCTGGCCGCCAAGGAGATCGTGCCGCGCGCTGCGGCCGACGAGGCGGCGAGCCGGTTCCCCCGTGACGTGTTCTCGCTGCTCGGCGCGTCGGGCCTGCTCGGGCTTCCCTATCCCGAGGAGTACGGCGGGGCCGCCCAGCCGTACGAGGTCTACCTGCAGGTGATCGAGGAGCTGGCCGCGGCGTGGCTGGCGGTCGGGCTCGGCGTCTCGGTTCACACGCTGTCGTGCTTCCCCGTCGCGGCCTACGGCAGTGACGCGCAGCGCGCCGAGCTGCTGCCCGCCATGACGGGAGGGGAGCTGCTGGGCGCCTACTGCCTGTCGGAGCCTCACTCCGGTTCCGACGCGGCGGCGCTGACGACCCGCGCGGTTCCCGGCGCGGACGGGTACGTCGTGGACGGCGTCAAGGCCTGGATCACCCACGGCGGCGTCGCCGACTTCTACACGCTCATGGCCCGGACCTCCGGCGACGGCGCCCGTGGCATCTCGTGCTTCCATGTCCCGGCGGGGGTGGACGGGCTGTCCTCCGGCACGCCGGAGCGGAAGATGGGCATGCGGTCCTCCCCGACCGCGCAGGTCCGTTTCGACGGCGTACGGCTCTCGCCTGACGCGCTCGTCGGCTCCCCGGGCGAGGGTTTCCGGATCGCGATGGCCGCCCTCGACGGCGGGCGGCTCGGCATCGCCGCGTGCGCCGTCGGCGTCGCCCAGGCGGCCTTCGACGCCGCGTCCGCCTATGCCCGTGAACGGCGGCAGTTCGGCTCACCGCTGACGGAATTCCAGGGGCTCGCCTTCATGCTCGCGGACATGGCGACCTCGATCGCCGCCGCGCGGGCGCTCTACCTGGAGGCGGCGAGACTGCGCGACGCCGGCCGGCCGTACGGCACGCAGGCGGCGATGGCCAAGCTCTTCGCCACCGACATGTGCATGAGGGTGACCACCGACGCGGTGCAGGTGCTCGGCGGCTACGGCTACGTGGAGGACTTCCCGGTCGAGCGCCACATGCGGGAGGCCAAGGTCCTCCAGATCGTCGAGGGCACCAACCAGATCCAGCGCCTCGTCATCGGCCGGGCCATCGCCAAGGGTTCCATCGGGTGACCCGCCCGGTCCCCCGCCGGTGCGGCCGGGCCGTACGCGCCGGGCGGTTTCATACCGTCGCCCGGTCTCATCCCGCCGGATGGCGGACACTCGCCGGCTGCTGCCCCGCATCGCCGAAGCAACCTGGCCAGTGCCGCCGTGGCCCGCAGCCGCGGCCTGCGCCGGATGCCGGGGACGGCCAGGCCGCGCTCGCGCAACGACCACGTAAGCGATACGCGGCACCCCGTGGCGGTGACGGCCGGAAGCAGCAGCCAGAACTCAGCACGCTTCCCAGTGTCGAGACGTGGAGATGGCTCCGTCCTAGGTGTACCAGGTCCGGTGCGGGCAGCTACCGCTCGCGCCCGCACCTATGGGTGATCGGCGCGGCATCAAGCCGGTTCCGAGTTCGCATCGTCGAACCGATGACGGGCTGGCTTTTGCTAGGCCTCGCGCACGTGCTCCAGGACATGCTCGGCCCAGACGTCGGGCGCTTCCAGCGGGCTGAAGTGCCCGACGTTCTCCATGAATTGGAGTTCGTAGTCGCTGTAGAAGTCGGAAAGGTTGTCGCTCCATTCCTGCGGAAAGAGCGGGTCCTTGTCCGGCCAGAGGATGGTGATGGGCTTAGAGAACCTGTCAGCGGGATCCGGCTTCTTCTCGTTGGCGTAATAGGAGATGGGGTTCCCCTCCGGGAAGCGGAACCACATGGCGCCGGCCACGAAAGCACCCGGGGCGGAGTGGTTCTCGGTCAGATGGTCCAGCAGTTCTTCCACGACCTCGGAGCCTGGAGCCGACCAGTTCTGCAGGTTCTCCTTCAGCGCAGCGCGGACGGCGTCCGGCTTGCCGTCGATGAGATCCTCTACCAGCGTCGTCTTGTAGAGGATGGCGTGGAGGAAGGCGTTGACTGCCTCCTCCTCCAGAATCCGCCGGCCAACCCCCATCGTCGGTGGCGCGATTACCAGAGATTTGGCGAGGTCGGGTCGCTTCACCGCGATCGTCTGGACAGTGAAGCTGCCCACGTCGTATCCGCACAGGACCGCGTTGCTGATACCGAGTTCGTCGATCAGAGCGATGACGCCGTCCACCTGCCCGGACAGGGCGTAGGCGTTGCCCACGTCCTTCAGGTGCTTGTCCGACTTGCCGTAGCCCCTCAGGTCGGGGACGACCACGTCAGCGTACGGTGTCAGCAGGGGCAGCAGCTTGGAGTACTCCTTGTTGTCGCCCGGATTACCGTGTACGAGGACTACCGGCTGGCCCTGTCCGGCGCGCAGGTAATGCAGCCGGAAACCATTGGTCGGCTTCGAGAACGGCATGGTCTCACCTCCCAATTTCTGTAGCCGTATTGGCCCGTGTGCGGCTCGGTTCCGCCGCCTGCTTCGCTCGAAGGGAGCAATTCGCGGTTACGTCTGAGACGTAGACATGCATGTGGAGGAGCACCGTATGGGGGGCGTGCGACCTTCGTGACGCAGGCATTCGCGCTCCGGGGAGACCACGGCAGACCTGGATGCGGAGATGCGGCCGCAGGTTTTGACGGGTGCCGCAGGTGGGGCAGGTCCATGATGGGCGCCGGCAATCGTGGCAGAGGGCTGGGACCGCGCTCGATGGCGAGGGCCTCGTACCCCCTCGCGGCGTGACCGTGGTCGTATTGGCCGCCGACGACACGGCGGCCGACCTGGGTGTTGGTCCACTCCTCGTGGGTCATCTCGGAACCCTCGGTACGGTCTCCGGGCAACTCGGCCGGCATGGTGTTCGGCAACAGGCGGTTATGACCCGAATAGCGCATGATCAGAAGTGTGCGAGGTTCCGACGACAGAACCCTTGACTGACCTTGACATTGGCAAGTCTACCGTACAGCGGCAGGAAGGCGCGGGCCGCCGCAATCCCCGGAGATCCGCCTTTCCTGCACGACGGAGTCTCGGGTGTCCGATCTCGACATATTCGGGGTGAGACCTCCGGCACCCCGCGCTGATCCTGCTCGGCAAACGGCGTCGTCGCCGGCGTGGTCGTCTCCCTCGGACTGTCCCTCGGTGGCCCCACCGAGTACGCCATCAACCCCACGCGCGACCTCGGTCCCCGCATCGTCCACGCCCTCCTGCCGCTTCGGGAAGGTCATTCGCTGGGAAACGTCAGTCACGTCGCTCATCAGGTGTCCTTCCTCGATCGGGAGGTACACCGCTTCTTTTTCGCGCCCTGCGGCGGCCGAGGACTCTGCGCATCAGACTGAGGGCAACATGGCGAGACGATTTGTGGTCAGGGGACCGGTGCGTTCCAGGACTCGAGCAGGCGCAGTGCCTGTTCGGTCGGTGAGCCCGGTTCTACGTTGTAGACGTACAGGGTCTGTTCCGCGTCTCCGGGAACTTGGAAGGACTCGAAGACGAAGTGCAGGTCACCGACGACGGGGTGATGATGGAGCTTTGCGCCGTGGGTGCAACGTAGCACCCGGTGGTCGTTCCACCAGGTCGTGAACTCCGGTGACCGCAGCATGAGTTCGCCCACCAGGTCTGCGAGTTGCCGGTCGTGGGGACGGCGCCCGGCCTCCAGGCGGAGGATCGCCACGGTTTCGGCGGCGATGCGTTCCCAGTCGCCGACGGTCTGCCGGGCGGAGGGGTCCAGCAGGTAGTAGCGGGCCAGGTTGCGGGCCGGCACGGGCAGGGCGTCGAAGTCGGTGAGGACGGCCCGGGCCAGTCGGTTGGAGGCCAGGACGTCGGTCCGCCGACCGAGGACGAACGCCGGCACGTGCTGCAGTGTCCGCAGCATCAGGTGCAGGCCTGGACGGACTCGCTGTGGGCCGGTGGGGGTGCGGCGATTGGCGGCGTTCGGCCGGGTCAGCAGATCCTGCAGGTGTTCCGTCTCGGACGCGTCCAGGTGCAGGGCCCGGCTCAAAGCCTCAAGGACTTCCGGTGAGGGGTTACCGGCTCGACCCTGTTCGAGCCGTGTGTAGTACTCGGTGCTCACCCCAGCGAGCCGGGCGACCTCGTCGCGACGCAGTCCCGGAACCCGGCGCGTGCGGCCGTCCTCGGGCAACCCTGCCTGGTCAGGGGTCAGCCGGCTACGCCGGGTGCGCAGGAAATCGGCGAGCTCGCTTCGGCTGTCCATACACCCAGTGTGGCGTCTCTCGTGGACGGTATGTCCGGTTTTGGGTAGCTTTGTCGGTACCAGTCTCGGCAGGGTGCGGCAGGCGTCCTTTGCGGTCGGTCCGGCCATGGTGTGCTGAATCAGCGGCCCGGGATGAGCGGACCGCCCCCAGAACATTCACGGGAAGGTACCTCCTCAATGACCTCGCAGACCTCTAGCACCCCACTTGCCGGCCGTGTCGCCGTCGTCACCGGCGCCTCCAGCGGCATCGGCGAAGCGACCGCTGAACATCTGGCATCGCTGGGAGCGAAGGTCGCCGTGCTGGCCCGGCGCGAGGACCGGCTCGCTGAGCTGGTCTCGCGTATCGAGAAGAACGGCGGCACCGCACTGGCGATCGCCGCGGACGTGACCGACGTCCAGGCCGTGCGTGCTGCCGCTGACCGGGTCAAGAACGATCTCGGTGGCGCGGACCTGCTGTTCAACAACGCGGGTGTAATGCTCCCGGCCCCGATTGAGGAGCTGGCCGCCGACCAGTGGCAGCGCCAGATCGACCTGAACGTCACCGGCCTGATGAACGTCATCGGCGCGTTCGTTCCGCAGCTGGTCCAGGCGGCCGCCGAGCGTGGCGTTGGTGACCTGATCAACACCTCCTCGATCGCCGCGCAGAACATCTTCCCGAACTTCGCCGTGTACTCGGCGACCAAGGCCTACGTCACGCACCTGTCCCGGCACCTGCGGACGGAGCTGGGCCCGAAGAAGGTACGAGTCTCTGCGATCGAGCCGGGCATCGTCGGTACGGAACTGCAGAGCCACGTTACCGACACCGGTGCGCTGGAGTGGCTGGCGGGTTCGAAGGAGACGATCGAGTGGCTGACGCCGGAGGACATCGCCCACACCGTCGGCTTCCTCGCCTCCCAGCCGGCACGCGTCAACCTTCAGCAGGTCACGATCATGCCCACCGGCGAGGCTACCTGATCACATCCCAGGCATTAGGCGCATAAATCTGGATAAGTTGCACGTCACTCCTGGATGTTTGGTCGAGCTCGACCTCACCGCCGCGCTGGACGGATGACCGCGCGCCTCCGTAGCGGGGGCGAACGCGTCGTGCGCGCCGCCGAAACCCCTTGGCTCGTCGAGGATGGCGTAGGACCATCGGGTCATGCCGTCCCGGGGGTGGGGGACGGCCGGAGGCCGTCGGGGAGGACCGGATGGCGATGGCGCCCCTGGCTCCGGGCGACCCGCGGAGGATCGGTGACTACTGGCTCGCCGGGAGGCTCGGCGAGGGTGGTCAGGGCGTGGTCTACGAGGCGTACGACGAGGCGGGGCGGCGCGTTGCCCTCAAGGCGCTCCGGCTGAGCTCATACGGCCCCTTCGGAGGCGTCCGGGCGGACGCCGCCGGAGACGCCCACGGCGACGGCGGCGGAGCCTCCGGCGGCTTCGACGGGTGGAGTCCCGGGGACGCGGACCTGAGGGCCAGGTTCGCCAGGGAGGCCGCCGCAGCCCGGAGGGTGTCGTCCTTCTGCACGGCCAAAATCATCGCGGCGGATCTCGAGGGGGCCCAGCCGTACATCGTCAGCGAGTTCGTCGGCGGGCCCAGCCTGCGGCGGGCGATCGAGCGGAACGGGCCGTACGGGCCGGACGATCTGTACCGGCTGGCCACGGGGATCGCTACGGCGCTGACCGCCATCCACGAGGCGTCGGTCATCCACCGCGATCTCAAGCCGGACAACGTCCTGATCGGCCCGGACGGTCCCCGAGTGATCGACTTCGGGATCGCCAGGACGACTGAGATGTCGCTGACGACTACTGGTCATGTCGCCGGCACGCCCGCTTTCATGGCGCCCGAGAGCGTCCTCGGTCAGCGGGCCGGGCCGGCCGTGGACATCTGGGCGTGGGGCGCGGTGACGCTGTACGCCGCCACGGGCCGCGAGCCGTTCGCACTGGACCCCGCAGGCGAGGCGGGCGGCGATTTCGCGGGGAATTTCGGGGGGAACAACGTCGCGGCGTTCCTGCACCGCATCCTGGCGGCGGACCCCGACGTGTCCATGCTCCAAGAGCCCCTGCGCGGCCTGGTAGTGGCCGCGATGGCCAAAGACCCGTCGGCCCGCCCGAGCTCGCCCGAACTGCTCATGAGGTTGCTCAGAGGCCAAGACGCGGACGGCCGCGAGGCGGGCGGCCGCGGTCCGGGTGACGGACCTGAGCGTGCGGGGGCGACGGGCGCTCAGGAGCCCGGTGGAGGAACGACGGGCGCGGGAAGGCCGGGCGCGGGAAGGCCAGGCGGTGTGGCCCGCCCGGCCGGGGGGCGAGCGGCGATCGGGGAAGTGCCGGGTAGAGGAACGCAGGACGGGGAAGTGCCGGGCGGGGAAGCGACGCGCGGCTGGCGAGAAGAGGAGAGGGCGGGCGCGACCGCGCTGCTGCTCGCGGAGGGCAGGCGCGCGGCGGAGGCGATGCGGCCGCCCGCAGACGTGGCGCCGCCGTCGCTGGCCGCGCTGGCGGAGGACATCTACACGAGCCTCGGCGCGGCCGACCAGGCGGTGGTGCCGCAGATCCTGCTCCGCATGGTCATGCCGGGTGAGGGGTCCGACGACCTGCCGAGGAAGGTGCGCGCCGACGAACTGCTCGACGGTGTGGTGGATCTCCCGACGGCCGACCGGGTGCTGTCCGGGTTCGCGCGGGCTGAGCTGCTGGTGCGTGAGGGCGACACGATGTCGCTCGCCAGCGCCGCGCTGCTGCGGGCCTGGCCGAGGCTGCGCGAATGGATCGAGGCCGACCGTGCCGGGCTGCGAGTACACCGGCAGCTCAGCGAGGCCGCCCGGCTGTGGGACGAGAACGGGCGGCGACCCGGAGATCTCTACCAGGGCACATCTCTGGACAACGCCCTGGGCTGGGCCGCGACCGGCCGCCAGCACGTCACCCTCAACCTGCTGGAGAACGCGTTCCTCGACGCGTCCGCCGCTCTCGGGCGGCTACGGGGGCGCCGCCGCCGCCAGGTCACCGCTGTGCTCGCCGTACTGCTCGCCGCGGCGCTGGCCTCGGCGGGGGTGGCGGTGGACCAGAAGGCCTTCGCGGACAGGCAGAGAGCGTCCGCCGAGAGGCAGCGGGACACGGCGGTGGCGCGCAGGACGGCCGCTCTCGCCGACTCCCTGCGCTCCGCCGATCCGGTCACCGCGATGGCGTTGAGCGTCGCCGCGTGGCGGCTCGCGGGAGTGCCGGAGGCGCGGGCCGCCCTCTACAGCTCGCTGGCGCAGCGGGAGCGGGACATCTCCCCGCCTCCGCCGGTGACGGCGGCGGCGCGGTTCGACCTCAGCGCCGACGGGCGGACGCTCGCCATTGCCGACCAGGGCCGGGTGGTCCTGTGGGACGTGGTGGCGCGCCGCCGGATCAGAGCCGTGGAGGGCGTCGGGGCCCGCGCGGCCGCCGTCGCCGTCAGCCCGGACGCCCGGCTGGTCGCCGTCGCGGGCGCGGGTTCGCTGCAGGTGTGGGACGCGGTGTCGGGGAGGCCGCTCGGTCCCCGGTTCGGGACCGGCGCGCTGGAGATGACGTTCGGACCGGGCGGGCGGCTGCTCGCCGTCGTCTCTCCCGGCCACCATGGTCAGGTGTGGGATCCCCGCACGGGCGGAAAAGTCCTTGAGGTCGCCCGTGACGGCCGCATCGAGGATGTCGTCGTCTCGGACAGGTTCGCCGCGGCGACCTTCCGCGACGGGCGAGTCCGGCTGTGGGACCTGGCCCGGCGCAGGAAGGTGCTCGCTCCCGGAGGCGGCAGGGGGGAGGCCGCCGCCTTCAGCCCGGACGGCACGACGCTGGCGGTGAGCCGGGCCGGGGACGTCCGATTCTGGGACCTCGCCTCTGGCCGCCACCGTGACGCCGTTCTGGAGGGCGCCGGGGCGGCGTGGCTGTCGTACAGCGACGACGGCCGCTATGTCATGACCTATGACCATAAGGGCATCGGGCTTTGGGACGCGGCCGGCGGGCGGCCGATCGTCTACCAGTCGTTGAGCGACACGTCCGGCATGCCGGTCATCAGGATGGGGCATGACCATCGGGCGCTGCGCTACCTCCTGGGCGGGGGAGGCGTCGCCACGGTCGATGTACGGCTCGGCACCCGGCCGGTGGCCGTGGCCTCCAGCGCCGTATCGGCGGCCTTCGCCCCGGGGGCGCGGACGCTGGCCGTACAGACCGGCGACCTCCTCGAACTGTGGGACGCGGGCCAGGGGCGGCGCCTCGGCTCCCTGCCGTCCTCCGCCGAGGCGCTCGCCTTCAGCCCCGACGGACGCACCCTCGCAGCCGGTACGGCAGAGCTGGCCGAGATGCCACCGGACCCACCGGCCGGTACGGCCGATCCCACGGCGGGCCCGGCTGCCCAGGCCACAACACAGCCCTCGGCCGGTACGGCCAACCCTCCGGCGGGGTCCGCCGGAGAGGCCGCGGCACTGCCCCCGGACGGTACGGCCACGCCTGGTGCGGGAGCGGGGCCGGGTGATCAGAGGCCGGATGATCGGGGCGTGGCCGCTGACGCCGATCAGACCGCCGGGTCCGGGGCCGTGACGCTGTGGGACGTGGCGGGGATGCGGCGCACGACGGCTGTGGCCGTGCCGGGCGCCGCCTCCGTGGGCGGGCTGGCGTTCGGGCCCGGCCTGGTCGCGGTCGCGCCGTTCTCGGGCGACTGGCAGCGGGTGCGGTTGTGGGACGCCTCCCACCACGCCTGGACGCGCGTTCTCCCGCGCGCCGGCGTGGACGTTATGGCGTTCCGCCCCGACGGGCGCGTGCTCGCCATCGGGGGCCAGAACAGCGCTCTCGTGGATCTCGCCACCGGAGCGGTGACCGACCAGCCCTTCGGGCCGAGCCTCGACGGGGTGCGGTCGATCGCGTTCAGCCCCGACGGCTCGACCGTCGCCGTGGGGTTCCACCAGCTCGGGGTGGGCCTGTGGGACACGAGAACCGCGCAGCCGACGGGCAGGCTGGCGCCGGACCCCGGAGACCTCGACGACGTCGTCGCGATCGCGTTCTCGCCCGACGGCCGCCTGGTGGCCACGGGCGGCACCAGCGGCGAGGTCCGGCTGTGGGACGCCGCCACCCACGTGCCGCTGGGCCGGCCGTACACCGCGCACACGGGCGTGGTGCTCGCGCTGTCCTTCGGGGGCGACGGGCGCTACCTCTACAGCGCGGGGGAGGACGGGACGCTCCAGCGCTACACCGTCGACCCGGGGCGGGCGACCGCCGAGGTGTGCGCCCGGGCGGGCGCCCCGCTGTCCATGAACGACTGGCGCCGCCTCATCCCCGAGGCGCCCTACCGGAAGGTGTGCTGAGGCATCGTGCGACTTCTCCTCCCTCCTCTCCTGAGGTTGTTACGCCGGGCTGACTTCGCGGTCATCGATTTCGTCGAGGTCACCCCCGACCCGGTCACCCTGGGGCGGCGAGAACCTGTCCGCGTCGAGGTCGTCACGGGCGGCGCGGGCGAGGCCGGTGACGCCCGCGGCGCCCGCGACCTCGTGCGCGGCGAGCTGACCGGCCCGGACGGGCCCCGGATCGAGCTCGATTTCGTCAAGGTGGACGGCTCGCCGTTCGAGGAGTCATGGGTCGCCGAGCACGTCCTCGACCCGGAGGTCCCGCCCGGGGAGTGGCGGGTCGTCGTGCGGGCCGGGGAGTCGGTCGAGCAGCGGGCGTTCCGGGTCGTCGCCGGAGAGGAGGCCACGGAGACGAGGATCACCGAGTTCGTCCTGTCGCCGGATCCGGTCGACGAGGGCGCCCCCCTGTCCTTCCGGGGACTGCTGGAGGCGGGCCGGGACAAGGATTGGGTGCGGCTCGGCGGGCAGCGGGTCGTGCTGACCTTCCGGGCGGACGGCATGTTCTCCCGCCGCGAGATGGCGGAGGCCGAGACCGACGAGTCGGGCGTCTTCGCCACGACCGTGACGGCCACCGAGTCGGGTTTCTGGCGGGCGGAGTTCCGCGCGGCGCCCCGGCGGCTCGCCCGCGCCGAGGCGGCAGCCGTCGCCTCCACCAGGAGCGCGGAGGTCCATTCGACCGTCCAGGGGTCGGGGGCCCAGACGAGGATCGCCTACTCGGTCAGCCCGATGACCGGCAAACGCGGCAGGACGGCCACGCACAAGGGCACGCTGGTCGTGTGGGTCGCCGAGGGGCCCGGCCGGTGGGACCCGCTCCCGCAGAAGGCGGTGCGGCTCCGTTTCGACCCGGCCGGGAACGCCGCCTCGTCGGCCCAGGGGACGACGATCACGGGGTCGCGGGGCCAGTTCACCTTCAAGAAGAAGGTGCCGTCCACGGGTGACTGGCGGGTGACATTCGACTCCGACGTTCCGGCCAAACGCAAGTCGGCCGAGTCGCCGGTTCGCCGGGTGACGGCCACCTGATCCGGGTTTCGGATGGAACCATGCCGTGACCACTTCGCCGCACGGTGTGGTCCCTGGCGGCGCTACCGTTCAGGGGTGGAGGAGATCGATCGCCGAATCGTGACGCTGCTGGCCAGAGACGGCCGGATGAGCTTCACCGACCTGGCCAAGGAGACCGGGCTGTCGGTTTCGGCCGTGCACCAGCGGGTGCGGAGGCTGGAGAAACGCGGCGTGATCCGCGGTTACGCGGCGCTCGTCGACTACGACGAGATCGGTCTGCCCCTGACGGCGTTCGTGTCCATCAAGCCGAACGACCCGGCCGCGCCCGACGACGCCCCCGAACGGCTCAGGCATCTGTCCGCCATCGAGGCGTGCCACAGCGTGGCGGGCGACGAGAGCTACATCCTCAAGGTGCGCGTCGCCTCGCCGCTCCGCCTGGAGGAGTTACTGCAGCAGATCAGGGCCTCGGCCAACGTCAGCACGCGGACGACGGTCGTCCTCAGCACGCCGTACGACCACCGCGCGCCGGAGATCCACGCCGAGGCCGACAAGAACGAGGCCGACAAGAATCCGGACAAGGGTCTCAACGGCGACCAGAAGGCCGGGCAGTGACGCCCGCACCCCGGCCGGGAACGCGGTGACGCCGGGCGCTGACGGCGACATGCGTCAGCGCCCGGCGTCCACGTCCCCCTGTGCGGCCCCCCCCGAAGGGGCTCCGCGGGTGACAGCGATGACGTCCAGGCTGCCGGTCGGGCTGCGGGTCCGGGGCCTCAGCCGACCGGGGCGGGCGCCGGGACGGCGTCCTCTCCCGAGCCGGGTTCCTCCTCGGCCTCCTGGGACGGGCTCAGGAAGTACTCCCGCACCCGGTCGTACGCCTCGGCGGGGGCGCCGAGACGGTCGAGCCCCAGCAGCGCGGCCCCCACGATGGGCGGCACGTCCGCGACGACGAGCCGGGCGTGCGGCGCCTTCTCCGCGAACCGCTGCTCGATCAGCGGCATCAGCAACGGGTCACCGGCGGTCATCACCCCGCCGCCGAGCACGACCTCGCACGGCACGCCGAGCAGGTCGATGCGGCGCATCGCGACCGTGCCCATCGCGACGACCTCGTCGGCCAGCCGTTCGATGAGCGACCGGGCGATGGCGTCGGTCCGCGCCGCCACGAGCAGGGGCGGCACGAGGTCGTGCACCCGGTCGATGGACAGGTCGCCGAAATGGATGGCGATGACCACCTCCTCGACCGTCCGCGTGCCGAAACAGGTGCGGACGACGTCGACCAGGGCGGTCTCCGGCCCCCGGCCGTCCTCGGCCCGGATGGCGTGGAAGATAGTCTGCTCGCCGAGGCCGTAGCCGCCGCCCCAGTCGCCGCTGAGAGTGCCCAGGGCGGGGAACCGGGCGACCTTGCCCGACGGGGCGACCCCCACCGCGTTGATCCCGGCTCCGCAGACCACGGCGACGCCCCACGGGGTGCTGGCCCCAGCCCGCAGCAGCGCGAAGGTGTCGTTGCTCACCGCGACGCTGCGGCCGTAGCCGCGGGCGAGCAGTTCGTCGCGGAGCCGGTCCTCCTCGATCGGCAGGTCCGCGCCCGCGACGTAGGCCGCGATGTGGTCGGCGTACGGCACGGCGACCCGCGTGCGGAGACCGTCGAGATGCCCGTCCACGTGACCATCCACGTGCCCGTCCGGCGAATGGCCGTCAAGCGCGCCGTCCGCCAGATCGGCCGTGAGATGGGAGTGGAGGCCCGGCCGGCTGGCCAGGGCCCGCCGTACGGTCTCGCCGACCACGTCGATGGCGGCGGCCACGCCGGCGCTATGCGGGACGAAGCCCGCGCCGCGGGCGCGCGCGAGGACGGTGCCGTCCTCGCGCACGAACGCGACGTCGGTCTTGCTGTTCCCCCCGTCGACCGCGAGAAGGGTGCGGAGGGGGCGATCGGTCCCGCTGCGCGCTCCGATCACAGGGACACCGCCCAGGGCAGATACGGGCGGTTGGCCTCGACCAGCCGCTGGGCGAGGTCGCCCGACAGAGACGCCTGCCCGATCAGAGGGTGGGCGAGCAGCGCGTCCTTGACCCGGTCCTCGCCGCCGCGGAGGGCCGCGTCGAGCGCCAGCGACTCATATGCGGAGACGTGAGCGATCAGGCCGCGATAGAGCGGCTCGACCGGGTCCACGGGCAGGGGCGTCGCCCCGCCCGCCCCGACGGTCGCGGGCACCTCGATGACCGCGTCGTCGTCGAGGAACGGCAGCGTCCCGTCGTTGCGGGCGTTGACGATCTGGACGTCGCCCCTGTCGTTCACCAGGGAGGCGATCAGCGCGACCGCCGCCTCGGAGTAGAACGCGCCGCCGCGCTTCTCCAGCAGCTCGGGCTTGGTGTCCACCGAGGGGTCGGCGTACATCTCCAGCAGCTTCGACTCCATGGCCGCGACCTCGGCCGCGCGGGACGGCGCGGCCTTCTGCTCCCTGACCACGAGGTCGTGCTCGTAGAAGTACCGCAGGTAGTACGACGGCACCACGCCGAGGTGGCGGATGAGCTCGGCCGGCAGGCCGATGTCCTCCGCGATGGCCTCGCCGTGGTCGGCCAGCAGCCGGGGCAGCACGTCCTCGCCGTCGAGGTAGACGGCCCGCTCCCAGGTGAGGTGGTTGAGCCCGACGTGGCCGAGCGAGATCCGGTCCGGGGAGACGCCCAGGTTCGCGGCGAAACGGCGCTGGAACCCGATCGCCACGTTGCATAGGCCGATGGCGCGGTGGCCCTCGTCCAGCAGCGCCTTGGTGACGATGCCGACGGGGTTGGTGAAGTCGACGATCCAGGCGCCCGGGGCGTGGGTGCGCACCTTCTCGGCGATGTCGAGCACCACCGGGACGGTCCGCAGCGCCTTGGCCAGGCCGCCGGCCCCCGTCGTCTCCTGCCCGACGCATCCGCATTCGAGTGGGAGGGTCTCGTCGACGTTCCGGGCCGCCTGGCCGCCGACGCGGAGCTGCAGCAGCACGGCTCCCGCTCCGGCGACGCCCTCCTCGACCTTGGTCGTCGTGGTCAGCTTGGCCGGGTGCCCCGCGCGGGCGAGCATCCGCGCGGCCATCCCGCCGACGAGGCCGAGGCGGTTCTCGTCCGGGTCGACCAGTGTGATCTCGGACAGGTCGAGTTCGTCGCGCAGGCGGGCGAAGCCGTCGATCAGCTCCGGCGTGTAGGTGGAACCGCCCCCGACAACGGCGAGTTTCATATGGTGTATGGCGCTCCGACCCGGCGTGGCCGGTGCCGGAGCGCCATCCTCCCTTCGGCATTCCGTGCTAACGATGCATGGCTGTGAGCTACTTCACGGAGCTACTTCACGGTTACTTCACTCCAGACAGCTTGACCCCTTCGATGAAGACCTTCTGGGCGAAGAAGAACACGATGATCACTGGAGCCATGGCGAGCATGGTGGCGGCCATCGTGAGGTTCCACTGGACGCGGTGCACCGACCGGAACGCGGCCAGGCCGAGGGACAGGGTCCAGTTGTCCAGGTTGGTCCCCGCGTAGAGGAGGGGACCGTAGTAGTCGTTCCAGCAGTAGAAGAACTGGAACAGGGCCACCGCGGCGATGGCCGGCTTCGCCATCGGCAGGATCACCCGCACCAGCGTCCGGAACTCTCCGGCCCCGTCCACCCGTGCCGCGTCCGAGTAGTCGCGCGGAATCGTGACCAGGAACTGCCGGAGCAGGAAGATCGAGAACGCGTCGCCGAGCAGCATCGGGATGATCAGCGGCCACAGGGTGCCGGTCAGGTGGAACCGGGCCCAGATGAGGTAGACGGGCACGGCCACGACCTGGGGCGGCAGCATCATCGTGGTGATGACCAGCAGGAACGCCAGCTTCCTGCCCGGGAAGCGGAACCGCGCCAGCGCGTACGCCACGGGGATCGACGACAGCAGCATGAACACCGTGGCCAGCACGGAGTAGAGCAGCGTGTTGCGGATCCAGGTGAGCAGCGGCGCCTTCTCGAAGATGTCGGCGAAGTTGCCCCACTCCCAGGTCTCCGGCCACAACTGCGAGGTCAGCGCCTGGTGGTCGCTCATCACGGCCGTGAGGCCGATGAAGACCAGCGGTCCGAGGAACATGATCGCCAGGGCGATGGCGAGCGCGTGCTTGGCGATCCAGTAGAGCGTCGCCCGCGTCTTCGACGCGTTGGCGGATGTTACCGGGCGGTGGGCGACCTGCTGCGGAGCGAGGGTCGTCGTCATGCCTCCTCCTCCGCGAAGCCGCGGAACTGCCGCAGCAGGATCAGGGTGAAAATCATCGAGACGACGAACAGCACGAGCGCGAGCACGCAGGCGTAGCCCATGGCGAAGTCGCGGAAGCCCTGCTGGAACAGCCACTCGGGGAACGTCAGGGTGGACTGGTCGGGGTAGCCGGGGGTGAACACCGAGCCGGCCGAGTCGGTGGCTCCGGAGGCGACCCGCGCCGCCACCATCGCCTGGGTGAAGTACTGCAGGGTCTGGATGACGCCCGTCACGGTGGCGAACATCAGCACGGGCCGGATGACCGGCAGCGTGATCCTGGTGAACTGCTGCCAGGCGGTCGCCCCGTCAAGCGAGGCGGCCTCGTAGAGCTGCTTGGGCACGTCGAGCAGGGCGGCCATGAAGATGACCATGAGGTCGCCGACCGACCAGAGGGACAGCAGCGTGAGGCCCCACTTGGACCACGCCGGGTCGCCGAACCAGTCCGGCGAGTGGATCCCGACCGCCCCCAGGATGGCCTGCACCGGCCCGGTGCCCGGGTTGAGCAGGAACACGAACCCGAGCGTCCCGGCGACCAGGGGCACGAGCGAGGGCAGGTAGAAGATCGTACGGAAGATCCCCTGGCCGGACTTCAGCTTCGTGACCAGCTGGGACACGCCCAGGCCGAAAAGCACCCGCAGCGGCACCATGACGACGACCAGCCACAGGGTGTTCTTGATCGAGGTCCAGGCGGCCTCGTCCTGCAGGAAGTACTTGTAGTTCAGCAGGCCGACCGGCTCCAGCGTGAACAGGTCGTAGCGCTGGAAGGAGAAGTACACCGTGGAGAGCAGCGGGTAGAGGAAGAAGACGGAGAACCCGATGAGCCACGGGGAGAGGTAGAGGAGCGCGCGGAGGTTGGCGCGGCGCCGTTCCCGCTTGTTACGGGACGGCACCGCGTGCCTCCGACGTCCCAGCGTCGTGGTTGCCATGGATCAGCCGCCCGCTGTCAGCTTCAGCTTCTCGTTGATCGTCTTGTCCACTTCGGCGAGCAGGGCGTTCAGGTCGGGCGCCCGGCCGGCCTCCCACTTGATCTGGGCCTCCGACAGCGTCTGCTGGTTGAAGACCGAGTTGATGTGGGCCGGCAGCGTCGTGCTGTTCGGGTTGGCGAAGATGTCGAGGAAGGTCTGGAAGTTCGGATCCTTCTTCAGCTTCGGCGACTGCAGCGCGGGCAGCGTGCTCGGCACGTTGCGGATCGCGTTGGAGAGCGTGACAAGGGCGTCGGTGTCGGTGGTCAGGTACTTGACCAGCTCCCAGGCCGCCTCCGCGTGCTTGGCGCCACGCGGGATGCCGATGACGGTGCCGGCGATGAAGCCCGCGCCGTACCGCTCGGGCTGGTCGTCGGCGACGGGCATCGGAGCGGTGCCGTAGTCCACCTCCGGCGCGTCAGCGGCGAGCATGGCGTTGCGCCACTCGCCGTCGATCGCCATCGCGACCTTGCCCTTGTTGAACGGGTTGTCGGCCGACCACTCGTCACCGAAGCTCTTGCGGAACTTCTCCAGCTTGTCGTAGCCGAGGGCGTCCGTGAGCTCCTTCTGCCACGTCATCAGCTTCTTCCACTGCGGGTCGGAGCCGACCGCGGAGGTGCCGTCCGGGTTGGTCCACTTGGCGCCGACCATGACCCCGGTGTGCAGCGGGGCGTTCTCGTACATCTGGCTGGTCGGGACGAAGCCGGCGACCTTGATGTTGCCCTGGGCGTCCTTGACGGTCAGCTTCTTGGTGAGCTCGGCCAGCTCGGTCAGCGTCTTGGGCGGCTGGTTGCCCTTCATCAGCTTCTTGTTGTAGTAGAGGCCGTAGGTGTCGGCCAGCATGGGCATCACGCAGCGCTTGCCCTGGTACTGGGTGTACTCCGCGATGACCTTCGGGAACAGCGTGTCGGCCTGGATCTTGCTGGCCGCGAGATACGGGTTGAGGTCCTGGAAGATGTTGGCCTTGCAGAACTGGGCGACGCTGTCGGTCGTGAAGGACAGGGCCACGTCCGGCGGGTTGCCGCCGCGGACGGCCTGCAGGATCTGGTCGTCCTGGATGGCCTTGGTGGCGTTCACCGTGATCCAGGGGTACTTCTGCTTGAAGCCGGCCAGCGTGTCGGCGAACGCCTTGAGCTCGTTGTCGGCGCTGAAGCCGTGCCAGAACTCGATGGTGACCGGGTCGTGGCTGGTCGGGCTCGCCTCGATCTTCGTAGGGCTGACCTCGGTGCCCGCCGTACAGGCGGTGAGCAGGGCGAGGCCGGCCGCGGCGGTTATGGCCAGCAATCGTTTCACGGAGATGCCTCCTACGTGCGTGGGGGAATTTCAGGAGGGAACGGATGAGTGTCTGCGGTCGCGCTCGCCGCGGGAGGCGTCGTGCGCTTCGCGTCTGGAGGGTCCCTCGCGGCGGTTCACCGCTCCGAAGACCTCGTCACGGGTGGTGTCGAGGGCGAGGTCGAGGGCACCGGCGAGGACGGGGTTGCCCTCCACGGTGGAAAGCCGCAGCGGGGGCCGCGGGATGGTGAGCGCGTGCAACTCCTGTTCGGTGAGCTCGCGCAGGATTTCGCCGCCGGCGAGCAGCACTCCGCCGGACAGCACCACGATCTCTGGATCGATCACCGCGGTGATCGCGGCGAGCCCGAGCGCGAGACGGCCGGCGATCTGGCGCAGCGCCTCGTGCCCCGTGTCCGCCTGCCCGCCACCGCGTTCGACGGCCTTGACCGCGTTGTGCATGGCCGCCGCCGGGGTCGATCCGCGCAGGCCGTGCGCCCGCAGGACCTTCAGTACGGCGGGGCCGCCCGCGAGGGCCTGGAACCCGTGCTCGGCCCGCTTGCCGATGTCACGGGGCGTCGGCGCCCCTATGGCCGGCATGTACCCGACCTCGCCCGCGCCTCCGGTAGCCCCCCTGTGCAACCTGCCGCCCAGCACCAGCGCCGAGCCGAGACCCTCGTCGGCCCAGAGCAGCACGTAGTCCTGGTGGCCCTGGGCGATGCCCCGGGACTGCTCGGCCTGGGCGACGAGGTTCACGTCGTTCTCGATGTCGACCGGCACGCCGATCCCGTCGCGCAGGGTCCCGACCAGGTCGGGGATGTGCCAGCCCGGGATGTGGGCGGCGTAGCCCAGCCTGCCGGTCGACGGGTCGATCGCGCCTCCGATGCCGATGACGACCCGGCTCAGCGCCGCGGGATCCACTTGGGCGTGCGCGCAGGCCCCCGCAAGCGCGGCGCGCACTCTCTCCACGACGTCGCCCGCGGCGCGGCCGGGTGTCGGCAGCCGGTGCTCGCCCACCACCGTTCCGGTGATGTCGGAGACGGCCACCTCGATCCGGGCCGGCGTGACGTCCAGCGCCGCAACGTACGCCGAGCCGGGGTTGATCCGGTACAGCTCCGCCGTACGGCCGGGCAGCCCCTCGCGGATGCCGTCGAGGACGACGAGCCCGGCGTCCTGGAGGCGGGCGAGGAGCTGGGAGGCCGTCGGCTTGGACAGGCCGGTCAGCGCGCCCAGCTCGGGGCGCGTGAGCGGCCCCCGCTCCAGGAGGACCATAAGGGCGGCGCGGTCGTTGATGGCGCGCAGGAGGCTCGGCGTGCCGGGGATCGGCTGGCTCACTTCCCGCCCTCTCGTGACGCCTGGCGGCCATGCCGCGGCCGGCTACCGGGTGATTGCGGGCGCGGCGCGTCAGGGCCGGCGTGCGGGGCGGATCCCTCGCTCATATGGCATGTTCGCTCGCTCACGGCTCGTCCTCCAGGACAGCGAGTTAGGAAAGTTTCCTAACTTGCAAAGGAAGGTATGGACACTCTTCATGCACGTCAAGGGGTGGACACGCCTCGAAACCGACTCGTGACCGTAATCGCCTCTCATCCGTTGCCCCATTCGCACGCTGGTGATCAAGAGGTGCCGCCGATGCTCATGCCGGAGGGTGGCGGGGGGTGGGGAGGACGTAGAATCCGTCGGTCTATGTCTGAGTCATCGGCGGGCGAGCTGGCCCGGGAACAGAAGTACGTCGCCGCGCTCTACGAGCGGCTCGACGTGCTGCGGGAGCGCACCCGCAAGCAGCTGGACGGCGTGCTCGCGCAGGGGGCCTCCGGCACCCATCAGAACCGCTCGGAGCGTGACTCTTTCGCCGGCATGTACGCGCAACGACTGGCCCGGCTCTGGGCCGTGGAGAACGGCCTGTGCTTCGGCCGGCTCGACCACGCCGACGAGACCAGGCTCTACATCGGCCGCCTGGGGCTGTCCGACGACGACCAGGACCGGCTGCTCATCGACTGGCGGGCGCCGGTCGCCCAGCCGTTCTACCGGGCCACCCCGGCGGCCCCGATGGGGGTCACCCGGCGGCGTCACCTGCACACCAGGGGCCGCACGGTCACGGCCGTCGACGACGACCTGCTCGACCTCGACCGCCTCACCGACGCCGACCGGGCCTCGCTGAACGGCGAGGCCGCCCTGCTGGCCGCGCTCGACGAGAAGCGCACCGGCCGCATGCGCGACATCGTGGCGACCATCCAGTCCGAGCAGGACAAGATCATCCGGAGCGACCTGAACGGAGTGCTGGTCGTCCAGGGCGGCCCCGGCACCGGCAAGACCGTGGTCGCCCTGCACCGCGCGGCCTACCTCCTCTACACCTACCGGGAGCGCCTGGAGAGGAGGGGCGTCCTCATCATCGGGCCCAACCCGACGTTCGTGCGCTACATCGAGCAGGTCCTCCCCTCGCTGGGCGAGACGGACGTGCTGCTGTCCACCGTCGGCGAGCTCTATCCCGGCGTGAACGGCACGCGCCACGAGACGCCGGAGGCCGCGGCCGTCAAGGGGGCCGCGGCGATGGCCGAGGTGGTGGCGAGAGCCGTACGGGACCGGCAGCGGGTGCCGGGGAAGCCGGTCGAGATCCGGCTCGACAAGTTCACACTCAGGCTCGACCGGCAGACGTTCGAGGCGGCGAGGTCGCGGGCGCTGCGCTCCCGCAAGCCGCACAACCAGGCGCGGGCGGTCTTCGTCCGGCACCTGCTGAACGCCCTGACCAAGCAGGCGGCACGGCACCTCGGCCGGGGCATGCTCGACGACGACGACTTCGCCGACCTGCGCGAGGACCTGCGGACCGAGGATCCGGTGCGGGCGGCGCTCAACAAGCTCTGGCCGTACCTGACGCCGCAGCAGCTCCTGATCGGCCTGTTCACCTCCAAGGAGCGGATGACGCAGGCCGGGCTGACTCCCCAGGAGCGGGACCTGCTGCTGAGGGAGCCGCCGCGGCCGGGGGAGCAGTGGTGGAGCGAGGCCGACGTGCCGCTGCTCGACGAGGCCGCCGAACTGCTGGGCGACATCGACGAAGGGGTGCTGCGGGCGGCGCGCCGGGCCGAGCGGGAGCGCGAGGAGCGGATCGCCTACGCCCGTGAGGTCCTGCAGCTCACCGGCCTGGCCGACGTCATGGACGCCGAGCGTTTCGCCGCCCGGCAGCAGGCCGACGACGTCTACCTCACCACGGCGGAACGGGCCGCCAAAGACCGCACCTGGGCGTTCGGCCACGTGATCGTCGACGAGGCGCAGGAGCTGTCGGAGATGGCCTGGCGGACGGTGATGCGCCGCTGCCCGAGCCGTTCGATGACCATCGTGGGCGACATCGCCCAGACCGGATCGTCGGCGGGCGCCGCGAGCTGGAGCCGGATGCTCGGCCCCTACGTCCAGGACCGCTGGCGGGAGGCCGGCCTGACCGTCAACTACCGCACGCCCGCGGAGCTGATGGCGGTCGCCGCCCGCGTGCTCGAGCTGGTCGGCCCCGGCCTGCGCGCGCCCGAGTCGGTGCGCGAGACCGGCGAGCGGCCGTGGGCGCTCCAGGTCGCGGACCTGGCCGCCGAGCTCCCGCCGGTCGTCCAGGGGGAGATCGTCGAGGGCGGGCGTCTGGTCGTGATCGTCCCGGCGTCCGAGGAGGGCGAGCTGGGGGCGGCGATCGCGGCCCGGGTGCCCGGCGCGGTCGCCGGTCCGGGCCCGGCGACTCTCGACGCTCCCGTGTCGGTGCTGTCGGTGGCCGACGCCAAGGGGCTGGAGTTCGACTCCGTCATCGTGGTCGAGCCGGACCGGATCCTGCGGGAGTCGCCGCGCGGGCCAAGCGACCTTTATGTGGCGCTGACCCGGGCCACGCGCCGCCTTGGCGTGATGCACACCGGTGGACTGCCACCCGTTTTGACAGCCCTTGATCAACGGTCTCCGGCATAGCTAACTGGTGCCTAAATAGCGTGAGATTTCCGACTATGAGGGATATCACTTGCAGGTCCCACATCGACGCCGGTCACGAAGCCTGTCCTAGCTGCGAAAACTTGGTATTTCCGCTGATCGGGACACGGTTGACATCTGCGCTGAGGTCGGTAGTTTGCTGCGCAGTCCAGCACGGGACTGACCGGTTGGCCGTCTAAGACATCGCCGGATTCTGCGTCCGTGACGGAGCGTGACTCCGTCTGCACAGCCAGGCGCAGGCCGGCGTTCCGTCGAGTCGGGGCACCCCAGCCGGCCGGGGGGTTGGACCCGGGGAGGGGTCCGGACACCCAGTAGACAACGGAGCTCCGCGCCCGCCGCCGACGGGACGGAACCGGTCCGAAGGGCCGTCCGGGCCCCCTTCCGCCCCCGTGCGTGGAGACCCTGCGTGGGAAACGAGCGTGGGGAGACACGCAGGTGATCCTTGGGTCCTCCGCGAGGGGCTCAAGGATCGTCGCCGCCCCAACTCCGCGTGATCATGCACACATTCCCGCGGCGGCACCATGAGGGCGGCATACGCCCTTCGTGATCAAGCGCGCCGTGAGAGGGTCGCCGCGCCCCACTGCCCGTGACCGCGCCCCACTGCCCGTGACCGCGCGCCGCGTGCCGTGAGCCGGTCTCCGCGCCCCGCAGGCCGTACGGTGGCCCGGTTTGGCGAGCGTCGGCGCCATCTGCGAAGCTGACCCAATCGGCTGACCAATCGGCCGGCTCATTCGGCTGACCGCTCGGCTGACCCGCTCGGCCGGTCCGAGGGCGTGCCGCCGCGCATACCGGCGCCGAGAGGCCACACTCACAGGCGAGGAGAGACCGCCCCGTGGCACTGGAAGTCGCAGACGAGACGGCGTCGCCCGCCCCGGCGGCCCGCGCGTCGCTGCTGCCGCGCGCCCCGGTCCGCCTCGCCGGGTCCGTAGCGGGCGGCCTCCTGCTCTTCCTCGCCTTTCCACCGGCCGGCCTGTGGTTCTGCGCGCCCGTGGGCGTCGCCCTGCTCACCCTGGCCCTGTACGGCACCCGCCCGCGCCGGGCGGCGTGGCTCGGCTACGCCGGAGGCGCCGCGTTCCTCCTTCCGGCGCTGTCGTGGGTGCGGCCGATCGGCGACGACGCCTGGCTGGCCCTGTCCGGCGTCGAGAGCCTCTTCTGGGCGGTCCTCGCGGTCGCGGCCGTCCTGGTCATGCGGCTGGGCCTCTGGCCCCTCTGGGTGGCCTGCCTGTGGGTGGCCCAGGAATGGGCCCGAGGCGTGTTCCCCGTCGGCGGCTTCCCCTGGGCGCGGGTCGCCTTCAGCCAGGGCCGGTCGCCCTACACCGAGTACGCCGCGCTGGGCGGCGCGCCCCTGGTGACCTTCGCCGTGGTGCTGTCCGGCACGCTGCTGGCGTTCGTCGCCGTGCGGCTCCGGCCCGCGTTCCGGTGGACCCGCCCCGTCGCTGTGGCGGTCGCCGCCGCGCTGGCCGGTGCGGCGGCCCTGCCCGTGCTGGGCCTCGTCGTGCCCCGGCCGGGTGACGAGGGCAGGACGGTGCGGATCGGCATCATCCAGGGCAACGTCCCCGGCCGGGGGATGGACTTCCTCGGCGACGAGCCGGCCGTCGTCCTGCGCAACCACGCGGACGAGACCCACCGGATGGCCGAGGCCGTACGGGCCGGAAAGCTCCCCAGGCCGGACATCGTGGTCTGGCCGGAGAACTCGACCGACATCGACCCCTACCGCAGCGAGTTCGCCCGGGAGACGATCGGCTCCGCGGCTAAGGACGTCGGCGTGCCGGTCCTCGTCGGCGCCGTGGCCGCCATCGGAGACGACCACCGGGCGACCCGCGGGCTGGTGTGGGATCCGGTCACCGGTCCCGGCGCCTACTACGACAAGAGGCAGCTCGTGCCGTTCGGGGAGTACACCCCGTTCAAGGAACTGGTGCTCGCGCTGTCGTCCCGGGCGAACCTCGTGGGCCGGCAGTCGGTCCCCGGGAACGTCCCCGGTGCGCTGCGGATGGGCCCGGTCACCGTCGGGACCGTCGAGTGCTACGAGGTGGCCTTCGACGGCATCGTCCGCGACACCGTGAACGCGGGCGGCACGCCGCTGGTCGTCCAGACCAACAACGCGACGTACGCGCTGACCAACCTCCCGCCGCAGCAGCTCGCCATGTCGCAGCTGCGCGCCGTCGAGCACAACCGCGCCGTCGTGACGGCCGCCACGACCGGCATCTCGGCCTATGTCACCCCAGATGGGGAAGTGGCCTGGCGGACCGGTGAGCTCGTCCCCGGGATGAACGTGGTGACCGTGCCGATCAGGACGCGGAACACGCTGGCCGGCCAGGTAGGTGCGCTACCCGAGTGGACTTTGATACTGATGGGTGCCGGAGCGACGGTGGCGGCGATCTCATGGGCACGGAGGAAGAGCTGATGGAGCGGACTCCCGGACGGGTGCTCGTTATCGTTCCCACGTACAACGAGCGCGAGAACCTGCCATTGATCACCCGGCGGCTGCGCGAGGCGCTGCCGGACGTCCACCTCCTCGTCGCGGACGACAACAGTCCCGACGGGACCGGCCGGATAGCCGACGAGCTGGCGGAGGGGGACGACCACGTCCACGTGCTCCACCGGTCCCGGAAGCAGGGCCTGGGGGCCGCCTACATCGCCGGGTTCCAGTGGGGCCTTCGCGAGGGCTACGACGTCATCGTCGAGATGGACGCCGACGGCTCGCACCAGCCCGAGGAGCTGCACAAGCTGCTCGACGCGGTGGCCGACGGCGCCGACCTGGCGATCGGCTCCCGCTGGGTGCCGGGCGGCAAGGTCGTCAACTGGCCCGCCCACCGGGAGTTGCTGTCCCGGGGCGCCAACACCTACGTGCGTGTGATGCTCGGCATCCCCGTGCGCGACGCGACCGCCGGGTTCCGCGCCTATCGCGCGGCCACGCTGGAGAAGATCGGCTTGGACGCCGTCGAATCCCAGGGGTACTGCTTCCAGGTGGACCTCACCCTCCGGACGGTGCGGCACGGCCTGCGGGTCACCGAGGTGCCCATCACGTTCGTCGAGCGCACCATCGGCGCGAGCAAGATGAGCTTCGACGTCATCCTCGAGGCGTACTGGCGGGTCGCCGCCTGGGGCATCACCGGCCTGCCGGACCGGCTCCGCCGGAGGGGATAGCCGCTCGGGGCCCCACGAGGAACGCCCAGGGCTCCCGGAGCGTTGTCCGATTAGGGAGTGTCCCTCAGATCTTGCCGCGGCGAGGTGTCGCCTGAGCCGCGCGCGGGGCCGACGGGGATCGCGACCCCGTACGACTGCCGCGGGAGTGAGGCAAGAAATGCTGCGTGTCGGGTTGTTCCTGGCGTTCCTCGTCGTGCCGGTCCTGGAGATCTGGCTGCTGATCCGGATCGGCTCCGTCATCGGAGGCTGGCAGACCGTCGCCCTGCTGATCGCCGACAGCCTCCTCGGGGCCTGGCTGGTGCGCCGAGAGGGCAGACGGGCGTGGGCGGCGCTGCAGGGCGCCATCCGGTCCGGCCGTATGCCCGACCGCGAGCTCGCCGACGGGGCGATGATCGTGGCCGGCGGCGCGCTGCTGCTGACCCCGGGCTTCCTCACCGACGTCCTGGGGTTCTTTTTCATCCTGCCGTTCACCCGGCCGGTCGCGCGGCGCTGGTTGTCGTGGTTCTTCGGCCGCCGGGTCCGGGTGATGGCCGCCCGGTCGCCGTACGGGGCTCTGTTCGACGGAGGCGACGACTTCTACCGAGGCGACGGCTTCGGTGGCGGGGACGGTTTCGGTGGCGGGGACGGTTTCGGTGGCGGGCGGCGCGGCTCGGTGGTGCACGGCGAGGTGATCGACGGCGCGGTCGCCGACGGCGACGCGCTGGACCGGCGGCGCCGCGACGCCTGACCGCTGCCGAGCGCCGCCGTGTCCTGGAGACTCGTCCTCGCCAAGCGGTGTCCTAACCGTATCCGGCTATCCATTATCCGAGCGATCCCGTCGACGCGGGAGTATGTGAAGTAATCATGCGCCAGTGGCTGCTGTCGCTCCTGTTACGGCCACGCGCCCGTCCCGACGGTGGGGATCATCGTCGGCGCTCCCCATCTTTCTGGTCGTCGCGCTCTTCACCAGCGCGGGCGCCTCGCTGATGCGCTCACTGGCGCTCGACGCCGACCAGCGGCGCCATGAGGCCGAGGTCGCCCGCGTCGAGCTCAGCGTGGGCGACTCCGCCGTCCGGATCTCCGTACGCGACGACGGGATAGGAGGAGCCGACCCCCGGCAACGGGTCGGGCCTCGTGAGCTCAGGGACCGCGTCCAGGCGATCGGCGGCAGGATGGAGGTCACCAGTCCCGCCGGAGCCGGCACCTCGCTGGTGGCCACCGTCCCATTGGGCGCGGTCCCATTGGGCGCGGTCCCATTGGGCGCGGCCCCAATGGAGTAGGCCCCTACTCATGCGGCGCTCCCGCGTGGCCCCGCACTCTCGTCACGAGACAAGCGAACGGCGGGAGCGTGGCTGTGACGACCGACAACGGGGCGACGTCCTTCGTATTCAATCCGGGTGACAGCGATCTGGGCCTCTTCGACGCGGTCCCGGAGGCGCTCACCCGCGACGTCGAGATCGGAGACCTGTTCCGGGTGCCGGGAGGCCGGCGGCTGGGCAGGCTTGGCAGGCTGGGGACGGGCCTGGGGGAGGGGTCGCTCGGCACGGGGCTGCGGGAAGGGTCGCTCGGTCAAGATCTCGGGGCACGGCTGCCCGGCCATGACGGCCTCGCCACCGACCCGCCGGAGTTCCCCCGGCTCGACGACCCGCCGATCCTCTGGAAGGACCCTCTGCTCAACGAGGGGATCTTCTGGGTCGACCCGGACCTCCAGTGGCCGCCGGCGGTGGTCCGGCCGCCGGTCCCGACGTCGGCGCACCGGAGAGACCTGACGATCCCCATCGCGCCACGCGCCGTGCCCACCGACGGTGATCTCTTCGAGAGCCCGGACGGGAGCGTCAAGTACGCGCTGCCGCGCTACTCGCTCGCCTTCGACAAGATCGGCGTGACCGACGAGCCGCGCGTCGTCATCGCCGACCGCGACGGGACGGCCACTCTCATGCTGACCTTCGTCGAGACGCCGTCCCCCGCCGCGGGGCCCGGTGTCGCCGAGCTGCCGCACGTCATCAGCGTCTCCATGAAATACCGCGTTCCGGTGATCAGCGGCGAATCCCTCGTGCTGGAGCTGCCCTTCCCCAGCGTGCGCCTCGACGCCACGCAGACGGTCGTGACCGCCGAGATGCCGCTGACCACTCCGGGGCTGCGCCAGCAGGTCCTCGCCGCGCTCGCCTCGCTGGAGGCGGCCGTGTCCCTCGTGGTCGGCCGCGGGGTGACGGTGGGCGTGCCGACGGGGGAGACACTGGAGGACGGCCTGCCCGGCTACCGCCAGGAACGGCTACTCCTGGAATGGACCGCTCCACCGCTCCCGCTGGTCCTCTCCGAGGCCCAGCGGGAGCGGCTCGGGGGAGACGTGGGCGGCGTGCGTCCGATGGGCCGCGTCCGGGTGCCCTTCGGCGGGCGCAGCCACTCCTACTGGCAGGACCCGGCGCGTCCCGAGCGGTACTACTACCTGCCCGACCGCTTCCTCCTCGCGCGGCTCGCGAGCGCGGGCCGTCCACCGGCTCTCCGGGTGCGGGCCACGGGCGCGGCGTCCGAAGACGCGGTGCGCGTCACCATGGAGTTCTCCGCCCAGCCGGTCCTCCAGCGGGAGCGGCTGGAGGCGGCCAGGCCGATCCTGGAGCAGGAGGCCAGAGCGAAAGGCGCTTCCGGGCCGGTGCGCCTGGAGATCCTGCCGGACGCCCAGCCCGTCCTCCGGCTCGCGCTGCCCGAGGGGGGCGCCCCGTCGTCCGCCCTGACCGAACGGCCCGCGGCTGACATCGATTTAGAGCTCGGCGTCACCCACGCCGAGACGCTGGGGCTTGAGGACTTCCGCCTCGTCTACGACGCGCTCTTCGGGGCCTCGCTCAGTCTGCTCCGGGGAGAGGTGCGGGTGGGGGCGGGCGGCGGCACGCCCGACGACGTGCCGCTCGAGCTGCGCCTGGACCGCACGGCGGGCGACGTGCTCGCCCTCACCCCGACCGAGAGCTCCGCCACGCGGATCACCGCCCGCCTGGTGAACGAGATCGAGAGCCCGGTGCGCCCGGGGCGGCTCGTGGCCGTGGCGCTCTGCGGGGACCGGCGCGTCCCGCTCCGCATCGAGGGACTCCCCGGCGACGCGGTCCTGCCGGCGGGCGAGGGCGTGGACGTCCGGCTGGTGCCCGAATCGCCCCTGCCGGACGGCGGCGCCGACACGATCGCGCTCGACCAGAGCGACGCCGTGGCCGAGCCCGACCGCCAGGCCATCTGGGCGCTCGTGTTCGACCGGACCGCCCAGCCCCAGCTCACCCGGGACGTGCGGGTGGAGGCCGTCCCGGCCCTCTTCGCCGGCCCCCCAGGAGATCAGGTCGCGGTGTTCGTCGTGGTCGTGGAGCGCGGCGGCACGGTTCGGCTCACCGAGACCGAGCTCACCGCCGTCACCACCGTGCGCGTGCCGGTGCAGCCGCTGCTCACGGGCGCTCCGATCCCTCCGCTGCGCTACCGCACCGAGACGTTGTGGCAATCAGGGGGCGTCGGCGTGAGTGGATGGCGCGAGACCGACGCCACCATCCTCCTGCCCATGAAGACGGCCCCCGGGACGGGCGGTGCGTGATGACAACGCAAACCGGCCTGTCCACCGGCCTGCTCACCGGCCTGCCCGACCTCGGCGCGCCGCTCACCTCGCTGCCGGGCGCCGTCTTCCGCGGTTTCGACGACAACGGCCTGGCGGTGGCCGTACCGGACGACCTGGACCTCGAACGGCAGGCGGACGGTTCGGCGGCGCTGCTCGTGACGCTGGTCCGCGGCGACGAGCCGCCCTACGGACGGATCGAGGCCGGGTTCGCGGTCGGCACCCGCCTGCCCGAGATAGGGGCGGCCGCCGTGGCACAGGGCCAGATCATCAGGCTCGCCGAGGCCGAGGTGCGGGGAGGCGTGCTGGAGTTCACCGCCAGGCTCGGCCGCGTGGCGGAACAGGTGCTCGTCCCCGCGTTCGAGCTCGCCCCCGGCCTGCTGGCACGGGCCCGGGTCGCCGCGATCCTCTCCCCGGAAGCCGCCACGCTCGCCGCGCGGCTCGTCGAGGACGCCACGCTCCTGGTGACCGCCACGCTGCGCCTCACCCTGCGCGCGGTCGCGCCGCGACTTCCCCTGGCGGTCACCGTCGACCCGCACGACCTCGCCGTACGGCTGGCCGGGCGGGTGGGCGAGGGGGCGGCGCTCAGCCTCGAAGAGCTCGGTGAGGCCCTCGACGCCCTGCTCCCCGGGCAGCGGGAGGGACGGGCGGAGACGCTGGCACTGCGGTTGAAGGAGCTGCTGGCCCGCCCGGAGCTGTCCACGGCGATCCGCTACCGGCTGCGCTCTCCGGACGAGGTGGCGCGGGGCCAGGAGCACGTCGATCTCGCCGTGCCCACCGCCGTGCTCGTCGACCGGGTGGTCAGCCTCGACCCGTTCCTCGCGGCGCGGGCGCTATCGGGCGGGAGCCTCGACCGGCACGTGCGCCGGATCACGGTTCCCTCCCTGCCCGCCGGTCACGTCTCCGTGGAGTTCGCCGCCAACCTGCCCGAGCCGGTGTCCGGCCTGCTCGCGCTCTTCGCCGACCTGCGGGTGCCCCCCGCGCCGCCTCTACGCCCCCAGCAGGTCACCGCCGGAGCCGCCCTGGACCCGCCCGGCCGTACCGGCACGGCGCACGTCGTCCTCGCGCCCGGCGAGGAGTCGCACCTCGGTGAGTTGGGCGCCGAGGTGCGGCTGCGCGCGCTGCTCGATGTGCCGGAGGTGCCCGAGGGGGCGTCGCGGGTGCCGGGCCCGGCGGAGCTGGCCGGGCCGTGGCAACCGGCGACGGACCGGCACCTGCTGCTCGGGCCCGCCGCCTTCCCGTTGCCGTTGACGGTGGTCCGGGCGTCGGAGGCGCTGACCGCTCTGGCCGTCGCCGAGGTCGTCACGGCGGAGGGGCGGACGCCGGCGCGGCTCGACGCGGCTACGCCGCTGGCGGCCGTGCCGCGCGTGCCCGGGGACCCGCCCGCCCGCGTGGTGATCCGGCCGACCGGGCCGGGACGGACGATCGAGCTGCCTGTCGACGGGCGCGACCGGCTCGACCTCGACATCGTGACCCTGCCGGGATTCGGCGCGCACCAGGCGCGCCTCGCCTGCCGCAAGCCCCCCGTCCAGGTGGAGTGGCGGGCCGAGGGCGACGCCGGGCCGCCGCGGACCATACGGCTGCAGGGGGAGGGCGAGATCCGCTGGATCGCCACCTCCCCGTTCCAGCCCGGCGTGGTGTGGCGGGTGGCGACCGGTGGCGTTCCGGGGGCTCCGGGGCAGTGGTCCGCACCGGTCGCCCCCGCCGACGGGCTGGTCATCGCCGTCGATCCCCCCGAGGGGATCGTGCTCAACGGGGTCGAGGCCTGGCCGGACGACGCGGAGCCGGGTGTCTGGACGTACGTCCCTCCCGGGCCGTTCCTCGATCGCCTGCCGGGAGGGGGGCGGGCGATCGGCCTCGTCGAGGCGGGTGCCGTGGCGTTCCTTCAGGTCACCACCCGCCTCGACGTGCCGGACCAGGACCGGGACACCATGCGCCGGGGGCTGCCCGCCGGGTCCGATCTCCGCCCCGCGCCGGTGACCGTACGGCGGGTCGCCGTGGAGGTCAGGACGCCGGACGGCGGCTGGGCTCCCGTCGCCGAGGGCACCAGCTCAGGCCTCCCGCCCTGGACCACCGCGCTGTCCGCCACGCTCGACGCCGCCCAGGCGGCGGCGGTCAAGGCCGCGCTGGGAGGAGCCAGGGATCGGCTCCGCCTGGTCGGCGAGCTGACCGCGCCAGCGGGCGTCACGGTGCGGACCCGGGACGTCGCCGACCTGCTCGAAATCCAGTGACCCCAAGAAGCGATCCATAACAGGAGGAATCCATGCTTCTGCTCCAAGGAGCCATCGACCTGCCCGAGGCGACCGCCTATCTGGACGACGGCGACGACCTCCGGTTCCACATCCTGCCGAAGGTGCCGATCCTGCGGCGCGAGGCCGGCAAGGCCGTCTTCAAGTTCGTGAAGTACCGCACGCTCAAGCCGCTGGCCAGCGGCGACGTGGGGGCCGCGCTCGTCTTCATGGACATCGAGCTGGCGCTCACCGACCAGCAGGAGCAGACGGTGCGCGGGAAGCTGGCCCAGATGATCACCGCCCGCCGCGGCCCCGGCGCGCAGCCGGTGGACCCGAACCAGCTCATCCTCACCAAACCCCAGGTCTCCACGGCCGACGTCACGGTCGAGGTGCTCGCCGCCAGCGGCGACCTCGTCCAGAGGGTCAACAACGCGGGCAAGCCGTCCATGTACGGCAACAACGTCGTGGCGATCTCGGCGGAGCTCACCCAGTTCGGCGCGCCCGTCTTCGAGGCCGTGATGAGCAGCCAGGGGGCCGGCGGCGTCCGGGTGGTGTACGACCTGACCTTCGCCGCCCGGATGCCCCCGGTGCGGGCCGTCGGCACCTGGGTCGCGACCAAGTTCTACAACTTCGTCCAGGAGGTCGACTTCGAGGAGAACTTCTGGTCGGAGGACGACTTCAGCGAGCACGTCACCGAGATCTTCAGGAACTCCGAGTCCCGGGTCGTGGAGGTCGACCCCGGCGCACTGCCGAACGGCGACCCCGAGACCGCCAAGCTGCTCGACATAGTGCGCGGGTCGGTCGAGCGGCAGCTCGACGAGGCGGTCAAGCGCAACCTGCTGGAGGCCGTCCCGCCGGAGAACCGCGACTTCTCGAAGGTCCGCGACGACGACTTCGAGAACATCAAGCGGAGCGTCATGGTGGACAAGCGGTCGGACGTCCACATCGAGGTCAAGGAGAACCAGGTCACCACCGTCGAGGTGCACCCGCAGGCCAACATGCAGTCGCTCGTGAGCCAGGGGTTCACCTGGACCGACTACTCGATGGAGGTGGACCTCGACGACCCGTTCTTCCGCCAGCTCAACCTCACGATCCAGGTGAACGCGGACTTCGTCGAGCTGCCGATCTTCAGCGTGGACGTGAAGATCGATTACCCGCCGCACACCAGGGACCACGGCATCCAGACCTTCGGCTTCCGCAAGGCCGACGACGTTGGGAAGTTCAACGCCTTCATCAGCGGCGGCTCGACGAAGTTCAAGTACCAGTACGTCGTTAACTACAAGGGCGAGAGCCGGGTGTTCACCTCCGAATGGATCGAGGACGACACCAACGACCTGAAGATCAACGTGGACGAGCTGGGCCTGTGGCTGGTCGACATCGAAGTGGGCGACATGAACTTCGACCAGGTCACCCGCGCCGTCCTCACGCTGGAGCACCCCGAGGTCGCCCCCGGAGTGCCGCCGGTGAACCGCTTCCAGATCGACAAGGACACCAAGAAGGCCACGGTCAAGGAGCTGCTGCTGAAGCCGGTCCAGCCGTACGGCGGCTCGATCAAGTACTTCATGCAGGACGGCCGGGAGTACGTCAAGGAGCTGACCGGGCTCAAAGGGCAGCGGTTCTACGTCGACGACCCCTTCTCCGCGACGCGGACGGTCCAGCTCCGCACCCGGGGCGACTTCGATCGGCGGATCGACACGATCTTCGTCGACCTGTCGTACGCCGACGACGGCAACGACTACCGGCAGTCGACGTCCATCGCGCTGCAGAAGGACAAGCGCTTCTTCGACTGGTCGTTCCCCGTCATCGACGAGCGCCAGGGAGCGGTCACCTACCGCGCCATCACCACCTTCCGGGACGGCACGTCCACCGACAGCGGCGACCTGCCGATCACGGGCAAGACGCTGCTGCTCGGCGAGGAGTCGGTGACGCTGAGCGTCAAGATCGTCCCCGACCTCATCGACTGGACCCTCGTGAAGCTGGCCACCGTCGAGATCCACTACACCGACCCCGGCCACGGCATCGACGAGCGCGGCAGCTTCACCTTCCGCAAGCCCGGCAACGAGCAGCTCTTCGAGCTGGCCATCCAGGACAAGACCCAGAAGAGCTACACGTGGAAGGCGAAGTTCTTCATGGCCGACGGAAGCCGCAAGGAGATCGAGTCCCCGGGACCGGTCACGGACGCGGACCTGATCATCGAGCTCCCCGCCTGACCGGAAAGGACCCCCGGCCATGCTCTTCGAGGCACCGCCGTACTATCTGATCGACGGCGTGTCGATCATGCGGGACCATCTGGACCCGCTGCAGTTCTACTACCTGCCGCTCGCGCCGCGGTTCGTGACCAGGACCGACGGCGGGATCGAGGCCCCCGAGTTCCTTCTCATCAAGTTCAGGTCGGCGACGCGCAACGGGGGCTTCGCCGAGTTCGACGTCGACCTCGGCATGTCCGCCGACCGGCTGGAGACCGTGCGGCGCGAGCTCCAGCGGCTCGCCGGCGTATCCGAGCCGCCGCGGCTCGCTCCGGTGCCCGTCATCGACGGCTCGGTGAAGCTCATGATCTTCGGGGAGACGGGCGACGGGGGCGGCCCGGGGTTCGTGCGGGCCGTACGGCACGCCGCCAAGCCCGCGCTGTACGGCGACAACCGCGCGGCGTTCTCCGTCGAACTGGACGAGCGGGGGGTCACGATCCTCGACCAGGCCATGGCCGGGGAGCTGGCGCCGATCGGCGTCGTCTACAGCCTCGACTACCTGGCCCTCCGGCCCGCCTACCATGTGCGCCTCACGATCGACTGGGACCGGACCCAGGAGATCCTCGACGAGACGTTCGGCCACGAGGGCCAGTTCACCGACATCCAGATCCAGAACGTCATGGAGCGCCTGGAGGACGAGAGGGCCATCCGGTTCGAGGTCGACACCACCGTTCCCGAGGACGACGAGACCGGCACCCTCCTGGAGCGCAGGGACGCGGCGGCCGCCCGCGCCCGCGACATGATCACCGACGCCTTCTTCGAGAGCTCGCTCGACCCGCTCCGGCAGCCGCCGGACGGCTGGGACAAGGCGCGCGAGGTCATCAAGTCGTTCTCGCCGGAGCGCACCACGCCGCTCGGCGTCTTCACCTACAAGAAGACGCACTACACCCGGATCGACGCCAAGCGGCTCGACGCCGACTTCTCCGAACGGACGACCGCCCGGCGGACCATCTACCCGCAGGGCCATCTCGACGGCCTGTTCCGCGTCTTCGGCGCGGGCCTCGACCGCGGCCGGCTCGTGCTGCAGATCGACGCCGACGACCCCTGGTTCCAGCGCCGAAAGGTGCAGGTGATCTCCCAGGCCGACTTCGCCCACGACCCGGTCCGCTCGATCACCGCCACGCTGACCTACCACGGGCAGACCAAGACGGTGCGGCTCGACTCGGCCACGCCGGCGGGCGAGGCGCAGTGGCCGTCGGCCATCGTGGACGGGCGGCTCATCGAGCCGGTCGATCTCAGCTTCCTCGTGGACCTGAAGCCGGCCGACGCGGGGGAGCGGCCGGGCAAACTCGTCTCCGGCGTCACCCAGGTCCTCGGTGAGACCGAGGGCATCGAGCCGCGCGACCTGTACTCCCTGGAGACCATCCCCGTCCTGCCCCTGCCGGCCTTCCCCTGGGATCGCTACCCGCAGGTCGAGGTGCAGCTCCGCTACGACGACCCGGCCCACCAGATCCGGCAGGACGATCTCATACGGCTCACCTCCGACAAGCCGGCCGGGGAGTGGCAGCGCTTCCTCGTCGGCCCGCCCGCGGGCCCCGTCATGGCGCGGCTCACCTACCGGGCGGCCGACCACCGGGACCACGTCACGCCGTTCGCCCCGCTCACCCGGCCGCAGGTCGACGTCCCCGACCCGTTCCCCCGGCGGCTCAAGGTCAGCGTCGTCGCCGCGCTCAACTTCGACCAGGTCGACAGGGCGTGGGTCGATTTCGTCTACGACGATCCGGCCAACGGGATCCACGCGGAGGACTCGATCGAGGTCGTCTCCGGGCAGACGCCGCGGCCGTTCGCCGCCGACCGGGTCGATCCCACCGTCAACCAGACGCGCTACCGCATCACGATCCTGATGAAGGACGGCACAGTATTCGAGGGGCCGTGGTCCACCACCCTGGCGAGCCGCGTCTTCGTCCGGGCCGACCTGCGCGGCCACCGGGCGGTGACCCTGCGGTCCCCGGCCGACTTCGCCGCCAAGGGGCTGGAGCGCATCCACGTCGACGCCCGCGCGAAGGACGAGGTCGCCGGGCTGTCCTTCGAGGACGCCGTCGACTTCACCGCGGCGGACGCCACGGCCGTGTTCGAGTTCGACTTCGCGGCCGCCGACGCCTACGAGCTCAGGGTCCGCCGGTTCTTCCGCAACGGGCTCACGGCCGAGCAGGACTGGCGGCGCTTCGACCAGGACAACGTCACCATTGCCGCCAATCCCTGAACGCCGCCAATGCCCCGAAACGCCGCCAATCCCCAGACCAGGAGGGACCACCCAATGCTCCAGCTCGGATCGGGCACGTTCGACGTCGACGGCGTGACGGTCTTCCGCGACCACGCGGACGAGACCCAGTTCTGGTATCTCGCGACCCAGGTCGCGCTCGGACGGCGGCCGGACGGCAGCGCCGCGTTCAGCTTCATCAAGTATCGCCCCGAGGTCGCCGACGCCGGGGTGGACGGCGGCGGGTTCCTGATGTTCGAGTCGGTCGTCGAGTTGCCCGAGGCCACCCGCCGCAAGATCATGGGCCGGATCGGCGCGCTCGTCCGGAACGGCGTGCCCAACCTCGCCCCCGCGCCGATCGAGCGGGGCACCGTACGCTGCGTCGCCCTCAACCTGGAAGGCTCCGGCGGCGCCGTGGCCGCGGACCCGCCGCCCGGCGGCTTCACCGCCGTGACCAAGATCCTCGGGGCCACCAAGCCGTCCCTCGCCGGCGCGGAGACCGCGGCGTTCTCCCTGGTCCTGGACAAGGAAGGGGCCATCATCCTGGAGCAGGCCTTCGCCCAGGGCCTCACCCCGGTCGGGATCGTCTACGAGCTGGAGTACTCCGGGCTCACCCCCGACGTCCACGTGGAGATCACGGCCGACTTCGAGCGCATATACACCCACTTCTCGGCCAACCTGGAAGCCCAGATCTACTGGGTGCGGGCCGGCATCGACGCCGGGTTCGAGAAGCTCGTCCAGGACGGGGCCATTCAGATCAAGGTCATCGACTTCGACGGCGCGCCCGACCGCGAGGCCAAGGAGAAGTGGGCCCTCGACTTCTTCAAGAACGACCTGCTCGCGAAGTGGTTCGAGCCCTCCCTCGACCTGGGGCAGCTCAAGGGCGCGGGCCAGCCGGAGGGGCTCGACGCGGTCCTCGACCGGCTCAAGAAGCTCCGCCCGGGCGGTACGGCGGGCAGCCCCGGCTCACCTACCACGGCGGGACAGCCGCCCACCGGGACGACCACTCCAGGGACGCCTTCCGCAGGCACTCGGGGGACGCACACGGCCACGGCCTCCGCCGGGACGCTTCCGGCCGCGACTCTCACGGTCAACGCGACGACGCCCTCGCCCCTGCCGGGCGGTTACGGCCTGTCCCTCGTGCCGGGGTCGGCCGGCCCGTCCGAGACGCTGCGCGTCGAGGGCCCGGCGGGTGCGGTCGTGACGGTGGGCGGGCAGTTGGAGGTGGCGGACGCGGACGGCACGGTCGCCGTCACCGTGCCCGCCGGTGCCAGCCTCCCCGTGACCGTGAACTGGCCCGCCTCGCCACCCGTCGACGAGACCTTCATCCTGGGGTTCACCTTCGACCAGCCGCACGAGCAGGGCTTCTCCCCTAGCCCGGCCAACCCCGTCTTCACGTCCTACCTGCTCGGCAATCCCGCACCCCCGGATCCGCGCTTCTCGCAGAGCACCGCTCCCGGCAGGACGCCGCCGCCGTCGGGAGCGGCGGCGCTGCGGGAGTGGCTCGACCAGCGCCTCCTGCCGCCGAAGAACGTCTCCGTCGTCGCCCACGCCAGCTTCGAGGGCGACAGCGATCCGGCCAAGGTCGCGTTCAACCAGCGGCTGTCCGAGCGGCGCCTGGCCATCGCGCGGGGCCTCATCGCCAACCGCGCCATGATCGTGACGAGCGAGGCGCGGGGCTTCTCGCGGGCGCAGGCCGCCGGGCGCGTCGGCCGTGACGAGGACCGCGTCGCCGAGGTCACCGGAAAGGTGCCCGGCCGCGATCCCGCCGTGTCCATCCAGGCCACACTCGCACGCCAGCCGGTCCCGACGCCGCCTCCCACTCCCACGCCGACCCCGACTCCCACCCCGACGCCGACTCCCACCCCGACGCCTACTCCGACTCCCACGCCGACCCCGACCACGGGCGACGGCGGAATCCCGGCCCTGGTGTCGTTCCGCCTCAAGCTCGTGCGGCAGGAGGAGCGGAAGAAGCTCACGATCGTGTACGACCGCAAGAAGGCGGTGACCCGGACCTACGCGCCACAGGGGTTCATCGGTCTCCTGCTGGACCAGCTTCCCGACAAGGCCGCCCATTTCATCTCTGTCGACCTGGACGACCCGTTCTTCCGTGAGCTCCACGTCGACGTCGGCACCCCGGTCGACTTCCAGCGGATCGGCCTCTTCGCCACCGATGTGACGATCGACTACGGAGATCCGGCCGACGCGCAGAACCATCGCCACGCCGAGTTCCGGCTCACGGCGACGGACCCGGGGCCGAAGCGGTTCACCACCTTCCTCGACCAGGCGCACGACATCGGCTTCCGCGTCGGCCTCCAGCACCATTTCCGCGCGGACTCCGGCTGGGTGGGGGAGAGGCTCAGCTACGACATCGCCCCACGGCCCAGCACGGACCGCACGCTCACGGTGGACCCGGACGACGACCTGGGCTTCCTCGAGGTGCAGATCTTCCCGAACCGGATCGACGCCGGGATCGTCGACGCCATCGACGTCGAGATGTCCTACGACGACGGCGCGGCGTTCCAGCGGCACGACGTGTTCCGGGTGGTCCCCGGCGGTCCTGGCGGTCCTGGCGGTCCTGGCGGTCCCGGCGGTCTCGGCGGCGCGCCCCAGCTCTGGAGGCTCCGGCTCACCCGCCCCGACCGGCGCGGGTGGACCGCCCGGTTGACGCATCACCTGAAGAACGGCACGGCGCGGACCACGGGGCCGATCAGCGGCGACGCCTCGTTCCTCCCCGTGGACGACCCGTTCGTGGACGCGCTCGACATCCGGGCCATCCCGCTCTTCGCCCCCGGCACGGTGCAGGTCGCCTTCCTCGACATCGACTACGACGACCCGGGCAACGCCTACCGCCGCAGCGAGCGGCTGGAGATCCCGGGGACCGCCACCGAGCCCGTCCCCTTGCGGATCGCGCTGCTGAACGCGGGCCTGCGCACCTTCCGCCGCCGCGTGACCATCGTCACCAAGGACGGCCATCTGGTCCAGGAGGCGCCCGTAGACGGAACGGAGACGCTCATCCCCATCGGCGTGGCGTGATGGAGCGGTCTCGGACTCCCGGACGAGGCGGTGGTCCGGTGCGATCAGGGCCGTCTGACGAGGTGACTGGCGAAGAGGTGGCCGGGCAAGAGGCGGCGGGGGAAGAGGTCCGGGCGCGGCGCCGCAGTGAGATAAGGCGGGCGGTGGAGGGCTTGGTCGGCGAGGCGACCGGTCTCGGGGTCCTTCCGCCGCATCTCGATGCCGCCGTCGGACGACTTGAGGCCGGCGCGTGGCCAGAGGTGGCCGCGCGGTGGAGCCGTCTCACGCCGTCCGGCTTCCCCGTCGAGTTGACGGTCGGCGCCGCCGACGGCTGTCTCCGCTGGACGGCCGAGATCGCCGGGCCGGAGGTCGCCGGCTCGTGGCGCCTGCCCCTGACGGTCGCACTGCTGGCGGCTTGCGGCCAGGCGCCCGATCCGGCGCTCGCCGAGGAACTGGAGCGGCTGCAGGCCGGTGCCGATTTGCGCTTCGGCGCCTGGCTCGGCGGCCGGGAGGCGCTCCCCGGGCTGCCCGGGCTCACGCCCGAGGAGTCGTCCGATGGTGTGTCTCGGCCCAAGCCCGAGGAGTACGGCGGGCCGTACCGGCTTGAGGCCGACCAGGCGCTCAGCGGGGCAGCGCGGCTCAAGGTGTACGCCGAAATGCCATCGCGGGAGAGCGGCGGCCCAGTCATGAGGAACGAGCGCCTCCCCGAATGGCTGCCGGTGCCCGCCCGGGTGACGGCGGCCTGGGGGCTTCTCCCGCCCGGCAGCCGGTTCCGCATGCTGGGCATCGAGCCCGCGCGGAGCCGGACCGAGACGTACGCCCGCCTGCCCTCGATCGACGCGCTCGCGCTGCTGCCCTTCCTGCACGCCATAGGGCACACCTCGGCCCTGACCGCCCTGGAGAGGGATCTCGTGGACGGCCTGCGGCGGCTGCGGGGGCGGAGGCTGGGGCTGAGCGTCGCCTGGGGGCCCGGCGGCCGGATCGAGACGGCTCTGTTCGCGTCCGCCCGCTCGCTCTTCCCCACCGACCCGGCGATGCTCACCCGCCTGGTGCCCGAAGCGGGCAGATCCGGCCGCCCGCGCGAGGCGTCGCGCACCGGGCTCGTCACGCTCGGCCTCGATTCCGGGGGAGGGCCGTTGCGAGCCACCGTCGGGCTCTCGCCCGCCGTGAAGCCCGCCGTGAAGCCCGCCGTAAAGAGCGACGCAAGAGCCCGCCGTACGGCATGAGCGTTGAAATCTGTTATTCCGCTCCAAATCGAGTAGGGCCCTACTCATGCCCGTGTGACTGGGCGTGCGATCCCATTGATTCATGACGGAGAAAATCCCCACCCAGCCAAGACCGGAGCCGGAGCTCTCAGCGGACGATCCACCCCAGGAATTCGACGAGCCCGACTACGACGAGATCGATCGGGAGGTGGCGGGCGATGCCCAAACCCAGTGAACTGCTCAGGGAAATGACCCGTTACCTCGACTACGCCGAGCCCGTGAGCGGGAAGACGGTGTTCGGGGCCACCTACCGCGAGCGCAAGCAACTGGAGCCCGCTTTCGACGTGGCCCCGTGGTGCGACATGTTCATCGCCCAGTGCTCGCTGGCCGCCGGAGGGGCGGACATGCTCGACGTCGTCGGCGACTTCGCCCTGACGACGAGCCACGCGGAGTGGTTCCGCGAGCACGACAGATGGCACGCCGGAACGGCGGGCATCCGCGCAGGAGACATCGTTTTCTTCGACTGGTCCGGCGGAAAGAAAATCAGCGCCATCGACCATGTCGCGACGGTTGAGAAAGTGATTTCCGAGCACGACATCCAGACGATCGACGGGAATGTCGGCGACACCTGTAAAAGGCGTCGCCGGACGAGCGCCCTGGTCGTCGGATACGGGCGTCCGGCGTATGACGGAACGCCGTCGAGCCCGGATGTGTCGCTCATCTCCACTCTGGCCGAGCTGGGGCACGCCCCCGATTTCCCGGGCGTCGTCCGGCCGGGCCAGAACGGTAAGAACGTCCGGCGGGTGCAGGAGAAGCTCCGCCGCCGCCAGTTCGGCCTGGGCCCTTCCGGCGTCGACGGCGACTTCGGCCCGGCCACCAAGGCGGCGGTTGTGGCCTTCCAGGAGAGCGTCGGCCTGGAGGCGACCGGCCTCGTCGACGAGAAGACATGGGAGGCGCTGTGGGAGGCTCCCATCGAGGGCTGACCCCCAGTGACGTGACGGCCATCGCCGCCCTCCGCGCCAGAAGGCGCCGGGCCGCGGTGGCCGTCTTTTCGTGGCCGGGCAGGTTCGTGGCCCGGGTCAGATGGTGACCCACTCGGTCGTGAACGCGACGTCGCCGGTCCGGCAGCGGATGCTGAACGGGCCCGCCGGCACCCGATCGACGGTGAAGCGGCCCAGTGAGTCTGTGGTCAGCGAGACCGGGCCGGGGCCGCGGACCTCGATCGCCGCCTCCCGCGGAGGCATCACCTGGCCCACGATGCGGTTCGTCGTCCCGGTCTCGGAGATCTCCAGGTCGAGGGCGGACCCGGCCGCGCCGAATGTCAGCAGCCGAGGGTGTTCGCCGCCTCTCACCGGTACGGGGCCGGCGAGAGAGTCGAAGGTCAGATCGGCCAGCTCGGCGTCGATCGTCCGAAACCGGTAGGCCTCGCTGGCGACCTGAAGGAGGTGGGGCGGCACCGGATCGAACAGCTCGGCCGCTCGGCGCAGCTCCCCCTCCAGCTCCATGTCGTCGTTCACGCCGCACTTCCTTCGCGGTGACGCCGGTGACGCCGGTGACGTCTCATTCGGCGAGCAGCTTTCTCAGGTGGCCGAGGCACCGTCCCCGGGTCGGCCCGATGCTTCCGATGGCGATCCCGAGGCCCGCCGCGACCTCGGCATAGGTCGGCGGCGGCGAGGCCATCAGGACGCGGAGCAGCCGCCGGCAGTTCTCGGAGAGCTGCTCGTAGGCCTCCCAGACCCGCCGGAGCCGCGCCGCCTCGGTCCTGGTCTCCTCCGCGTCGAGGACGGCGCGTTCCGGTGAGAGATCGTCGACGCCGGGGGAGAGCACGTCCAGGTCGCTCGTCGGGATGACCCGGCGGGAGCCCCGGATGACCTTGAGGCACTCGTGCCGGGCCGTGCTGGCGAGCCACGCGCCGACCTTGTCCGGCTCCTTGATCCGCGTGAGGTTGTCGGCGAGCCGGAACCACGTGGTCTGGTACACCTCGTGGGCGTCCGCGTCGATCAGCCGGTATGACCGGATGACCGACCAGACGAGCGGGCTGAGCCGCTTCACGAGCGCCTCCCAGGCCGCGGCGTCACCGTCGGCCGCGGCCTGGAAGAGGCGGGCAGTTGAATCGCTGTCCACGCGGCGTGTCCCTTACGTTCGGGATCGTCATCGTACGCCGGGGGAGCCCCGGACGGCGGGGCTATACGAGCGATTGATCGGCCCGCAGGATCGGCAGGACGAGTCCGTCCGTGTCGGTCACGGCCTGCTTCCGCGCCTGGTCGAGCAGCCACGCCGCCGCGTCCCTGCTCGGCTCGTCCGCCACCGACATGCGCGCGACGATGAGCCCGGCGACGAGAGGGGTGGAGAAGGACGTGCCACTCCACCTCGCCAGTCCCTCGAACTGGCTCGTCGTCCCCTCGGGCTGGTTCGCACCGACGAAGTGGTCGGCGGGGTGCAGCGTGGTGTACTCCCCGAAGGCGAACGCGTTGACCAGGTGGTAGCCCCGGGCGTACACCTTGACCCAGTCGCCGTAGTCGCTGAACGCGACGCGGGCGTTCTCCTCCTTGTTGAGCGCCCCGACGGAGACCACGCTCGGGTCGTCCGCGGCGTAGGCCGCGGGGTAGAACGGCGTGCTCATCGCGTCGTTGCCCGCGGCGGCGACGAGCGTCGTCTCGGGGTGAGCGTGCAACTGGTCCATGAAGGCGCCCAGGCTGACGAGGGGCCGCTCCGCGACCGTCCGCACGCCGGCGGAGAGGCTGATGACGTCGGGCCACCGCCCGTGCTGGCTGTCGTACCTGGCCAGGTCTTCGATCAGCTTGTCGCCGAAGCTCATCGCGTCGATGGTGCCCGCCCACTGGAGCGTGTTGTAGACCGTCACCCGCGCCCTCGGCGCGACGCATCGGACGACTCCCGCGATGAAGGTCCCGTGGCCGACGTACTCCTGGATGACGCCGTGCCTCGGCTGGCCTCTGTCGTCGCCCCAGATCTCCCGCCCGGCGAGCAGGCCCCCGTGACCCGGCACCGGGATGTCCCCCAGGTCCAGATCCAGACGCGGATCCAGAGCCGGGTGAATCGCGGGAGCGTCCCCGAGCTCCGGTGCTCTGAGCCGTCCCTTCACCTCATCCTTCTCGACCTTGTCGGCGAGCCAGGGGTACGCCTCGAGATGGTCCGCCGTGTCCCAGCCCGTCACGAGACCGGTGTCGATCACGAGGACGTGCTTCCCGGCTCCGAGGTCGGGCTCCGGCCGTTGCGGTGGGTCGGGGCGCGTGAACTCGGGAACGACAGGCTCGTCCGCCGGGCAGAGGTTGACGTTGCAGATCGACACGAGGTAATTGGGGCTCACGGACTCGACGTCCCGGAGCTTGCGGAGCGCGTCGAGCACGCGGGACCCGCCGCGCTCGGCGGGCCCGTCGAGGCGCATCGCGTACACGCCGGCCGGGCGCCAGGCCCTGGCGGCGTCGTCGGCCGCGCCGGGCACTCTCTCCAGGATCGTGTCGCGGGCCGCCGCGTCGTGACAGATGAGAACGTCCTTCTCATACACGTATCCGGGGTCGAAGTCCCTGTCCGGTGTGGCGAAGACCTCCGTCCCCTGGGCGAGGCTCCTCCGGCGGATGCCATCAGGAGCCTGGACGGGAAAGCAGCGGGCGGGCGGCCGGCGGGGGTCGAGCGTGGCGCTCTGCTCGGCGACCTCCAGCCAGAGGCCGGGCGGCGCGTCGGCGAGGACCAGCCCGAGCTGCCTCCAGAACCGGTCGCGGAGGGAGTTTTTCGAGGGAAGCGCTGGTGACTCGGCCATGCGAGGTGTCCCTTTCATAGTCAGGATGCGGGTCTCCTCAAACAGGAGCCAGTGGGTGGCGCCCTGATACACCGCAGTGTGGACGCTCCGGCGAGCCCGCGTCTAACATCGATCCGTGGCCGGGGACACCCAAGATCCACTCGATTTGCTGCCCCTGGTCTTCTCGCAGCCCAAGGAGGCGCTGGCGGGCGCACGCGCGCTGCTCGCCGGCAGGCCCACGCCCCATGACGCGTCCGTCGCGCATCACGTGCTCGGCCTCATCGAGCGCGACTTCGGCGACCTGACCGCGGCCGTCGCGCACCTGCGGCGGGCCAGGTCCCTCGCCCGCGCGGCCGGTTCCGCCGCCAGAGAGGCCGACGTCCTCGCGACCCTCGGCATCGCCCTCATCCACGGCGGGCGAACCCGGCCGGGCCTCGCCGCGCTCGACCGCTCCCTCTCCCAGGCCCTCTCCCAGTCGGACGGCGTGGCGGCGGCCAAGGTGCTGTTCCGGCGGGCCGGAGCGCTGTGGATCCTCGGCCGGCACACCGAAGCCCTCGACGACCTGCGCCGGGCGATTCCCGACCTGCGGCGGGCGGAGGACACCATCTGGACCGCCCGGGCGATCACGCTGCGGGCCACGCTGCTGCTGGCGCTCGGCTCCGTCGAGCGGGCCAACCTCGACTTCCTCGCCGCCGAGCGGCTGTGGGCGACGACCGGCCAGGAGCACGACAAGGTCGTCGCCGTGGAGAACCGCGGCCGCGCGGCCTTCCGCTCCGGAGACCTGCCCGCGGCGCTCGGCCACTTCGACGAGGCCGCCAGGCGTTACCAGGCGCTCGGCACGCCGATGTACGTCATGGAGATGGAACGCTGCGCCGTCCTCATGGCGGCGGGGCTGCCCCGGGAGGCTCTGGAGGCGGCCGACGCCGCGATCGGCGGCCTCGACCGGACCGGCGGTCAGCCGACGAGGAAGGCGCAACTCCTGCTCACGGCCGCCCGGGCCGCCATCGCCGCGGGCGACCCGGACACCGCGGTCGCGCGCGGACAGGCGGCGATCCGGCTCTTCGCGGGCCAGAACCGCGAATGGTGGGAGACGCACGCCCGGCTGGTGCTCTGCCAGGCCAGGTTCGCCTCCGGGCGGATCTCCGCGCGGCTGGTCCGCGACGCCGCCGCGGTGGCCGGGCGGCTCTCGGAGCTGCGCTCGCCGGACGCCGTTCAGGCGTGCCTCCTCGCCGGCCGTACGGCTCTCGCGCTGAACCGGCCGGCCGACGCGGCGCCCTACCTGGCCACGGCGGCGCGCGGGCGGTTCAGGGGGCCCGCGTTCGCCAGGGCGGACGGGTGGCTCGCCCAGGCTCTGCGGGCCGAGGCGGGCGGGCGGCCGAGGGGCGTGCTCGACGCCTGCCGGCGCGGGTTGGACGTGCTCGACGAGCACCGGCTGACGCTGGGCGCGTCCGAGCTGCGGGCCCGCGCCACCGCGCAGGGCGCCGAGCTGGCCACGCTGGCGCAGCGGGTCAGCCTCCGGTCGGGGAGCCCCCGCCAGTTCCTCGTGTGGAGCGAGCGCTGGCGGGCGACGGCCCTCGCCGTGCCGCGCACCCGTTCTCCCGACGACCGCGACCTGTTGCGGGACGTGACGGCCTTCCGCGAGATCACGGTCAGGGCCGACGAGGCGCGATCCTCGGGCGCCCCCGTCCCGGCGCTCGACCGCGAACGGCGGCGGCTGGAGCGGGAGATCCGCGCCCGGACCCTGAGGATCCGGGCCGAGACCACCTCCGGCGGCCACCGTTTCGACGTCCGCGCGCTGCTGGGCCGGCTCGGGGGCGGCGTGCTGGCCGAGATAGTCAGCGTGGACGGCGACCTGCACGTCCTGCTCTGCGGAGAGGGACGGGTCCGCCGGTTCAGGGCCGGCCGGGCCGCCGACGCCGCGGCCGAGATCGAGCACGTCCGCGCGGGGCTGCGCCGGCTCGCCTACGACGGGGCCGCCGGGCGGCTGCCGCTGATCGAGGAGGGCGGCCGCCGCCTCCAGGAGATCCTGCTCGGCCCCGCCGTACGGCACCTTGGTGAGGGGCCCGTCGTCGTGGTGCCGCCGGGGCGGCTGCACGGCGTGCCGTGGGCGGTGCTCCCCGCGCTGCGCGACCGCGTGGTCAGCGTCTCGCCGTCGGCCAGCGCCTGGCTGCGCGCCGCCGACCTCACCCCGCCGGCGGTGGCCGGCCCCGGAGTCGTGCTCGCCAGGGGCCCCGGCCTGGAGAGCGGGGGCGGAGAGGTCCCGCTGCTCGCCGCGCTGTACGGCGACGCGGCCGTCCTGGAGAACGGCGACGCGACGGCCTCCGCCGTTCTCAAGGCGATCGACGGCAGCAGGCTCGCCCACGTGGCAGCCCATGGGACCTTCCGTGCCGACAGCCCGATGTTCTCCTCGCTGCGCATGGACGACGGGCCGCTGACCGTGTACGAGTTCGAGCAGTTGGGCCGCGCGCCGTACCGGATCATCCTGCCGAGCTGCGACTCGGGCAGGCTGGAGCCGGTGGGGGCCGACGAGCTGCTCGGCCTGGCGACGGCGCTGCTCCCTCTCGGCACGGCCGGGATCGTGGCGAGCCTCGTCCCCGTGAACGACGAAGCCGTGATCCCGCTCATGCTGGCCCTGCACGACCGGTTGCGCGCGGGGTCGTCCATGGCGGAGGCCCTGCGGGACGCCCGGCGGGAGGCCCCTGGCGATGCGCTTCACCAGGCGACGGGGTGGTCCCTCACCGCCATCGGCGCCGCGTAGGTCAGGCTGATCAGCCGGCCGAGCGCGGTCCGGTCGCTGCTGCCGAGATGCTCGTACATCCGGCACAGCTGGTTGGCCACCGTCCGGATGGACAGCCCGAGCCGCTCCGCGATCTCCCGGTTGGTCAGGCCCGCGGCGGCGAGGCCCGCGATCTGCCGCTGACGTGGGGTGAGGCGGGGCGTCGCCAGGTCGACCAGCGTCGGGGTGCGGGCTCCCTGGCACACGTGGGCCAGCATGGCGGCGTGGGCCAGCGAGGCGTCCGCGGCGCGGCCCTCGCGATGGGCACGATGGGCCTTCGCCGCGTGTCCGGCCGCCTCCGCCGCGTGCAGCAGCAGGCCCAGCTCCGCCAGCTTGCGGGCCACCTTGTCGAGCGCCGCCGCGTCGCCCGCCACCAGCGCGGCGGCGTGCTCGGCCAGCAGGGGAGCGAGATCGCCGGACATCGTCTCGGCGAGGCGGTCCAGCCGGGCGGCGACCATTCCGGGCGCGCCGAGCCGGGCGACGTCATGCAATGCGAACAGGTCGCCGCCTTCGGCCGCGGCGAGGGCGGACCGCAGCGCGCCGTCGAGGTCACCCCTGGCGGCCAGGACCCAGGCCCGCGCCGACGCGTCGTCCGGACACCGGTCGAGGGCCTCCTCGGCGGTCAGCAGGTCACCGGCGCAGGCGGCGGCCCGGGCCAGCTCGCCCAGGCATGGAACGTTCCCGGGGTCGCGCCGCAGCCCCTCGCCGCTCCAGCTCACCGCCTCGCGGACCTCGCCGCGCAGGCGGGCGATCCACGCCCGGCGCGCGCAGAACTCGGCCATCCCGGCCTCGTCCCAGCCCGTGTCGTCCTCCACCAGCCGCTCGCCGGCGCCCGGCGCGATCCTGGCGAGGTCACCCGCGTAGCCGCGCGCGGCCAGCTCGGCGCACTGTTTCGTCAGCTCCGTGGTTCGGGCCGCCGGCTCCGTGGTTCGGGCCGCCGCCTGTGTCACCGGCTCCGCGGGCCGGGCGGCCGGTTCGGGGCACTGTGCCGCCACCGCGGCGTGCTGGGCGGCCCGTGCCGTACGGCTCAGCCTCTGGGCGCGCAACCGCCCGACACCGGCCCGCACGGCCGGGCCGAACAGGGGATGGGCGAGCCGTACGAGCAGGTCGTCGTCGCTGACGATGAGCCCGCGCGCCTCCAGCCGTTCGAGCGCGGCGACCGGGACCGGGGCCGCCGCGGCGGGCAGCGGCTCCCCGAAGGCGACCAGTTCGAGCGCCTCCCGCTCCGCCTCGCCGAGCTCGCCGATGGCGGCGGCGACCAGCTCCCGCAGCCTGCCGGTCATGGGCACCTCACCTCGCCAGCGCCACACCCCGTGGAGGCGCTCCAACGTCCCCGCCTCCCGCGTGGCGGCGGCCAGCTCGCGCAGCAGCAGGAGGTTGCCCCCGCTCAGGCGGTGCAGCCGGCGTACGGTCAGGGCCTCGACATGGTCGCCGAGCACCGAAGTGAGCACCTCGGCCGTCCGTTCCTCCGAAAGCGGGCCGATGGTGAGGCGCGGGAGGACATGACGCCGCCAGAGCCCGCTCACCGCGTCGGGGCACCATGAGGCCGCCGTCTCATCCAGCCGGCCCGGCGTCGTGACGGTGAGAAGAAGCCCGGCCCGCCGGTGCACGGCCAGGTGCTGCACGAGCGCGGCGGAGGCGTCGTCGAGGAGATGGGCGTCGTCCACGACCAGGACGCGCACCCATCGGAGCGTCTCGACGGCCCTGCTCAAGGAGTCGGCCGCCGCTCCGGGAAGCAGGTGGGCGAACGCGCCGAAGCGGAGTGACGCCCCGCCCCGCGTTCCCGTGACCCAGACATGGGCGAGACCCGCCACGGCCTCCGCCGCCAGGCGGCTCCTGCCCGTTCCCGCCGCGCCGCAGACGACGATGCCGCGCCGGCCCCCGCCCAGGCTCTCCCGCACCTGCCCAAGCTCCGCCGCGCGCCCGCTGAACGGCCATTGGCCCCGTAAGTCTTCCATGTCAGCAAGAGCCCGCCATGTCACGCCTGATACACAGCAGTTGAGTAGGGGGGTACTCATGGCCGCGGCCTCCGCCCGGCCGACGATCGTGGCATGGGATTAACACGTCTATGCCTCGCCGCGGTCCTGGCGACGGCGGCGCTCGTCCTGACGGGGTGCGGCGACCTCGACGATCCCGGTGATTCCGGTGATCTCGGCGCCTCGGCGGCCGCGAAGGCACAGCCGGGAACCGGCGGAGCCGGTGCGAGCGGCGGTGCGGGCGGGCGGGGGTCCGGTTCTCAAGGCGGCAAGCGGCAGGGACGGTTCACGCTGACTTCGGGGCCGACGCTCGACGGCGACTTCAGCGCGCCGAAGGGGCAGGTCGCGGGGGCCGGCTGCGCGATCGTGCGAAGCACGGCGCCGGGGTCGACGCGGGTGGTGCGGGTCCGGTTCGTCCAGGACGAGCCGCAGGTCATCTCGTTCGGCGGCCCGGCCGGATGCCCGGACCGCCCGCAGGTCGCCGACCCGTGCGAGGGCGCGACGCTCGACCCGGACGCGGGCACGGAATGCGAGTTCCTGCTGTACGGGCACGGGGACGTGAACACCACCGGCCGGCTGGTCGTGACCCTGGAGCAGAAGTGCGTGGACCGGAGCACGCCCGCCTGCGAGCTGCTGCCCGCGTCGGCCGACCCGTCGTCCGCCGAGCCGATCACCGTTACCTGGCAGGACTCGAAGCCGTACTACTACTGTGCCAGCACGCCGGTGGGCGCGGTCGTCAGCGACAGTCCGTGCCCCCAGCCCTCCCCCGAGGTCCAGTCGCCGACGCCGGACGCCGGCCCCGAAGTCGCTCCCACTGACGCCGTGGCGACATGACGCCTCCGGAGGGGCGGTCCGAGCCGGGGCCGGCCGAGCGGGAACTCACGCCGCTCGAGCGCAGGATGAAGACGTTCGCGGAGGTGCTCGGGATCGGCGCCCTGCCCCCGAGCATCGCGGTGGGGCTGCTGTTCTACTTCGGCTACGTCGCCAGCCGGCGGCGGTTCGCCGAGTTCGGCCTCGACCTGGACATCCTGGACCTGTCGACGCAGGCCGTCCTGCTCTACGGCTCCGAGGCGCTGTGGTTCCCGCTCGTCGCGCTCTTCCTCGTCACGCTGCTCGGCCTGTGGGCGCACGTGGAGCTCGCCCGGCTCGTACGGCGGAGCCGCGCCGGAGCCCGGGGCCGCGCGCTCACCTGGTGGGGAGCCGCCGTGCTCGCGGCCGGCCTGGCGCTGCTGGCGCGCGGCGTGCTGGGCGTCGTGGACCCCCACATCGCTTACGACGAGTTCCCCGGGACGACGCCGGTCTGCCTGGGCCTCGGCGCCCTGGTCGGCGCGTACGGCCGGTGGCTGGTCACCTGGCGGCGTGACGGCGGGCGGCGGCTCGCCGAACGGGCGGCCGTGGCGGTGGCCGTCTCCGTCGCCGTCGCGGCCCTGTTCTGGGCGAGCGCCAGCTACGCGGTCGCGTACGGAAGGGACCGCGCGGCCACGTTCGTGGGCGAACTCGCGACCCGCCCCGAGGTCGTGCTCGACACCACGGAGCCGCTCGCACTGGGCCCGGAGTTCGCGGGCGTGACCGAGTCGCGGCTGACCCCGGGGAAAGGCGGCCGGTTCACCCACCGGTACCGCAAGCTCCGGCTCCTCACCGAGTCGGGCGGGCGGCTGTTCCTCATCCCCGCCGCGTGGCCGCAGGGCCCCCGCTGGCCGCGGGTGTGGCGTGGCGGCGGGACGCTGGTGGTCCCCTACGGCGACTCAATCCGAATCCGGGTCCTCCCGTACGCCGGTCCCTGAGCGATCCCATGCAAGCCGGGGTCAATCTGCGTGCAAGCGGAGGCCGCTACCTTTCTGGACATGTCACGACGATTCCTGGGAGGCGCGGCCGCGGCCGCCTCGGCCGCCGCTCTGCTCCTCACGTTCTCCCCGGCCTCCCCGGCCTCCGCTGCCTCAACAACCTCCGCCGCCTCCGCCGCCTCCCCGGGCTCCGCCGCGTCCGCGCAGGCGGCTCCGGCCGGGGTGGCGAAGAAGCTGTTCAAGGCGTGGCTGAGCGGCGACCGCGACGCCGCCGGGCTGGTCGCCTCGCCGTCCGCGGTCAAGACCCTGTTCTCGTACGTCTACCGGGCCCCCGACGAGTTCGGCGGCTGCGCGGGGAACGCCTGCCGGTTCGTGCACACGAGCGTGCATGTGCCGGGCGGGCTGAACGGCATCCTGATGATCGTGTCCGGGTCCAAGGTGGCCAAGGTCTACGAGTCGCGCCACCTGACGACGCCGTCGGCCCCGGCGAAGTACCTCTTCAAGGCGTGGCAGCAGGGCGACCGCAACCGCGGCCTGGAGGTCGCGACCGGCACCGCCGTCAAGACGCTGTTCCACACCAAGTACGACCCGAAGGGCGTGACGTACTTCTTCCAGGGCTGTACGGCGGAGCCGAAGGGCTACAGCTGCGCGTACTCCTACGACGGCGGCGCGATGCTGATGCACGTCCGCGGCTCCAAGACCCGCGGCTACGACGTCCGCTCCATCAGCTACATCGCCGACTGACCGCTGACATGGAGTTCTACGGCACGCCCGTCCGGGTCGCGCAGAACGTGAACGCCGGAGGGGAGAGACGCGGCGCGGTCGACGGAGAAACCGAGTCGCAGCGCACCGGTCTCGCGTCCTGAAGTGGCCGGATACAGCTCCAGGACGCCGCCGTCGGCCAGGACGGCGGCGAAGTGCCGAGGGCCGTCGCCGTGCTGTTCGGCGGTCAGGTCCAGCCCGAGGGACGCGTAGAAGGATCTGCACTCCTCCAGCTTGGAGGTGTAGATCACCAGCAGAATGGGTCGCATACGGCACCAACTGAAGCACGCTCGCGCGGTGGAATGGATTTGATCATGACAATAGTGCTGTGAAAACGGCCCTGAGACAGCACTATCGTCATGGTCGACTTCAGGAGAGCCGGGCGGAGGGGCGCTCCGGCGTCACTCCTTGGGGGGTTTGATCCAGTCGAAGGTGCGCTGGACGGCGCGTTGCCAGTTGTCGTACTCCTCCTCGCGGCGGCCGGGTTCCATCGCGGGAAGCCACTGGGCGGCGCGGTGCCAGTTGCGGCGCAGGCCCTCCAGGTCGGGCCAGTAGCCGACCGCCAGCCCGGCCGCGTAGGCGGCGCCGAGGGAGACGGTCTCGGCCACCATGGGGCGGACCACCGGCACGTCGAGGACGTCGGCGATGAACTGCATGAGCAGGTTGTTCGCCGTCATGCCGCCGTCGACCTTCAGGGTCGTGAGGTCCAGCCCGGAGTCGGCGTTCATCGCGTCGACGACCTCGCGGGTCTGCCAGCCCGTGGCCTCAAGGACGGCGCGCGCCAGGTGGCCCTTGGTGATGTAGGACGTGAGGCCGACGATGATGCCGCGCGCCTCGCTGCGCCAGTGCGGCGCGAACAGGCCGGAGAACGCGGGCACGATGTAGCAGCCGCCGTTGTCGTCGACGGTGCGGGCCAGTGTCTCGATCTCCGGGGCGGTGCCGATGAGGCCGAGCCGGTCGCGGAACCACTGGACCAGCGCGCCGGTGATCGCGATCGAGCCTTCCAGCGCGTACGCGGCGGGCTGGTCGCCGATCTGGTAGCCGACGGTCGTGAGCAGGCCATGGGTCGAGCGGACCGGCTCGGTGCCGGTGTTCAGCAGGAGGAAGCTGCCGGTGCCGTACGTGCACTTGGCCTCGCCGCGGGCGAAGCAGGTCTGCCCGAACAGCGCCGCCTGCTGGTCGCCGAGGGCGGCGGCGATCCGCACCCCCGGCACGACCCGCCGCGCCACGCCGTACGTCTCGGCCGACGGGCGGATCTCGGGGAGCATCGCGCGGGGCACCCCGAAGAAGTCCAGCAGGGTGTCGTCCCAGGCGAGGGCGCGGATGTCCATCAGGAGCGTACGGCTGGCATTGGTGACGTCCGTGACGTGGACGCCGCCGTCGGGGCCGCCGGTGAGGTTCCAGATGAGCCAGCTCTCCATCGTGCCGAACAGCACCTCGCCGCGCTCGGCGCGCTCGCGCAGGCCCGGCGTGTGGTCAAGCAGCCACCGGATGCTGGGCGCGGAGAAGTACGTGGCGAGGGGGAGCCCGCAGCGCTCCTCGACGATGTGCGCGTCGGGGCGACGGGAGAGCTCGTCCACCAGGGCGTCGGTGCGGGTGTCCTGCCAGACGATAGACGGGGTCACGGGAACGCCGGTGCGGCGGTCCCACAGCACGGTGGTCTCCCGCTGGTTGGCGATGCCCACGGCGGCCACCTGCTCGGGGCCGACCCCGGCCTGGGCGAGCGCCTCGGGGGCGATGCGTTCGAGGTTGCGCCAGATCTCGGTGGCGTCGTGCTCGACCCAGCCCGGCCGGGGGAAGTGCTGCCGGTGCTCGCGCTGCGTCACCGACACGAGCCGGCCGCCGTGGTCGAACAGGATGCAGCGGGTGGACGTCGTGCCCTGGTCGATGGACATCACATAGCGCTCGGTCACGGCGCCCTACCTCCCTTTCACCAACGGGAGGCCCCGAGGTCCCGCGACACGGCGCGCGCGGCGTCGCGCACGTAGGTGACGAAGTCGGGCCGCGGCCGGCCCTGGGCGTCGCAGATCCGCTCGACGGCCCCTGAGATCCCGATGGCCCCGACGACGAGCCCGCCGTACCCGCGGATGGGCCCGGCCACGCTCGCCTGGCCTATGGTGATCTCCTCGATCTCGGCCGCCCAGCCGACCTCGCGCACGCCGGCGAGGGCGCGGGCGAGCTCCTTGGGGGTGCGAATCGTGCGGCGGCTGAACTGCTCCAGCTCGCCGTTCTGCATGGCGGCGGCCGCGTTGGCGTCGTAGGCGAGCAGCACCTTGCCGAGGGCCGTGGCGTGCATGGGCAGCAGCACCCCGACGTCGAGCGTCTGAAGGCTGTCGTCCGGCCGGAACACGTGGTGGACCACAAGGACCTTACCCTGGAGGCACGTCCCGATCCGTACGGCCTCGCCGCTGCGTGAGGCGAGCGCGTCGGCCCAGTTGATCGCGCGGGAGCGCAGCTCGTTGACGTCGAGGTAGCTCGTCCCGAGGTGCAGCAGGGCAGCGCCGAGCTGATATTTGCCGGTCGCCTCGTCCTGCTCCACGAAGCCGACCATCTGCAGGGTGCGCAGAATGCCGTGGGCGGTGCCCCGGGCCAACCCGAGGGAGTTGGCGATCTCGCTGAGGCCGAGCCGGCCCGATCCCTGCGCCAGCACACGCAGTATCGCGGCGGCGCGCTCGATGGACTGTACGGGACCGGGCACGTGCCGGATCGTACCGTCGCCGGATGCCGTTCGACAATGCCGACAGGCGGATGAACAACCTACGGAGATTTTGACCGGTTTATACCGAGATCGGCGCGTTCGTGGGTGAATCATCGGTGTCAGGGTCACGCCTCCGGAGCCTAATACGCCAGCGGGAAGCTGACCAGTGTTCGACAATGCCGACACCCATTCGTTGACGCTTCCTACCAGCGCCGTTTAACGTCCGGTGCAGCCCCCCGGCGGTCACGATGTTAGGAGGAAGACATGGCTGAACGGCTCAGAGCCGGAGGGCTGGCCGGCGAGTTGGCGGCCGAGTTCGCGGGGACGTTGATCCTGATCCTGTTCGGAGCGGGCGTGGTGGCGCAGGTCGTCGCCGGCGGGATCGGCGACCACGACAGCATCGCCTGGGCGTGGGGGCTCGCCGTGGTCATGGGCGTCTACACCGCCTCCCGGATCAGCGGCGCCCACCTCAACCCCGCCGTCACCGTGGCCCTCGGGGTCTTCAAGGGTTTCTCCTGGCGCAAGGTCCTGCCGTACACGCTGGCGCAGACCGCCGGCGCGTTCGTCGCCGCCCTGATCGTGCGCTGGAACTACGGCGAGGTCCTGAACAAGGTCGACCCCGGGCTCACCATCAAGACGCAGGGGGTCTTCTCGACCCTGCCGGGCAACGGCGCGCTGCCCGTCGGCGAGTGGGGCGCCTTCCGCGACCAGGTGATCGGCACCGCCATCCTGCTGTTCCTCATCCTCGCCGTCACCGACCTGCGCAACTCGGCCCCGCTGGCCAACCTCGCGCCGTTCATCGTGGGGCTGATCGTGGTGGCCATCGGCATGGCCTGGGGCACGGACGCCGGATACGCGATCAACCCCGCCCGCGACTTCGGCCCGCGGCTCGCCTCGTTCCTCACGGGATACGAGACCGCGTGGAAGGACCAGTACGGCAACCTCTACTTCTGGGTGCCGATCGTCGCGCCGGTGATCGGAGCCGTCGTCGGCGCCGGTCTCTACCAGGCCCTGATCGGACACTTCCTGCCCCGCGAGGAGGCTCCCGAACCCGGCCGCACACCTCCGCCCGCCACTTTCGAGACCGCGACCGGCAAGGCCGCCTGAACCACCTACCCCACGACACGAGAGGCAGAGCCAACGAAATGGCCGACTTCGTCGGAGCGATCGACCAGGGCACCACGAGCACCCGCTTCATGATCTTCGATCACGGCGGCAACGAGGTGGCGCGCCACCAGCTCGAGCACGAGCAGATCCTGCCCCAGGCGGGCTGGGTCGAGCACAACCCCACCGAGATCTGGGAGCGCACCCGCGCCGTGGTCGAGACCGGCCTGCGGGTCGCGAACCTCGGCGCCCCCGACCTCGCCGCGCTCGGCATCACGAACCAGCGGGAGACGACGGTCGTCTGGGACCGCCGGACCGGCCGGCCGTACTACAACGCGATCGTCTGGCAGGACACCCGCACCGACCGCATCGCCTCGGCGCTGGAGCGGGACGGCAAGGGCGACGTCATCCGGCGCAAGGCGGGCCTGCCCCCGGCCACCTACTTCTCCGGCGGCAAGATCCAGTGGATCCTGGAGAACGTCGACGGCGTCCGGGAGGCGGCCGAGCGCGGCGACGCCATCTTCGGGAACACCGACACGTGGCTGCTGTGGAACCTCACCGGAGGCCCCGACGGCGGCGTTCACGTCACCGACCCGACCAACGCCAGCCGCACGATGCTGATGAACCTGGAGACGCTCGACTGGGACGACGAGCTGCTGTCGTTCTTCGGCGTCCCCCGGCGGATGCTCCCGGAGATCAAGCCGTCCTCCAACCCGGGCCTGTACGGCATGACGCGGGTGAACGGCCCGCTGGGCGGGGAGGTGGCGCTGGCCGGGGACCTCGGCGACCAGCAGGCGGCGACGGTCGGGCAGGTCTGCTTCGAGCCCGGCGAGGCCAAGAACACCTACGGCACCGGCAACTTCCTGCTGCTGAACACGGGTACCGAGCTGGTCCGCTCGCGGCACGGCCTGCTCACCACGGTCTGCTACCAGTTCGGCGACGAGGCCCCGGTGTACGCGCTGGAGGGCTCGATCGCGGTCACCGGCTCGGCGGTGCAGTGGCTGCGCGACCAGCTCGGCATCATCTCCGGGGCCTCCCAGAGCGAGGCGCTGGCCCGCCAGGTCGAGGACAACGGCGGTGTCTACTTCGTGCCGGCGTTCTCCGGGCTGTTCGCGCCGTACTGGCGGTCCGACGCCCGCGGCGCGATCGTCGGGCTCTCCCGCTTCAACACCAACGCCCACCTGGCGCGGGCGACCCTGGAGTCGATCTGCTACCAGACCCGTGACGTCGTCGAGGCGATGGAGCAGGACTCGGGCGTCGTCCTCGACGTGCTGCGGGTGGACGGCGGCGTGACGGCCAACGAGCTCTGCATGGAGCTCCAGGCCGACATCCTCGGCGTCCCCGTGTCCAAGCCGGTAGTCGCCGAGACCACCGCGCTCGGCGCGGCCTACGCCGCCGGGCTGGCCGTCGGCTTCTGGAAGTCCACCGAGGACCTCAGGCGCAACTGGCAGGAGGACCGGCGCTGGGAGCCGCAGTGGACCGAGGAGCAGCGCGAGCGCGGCTACGCCGGCTGGAAGAAGGCCGTGTCGCGGACGCTCGACTGGGTCGACGTCCAGTGACGGCCGCCTCTAACCCATCAGCCGGCCTCTCACCCATCAACTGAGGAGCGCACAGCAGATGTCTGCATCTTTGGGACCATCCTTGGGACCGCAATATCGGGCGGCCGCGCTGCGGAAGCTGGCCGAGCGCGAGTTCGATGTGCTCGTCGTCGGCGGCGGCGTGGTCGGGGCCGGGGCGGCGCTGGACGCGGTCTCGCGCGGCCTGTCGGTCGCGCTGGTGGAGGCCCGCGACCTCGCGGCCGGGACCTCCAGCCGTTCCAGCAAGCTCATACACGGCGGGCTGCGCTACCTGGAGCAGCTCGACTTCCGGCTGGTGCGGGAGGCGCTCAAGGAGCGCGGCCTGCTGGTCAACCGGCTGGCCCCCCACCTGGTCCGTCCCGTCCCGTTCCTCTACCCGCTGCGCCACCGGGTCTGGGAGCGGGGCTACGTCGGCGCGGGCATCCTGCTGTACGACACGCTCGGCGGCTCGTGGAAGCTGCCCCGCCACCGGCAGCTCAGCCTGCGGCGCACCCTGCAGAAGGCCCCCGGCCTCCGCAAGGACGCCCTCGTCGGGTCCATCCAGTACTACGACGCGCAGGTCGACGACGCCCGGTTCACCATGATGGTCGCCCGTACGGCCGCGCAGTACGGCGCCTGTGTCACGACCCGGACACCCGTGATCGACTTCCTGCGGGAGGGCGAGCGGGTGACCGGGGCCCTCGTGCGGGACCTGGAGACCGGCGCCGAGATGGAGGTGAAGGCCCGGCAGGTGATCAACGCCACCGGCGTCTGGACCGACGAGAGCCAGCGGCTGGCGGGGCCGGCCAAACCGGCGTCCGGCGGCTCGGTCTCCGTCCAGGCGTCCAAGGGCGTGCACGTCGTGGTGCCGCGCGACCGGATCAGGCTCGACACCGGCCTGATCCTGCGCACCGAGAAGAGCGTGCTGTTCGTCATCCCGTGGGGGCCGCACTGGATCGTCGGCACCACCGACACCCCCTGGGATCTAGACAAGGCCGAGCCCTCCGCGACCCACGCGGACATCGACTACATCCTCGACCACGTCAACGCGGTGCTTAACACGCCGCTGACCCGCGACGACATCGAGGGCGTCTATGTCGGGCTGCGCCCCCTGCTGGGCCACACGGGGGAGGAGACCGTCAAGCTGTCGCGCGAGCACGCCGTCATCCGGCCGGTCCCCGGCCTGGTGATCGTCGCGGGCGGCAAGTACACCACCTACCGGGTGATGGCCAAGGACGCGGTCGACGTCGCCGTCAGCGGGCTGGGTGAGGCCGTGCCCGCGTCGGTCACCGAGCGGGTGCCGATCCTGGGCGCGGACGGGTTCGCGGCGCTCCGCAACAACCGGCGGCGGCTCGCGGAACGCTCGGGCCTCACCGTGGGGCGGATCGACCACCTCCTGCACCGGTACGGCTCCCGCGTCGAGGACCTGCTGGAGCTCATCGAGGCCACGCCCGCCCTCGCCGAGCCGATCCCCGGCGCGGACGGCTACCTCAAGGCGGAGGCGGTCTACGCGGCCTCGGACGAAGGCGCGCTGCACCTGGAGGACGTCATGGTCCGCCGCACCCGCGTCTTCATCGAGGAACGCGACCACGGGCTGGCGGCCGCGCCGGTGATCGCCGAACTCGTCGCGCCGGTCCTCGGCTGGGACGCCGAGACGGTGAGCCGCGAGATCGGCCGGTACCGGGAGTTCGTCGAGGCCGACCTGGCCGCGCAGCGGGAGTGGGACGACGCCGCCGCCAACGCCGTACGGCAAGGCGCGCAGCACAGCCATTTGTAGGAGAGGCCCGCGGAAACCCGCTAGGGTTATAAGGGGCGTAAGTGGAGCTGCGGGGAATTCCAACCGGCTTTCGGGCTAACGCTCCTTTAACCCGCAGGGCAGTACGATCCACCCGTCTACTACTCGAATAGTAGTTCTCGATTGGGTGGTGAATGCCTTTGTTGTCGTCGCCGGACGTGACCGTCGTGGTCATCGTCTACAACGACGCCGAGCGCCTGCCGAACGCGGTCCGTTCGGTGCTCGAGCAGTCCCTCCGCGGCGTCGAGGTCGTGATCGTCGACGACGCCAGCACGGACTCCTCGGCGCAGGTCGCCGAGGGTTTCGCTCGGGCCCATCCGGACCGTGTCAGGGCGATCCGGCTGCCGGAGAACTCCGGAGGGTGCGGGCGGCCGCGCAACGTCGGCATCGGGCACGCCCGCGGCTCCTACGTGATGTTCCTGGACAGCGACGACACACTCGACCGGCACGCCTGCCGCAACATGGTGGCCGCGGCCGAGGAGACCGGCGCGGACCTGGTCTCCGGCCGGTGCGTGCGCGTCTACAGCGACACCGGCGACGAGCGGAGCTGGTATCCGAGCCTCTACCGGCGCCGCGCGGTGCTCGACGACGTCCTGGAGAACCCCACCCTCCTGTACGACACGCTGAGCACCAACAAGTGCTACCGCCGCGACTTCCTCGAGCGGGCGAACCTCAGCTTCGTCGAGGGCCTGCACTACGAGGACCTGCTGTTCAGCGCCCAGGCGTACGTGTCGGCCAGGCGGATCGCCATCATCCCGCACCGGGTCTACAACTGGTTCGTGGTCCAGCGGGGGCCCAACCTGTCCATCACGAACCGGCGCAACGAGCTGCGCGGCTTCGCCGACCGGCTGACGATCCACCGGGCCATCGACGAGGTGTTCCGCAAGCACGACGCGGTCGAGCTGAAGCGCCGCAAGGACGCCAAGTTCCTCAACCACGACCTGGTCCTCTACCTCCGCGAGCTGCGCAGCCGCGACGCCGATTACCGCCGGGAGTTCCTCGACCTGGCCCGCGCGTACCTCGCCGAGCTGGGGGAGGAGGCTTTCGACGAGTGCAAGCCGCTCCCGGCGATCGGCGGGCTGATGGTCCTGCACGGCGACTACGACGCCGCGCTCGCGGCGGCCGACTACCTGCCGAAGAAGGGCGTGCGGCCGACGCTGTCGACCGACCTGGTGGAGCGGGACGGCCGGGTCTACTGGTGCGACCGGCACCTCGACGGCGAGCGCGAGCGCCGCATCCTCGACGTGACCGACCTCGGCGTCCATTCCGCGCCGTTCAACACGTTCAAGCTCGGCGGCCGGGTCACCGAGGTGTCCCGCCGGGGCTCCGACCTCCATGTGGCCGGGGACGCCGTCAACCCGCTCGGCCGGATCGGCTCCAAGGACCTGACCGGCACGCTGGAGTTCCGCGACCGCCAGCGCAAGGGCCGCGCGTTCAGGGTCCAGGCGCGGGTCGGCACGGACGGCAGGCGCATCCACTGGGAGGCCACCTTCCCGGGGGAACGGACGATCCGCCCCATCGGCCTCCTCGACCAGACCTTCGGGCTGTGGCTCGTGCTCAGCGCCGAGGGGCAGAACATCACGGTCCGCCTGACGTCGGATGTGGTCGACTACGAGCAGGCCGCCATCGCCGTACGGCCCCGCCTGACCCGCCTCGCCGGGGACCACATGGAGTTCTACGTCCCCGAGTCCGGAGAGCTGGCACTCCGCACGGTGGCCACGGGCTGGCCCGGCCGGGTGACGCTGCCCCTGCTCCGCAAGGCCGCCACCAACGGCGCCGGAGCCCGGGTGTGGGGGACGCTCAGCCGGAAGGAACGCGACCTCCTCACGGGGCTGAAGAGCCGCAAGACCAAGATCGCCGTCTACAACTCCGTGCTACGGCGGCTGCCGGTCCGGAAGGGGACCGTGGTTTTCGAGAGCCACCTCGGCGCGCAGTACTCCGACAACCCCAAGTACATCTACGAGGAGCTGGCCCGCCGGGGCGGCGGCCACAAGGTGATCTGGTCGTACAAGAGCAGCCCCAAGGGCTTCCCGAAGAAGGCGGAGCTCGTCAAGCGCGGGTCCTGGGCGTACTACCGCGCGCTGGCCCGGGCGGAGTACTGGGTGGACAACCAGGGCTTCCCCGCCGGGCTGATCAAGCCGTCCGGGACGACCTACATCCAGACCTGGCACGGCTCGGCGTTCAAGCAGATGGGCTTCGACGAGCCGCAGGTCAAGGCCGCCACCCGGGCGAGGCACGACCGGATGCGCCAGATGGTGGGCCGGTTCGACCACTTCGTCATCCGCTCCGAGCACGACCGGCGGACGCTGGTGAAGGGCCTCGGCGTGACCGCCGACCTGCTGGAGACCGGCTACCCGCGCAACGACCCGCTCGTCACGGGCGGCGACCCCAAGCAGCTCGCCGCGCTGCGGCGCAGGCTCGGCCTCGGCGACGACCGCACGGTGGTGCTGTACGCCCCGACCTTCCGGGCCGACGAGAAGGGCAGGCCCGTCAAGCGGTTCGAGATCCCCTTCGAGCTGGAGCGGTTCGTCAGGGAGCTGGGCCGCACCCACGTCCTGCTGATCCGGGCGCACTACCTGAGCACGGTCGTGGTGCCGCCGGGGGTGAGCCACGCGGTGGTCGACGTGGGCGACGTCCACGACGTCAGCCAGCTGCTGCTGCTCTCCGACGTCCTCGTCACCGACTATTCGTCGCTGATGTTCGACTACGCGCTGCTCGACCGCCCGATCGTCTTCTACACGCCGGACGCCGACACGTACGTGAACCAGGACCGGGGCGCCTACTTCGACCTCGCCGAGCACGCCCCCGGACCGATCGTCACCGAGGAGCACGAGCTGTTCGCCACACTGCGGGACACCACGAGGGAGAAGGACGTGGAGCTGCGGCGCCGCTTCGTCGAGCGCTTCGGCGAGTACGACACCGGGACCGCCGCGAAGACCATCGTCGACCGGTTCTTCCCCGGAGGCCGCCGTGGCTGAGCACCGGGACGTCTTCATCGTCTGCAACAACTTCGAGGAGCTCGGCGGGCTCCAGCGCTGGGTGCACCACATCGGGCGGCTGTTCGCCGAGCGGGGCCACCGCGTCCACCTGATCGGCATCACACACGCCGAGCGGGCCCACGACTACGGCAGCGACCTGCCCTACGCGACCACGGTCCTGTACGAGCGCCGCCCAGCGGCCAAGTGGCAGCCGCGCGGCGCCCTCGACCGGCTCAACGTGCCCGCCCAGGTGCGCATGGCGCGCAGGCGGGCCGGGATGAGACGGGCCGCCGCCCGCCTGTCGGAGATTTTCCGGACCGGCGGGCCGGGCTCCGTCGTCATCGCCGCCCAGGTGTGGGCGATGGAGTGGGTGGCGCTGGCCGACACGCGGGGAATGACCGTCATCGGCATGAGCCACGAGTCGTACGCCGCGACCCGCTCGTCCAGCCGCTACGAGCGGGTGAAGACCTACTTCTCCGGCGTGGACAGCTTCCTTGTGCTCACGCAGGAGGACGCCGACGCCTGGGCGGCCGCCGGGATGTCCGCCGCCGGGGCCATGCCGAACCCCCTGCACGTCCATCCGGAGCGGATCTCGTCGCTGGACGAGCAGGTCGTGGTGCGGCTCGGCCGGATGTCGTTCGAGAAGGGCCAGGACCTGCTGCTGGAGGCCTGGGCCAAGGTGGCTCCCCGGCATCCCGGCTGGCGGCTCCGGCTCTACGGCTCAGGCCCCGACGAGGCCGAGATCCGGGCGCTCGCCGGCGAGCTCGGCCTGACCGGCAGCGTGGAGTTCCCCGGGCCGACCGACGACCTGGAGACCGCCCTGACCGGCGGGTCGATCTTCGCGCTCTCCTCCCGCGAGGAGGGCTTCCCGATGTCGATCCTGGAGGCCATGGCGTACGGCCTGCCGACCGTGGCCTTCGACTGCGCGCCCGGCGTCCGGGAGCTGATCACCCACGACGTGGACGGGCTCATCGTCCACCCGGGGAACACGGTGAAGTTCGCCGCCTCACTGGAGCGGCTGATGAACGACGCCGGGCTGCGCCGGAGCTTCGGCGCGGCGGCCCGGGCGTCGGTCACCAGGTTCGCGCCCCACACGGTCGTCGACCAGTGGGAGCGGCTGTTCACGCTGCTGGAGCGCTGAGAACCGAACGTCAGACGCGGCGAGGCGGGCGGGGGAGGAATCCGCTCGTCCTCGCCAGGTAGTCGGCGTACTCCGGGCCGCGCGAGCGGGCCATGCGGCGCTCCAGCAGCGCCTTCCCGCTCCAGTTGACCAGGAGATGGGTCATGACGATCGGGGAGACGACCGTGAGGACGCCCGCCCAGTGCGAGCACGCGAGCAGGAACAGGCCCCACCAGACGGTCGCGTCGCCGAAGTAGTTGGGATGCCGGGTCCAGGCCCACAGGCCGCGGTCCATCACCTTGCCGGCGTTGGCCGGGTCGGCCTTGAACCGGGAGAGCTGCAGGTCGCCGACCGACTCGAAGGTGAACCCGAAGACCCACACGGCGACGCCGATCCAGGTGACGATCCCGAGCGGGGCGGTCTCGTACATCGCAACCTGCACCGGCAGCGACACCACCCACATCAGCGCGCCCTGCGGCCAGTAGATCTTGCGGATGACGTACGGCACGACCGGGCCGGTGTTCTTCCGCATCAGCGCGGCATAGCGGGGGTCCTCGCCCTTGCCGTGGTTCCTGCGGTGGATGTAGACGCCGAGCCGTACGCCCCAGATCGCGGTGAGCGCGAGCACGATGACGCGACGGGCGTCCAGGCCGTCGCCGAGAACCCCCTCAGCAAGCACATGGGAGGTCACGAAGCTCACGATCGCGACGCCGACGAAGCCCAGCCCCCACACGGTGTCGATCACGCTCTGGACGCCGGTGCGCAGCGCGTACGCCATGGTCGCCAGCATCGTGAGGGCCACGGCGGCCACCGAGACCACCAGGTTGACCAGCAGGTGGGCGAGCGTCATCGGGTCATCTCCTCGGCGAAGTCAAGGAAGCCGTCCTTGGCGTTGGTGTAGCTGTGGGCGGGACCCTTGCGGCTGCGGTCGAGCAGGCCGGCCAGCTCGGCGGGGTCGAGGGCCTCGCGGGGGAGGGGCACGCTGCCCCACTCCACGGCGTCGGCCGCGCGCAGCCCGCCGCCCGCCGCGACGATGACCTCGCCGTTCAGCGCGGAGCGGCGGTCGCACAGGGCGGCGACCACGGGGGCGACCGCCCCGGCGTCCATCAGGTCGCGAAAGGCGGGCTCCATGCCCTGGCCGGAGTCGGTCATCTGGGTCAGGGCGTAGGGGAGCAGCACGTTGGTGAACACGCCGCGCGGTGCGCCCTCGACGGCGATGGACTTGCCGAGCGCGATGACCGCTCCCTTGCTGGCGGCGTAGGCCGACACGGTCGGCTCGCCGTGCAGGCCGGCGGTGGAGGCCACCAGGACGATCCGGCCGTGGCGCTGTTCGCGCATGACGGCGCTGCAGGCCATGGCGATCTGTGCGGTGCCGAGCACGTTGGTCCGGATCACGGCTTCGAACGCATCGGGCGTCGACTTGTGGAACATCGCGGGGGCGCTGACGGCCGCGCTGGTCACGCAGGCGTCGATGCGGCCCCAGGTGCCGAGCGCCAGCTCGACCAGGTTGCGCGCGGTCGCGGGGTCGGCCACGTCGCCGTGCTCGGCGACCGCCTCGCCCCCGGCCGAGCGGATCTCCTCGACCACGTGGTCCGCCGGCCCGAGGCCGTGCTCGTCCACCACCCGGTTGCGGTTGTTCACCACCACGCGCGCCCCCTGGGCGGCCAGATGCAGGGCGAACGCGCGGCCGAGGCCCCGCCCGCCCCCGGTGATGACGACGACCTGCCCATCTAGCCGCCCGTCTAGCCGCCCATCTAGCCGACCGTCGAGCGACCTCATGCGCTCACCCTTTCCACCAGTACGGCCACGCCGAGCCCGGCGGCGCCGCTGACGGCGGCGACGCCATAACGGCCGCCGCGGCGTTCGAGTTCGTCGACGCAGCCGCCGACCATGATCGCGCCGGTCGCGCCGAAGGCGTGTCCCATCGCGATGGTCCCGCCGTTCGGGTTGAGCCGGTCGGGGCCCGCCGACAGGTCGCGGCGGAAGCGCAGGCACAGCGCGGAGAACGCCTCGGCGATCTCGAAGACGTCGATGCCGGACGGCCGGAGCCCGGCCTTGGCGATGACCTTCTCGACCGACTCCTGGCCGGCCGTGAGCATGATCACGGGGTCGACGGCGGCGGTGGCGGAGGCGACCACGCGGGCCCGGGGGCGCAGGCCGTTCGCCCGAGCCTGTTCCTCGGTGCCCAGCAGCAGCAGCGCCGCGCCGTCGGCCAGTGCGGGGGAGGTGCCGACCGTGTGCAGGTGGGAGATCTTCCCGGCCTCGGGGTGCGCGGCGAGCGCGATGTCGTCCTGCCCGGACGCGCCCAGCTCCTCGAAGGCGGGCTGCAGCGCGGCCAGGCTCTCGGCGGTCGTGCCGGGCCGGATCAGCTCGTCGCGATCGAAGACCGTGCCGTCGGCGCGGTTCATCGGGATCACCGAGCCGGCGTAGTGGCCCCGGTCCCAGGCGGCGGCCGCCTTGGCCTGGGTCTCCACCCCGTACGCGTCGAGCTCCTCGCGCCGCCACCCGTCGATGGTGGCGTTGAGGTCGGCCGCGATGCCCATGTGGACGGAGCCGATCCGCTTCACCGTCTCCGGGTCGGACCACAGCGGTCCCCGGTCGCTGAACATCGGCACCCGGGAGACGCTCTCGACGCCCCCCGCCACCGCGAGGTCGAGGTCGCCGCCGCGGATCCGGGCGGCGGTCTGGGCGACCGCGTCGACGCCCGAGGCGCAGAAGCGGTTGATGGACCCGCCGGGCACGCCGTGGCCCCAGCCCGCGAGCAGCGTCGCGGTGCGGGCCAGGTTGGCGCCCTGCTCGTCCACCTGGGAGGCCGCGCCGACGACCACGTCGCCGACCGCGGAGGGGTCGATGCCGGTGCGGCCGACGAGCGCCCGCTGAAGGGCGACGACCAGGTCCACGGGGCTCAGGTGGTGCAGCGATCCCCGGGCGGAGCCCTTCGCTCTCGGGGTTCGGACGTAGTCCAGCACGTAGACGTCGGGCACGCTGACGCCGTCCTCTCTGTCCTCAGTAACTCTGCTAAATGTAGTGTTGTGCGCTGTGCCCGGCAAGACCGGATTTCCGGCTCGACATGGAGATTCGGCTGCCGCGCGTTGACGCTTCACTCTTCTTGTTGTAGTAAGAATCGGGAGAAATGGAGGTTCGCATGCCGGAAGCCGTGTGGATCCTGGGTGGGTACCAGACCGACTTCGCCAAGAACTGGGCCAAGGCCGGGCAGGAGTTCTCCGACCTCACCGAGGAGGTCGTCCGCGAGACGCTCGCCGACGCCGGGGTCGCCCCCGCCGACATCGGCGTGGTGCACGTCGGCAACGCGTTCGGCCAGCTCTTCACCCGTCAGGGCCAGCTCGGCGGCATGCCCGCCACGGTCGAGCCGGAGCTGTGGGAGGCGCCCTCCGCCCGGCACGAGGCGGCCTGCGCCTCCGGCGGCGTCGCCGCCCTGGCCGCGATGGCCGACATCGAGTCCGGCCGCTACGACAGCGCGCTCGTCCTCGGCCTGGAGCTGGAGAAGACGGTCCCCGGCGACCTCGCGGCCGGTCACCTCGGCGCGGCCGCCTGGATCGGCCACGAGGGACAGGACGCCACGTTCATGTGGCCGTACATGTTCAGCGCCCTCGCCGACGAGTACGACCGCCGCTACGGGATCGACGAGGCGCACCTGCGCGCGATCGGGGAGCTCAACTTCCGCAACGCCCGCGCCAACCCCAACGCGCAGACCCGGGGCTGGACGCTGACCGACCGGAGCTTCGCCGCCGACGACGAGGCCAACCCCCGGGTCGAGGGACGGCTCCGCCGCTCCGACTGCAGCCAGATCACCGACGGCGGCGCGGGCGTGGTCCTGGTCGGCGAGCGCTTCCTCGCGCGCAACCCCGAGATCGCCCGTGGCCGCTCGCTCGCCCGCGTGCTGGGCTGGGGCCACCGGACCGTCGGGCTCCCGCTGGCCCAGAAGCTGGAGCGCAGCAGGGACGACGAGTACGTCCTGCCCCACGTCCGCCGGACCGTGCTCGACGCGTTCGCGCGCGCCAGGATCTCCGGCGTCGACGACCTGGACGGCATCGAGACCCACGACTGCTTCAGCATGTCGCAGTACGCCGCGATCGACCACTTCGGCATCACCGGCCCGGGCGAGAGCTGGAAGGCGATCGAGAACGGCGAGCTGGAGATCGGCGGCCGCATCCCCGTCAACCCGAGCGGCGGGCTCATCGGCGGCGGCCACCCGGTCGGCGCGACCGGGGTCCGCATGCTGCTGGACGCCGCCCGCCAGGTGACCGGCACGGCCGGCGCCTACCAGGTCGAGGGCGCGCGCCGGTTCGGCACGCTCAACATCGGTGGCAGCACCACCACGACCGTCAGCTTCGTCGTCGGCTCAGAGCCGGCCGCGTAACCAGACCTCGCTTAAACACAGGAGAGCATCATCGTGGACGTCGAAGTTGTCGGGCGCGTGCTGTCGACCCTTCCTGAGGATGACGACCATCCGTACCGGACGGGTCCGTGGCGGCCGCAGACGACGGAGTGGCGCGCGGACGACCTGGAGGTGATCGGGGAGATCCCGGCCGATCTCGACGGCGTCTACCTGCGCAACACCGAGAACCCGGTGCATCCCGCGCTGGAGCGCTACCACCCCTTCGACGGCGACGGCATGGTCCACGTGGTGGGCTTCCGGGACGGCAAGGCGTTCTACCGCAACCGGTTCGTCCGCACCGACGGCTTCCTCGCCGAGGGCGACGCGGGCAAGGCGCTGTGGGCCGGCATCGCCGAGCGCCCCGCCAGGTCGATCCGCGAGGACGGCTGGGGGGCGCGCGGGCGTATGAAGGACGCCTCCAGCACCGACGTCGTCGTGCACGCCGGGGTCGCCCTGACGAGCTTCTACCAGTGCGGCGACCTCTACCGGCTCGACCCGCTCACGCTGGAGACGCTCGGCAAGGCCGACTGGGGCGGCGCCTTCCCCTACGCCTGCGGGGTGTCGGCGCACACGAAGGTCGACGAGCACACCGGCGAGCTGCTGTTCTTCAACTACGGCACGGCCGAGCCGTACATGCACTTCGGCGTCGTGGACGCGGACAACCGGCTCAGCCGCTATGTGGAGGTGCCGCTGCCCGGGCCGCGGCTGCCGCACGACATGGCCTTCACGGAGAACTATGCGATCCTGAACGACTGCCCGCTGTTCTGGGAGCCCGAGCTGATGGCCAAGGGCCTCTACGCCGCCCGGTTCCACCCGGAGCTGCCCACGCGGCTCGGCGTCGTCCCGCGCCGCGGCGACGGCGAGGTCCGCTGGTTCGAGGCCGACCCGACGTACGTCCTGCACTGGGTCAACGCGTACGAGGAGGGCGACGAGATCGTCCTCGACGGGTTCTTCCAGGGCGACCCCGACCCCAAGGACACCGGCGACGGCGGCTACTACCAGCGGATGTTCCGCTTCCTCGCGCTGGACAGGATGCAGACCCGGCTGCACCGCTGGCGGCTGAACCTGGTCACCGGCCAGTGCAAGGAGGAGCGGATCACCGACTCGATCACCGAGTTCGGGGTCATGAACAACACCTACGGCGGCCGCCGCCACCGCTACGCCTACGCCGCCAGCGGCGTCGAGGGCTGGTTCCTGTTCGACGGACTCGTCCGCCACGACATGGTCACCGGCGCCGAGGAGCGGTTCAGCCTCCCGGCCGGGGTGTACGGCAGCGAGCCCGCGATGGCCCCACGCGTCGGATCGGCCGCCGAGGACGACGGCTACCTTGTTACCCTGACGACCGACATGAATGAAGATCGTTCCGAGTGTCTGATCTTCGACGCCTCTCGGGTGGCGGACGGTCCGGTGGCCCGGATCCGGCTCCCCGAGCGGATCTCCAGCGGCACGCACGCCACGTGGGCGGCGGGGGACTCCATCCCCGGCTGGCGCGAGGCCGAGTCACCCGAGAGCGCACTGGGTCTCTGAGGGCGCTGGGGTTCCGGTGAAGAGCGTCGGCGAGCCGGGCGTCGCCTCGGAGCGGCATTCGAAGCCAGCGGGATGAAGCCAAGGGATTCGGAGCTACCGCCTATGGAGACGCACGTGCTCGTCCACCCACCGGATCGGCCCACGCAGCTGCCTCCCGGGCACGTGAACGCGGTCGGCCTCACGCTGGGGCTGATCGGGGACGAGTGGAGCCTGCTGATCCTGCGGTACGCGATCCGCGGCGCCCGCCGCTACGGCGAGTGGCGGGCGGAGCTGCCCATCTCGCATGCCGTGCTGACCCGCAGGCTCGCGCAGCTCACCGAGATGGGAATCTTCGAGCGCGTCGAGTACCAGAGCCGGGCCAAGCGCTTCGAGTACCGCCTGACCAAGCGCGGGCGCGACCTGTGGCCCGTCCTGCTGTCCATCTGGGCGTGGGAGGCGGCCTGGGTTCCCGAGCATGTCGAGTCGCTGCCCGCGATGGTGCACCGGCGCTGCGGCCAGGAGTTCCTGCCGATTCTCGTCTGCTCGGCCTGCTTGGAGCCGGTGCGGCCCCGGGACATCGCCGGCGGGTTCGGCCCGAGCGGCACCTGGGAGCGCTCGGCGCCTGCGGCCACGACCCGGCGCAGGTCGGGATCCTCGTTCGAGGGCGGCGCGGGCATGTTCCCCCAGACGATGGCGCTCATCGGCAACCGCTGGTCGGCGGCCATCCTCGGCGGCGCGTTCCAGGGCCTGCACCGCTTCAGGGACTTCGAGCAGCGCCTGGGCGCACCCCCCACGATCATCGCGGAGCGGCTCCGCGCCTTCTGCGAGCTCGGCGTCTTCGAACAGACGCCGAGCCCGGAACGGCCCGACTGGCCGAGCTACCACCTCACGGAGAAGGGCCGCGCCTTCTTCCCAGTGATCATGACGCTGATCGACTGGGGCCAGCGGTGGTTCCGGGCGGCCGAAGGGCCCGCCCTGGTCTACACCCACCAGGCCTGCGGCCGCGCCTTCCAGCCGCAGTTCGTCTGCGACGCCTGCAAGGCGCCGCTGCGCGGAAACGAGGTCGTGGTGGAGCCCCCCGCATGACAGAAAGGAGGACACACCATGTCCTCGTCCGTGTCCTCGTCCATCGCCGATCTTCTCCGCGTGTCCGCCGCCCGGGAGCCCGATGCCCCCGCAGTGACCGGTGACGGCCGGTCCGCGACGTACGGCGAGCTCGCGGAGCGCTCCGACCGGGTCGCCGCAGCGCTGGTCGCCGCCGGCCTCGCCCCCGGAGACCGGGTCGGCTACGTCGACCGCAACGCGACCGAATACTTCGAGCTGCTGTTCGGCGCGGCGAAGGCCGGCGTCGTGCTCGTGCCCCTCAACTTCCGGCTCGCCCCGGACGAGATGCGGTGGATCCTCGGCGACGCCGAGGTGTCCCTTGTAGTGGCCGGGCCGGACCACCCGCTGGACGGAGTCGGCGTTCCGGTCGTCGCCGTGGGGGACGGCGTGGGGGAGGGTTACGAGCGGTGGCTCGCGGAGCACGACCCGGTGGACCCGCGGCGCGACGCCACCGGCGACGAGCTGATCGTACTGATGTACTCGTCCGGCACGACCGGCAGGCCCAAGGGCGTGCACGTCACCGTGAACAACCTCGGCGGCGCGGTCGAGCTCTTCGGAGGGTGCTTCAAGCTCGGCCCCGACTCGGTCAGCATGGTGCCGATCCCCTACTACCACATCGCCGGCGCGGGCTGGGCGCTGATCACGCTTGCCCAGGGCGGCACGCTCGTGCAGTGCCGGGAGCCCACCCCCATGTCCATGCTCGACCAGCTCGTACGGCACCGCGTCACGCACACCGCCATGGTCCCGGCCGTCATTCAGGTCATGACCGAGCTGCCCGCCGCCCGCGACGCCGACTTCTCCGCCCTGGAGCAGATCGTGTACGGCGCGTCGCCCATCTCCGAGAGCCTGCTCAGCCGGGCCGTGGCCCTGTTCGGCGCGGAGTTCTTCCAGTCGTACGGCCTGACCGAGACCGTCGGCGTGACCACGCTGCTCGGCCCGGACCAGCACCTTCCCGGCAATCCCGTCAAGGGGCGGCTGCGCTCGGCGGGCCGGGCGGTGCCCGGCATGGAGGTCGCGATCGCCGACCTGGAGACCGGGCTGCCCGCGGAGCCCGGCGTGGTCGGCGAGGTCATCGTGCGCGGCCCCTGCGTGACCACCGGCTACTGGCGCAACCCGGCCGCGACCGAGGCGGCGTTCCTGCCCGGCGGCTGGCTGCGCACCGGCGACGCCGGATCTCTGGACGAGGACGGTTACCTCTACCTGCACGACCGGATCAAGGACATGATCGTCAGTGGCGGGGAGAACGTCTACCCCGCCGAGGTGGAGAGCGCGCTCGCCGGCCACCCCGCGGTGCTGGAGGCCGCCGTGATCGGGATCCCGTCCGAGCGCTGGGGCGAGACGCCGCTCGCGGTCGTGGTCCGGCGGCCCGGCACGGAGGCGACCGAGGAGGAGCTGCTCGCCTGGACGCGGGAGCGGCTGGCCCACTACAAGTGCCCGACCGCGATCGCGTTCGCCGACGAGCTGCCGCGCAACCCCTCGGGCAAGATCCTCAAGCGCGAGCTCCGCCGGCCGTGGTGGGAGGGCACCGAGCGCCAGATCAGCTGATCGGCCGGGAAGAACGCCCTGGCGCCGCCAGGGCGTTCAGCGGCGCAGGGGCGGGCGGCGTCCCCAGGTGGCCCAGCGCCAGAGCCACTCGAGGGGGCCCTGGCGGTGCCGGCGCAGCCAGAGGGCGGACCACAGCCACTGGGCGGTGAGGATCGCACCCGCGATCAGCGACACCCTCGTCGCGGACCAGCCGTCCGGCGGGCCGCCGAGGACGTGACCGGCCGCCAGGACGAGGACCGTGGCGGACAGATAGTTGGTCAGCGCCATCCGGCCCAGCGGTGCGAAGACGGCCCGCAACGCGGGTCGGAGCGGCGTCCCGAGCAGGACCAGCAGGGCGCACACGTACACCCCCGCGAGGAGCAGCCCGGCCACGGCCATGGAGAGGCCCGAGTCGCTCACGTCGCCCGCCTGCCACCACAGGGCGGCCGCCGCCCCCGCCGCGAATACCACGCCGACCACCGCCGGCACCCGGATGGACCGCTCGATCCGGTCGATCAGCCCATATCTGGTCAGCGCCGAGCCCAGCAGGAACAGCCCGGGGACCAGCGCGGTCCCGCCGCCGTAGACGATCAGCGACGTCGCGAGGAGCGCGGCGGCGAGGCAGGTCACGGCCCACCGCGGCAGCCAGGTCGACGGCAGCAGCACCACCAGGCCGACGACGGCGTAGACGGTCAGGATGTCGCCCCGCCACAGCAGCATGTGCGCCAGGCCGAACCCGAGCAGCGCCAGAAGCCGGCGCAGCAGGAGCAGCCGAGGGTGAGCGGCGCGGTCCGCGGCCGAGTCCAGCAGCAGCGAGAAGCCGATGCCGAACAGCAGCGAGAAGATCGGGAAGAAGCGCTGCTCGGCGAGCAGCCCCATCCACGCCCCCTCCGGGCGTGCCGCTGAAGGCGGCAGGACGACGTCGCCGGCGTTGGCTATCGGCTGGATGTTGACCAGCAGGATCCCGCACAGCGCGAACCCTCGTACCACGTCGAGCGCGACGATGCGCGGCCGTCCGGAGCCGGTCGTCGCGGGACCTCCCGCGTCGTCACCGCGCCCGGGACGCCGGGCCCCTTGGGGAGGGCCTGGCCGGTCGCCCGGCCCTCCGGAATGCGCGGATGGCGCGGGCGCGGAGTCACTCCCGTGCCCGGATGTCTCCTCGGAGGCCGGGCGCGCGGCATGGGGAAGGGCGTCGTCATGGGTCATGGGGCCTGATCCTGCGGGCGGCGGCCTGGGCCGGGCATCGGCCGGAAGCACGGTTCGCCCTCGCGGGATCGTACTTTTGACCGGTTCGAGGCGCGGGCGGAGGCTCGTAGCCTGAACGCTGTGAATGTTCCGGATCGGCTGCCCGGGCGTGTCCGGGTCGCGGCCGACGCCGCGCTGGCGGCCGTGTTCGCCGTGGCGCTCGCCGTCTGGGCGGCCGCGATCGCGGACAGCTGGGGTGGCGGCTACTGGCGGTTCGACTGCGCCGCCGGCGCGGTGGTGTGCGTGATCGCTCTGATGCGCCGGCGTGGCCGGCTGCGGGCGGCGGTCGCGGGCCTGGCCGCCGCGGCGGCCGCCATCCTGGTCGCCCGGTTCGCCGAGCTGCCCGGTGAGCCCGGCCCCGCCATGGCCTTGGCCCTGTCCGTGCTCGCCGGCTCGGCGATCAGAGCGCTTCCGGCCCAGCCGGCCGCTGCAGTCGCGGCCGGAGGGTTCGCGGTGGCCGCCGGCAGCCTGCTCGCGGTCCATACGTTCACCTCCGGAGTCCCGGCCGTGGTGGCGTTGAACGGCACGGCATGGCTCGCCGCCCTCGCGGCCGGGCTGGGGCTGCGCCTGCTCGACGCCCGCCGCCGGGCCGTCGCCGAGAAGGTGCGCCGCGACGAGCGCCTGGAGCTGGCCAGGGAGCTGCACGATGTCGTCGCCCACCACATCACCGGCATCGTCGTCCAGGCCCAGGCCGCGCAGCTCGTCGCTCGCAAGCACCCGGACAGGCTGGAGGGTTCTCTGGCGGGCATCGAGGCGGCCGGTGCCGACGCGCTGGCCGCGATGCGCCGCGTCGTGGGCCTGCTGCGCGACGCCGACGACGCGGCCCCCGCCTCGGCCGGACTCGGAAGCGAGCAGCTCAGCGAACTGGTCAGGCGTTTCGACGGGCACGGCCCCCCGGTGCGCCTGCGACTGCCCGACGGAGGATCGGCGTGGCCGCCGGAAGTGGCCGGCACCGTCTACCGGGTCGTCCAGGAGTCGCTGACCAACATCGCCCGCCATGCCCCGCACGCCCGCTCGGTCACGGTCAGCGTCGCCCAGGACCGGCAGGCCGTCACCGTCGAGGTCGTCGACGACGCTCCGCTGGTCGCGGCCCGCTACCACCACCGCGGCGGGTACGGTCTGGTCGGGATGCGCGAACGCGTCGAGGCCCTCGGCGGCACGCTGTCGGCAGGCCCGCGCGCCGAGGCCGGCTGGTCCGTGCTCGCCACCCTGCCCGTCCCCGCGCGGGAGCGCCGATGACGACGACGCCGACGACGCCGACGATGCCGACGATCAGGGTCCTGCTGGCCGACGACCAGGCGATGGTGCGCGGCGGTCTGCGGCTCATCCTGGAGGACCAGCCCGACATCAGCGTGGTCGGGGAGGCCTCTGACGGCGCGGAGGCGGTCGCCCTGGCCAGGCGGCTGCGCCCGGACGTCTGCCTCGTGGACATCCGGATGCCGCGCCTCGACGGCATCGAGGTCACCCGTGCTCTGGCCGGTCCCGGCGTTCCCGACCCGCTCCGGGTGATCGTCGTCACCACGTTCGACCTCGACGAGTACGTGTACGGCGCGCTGCGCGGCGGGGCGGTGGGCTTCATCCTGAAAGACGCCGGCCCGGTCCTGCTCGTCGAGGCCGTCCGGGCCGCGAGCGCCGGCGACGCCCTGATCTCGCCGTCGGTGACGCTACGGCTGCTGCGCCGCCTGACGGCCGCCGGAGCGCCCGCCGCCCGCGGGTCCAGGCGGCCGCTGTCCGAACGGGAGACCGAGGTCGTCCGGGCCATCGCCAGAGGCCGCACCAACCAGGAGATCGCCGCCGAGCTGTTCATCTCGCTCAGCACGGTCAAGAGCCACATATCCGGCATCCAGACCAAGCTCGGGATGCGCAACCGGGTCGAGATCGCCGCCTGGGCCTGGGAGAACCACATGATGGAGAGCACATAGCCGCCGGTCGTCTGGCCGGCGGCCGGTTGCCCGGTGGCTTTCGCGTGGGCGTGAGGTCTCGTTCGAAGCCGGCATTTCAGGCGGCACTTCGTCATCGAGTGCTGAGAGGTACGGCAGGCATCCGCTGCGGGGATGCCTGCCGTACCTCGGTCACTGTGGTAGTGCGGCGATGGCGCTGACGAGCGCCTCGCCCGTGGTCGGGGTGAAGGCCAGGTCGAGCTGCCCGTCGGTCACGGTGACCCGGACCTGCCGGTTCACCGGGTTGTGGCCCGCCACCTGGTAGGCGTCGAGGTCGCTGATGACGGTCTGGCCCTCGGCGGTGACGGAGAAGACGCGCTGCCCGGCCGCGGTGGAGAGCGGGTCGAGGAACGACAGGTCGACGGCGTAGGTGCCGTTGGGGACGGGCAGGCGGTAGGAGAACGTCCCGTGCCGGTAGGTGGCGTCCGGCGCCGTGGTCCCGGTGGCCGTGGCCCGGGTGCCGTGCAGGAACTGCTGGTCGGTGCTGCTTCCCGCGTCGATCGTGAGCGCGCCGTACGGGAAGTCGGCCCGCAGGCCGATGTTCGGGTAGTCGAGCTTGGACTCGTCGAAGTCGGGCTGCCAGCTGGAGTTGGTGACCACGCCGGCGCTCTTGTTGGTCTTGAAGACCGGCTTGCGCTGGATGTTCTCCGCCTTGACGTTGCTGACCTGGGAGCCGTAGGTGCCCTCGTCCAGGTAGACGGCGGCCGGGTGGGTGCTGGCCCCGGCCTGGGAGTTGCTGGCCTCGGGGTGGCTGTAGGCGTAGTTGACCGCGATCTGGTCGTAGGTGTTCACCTGGAACGGCCCGGTTGGGGAGGTGCTGGTGCCGAAGGTGTAGACGCCGGCGCCGTCGCGGCTGTCCTGCATCACGTCGTGGATGTTGAGGTTCCTGACGGTGTTGTCGCGGGTGTACAGGTCCTGATTGGGGATGTCGCGATATCCGGCCAGATAGACGCCGAAGCGCGGCGAGTTGTAGATCTCGCTGCTGGAGATCTCGTTGTTCGACGACTGCATGAGGATGTATCCGGAGCCGTGCCCGACCAGCTCGCCCACGTCGTGGATGAGGTTGCCGGCGAGCACGTTGTGGGTGAGCACGTCACCTTCGCCCGGATAGTGGCCCTCGAAGAACACGCCCGCGTAGCCGGTGTGCTCGATGAGGTTGGACTCGATCCTGTCGTCGTGGTTGGCGAACAGCGCGTAGATCGCCGAGTAGCCGGAGTTGCGCAGGTGGGAGCGGGTGATCGTGACGTTCGCGGTGTCGGTCATGAAGATCATGCCGGTCCGGTTGGGCGCCATCTCGATCTGCCGGTCGTAGATGGCGTACTGGTGGTTCTCCCCCGATTCGTTCCCGAACGGGTAGCCGTGGCGGTAGAAGTCGGTGAAGTCGGTGTCCTCGAACCCGAGCCCGTCGAAGGTCACGTCATGCGTGCCGTTGAGGCTCAGGATCGTCTTGGTCCGCGGCGCCACCACGTCGCCGAGGCCGTGGCGCGGCCAGTAGTAAAGGACGCCGGCCGTGCTGTCGTAGTGGAACTCGCCCGGCTGGTCGAGCGCGCTCAGCATGCCCTGCACGTAGAAGCGGGAGGGGTAGTTGAGCTGCCCGATGGGGTGCCGGGTCTGGTTCTTCAGGGTGATCGTGTGCGCGACGGGGTCGACGGAGGCGATGGGCTGGTGCTCCTCGAACCAGTTGGCGCGCGGCCAGATCCGCAGCTGCGCGTCCCGCAGGTCCCAGCCGGCCGGGTCGAAGTCGCCGGACTTGTAGTGCAGCACGGTGAACGACTCGTCGCCGGTCTCGGCGGTCCAGTAGTGGGCGTGGGCGGTGACCAGGTCGCTGGGCTCGAGGTTGGGGGTGCGGGCCTTGATCGCGCGGACGCCGTCCTCGTAGAGCGCGTCGAAGTGGTAGCCGACCTTGGCCTGCCAGATGTCGCCCTTGTACTGGGTCCAGCCGGTAACCCGCTGCCCGCCGATGAACCGGGCGGATCCGGGCGGTCCGCCCCACACGCGGTAGGTGACCCGGTGGCCCGCGCGTCCCGAGTCCTGCGCGGTGAACTCGATCGGGGCGTCGACGTAGTAGTCGCCCCGCCTGACGTACACGACCACGTCGGTGTCGGCGGTGACGGCCCGGACGGCGTCGCGGGCCCGCTGCAGAGTCCTGAACGGCCGCGAGGCCGTTCCCGGGCCCTCGTCGCTGCCGTTGGGGGCGACGTACAGGTGAGCCGGGGCGGCGGCCTGCGCGGTCGTCGCGGGTAACGTCACGGGCAACGCCCCCAGCAGCAGGGCCGCGGCGAGCAGTAACCGTTTCACGGGTAACCGTCTCATGGGAGACCTCCTGTCGGATCCGGTACGGCGGGCGGCTCCGGCCACCCGCCCGAGGGGTCGTGGACAAGCCCGAGCACCGCGGTGACCAGGAGGTGCTCCCCGGGCGGGTGCTCGGCGACGAGCGTCGGGATGAACGTCCTCCGGGCCATCACGTTGGTCCCGGGAAGGGCCTCGACCATCTCCCCGGCGCGGGCGGCGCCCAGGTCGTGGATGGCCGACAGGCCCGCCGCGCCCCTGGCCCCGGCCATCCCGAGCCGGGCGCGCCGGTCGAGCGGCAGGTCACGGTCGATGGCGAAGCCGCCCTCCGCGGAGTGCAGGTGCCGCCCGGTGCGCAACCGGTGGACGCGGACGTGCCACGGTGGGCGGGCGATCAGCCAGGTCTCCACCTCGACGTCGGGCGCGACCTGCCAGCGGGAATACAGCCGCCCTCCTGTCAGGGTGTGGTCGAGCGGCACCTCGCGCGCCCGGTAGTGGGTGCCGTCGTCGCTCAGGGCCAGCATGCTGTCGTGCGCGCCCTGCTCCAGCCCCGATCCGCCGGCGGGCACGCTGAAGCCGAAGTGGGAGGAGTAGGCGAATTTCGCGTATTTCTGTCCGCCGTGCCGTACCCAGGAGTGGTGCTGCCGGGAGGCCAGCGCGACCACGTGCCGCCCCCGCTCCGTCCTCATCAGCACCGCCCCCGCGTGCGGCTGCGCCGAAACCTCGGCGGACGGGGGCGCGGGAGCTTCCTCCGCGGTCCAGAAGGGGTGGGTCCCGGGCAGCGCGAGAGGCAGGAACGCCTTCATCGCCCAGTACGGCGAGCCGGGCGCGTTGTACTGCTCGGCCAGCGTGGGCTGGGCATAGGCGTACCCGACGCTGAGCAGCCCGTTGTCGAGGATCGGCCGGTCGCGCCACCAGCGCAGGTTGCGCAGCAGCTGTCCCTTGATCACACCCCACGGCAGCGCCTCGACCCCGGCGAAGGCGAGCGCGCCCCAGAAGGCCGCCTGCGCGAAGCGGTAGGTGAGGCTGCGGCCATAGGGCACGGCCGCCCCGGTGCCGGCGAACCAGTGCTGGAAGTCGGCGGCGAACCGCGCGGCCCGGTCCGTGAACCTCGCCGAGCGCGGCCCGTCGCCCGAAAGCGCCGCGTAGATCAGGCCGTAGAAATGCATCGCCCACGGCACGTAGTAGTCGCGCCGCTCGGTCGGGCCGTCGGCGTACCAGCCGTCGCCGAGTGAGTAGGTCTCCAGGCGATCCAGCCGCGCCTCAACGCCCGCTTTGTCGTGAAATATCCCGACTTTGTCCAAGCCCAGGGAGACGAGCACGCCGAAGAAGCGCCAGTTGTTGTCGGTGGTCTCCCGCTCCAGCGCGGTGGCGAGCCAGGCGGCGAGCCGGTCGCGCTCCGCGCCGGTCAGTGGATCCCACAGCCGCTCGGGCGCCAGGGCCAGGGCGAAGCCGAGGGCCGCCATCTCGACGATGCGCTGGTCTCCGTCGCCCGGTTCGCCCCAGTATTCGGGGTGCCCTGGATCGGTGCCCGACGCGAGGCCCCGCCGTACGAGGTCCCAGTGGCCGAAGAAGCCGCCACCGGCCGCGAGCGGAGCCAGGCCCCACAGCGGCCGGGCGAACGTCTCCAGCTCGGCCGCGGCGTCGTCGTGCAGCGCCACGTTCGCGCCCAGCCGCACCCGGGCGCCGCCCGGTGAGTAATGCGGGATCAGCGGATCGACCAGCTCCCGGACCCACCCGGCAAGCCACTCGCGCATGGTCACCCCTTCTCCGCGCCCGCGAGCATGCCCGTGCGCAGGGCGCGTTGCGCGACGAGGAAGGCGGCCAGCGTGGGCGCGCACGCGACGAGCCCGGCCAGCGCCGCCTCCGGCTGGTGGATGTTCAGGCTGGAGAAGCCGCTGGAGGCGTTGACCGCGCCGGTCGACTGCAGCAGGCTCATCAGCCCGAGCTGCAGCGTGAACGTGCGGTCGTCGTCGAGCATCACGAACGGCAGAAAGAAGTTCGTCCACACGTTGACGAAGCCGAAGAAGGCGATCAGCCCGATCGCGGGCCTGGCCAGCGGCAGGCCGATGGTCAGGAACAGGCGGAGCTCTCCCGCGCCGTCTACGCGGCCCGCGTCCAGGATGGCCCCGGGCAGCGCGCTCGCGAAGTGCAGGTAGGCCAGGTAGACGCCGAACGGGTAGAACGCCAGCGGCAGGATCACCGACCACGGCGTGCCGGTCAGCCCGGCCGCGGTCATCTCCAGGTAGAGCGGCAGCACCAGCGCCGTCTGCGGCAGGATCATGCCGATCAGCGTCAGCGTGAGCACCGCTCTGCGGCCCGCGAAGTCGTGCTTGGCCAGCGCGTATCCGGCCGGGATCGACAGCAGCAGCGTCAGCGCGACGCTGGCGGCGGCGTAGCCGACCGAGTTGCCGATCCAGCCGGCCAGCTCGCCGTCGTTGTAGGCCATGAGGTTGCCCCAGGCGGAGGCGACGTTCGCGATGGAGCCGAACGCCAGCGGCGGCCCGCCGATCAGCGAGTCGGCCGTCCTGGTCGGCGCCAGCACCATCCAGACCAGCGGCAGCACGAAGAACACCCCGGCCAGGGCCAGGAAGGCGCGCCGGGTCATACGGCGTCCGTCCGGTAGAACCGGGTCTTGTAGATCACCAGCAGCGCCGCGACGAGACCCACCGCGAGCATCGCCAGCGACAGCGCCGCCGCCCTGCCGAAGTCGCCCTCCTGCGTGGCGTAGAAGTAGGCGAGCTGGTTGACCGACCAGGTCGGGCTGATCTGCCCCCGCGCGCTGGTCTCCAGCACGGTCGGCTCCACGAAGACCTGGGTCCCGCTGGCGAAGCTGCTGATCAGGACGAACGCGACGTAGCGCCGCACCAGCGGGAGCTTGACGTGCCGGGTGATGCGCCACGGCGTCGCGCCGTCCACCGCCGCCGCCTCGAGCACGTCGCGCGGCAGGGCGGTGAGCGCGCCGTACAGGACCACGATCCAGCCTCCGGCGTGGATCGCGACCCCCATCACCACCAGCACCCCGATCAGCCCGTCACCCTGCAGCGCCTGGCTCGCGCTGCCGATGCCCAGGGCGCCGAGCAGCGGGCCGAACGGGCTGACGTCCGGGCTCATCATGAACAGCCACAGCAGCGCCGCGGCCGAGCCGGTGACCGCGCCGGGCAGGTAGTACACGAACCGCATGACCCCGGCGAACCGGCCGGGCCGGGCGTGCAGGGTCAGTGCCAGCGACAGCACGAGGAGCACCAGGACGGGCAGCCACAGCACCAGATAGAGCGCGACGTTCCGTACGGCGGCGCCGAGCCGGTAGTCGCCGAACACCTCCCCCCAGGAGCCCAGCGAGGTCCACAGCCCGAACGCGGCCGGGGCCAGCCCGAACGCCACCAGGAAGACCACATAGGGGCCGACCAGGACCCAGACCGCGAGCCGGCCGGCCTGGTCGCGCCGGCTTTTCCTCACTTGACGGTGTATCCCGCCGAGGTGGCCGCCTGCGTCAGCCGGCTCTGCCAGTCCGGCAGGGCTCCCGCGATCGGCTTGCCCGCGGTCACGGCGGCGATCACGGTCTCGTTGAAGCTGCTCTGCCAGACCGCCTCGTAACGGACGAACCCGAACCCGGGCCGCAGCGACGCCGCCGCCTGCTTCAGCGCGGGCACCGGGTCGGCCGCGTAGAAGCCGTCGGACGCCTTCGCCTTACCCCACGCCTCGGCCGAGGCCTGGTGCGCGGGGAAGGTCGGCTGCTTGGCCTGCAGCGCCACGTCGGTCGTCATCCAGGTGATCATGTCGACCGCGGCCTTGGTCCGCTCGCCCGCGTGCTTGGAGACCACGAACACGCCTCCGCCGACCTGCCCGCTGTACGGCTTGTCCTCGCCGTCCCAGGCGGGCATCGGCGCGGCGGCCAGCCGTCCCGGCGGCAGCTTGAACGCCGGCTTGAAGATGAAGTCGCCGAACCAGGCGGGCCCCGGCAGCATGAGGATCTTGCCGTCCTGCCCCAGCTTGGCGAAGGCCGGGTCGGTGGGGGAGATCGTGCTGACGCTCTTGTCGGCGGCCAGCGGCTGCAGCAGGTCCGCCATGCGGGTGCAGGCCTGGTCGGCGGCGTTGATGTGCACCTCGGTCAGGCTGACGGCCTGCCTGGTCGGGCAGCCGCTGCTGGCGAAGTAGACGCCCGCGCCGTACTTGCCGTTCATGGTGCCGATGAGGTAGCCGGGGTGTTCCCTGGCGACCCTCTCGCCGATCTGCTGGTATTGCGCCCACGTCTTCGGCACCTCGTAGCCGAAGTCCTTCATGAGCTTGGCGTCGTACCAGAGCACGGTCGGCGCCAGGTCGTTGCGCAGGCAGTAGAGCCTGCCGCCGAGCACGCAGGGGTCGAGCGCGCCCGGCGTGAACGAGTCGCGCACGCTCGCCGGGATCTCCAGCGGCGCGGCGTAGTCGAAGGGCGCCGCCGCCAGCGTCGACACCTCGGCCGGGTTGGTGAGGAACACCACGTCCGGCCAGCCCTTACCGGTCTTGTTGGCCAGCGACACCTTCGTCGGGACATATCCGGCGTCGGGCGGCATCGTGACAACTCTGATATTCAGGTCCTTGTGCGCGGCCGCGTACTGCTTGGCCGCCGCCGTCCGGGTGTTGTCCACCCAGACCAGGAGCTCTCCGGAACCCTTGTGGGTCCCGCCGCACGCCACCATGCTCAGCAGGCCCAGCAGCAGGACGATCCCGGCCATGACACGTCTCATCGAACACCTCAGATCGGGGGGGTGAGTTGCGATACTTTTCGCAACATCTGAGAGTTGCCGGTAACGTAGGCGAAACATCGGATGTCCGTCAAGGCCCAGTTGCACTGGGTAGTTACCCCGTGCCACGCTGACCTGCAGTGGTTTCGGGAGGTTTCGAAAGAATGACGCGGCGCAGCACCATGGCGGACATCGCCTCGCAAGCAGGGGTCTCGATCTCGACCGTGTCAAAGGTGCTCAACGGGAGATCCGACGTCTCGGTGCAGACGAGGGCGAAGGTGCAGCGCCTGCTCGACCAGCACGGCTACACCGCGCCCGGCCGCCGGGAGCGGGCGGGAGGGCTGATCGAGTTCGTCGTCAACGAACTGGACAGCCCATGGGCGGTCGAGCTGATCAGGGGCGCGGAG
>NZ_JAOEGB010000028.1 GCF_025420585.1 Planotetraspora sp. A-T 1434 | reverse complement strand
GTAGGCTTGCAGCACGAGCACGGCGTCGTAGCCGCTCAACCGGGCGATATCCAGCCCGTCCAGAACGGCGGCGAGCCCCGGGCCGGGCGCCATCCGCGCGAGCCCTTCGGGGATTTGCTGCCGTTCGACAATCACACGGTAAAACTACCAACCACCACCGACAAAAACGCGGCACGATAACACCGGAAATCGCCGCCAGATTCTAGGCGTTATGGCTAAGCCTGCCGACCGTACGGAAATGGGGATTTTGCACCTTAAGGGCTTCTGTATTTGATGGTCCTGGCGCTGAAGGTCGGCTGGTGCGGCATCGCATTGATGTCTCACTGGCGGGTGAAGGGATCCATCAGTCCTTGATGAGGATGGTCGCGAGACTGGGAGAAGGCGATGTTCGTCCCGGCCAGGTCGAAGGTGCGCGCCGCTCAGGCATTCGGCACCGTGATGGACATGACCGAGCGTTCCGCATGTGGCGCCGAATGGCTGGAACGCGCGTTGAACGGCGAGCGCGGCAAGCCCGGACGAGACGTCCGCCACCACGTCCAGCACGACGGCCGAACCACCGACGGCAGTGCCGGCCCCGCCTGATGCTCGGTGCCGCAGCGGCCGTGATCGCCAGGCCCGGCACCGCGGACCCGGCACAACCGACACACAGGGCACATATCGGCATACCGGGCATCCGGTTTGTTGTCTGCCTATACGGGTATGGACCATCGCTCCATCGGGGGAGACGAGAGCCATGTGGATTGCCGGGACGCCGGTCGGGTGCTGGCCGGACTTCTCGATCACTACCGCGGCCTGCCTGACATCGTCGTCGGATCGCCACGCGGCAGGGTGCCCGTGGCGTACGAGGGGGCGGGCGATGGGGCTGAACGCGCCGCTGGACGTCTTCCTGCTCCGCAAGCTAGACGCTCCCGGCGGGTGAAGCTCCCGATGGGCACGATCGTGATCTGCGCGACCACGCCGACGCCGTTCGTCGCGGTCGGTGAGTCGTACTGGAACTTCACTCAGATGACGGACGAAGGGGTGCGTAGGCTCCTCCGTGAGGCGGCGGAGAAGCGTCCCCCGGGTGCGCCGCGACCCACGGACGTGGCGGTCGTCCGCTTCGAACTGGTGCCGACGGACAACGCCGTGCCGGCGGACGACGGCGTGCCGTCCGACGAGACCAGTGCCGTCGAGCCGCTGGAGCGCACGGCGCGATGGGAGGAAGGGGAGATCCCTGAGACCTATCCGGTCGCGGTCTGAAACCCCCCGGAGCCGGCCCCCGCCAAGAGGGGACAGAGGAGGGAGAGGGAGGACAGATGAGCGACGTCGAGGTCAGCGTCCGGATCCCGGCGGGAGACGTCGTGCTGGAAGCCGACGTCGTCGTGCCGCGCCCGGCGCACGGGATCGTGCTGTTCGCGCACGGCAGCGGCAGCGGCCGCCACAGCCCGCGCAACCGTTTCGTGGCGCGTGAGCTGCAACGGGCAGGGCTGGCCACGGTCCTGGCCGACCTCCTCACGCGGGAGGAGGAGCGGACGGACGCGGTGACGGGTCGGATGCGGTTCGACATCGGCCTGCTCGCGGAGCGGGTGGCCGCGCTGGTCGACTGGCTGCCGGAGGACGAGTTCGCCCGGGGCCTCCGCGTCGGGCTGTTCGGCGCCAGCACGGGAGCCGCGGCGGCGCTGGTCTGCGCGGCGACGCGGCCGGACGTGGTGACCGCGGTCGTCTCCCGTGGAGGGCGGCCCGACCTCGCCGGGGAGTTCCTCCGCCTGGTGCACCAGCCGACGCTTCTGATTGTCGGGGAGCGCGATCCCATCGTCATCGAGCTCAATCGCGAGGCGATGGACAAGCTCGTCGGCGAGGCCCGGCTGGAGATCATCCCTGGCGCGTCACACCTGTTCGAGGAGCCCGGAGCGCTGGAAGCGGTGGCCGGGCTGGCTCGCGACTGGTTCCTGCGCCACCTCGGAGACCACACCGGGACGGAGTCGCGCTGACCTGGCCGGGCTACGATCGGACGCCATGGAACAGCGCGTGATGGGGAGACTCGGGCGGCAGGTGGGCGTCGTGGGGCTCGGGGCCTGGCAACTCGGAGCCGACTGGGGCGAGGTGAGCGAGGCCGACGCGCTGGACACCCTGCACGCCGCCGTCGACGCGGGCGTGACGTTCATCGACACGGCCGACGTGTACGGCGACGGCCGCAGCGAGAAGATCATCCGCCGTCTGATCGAGGAACGGCCCGGCCTCACCGTTGCCACCAAGATGGGCCGCCGGGTGCCTCAGACGCCCGAGGCGTACACCCTCGGCAACTTCCGCGCCTGGACCGACAGGTCCCGGGCCAACCTCGGCGTCGACAGGCTCGACCTGGTGCAACTCCACTGCCCGCCGACCTCCGTGTTCTCCGATGACGAGGTCTTCGACGCGCTGGACACGCTCGTGGCCGAGGGCCGGATCGCCGCGTACGGCGTAAGCGTGGAGACCTGCGCGGAGGCGCTCACCGCGATCGCGCGGCCTGGCGTGGCGAGCGTGCAGATCATCCTCAACGCCTTCCGGCTCAAACCGCTCGACGAGGTCCTTCCGGCGGCGGAGAAGGCGGGGGTCGGGATCATCGCCCGCGTCCCGCTGGCCAGCGGCCTGCTCTCCGGCAGGTACGGCCCGCAGACCGTCTTCGAGGAGGACGACCACCGTAACTTCAACCGGCGGGGGGAGTCGTTCGACGTCGGCGAGACCTTCTCGGGCGTGGAGTACGGCGTGGGCCTCCAGGCCGTCGACAGCCTCCGGGCGCTCGTGCCGGACGGCATGACGATGGCCCAGTTCGCGCTCCGCTGGATCCTCGACCAGCCCGGTGTGAGCGTGGTGATCCCCGGCGCCCGCAACCCGGAGCAGGCCAGGGCGAACGTCGCGGCCGACTGCTTCCCTGCGCTGCCCGAGGCCGTCCACGCCGCCGTCCGGGCGGTCTACGACGAGCTGATCCGGCCCCAGGTGCATCACCGCTGGTAAGAGCGTGGGTTTCCAGAGCCCCGGCGGTGGAGACGCCACTCGCGGGGGAAGTGCCGGTCCCGGGGTGCATCTGACTGCGGGGGTTCCTCCGAAGGACCCTGTGTGGGAGACGCGCGGGAGACGGGTGCCGACCGGCTGAAGCACGCCTGCCCCCAGTCGGCCGGACGCCCCGAGCCGGCCGGACGCCTCGAGCCCGCCGGACGCCCGGCTCCGGGGGGACCGTCGCCCGCAGGACGGGCGGGGGCCGGGGGCGCGGCTTGGTGGGCGTTCACTGTCGCCGGAACGGTTCTGCTGGCCGCCATGGTGGTCGCCCAGGTCGCCTCGGGTCTCCAGCCGCGACCGGTTCAGCTCACGGGCGTCGTGGTCGTCCTGCTCGCGGCGAGCGCCGTCGCCTACGCGGCGGCGGTCCATACCCCTGCCCGGGCCCTGGGGGCGTTCGCGGCGGCGGTGACCGCCGGATACGTGGCCGAATGGGTCGGGATCAGGACCGGCGTGCCGTTCGGGGACTACCGGTACACCGACCTCCTGCAGCCGCAACCGGGCGGCGTCCCGCTGATCGTGGCGCTCGCCTGGGGCGGCATGGGCCTGGCCGCGCACGCGGTGGCAGCCGCCGCGGCCCCGCGGAGCAGGCCGTCCCGGATCGTTCTCGGCGCTCTGGCGCTCACCGCCTGGGACCTGTTCCTCGACCCGCAGATGATCCGGCTCGGTCTATGGGAGTGGACGGACCCCGGCCTCTATCGCGGCGTGCCGGTCAGCGACTTCGCCGGCTGGCTGGTCGTGTCCCTGCTGGTCATGACGTTGATCGACCGGCTCGTCCAGCACCCGGCCGCCCGGAGCCCGGGGCTCGCCGCGGTCTACGCGGTGATGGCGGTCATGGAGACGGTCGGCTTCGCCGCGGTCTTCCAGCCGCCCGACCCGCTGGTCGCCGCCGCCGGCGGCATCTCGATGGGGGTGTTCCCGCTGCTGGCATGGAGGCGTCGATGGCGGAAGTGATCGTGGTCGGAGGCGGGGTCGGGGGCATGGTGTCCGCCCTGCTGCTCGCCCGCGACGGGCACGAGGTCAGGCTCTACGAACGGCTGCCCCGGCTAGGCGGCAAGCTGGCCGAGCACCGGCGCGACGGGTTCACCTTCTCGATCGGCCCGTCGCTGCTCACCCTTCCCGGGCTCTTTCAGGATCTCGGGGTGTCGCTCGACCTCGTGGAACTGGACGAGCTCTGCCGCTACCGCTTCGCGGACGGCTCGGTGCTGTCGGCCCACCGCGACCCGGAGCGTACGGCACGCTCGGTGGACCGGCTCTCACCGGGCGAGGGGCAGGCCTGGAGAGCCTATTACCGCTGGGCGCGGGGCTGCTTCGAGGCGTCGCGGCGCACGTTCTTCGCGGGCCCGATCCCGGGCCCGCTCACCCGGCCGCCCACCGAGGCTCGGCTGTCCGATCTGTGGGCCGTCGCGCCGGGCCGTACGCTCCATGGCCTCGCGAGCCGGTTCTTCCGGGACGCCCGCCTCCGCCAGTACGTCGACCGTTACGCCACCTATGCCGGGTCCAACCCTTACCGGGCGCCCGCGGCGCTCGGCTGTGTCCCGGCGATCGAGCACGGCGACGGCGGGTGGTACGTCCCCGGCGGCCTGCCTCGTGTCGCCGACGCTCTCGGAGTCCTGCTTGACAAGGCCGGGGTCGAGGTCCACCTAGGCACCGAGGTCGCCGGAGTGCTCGACGGCGGCGACCGGGTCCGCGGCGTGCGGCTGGCGCCCAACGGGGAGTCCAACGGGGAGAGGGTCGGAGCCGACGCCGTGATCGTCAACGCCGACGCGGCCGCGCTCTATGGGCGGCTGCTGCCCGACCGTCGGCGCCTGCGCCGGATCGCCGGCCTGGGCCGCTCGTCGTCGGCCTTCCTCATGCTCGCGGGAGTCGAGGGACGCACCGAGGGGCTTCCCCACCACTCCATCGTGTTCTCGGCCGACTACGAGCGCGAGTTCGCCGACATCTTCGACCGGGGCCTTCCTCCGGAGGATCCCACCGTCTACATCGGCTGCTCGTCCGTGGACGACCCGTCGCAGGCGCCCGGCGGCGCGGAGAACTGGGTGATGCTCGTCAACGTCCCCGCCCGCGACCCGAGCCGCTGGCCGATGCCGCCCGAGGCGTACAGCGGCCTGGTGCTCGACCGGCTGGCCGCCCGCGGTCACGACCTTTCGGGGCGGCTCCGGTTCGTCGACCTGTTCACCCCCGCGGACCTGCGCGACCGCTACGGAGCTTGGGGCGGGGCCATCTACGGCGGCGCCTACTCGGGGGCGCTCGCCCCCTTCCGGCGCCCCGGCAACCGGGGGCCTCGGCGCGGCCTCTACCTGGTCGGCGGGTCGGCTCATCCGGGAGGCGGCCTGCCACTGGTGGCGATGGGCGGTCGCATCGTCGCCGATCTCGTGAACGAGGACTTCCCCTCCCTCGGGAAGGGCTCCCGGCGATGAACCGCGCCAGGAGGAACCGTCCGATGAGGCCGCTTGACGTGGCACAGGCCGTCGCCGCCGTCGCCGTAGGCGTACGGCTCGCACGCGGCCGCCGTCGCCTCCCGCCCCTCGCGCCTGTCCCGCGTTCATGGGCCGGGCCGTTCGTCTCGGTCGTGGTGCCCGCGCGCAACGAGGAGGGGCGCATCGGGCCCTGCCTTTCCGCCATACTCGCCGACCCGGCCGCCGGTGAGGTGATCGTCGTGGACGACCAATCGTCGGACGGTACGGCGAAGCTCGCGGCGGAGATGGGCGCGAGGGTCGTCGCGGGGCGGCCGCCACCCGACGGCTGGGTGGGCAAGCAGTGGGCCCTCCACCAGGGGGTCGAGGCGGCGAGCGGTGAGATCATCGTCACCCTCGACGCCGACACCCGGCCGAAGCCCGGCCTGCTCGAAGCCCTCGTCACGGCCCTGTGCCACCCCGATGGAGAGCGCCACCCCGATGGAGAGCGCCACCTTGACGGAGAGCGCCACAGCGCGGCCCGCCATGGCTCCGGTCACGAAAGCGCGGGTCATGAAAGCGCGGGTCATGAAAGCGCGGGTCATGAAAGCGCGGGTCATGAAAGCGCGGGTCATGAAAGCGCGGGTCATGAAAGCGCGGGTCACGAGAGCGCGGGTCATAAAGGTGCGGGCCACGGCGGTTCCCGGCGCTACGACCTCGTCAGCGCCGGGCCTCGGTTCATCTGCGACGGTCCCTTGGAGCAGGCATTGCACGCGTCGTTTCTGGCGACGCTCGTCTACCGCTTCGGGCCGATCGGCCCCGCCACGCCGCCGGCGGCACACCGTGTCGTGGCCAACGGCCAGTGCATGGCCTTCCGGAGAGAGGCCATGCGGGCGGCGGGCGGGTTCGCCCGGATCCGGGGGCACATGACCGACGATGTGGCCCTGGCGCGGACTCTGGCCGCGAGCGGCTGGGTGGTCGGCTTCCTCGACGCCGGCGGGCTGCTGGAGGTGGACATGCACGAGTCCGTCACCGGCGTGTGGCGGGAGTGGGGACGGTCGCTCCCCTTGCGGGACGTCACCGGCCCCGCCTGGCAGGCGGCCGACCTGGCCGTGGTGTGGCTCACGGCGGCCCTCCCCGTGTTGCGGCTCGTGGCGGGGCGGCCGACCCGGCTGGACCTGGGGCTGATCACGCTCCGGACGCTCCTGGGTTCGGCTCTGCGGGGGAGCTACACGCGGCCCGGCATCGGCGTGCTGCTGTCGCCCCTGCTCGATCCGGCCACCGCCGTACGGCTCACGCAGGCGACGCTGCGGCCGGTGCGCACCTGGCGAAGCCGTACATATCCGCATGTCAGCGGCGGCCATTCGGAGATCATGAGTGGCCGTCCGCAGGTTGCGAGCGGCGCCCGGCCAGCGCCGCCTGCCCGAAACGCAGCCCGATGAGGCACATCAGCGCGCCCGTCCCCGCCACGTGCCCGATCGGGGCGAACAGGATCTGCGCCAGCGGGATGACGAACACCCCCGCACGGGCTCCGATCGCGAACGATCGCGTGAGCAGGCTGGTCACGACGAGGACGCCGACGGCGAGCAGGAACGCGGGCGGGCAGATGACGGCGAATCCACCGGTGAACGTGAGGATCGACCGTCCGCCCCTGAAGCCCGCGAACACGGGCCAGGCGTGTCCGATCATCGCGGCGGCCACGGCGGCGTACACGGGGATCGTGCTCGGCCCCGCCACCACCCCCAGCCCGGCCGTATGGGCCCCGCTCGCCCACAGCCCGAGCAGCCCCGCCAGGGCGCCCTTGCCCATGTCCCCGCAGAAGACCGGCGCGGACGCCCGCCGGCCGAGTTGCTCCTTGACGTTCCAGAAGCCGGGGTTGCGGTCCCCGCGCTCACGCGGGTCGAAGCCGTGCACGCGGGCAACGAGCACGGCCACCGGCACCGAGCCGAGAAGGTAGCCGCCGATGACCGCGACCAGCAGGGGAACGATCGCCACGTTTCACCTCAACAGATATGCGGATCTCGGTGCCATGCGGCACATGGCGTTCGATCGGCCGGTGCTGCGCCGCACGAGCGGGTTGCTGTTCTGGCGGCTGCTCGGCACCGGAAGAGGCACGTCGATGAGTCTCGGCGCGGACCCGCGCCGCTGGGCCCTGTTCGCGGTCTGGCGCGACGAGCGGTCGCTCCGCGACTTCCTGGAGCGCTCGCCCATCCCGGCCCGCTGGCGGAGGGAGGCGCAGGAGTCCTGGCAGGTGCGGCTCGCGCCCCTCGCCTCGCGCGGCCGGTGGAACGGCGTCGACCCGTTCGCCATCACCCCGGCGGCCGAGCCGTACGGCCCAGCCGGGCCGATCGCCGTGCTGACCCGGGCGTCGATCCGGCCCTCGCGCATGGTCGCGTTCTATCGGTCGGTTCCCGGGGTGGACCGGCTCCTGCGTGAGCAGGATGGCTGCCTGGCCTCGATCGGCATGGGGGAGTGGCCCCTGATCAGGCAGGCCACGTTCTCGCTGTGGCGTGACGCCGCCGCCGTCCGCGACTTCGCCTACCGGGGGCGGGCCCACCAGCAGGTGATCGAGCGGGTCCGCGCGTGCGACTGGTACTCCGAGGAGATGTTCGCCCGGTTCGTCCCCTACGGCAATGAGGGAACCTGGAACGGAGCCGACCCCCTCGCCCGGTGACCCCTTGATCCGGGGATGCGGCGTCATGTGGCGGGATTCACCGTGAGGTGGTCCCTGACGCGGGCGACGACCCCGCCCTCGGCGAGATCACGCGCCACCACGCAGGCCCGCGCGATCGTCCCAGCCCTGGAGGAGCCGTGGGCCACCACCACGGTGCCGGTCAGCCCGAGAAGCGCCGCGCCGCCGTGCGTCTCCGGGTCGTAGTGCCGGGCGACCTCCCGCAGCTCCTCCGCCCGCGCGATTCCGGCCGCCGCCGCCATGGTCAGCGCCGCCCGGACCGTCCCCTCGACGTTCTTGAGGACCACGTTGCCGGTGAAGCCGTCCGTGACGATCACGTCCACGGTCCCGGCCAGCACGTCGTGGCCTTCGACGTTGCCGTAGAACCGGAACGGCAGCCTTCCGGGGAAGGACAGCCCCACGCCGCGCAGCAACTCCTCCGTCCTGCGGGTCAGCCGGTTTCCCTTCCCGGGCTCGGACCCGATGGACAGCAGGCCCACCAAGGGGTCGGACACTCCCAGCACGAGCTCGGCATAGGAGGAGCCGAGAAGCGCGAACTGGGCCATCATCTCCGGCGTGGGGTCGGAGGTCGCGCCGGCGTCCACGAGCACCGTGGCTCCGCCGGTGACCGAAGGGAGCGCCACGGCAAGCGCGGGCCGGAGCACGGTCGGGGCCGTGCCGAGCCTGGTGATCGCGCTCACCACGACCGCCCCGGTCGAGCCCGCCGACACCAAGGCCGCGCCCGCGCCCTCCCGCACCAGGTCGCAGCCGACCGCCAGGCTGGAGCCGCCTCTGGCGGCCGCCCCGGCTCCCCGCTCGCTCATCGGTACGACGTCGTCGGCGTGCGTCACGTCGATCTCGCCGACGGCGCCGAGCTCCGCCAGCTCCCGCCGGATCACTCCGGCCTGGCCGACGAGGACGACGGGAACGCCGTGTTCCCGGGACGCGGACACCGCTCCTCGCACGGTCTCCGTGGGACCGTGGTCGCCGCCCATGGCGTCGACGACGACTGACTTGGCCATCCATCCTCCCGGCGGACTCGTACGATCTGCGGGGGCCTTGGGTCAGGGGACCACGATGGTCACGCGGCGCTCGGCCCTGTCGGCCGCGGACGCGGCGAACAGATGCCGGGCGAAGATGGCCAGCCTCCGCCTTCGCGGCACCCGTGCCCGCTGGGCGAGGACGTCGTAGCCGGCGGCCTCGATCTCGTCGAGGATGCCGCTGTACAGCTCGTAGGCCGCCTGGATGCACGGCCTCGACGAGGGCGCCAGCAGTTCGATCCCCTGGAGCGCCGCGGCATAGTGATCGCGCGCCCGTCCGGCTTCGAAGGCGAGGAGTTCGCGGACGGCCCGGGTGGCTCGTGGACGGCCCAGGTCGGCTTCGCTCACGCCGAACTTGTCGAGATCGGCGAGCGGCAGGTAGATCCGGCCCCGTGCGAGATCCTCCGCCACATCCCGGAGGAAATTGGTGAGCTGGAACGCCAGGCCGAGCTGCCGGGCGGGTTCCCGTGCCCTGTCGGCCGCGCCGCGGCGGGGTTCGAGCACCGGCAACATCATCGTGCCGATCGCGGCGGCGGATCCCTCCATGTACCCCAGCAGGTCGTCGTAGGTGGCGTAGCGGCGCACGGTCAGATCGGCCCGCATGGAGGCGAGGAACGCGTCGACGTCCTCCAGGTCGATGGCGAAGGACCGCACGGTGTGCGTGAACGCCGGGAGCACCGGGTCGTCGACCGGGTCGCCCGCCAGCGACCTGATCAGCCTGGAGGACAGGGCGTCGAGGGCGGCCGCGCGGTCGTCGATCAGGTGGAACGAGTCCACGATCTCGTCGGCGTAGCGGGCGAAGCCGTACAACGCGTGCACGTGCGGCCGTTTCCAGGCGGGCAGCAGGAGGGTGGCCAGGTAGTACGACCGGCCGTAACGGGCGTGCAGCTTGCGGCACCGCTCGTAGCCGGCGGTCAAGGTCATGGCGGCCGCCCTGCGCGCGGGCACGGGGCTGGTCGGCGAGGGGGTCTGGGGCCAGGTCATGGGGAGCTCTCCAGGATGCGCTGGGCGGCCAAGCGGCCGGATATGAGCACCGGCGGCACCCCCACTCCGGGGGCGGTGTACATGCCCGCGAAGTGCAGTCCGGGGATGCGCCGGGCGACGCCGGACGGTCTGAACCAGGCCGTCTGGGTGAAGCGGTGGTCGAGGGCGAACGGGGTGCCGGCCGAGTGGCCGAGCCGCCCCCACGCCGGAGGGTCGAGGATGAGCCGGGGGGCTCCCGACAGGTCGCCGTAGCCGAGCCCGGCGAGCCGCTGGAAGAGGCGGTCCACCAGCCGGGGCGTCAGCCGCTCCCAGTCGCCGCCGCCCCGCAGGTTGGCGGTGGGCTCCAGCACGCTGAGCGTGGCGTGGCCGGGCGGGGCGGCGCCCGCGTCCGACTCGGGGTAGGTGACCAGCAGACTCGGGTCCGGCTGCGGCCGCCCCGCCTCCAACGCGGAGAACGTGGACGCCCACTCACGTCCGAAGTGGATCGTGTGGTGGGCCTGATCGGGCAGCCGCCGGTCGAGGCCGAGATGCACGACCAGACAGGACGGCGAGTAGCGGGGCCGCCGGAGCCGCCAGTCCCCGGCCTTCTCCGGCAGCAGGCCCGCGTGAGCCGCCGGCAGGTCGCAGGCCACCACGACATGGCTCGCGGCCAGCCGTTCCCCGGTGTCCAGCCGTACGGCGACCACGCCCGCGGAGTCCGCCTCGATCTTCGTGGCCCGCGTGCCGTACCTGATGGACGCGCCCGTCTTCTCCGCCACGGCGGCCATGGCGCGCGGGATGGCGTGCATGCCGCCCTGGCGGGGGAAGTAGACACCGCCGACGGTGTCCATGTGCGCGATCGTGGCGTAGACACCCAGCGCTCGCCGGGGCGACAGACCCACGTAGAGCGCCTGGAACGTATGGGCCCTGATCAGTCTGTCGTCCGTGAGATGCCGCCTGACCAGCCCGTCCAGCCTGCGGAAGCCGCCGAGCGTGGCCAGCCTCCACAGCGCGTACGGCCGGGCGAGGCCGCGCAGCCGCGTCATGTCGCTGTCGATGAACGACGGCCACTCGGCCTCGAACATCTCGCCGAGGTGCCGCCGGAATCGCCGGTAGCGCTCGGCCTCCGCCGGTCCGCACAGCCCGCGCACCTGCTCGGTCATGTGGTCGGCGCCCGCCACCACGTCGAGTTGGGAGCCGTCGGCGTAAGTGAGCCGGTAGTACGGATCGAGCCGTCGCAGCGGCAGCCACCGCTCCAGTTCCTCGCCCGCGGCGGCGAACGTGTCGGCCAGCACGGCCGGCATGGTGAGCACGGAGGGGCCGGTGTCGAAGCGGTAGGCCTCCACATCGGCGGTGCCGCAGCATCCGCCGGGGACGTCGCGCGCCTCCACCACCGTGACCGGACGCCCGGCGGCGGCGACCCGGATCGCCGCCGCCAGGCCGCCCAGTCCCGCCCCGACCACCACCACGGGGTCACGCGCCGCCATCAGGCGCTCCTGCTGGTCGTGAGCTCGGCCGGCTCGAACAGGGCGGCGCCGGCCCGCGGGCGAGCGTCCGTGTCCCTGTTGGGCGGCACAGTCTCGATGTTCATCAGTAGAGTTTTCGGACTTGGTCGTTCCGGCGGTTGCATCCATGGCAGGCCCGCGTGGCGAAGTACCGGGATGGAGGAGCGCGGAGGGGCGGCACGCTTCGGGCCGGCGCGGCACGACCGAGTTTGTGCGCCAGAGCTCGGCACCGCAGTATGGCGACCAGTAAAGGTGCGCTAGGACGGTTCGCCAGGGACGGTGCGCCAGGACGGCGCGGTAGGACACGGACGACGGCAACGGAGCGGGGCGGTGATGGACGACGGTGGGCCGAAGGCCGGAGGGACACCGGTCTCCGACGATGAACCGGGATACGGCATCGGAGCGGTCGCGCGCAGGCTCGGCGTTCCAGCGCCCACCCTCCGCACCTGGAATCTGCGGTACGGCATCGGCCCCAGCCGGCGCAGTCCGGGGGGTCACCGGCGGTACGACGCCTCCGACCTGCGGGCGCTGGAGGAGATGAACCGGCTCATCCACGCCGGGCTACCACCGGCCGACGCCGCCATGCTGGCGCTCAGGCTCCGGGCTCCGGCCGCCAGTGCCGACGCCGGAGCCGTCACGCCCGCCGCCCCGCTCGACACGGAGGCGGGGGCGGAGGCCGTACGGGGCGGTCTCAGGCCGGAGGCGGCCTCTGCGGCGGACGCGGAGGTCGCCAGGCTGGCGGCGGCATCCGGGGACGGCCTCCTGAGTCCCGCGATGGTGGCCCGGGCAGCGATGGCGCTGGACAGCCGTACGGTCGGCGACGCCGTGCGGGCGGCGCTGAACCGGCACGGGGTCATCTGGACGTGGGAGCAACTCGTCATCCCGGTCTTCGCGACCATCGTCCGGAAGCAGCGGGAGACGGGCTTCGGCGTCGATATCGAGCACCTGTTCTCCGACCGCGTCCTGGCGGGGCTGAACGAGGTCGCCAGACGGTCCTTCGAGCCCTTGCACCCGAGGCCGGCGCTGCTGGCCTGCGCCGAGGACGAGCAGCACAGCCTGCCGGTGCGCGCCTTGGCCGCCGCGCTCGCCGAACGCCGGGTGGAGACCCGCGTGCTCGGCGCGCGGACGCCGTACTCCGCGCTCGCGGACGCGATGCGGCGGCTCGGCCCCGCCGTCGTCTTCGTGTGGTCGTCGCAAACGATGACCGGCGACCCCGCTCCGCTGGCCGGGCTGCCGAAACTGCGCCCCGCCAGCCGCGTCGTCGTCGGCGGACCCGGCTGGTGGGACGCCCTCCCGCCCGGCGTCCCACGGGTGTCCAGCCTTCCCGACGCCATCTCAGAGGTCATGTCCGCCCTGCGCTGACCGGCCCTTCCGCGCGCCTGAAACCGCGCGTCTGGAACCGCGCGCCGTCGCGGGTGCCTTTACGGAACCGTGCCCTGGGCCTTTGGCAAACCCGTGTCCGAAGCGGTTGCGCCTCTTACCCACGAGCGGATATGAATAGGTTTTGAATAAGTTTCTCAGGCAGGGGACATCGTATGAACGACTCGCTGGAGTTCCGCCTCGCCTCTGGAGACGCGGGAGCGCTGGGGGAGTGCTACCACGCGCACGCGCCCGCGGTCCGCTCCTACCTGCGGCGGCTTGTGCCGCAGGAGGACGTGGACGACGTGCTGCAGGTCGTGTTCACCGAGGTGTGGCGCTCGCGGAGCCGGTTCGACCCGGCGAGGAGCCTCCCCGCATGGCTGTTGGGAATCGCCCACAACCGGGCGGTGGACCATCTCAGGGCGCGCAGGCCGCAGACCGTGCCGCTGGAGGCGGTGGCCGACCCGGCAGGGCCGGACGGCCGGATCGACGGCGACGAGCTGGCCCACCGCGACGAGGTCCGCAGGGCGCTGGAGGAGCTGCCCGACGTCCAGCGCCAGGCCATCGAGCTCGCCTACTACGGCGACCTGACGCAGCGGCAGATCGCCGACCGGCTGCGGGTGCCGATCGGCACGGTCAAGGCCCGTACGGCACGCGGCCTGCATCGCCTGGCGACGCTTCTACCGGCGGCCTGATCATGGACCAGGTCAGGCCCCGTGTCGCGGTGTCGAGCTGTCTGCTCGGCGAGCCGGTGCGGTACAACGGGGGCCACAGCCGCGACCGGTTTCTCTCCGGAGCACTGTCGGACCATGTCGAGTGGGTGCCGATCTGCCCGGAGATGGAGATCGGCCTGGGCAGCCCCCGGGAGACGCTCCGCCTCGAACGCGGGCCTGACGGACCCCGGCTGATGACTCGCCGGACGCGGACGGATCTCACCGCGCCCATGGCGAGTCTGGCCACGGCCCGGGCGGCGGCGCTCGACGTGGACGGCTACGTGTTCAAGGCCAAGAGCCCGAGCTGCGGCATCCACGGCATCCCGATCTACGCGTCCTCCGGCACCCCTGATGGCCCCGAGGCCGCCGCCGACGCCGCCGCGGCCCCGGCGTCCGGGAACGTCGTGGACCGGCGCGGCAGGGGCCTGTTCGCCGGAGCGGTGATGGACGCCCATCCATCGCTGCCCGTGGAGGACGAGGGGCGGTTGCACGACGCCGTCCTGCGCGAGGCGTTCGTTGAGCGGATCTTCGCGGTGGCACGGCTGCGGAGTCTCCTGAAGAGCGACTGGCGGCCCCACGACCTGGTGGCCTTTCACGCCCGCCACAAGATGCAGCTTCTCGCCCACGCACCCGACGCGTACCGGGGGCTGGGCAGGATCGTGGCCGAGGCCGGCGCGCGCCCGCATGACACGCTCGCCGTGTCCTACAGCGAGGCGTTCCGTACGGCACTCGCCGCCAAGGCCACCATCGGGCGCAACGTCAACGTCCTGCACCACTGCCTCGGCATGATCAGCGACCACCTCGACCCGGCCCGCCGTGCCGATCTGGTTGAGGTCATCGAGTCGTACCAGGCCCGTCGCGTCGCGCTCTGCGTGCCCGTGACGCTGCTCCGCCACCACGCCCGAGGGGAGGGCGCCGCCTACGTGCGCGACCAGACCTACTTCTCGCCCTACCCGGAGGACCTCGGGCTGCGCAACCACGTCGTGTCCTGAGTCCTGCGGGTGGACGCCGTTGGCCACGGCCCCAACGCCTCCGTCGGCCGACACCACCGTCCGGCCTGAGCGCGTTCCGCCGCGCGTCGGATAACCGTCAGGTGGTGGCCTCCCCGGTCGGCGCGGTGAAGGTGGGAGGGCATTCGATGCCCGACAGGATCGTGGAAAGGATGTCGTGGAACTGGCGTATCTGGTCGCGGGTGAGGGGGTCGAAGAGGAAGCGCCGCACCTCCTCGACGTGGCCCGGCGCGGCCTCGGCCAGAGCCTTGAAGCCCTCGTCGGACAGCTCGGCCACGGTGGCGCGCCGGTCCTCGGGATGCTTGACCCGGCGGACCCAGCCCTTCTCCTCCAGCCGCGCCATGGCGTGCGAGAGCCGGCTCGCGGAGAACTGGGTGACGACGCCGAGCTGGGTCATGGTCATCGTGCGTCCCGGCGACTCCGAGAGGCACACGAGGATCATGTAGTAGGCGTGAGGCATGCCCGAGTCGCGCTGCAACTGCCGTTCGAGCGCCTCCTGGAGCAGGTGGCTCGTGGACAGGTACGCGCGCCAGGTCCGCTGCTCCTCGTCGTCAAGCCACCGCGTCTCGGACATGACCCAAGCCTACCGATGCTCTTGAGATTTCAAATCTTCGCAGCTCACACGCGCCGGGCCCGGCCCCACCCCCGCAGGACAGCCCGGTTCGTACGGGTTTGAATCCCTCAGGGGAGGAACTGTCGAAACATGGACGAACTCGCGAAGGTCGACGCCTATTGGCGGGCCGCGAACTATCTGGCGGTCGGGCAGATCTATCTGCTGGACAACCCGCTGCTGGGTGAGCCGCTGCGGCCGGAGCACATCAAGCCGCGGCTGCTCGGCCACTGGGGGACCACGCCGGGCCTGAACTTCTGCTTCGCGCATCTGAACCGGGTGATCCGGGAGCGCGACCAGGACATGATCTACATCTGTGGTCCCGGGCACGGCGGCCCCGCGGCGGTCGCGCACGCCTGGCTGGAGGGGACCTACACCGAGCTGTATCCCCACGTCAGCCAGGACGCCGAGGGGATGCGGCGGCTGTTTCGGCAGTTCTCGTTCCCTGGGGGCATTCCGAGTCATGTGGCTCCGGAGACGCCGGGGTCGATCCATGAGGGCGGGGAGTTGGGGTATGCGCTCTCCCACGCCTACGGCGCGGCGTACGACAATCCGGGTCTTGTGGTGGCGTGTGTCATCGGTGACGGTGAGGCGGAGACCGGGCCGCTGGCGACCGGCTGGCACTCAAACAAGTTCCTCAACCGGGAGAAGGACGGGGTCGTGCTGCCGATCCTGCACCTGAACGGCTACAAGATCGCCAATCCCACCGTGCTCGCCAGGATCCCGGAGAACGAGCTGGTCAAGCTCATCGAGGGGTACGGGTATCGCCCGCATATCGTGGCCGGGGACGACCCCGCCGTCGTCCACCAGGTGATGGCCGAGACGCTCGACACGGTCTTCGGCGAAATCGCCGAATACAAGGAGGGCGGGGACCGCAGGCTCCCGATGATCGTCCTGCGTACGCCGAAGGGATGGACGGGCCCCCGCGAGGTCGACGGCGTCCCTGTCGAGGGGACGTGGCGGGCGCACCAGGTGCCCCTCGCCGCCGTCCGCGACAACGGCGAACATCGCGCGATGCTGGAGGAGTGGATGCGGTCCTACCGGCCGCAGGAGCTGTTCGACCCCGAGGGCAAGCCGAAGACCGAGATCCTCGACACTGTGCCCGAGGGCGCGCGCCGGATGAGCGCCAGCCCGCACGCCAACGGCGGCGAGTTGCTGCGGCCGCTCGTGCTGCCGGACTTCCGTGACCACGCGGTGGAGGTCAAGTCGCCGGCTTCGACGACGAGCGAGCCGACCCGGGTGCTGGGCGGTTTCCTGCGGGATGTGATCGCGGCCAACCCGGACAACTTCCGGTTGATGGGCCCGGACGAGACCGCGTCCAACCGGCTGACGGCGGTGTTCGAGGTCACCGGCAAGGCCTGGGACGCCGAGGTTCTCCCGACCGACGAGAACCTCTCGCCCGATGGCCGGGTGATGGAGGTGCTCAGTGAGCATCAGTGCCAGGGGTGGTTGGAGGGCTACCTCCTGACCGGCCGTCACGGGTTGTTCAACTGTTATGAGGCGTTCATCCATATCGTGGATGCGATGTTCAACCAGCACGCCAAGTGGTTGGAGGCCAGCCGGAGGATCACCTGGCGGCGGCCGGTGGCGTCGCTGAACTATCTGTTGTCGTCGCATGTGTGGCGGCAGGATCACAACGGTTTCAGCCATCAGGATCCGGGTTTTCTGGATGTGGTGGTGAACAAGAAGGCCGAGGTTGTGCGGGTTTATTTGCCGCCGGACGCGAACACGCTGCTGTCGGTGGCCGATCACTGCCTGCGGTCTCGTGACTACGTCAATGTGGTGGTGGCTGGCAAGCAGCCGGTGCTCGATCTGTTCACGATGGACGAGGCGATCGCCCACTGCACGCGTGGTCTGGGCATCATCGGCTGGGCCTCCACCGACCAGGGTCAGGAGCCCGACGTTGTTCTGGCGTGCGCGGGTGATGTGCCGGCTTTGGAGACGCTCGCCGCTGCCGCGCTGCTGCGTGAGCATCTGCCCGAGTTGAAGGTCCGCGTGGTCAACGTTGTCGACCTGATGCGGCTCCAGCCGCCGTCGGAGCATCCGCACGGGATGAGGGACGCGGAGTTCGACACCGTCTTCACGGCCGACAGACCGATCATCTTCAACTTCCACGGCTACCCCTGGCTGATCCACCGGCTGACCTATCGGCGGAACGGCCACGACAACCTCCACGTGCGGGGTTACAAGGAGGAGGGCACCACCACCACGCCCTTCGACATGGCGATGCTCAACGACATCGACCGCTTCCACCTCGTCATGGACGTGATCGACCGCGTCCCCGGCCTGGCGACCAGGGCGGCGGGGCTCCGGCAGCACATGGCCGACGCCCGCCTCCGCGCCCGGGCGTACACCCGCGAGCACGGCGAGGACCCCGCCGAGATCCGCGACTGGACCTGGCCCTATGGCCGTGATCATGCAGACGTTCCCGCGCATGACATGTGACCTGCTCAAACCTGGTCCGTGATCATGCACGTGTTCCCGGGTAGGGCACAGGCCTGCTGGAACCCATGCGTGATCATGCACGGGGGAGACCCGCGCGGATCGACGTCGTTCGGCGAAAGGGCTCGCGGGCCGATCACATCGTCATTAGGGTCTTAGCGATGATCCAGGGCATAGACGTCTCCGACTGGCGGCCCTCCGTCGACTGGAACGGGGCCGTGTTCGGGTTCGCGCGGGCGACCGAAGGCGACACCGAGACGGACCCCGCCTTCGACCGGCACCGGGCGGCCATGGAGCGGGCCGGTGTGCTGTCCGGCGCGTACCACGTGGCGCGGCCGGCCGGCGACCCCGCCGTCCAGGCCCGCCACTTTCTCGATCACGCGGGAGCGGGTCTGCTCGCCGTCGATCTGCGCACCTCGGACGGCCTGCCGCCGGCCGAGGTGGCCGCCTTCGCCCGGCGCTGGTGCGCCGAGGTCGGGAGGCTGGCCGGGGTCTCACCGATCGTCCGCACCGTGCGCCACTTCGCCGCCGAGGGGAACTGCGAGGGCCTGGGGGAGCTTCCGCTGTGGATCGCCGCGCCGGGACGTCCCATGGGCAAGCCGGCCGTACCGGCGCCGTGGACGACCTGGGCCCTGCACCAGTACTCGAACAGTCCCGTGAACCTGAACGTCTTCGCCGGGTCCCTGGAGGAGCTGGCCGCTGTCGCCGCGCGGGAGTCGCGGGGGCGTTAAGCGCGCGAATTCGGGGTGGCGGCACCGGTAGCATCGGATGCGGGAGGCCCTCATAACACAAGCCGCCCGGCTCTCGCGGCCGGGTTGTCTCCCGGGGTCCCCGCAAGAACCCGTTCCCGAGCAAGGAGACACCGTGTCTGCCGCCCTAGAAATACACATCACCCTCGCCGGAGCCGAGCGCGTGGTGGCGGCGGGCACGACGGCCGGGGAAGCGCTGGAAGCCGACGGCAGGTCGGTCGTCGCCGCCCGGATCAACGGAGAGCTGCGCGACCTGGCCGCCGAGGTGGCCGAGGGCGACGTCGTCGAGCCGGTGGCCATCGACAGCCCGGACGGCCGGGCCATCCTGCGGCACTCCACCGCCCACGTCATGGCCCAGGCCGTCCAGGAGATCTTCCCCGAGGCGAAGCTCGGCATCGGGCCGCCCGTGGAGAACGGCTTCTACTACGACTTCGACGTCAAGCAGCCGTTCACCCCTGACGACCTCAAGCGCGTCGAGAAGCGCATGCGGGAGATCGTCAAGCAGGGCCAGACCTTCCGGCGGCGGCCGGTGTCGGACGACGACGCCCGTGAGGAGCTCGCGGCCGAGCCGTACAAGCTGGAGCTGATCGACCTGAAGGGCGGCGCGGCCGACTCGGAGGACGGCGCGAACGTCGAGGTGGGCGGCGCGGAGCTGACCATCTACGACAACCTGGACCCGAAGTCGGGCGAGCTGTGCTGGAAGGACCTGTGCCGCGGGCCGCACCTGCCGACCACCCGCGTGATCCCGGCGTTCAAGCTCATGCGCTCCGGCGGAGCCTACTGGCGGGGCAGCGAGAAGAACCCGCAGCTCCAGCGCATCTATGGCACCGCGTGGGAGTCCCGCGAGAAGCAGGACGAGTACCTCCACCTGCTGGAGGAGGCCGAGAAGCGCGACCACCGCAAGCTCGGCGCGGAGCTCGACCTGTTCAGCTTCCCCGACGAGCTGGGCTCGGGCCTGCCGGTCTTCCACCCCAAGGGCGGCATCATCCGCCGGCTCATGGAGGACTACTCGCGCCGTAGGCACGAGGAGGCGGGCTACTCCTTCGTCAACACGCCGCACATCACGAAGGAGCACCTCTACAAGGTCTCCGGGCACCTCGACTGGTACGCGGACGGCATGTTCCCGCCCATGGAGCTGGAGGGCGCGCGCTACTACCTGAAGCCGATGAACTGCCCGATGCACAACCTGATCTTCAGGGCGCGCGGGCGGTCCTACCGCGAGCTGCCGCTCCGGCTGTTCGAGTTCGGCACGGTCTACCGCTACGAGAAGTCCGGCGTGGTGCACGGCCTCACCCGCGTCCGCGGCCTCACCCAGGACGACGCGCACATCTACTGCACCCGCGACCAGATGCGCGACGAGCTGAAGTCGCTGCTGCGCTTCGTGCTCGAACTGCTGCGCGACTACGGCCTCGACGACTTCTACCTGGAGTTGTCGACCAAGGACCCAGTCAAGTACGTCGGCACCGACGAGGCGTGGGAGGAGGCGACCGAGACTCTGCGGGAGGTCGCCGAGTCCGAGAAGCTGGAGCTGGTGCTCGACCCGGGCGGCGCCGCGTTCTACGGCCCGAAGATCTCGGTGCAGGCGCGTGACGCCATCGGCCGGTCGTGGCAGATGTCGACCATCCAGCTCGACTTCAACCTGCCCGAGCGTTTCGAGCTGGAGTTTCAGGCGGCCGACGGCTCGCGTCAGCAGCCGGTGATGATCCACCGGGCGCTGTTCGGGTCGATCGAGCGGTTCTTCGGCGTGCTGGTCGAGCACTACGCGGGCGCGTTCCCTCCCTGGCTCGCCCCGGTGCAGGTCATCGGCATCCCGATCGCCGACGCCCACGCCCCCTACCTCCAGGACGTCGCGAAGCGGCTGCGGGAGCGGGGCATCCGGGTCGAGGTCGACGTCGCCGACGACCGGATGCAGAAGAAGATCCGCAACGCGCAGAAGGCCAAGGTGCCGTTCATGCTGCTGGCCGGCGACGACGACGTGGCCGCCGGCGCGGTGTCGTTCCGCTACCGGAACGGCGAGCAGAAGAACGGCGTCCCGATCGACGAGGCCATCGCGGAGATCGTCGACGCGGTGGAGCGCCGCATCCAGGTCTGACCGCCCACCCCGGCGTGATCATGCACGAATGCCCGGATCCAGGGGCTGACCGGCCACAACATCCGGTGTGATCATGCACAGGTTCCGTGTCAGCTCCTCTTGGTACGGCTCGCGCCCCTGTGGGAGCGAGCCGTACCGGATCTGAGAAACCCTGAGACCTGAGAAGCCCCTGGACCTCAGAAGGCGTCGTCCTGGTGGGTGGAGGACACGGCGACCTCGCCGGGCAGGCGGACGTCGTCCACGGTCACGTTGACCTCGACCACCCGCATGCCGAGCATCCGGCTGACCGACCTGGCGACATTGGTCTTGACCTCGTTCGCCACTTCCATGACCACATGGCCGTACTCGATGACGATGGTGACGTCCACGGCCACCTGACGGTCCTGGATCTGCGCCCGGACGCCCTGGTTGGCCCGCTTGGTCCCGAGCCCGATGCGGTCGCGCACGTTCTCGAACGCCCGCTCCAGGTCGCCGCCGAGGTCGGCGACGCCGGGGATCTCCAGCGCGGCGAGCGCGGCGACCTTCTCGACGACCTCGTCGGCCACCTTGATCCGGCCCTTGACGACGGCGGCCGTGAGCGGGTCCGCCGCGGGCTGGATCCTGCTGACCTGCTCCTGCGTGCCGTACGGGGACTGGCGGGGCGTGCCGGCCTCTCCGAAGAGCCGGCCGACCGGCTCGTCCGCCTGCTCGTCCGCCTGCTCGTCCCGCTGCCGGCCGAGTTCCCGCTCGAGCTGCTGCTCGACCTGCTGCTCGACCTGCTGCTCGACCTGGTGGCCGGCCGGCTCCTCGACGGGATCGTGGTCTCCGGAGGGATGGATCGACTCCACTGCGACGACGTCGGTCATGTGCAACTCCTCGGCGGTTGAGGGCCCCCGCGGGCTCCGCGCAGCGGAATTCTGCCGGAAGATCGAATGCTTTGTCCCGCATAAAGCCCGGCCGACATGGGGAGATCCGTGCGTCATATGCTGCTTCACATGCGGCAGGTGCGGCGATCCGGCAGCGTGGCCCAGCCGACCAACAGGGGACGGCGAACAAGGAGGAGAGGGCGACCGTGAGCTCAGACCCGATCGAGCAGGGCGGCGTCGGGGTGCCCGACAACTTCCAGCGGCTCTGGACTCCCCATCGGATGGCCTACATCAAGGGCGAGAACAAGCCCAGCGGGTCGGGGGAGAACGACGGCTGCCCGTTCTGCGAGATCCCCAAGATGCCGGACGAGGACGGCCTGATCGTCGCCCGCGGCTCCGCCGTCTACGCCGTGCTCAACCTGTACCCGTACAATTCCGGCCATCTGATGGTCTGCCCGTACCGGCACGTGGCCGACTACGCGGACCTGGACGAGGCGGAGACCGCCGAGCTGGCCGAGTTCACCAAGCGGTCGACCCAGGCGCTCAGGAAGGCCAGCGGAGCCCAGGGGTTCAACGTAGGCATGAACCTCGGCAGCGTGGCGGGGGCGGGCATCGCCGCCCACCTGCACCAGCACGTGGTGCCCCGGTGGGGCGGCGACACGAACTTCATGCCCGTGGTCGGGCACACCAAGGTCCTTCCGCAGCTCCTGCGCGACACCCGGGAGTTGCTGGCGGACGCCTGGCCCGTCTCCTGACGCCCTCGCTCGGCCCCCGGCCCGTGCCTAGATCGGGCCCGTGCCTAGATCGGGCCCGGGTCGAATCGGCGCGGTTCGGACGGCGTCAGGGCGCGGGGCTGGGCTCCGGCCGGGGTGCCGGGCCGGAGACGGGCTCGCCCACCTGGAGGGCCCGGATCCCGGCGCTGAGGACGAGCGGGACGGCCAGCGCGAGCGCCATGGACAGCACGGCGGCCCCCGAGTCGTTGACCAGCATGCCGACCACCCCGCTGACCAGCGCGCCCAGCAGGCCCGCCTTGAGCATCGGCGCCCGCTCGAACGCCACGGGGAGCACGCCCGCGCTCGCCGCTCCCGGCCGGAACAGCGCGAAGATCAGGAACGCGAACGCGGCGATGACCACCGGCATCAGGTTGGGGCTGATGAGCGTGTGGAGCATCGCCCCGAGCTTGCGCGAGATCACCGGCAGGAACGTGCCGTCGAGGACCTGTCCGACGAACCGCCCGAGATGGGTCTGGTCGGCCGCGGGACGCAGGTAGTCGAGGTAGGCGATGGCCATGACGACGACGCCGCCCGCCACGCAGAACGCTCCGAGCCTGACGACCGAGACCCGCTTGCCGGCCACGAGGAGCGCCGCCACGGCGATGCCCGGCACGAACGCGATCACGCCGCCGAAGTCGCTGCCCACGCCCGGCCAGCCGTCCAGCAGCATCGCGAAGCAGCCCAGGCCGGCCACCAGGCCCACGCCCAGGACCTTGTGGCCCGACCGGGCGAGCCCGTCGGCGATCGCCGTCGTGACGAGCAGGACGGCGGTCGCGAGCAGCGCGAACGGGATGTTGCCGAGGCCGTAGTAGCGGGCGCCGACCACGCCCGTGTACCCCATCACGCTGTTGAGCTGGAGCGGCGTGCCCGTCAGGAGGTCGGCGAGCAGGACCCCCGCCGTGACGGCCGCGACCACCACGGGCGGCCCGAGCACGCTCCTGCGCCACGGCCCCGCGAGGGCGATCACGCTCAGCACCGCCGCCGTCGCCAGGATTGCCGCCACCAGCACGAGCGTCGGCTGTGCCGTACGCGCCCACGGGGTCAGGTTGACGAGGTAGGTCGAGACGGGGATCGAGGCGAGTGCGACCGCGGCGATCCGGACCCCGCCCAGGCCCTCCCGGCGGCGCAGCAGCAGGAACGCGGTGACGTAGAACAGCACCTGGAGAACGGCCAGGGACGTGAAGAAGACGCCGCCCATGTTCCTGATCGTCTGGCCGGCCACATCGGCGATCTTGAGCGCGTCGACCCGCTGCGCCACGGTCCGCTCACCGGCGGCGTGGGTCTCGGCGGGCACCCCCACGACCGTCGCCGGGACGGAGCCGGCGACCTGGTTCAGCATTGTGGCGGTGAGGTCCGGGACGATCAACATGTCGTCGCGGTGGGTAGACCGGGCGCCGAGCGTGAAGGCCTGAGCTCCGCCCGTCTTCAGGGCCGGGCCGTACAGCATGGCCGCGCGGAGGTGCGGGACCGGGCCGTGGTCGGAGAGCCCGGCGACGAGGATCGTGCTGGCGCGCAGGTGGGGGAGGACGGCGGCGAGCTTCGCGTCGGCCGCGCGGACAAGGGCCCGGCGGGCCTCGGGAGCGAGCTTCTCGGTGGTGAGCGTGACCTTGCCGTCCTCGATGTACGGCGCGGCCACGTCGTCGAGGTCCACCGCGACGACCGGGCAGCGGGCCCAGTCGGCGACCTTGGCCGGGGTGCCGGCGTACACGTCGACCTTGCCCTGCCGGTCGGCCAGGGCGAGCGCCGCCCCCGGGCCGACGGCCATCGTGCACTGCCGGGCGTCGTGGACGGCCTGGCCGAGCGTGCCCGCGTACCGCCTGCTCTCGTCAGGGAGGAGGCTCAGGTCGGGTACGACGGCGCCCTCGCCCTGCGGGGCCGGGGCGGGCGGAAGGCCGCACCTGTGCCCCACGGCCGACCGGACTCCCGCCGAGACGGTGAGCCACCCGTCGTACGGGCAGGTGATGTTGCCCACGGTCCGCACGGAGAGCGAGCCGAGGGCGCTCGATCCGGCGAGGCTCCAGAGGTTCGGCGTGTCGGAGGGGGTGACGTCGCTCCACATGAGGCCCGGCACGCCGATGAGGACGACCTGCCCCCCCTGAGCCCGTACGGCCTCGCCCCCGGCGGCCTCGGCGGCCCCGGCCGCGTGCGCCATCGCGGAACTCGTGGGCAGGAGCAGGCCGACCAGCATGCCCATCACCAGCGCGACCAGCGCACGCCTCACCGAGACCTCCCCGAAGTCGGGCTCCCCCTCTCAAGGAGAGCAAGGGGCCACCGTAGGGGCAACACGTGTACCCCGTCCACGTTCACCGCTTCCGCCGGCGCGGGCACGCGCCGCCGCTTCCGGCGTGATCATGCGGATTTTCGCGTCCACGCTACCGGACCAGCGTCAACCCTGTACGTGATCATGCACAAGTTCCCGGAAAGGCCCTTTGCGCCGGTCTGACGCAATCGGTGATCATGCAGGTGCCAGATCACGGAGAGCGTTTGCCAGGCCAAGCGCCATCAACGGGAATCCGTGCATGATCACCGATGGGGGTTGGGGCAGGTGGGAAGCCGTTCCCCGGAACCCGTGCATGATCACGACATGATCACGCGCGAGCATCACACTCCGGGGACCCCGGGGGTGGGGGCGCTTTCGTTGTTGAGGCGGTCAAGGGCGGTGACGTAGTAGGTCCCGGGGTCCTTGGTGACGTAGGACGGGGCGGCGCTTCCCGGCACGACGGCCACCAGGTTGCGCGCGTCGGCCAAGGAGCAGTCGCCCGCCCTGCCGTCGACCCGATAGACCGCGTACGCCCGGGCGTCGGGCTGCGCCTGCCACTGGAGCGTGCCGCCGGCGTTCCGCACCCCGCGCGGGGCGGCGGGCGCCTTCGTGTCGAATCCCCTGTCCTTGAGCAGCGGGAGGAGGGGGAGCAGCGCCGGCTTGCTGTAGTGCTGCGTGACGAGGCGGTCAAGGACGGTGAGCGGGTTCTGGACGAGCTGGCTGGCGCTGAAGTAGACGTCGCCGCTGACCTCGGGGTACTTCTGGTTGACGAGCAGGTGGGAGGGCATCTCCGCCGCCTTGGTCCAGGCCGCGGTGTCCCGGGTGCCCACCCGGTAGAGGGCCTGGCCGATGTAGAGGTCGACGCCCGAGCCCTTCACCGCGTTCGCCCACCACGGCACGAGCGTGTCGTAGTCGGCGACCGCGAAGCCGCGCGGCCAGTAGAGCTGGGGGATCAGGTAGTCGACCGACCGCGCCTTGATCCACGCCTTCGCGTCGGCATAAATCTGGTCATAGGCGGACATGCCTTTCGTGTTGGACCCGGCGGGGTCCTCGGCCTTGTTCCGCCAGATCCCGAAGGGGCTGATGCCGAACTTCACGTACGGCTTGGCCGTGTGCACGGCGGCGGAGACCTGCGCGACGAGCCTGTTGACGTTGTCCCGCCGCCAGTCGGCCAGCTTCGCCCCCTTGCCGTACTTCTTGAAGGCCGCCTGGTCGGCGAACCGCGTGCCCTGCCCGGGATAGGGGTAGAAGTAGTCGTCGAAGTGCACGCCGTCCACGTCGTAGCGCTGGACCACGTCGGTGACGACCCGGGTCACCCAGTCGCGCACCTGCGGCAGCCCGGGGTTGTAGTACAGCCCGCCCTCGTGCTTGACGACCCAGTCCGGGTGGATCCGGGCGGGGTGGGACGCCGGGAGCCGGGACAGGTCGGTGGACAAGCCGGCCCGGAACGGGTTGAACCACGCGTGGAACTCCAGGCCGCGCTTGTGCGCCTCGTCCACCAGGAAGGGCAGCGGGTCCCAGCCCGGGTCCTTGCCCGCCGTGCCGGTGAGAACCTCGGACCACGGTTCGAGCGACGACCGGTAGAGCGCGTCGGACGCGGGCCGCACCTGCACGAAGACCGCGTTGAACCGGCGCTTGACCGCGTTGTCCAGGATCTTGACGTACTGCGCCTGCTGCTGGGCGGCGGACAGGCCGGCGCGGGAGGGCCAGTCGAGGTTGTGCACGGTGGCGATCCAGACGCCCCGGAGTTGGCGCTTGCGATACCGGGCGCTGGTCGTGCACGTGACCGCCTCGGCCGCCCGCGATGAGGCGCCGGAGCCCGCCGTGCCAGACGCGCCGGAAGTGCCGGAAGCGCCCGAGGACCCGGACGTCCCGGTGCGCGCCGACCTCCCCGTGGCCGTCTCGTTACCGGTCCGCTCCGTCCTACCCGCCTGCTCGGTCTTGCCCGCCTGCTCGGCCTGCGCCCCGGGTCCGAAAGTGTAGGCGGCGCCCGTGGTGACCGCCGCGACGACGGTCGTGGCGATCAAGGCGCGACGGACGTGTCTGTGGCCCCGTTCGGTCACGTGGCGGCCCTCCCGATTTCCCGATGCATACGGCCATCAGTCTTACATCGGCAAATGGATGGTTTCGCCCGAAAAAAGAAATCGTGTTGTGATGCGGATGTGACGGGAGGCACGTAATGGGATTCCCCGGGCGCCGGCCCGGTGAAACTCCGGCACCCGGGAAACGCCGAAGAAAGTGCTAGTCGGCCGTGGCGGCCATCTTTTCGGCCAGATGGGAGGGCAGCGGTTCGTATCGCAGGAATGTGCGATGGAAGGTCCCGGTGCCGTGAGACATCGAGCGCAGGTCGATGGCGTACCGGGTGATCTCCAGTTCGGGCACCTCCGCCTTCACGAGCGTGCGGCCCGTGCCGACCGGCTCGGTTCCGAGCACCCTGCCCCGGCGCGAGGAGAGGTCGGACATGACGGCCCCCACGAACTCGTCGGAGACCAGGACGGAGACCTCGTCGACGGGCTCCAGCAGCAGGGCCTGAATCTTCGCGGCGGCCTCCTTCAGCGCGAGCTGCCCCGCGATCTGGAAGGCCATGTCCGAGGAGTCCACCGAGTGGGCCTTGCCGTCGTAGAGCGTCACCCGGATGTCCACGACCGGATATCCGGCGACGACCCCGCGCTCCATCTGCGCCCGGACGCCCTTCTCCACGGACGGGATGAACTGCCGGGGCACCACGCCTCCGACGATCCTGTCGACGAACTCCATCCCGCCGCCGGACGGCAGCGGCTCCACCTCGATGTGGCAGATGGCGTACTGCCCGTGGCCGCCGGTCTGCTTGACGTTGCGCCCGGTGCCCTGGGCCTTGCCGCCGAAGGTCTCCCGGAGCGGCACCCGCAGGTCGGTCTTCTCCACCTCGACGCCGTGCCGTTTGGCCAGGCGGTCGAGCAGGACGTCGGCGTGGGCCTCGCCCATGCACCACAGCACGAGCTGGCGGGTCTCGGCGTTGTTCTCCAGCCGGAGCGTCGGGTCCTCGGCCACCAGCCGGGCGAGCGCCTGGCTCAGCTTGTCCTCGTCGGCCTTCGACTTCGCCCTGATCGCGACGGGCAGCAGCGGATCGGGCATCGTCCACGCCGTCATGAGCAGCGGGCGCTCCTTGTCGGACAGCGTGTCGCCGGTCTCGGCGCGGGAGAGCTTGCCGATGGCGCAGATGTCGCCCGCGACGCACTTGGCGAGCGAGCGCTGGATCTTGCCCAGCGGCGAGGTCAGGCCGCCGATCCGCTCGTCCACGTCGTGGTCCTCGTGGCCCCGGTCGGCGAGGCCGTGCCCGGAGACGTGGACGACCATGTCGGGGCGGAGGGTGCCCGAGAACACCCGGACGAGGCTGATCCGGCCGACGTAGGGGTCGCTCGTGGTCTTGACGACCTCGGCGACCAGCGGCCCGTCGGGGTCGGCGGAGATGTTCGCCACGGGCTTGCCGTCGATCGTGGTGATCTCGGGAAGCGGGTGTTCGAGCGGCGACGGGAAGCCCTGCGTGACGATTTCGAGGATCTCCCGCATGCCCACCCCGGGCCCGGCCGCCAGGACGGGGTAGAAGCTGGCCCGCGCGACCGCCTTCTCCAGGTCGTCGATGAGGACCTTGGTGTCGATCTCCTCCCCGGAGAGGTAGCGGTCCATGAGGGACTCGTCCTCGCTCTCCTGGATGATCCCCTCGATCAGCTCGCTCCGGTACTGCTCGATCAGCCCGAGTTGCTCCGCGTCCGGCTCCCGCTCGGTACGGCTGCCGCCGCTGTAGTCGAAGAACCTTTGCGAGAGCAGGCCCAGCAGGCCCGTGCCGTTCACGGGAAGATAGAGGGGCGCGACGCCTTCGCCGAAGACGTCCTGGCAGCTCGCGAGGACTTCGTCGAAGTTGGCCCGCTGGTGGTCGATCTTGGTTATGACCACGGCGCGGGGCATGCCGACCAGGCCGCACTCCTCCCAGAGCATCCGGGTCAGGCCGTCGACGCCCTCGGCCGCCGAGACGACGAACAGCGCCGCGTCGGCCGCGCGCAGCCCGGCGCGCAGGTCGCCGACGAAGTCCGCGTAACCGGGGGTGTCGAGGAGATTGATCTTGATGCCGTTGTGCACGATCGGGGCGACCGACAGGTTGACGGAGCGCTGCTGGCGCACCTCCACCTCGTCGAAGTCACTGACCGTGGTGCCGTCCTCGACCCGCCCGGGGCGCTGGATGGTGCCCGTCGCCGCGAGCAGCGCCTCGACCAGGGTGGTCTTGCCGGCTCCGGAATGGCCGACCAGCACGACATTCCGTACCATGTCCGGCCGATCGGCCGCAGGTGCCCTGCCGGCGGCTCCCGCTGCCGCGCCGGTTGATCTTTCGGCCACATCGCCTCCCGCGTGTCTGAGCGGTCGGGATGGGCGCGTCGCGCGTGCCCCGCGCCGGCCGCTCGTGCCGTCGCTGTCCGCGCCCGTGGCCCCGCCCTCGCGGAGCCCGCGCGGGATGCGACGTCGGGTTTCACCGCACGTCTCACTGCAGGTCATCTCCGCGCGGCCTCGCAGGCGCGTGTTCTTCACCCTTTACCCATGTGGCGCATATCACAAGACATTTCGCCGGAATGTGCTTGCGAGCTCGGCGTGCCGTTCATGGCCTACGATCGGACGGCGATGTTGAAAGTCCTGCGCCCTGCCGTCACCCGTGTCATGACCCCGCTGGGGCGTGCGCTCGCCCGCCTCGGGATCTCTCCTGACATGATCACCATCGTGGGCACCCTGGGCGTGGTCGTCTCCGCCCTCGTCTTCTACCCGCGCGGGCAGCTCTTCCTCGGCACCGTGGTGATCACTGTGTTCGTCCTCGCCGACATGCTGGACGGCGTGCTCGCCAGGATGACGGGTAAGGGCAGCACCTGGGGGGCGTTCCTGGACTCCACGCTCGACCGTCTCGGCGACGCCGCGGTCTTCTCCGGGCTGATCCTCTACCTCGTCCTGGAGGACGAGCCGGAGATCGTCCTCGCGGGCGTCGCGCTGTTCTGTCTCGTCGCGGGAGCATTGGTGTCGTACGCCAAGGCGCGGGCCGAGGGCCTCGGGATGACCGCGAACGTGGGCATCGCCGAGCGGGGGGAGCGGCTCGTCGTCGTGCTGGTCGCGGCCGGGCTATCCGGGCTTGGCGTGCCGTACGTCCTGGCGATCGGGCTCTGGCTGCTCGCGGCGGCGAGCGCCGTCACGGTCGTCCAGCGCATGATCCATGTCTACCGGCAGGCGGTGGTGAGATGACGCGCGCGGCCGGCACTCCGGGGAGTCCCCACCCCCGCGTGCCGCTGGTCGACCGGCTCGTGGCGGCCGCCTACTCGGCGGGCTGGCTGGTCGTACGGCACGTGCCGGAACGGCTCGCCGCGTGGTTCTTCCGCGCGCTGGCCGACGTTCTGTGGCGCAGGCAGGGCAGGCTGGTGCGGCGCCTGGAGTCCAACCTGGCCCGGGTGGTGGGCGAGGACGCCGCCGCCCCGGCCGTCCGCGAGCTGAGCCGCGCCGGGATGCGCTCCTACTTCCGCTACTGGATGGAGGCGTTCCGCCTTCCCTCCATGAGCCGCGAGCGGATCCTGGAGGGCACCTACGCGATCGGCGCCGAGCAGATCTTCGACAACCTCGCCGCGGGCCGCGGTGCGGTGATGGCCCTGCCCCACATGGGCAACTGGGACGTGGCCGGCGCGTGGCTCGTGCACAAGGGCCATCCCTTCACGACGGTCGCGGAGCGGTTACGCCCCGAGTCGCTGTTCGAGCGGTTCGTCGCGTACCGGGAGGGCCTCGGCATGGAGGTCCTCCCGCTGACCAAGCAGGGCGGCGGCAGCGCGATGGCCTTCGGCACGCTCGCCAAGCGGCTCCGCGAGGGACGGCCGGTGTGCCTGCCCGCCGAGCGCGACCTGACCGCCTCCGGCGTGGAGGTCGACTTCTTCGGCGCCCGGACCCGCATGGTCGCGGGCCCCGCCCTGCTGGCGATCCAGACAGGTGCCGCGCTGCTGCCCGCCGTCATCTGGTTCGAGGGGGACGGCTGGGGCATCCACATCCATGAGGAGATCCCGGTCCCGGCCGAGGGGACGCGGCAGGAGAAGGTCGTCGCGATGACGCAGAGCATGGCGGCCGTGTTCGAGAAGGGCATCGCCGAGCACCCGGAGGACTGGCACATGCTCCAGCGCCTCTGGCTCGACGACCTGCTCGACGAATGGGAACCCCGTCCCGGGGGAGCGCCGTGAAGATCGGCATCGTCTGCCCGTACACCTGGGACGTCCCCGGAGGTGTGCAGGCGCACATCCGCGACCTCGCCGAGGCGCTCATCGCCGACGGCCACGAGGTGTCGGTCATCACCCCGGCCGCCGACGACGCCCCGCTGCCGTCCTACGTGACCTCGGCCGGCCGCGCGGTGCCCGTGCCGTACAACGGGTCGGTGGCGCGGCTGGCGTTCGGCTTCCTCTCGATGAACCGCGTCCGCAAGTGGATCAGGGAGGGCGGGTTCGACGTGCTCCACGTGCACGAGCCCGCCGTGCCGTCCCTCGGCGTGCTGGCCTGCTGGGTGGCGCGCGGGCCGATGGTGGCGACCTTCCACGCCTCCTACGAGCGCTCCCGGGCCATGTCGGTCGCCGCACCCATGCTGCAGAGCGCCCTAGAGAAGATCACCGCCAGGATCGCGGTCTCCGACGCCGCCCGGAAGACCCTCGTGGAGCATCTCGGCGGCGACGCGGTGCTGATCCCCAACGGGGTGACCGTCAGCCGGTACGCGGCGGCGACGCCGCTCCCAGGATGGGGCCCCGACGGCGACGTCATCGGGTTCCTCGGCCGGATGGACGAGCCGCGCAAGGGCCTTCCCGTGCTGCTGGAGGCCTTCTCCCTGCTCGCGCCCGAACGGCCCGGCCTCAGGCTGCTGATCGCCGGTCCCGGAGACCCCGACGACGTGCTCGGCCGGGTGCCCAAGCCGTACCGCGACCGGGTGGGGCTCCTCGGCATGGTGAGCGAGGCGGACAAGGTCCGTGCCTACCACTCCGTGGACGTGTTCTGCGCGCCCAACCTGGGCGGCGAGAGCTTCGGCATCGTCCTGACAGAGGCCATGTCCGCCGGGGCGCCGATCCTGGCGAGCGACATCCCCGCCTTCCGCCGGGTGCTCGGCGACGGGCAGGCCGGGGCGCTGTTCGCGACCGGCGACGCCGCGGCCCTCGCCAAGGAGGCCGCGCGGCTGCTCGACGACCCCGCCCGCAGGGCCAAGCTCTCCGACGAGGCCCGCAGCGCCGTCCGGAAGTACGACTGGTCGACCGTCGCCCGGGATGTCGTGCGGGTCTACGAGACCGTGACGCACGCCACCGCCGGGGTCGTGGAGGACACCGCGTGACAACGACGACGATCCTGATCCTCGTGGTGGGCGTGCTCGTCGTGCTCACCGCCGTCTACATCTCCTGGCGGGCGGGCCGGCTGGACCGCCTGCACATCCGGCTGGAGACGGCCCAGGCCGCGCTCGACGCCGCCCTGCTGCGCCGCGCCGCCGTCTGCCTGGAGCTGGCCGGGTCGCGCATCCTCGACCCCGCGACGTCGCTCGTGCTCGCAGCGGGCGCCCACGAGGCCCGTACGGCCGGCCCGGACGAGCGGGAGCACGCGGAGAGCGACCTGTCCAAGACGCTGCGCGCGGTCGTCGGCCAGGAGCGGTTCCGGGAGAAGCTGGCCGAGCACCCGGCGGGCACGGCGCTCATGGAGGAGCTCGACACGGCGGTGGCCAAGGTCGTCTACTCCCGCCGGTTCTTCAACAACGCCGTCGCGGTCACCCGTACGGCCCAGCGTCGCTGGCTGGCCCGCACGCTGCGGCTGGCCGGGCACACCGACTACCCCCAGTTTTTCGAGATCGACGACGCCCCGCCGGACTCACTCGCCGCGGAATAGGCCGTTGTGGCCGATTGGTGGAGGACACGTCATGGTTCGCCGGTAAGCTCATGCCGTTTCGTGGCGTGTTTGTGGCGTGTTCGCCATGTGGTCCGTGCGAACCAGGTGCGTCCTGCCTGCTCGCGGGGTCTCCATCGGGAGGAGCTGAGCGGTGCGGGCAGTGATCGGCTTCACGGTGATCCTGGGGGTCGCCCTCACCGGGACGGCGTGCTCTTCCAGTGGCGGCGCGCCCGGCACGCCGTCGCAGGGAGCGTCCGCCTCGGCCTCCCCGTCGCCCACCGCGCCCCCCGAGCACCCGTTCACCGGCCGTCCGGTGGCCGAGCGCAGGCCCGTGCTGGCCGTGAAGATCGAGAACACCTCGGCGGGCAAGCCCCAGATGGGCCTGCGCAGCGCCGACATCGTGTTCATCGAGCAGGTCGAGGGCGGCCTGACCCGGCTCATGGCCATCTTCAGCTCGAAGCTGCCCGCCCAGGTCGGGCCGGTGAGAAGCGCGCGCATCTCCGACCTGCACATCCTCCCGATGTTCGGCAAGCCGGCGCTGGCCTACTCGGGCGTGCAGACCAAGATGATCCCGTTCGTGCGCAAGGCTTCGCTGTGGGACGTGTCCGACAGCAGCGCGTTCTCGGCGTACTCCCGCGTGCCCGGCCGGGTCGCGCCGTACAACCTGTTCGGGACCCCGAAGAAGCTGCTCGCCAAGGCGCCGAAGGCCGGCAAGGCCGAGGACATCGGCTTCGTGTTCTCCGACGAACCGCCGGCCGGCGGCGTCCCGCAGAAGCAGGTCAGCGTGCGCTACCCGGCGGCGCGGTTCACGTTCACCTGGTCGGCGGCGCAGAAGCGATGGCTCGTCACGCAGGACGGGGCGAAGGACATGGCCGCCGAGGGCGGCCAGCAGGGCGCCCCCACGGTCGTGGTCCAGTGGGTCAAGACGGACAGGTCCCAGTTCCACGACTTCCACGGCAGCTACACGCCTCTCGTCCACACGGTGGGCAAGGGCACCGGCGTCGTGCTCCGGGACGGCCAGGCCTACAAGGTCAACTGGTCGCGGGCCTCCGAGGAGAAGGGCACCACGTACACGACGGCCGACGGCAAGCCGATGCCGTTCGCCCGTGGACAGGTGTGGGTCGTCCTCGCGTCGCGGAAGCCCGTGGCGCCCTGATGGGCGAATAGTACAAAAACAGTGATCAACCCTGACAGAGTGGAACGTCAGGGGAGGGATTGGCCAGGACCTACCATGGAGGGGAATCCATACCCGCCGTCGTGAGGTAGCACCGTGTCCAGCAGCACCCCCGAAGTCAACGAGTCCACCGCCGTCGGCACCGCCCGCGTGAAGCGTGGCATGGCCGAGATGCTCAAGGGCGGGGTCATCATGGACGTCGTCACCCCGGAGCAGGCCAAGATCGCTGAGGATGCCGGAGCGGTCGCCGTCATGGCGCTGGAGCGGGTGCCCGCCGACATCCGCGCCCAGGGTGGCGTGTCCCGCATGAGCGACCCCGACATGATCGACGGCATCATCAACGCCGTGTCGATCCCCGTTATGGCAAAGGCCCGGATCGGCCACTTCGTCGAGGCCCAGGTGCTGCAGGCGCTGGGCGTGGACTACGTCGACGAGTCCGAGGTGCTCACCCCGGCCGACTACGCAAACCACATCGACAAGTGGCAGTTCACCGTGCCTTTCGTCTGCGGCGCCACGAACCTGGGCGAGGCGCTGCGCCGCATCACCGAGGGCGCGGCGATGATCCGCTCCAAGGGCGAGGCGGGCACGGGCGACGTTTCCAACGCCACCACCCACATGCGGAAGATCCGTGGCGAGCTCAAGCGCCTGACCTCCCTGCCGGAGGATGAGCTGTACGTCGCCGCCAAGGAACTGCAGGCGCCGTACGAGCTGGTGGCCGAGGTCGCGAAGACCGGCAAGCTGCCGGTGGTGCTGTTCACCGCCGGTGGCATCGCCACTCCGGCGGACGCCGCCATGATGATGCAGCTCGGAGCCGAGGGCGTCTTCGTCGGGTCGGGCATCTTCAAGTCCGGCGACCCGGCGAAGCGCGCCGCCGCCATCGTCAAGGCCACGACGTTCTACGACGACCCGGACGTCCTGGCCAAGGTGTCGCGGGGCCTGGGCGAGGCGATGGTCGGCATCAACGTGGACGAGATCCCCGCCCCGCACCGCCTCGCCGAGCGCGGCTGGTAGATCCCCGGCCTCATCCCGGCCTGATGACGTAGGGAATCCCAGGGCGTAAGCCTGCCCTGGGATTCCTTATTGACGAATAGTTAGCTTAGCTAAGTTAGACTGCCTAAGTATGACGACGGACGACACCGGATCTCTGGCCGACAGCCTGTCGCGCGAGCTGCGTCACCTCGTGATGCTGCTCCGCCGTACGACCGCGGGACAGCCCGTGACCTCGCAGCAGTACTCCGTGCTCGGCTCCCTCGAAGGCGCCCCCCGCCGGATGACCGAGCTCGCCGAGGAGCACGGCGTCCAGCTCCCCACCATGACCGTGCAGATCAACCGGCTCGAGGACGCCGGGCTGGTGGCGCGCGGCAGCGACGCCTCCGACGCCCGGGTCCGCACCGTCGAGCTGACCGGCGAAGGCAGGTCCCGCCTGCGCGGCGTACGGCAGGCCAGGATCGCCTACCTCGCCCGGCAGCTGGAAACCCTCACCCCCGAGGAGCGGTCGGCCATCTCCGTTGCCCTTCCCGCCCTGGCCAAGCTGGGCCGGGCCTGACCTTCGGCCTCATCTTCTGAAGGAGAGCCACGCATGCCATCGCAGAGCGGCGGGATGCTCCGCCAGCCCGTGTCCGTCTGGGCCACCGCCTTCGCCGCGGTGGTCGCGTTCATGGGCATCGGCCTGGTCGACCCCATCCTGCCGTCCATCGCCAGGGGCCTGAAGGCCACCCCCAGCCAGGTGTCGTTACTGTTCACCAGCTACTTCCTCGTGACCGCCGTCGCCATGCTGATCACCGGCTGGGTCTCCAGCCGCGTCGGCGGCAGGCGGACGCTGCTCCTCGGGCTCTCCCTCGTGGTGCTCTTCGCCGCCCTCGCAGGCACGTCCGGCAGCGTCGCGCAGCTCGTCGGCTTCCGCGCGGGCTGGGGGCTCGGCAACGCGCTGTTCGTCGCCACGGCCCTCGCCGTGATCGTCGGCGCGGCCAGCGGGGGAGCGGAGAAGGCGATCATCCTCTACGAGGCCGCGCTGGGTCTCGGCATCTCGGCGGGACCCCTCCTCGGGGCGGCGCTGGGCGAATGGAACTGGCGGGCGCCGTTCTTCGGCACCGCCACGCTGATGGCCGTCGGCTTCGTCCTCATCGTCACCCTTCTCAAGGAGACGTCCAGGGCCGCCAAGAGGACACGGCTCAGCGAGCCCATCCGCGCCCTCGCTCATGGGGGCCTGTCCACGACCGCGTTCACCGCGCTGTTCTACAACTTCGCCTTCTTCACCGTGCTCGCGTTCACGCCCTTCATCCTCGGCATGACCGCGTACGGCATCGGCGCCGTGTTCTTCGGGTGGGGCGTCTGCGTGGCGCTGTCCTCCGTCTTCGCCGCGCCGTGGTTCCAGCGCCACCTCGGCTCGGTGCGGGTGCTGTGCCTCTCGCTGGCCGTCCTCGCCGTGTTCCAGGTCGGCATCGCCCTGTCCGGGCACGCGGGCATCGTGATCTTCACCGTGCTCTGCGGGATCCCCATCGGGCTCAACAACACGATCTTCACCGAGGCCGCCATGAAGGTCTCCGACGCGCCACGCTCCGTCGCCTCCGCCGGGTACAACTTCGTCCGCTGGCTCGGCGGCGCGCTCGCGCCGTACATCGCGACCAAGCTCGGCGAGGAGGCCGGCCCGGCCGTGCCGTACTATCTGGGCGCCGTGTGCTGCCTCGCCGGGATCGCGGTCCTGGTCACCCGCCGCCGCCACCTCGCGGCGCTGGACCACGTCGACGTGGGCCGCACCTTCCAGGACGCCACGCCCGCCGCGGCGGCGTAACGGCCGGTTTGGGCGGTTGCCGGACATGGCCATACGCTGAATCGGCCACCAGACGAAGGGACCGCTGTGACCTCTGCGCCGAAGATCGGCGTGCTCGCCCTCCAGGGCGACGTGCGCGAGCACATCCGCGCCCTGGAAGCCTCGGGCGCCGAGGCGACCGCCGTACGCCGCCAGGAGGAGCTCAACGCGGTCAGCGCCCTCGTCATCCCCGGCGGGGAGTCCACCACGATGTGGAAGCTCGCGACCGCGTTCGAACTGCTGGAGCCCCTGCGGCTGCGGATCAAGGAGGGCATGCCCGCGTACGGCTCCTGCGCCGGGATGATCATGCTGGCCGACCGCATCGAGGGCGGGATCGACGGCCAGCAGACCCTCGGCGGGATCGACATGGTGGTCCGCCGCAACGCCTTCGGCCGCCAGGTCGACTCCTTCGAGGCCGACCTCGACTTCGCCTCCAGAGGCCCGATGCGGGCCGTGTTCATCCGCGCGCCCTGGGTTGAATCCGTCGGCCCGGACGTCGAGGTGCTGGGCAGAACCGAACCTGGGGATAGGATCGTCGCGGTCCGTCAGGGACCTCTGCTCGCGACGTCCTTCCACCCGGAGCTGACCGGCGACGCGCGGGTTCATTCGTATTTTGTCGAAATGGTGAGGGAGTTCTAGGCGATGTCCGGCCACTCCAAATGGGCGACGACGAAGCACAAGAAGGCGGCGCTCGACTCCAAGCGCGGCAAGCTGTTCGCCAAGCTCATCAAGAACATCGAGGTCGCGGCCAGGACCGGCGGCCCCGACCCGGACGGCAACCCCACGCTGTACGACGCCATCACCAAGGCCCGCAAGAGCTCCGTCCCCATCGACAACATCGAGCGGGCGCGCAAGCGCGGCGGCGGCCTTGAGGCCGGCGGCGCCGACTGGCAGACCATCATGTACGAGGGCTACGCCCCCGGCGGAGTGGCCGTGCTGATCGAGTGTCTCACCGACAACCGCAACCGTGCGGCCTCCGAGGTGCGCGTCGCCCTCACCCGCAACGGCGGCTCCCTGGCCGACCCCGGCTCGGTGTCGTACATGTTCAACCGCAAGGGCGTCGTGATCGTCCCCAAAGGCGAGCTGAGTGAGGACGACGTGCTCATGGCCGTCCTCGACGCCGGCGCCGAGGAGGTCAACGACCTCGGTGACACCTTCGAGGTCGTCTCCGAGGCCTCCGACCTCATCCCCGTCCGCAAGGCCCTGCAGGACGCCGGGATCGACTACGAGTCGGCCGAGGCCGGCTTCATGCCGACCATGAACGTCCCGCTCGACGAGGAAGGCGCGCGCAAGGTCTTCCGCCTCATCGACGCTCTCGAAGACAGCGACGACGTCCAGAATGTCTGGGCCAACTTCGACGTCAGCGACGAGGTCATGGAGAAGCTCGACGTCTAGTCCCTGGGTGTTCGTCTGTTCCTGAGCGCTCGTCCCCCTGGTGAGAGCCCACGGAACATGGGCCTGCTGGACACGAGGACGGGCGTCGTGCTGCCCACCGTTGTCAACCGCACCACCTGGCGTGGCCGTCGCCCACACCAGGCGGTGCGCCAACGCCAGGCTGGCAACCCCCTCCACGTTTCAGCACGCAGCACCAAGGCCTATTGCGCCCTAACGCCAGGGCGGCGGTAGCAGTTGCGCCTGGTGATACGGGCGCTGGCGCGTATCGCGGCGCCAACGCCGGGTGGGCACCGCCTCCATGCCATCCATGCGCCAGGGGAGGCGCTTCCACGCCTGTACATGGCCGTGCGGCGGGTCAGGAGGCCCAGCGTGCTCCAGCGGAACCCGCTGCGTGTGTGCGTCGCCTTGCCTGCTCAGGTTCGGAATCGGGCGGCGTAGCGGCCTTTTCTGCCGAGGTGGGTGAGGGTCCAGGTGCCGTCGGGGTTGCGGTGGGTGGTGTAGCGGTCGGGGTGGGCGGCTTTGTCGCGGTTGTGCCAGGTGCAGGCGGGAGCCATGTCCTCCAGGTCGGTAGCGCCGCCGTTGATCCACCCGTTGACGTGGTCGATCTCGGCCATGTCGGCGGGGATCGCGCAGCCGTCGCAGTAGCAGGTGGCGTAGCGGGCGATCAACGCCTGGCGTTGGGCGGGGGTGGCCAGCCGTACCGCGCGGCCCATGTTCAGGACCTGCCCCTTGGCGTTCACCACCATGCGGACCAGGCGGGAGGTGCGGGCCAGCCGGTGCACGTCGGAGATCGGCAGCAGTTGCCCGGTGGCGATCAGCAGCCCGGGCGCGAGCCGGTCGGGGTGGTGTCCACACCTCCCACACGCCGCATCCCCCACCCCCTCACCCGCGCCGCCGCCAGCGTCCGCACCGGCACCCGCGCCTACGTCGTTGCCGACACCCGCCGCCGCGCTCGGGTCCACACCCGTCTCCGCGCTCGTGTCCGCGCGGTCGCCCCCGGTGGGGTCGTCGTCCAGGCCGTCGTGCGGGTCAGGGGCGTCGTCGGTGTCGGCGGTGGGGGCCGCCCCTGAGCCGGTGTGATCGCCGCCGGTGGAGTCGCCGGCTCGGTCGCCGTTGGTGTCGCCGGCGCGGTGGGCGTTGGGGTCGGCGGCGCGGTGGGCGGTGGGGTGGGTGGCCGGGGTGCTGTGATCGCAGCCGGCGGGGTTGTCCGGGGTGGGGTTGGTGGGGGTGGGGTCGTCGGGGAGGGATTCGGCGCGGACCAGGACCAGCAGTTCGGTGCTGACCTTCTTGCTCAACAGCGCCGCCAGTGCATCAGCCTGCCGCACCCGCAGCGGCCGGTCATCGTCTTTGCCTTTGGGGCGGGCGTAGGCGGCCAGGAACTCCCGCAGCCGGGCGGCCGCCTCACGCGGCAGCCGGAACTCTCCCTCCACCCCACCGGTGGAGGAGGGGCGGACCAGCAGGAACCGCGCCGCGTAATCGGCATCCGCCTCATCATCCAGGCTGCCGGGATCCAGCAGCTCGCGCAGGTACCGTCCCGCTTTGGCGATCTCGGCCGGGGTGGCATGGTCGGCCAGGTCCACCAGGATCTGCTCCACCAGCCCGACCTGCTCATCGGTCAACCCGGAGGTCACCTGGGTGATCGCATCAACCGACCCCTCAGCCAGGGTGCCGGCCGCGAACCGCCCCCGCACCACAGGCAGCCGCGCCAGCTCCGTGGCCAGCCGGAGCAGCCGCGACGCCCCCGCACCCGTCATCCCCGCCGCGCCACGCAGCCACGTCCCCGTCGAGGCATACCCAACACTCTTGGCCTCCCCGGTGGCGTGAACCCGGCCCACCCGCGCGGCGACCGCCGAGACCAACCGGTCCCGCGCGTACAGCAACTCCTCAGCCTCGGCCAGGCAGATGGCGGCGGTGCCGGGCAGGTCAGCCACCGCCAGCCGGGACGCCAGCTCCCGCAACTCCGGCACCAGCACCCCAGAGCCCACCGGCCCGCCCGACCCCGACGACCCTCCCGGCGACCCGGCCGGGTCGCCTGAATCTGCCGACCTCACCGGCTCGTCCGATTCCGCCGGTCCAGAACCCATAGATAGCCCTGGCTCTCCGGAACCCGTGGACCCGGCAGGAGGCTCATACCCGCCAGACGGTTCACCGCCGGAGGGTTCACTGTCGAAGGACTCACTGCCGGAAGGGGCGGAATCACCGCTCGCGGAAGGATCCGATGCGCCAGTGCCGGTGGAGCGCCGCCGGACGAACTGCCGGTACGCCTCGTCGGCCGGGGCGTCGGCCGAGCGCTGCGGTGGGACGTAGTCAGGGTCCAGCACAGTGCCCTTGAGGATCTCGGGCAGCTTGCGCTTGGATGCGCCCGCCGTACGAAGGGAACCCAGCAGGTCGATCGGTGGTCCGACCATCGAAAGGCACCTCCCCGCGCATCCGAGCCGTCCCGAGAACTGCCCTCACGCTATCCAGCACCTACGACAAATCCGAGCTTGATCCACTAGAAAACCGCAGGTCGGAGCGCTGTCCAAAAGATCTACCTAACGAGCCCCGGCAACTCAGCAAGGAAGGGCCGTTCGGAGCAGCCGTACACGGGGACCCGTTCACGGCTGCAGAGGGGGCGGGAGCACGGCGGTGCCACCAGCCGTCCTCCGCCGCTCGCTTATAGGCGAACAAGGGGCTGACCTGATCAGGGAGCAAGGGGCTGAGCTGAAAACGGCGCGCAGGCCAGCCGGGGCCCGGCCCCCGCCCGGCTGCGTAGGTGGGCATCGGTGCATCCGGTGCCCGCCCCGTGCGCTCGTAGCAGGCCGGCGGCCATGTCGCGTGATCAGAAGGGGCGGCATGGGAAGGAGCGGCTAAACGGTTCGCCGTTTCCGGTCGGTACGGCATAGCTTTGTCCTTTGTGGAAATTCGTGACCTGACGACCGACGACCTTGACGCGGTGCTCGACAACCGGAAGCGCGCCTTCGGCCCCATCTCAGCGGCCGACGCGGAGACCTGGCGCAAGATGATCGTGCCGGTCCTGACCGAGGGTCGATACCTGGGCGTCTTTGACGGAACCAGGCTCATCGCGACCGCGCGGATCAATCAGTACACCCAGTGGTGGCACGGACGTCCCATGTCCATGGGCGGCGTCGCCAGTGTGACCGTCGCGCCCGAGGAACGAGGCCGCGGCGTGGGCCGGGCGCTCATGGCCGGCGTCATCGACCGCAGCGCGGAGTTGGGTCACGTCGTGTCCGCGCTCTACCCGGCGACCACGCCGCTCTACCGCAGCATGGGGTGGGAACACGGCGGAGCACAGCTCAAGGCCGTTCTGCCGACGGAGGCCCTCCGCACCCTCGGAGCCCGTGACAGCGCGGCCGCCGCGGTGAAGCTCCGCCGGATGGGCCCCGACGACGCGCCGGAAGTGATGGCCCTGCTGGAGCGCGTCTACGCCTCGACACGCGCCTCCGGGCCGCTCTGCTGGGACGAGCGGACCTGGCGACTCTGGCTCGAGGACGAGGACGACTTCTGCTACCTCGCCGACGATGGCTACGTGATCTACCGCTGGAGCGGCGGGGACATCGAGGTCGACAACCTCGTGGCGGGCTCGGAGGCCACCGCACGGGCGCTGTGGTCGCTCGTCGGCACGGCGTCGTCCATCGCCAAGTCGGTCAAGGCCTGCGTGGAGCCCCACGACCCGGTGCTGTGGCTCCTGCGCGAGCGATCGTCCGACGAGGTCAAGCAGGTCAGGTGGATGTTCCGTCTGATCGACCTCCCGTCCGCCATCCAGCAGCGCGGCTTTCCCATCGGCGTCTCGCTCGACACGGTCGTCGAGGTCGACGACCCGCAGCGCCCCGCTAACTCCGGCACGTGGCGGCTCCAGGTCGCTTTAGGCTCCTGTACGGCTTCCGCCGCAGGTTCTGCTGCGGAACTCCCGCCGGGACAGGGAGCGCCGTCCCGGTTCACCATCGGCGCCCTGTCCGCACTTTTCGCGGGCGTGCCCGCTGCCACACTCCGCCGGTCCGGACGGCTCACGGGCGGGTCGGCCGAGACCGACGACGCCCTCGACGCCGCCTTCAACTCCGCGGCTTACATGATCGATCACTTCTGACGCGAGCGGACGCCGACTGATCACGGTAGAGTTCGGTGCCGAACAGATGTTCGGCGGTCGCGGATGCCGCTGGGCGAGCGGGCCATAGGCGCCCAACGAGCGGATCGGAGGCCGGCCGGTGCGGTTGCCCGAGCTGCGGGTGTTGGGGGTCGATCCGGGGCTGACCCGATGCGGTCTCGGGGCCGTGGAAGGCCGCCCAGGGGCGCCGCTGAGCCTGGTGGCCGTCGGGGTCGTCCGCACACCGGCGGAGGACGACATCGGCTCCCGCCTGGTGGTGATCGAGGCCGAGATCGAGCGGTGGCTCGATGAGGTCAGACCCGACGCGGTGGCCGTTGAGAGGGTCTTCGCCCAGCACAACGTACGGACCGTCATGGGCACCGCGCAGGCCTCCGCCGTCGCCATCGTGTGCGCGGCAAGGCGGGGGCTGCCCGTGGCCATGCACACCCCGAGCGAGGTCAAGGCCGCGATCACGGGGAACGGCAACGCCGACAAGAAGCAGATCGGCGCCATGGTGACCCGGCTCCTGCGGCTCGACGCCATGCCGAAACCCGCCGACGCCGCCGACGCTCTCGCTCTGGCGATCTGCCACGTCTGGCGGGGTGGCGTCCAGAACCGTCTTGCCGAGGCCCTGTCCAAAGCCCGCGGCTCTGCCGGCTCTGTCACGCTTAACCCTGGTTATCGCCATTCGCCCGGTGCCGGCCGTACCGGCGACCTGGCGAATCCATGACCGCATGACCGCCGGATCGCCGTGCCTGCCTGACCACCGCACCGACCGGATCGCCGGAGACCCGCGACTGCGCTGCCGTACGGCTGCCGCGGTGCCGAGGGGAGCCCCATGCTTGCATCGGCTCGAGCCTCCGCGTATGCCGGGCCTCCGCGTCTGGTGGGTCGTCGCCGGATCGCCGGACAGGGCGGCGGATCGTCGGGGCGCTCTGGTAGGACTGAGGTCGGCACGCCGGCTGGGGCGTCGGACGGGCCTCGATGAGACTGGTTGTCCGGACCGTATGAGACTGGTGATCCGGACCATGGTGGGACTGGTTATGCGGGCCGTGGTGGGCGAAGGGAGCGCGGAGTGATCGCATCCGTGGCGGGGCAGGTGACGGCCATCGCGCCGGACGCCGCCGTCATCGAGGTCGGCGGAGTGGGTGTGCTCGTTCATTGCACGCCGGGCACGCTCGCCACCCTCCGCGTAGGTGAGCCCGGCCGCCTCGCGACCTCACTCGTCGTGCGCGAGGAGTCGCTCACGCTGTACGGCTTCGCCTCCGACGACGAGCGGACCGTCTTCGAGCTGCTGCAGACGGCGAGCGGCGTGGGGCCGCGCATCGCCCTCGCGATGCTGGCCGTGCACACGCCCAACGCGCTCCGCGTCGCGGTGGCCAGCGCCGATCTCAAGGCGCTGACCATGGTCCCCGGCATCGGGCAGAAGGGCGCTCAGCGCATCGTGCTGGAGCTCAAGGACAAGCTGGGCACTCCTGATCAGGCGGTGAACGCCGCCCTCAACGGTACGGCGAAGGCGCCGGTGTGGCGTGATCAGGTGCATTCGGGCTTGGTCGGCCTCGGCTACTCCGCTCGGGACGCCGACGAGGCGGTGGCGGCCGTCACTCCCGAAGCCGACGCGGAGGTGGCCGCGGGACGGACTCCCCAGGTGGCCCTGCTGCTCAAGTCGGCCCTGCGCGCGCTGAGCGTCCGATGACCCCGGCGCGCCCAGGGTGTCCGCAGGCAGCCGGCGGGTTCCGCCCGGTGGAGACGAGAGTCGGCTTGGGTGGCGGGGAGCGCCTGTGAGCTTTGAGCGGGAGTTGGTGTCGCCGGAACCGGAGGGCGACGAGCAGGCGATCGAGGCGGCACTGCGGCCCAAGCGCCTGGACGAGTTCATCGGCCAGGGGCGGGTCCGGGAGCAGCTCTCCCTCGTGCTGGAGAGCGCCCTTCGCAGGAACCGGCCGCCCGACCATGTGCTGATGAGCGGTGGCCCTGGGCTTGGAAAGACCACGCTTGCCATGATCATCGCCGCTGAGCTGGGAGCGCCTCTCCGGGTGACCTCGGGCCCCGCTCTGGAACGGGCGGGTGATCTGGCCGCGATCCTCTCGACACTGTCGGAGGGCGAGGTCCTGTTCATCGACGAGATCCACCGGATGGCCCGCCCGGCCGAAGAGATGCTCTATCTGGCGATGGAGGACTTCCGCGTCGACATCGTCGTCGGCAAGGGCCCCGGAGCCACCTCGATCCCGCTCGACATCGCGCCGTTCACCCTGGTCGGGGCCACGACCAGGGCCGGTCTGCTCCCGGCGCCGCTACGCGACCGGTTCGGCTTCACCGCGCACATGGACTTCTACGACGTCGCCGAGTTGGAGCAGGTGCTCTACCGCTCCGCCAGGCTGATGTCGGTGGACCTTCCCACGGAGGGCGCCCATGAGATCGCCCGCCGCTCGCGGGGCACGCCCCGGATCGCGAACCGGCTGCTCCGGCGGGTTCGCGACTTCTCCGAGGTCCGGGCGGAGGGCGTGATCACCAGGGAGATCGCGTCGGCCGCGCTGAACCTCTACGAGGTTGACGCCGAGGGGCTCGACCGGCTCGACCGGGCGGTGCTCGGCGTGCTGCTGCGAAAGTTCGGCGGCGGGCCGGTGGGCCTGTCCACGCTCGCCGTGGCCGTGGGGGAGGAGCCCGAGACCGTGGAGGTCGTCGCGGAACCCTTCCTCGTCCGGCAGGGGCTGCTCGCCCGGACGCCGCGCGGCCGGGTGGCGACCGCGTCCGCCTGGGCGCACCTCGGCCTGACTCCGCCTCCTGACGCCTTCGGGGCGTCGCCCATCCCCACCCTTTTCGACGGGGACTGAGATCCCCGATGGTTCGGCTTCGCCGTCGCGCATGTGAGGGGGCGGTCGTGAGATGGGCCGCCGGTCCCCGATGCTTCCCCGCGCCAGAGCCGAAAGGCGGGCGACACGTCGGAGTTCGCCCAGCCGGTCTTTTGTCGTCCGTGCATACGTGGCTGGGCCAATGCCGCGCGGCCACAGCCCGTTTCGTTGCCGGGCAGGCGTTTGTGAGTGGCCGCATTCCGGGGACGGCTCTTGCCGCCCCCACGGATTCGCGCTGAACAAGGATCGTCGTATGGATTTGTTGCTGTACGAAAACCGCGATGAATGAGAATCGCCGAATATGATTGCCTATGCGATCGCCGTTCGCGATCGCCGTACGGAACATCTCGCGTGGTGCTCGGGAGAAGGGCTCCGGTTTGCCTGATGGGCGGCGACGCGGAACAAGAGGCGGCCCGCTTCCGGGCTCGGATTGGTCCCCGGATCTCTGGCTCCGGCGGGCGGGGCAGTTCTTTCGTCAGGTGCCAGGGCGGCGATGCCGGCGCCGCAACATGTGACTTTCGGGCCACTGACCGCAGGATATGAGTGCTCGCTCGCGATGCGGTGAGGTCGGCGACGTCTGCGGGCTTCACCGGTCCGCCGCGCCGCCGGCCCGCCGCCCCAGTCCGCGCCGAGGCGCCGTCCGACCCGTCTGCCTCGCCGGGAGGGGTGCTTCCACATGCCCGCCCGCCCTCCGCGCTGGTTGCCCGTCCTCTCCGTCGTCTCCGTGCCCGTGCCCGCGCTCCCGCGTGCTTTCAGGTGGTTCGTCCGCGCAGATGACGGCGGAGGTCTTGATTGCGCTCCATAGTGAAGCCATCTGCGATGTGGAGGCCCCCGGGATTGTCCCGGGCGGCCATGCGGCGACACGAATTCACCCTCGACACTCCGTAACGCAATCTGCCCAGGCTTGCCTATGGGCGCCATTGAGGCTGTTTCTCGCCAACACGTGAGAAAAGTTCGGATCATATGGCAGAAAGGGCTTGCGTTAATCCACGCCCCGGACCGGGCCGTCCCTCGCCGCGGCGGCCGCCGCGCGCATGGCGGTGTGGTCCGCGCGCCCGCGGCCGTTCACCTGACGGGCTGAAGCGCTCGCCGGGAAGAACCCTTCCGGAACGCCCGCACCCTGAGCAGCCCCCATGTCCCGCTGCCGCGTCCCCGGTCACGATCGACCGCGAGCGCCGGTGTGAAGCAGTTGATCCCCACGTGTGATCCCCAGTGTGATCCCCATGTGCCCACGCCAGACATGCCAAGGCAAGCGGACCCAACGGGCCGGCCCAGGTTTGGGGAGTACCGTCAATTCTTTCCCAGCCTTCGTAATCCGCTTGGGAGCGGACGCCGTAGGCTTCGTTCTCCGTTAATTCCTCGCCGCTTCGGGCGGAGGTCATGAGGCCACGTGCGCTCGCCGTACGGGCTGATGGGCCGCCGCGATCTGACGCGCCACCGAGATGCCGGCCTATCGAGGCCTATCCAGATCGGGGTCTATCCAGCCTGCCGGCGGGGCCTCCCAACGCACGCATGGCGAGTCCTTGAGCGAACCCGGCCGTGTCGCGCTTCCGGGCGTCCTGGATGCCTTGCCGGGATGTCGTAGGGTTTAGCCAGGTCACAGAACCGTTTCAATACCGCGAAATAGGAAAGTTTCCCGCGTGCCAGATCGTGGGTTCGTTGCCGGGCTTCGAACGGCTCGCATACACTGCGTGGCTTGACTGGCCGCTTACGCTGACCCGCTCAGCGCCGCGGCGGGCGCGCGCACAGCGCACAAGACCTCCGGCGTCAGGCCGGTTCATCACGTAACGGAAGGGTGGCCCCCGTGGGTAACAACCCGCTTGGGACGTTCCTGCCACTGATCTTGCTGGTAGTGGTGTTCTACTTCCTCCTGATTCGCCCGCAGCGCAAGCGGCAGCAGGAAGCGCTCCAGATGCAGAGCTCCCTGACCCCTGGCGCCCGGGTCATGACGACCACGGGCCTCTTCGCGACCGTGGTCGGTTTCGAGGACGACGACGTCCTCCTCGAGATCGCACCCGGTGTGCAGACCAAGTGGGTGAAGGGGGCGATCGGGCGCGTGGTGACTCCCACCGAGGGCGCCTCGGAGGAGCCGGCCGACGACAACCCGGTGGCCGACGGTCCTGACACCACGGACGGTGATGATTCGAGTACCAAGCAGTCCTGAGTAGGCTGATCGCATACCCTTTGACGAAAGAACTGACCACCAGTGGCCCCACCGACCAGTAGCCAGAGCAAGCCGGGACGTACGCTCCTGGTGCTCCTTGCGCTCATCCTCGCCATGGGCGCGACGGTCGCCCTGCAGAAGGCGTTCGTCCCCAAGTTCGGCCTCGACCTCGCGGGTGGCACCACGGTGACGCTGACGCCGGTCCCGCCCGACGGCAAGACTCCGTCCCAGGAGAGCCTTGATCGAGCCGTCACCATCATCCGCGCTCGCGTGAACGGCACGGGCATCTCGGACGCCGAGGTCGCGAGGTCGAACGAGAACATCGTGATCTCGGTCCCCGGAGCCGGTCGGGAGGAGGCTCTCGGGCTCATCTCCACCACCGCTGAGCTGCGCATGCGCCAGGTGCTCGCGGTGGCCGCCTCAAAGGCCCAGCCTGTGCAGATGCCGACGGCGGCGCCGACGCCCAGTGGTTCCGGCGCGCCCAGTGCGACGCCGAGTGGGGCCGCAGGCGCCACTCCGGGGGCCACGGCGAGCGCGGCGCCCAGCGCCACGCCCGCAGGAAGGGCACTGTCCTCCGCGCTGACCGCTCCCTCTCCGACGCCGACCGCCAAGGCCGGCGACGCGAACGGCGCGAGCGGTGCGAACGGCGGTAAGAAGGGCCACAAAGCGGGAGCCAAGGCCGCACCTTCCCCCACACCGTCGGCATCCGCGTCGCCGACGGCCCCGCCGGCCTCGCAGGCGAGTGACGACCCGCTGGCCGGTCAGGACACCAGCGGCATCGACCCGGCGCTGCTGACGAAGTTCCGCGAGATCGACTGCTCCGCGAAAAAGCGCGGCCAGGGCGCGCAGGACGACCCGAACAAGCAGATCGTGGCCTGCAGCGACGACGGCTCCGCCCGGTACATCCTGGACAAGGCCGCCGTGCAGGGCACCGAGATCAGCGGCGCCCAGGCGGGGACCGACCCCACGACCGGCGAGTGGATCGTCCAGATCAGCTTCAAGTCCAAGGGCGCCTCGCAGTTCGCCGACATCACCCGGCGGATCACCAGCCTCTCGCCGCCGCGCAACCAGCTCGCCAACGTCCTCGACGGCGTCGTCATCGTGGCGCCGACCATCCAGGAGGCCATCCCCGGCGGAAGCGCCCGGATCTCCGGCAGCTTCAACCAGGCGAGCGCCACCGAGCTGGCGGATCAGCTCAAGTACGGCGCGCTGCCGCTGAAGTTCAACCAGAGCTCGGTGGTGTCGGTCTCCTCGACGCTCGGCCAGGACCAGCTCCGCGGCGGCCTGATCTCCGGCGCCTTGGGCCTGCTGGTGGTCGTGCTCTACCTGCTGCTCTACTACCGGGGCCTCGGCCTGATCGGTGTGGCGAGCCTCGCCGTGGCGACCGTGGTGACCTACCTCACGGTGGTCATCCTCAGCCACAACGCGGGCTTCCGGCTCTCGCTGCCGCACATCATCGGCCTCGTGGTCTCGATCGGCATCACCGCGGACTCGTTCATCGTCTACTTCGAACGAATCCGTGACGAGATCAAGGAAGGCCGCCGCACGCTGCGCGCGGCCGTGGAGGTCGCCTGGCGGCGCGCCCGGCGGACGATCCTGGTCGCCGACGCCGTCATGTTCATCGCCGCGGTGGTGCTGTTCTTCCTCGCGGTGGGCGGCGTGGCCGGATTCGCCTTCGCGATGGGCCTGACCACGCTGATCGACATCGTCGTGGTGTTCCTCTTCACCAAGCCGTTCATGTCTCTCGCGGCGCGGCTGAAGTTCTTCTCCAAGGGCCACAAGCTGTCCGGACTCGACGCGGAGCGCATGGGCCGTACGAGCCCCGCCGAGCAGACCCTGCAGGAGGCGTGATGCCGGGTGTTATCAGCCGCCTCTACCGCGGCGACATCAACATCGACTTCGTCGGCAAGCGCAAGATCTGGTACGGCCTGTCGGCCTTCCTGCTGGCCGTCTCCATCCTCGGGCTCGTGATCCACGGCCTGAACCTCGGCGTGGAGTTCAAGGGCGGGTCGGTCTTCGACTTCACCCGGACGCCGGGTTCGAGCGTGGAGAGCGTCCGGTCGGCCGTCCAGGACGCGGGTCCGCACCAGGTCATCGTGCAACAGGCTGGGCCCAACTGGCGGGTCACCACCGAGAGCCTCGACGCCAACGAGGCCACCCTGGTCCAGGGGGCGGTGGCCAAGCGGTTCGGCGTCCCGGAGAACCAGGTCAGCTCGCAGGTCATCGGCGCCACCTGGGGCGGCGAGGTCTCCCAGAAGGCATGGATCGGCCTCGCGGTCTTCATGATCGCGATCATGCTGTACCTGTCCGTGGCCTTCGAGTGGCGGATGGCGCTCGCCGCCATCGTCGCCCTCGTCCACGACCTGGTGATCACGGCCGGCGTCTACGCCTGGTCGGGCTTCGAGGTCACCCCGGCGACCATGCTGGGCTTCCTCACGATCCTCGGTTACTCGCTGTACGACGCGGTCGTCGTCTTCGACATGATCAAGGAAGTGACCGGCAAGCTCGGCACGAGCGCCAAGATGACCTACACGCAGGCGGCGAACAACGCGCTCAGCCACACCCTCATCCGGTCGCTGAACACCTCGCTCGTCGCGATCCTGCCCGTCGCGGCGATCCTGTTCATCGGCACGACGCTGCTCGGCGCCGGCACGCTGAAGGACCTGTCGCTGGCGCTCTTCGTCGGCATGATCGTCGGCACCTACTCCTCGCTGTGCGTCGCGACGCCGATCCTGGTGACGCTCAAGGAGCGGGAGCCGCATTGGCAGGCGCTCGCCAAGCGGGTGGCTCTGAAGCAGACGTCCGCCGCCAAGGCGGCCGCCACCGCGGGCGGGAGCCGTACCGTGAAGGAGACCGTCCCGGCGGCCTCCCAGAGCACGTCCCAAAGCGCGTCCCAGAGCACATCGCCCACCGTGTCGCAGAACGGCGCGGTCACGGGCGACGGCAAGCGTAAGAAGCGTTAGGCGGCCTCGCGCCGCATGGAGCGCCCCCGTGATCGGAGACGGTCACGGGGGCGTCCTGCTTTCCACGTATCGCCGGGCCGGGGGCTTCCCGCGCGGGGTGCTCTAAGGTTGGCCTCGTGACTGACTGGACCGCCCTGATCAGGGACGTACCCGACTATCCGAAGCCCGGGATCCTGTTCAAGGACATCACCCCGCTCCTGGGCGATCACGCGGCCTTCACGCAGGTCGTGGACGAGCTCGCGGACGGCCTGGTGTTCGACAAGGTCGTCGGCATCGAGGCGCGGGGCTTCATCCTCGCCGCTCCGGTGGCCTACCGCAGTGGCGCGGGATTCGTCCCGGTGCGCAAGAAGGGCAAACTGCCTGCGGAGACGCTGGAGGCGTCCTATGATCTGGAGTACGGCTCCGCGACCATCGAGGTGCACGCCGATGCCTTCGCCCCGGGCGACCGGGTTCTGATCGTGGACGACGTGCTCGCCACGGGCGGCACGGCCCACGCGACGGTGGAGCTGGTCAGGAGGGCCGGCGCCGAAGTGACCGCCGTGTCCGTACTGATGGAGCTGTCCTTCCTCTCCGGCCGTGACCGTCTACCCGGTTTGGACGTCCGTGCCCTGGTAAGCGTGTAAGCGTTGCTGGTTCCGTGGCTGTGCCGTCCCCTGTGGCGGCCGGGCGCGTGACGAGGCGACTCGGCGGAGAGTGCTGGGGCGGCGCGGATACACTGAGGAATCTGGACTCGACGTAAGGAGTCTGTGTGCCCCGTGATGTGGTCGTGCCCGACAGCGCGAGGGCTGGTCGCGGAACCGACCCGCGCGAGGCCCCCGAGCCGGTCGACGTGCCCGTTGACGCGGCGCCCGACTCATCGGGGGGTGCGGACGAAAGACCGGCGCCGGCCTCGCGAAGGAGGCTGGCCCGGTTCGGGGGGCAGTGGGGGGCTATGAATCCGGTTCTGGAGCCGCTTTTCAAGACGGTCCGGGCGACGCATCCCAAGGCCGATCTGCGCCTCATCGAGCGTGCCTACGACGTGGCGGCCTTCCACCACCGCGATCAGAAGCGCAAGAGCGGCGATCCGTACATCACGCATCCCCTCGCCGTCGCGACGATCCTGGCCGAGCTGGGCACCGACGACGAGACGCTGTGCGCCGCCCTGCTGCACGACACGGTCGAGGACACCGCCTACAGCCTCGACGAGTTACGGGCCGACTTCGGCGACAACATCGCCCTGCTGGTCGACGGCGTGACCAAGCTGGACAAGGTCAAGTTCGGCGACGCCGCGCAGGCGGAGACCGTCAGGAAGATGGTCGTCGCGATGTCCCGGGACATCCGGGTCCTGGTCATCAAGCTGGCCGACCGGCTGCACAACATGCGGACGATGCGGTACATGCCTGAGCACAAGCGGCAGCAGAAGTCCCGCGAGACGCTGGAGATCTTCGCGCCGCTGGCCCATCGGCTCGGCATGAACACCATCAAGTGGGAGCTGGAGGACCTCGCGTTCGCCATGCTGTACCCGAAGCGGTACGACGAGATCGCGCGGATGGTGTCGGAGCGGGCGCCGCGGCGCGACCTGTTCCTCCAGGACGTCATCGAGAAGGTCTCCGGCGAGCTACGCGAGGCCAAGATCAAGGCGACCGTGCGGGGGCGGCCGAAGCACTACTACTCGATCTACCAGAAGATGATCGCCAAGGACGTGGCCTTCGACGACATCTACGACCTCGTCGGCATCCGCGTGCTCGTCGACACGGTCCGCGACTGCTACGCCGCGCTCGGAACGATCCACGCCCAGTGGAGGCCGGTGCCGGGGCGGTTCAAGGACTACATCGCGATGCCCAAGTTCAACATGTACCAGTCGCTGCACACGACGGTGATGGGTCCCGAGGGCAAGACGATCGAGCTGCAGATCCGCACGCGCGCGATGCACAACCGGGCCGAGTACGGCGTGGCCGCCCACTGGAAGTACAAGGAGGAGACCACCTCGGGCGCCGCCAAGGTCAAGCAGGTCAATGACATGGCCTGGCTGCGGCAGCTGCTCGACTGGCAGAAGGAGACGTCCGACCCCGGGGAGTTCCTGGAGTCGCTCCGCTTCGACCTGTCCGTCTCCGAGGTGTTCGTCTTCACCCCCCGCGGGCAGGTGATCGCCCTGCCGGAGGGCGCGACCCCCGTGGACTTCGCGTACGCCGTGCACACCGAGGTCGGCCACCGATGTATCGGCGCCCGGGTGAACGGCAGGCTGGTCCCGCTCGAGTCACGTCTCGGCAACGGCGACACGGTGGAGATCTTCACCTCGAAGTCGCCGGACGCCGGGCCGTCCCGTGACTGGCTCAAGTTCGTCAAGAGCGGCCGCGCCCGGAACAAGATCCGCCAGTGGTTCTCCAAGGAGCGCCGCGAGACCGCGATCGAGGCCGGCAAGGAGGCCATCGGCCGGGCGATGCGCAAGCAGGGCCTGCCGCTTCAGCGCCTGATGTCGGGCGAGGCCCTTCTCGCGCTCGCGCGGGATCTGCGCTACCCGGACGTGTCCGCTCTGTACGCCGCGGTCGGCGAGGGCCACGTGGCCGCCCAGTCGGTCGTCCAGAAGCTCGTACAGGCCCTTGGCGGCGTCGAGGGGGCCGAGGAGGACATCGCCGAGGCGGCGGTCCCCACGCGGCTCAAGGGGCGTCCCAGGGCCAACTCCAACGCCGGGGTCATGGTGGCCGGCGACCCCGACGTCTGGGTACGGCTCTCGCGCTGCTGCACCCCCGTCCCGGGTGACGACATCGTCGGATTCGTCACCCGAGGGCATGGAGTCTCCGTACATCGCACGAACTGTCCCAATGTCGAGCAGTTGAACGCGCAGCCGGATCGTCTCGTCCAGGTGGCGTGGTCTCCGGGGGACGACTCGGTCTTCCTCGTCGCGATCCAGGTCGAGGCGCTTGACCGGCCCCGCCTGCTGTCGGACGTGACGCGGACGCTGTCCGACCACCACGTGAACATCCTGTCCGCGTCGGTGGCGACCACCCGGGACCGGGTGGCCGTCAGCAAGTTCACCTTCGAGATGGGCGACCCGAAGCACCTTGGGCACGTCCTCAAGGCCGTACGGACCGTCCAGGGCGTCTACGACGTCTACCGCGTGACGAACTGACCTCCTCCCCCCCCGGCGTGATCATGCACGGGTTCCGGGAGATGGCCTCTGTCCAGCCCTCATGCCATACGTGATCATGCACAGGTTCCCCGGGAGGCCGGCTGACCCGCGCCGCCTCAGTCGGTGATCATGCACCGGGCGGTGGAAGCTCGTGCATGATCACGAACAACGTTTGGGCAGATCAGTGAGAGCCTTCGGGAATCTGTGCATGATCACACATGGAGTTTGGGCAGGTCAACGCCATTCCCGGGAACTCGTGCATGATCACGCCGATGCGGGGGAGGGGTCAGGAGAACTCGGCGAGGGTGCGCTCGGCCTCCTCCAGCCACGACCGGCGGGCGGCCAGGGCCTCCTCGGCCTCCTTGACGTCCTTGTCCTTCCCGGCGGCCTGAGCCTTGGAAAGGCGCGTCTCCAGCTGCTCGATGGACTTGCGGAGCTGGTTGACCGTGTCCTGGGCGCGGGCCCGGGCCTCCGGGTTCGACCGCTTCCACTCGTTCTCCTCGGCCTTGCGGACCGCGTCGTCGACCTTCCGCAGGCCGCCCTCGAGCTTGTCCCGCATCTCGCGGGGCACCGGACCGGCCGCCTCCCAGCGCTCCAGGATGGCCCGCAGCGCGGCCCGGGCCGTCCGGGCGTCGGTCACGGGCAGCAGCCGCTCCGCCTCGGCGAGCAGCGCCTCCTTGGCCTCCGCGTTGGCCGCGAACGACGCGTCCCGCTCGGCGAAGACGGCAGACCGGGCCTGGAAGAACTGGTCCTGCGCGGCCTTGAAGCGGCCCCACAGCTCGTCCTCGGCCTCCCGGGAGGCCCGCCCGGCCGTCTTCCACTGGCGCATGAGCTCCCGGTAGGCGGCGGCCGTGGCGTTCCAGTCGGTCGAGGACGACAGCGCCTCGGCCTCGTTCACGATCCGCTCCTTGGCGCCGCGCACCGCGTCACGCTGCTCGTCCAGCGACGAAAAGTACGCCTTGCGCCGCTTGGCGAAAGCCGTACGGGCGGCCGACAGGCGCTTCCACAGCGTGGCCTCGGTGGTGCGGTCGATTCGCTCGGCCGCCTTCCACTCGTCCACGAGCTGACGCAGCCGCTCGCCGCCCGACTTCCAGTGGGTGGCGTCCTCGGCGATCCGCTCGGCCTCGGCGACGATCCGCTCCTTGGTCTCGCGCGCCTGCGCGCGGGCCTGGTCGCGGGCGGCCCTGACCTCCTCGCGGCGCTTGCCGACGAGGTCGGTCAGCGCGGCGAGGCGGTCCTGGAGGGAGCCCAGGTCGCCGATGGCGTGCGCCTCGGTGACCGCCTCCCGCAGCTTCGTGATGCTCGCCTCGGCCTGTGCGGGCGCCAGGTCGGTGCCCCTCACCCGCTGTTCGAGGAGCTGGACCTGCCCGGCCAGCTCGTCGAACTTGCGGCGGAAGTAGGCGAGCGCCTCCTCCGGCTCACCGGCCTGCCAGGACCCGACGGCCCGTTCTCCCTCAGCCGTACGCACGTAGACGGTGCCGTCATCGTCTACCCGGCCCCACGGGTCGGTGGTCACCGTGTCCTCCCGCACTTGAATCAGCCTCCAGGGCCCGATATGCCCTTGGTTGTATTACGTCAGCTCTTGCCGGTGATTGTCACGTGTTTGATTTCCACGGGCTGCTTGGGCGCACCCGTGCCGTCCCCTGTTCCGCCGGGAAGGACGCCCTGCTTGGCGACCTTGTCCAGGATTTCCAGCCCTTTGGTCACCGTACCGAAAGGTGTGTAGTCGGGGCTCAGCCCGGTGTCCCCGAACACGATGAAGAACTGGCTGCCGTTGGTGTCCGGGCCGCTGTTGGCCATGGCCAGCACGCCCCGGGTGTACTTCGCGCCCGCGAGGTTCTCGTTGACGAAGCGGTAGCCGGGTCCGCCCTGGCCGTCGGTCGGGTTCTTGCCGTCGGCCTTCGCCAGCGGGTCGCCGCACTGCAGGATCGGGAAGGTCGCCGGCCCCATCCGGTGGCACTTGCTGCCGTCGAAGTAGTTCTTCGACGCCAGGTACCGGAACGAGTTGACCGTGCACGGCGCCTTGGCGGAGTCCAGCGTGGCGACGATGTCCCCGAGGTTCGTCTTGATGGTCATCGTGGCCGGATCCGTGCTCACCTTCGCGGGCGGCAGGCCGACGTCCTTGACCTGGCCGCTGCCCTTGTCGGCGACGTAGCCGCACAGCCCCGTCGCCGGGTCGTACGGCTTGGGCTGCTCGGCCGCCGCCGCGCTGGCCGCGGCGCTCGCGGACGGCGCCGCGGACGTGGTGGCGTTGCCGTCCTCGCCGCCCAGGATGGCCGTCGCGGCCACGATGCCGCCGATCACGACCACGACCGCCGCGCTGGTCCCGACGATCGCGGCGCGCCGGGCCTTCTGCTGGCGCTCGGCGCGCGCCTGAATCTGCCGCTGGTAGTGCTCCCGGGCCAGCTGCTTCTGACGGTCTTTGCCGGTGACCACTTCGCCCTCCCGACTGTCCTGTTTTCCGATGGTCGTTCCCACGGTCGTTTCCATGGGGCGGCCGGATGCCGGCGTCGCACAGGCGGGCGGCCGCGCCGGAGAAGTGCACCGAAACGGCAGCTCGCTCTATAGCATCCGGCTCGACTGCTCCAAGAATGACTATTGAGGTGGGCGAATCGTATCGGCACACGGGTATTGGTTCGCAGCCCGCCGACCCGCACCGGTACCCTTCGGTTACATTCGCTCGCGTAATCCTTGATACATCCGCAGAGACGCAGAGGCCGCTTCCGTGCTCGTCGCCGGGTTTCCCGCAGGGTCGTTCCAGACCAACTGCTATGTCGTCGCTCCCGCCGCAGGCGAGGAGTGTGTGGTCGTCGACCCTGGTCAGGACGCTGTCGAGGGCATCGACGACCTGCTCCGCGAGCATCGGCTGAAGCCCGTCGCGGTGCTGCTCACCCATGGTCACATCGACCACATGTGGTCGGTCGTGCCGGTCTGCGGCGCCCGCGACGTTCCCGCGTGGATCCATGCCGACGACCGCGACTTGCTGTCGGACCCCGGCAAGGGGCTCTCGCTGCAGGCCCGGCAGATGCTGTTCGGCGGCCTGGAGTTCAGCGAGCCCGACGACGTGCGGGAGCTGACCGACGGCGCCACGCTGAAGCTCGCCGGTCTCGACATCACGGTCGATCACACTCCCGGCCATACCAGGGGGTCGGTGACGTTCCGGACGCCCTACGAGGACTCACAGGTCCTGTTCGCGGGCGACCTGCTGTTCGCCGGCTCCATCGGCCGCACCGATCTTCCGGGCGGAGACTACGCCACGATGCTGCGCAGCCTCGCGAAGACGCTGAGGCTGCCGGACGAGACGACGGTCCTGCCCGGCCACGGACCACAGACGACCATCGGCCACGAGCGGGCCACCAACCCCTACCTGAGGGAAGTGGCGCCGCACGAGGGCCCTAGCAGGGGACTGTAATGAGCTTTCAGGCGCCCAAGGGCACCTTCGACTGGTTGCCGCCGCGATCGGAGTGGGCACTCCTCGTGCGCGACGCGCTGTCCGCGCCCGCCCGCCGCGCGGGCTACGGCTACATCGAGACGCCGGCATTCGAGGACACCGCCCTGTTCTCGCGCGGGGTCGGCGAGTCGACAGACATTGTGACCAAAGAGATGTACACGTTCGAGAGCAGGGGCGGCCAGTCGCTCACGCTGCGCCCCGAGGGCACGGCCAGCGTGGTGCGCGCCGTCATCGAGCACGGCCTGTACGGCGGGGCCCTCCCGATCAAGCTCTGGTACTCCGGGAGCTACTTCCGCTACGAGCGCGCCCAGGCCGGCCGCTACCGTCACTTCTCGCAGGTGGGCGCGGAGGCCCTCGGAGCCGAGGACCCGGCGCTCGACGCCGAGCTGATCGTGCTGGCCGCCGACGGCTACGCCTCGCTGGGCCTGAAGAACGTGCGGCTGCTGCTGAACTCGCTCGGGTGCAAGGAGTGCCGCCCCGCCTATCGGGCGGCGTTGCAGGACTTCCTGCGCGGGCTCGACCTCGACGAGACGACCCGGCAGCGCATCGAGATCAACCCGCTGCGGGTCCTCGACGACAAGCGCCCCGAGGTGAGGGCGCAGCTCGTCGGCGCGCCCCTCGTGACCGACCACCTCTGCGGGGCCTGCAAGGCCTACCACGAGGAGGTGCGCGGCCTGCTCGGGGCGGCCGGGGTGGCCTACACCGACGACCCGAGGCTCGTCCGGGGGCTCGACTACTACACGCGGACGACGTTCGAGTTCGTCCACGACGGCCTGGGCGCCCAGTCCGCGGTCGGCGGGGGAGGCCGCTACGACGGTCTCAGCGAGATGATCGGCGGCCCGCCGCTGCCCAGCGTCGGATGGGCCCTCGGGGTCGACCGGACGGTCCTCGCGATGGAGGCCGAGGGGCTGATCACCGAGCGGGCCGGGCACGTCGACGTGTTCGCCATCCCGCTGGGCGAGGAGGCCAGGCGGCGGATCTTCCCGCTGGTCAGTGAGCTGCGCCGGGCCGGCCTCGCGGTCGATATGGCCTTCGGCGGCCGGGGCGTCAAGGGCGCCATGAAGGCCGCCGACCGCAGTGGCGCCCGCTACGCCCTGATCCTCGGCGAGCGAGATCTCGAGGCGGGAGCCGTACAAGTGAAGGACCTGACCACAGCCGACCAGACCGCGGTGCCGCTCGCCGAGGTCGTCGAAGTCTTGAAGGGGAAACTCTCGTGATCCGCACTCACGAAGCAGGGACGCTTCGTAAGGAGCATGCAGGACAGCGTGTGACGCTGGCGGGCTGGGTGGCGCGCCGGCGCGACCACGGTGGCGTGGTCTTCATCGACCTGCGCGACGCCTCCGGCTCGGCCCAGGTCGTCTTCCGCGAGGAGGACCATGCTCACGACCTGCGCTCGGAGTATTGCGTCAAGGTGACGGGAGAGGTCCGCGTCCGGCCCGAGGGCAACGAGAACCCCGACCTGCCGACCGGCGAGATCGAGGTCGTCGCCTCCGAGGTGGAGGTGCTGAGCGAGTCGGCGCCGCTGCCGTTCCCGATCGAGGGCAGCACAGGCGTGTCGGAGGAGGCGCGGCTGAAGTACCGCTACCTCGACATCCGGCGGCAGCAGATCGCCGAGGCGCTGCGGACCCGCTCGCAGGCGACCTACCTGGCGAACGAGGTCATGCGGGAGCGCGGCTTCGTCTACGTCGAGACGCCGAACCTCACCCGGTCCACGCCCGAGGGCGCCCGTGACTTCCTGGTCCCGGTGCGCCTCCAGCCGGGCAACTGGTACGCCCTGCCGCAGTCGCCGCAGCTCTTCAAGCAACTCCTCATGGTCTCGGGTCTGGAGCGCTACTACCAGCTCGCCCGCTGCTTCCGCGACGAAGACCTGCGGGCCGACCGGCAGCCCGAGTTCACCCAGATCGACATCGAGATGTCGTTCGTCGACCAGGACGACGTGATCGAGCTGGGCGAGGCCCTGATCGGGCGCATCTGGAAGGAGACGATCGGCTACGAGCTGCCGTCGCCGCTGCCGCGGATCACCTACGCCGAGGCGATGGCCCGGTACGGCTCGGACAAGCCCGACCTGCGGTTCGGCGTCGAGCTGGTCGACCTGACGAAGTACTTCGCGAACACCACCTTCCGCGTGTTCCAGGCGCCGTACGTCGGGGCCGTCGTCATGCCGGGCGGCGGGTCGCAGACCCGCAAGGAGCTCGACGGCTGGCAGGACTGGGCCAAGGCCCGGGGCGCCCGGGGGCTGGCGTACGTGCTCGTCCAGGAGGACGGTTTCGGCGGCCCGGTGGCGAAGAACCTGTCCGAGGCCGAGACCGCCGGCCTGGCGGAGGCGACCGGCGCCAAGCCCGGCGACGCGATCTTCTTCGCCGCTGGTGCGCTCGGCCCCTCGCGGGAGCTGCTCGGCGCGGCCCGGCTGGAGATCGGCCGCCGCTGCGGCCTGATCGACGAGTCGCAGTGGTCGTTCCTGTGGATCGTCGACGCCCCGATGTTCGAGCCTGTCTTCGATGAGGTCGGCCGCGAGATCGGCTGGACCGCCGTCCACCACCCCTTTACCGGCCCGAAGCCCGAGTGGGCCGACAACTTCCAGGACAAGCCCGGCGAAGCCCTGGCGTACGCGTACGACATGGTCTGCAACGGCATGGAGATCGGCGGCGGCTCGATCCGTATCCACCGGGCCGAGATGCAGCAGCGCGTCTTCGACGTGCTCGGCATCTCCAAGGAGGAGGCCGAGAGCAAGTTCGGCTTCCTGCTCGAGGCGTTCAAGTACGGCCCGCCGCCGCACGGGGGCATCGCCTACGGCTGGGACCGGGTCTGCATGCTGCTCGCGGGCGGCGAGTCGATCCGGGACGTCATCGCGTTTCCGAAGACCGCGTCCGGCTACGACCCGCTGACGGGCGCGCCGACCCCGATCACGGGTGACCAGCGCAAGGAGGCCGGCGTGGACGCCAAGCCCAAGGCCGAGACCACCGGCCAGGCCTGATCGCCAACGGCGCCGTCAACGGCTCTGTCACGGCCCTCCCGAGCCACAACGGGAGGGCCGTGATCATGCACACATTCCCGGGGAGGGCCGTCTGCCAGCCCGCATCCGATTCGTGATCATGCGCGCTTTCCCCGCAACCCGCCTTAACATGCCGTGACCGCATCCGTGATCATGCAGGCAGTCGCCAAGTGCATGATCACGTACGGCGAAGCGGCAGGTCGTAGGCTTGCGCGGGAATGCCCGCATGATCACGCGCGATGAAACGGCGGCGTGGCGGTCTCAAGCGGGAATCCCTGCATGATCACGCGGGAGTCGTGATCATGCGGGAGCGTTTCAGGAGACCGCGAGGTCCTTGATCAGCACGCGGATCTTGGGGGCGTTGGAGCCGCCCTCGTCGCTGGTGATGTCCTTGCCGTCCTTGGCGGTCTTCACGCCGCCCTTGACGATCTTGTCGACGATGTCCATGCCCTTCCGCACGATGCCGAACGGCGTGTACGCCTGCGGAAGCTGGGCGTTCTCGTCCGTGTAGGAGATCGCGAACTGGCTTCCGTTGGAGTTGGCGTCCTCACCGCCCTGGGCCATGAAGACGACGCCCCGGGTGTACTGCGGGCCGAGGTTCTCATCGTTGAACAGGTAGCCGGGGCCGCCCGTGCCGTCGGTCGGGTTCTCGGCGTCGCCCTTCGCCTGCGGGTCGCCGCACTGCAGCAGGCCCAGGCCGTTCGTCTGAACGGTGGTGAGACGGTGGCAGACCGTGTTGTCGAAGTAGTTCTTCTTCGCGAGGAACGCGAAGGAGTTCACCGTGCACGGGGTCTGCCCCGGAGCCAGGTCGATGACGATCGCGCCGAGGTTGGTCTTGATCGTCATCGTCGTCGCCTTGATGACCTGGGCGCTCAGCTTCTTGGGCGGGAAGCCCACGAATTTGGCCGGGCTTCCCGAGTCGTCCTTGCGATACTCGCAGGTGACCTTCCGCAGGTCCGAGGGCACCGCGGTCACGGTCGGGGCCGGAAGCGCCGACTGGGTCGCCGACGGACCCGCCGCCGAGGGAGAGGCGGACGGGGCGGAGGGGCTCGCCTGTGCCCCGTTCTTAGCACCGCCACCGCAGGCCGCGAGACCACCCGCCATCACGAGGACACCAAGCCCCACGCCGAGGGTGGTGGTGCGCTTGGCCGTCCTCACACGCGAAGCCGGTTGCTTCTGCCGATCAGTGTCGGTCACCGCTGTGCCTTCCCTTTTGCCGTCGATTTGGCCGTCGATTGACCACCGCGATGCGTCACTCTATCCGCGATCCCGTTGAGTCCGTATAAAGCAGACGCCCCATGGGTATCAATGACCTTCTGCGGCATCACCGGCACAGCCTTCATCTCCCTTTCAGATCTTCCTGGGAACCTCCTGCTGACCGAATCCGTATGAGGGTGAAGCGCCTCGCCTTTTCCGGAGCGCCCGCTCGAACCCCCGTCACAGGAGCGATGAACCATGTTCGACCAGATCTTCGGCCTCCCCGCCCATCCGCTGATCATCCACCTGGCGGTGATGGTGACTCCGCTGCTCGCGGTGCTCGCCATCGGTTACGTCGTGCTGCCCCGGTTCCGCCAGAAGCTCGACTGGGCGGTCGTGCTGAGCGCGCTGGCCGCGCCCGTCTCGGTGTTCGCGGCGCAGGAGAGCGGCGACGCCCTCAAGGAGCGGCTGTTCCACGGGCAGACGCCCACGCCGGTCGCCACGCACGAGGAGTTCGCCGACCCCCTGCTGTTCCTCACGCTCGGGCTGGCCGTCGTCACGCTGGTGCTGGTCTACGTCACCCGGACGCGCCGGGACCCGGGAGCCGCCGCCTCCTCCTCCGCCAGGGCGGTCACGCTCGTGCTGTCCGCCGCCACGGTCCTGCTGGCCCTGGTCGTCGGCTACTACGTCGTGCGGACGGGCCACAGCGGCGCGACCGCGGTCTGGGGCGCCTGACGGTAGGGTCGGCGTTGTGGAGAGCCTGTTCGATTCGGCGGCCGAGGAGGCCCACAGGAGCCAGGAGCCGCTGGCCGTGCGCATGCGGCCACGAGGGCTCGACGAGGTGATCGGCCAGCGGCATCTGCTCGGGCCCGGCACGCCCCTGCGCCGGCTGGTCGAGAGCGAGGCCCCGATGTCGCTGTTCCTCTGGGGGCCGCCGGGAACGGGCAAGACGACGCTGGCTTACGTCGTCTCCAACGCCACCAAGCGCCGGTTCGTCGAGGTGTCGGCCGTCTCGGCGGGCGTCAAGGACGTCCGCGCCGCCATCGACCAGGCCCGCCGCGAGCTCGGCATGACCGGCCGCCAGACCGTGCTGTTCGTCGACGAGGTCCACCGGTTCAACAAGGCCCAGCAGGACGCGCTGCTGCCGGCCGTCGAGAACCGGTGGGTCACGTTCATCGGCGCCACCACGGAGAACCCGTTCTTCTCCGTCATCTCGCCCCTGCTGTCCCGCTCGCTGCTGCTCACCCTCGAGTCGCTGACGGACGACGACGTCCGCGCGGTCCTGGAGCGCGCCGTCGCCGACCCGCGCGGCCTGGACGGGCGCGTCGTCCTCCACCCCGAGGCCCTCGACCAGCTCGTACGGCTCGCCGGAGGGGACGCCCGCCGGTCGCTGACCTACCTGGAGGCCGCGGCGCTGCTGGCCGGCGACGTCACGGTCGAGGTGGTGGAGAAGGCCGTCGACAAGGCGGCCGTCCGCTACGACCGCCAGGGCGACCAGCACTACGACGTGATCAGCGCGTTCATCAAGAGCATGCGGGGCTCCGACGCGGACGCCGCGCTGCACTACCTGGCCCGGATGGTCGAGGCCGGGGAGGACCCCCGGTTCATCGCCCGCCGCATCGTCATCTTCGCGTCCGAGGACGTCGGCATGGCCGACCCCACGTGCCTGCAGATCGCGGTGGCGGCCGCCCAGGCGGTCGAGTTCATCGGCCTCCCCGAAGGGCGGATCAACCTGGCCCAGGCGGTGATCCACTGCGCCCTGGCGCCCAAGTCCAACGCGGTCGTCAAGGCCATCGGCGCCGCCTCCGACGACGTACGGCGCGGCCTCATCGGGCAGGTCCCCGGTCACCTGCGCGACGGCCACTACCCGGGGGCCAAGAAGCTCGGCCACGGCAAGGGCTACCAGTACCCGCACGACTTCGAGCACGGCCTGGTCCGGCAGGACTACGCCCCCGAGGAGCTCCGGGACCGGCGCTACTACGAGCCGACCCGGCACGGCGCCGAGGGCCACTTCGGGGAGAGATGGGCCAAGATCCGCGGCTTTCTGCGGGGCGACAAGACCACGTAGCACCCGCCGTACGGGTTCCGGAGGCGTGTGGCAGGCATCGGCGGGCAGAGCGTTCGCGATAGGGTCTTGCCATTCCAGCTCCGGTGATCTAGGGAGATCGGCACATGCTTACCGCGGGAGAGGTCGCGGGCCTGATCGTCGCCATGTTCTGGGCGATCCTGGTCTGCTTCATGGCCGTCGTGCTGGTGAGGCTGGCGCGCCTGCTGGCCGAGACCACCAAGACGGTGGCGGAGCTGACCGACCGGGTCGTGCCGCTGCTAGAGGACGTGAGCCAGACGGTCTCCGAGACCAACCGCCAGCTCGTCACGGTCGACGCCATCACCCACAACATGCGCGACGTGAGCGGCAACATGGTGAAGATCACCGGCGTCGCCTCCGTGCTGCTGGCCGGTCCCGTGATCAAAATCTCCGCGCTCGGCCACGGCATCCGCGCCGCGATCGCCGGGCGCCGGGGGCGCCCCGCCCGGAGCGCGCCCGTCACGCCCGTCACACAGGGGGCCGAACGGCCCGCCGTTCCCAGGATGCGCGCTCCGTCCGAGCGGCGCGGCGCCGGCGCCGGGAGGCGGCGCGGGTGATCCGGCGGCTCTTTTACATGGCCCTCGGCGCGTACCTGGCGGTCTGGGTGATGCGTAAGCTTCAGTCATTGCGCCCGGACCACGTGGCGAGGCGCGCGGCCGATCGCGCGGTGACGTTCGCCGACCAGCTCAGGGGCTTCGCCGAGGACGTGCGTCGCCTCTCGGCGAGCAGGGAAACCGAGTTGCGGGCCGGCTTCGGCCTCGACAGTGTTGAACGAACCAGTGCTGAACGAACCAGTGCTGATGCAACCACTCTCAGCAGACACGACGACGTAAAGGATGGCCGCTGAAATGGAGTCGGCAGAGATCGCCCGCCGCTTCCTGCGCTTCTTCGAGGAGCGCGGGCACACCGTCGTGCCCTCGGCCAGCCTGGTCGCCGAGGACCCGACGCTCCTCCTGGTCAACGCGGGCATGGTCCCGTTCAAGCCCTACTTCCTGGGCCAGCAGAAGCCGCCGTACAAGCGGGCGACCAGCGCGCAGAAGGTCATGCGGACGTTGGACATCGACGAGGTCGGCAAGACGACCCGGCACGCGAGCTTCTTCCAGATGCTGGGCAACTTCTCGTTCGGCGACTACTTCAAGGACGACGCGATCCCGTTCGCGTGGGAGCTGCTCACCCGGCCCGAGTCCCAGGGCGGCTTCGGCTTCCCCGAGGACCGGCTGTGGGCGACCGTCTTCTTCGACGACGACGAGGCCTTCGACATCTGGCACAAGAAGGTCGGCCTCCCCGCCGAGCGCATCCAGCGCCGCGGTCTCGCGGACAACTACTGGCACATGGGCGTGCCGGGCCCGGGCGGCCCCTGCACCGAGATCTACTACGACCGCGGCCCCGAGTACGGCAAGGAGGGCGGCCCGGTCGCCGACGAGACCCGCTACCTCGAGGTCTGGAACAACGTCTTCATGCAGTTCCAGCTCAGCGCGGTCCGCAGCAAGGTCGACTTCGACGTCTCCGGCGATCTGCCCGCCAAGAGCGTGGACACCGGCATGGGCCTGGAGCGCATGGCGGCGATCCTGCAGGGTGTCGACAACATCTACGAGATCGACACCACCTACAAGATCCTCGACAGGGCGGCGGAGCTGACCAAGTCGCGGTACGGCCGCGACCACCGCTCCGACGTCTCGCTCCGCGTCGTGGCCGACCACATGCGCGCGGGCGTGATGCTCGTGGGCGACGGCGTGCTGCCGTCCAACGAGGGCCGGGGCTACGTGCTGCGCCGCATGCTGCGCCGCGCGATCCGCAACCTCCGCCTGCTCGGCGCGGGCGAGGAGCGGTACATGCACGAGCTCACCGCCGTGACCATCGACGTCATGGGTCAGCAGTACCCCGAGCTCAAGGCGGACGCGGCCAACATCCACACGGTGATCGACGCGGAGGAGACGTCCTTCATCGGCACGCTCCGCACCGGCACGGCGATCTTCGACGCGGCCGTGGAGGAGACCAAGCGCAAGGGCGCGCCGACCCTCAGCGGGGCCGAGGCGTTCCAGCTCCACGACACGTACGGCTTCCCGATCGACCTCACCCTGGAGATGGCGTCCGAGCAGGGCCTCCAGGTCGACGAGGAGGGCTTCCGCCGGCTCATGAAGGAGCAGCGGGACCGGGCCAAGGCGGACGCGGCGGCCAAGAAGACCGGCAACGCCGACATCTCCGTCTTCAGCAACATCCTGGAGAAGGCCGGCAAGGTCGACTTCCTGGGCTACGACCACACCACCGCCGAGGCGGGCGTCATCGGCCTGCTCGTGGACGGCGGGGCCGTCCCGGCGGCGGGCGCGGGCACCACGGTGGAGGTCGTCCTGGACCGCACCCCGTTCTACGCCGAGGGCGGCGGCCAGCTCTCCGACCAGGGCGTCATCCGCACGGACGGCGCGGAGGTCGAGGTCGTGGACGTCCAGTCGCCGGTGGCCGGGCTCATCGTGCACCGGGGCAAGGTCCGCACGGGCGAGATCCGGGTCGGCGACCAGGCGCACGCCGAGATCGACCTGGAGCGGCGCCGCGCGATCTCGCGCAGCCACACCGCCACCCACCTGGTCCACCGGGGTTTCCGCAACGCGCTCGGCGAGTCGGCGGCCCAGGCGGGCTCGGAGAACTCGCCCGGCCGCTTCCGGTTCGACTTCACGGCGGCCGGGGCGGTCTCGCACACCGTCCTGCGCGACGTCGAGGACGAGGTGAACGCAGTCCTGATCAACGACCTCAAGGTCAACGCGTACTACACCTCCCAGGCGGAGGCCCGGGCGATGGGCGCGCTCGCGCTCTTCGGCGAGAAATACGGCAACGAGGTCCGCGTCGTCGAGGTGGGCGACTACTCCCGCGAGCTGTGCGGCGGCACGCACGTCGCCAGCTCGGGCCAGCTCGGCCTGGTCAAGGTGCTCGGGGAGGCGTCGATCGGCGCGGGCGTGCGCCGGGTCGAGGCGCTCGTCGGCCTCGACGCGTTCCGCTTCCTCGCTCGCGAGAGCGTGCTGGTCGCCCAGCTCAGCGAGCAGCTCAAGACCCGCCGCGAGGAGCTTCCGGAGCGCATCGAGGGCATCGTCACCCGGCTGCGCACCGCGGAGAAGGAGCTCGACAAGCTGCGGTCGGCGCAGGTGCTCGCCGTCGCCGGGGAGCTGGCGGGCGGGGCCCGCGACATCCAGGGCGTTTCCGTGGTGACGCACCGCGCGCCTGATGGCACCTCCCCGGACGACCTGCGTAAACTCGCCCTCGATGTGCGCGGCCGGTTCCCGAGCGACCGCGCCGCGGTTGTCGTCGTGTCCGGCGTGCCCTCAGACCGGCCGGTCGTCGTCGCCGCGGTCAACGAGGCGGGACGCGCGCGCGGTCTGAAGGCCGGGCAGCTTGTCGGCGTCGCCGCCAGGACGCTTGGGGGTGGCGGTGGCGGCAAGGACGATGTGGCGCAGGGCGGCGGAGCCCGGCCGGAGGCGATCGGCGACGCGCTGCGCGCGGTCGAGGAGACGATCTCCTCTTCTCTCGCCTGACGGCTCCCCGACAGGTGGAGATCGCGCCATGAGGCACGGCGTCAGGCTGGGCGTCGACGTCGGATCGGTCCGGATCGGCGTGGCCCGCAGCGACCCTTCGGGGCTGCTGGCCACGCCCGTCGAGACCGTGAAGCGGGGCCGGGGCGACCTGGACAGGATCGCGGCCATCGCCGCGGAGCACGAGACGATCGAGATCCTCGTCGGGCTCCCCACGTCCCTGTCGGGGCGGGAGAGCCACGCCGCCGCGGCCGCGCGGGCCTTCGCCGCCCAGCTCGCCGTACGGCTGTCGCCCACCCCGGTCCGGATGGTGGATGAGCGGCTGAGCACGGTGACGGCCCAGCAGGGGCTGCGGTCCAGCGGAGTGAAGGCGCGCAACCAGCGCGGCGTCATCGACCAGGCTGCTGCCGTCGTGCTGCTCCAGGCCGCGCTCGACGGAGAGCGAGCCACGGGCAGACCGCCCGGTCAACCGGTGCGACCGCCGGGCGGCGTGCCCGGCGAGGAAGCGAGCGGCGGGACCGGCAGGTGAGCCGCGCACCGGCCGTCGTGGCCGGAGGCGCCGCGCTGCTGACGGCCGCGGTCGTGTTCGGCGTCTACTCCTTCATGCGGCCGGCTCCGGGTCCCCAGGACTTCGAGGGCGCCGGCTCGGACGCCGTCACGGTGGAGATCAGCCCCGGAGCCAGCGCCGGTGAGATCGCCGAGACCCTCAAGCGGGCGGGCGTGGTGGCGAGCGCCCAGTCGTTCGTCCAGGCGGTCGTCGAGCGGTCGAAGGAGGGCAGCCTCCGCCCCGGCCGCTATCGCCTGAAGCGGCGCATGGCGGCCTCCTCGGCCCTCGATCTCCTGCTGGCCCCGAAATCACGGGTGGTGCGCAGGGTCACGGTCCCGGAGGGCCTGCGGACGTCCGAGGTGCTGACCACCCTCTCGGCCGGATCCGGCATCCCGCTGGCGGACTTCACCAAGGCGGTCGCCGAGCCCGCCGGCCTGAGCCTGCCGTCCTACGCCGACGGCAAGGTGGAGGGCTTCCTGTTCCCGGCGACCTACGAGGTCGAGCCCGGGGCGACGGCTCGCGACCTGCTGAAGAACATGATCGCCCGGTTCGGCGCGGCCGCCCGGCACGTCGGCCTCGGGAAGGTCGCACCCGAGCGGGGTCTGACGCCCCTGGAGGTGGTGACCGTGGCCAGCATCATCCAGGCGGAGGGCGGGCAGGAGTCCGAGTTCCCGAAGATCGCTAGAGTGATCTACAACCGGCTCCAGCGTGGCGCGAAGCTGGAGATGGACAGCACGGTCAACTACGCCCTCCGAAGGCACACGCTCAAGGTCTCACAGCGGGACACCGAGGTCGCCTCGCCGTACAACACCTACGCGCGCGCGGGGCTGCCGCCGGGGCCGATCGCGAACCCGGGGGAGAGTGCGCTGATGGCGGCGCTTCGTCCCGCCAAAGGTGATTGGTACTGGTTTGTCACCACGGATCCACGCCATAGAATCACCAAATTCACTGACAAAGAGACGGAGTTCCTGAAATATCGGGAAGAGCTGAACAGGCATCTCGGGGCGAACTGAGTTGGACGCCCCGGGACCAGCGACTCCGCGACGCCGGAACACCCCTCGGTTTGGCGCACTCGCTTGACGCGGGGCCAGTCGTACCGGGAGATTGGCCAGCGCACTATGAATGATCTGGACATGGACTTCCTGCTGGGCGCCGAGGACGACGACGGACCTCCGCGCCGGACCCGTGGCAGCCGCAGCCAGCAGCGCCGCAGCCGCAGGCGGCGCAAGCGGCAGCGCCGGAAGGGGTTCGCCGCGACGCTGTTCGCCATCGTGGTGATCATCGGCGTCCTCGGCGGCGTGGGCTACCTGGGGTTCAACTGGGTCCGCGACGTGATGATCCCCAAGGACTTCACCGGCGAGGGGGCCGGGGAGGTCGTGATCGAGATCAAGGATGGGGCCTCCGCCTCCGAGGTGGCCCAGACCCTTGAGGAGCAGGGCGTCGTCGCCAGCGCGCGGGCGTTCGTCAACGCCATCGGCGCGGCGGGCAAGAGTTCCTCGCTCCAGCCGGGCGAGTACACCATGCACAAGGGCATGTCGGCGGCCTCCGCCGTGGCCCTGCTCGACCCGAAGAACCGGGTGCTCAACCGGCTGACGATCCGCGAGGGCCTGCGGCTCAGCAAGATTTTCACCGAGCTCTCCACCGCCACCGGCAAGCCGGTAGAGGAGTTCAAGCAGGCGGCCCGGGGCGACATCGGGCTGCCGAAGTACGCCAAGGGACGGCTGGAGGGCTTCGCCTTCCCGGCGACCTACGAGGTGAGCCCCAAGCAGACCCCGGCCCAGATCCTCACGGCGATGGTGGACCGGTTCAACCAGACCGCCGAGAAGATCGATCTCGAGGGCCAGGCCAAGCAGATCGGCCGGACCCCCCGGGAGATCATCACCATCGCGAGCATCGTCCAGGCCGAGTCCGGCAACCAGGGCGACATGGCGAAGGTCGCGCGGGTCATCTACAACCGGCTGTCCCGCAACCCGCAGATGAAGCTGGAGATGGACAGCACGCTCATGTACGGCCTCGGCAAGTACGGCATCGCCGCGTCGAACGCCGACCTGCAGAGCAACTCGTCGTACAACACCTACAAGCGCCTCGGCCTGCCTCCCGGCCCGATCACCAACCCCGGCGACCACGCCATCGAGGCCGCGCTGCACCCGGCCGACGGCACCTGGCTCTGGTTCGTGACCGTCGACCCCCAGAAGGGGATCACCAAGTTCACCGACAAGGAGTCGGAGTTCTGGAAGCTCCGCCAGGAGTTCAACAGGAACCACGGATGACCGGCCCGCACCTCGGCACCACGCCCGATCCCGGCCGCCGGGGCGCCGTCCTCGGCTCGCCGGTCGCCCACTCGCTCTCCCCGATCCTGCACCGCACGGCGTACGCCGGACTTGGACTCGCGGACTGGCGCTACGACGCGATCGAATGCGCCGAGGGGGACCTGGCCGCGCTGGTGGAGTCAATGGGCTCCGAATGGGCGGGCCTGTCGCTCACGATGCCGCTCAAGCGGGCGGTCCTTCCCCTGCTGGACACGGTGTCCGACCTGGCGGTCGAGGTCGGAGGCGCCAACACGGTGGTCTTCCGCGACGGCGCCCGCCACGGGGAGAACACCGACGTCTACGGGATCGTCCAGGCGCTCGCCGAGGCCGGGGTCGCCGCGCCCTCGGCGGCCACGATCCTCGGCGGCGGCGCGACGGCCGCCTCCGCCCTGGCGGCCCTCCGCGAGATGGGGCTGGCCGAGGTCACCATGGTCGTCCGGAACGCCTCCCGCGCGGGGGAGACCCTGGACGTCGCGGAGCGGCTCGGGGTGGCGGTGGCCGTACGGACCCTGGACGGGTTCGACGGAACGTACGTGGACGGCGACCTGGTGATCTCCACCCTGCCCTCGGGCGCGGCGGACGGCCTCGCCGGCGAGATCGCCGCGGCCCTGCCGGACAAGGGCGCCCTGTTCGACGTGGTCTACTCGCCGTGGCCCACCGCGCTGGCGAGAGCCGTACAGGACCGGGGCGGGGCCGTCGTCGGCGGCTTCCCGATGCTCCTCCACCAGGCGGTCAAGCAGGTCGAGCTCATGACGGGCCGCGCCGACGTCCCCGTGGAGGCCATGCGCGCCGCCGGTGAGGCCGAGATCGCCCGCCGCGCGGCCCAGGAATAGTTCGTAGCCCGGTGAGGTTGTGGTAACGTAAGTCATCGATCGGTCCGGCATGCCAGCTGGACGCGCAAGCGGAGGTCCTCCTCCCACCTGCTTCCGCCGAAAGGCGGACGGGTCAAGGATCACACCGGAGTTTTCGGTACGAGAGCTCAGTGACCCCGCATGCGTGACGTGCGGGGTTTTCTGTGTTTCCCGCACGGTCGAGCATCTAGAGCGGAAGTCTTTTGGAGGTCCCATCAGCACCGAGCCCCGCATCAACGATCGTATTCGTGTGCCGGAGGTCCGCCTCGTCGGCCCGAACGGCGAACAGGTCGGCATCGTGTCCATCGGTGATGCGCTGAAGCTGGCCCAGGAGGCCGACCTCGACCTGGTCGAGGTCGCGGCGACGGCCAGGCCTCCCGTGTGCAAGCTCATGGACTACGGCAAGTTCAAGTACGAGTCGGCCATGAAGGCGCGCGAGGCCCGTCGCAACCAGGCGCACACGATCATCAAGGAGATCAAGCTCCGGCCGAAGATCGACCCGCACGACTACGAGACCAAGAAGGGTCACGTCGTGCGCTTCCTCAAGGCAGGGGACAAGGTCAAGGTCACGATCATGTTCCGGGGTCGCGAGCAGTCCCGGCCGGAGCTCGGTTTCCGGCTGTTGCAGCGGCTCGCGGAGGACGTCACCGAACTCGGCTTCGTCGAGTCGCAGCCCAAGCAGGACGGGCGCAACATGATCATGGTGATCGGACCGCACAAGAAGAAGGCCGAGGCCAAGGCCGAGAAGGCCGCGGCGAAGGCCGCGCGCGGCGGCGACCCGGCGGCGGAGGGATCCGTCGTGGAGGAGCACGCCGAGCAACCCGCCCAGGCGGAGTGACGCATTCCGTCTGAGCCACCAGACGACGCTTACGGAAATCCGAGACCGGGACGGTCTCGCGGAGTCAGGCATGCCGCCGGCTCGGGTACCGGCCCGGGGCGTCGGCACGGACAAACGAGGGAGAGACGGCTGACATGCCGAAGATGAAGACGCACAGCGGTGCGAAGAAGCGGTTCCGGCTCACCGGTTCCGGCAAGATCGTTCGCCGCCGTGCCAGCCGTGCGCACTACAACGAGTGGAAGTCGTCCACCTTGACGCGTCGTCTCGAGGGTCTCGTCGTCATGTCCGACGCCGACACCAAGAAGATCAAGAAGCTGCTCGCGAAGTAACGACCCCGGGGAGATAGAACAACATGGCACGCGTGAAGCGGGCGCTCAACGCCAAGAAGAAGCGCAGGGTCGTCCTCGAGCGGGCGAGCGGCTACCGGGGTCAGCGGTCGCGGCTGTACCGCAAGGCCAAGGAGCAGATGCTCCACTCGATGACCTATGCGTACCGGGACCGCAAGGACAAGAAGGGCACCTTCCGGCGCCTGTGGATCCAGCGCATCAACGCCGCGGCCCGCCTGAACGGCATGACCTACAACCGGTTCATCCAGGGCCTGCGCCTCGCCGGCATCGAGGTGGACCGCAAGATCCTCGCCGACCTCGCGGTGAACGACGCCCAGACCTTCGCCACGCTGGTCGAGTCCGCCAAGAAGGCGCTCCCGTCCGACGTGAACGCGCCGGTCGCGTAACACTGCTTCAATGAGGGCCCACCGACATCCGGTGGGCCCTCATTCATCTTTCAGGGGTCGTCCGTTTCAGGGGTCGTCCCGCGAGGGGGAATGGGGAAGGCATGGCGGAGCTCACCAACATCAGGTCGCCGCGGGTCAAGGCCGCCCGGAGGCTGACCAAGCGGGCCTTCCGCGACCGGGACAGGGCGTTCCTGGCCGAGGGGCCCCAAGCCGTGCGCGAGGCCCTCGCAATCAAGGACGTCACGGTCGAGCTGTTCGCCACCGTCGAGGCCGAGACGCGGCACGCCGACATCGTGGCCGCCGCCACGGCCGCGGGCGTCCCCGTGTTCCGCGCCAGCGGCGAGGTCATGGCCGAGCTGACCCAGACGGTCACGCCCCAGGGGCTCCTGGCCGTCTGCCGGTTCGTCCACGTCCCGCTGGCCGAGGCCGTGCCGCCCGGCTCCCGGCTGGTCGCCCTGCTCGCCCACGTCCGCGACCCCGGCAACGCCGGCACGGTCCTCCGTACGGCCGACGCCGCCGGGGCCGACGCCGTCGTGTTCACCGACGCGTCGGTGGACCCCTACAACGGCAAGTGCGTCAGGGCCAGCGCGGGAAGCCTCTTCCACCTGCCGGTGGTCACCGGCACCCCCGTGGCTCAGGCCGTACGGCAGGCGCGCGAGGCCGGGCTGACGATCCTCGCCGCCGACGGGGCGGGCACCCGGACCCTCGACGACGTCGATCTGGGCCGCCCGACCGCGTGGCTGTTCGGCAACGAGGCGTGGGGCCTTCCGCCCGAGCTCCTCGAACTGGCCGACGAGGTGGTCCGCGTGCCGATCTACGGACGGGCCGAAAGCCTCAATCTGGCCACCGCCGCGGCGGTCTGCCTCTACGCTTCCGCGCGGGTTCAACGGCAGACCTTACATTCCGTGGAAGAACCCACCACCCCGGCCGGCTGAGGCTGCTGAAGGTCCCGGGAAACCCGCTATTGTCGGCGATGGAGTCGCGCGACCGGGGGTTGGCGCGGGTCCGGCTCCGCGGGGTTTCCAAGGGTCTCCGCGGGGTTCCCAAGGGTCGAGGAGGCAGTCTCGTGCGAGGTGACGACACCCCCGGCGGCGCCCTTCCCGAGGCGCCCGGCGGGAGTGCGCGCATCGACGTGGACGAGCTTCCCGACGGGCTCGTCACCGCCGACCACGACGGCACCGTCCTGCTCGTCAACCGGGCCGCCGAGCGGCTGACCGGGGTGAGCGGGGCGGCCGCGATCGGCAGGCACATCAACGACGTCCTGCCGTTCCGCGACCCCGACGGCCGCGACTGGTGGAAGTCGCTCGACCCGCGCGGCGGCCTGCCGACCCGCAGCCGGCAGCCGGAGCGCCCGGTGCACCTGCCCGGCCGCCAGGAGCTGCTCGTCGCCGTCAGGTTCGTCCGCAGGCCGGAGCGCGGCGGCCCGGTCGTCCGGGTCGTGATGACGCTCAGGGACGCCTCGGCCCGGGCCCGCGTCGAGCGCAGCCGCGCCGACCTCGTCTCCACCGTCGCGCACGAGCTCCGATCCCCGCTGACCAGCGTCAAGGGGTTCACCGCGACGCTGCTCGCGAAATGGGACCGGTTCACCGACGCCCAGAAGCTCGTCATGCTGCAGACGGTCAACGCCGACGCCGACCGGGTCACCCGGCTGATCACCGAACTTCTCGACGTGTCCCGGATCGAGTCCGGCCGGCTGGAGGTCCACCGCCAGGTCGTCGACATGCCGGCGCGGGCCCGCAGGATCATCGCGGGCCGGGTGGCCGCGGGGGAGCCCGAGGACCGGTTCCACCTGGAGGTCCGCGGCGAGCTGCCCGAGACCTGGCTCGACCAGGACAAGATCGACCAGATCCTGGCCAACCTCGTGGAAAACGGAGTGCGGCACGGACGCGGTACGGTGACCATAGTGATGGAGCCGGTCGAGTGGGGAGTAGCCGTGTCGGTGCGTGACCAGGGTGAGGGCGTGGCACCCGAGCTGGTCACCCGTGTCTTCCGCCAGTTCTGGCGGGGCAACGGGCGCCGCAGGGGCGGCACCGGGCTCGGCCTGTTCATCGTCAAGGGCCTGGTCGAGGCCCACGGCGGCACGATCAGCGTGCAGCGCGCGCCCGGCGGCGGCGCGGAGTTCCGATTTATCCTGCCCACCGGCACCCCTGACTTCGCCTGAGCTCGCCGAGCTCACTTCGCGCGGATGACGGCCCGGTGGGCTGATCGGACAGTGCCGCGACCGGCGAGATTTGCCCAGGCAAAGATTGACGGGAGGGGCACTAGACTCGACCCGCTGAGCGCCCTGCGCTCGCATGCCCTGGATACGGAGCTCTCTCTTGTCGAACACCTATGACCCGGTCGAGGTGACGCCGTTGCACGCCGACGAAGTCGAGCGGGCGCAGGCGGACGCCCTCGCCGCGATCGCCGCGGCGCGCGACCTCGACGATTTGAAGCAGGCGCGGCTCGCCCACGCCGGTGACCGCTCGCCGATCGCGCTGGCCAACCGCGAGATCGGCGCGCTCCCGCCCGCGGCCCGCGCCGAGGCGGGCAAGCGGATCGGCGCGGCCCGCAAGGCCATCGGCGAGGCGCTCGCCGCCCGCCAGGCCGAGCTCGAAGCCGAGCGCGACGCGCGCGTCCTCATCGAGGAGTCGGTCGACGTCACGCTGCCCTGGGACCGGGCGCCCCGCGGCGCCAGGCACCCGCTCACCACCCTGCAGGAACGCGTCGCCGACGCGTTCGTCGCGATGGGTTACGAGGTGGCGGAGGGTCCCGAGCTCGAGGGCGAGTGGTTCAACTTTGACGCGCTGAACATCGCGCCCGACCACCCGGCCCGGTCCGACCACGACACGTTCTTCGTGGAGAGCACCGACTCCGGCAAGGTGCTGCGCACCCAGACCTCCCCGGTGCAGATCCGCGCCCTGCTGTCGCGTCCGCTGCCCGTCTACGTGATCTCGCCGGGCAAGGTCTTCAGGACCGACGAGCTCGACGCCACCCACACCCCGGTCTTCCACCAGGTCGAGGGCCTCGCGGTGGACAAGGGCCTGACGATGGCCCACCTCAAGGGCACGCTGGACCGGTTCGCGGAGGTGATGTTCGGCGAGGGCATCACGACCCGCTTCCGGCCGAACTACTTCCCGTTCACCGAGCCGTCGGCCGAGATGGACCTGCGCTGCTTCGTCTGCCGCGGCTCCTCGGCCGTCCCCGGCAACCCGCCCTGCCGCACGTGCAAGTCCGAGGGCTGGATCGAGTGGGGCGGCTGCGGCATGGTCAACCCGCGCGTGCTGATCGCCTGCGGCGTCGACCCGGCGGTCTACTCCGGCTTCGCCTTCGGCATGGGCATCGAGCGGACGCTGATGTTCCGCCACAACGCCGAGGACATGCGCGACATGGTCGAGGGCGACATCCGCTTCACCCTGCCGTTCGGAATGGAGGTCTGATGAAGGTCCCGCTTTCATGGCTGCGGGAGTACGTCGATCTCCCCGCCGTCACGGCGCAGGAGGTCGCGGACAAGCTCACCGCCGCCGGCCTGAAGCTCGAAGCGATCACCTCGCACGGCCACGAGATCAAGAACGTGGTCGTCGGCCGGGTCCTCGAGATCGAGGAGCTGGCCGGGTTCAAGAAACCCGTCCGGCACTGCCGGGTCGAGGTCGGGGAGGCCACGCCGCGCGAGATCGTGTGCGGGGCCACCAACTTCGCCGTGGGCGCCGTGGTCCCGGTGGCGCTGCCGGGCGCCGTCCTCCCCGGAGGCTTCGAGATCGGCTCCCGCAAGACGTACGGCCGGCTGTCGGACGGCATGATCTGCTCGGAGGCCGAGCTGGGCATCGCCGACTCCTCGCCCGGCATCCTCCTGCTGCCGGACCACACGCCCATCGGCGCGGACGTGGTCGAGCTGCTCGGCCTGCGCGACGACGTGCTGGAGCTGGAGATCACTCCGGACATCGGCTATGCCCTGTCGGTCCGCGGCGTCGCCCGTGAGGCGGCCACCGCGTTCGGCGTGCCGTTCCGCGACCCCGCGGCGGTCGAGCTCCCCGCCGCGGCCGGTGAGTCGTGGCCGGCGTCGATCGCCGACCCGACCGCCTGCGACCGCTTCGTGCTGCGCTCGGTCTCCGGTTTCGACCCCGCCGCCGAGAGCCCGCTCTGGATGCGGGTACGGCTGGCCCGCGCCGGCATGCGGCCGGTCTCGCTGGCCGTGGACATCACGAACTACGTGATGCTGGAGCTCGGCCAGCCGCTCCACGCCTTCGACCGGTCCCGCCTGTCCGGCGGGATCGTCGTACGGCGGGCCCTTCCGGGCGAGACGCTGGAGACGCTGGACCACGTGGTCAGGAAGCTCCACGAGGACGACATCCTGATCACCGACGACTCGGGCCCGATCTCGATGGCGGGCACGATGGGCGGCCTGCACACCGAGATCTCCGGCGCCTCCACCGACATCGTGATCGAGGCGGCGCACTTCTCGGCCACCGGCATCGCGCGGGAGTCCCGCAGGCACAACCTGGTGAGCGAGGCGTCCAAGCGGTTCGAGCGCGGCGTCGACCGGGAGCTGCCGCCGGTCGCGTCGTGGCGTGCCGTACAGCTCCTCGTCGAGCTGGGCGGGGCCACGGCCGAGCCGGGGGTGACGCACGCCGAGGCCGACGTGGCTCCCGTGCGGATCACCATCCCGGCCGACCACCCCGACCGCGTCGCGGGCGTGCCGTACGGGCGGGAGACCGTGATCCGCCGGCTGGAGCAGGTCGGCTGCACGGTGGTGGACGGCGCGGTCGCGTCTTCCGGAGGCGGCCACGGCGTCGCGGCCACCGGAGTGGTGTCGAGCGGCGACCTGGCCGACAAGCTGGCCGTTCGCGGCGACGACCTGATCACGGTCACGCCGCCGAGCTGGCGGCCGGACCTGACCGACCCGAACGACCTCGCCGAGGAGGTCATCCGCCTCGAAGGGTACGAGCGGCTGCCGTCGGTCCTCCCCGCCGCTCCGGCCGGGGCCGGGCTGACGGAGGGGCAGCGGCTGCGCCTCCGGGTGGGCCGGGCGCTGGCGCTTTCCGGGTACGTCGAGGTGCTGTCGTATCCGTTCATCGGCGTCCGCGACCTCGACAACCTGCAACTCCCCGAGGGAGACCCCCGCAGGAGGGCGACCCGGCTGGTCAACCCGCTGAGCGAGGACGAGCCGTACATGCGGACCACGCTGCTGCCCGGCCTGCTGAAGACTCTGGTCCGCAACGTGGGCCGCGGCTTCGCCGACGTGGCGCTGTTCGAGACCGGGCTGGTCTACCGGCCCGAGCCGGACGCTCCGGCGAAGGCCCCGGTGCTGCCGGTCGATCGCGTGCCGACGCCGGAGGAGCTCGCCGAGATCGAGACCGCGCTGCCCAGGCAGCCGGTCCGGGTCGCGGTCGTGCTCGCCGGCGAGTTCGAGCGGTCCGGCTGGTGGGGCGGGGGCCGCCAGGCGTCGTGGGCGGACGCCATCGAGGCCGCCCGCACCATCGCCCGCGAGGCCGGGGTGGAGCTCGGGACCCGGGCGGACCAGCACGAGCCGTGGCACCCCGGCCGGTGCGCCGCGCTGTACGCCGGGGAGACCCTGCTCGGCCATGCGGGAGAGCTGCACCCGCGGGTCGTCGAGGCGTACGGCCTGCCTCCGCGCACGGCCGCCATGGAGCTGGAGCTGTCGCTTCTCGTGCCGTCCGGACCGGTGCAGACCCCGGCCGTGTCCGCCTACCCGGTGGCCACGCAGGACGTCGCGTTGATCGTCCCGGCTGAGACGCCCGTCGCGCTCGTGGAGGTGGCGCTCCGCGAAGGAGCGGGAGAGCTGCTGGAGTCGATCCGGCTGTTCGACGTCTACACCGGGGAGCAGGTGGGTGAGGGCAACAAGTCCCTGGCCTACACGCTGCGCTTCCGGGCGCCCGACCGGACGCTCACGGTCGAGGAGACCACCGCGGCCCGGGACGCCGCGGTGGCCCTCGCGGGTTCGCGCACCGGAGCCCAGCTCCGCGGCGCCTGACCACCCCTCGCGCGTGATCTGCCCCCTCGCGCATGATCTGCCCCCTCGCGCGTGATCATGCACAGGTTCCGCGCGGGGCATGGTGACCAGGCCGGACCCCGGGCGTGATCATGCACAGGTTCCGCCCTTGTGCGGTCGACCAGGGCACCGTTCTTTGGTGATCATGCACTGCTGCCAGTGCATGATCACCGAGTGTAAAGGGCCAGTTAGCGAGGGCCGGTGCGGAACCTGTGCATGATCACGACACGAGATCATGCTGGTGGGGCCGGCAATCAGGGAACCTATGCATGATCACACCCTGTTGGGGTTCTTGGGTTTCAGGGGGTGTAGAGCTCGAACTCGTACAGCGAGTAGCCGTACGAGGTGCCGCGCTTGACCCCTTGCATGCGGACGTAGCGGGCGTTGACCGGCGTGAATGTCAGGTTGTCCACGCCGCCGTTGCCGGTCGTCGTGGCGTACACCGTCGTCCAGGTGCTCCCGTCGGGCGATGTCTGGATCTTGTACGACGAGCCGTACGCCGCCTCCCAGCGGAGGATCGCCCGCCCGACCGTCTTCGCCGTCCCGAGATCGACCTGCAGGTACTGGCTGTCGCTCCAGCCGCTCGCCCAGCGGGTCGTGGGGTCACCGTCCACCGCCTTGTCCGGCGTGTAGGAGCCCTGCGTGCTGGACGCGCTCGCCGTACGGGTGAGCGCCAGGTTCGCGATCGCGTCCCCGCGGTGGGCGGGGAAGGACACGACCTGCTGGTAGGTCGGCCGGTTCTGCCACGAGATCAGCGAGTGCTTGATGCCGCCGAGCGGCGACTGCCGGATGGCGTCCGCGCACCACTGGTCGCCCGCCGAGCAGGCGTCGTCGGCCGGGTAGGTGGTGGTCGCCGCCTCGCCCAGCGCCGCCGACAGGCTGTCCAGCAGGACCGTGCGGCAGGCCGCCACGGTGTCGCCGCAGAACTTGGCCGGCAGTGGCGCGCCCACCGGGTCGCCCAGCACGGCCCGGATGTCCTTGTCGACGTAGCCCCACCAGCCGTACTGGAACGACGAGCCCTTGTGGGTCTGCGCCTCGTTGGCCGAGGTGGCCAGGTTGGACTTGTCACCCTCCTGGTGCCCCGAGGGCGACTCGTTGATCTGCAGCGTGTTGATCAGCGACTGGTAGAGCCCGTCGCCGAGGCCGGGCTTGAATTCGGCCCTCACGAGCTTCGGCCACCAGGCGTCGAAGATCCGGATGGCGTCGGCGTTCGCGTAGGTCTTGCTGCCGGGGGAGGTCTCGGCCCGCCTGGCTCCGGCCGACGCCCACGCGGAGAGCTTGGACACCGCCGAGGCGATGGCCGGGTCGGCCACCGCGCTGCTGTTGATCACCCGCAGGAGGTTGGGCAGCACCTTCCAGCCGCGCAGGTCCGTCGTGGCGGCCGATGCCATGATCTTGACGACTCCGGAGCGGTCGAGCGTCCCCGAGTTCAGCGCCGCCTTGACGGGGGCGTCGAGCAGGTCGCCGCGGTGAACCGGCCCGAAGCTGAAGTTACCGTCGGCCGCGCCGTAGTCCTTGGCCTGCTTGTTGTTCCAGCTGACGAAGTAGTCCTGGTTGACCGCCTGCGGGTGGGTGCCCGGAGCCGCGTAGGTCGCCGTGTTGGTCGACGGGTCGAATCCGGCCCACTCGTGGGCGGCGTCACCGGCCATCGGGAGGTTCGGGTCGGAGACCGCCGACCTGACCGGCTCGTTGCCGGACATGAAGTACGCCGTGTCGGCCGAGTTGACATAGAACCAGTTGAAGGCGAACCCGATCTTGGATGCCGAGCTCTGGAACGCCGCGGCCGATCCCATCTCGCCGGGGTCGTTGAACATCTGGAACCCGACCGCCGAGTCCGCCTCGTGCTGGTAGGTCGAGCGGAGCGTGGTGAAGGCCGTCGGGACCCCGCCGACCGTGCCGCGCCACGTCACCAGGCCGTACTTCGTCCGTTTGATCACCAGGTCGTAGGAGCCCGCACCAGTGGAGTCGGCCGTGTTCGGCTTCCACGAGTTGGTCTTCTTCAGCGTCTCCATGGCGGTGCAGGCGCCGTGGTAGAGGTAGTGGTCCGAGGCCGTTGTCGGCGTTCCGCCGTTCGGGTCGCAGAGGGTGACGGCGTAGGTGTCGGTGATGTCCTGCAGGCTGGAGGTGGCGCTCCAGGCGTAGTCGGTGCCCCGGCCGAGCAGCACGTAGAGGTTGAGCCCGGAGAACGCGGCCCCGCGTGCCCGGATGCCCGGTCCCGAGATCTCCTCCAGCATCAGCAGCTGCGGCGAGAAGTAGCCGGTCTGCGGGCCGAAGACCGCGATCGGATGCCCGCCCGCCGACTTCGCGGCCGAGACCACGATCGCGTTCGACATGCTCGGCTGTGAGTTGTCGACCGTCAGGCCGGTCAGCGCGCTCCTGCCGGCCGTGGTGGCGGAGGCCGCCGTCCCCGACTCGTTCTCGGTGATGTCGACGGGTGTGGTGGTGGCGTCGGGCAGGACCACCCCGGTGGCGCCGGCGGGCGTGGCCCCCGACGGGAAGCTCTGCCCGTTGTGCAGCGTCAGCACGGTCTCCGGGTCGTTCTGCTGACGGAGGGCCGCCCACATCTGGTCGCCCGCCGCCGTGCCGTACTTGGCCCGGGCGGCGACCCGGACGAGGGCCGACTGCATCTCGGCGCCGCCACCGCCGCCGAACAGGCCGCCGATCACCCCGGCGATCGCGATGAGGTCGGTCATGGTGAAGCCGACCGGCCCGCCCGCGTTGGTGATCGAGTCGAGATGCCCGGTCAGCACGTACTCACCGGGGCAGTTGCGGCCCGCCATGCAGACGTCGATGTACGCGTTGATCCCGGCGACGTAGTTCTGGACGTCGGAGTAGAGTTGCGCGCCCTTCGGCCCGGAGTTCTTGATGCGGTCGATCTGCGCCTGGAGGTCGGCCTCGGTGTAGGGGGAGTTGCGCCAGACGCTCTGCTCCAGGTCCCTGTTGCCCTTGGCTCCTCCCGCGAACGGCGTCAGCTCGCCCCGGCCGACGTGCCGCATGAGGTCCATCAGCCAGAGGCGGTCCTGCCCGCCCGCGTAGCCCGCGCCGTACATCGTGCCCGCGCGGGTCGTGCCGGTGATGTGCGGGACGCCGGTCGCCTTGTCGCGGACGATCGTGACGTCCGAGCGCGGGGTGACCGTGCTCTCCACCTGGCCGGCGGGAACGCCGAAACCGCTGTCGTTGAAGAACGCGGTGATCTGGTCGTCGGTCAGGCCGGTGTACCCGGAGATCAGGCCGGCGTACTTGCCGAGCTGGTCGGCGCTGTGGCCGGGGTAGGTGCCGAAGCCCTGGTTGCCCAGGATGTCGACGAGGGTGGCGTTGCCGTTCTGGCCGGGCGGCAGCACGTCGGCGCACTGGCCGAGGCAGTAGTCGTCGGGCGGGTAGTAGGGGGCGGCCGCGGCAGGCTGAGCCGGCAAACCGGCGGTGAGGAGGACGAGCGCGGCGGCGGCGGTGACCGCTCGCCTGGCCGTCCGGCGAAGGCGCGCGTGCATGGGGGAACTTCCCTTCGCGAGATCGGGGGGTGAAGGGACGGGTAGGGATGTTCACGCGCGTGAATATGAGCCATGCTCAACTCCGGACGATACTTGGCGGTAACCAGGGGAGCAATGGGCAATGTGAAGCCGCCTCTGCGGCCGTCTCGGTCCTGATCTCAGTGTGATCTCCGGCGCCGTCTCAGCGCCGTCGAAACGCCGCCTCTGCCGCCGGCGAGGCCTGCGTTGCGCACGCCCGAGCGGCGGGATATTCGGCGGGGATGGGTTCGTCGGCGCGGCGGGCGCGTTCTGCGAGGGCGTATTCGTCCATCCGTGCGCCGTTTGCTGCCTCCGGGGCTGCCCTGTGTACGGCGCGGAAACGGCGGCCGCACGGACGCGGAAATGGTGCGGCAACAGTGCGAAATGGGGGAGCGGAGCCGTACGAAAGGTCAGGCGGGGGTGGGTTCGTCGGCGCGGCGGGCGCGTTCGGCGAGGGCGTACTCGTCGGTCCGGGCGTCGTAGCTCCGGAACCTCGGCAGGATGGTCGCCATCAGCGCGACCGCGCCCACGCAGAGCAGGCCGCCCGCGCCCAGTGAGAAGCGGGTGCCTCCGAACTGGGCCATCAGGCTCGCGCGGGCGTCACCCAGCATCGGGCCGGTCGAGTAGGACAGCAGCTCGATGCCGGCCAGCCGGCCGCGGTACTCGTCGGGAATCGTCTGGTTCCAGATCGTGCCGCGGAAGAGGCCGCTGACCATGTCGGCCCCGCCGGCGATCGCCAGGAAGAGGAACACCAGCCAGACGTTCGGCATGACGGCCGCGAGCGCCACCGCCACGCCCCACCCCGTCGCGGAGACGATCACGGCGAGACCGTGCCGGTGGACGTGGCTCGTCCAGCCTGACGTGAGGGACGCGACGACCGAGCCGACCCCTCCGGCGGCGTACAGCAGGCCGAGGGCCTTGGGCGCGTTCAGGTCGTCGGCCAGGAAGGGGAACAGCGCGGTCGAGCTGGCGAACGCCATGGCCGCGATGTCGACGAGGTAGGTGCCCATCAGGTCGGGCCGCCGCAATGCGTAGCGGACGCCCTCCACCATGGACCCCAGCGAGGCCGGCGTGGCCTCCTCGGACCGGGCGACCCTGCGGACCCTGACCAGCAGCGCGAGCGAGACGAGGAACGTCCCCACGTCGAGGCCGTAGGAGGCGGCGGGCCCGAGCGAGGTGACCACCAGACCGCCCACGGCGGGCCCGGCGATCATCGCCGTGTTCCGGGTGAGCCCCTGGATGGCGAAGGCGGCGGTCATCTGGTCGAGCCTGAGCACCCGGTTGATGATCGCCTGCTCGCTCGGCGTGCGGACGCTGCCGAGCCCGGCGGAGACGGCGCCCACCACATAGAGCACCCACAGCTGCGGCCTGGGCAGCAGCGCGTTGACCAGCAGGAGGACCGAGGTGAGGCAGAGGCCGGCCTCCGTGACGATCACGATCCTCCGGCGGTCGAGCGCGTCGGCGATGGCCCCGCCCCACAGCCCGAAGACCACCATCGGGACGAACTCGGCCAGGCTCACCAGGCCGACCGCGATGTACGACCCCGTGAGCTGTTTCACCTGGTACGGCACGGCGACCATGGTGATGATCGTGCCGACCATCGTGATCAGGCCCGATCCGAGGAGCAGGCGGAAGTCCCGGGACTCGCGGAGCGGGCTCAGGTCCAGGCGGAGGCGGCGGGCCAGGGATCCGGGCGACCGATCAGGGGATTCCGACACGGTCGGCCATTGTCATCGGACTGCGCCGGGGTCGGCAAACGGTTTTCCGCCCCCTCGCTTCTCTTCGAGAGATCCTGGCGTTGATAGGTCGGAGCTTTACTGGCCCTTGACAGTCAAAAGCCTCACTTCTTACGGTCGTGAGTCGTGATAGATCGGAGTTCTTGCTCGAACCGACGCGAACGCTCCACGACGCTGACCTGGGGGCGCGAGCGATGAAGCTGAGACGTCCTCTGACCGCCGCCGTCCTGGCGGTGATCACCCTGCTCGCCGGCACGATCGTGGCCTCGCCCGCGCGTGCCGACCTGTTCCACCCGCGCCAGACCTGGCTGCGCAACTCGGCGGCGGGCCTGTTCTTGCACTGGGGCATGCGCACGTCCCCCGGTTACGCGACCTGCGAGGCGTGGGAGAAGGCCGTCACCGACGGCGGCTGGGATCCCGCCTACTGGGTCGACGAGGCCCGCAAGCTGCACGCGAGCTACCTCGTCCTCGCGTCGTTCCACAGCCGGCTGGGCTACTCCCGGCCGTGGCCGTCCGCGATCCCGGGAAGCTGCAGCACCAAGCGCGACTTCCTCGGCGAGCTGATCAAGGCCGCCAAGGACAAGGGCGAGCACGTCATCCTCTACATGACCGACGACCCACAGTGGCACGCCGAGGGCGGCCACGAGTGGCTCGACTCGGCGGCGTACTCCGCCTACAAGGGCAAGACTGTCGATCTGACCACCCGGCCCGGCTTCGGCGAGTTCAGCTACGACAACTTCGTCGAGATCATGAAGAACTACCCGGACCTGGCCGGCTTCTGGATCGACAACGACAACCAGTACTGGGAGCAGAACGGGCTCTACGAGCGGATCCGCGCCGAGCGCCCCGACATGCTGCTGAGCAACAACAACGAAGACACCCCGATCATGGACACGGTCAGCAACGAGCAGAAGACCGGCATGGTCCCGGCGTACGACTACCCGGCCGCCGTCTGGACGCCGATGCCGCGCCTGACCGAGGCCGACTTCAAGCTCCCCAGCAAGGGCGCGTGGTGGTTCGACGGCTCCAACCCGCCGGTCGACTACCGCCTCACGCTCGGCCGATACGTCGCCAACGCAGGCTCCTCGATCAAGAACCTGATGGCCGAGACCGCGATGGTGAACGGCAGGTTCCCCTCCAACCAGGAGGCGTTCAACAACTTCGCCGAGGGCTGGCTCGACGACATCTGGGAGTCGATCCACCTCACCGAGGGCGGCGGCTACATGTACGGCGGCCTTCAGCCGGGCGCGTGGAACGACGGCGCGTTCGGCTACGTCACCGTGAAGAAGGACGACCCCCAGCTCGAGTACGTCCACGTCGTGACCAAGCCCGCCACGGCGACCGAAGTGAAGCTCAGGGACAACGGGTACAAGATCGTCCGGGTGACCGACGAACGCACCGGCGAGCGGACGCCCTTCGAGCAGTCCGGCGGCTATCTCACGATCAAGGGCATCACGAACTGGGACCAGTACGACACGGTGTTCCGCGTTCAGACGGCCGACCGGCAGGGCGTCTACCCGTCGGAGTCGATCACCGCGACGGCGACCGCCGCCAAGGCCGGGTTCCCCGCGAGCAACCTCACCGACGGCGACTACACGACGTACTGGGACGCCGACGGCACCTTCCCCGTGTCGATCACCCTGGACCTCGGTGACAAGAACAAGGCGGAGTATCTGGCGATCAACCAACGGGAGTGGTCGCCCACCCACAACCGGGAGACCTTCGGCCGCAAGGAGGACTCCGCCCGGATCAAGGACTACAAGCTCTACGTGAGCGACGACGGCGTGACCTGGGGTGAACCCCTCAGGGCCGGCGTTATGGAGAGCGCGCGGGCGGCACGCTACATCGACCTGGGGGTGAAGACCCGGTACATCAAGCTGGAGGTCGACAGCACCTGGGCCGCGCCCACGGTGCCGGCGTACTACCACAAGCTCAGGATCGACGAGATGCGCGTCGGCTGGCGGACTCCGGTCGGCCACGACAACCACTGAGCCACGACAACCACTGAGCCACGACAACCACTGAGCCACGACAACCACTGAGCCACGACAACCACTGAGCCACGACAACCACTGAGCTACGACACCCGCTGAAACCATCCCGTACGGCTCGCGCCCGGCCCACCGGGGCGCGAGCCGGTACGGGAGGGGGGCTCAGAGGCCGAGGATCTCCTTCCGGAGATGGGTCTTAAGGATCTTGCCTCCCGGGTTGCGCGGCAGCTCGGCCTCGCGGAACCACACCTGGACCGGCACCTTGAACGCCGCGATCCGGCCGCGCAGGAAGTCCCGCAGCTCCTCCGCCGTGGCCGTGGCCTCCGGCTTGAGCCGTACGACGGCTCCGACCTGCTCGCCCAGCTCGTCGTCGGGGATGCCGATCACGGCGGCGTCGTCCACGGCGGGGTGCTCGAACAGGGCGGCCTCGACCTCGGCGCAGTACACGTTCTCGCCGCCGCGGATGACCATGTCCTTAGCCCGGTCGACGATGTAGACGAAGCCCTCGTCGTCCACACGGGCGAGGTCGCCGGTGTGCAGCCAGCCGTTCACGAACGTCTCGGCGGTGGCGTCCGGCCGGTTCCAGTAGCCCATGATCACGATGGGTCCGCGCATGCAGAGCTCCCCGACCTCGCCGGTCGGCACCTCGGCCCCGAGCGGGTCGCAGATCTTCACGTCCACGACCGCGAGCGGCAGGCCGATGCTGTCGGGCTTGGCGACGTAGTCCGGGCCGGTGTTGCAGATCGCGAGCGCCGTGGTCTCGGTCATGCCGTACCCGTTGGCGGGCGTCCGGTTCGGCAGCAGCTCGCTGATCCGCTCCAGCAGCTTGGGCGGGGCGGGGGCGCCGCCGTAGGAGATGGACTCCAGCGACGAGATGTCATGATCGCGGAAGGAGGGGTGGGAGATGAGCTGCCAGGCGTTGGTCGGCACGCCGCTCATCCCGGTGATCCTCTCGCGCTCGATCAGCTCCAGGGCGCGGAGCGGGTCCCACTTGTACATGAGCACGAGGCAGCCGCCGCTGAAGATCGTGCCCATGAGGACGGCGAAGCAGCCGGTCACGTGGAAGAGGGGGACGGTGAGGAGCGTCGCGCGCCGCCCTCCGGCGGCCGCGGCGGGGTCCTTCCCGGCGAGGGCGAGGCCGCGCAGGAGCGCGTAGGCCACGGTCATCGGCGCCTGGCCGAGGTTGCGATGGCTGCCGAGCGCGCCCTTCGACCGCCCCGTGGTCCCGGAGGTGTAGAAGATCGTGGCCGGGTCGTCCGGCCCGATCTCGACGGCGGGAAGGGTCACGTCGGCGCTGACCTCGCCCAGCACCTCCGCCCAGTTCGCCCCTCCGGCCCGCGTGACGATCGTCGGAACGCCGCTGCCGGACAGGCGCTCGGCCCGCTCGCCGTCGGCGATCAGCACCGTCGCCCCCGAGTCGGCCATGCCGTACTCCAGCTCCGGCGCGGTCCACCAGGCGTTCAGCGGTACGGCCACGGCCCCGGCGGCCAGCACGGCGGAGAAGGAGACGATCCACTCGGGGTAGTTGCGCATGGCGATGGCGACGCGGTCGCCCTTGCGGACGCCGTAGTCGGTCACGAGACGGTTGGCCAGCGTGGCCGCCAGGCGGAAGTGCTCCTCGTAGGTGATCCGCTCGTCCTCGTAGACGATGAAGTCCTTGTCGCCGTGGAACCGGCTCGTTTCCAGGATGACCCGGAAGTTTGCCGGGGCGTGCTTCCACGCGCGGATCTTGTTGCCGCCGGCCTCGACCTCTTCCATTTCGAAGAGCTGGCCGGGTGCGGTCAGCTTGGCCTGGACCTGTTCGTTCGTGATCGTCATGCTGGCGCACACTCCCGAGACGTCGTTAACCCGGGCGTAACAATACCGACCGGTAGGTACGGGTGCCAGACGTCCACACGTCGGACCGCCACTTGCATGACCATGCCGCACGATGCATACTCCTACTAAAGCAAGATTATGAGCTTGGCCGTATGGACATGCAGGTATGGATACGCGAGGCCCGGGAGGCCGGATGAAGGCGGCGATCGCCGGAGCCAGTGGGTACGCGGGGGGCGAGCTCCTCCGGCTGCTGCTCGGCCACCCCTTGGAGATCGGCGCACTGACCGCCGGTTCGAGCGCCGGGAGCAGGCTCGGAGACCACCAGCCGCACCTCGTGCCGCTGGCGGACCGCGTCATCGAGGAGACGACGCCCGAGGTCCTGCGCGGCCACGACGTCGTCTTCCTGGCCCTTCCGCACGGGCAGTCGGCCGCGGTCGCCGCCGAGCTGGGCGAGGGCACCCTGGTCGTCGACTGCGGGGCCGACTTCCGGCTCGCGGACGCGGCCGACTGGGAGCACTTCTACGGCGGCACGCACGCGGGCACCTGGCCCTACGGCCTGCCGGAGCTGCCCGGCCAGCGGGAACTACTGCGGGATGCCCGCCGGATCGCGGTGCCCGGCTGCTATCCCACCGCCGCGACGCTCGCCCTTTTCCCGGCCTTCGCCGCCGGCCTGGCCGAGCCGGACGTCGTCGTCGTGGCCGCCAGCGGCACCTCCGGCGCGGGCAGGTCGCCGAAGACGAGCCTCCTGGGCAGCGAGGTCATGGGATCCGTCAGCGCCTACGGCGTCGGCGGCGTCCACCGGCACACCCCGGAGATGGAGCAGAACCTCACGGCCGTGGCGGGCCGCCAGGTCCGGGTCTCCTTCACGCCCACCCTCGCGCCGATGAGCCGCGGCATCCTCGCGACCTGTACGGCTCCCGCCACGCCCGGCCTCACGGCCGCCACGCTCCGGGAGGCGTACGAGACGGCGGTGAAGGACGAGCCGTTCCTCCACCTGCTGCCCGAGGGGGCCTGGCCCGCGACCGCGATGACGGTCGGCGCCAACACGGCGGTCCTCCAGGTCGCCCTCGACGAGCGGGCCGGACGCGTCGTCGCCGTCGTCGCCATCGACAACCTCACCAAGGGCACGGCGGGCGGTGCCATCCAGAGCGCCAACCTCGCCCTCGGCCTCCCCGAAGAAGTCGGCCTTCCCCTCAATGGAGTCGCCCCGTGAGCCAGCACATCAGAATCACGCCTCCCACGGGGGTGGCGGGCGTGAGAGAGCGCAGCGAACGAACCAGTAGGCACGCGTCACGCGAACGCGTCACCGAGCCGCTAGGCGAGGTGGGCGTATGAGCGTCACCGCTCCTTTGGGATTCCGGGCGGCGGGGGTGGCCGCCGGGATCAAGTCCGGCGGCTCCCGCGACCTCGCCCTCGTCGTCAACGACGGTCCGTCGCGAGCGGCGGCGGGCGTGTTCACCGCCAACCGCGTCAAGGCCGCGCCCGTGCTGTGGTCGGCGCAGGTCCTGAGCGGCGGCCGGGTCAAGGCCGTGATCCTCAACTCGGGCGGGGCCAACGCCTGCACGGGCCCGCTCGGCTTCCAGGACACCCACGCCACCGCGGAGAAGGTGGCCGAGGTCCTGGGCGACTCCGCCGGCGAGGTCGCGGTCTGCTCCACCGGCCTGATCGGGGAGCGGCTGCCGATGGACCCGCTGCTCGCCGGGGTCGGCGCGGTGGCGGCCCAGCTCTCGCGGGACGGCGGCCTGGCCGCGGCCGACGCCATCCGGACCACCGACACGGTGAGCAAGATCGCTTTCCGCCGGGGCGAGGGCGGCTACATGGTCGGCGGCATGGCCAAGGGCGCGGGCATGCTCGCCCCCGCACTTGCCACCATGCTGTGCGTGCTGACCACGGACGCCGACGTGACCTCGGAGGACCTGGACGCGGTGCTGCGGAGGGCGACCCGCGTGACCTTCGACCGGCTCGACGCCGACGGCTGCATGTCCACCAACGACACCGTGCTGCTGCTCGCCAGCGGCGCGTCCGGCGTCCGGCCCGATCTCGCCGAGTTCGAGAAGGTCGTCACCGCCGTCTGCGCCGACCTGGCCCGGCAACTGCTGGTCGACGCCGAGGGCGCCACCAAGGCCATCGCGATCGAGGTGGTCGGGGCGGCGTCGGAGGACGACGCGGTGACCGTGGGCCGGGCCGTCTCCCGGTCGAACCTGCTCAAGTGCGCCATCCACGGTGAGGACCCGAACTGGGGCCGGGTCGTCAGCGCCGTGGGCACGACGGACGCGGCCTTCGAGCCCGAGCGGCTGAACGTGGCGATCAACGGCATCTGGATCTGCCGCGGGGGCGCGGCGGGAGACGACCGCTCCAAGGTCGACCTGCGGCCCCGCGACGTGACTATCACCATCGACCTGTCCGCCGGGCCGCACTCCGCCACCGTTCACACGACGGACCTCACCGAGGCGTACGTCCACGAGAACTCGGCGTACTCGTCATGAGCGTCCGGAGGAACGGCGCGCTGGACAAGGCGTACACGCTGATCGAGGCGCTGCCGTGGCTGGCTCGCTTCCATGGGGCGACCGTCGTCATCAAGTACGGCGGCAACGCGATGACCGAAGAGCACCTGAGGGCGAAGTTCGCCGACGACGTGGTGTTCCTCCACTACGCGGGGCTGAAGCCGGTGATCGTGCACGGCGGCGGGCCGCAGATCCAGACCCACCTCGACCTGCTGGGGATCGACAGCCACTTCGTCTCCGGGCTGCGGGTGACCACGCCGGAGGCCATGAAGGTCGTCCGGATGGTCCTGGTCGGCCAGGTCAACCGCGACGTGGTCGGCCTGATCAACCGGCACGGCCCGTTCGCGGTCGGCATGTCGGGCGAGGACGCCCACCTCTTCACGGCCGAGCGCAAGCACGCCGTCGTAGACGGCGTCAAGGTCGACATCGGCCAGGTCGGGGAGATCGTCCGGGTCGAGGCGGGAGCCGTACAGGCCCTGCTGGACGACGGGCGGATCCCGGTGGTGTCGTCCATCGCCCGCGGCGACGAGGAGCCGGACGGGCCGGACGGGCTGAGCGGTGTCTACAACGTCAACGCGGACACCGCGGCCGCCGCGCTCGCCGTGGCGCTCAACGCCTCCAAGCTGATCGTCCTGACCGACGTCGAGGGTCTGTACGCCGACTGGCAGCCCGATTCCGCGGACTCGCAGGAGGTGATCAGCCGGATCACCGCGTCGGAGCTGGCCGGCCTGCTGCCGGCGCTCTCCAGCGGCATGGTGCCCAAGATGGAAGCGTGCCTGACGGCCGTCCAGGGCGGGGTGCCGCAGGCGCACGTGCTCGACGGGCGCGTGCCGCACGCCCTGCTTCTGGAGATCTTCACCGACCAGGGCATCGGGACGATGGTCCTGCCCGACGCGGACACCCAGACCAAGAACGGCACCAAGACCGAACCCAAGGGGGATTCGCGGTGAGCGGTCACGGAGACGCCCTGCGCGCGCGCTTCGAGTCGGCCTTCATGCCGAACTACGGGGTGCCGCCCGTGGCGCTGGCCAAGGGGGAGGGCTGCGCCGTCTGGGACGTGGACGGCAAGAGGTATCTCGACTTCATCGGCGGGATCGCGGTCAGCTCGCTCGGGCACGGCCATCCCGCCCTGGTCGAGGCCGTGTCCCGGCAGGTGGCGACGCTGGCCCACACCTCGAACCTGTTCCTGCACGAGCCCGAGGTCCTGCTCGCCGAGCGGCTGCTCGGCCTGCTGGGGGAGCCGGCCAAGGTCTTCCTCGCCAACTCGGGCACCGAGGCCAACGAGGCCGCCCTGAAGCTCGCCGTCAAGTACGGCAAGGCGCGCGGCCGGAGCTACTTCGTCGCCGCCGAGATGGGCTTCCACGGCCGCACCATGGGCGCGCTGGCGCTCACGGGCAAGCCGTCGATCCGCGACCAGTTCGGCCCGTTCCCAATCGACGTGCGGTTCGTCCCGTACGGCGACGCCGACGCGATGAAGAACGCGGTGACCGACGACTGCGCGGCCGTCTTCCTGGAGCCCGCCCAGGGCGAGGCCGGCGTCGTGCCGCCCCCGGAGGGATATTTCCGGGCCGCGCGGGAGATCTGCTCGGCGACCGGTGCTCTGCTCGTGGCCGACGAGATCCAGTCGGCGATCGGGCGGACCGGCCACTGGTTCGCCCACCAGGCCGAAGGCGTCGTCCCCGATGTGCTGACGCTGGCCAAGGGCCTCGGCGGCGGCATGCCGATCGGCGCATGCGTCGGGTTCGGTGAGGCCGGAACGATCTTCGAGAAGGGCGACCACGGCTCGACGTTCGGCGGCAACCCGGTCTCGTGCGCGGCGGCGCTCGCCGTACTGGACACGATCGAGCGTGACGGCCTGCTGGAGCACGTCAGGACGGTCGGGCGGCAGCTCAGCGAGGGAATCGCGGCCATCGAGCACCCGCTGCTCAAGGGTGTCCGAGGTCGCGGGCTCTGGCTGGCCGCCGTGCTGACCTCCGACCGGTCGGCCGGGGTCCAGGCCGCGGCCCAGGAGGCCGGGTTCCTGGTGAACGCCCTGCAGCCCGACGCCGTACGGCTCGCGCCGCCACTCGTGATCAGCTCTTCGGAGGTGCGTTCCCTCCTGGACGCGTTCCCCGGCATTCTGGAGGCCGTCAATGGCTAGACATTTCCTGCGGGACGACGACCTGTCGCCGGCGGAGCAGGCGCAGGTGCTCGACCTGGCCGAGGCGATGAAGAAGGACCGGCACGGATACCGGCCTTTCGAAGGCCCGAAGACCGTGGCCGTGCTCTTCGACAAGCCCTCGACGCGGACCCGGGTCTCGTTCGCGGTCGGCATCGGGGAGCTGGGAGGCCTGCCGCTCGTCATCGACGCCGCATCGTCCCAGATGGGCCGGGGCGAGCCGATCGAGGACACGGCCCGCGTCCTGTCCCGCCAGGTGGCGGCCATCGTGTGGCGGACCTCCGGCCAGTCGCGCATCGAGGCGATGGCCTCGGTCTCCGCCGTTCCGGTGGTGAACGCGCTGACCGACGAGTTCCACCCGTGCCAGATCCTGGCCGACCTGCAGACGATCCGGGAGCACAAGGGCTCGGCGCAGGGGCTGACCCTGGTCTACCTGGGAGACGGGGCCAACAACATGGCCCACTCCTACCTGCTCGGCGGGGCGACCGCCGGCATGCACGTGCGGATCGCCGCTCCGGCCGGCTACCTGCCCGACTCCCTGATCTTCGACCGCGCGGCCGAGATCGCCGCGTCGACGGGCGGCTCGGTGTCGGTGGTGACCGACCCGGAGGCGGCCGTCGCCGGCGCCCACGTGGTCGCCACGGACACGTGGGTCTCGATGGGGCAGGATGGCAAGGACGAGCGCGTCGCGGCGTTCACCCCCTACCAGGTGAGCGGTGAGCTGCTCGCACTGGCGGCCCCGGACGCGATCGTGCTGCACTGCCTGCCCGCCTACCGGGGGCTGGAGATCACCGCCGAGGTGATCGACGGCCCGCAGAGCGTCGTCTGGGACCAGGCCGAGAACCGGCTGCACGCCCAGAAGGCGCTCCTGCAGTGGCTGGCGACGCAGAACGCGGGGACGGCGTGACGATCCCGCTCACCAAGGCCGCGCGGCACGCCCGCATCGTCGAGCTGCTCACCCGGCACAAGGTCCGCTCGCAGCCCGAGCTGGCCAAGCTGCTGGCGGAGGGAGGCGTCGAAGTGACCCAGGCGACGCTGTCGCGCGACCTCGACGAGCTCGGCGCCCTCAAGCTGCGCGCCGACGACGGGACGCTGGTGTACGCGCTGCCGGGCGAGGGAGGCGGCCGGATCCCGCGATACCGGACCGGCGACGGGAACGGCTCCTCGGAGAACCCCGACGCCCGGCTCCGCAGGATCGCCGAGGAGCTCCTGGTGTCGGCCGAGGCGTCGGCAAACCTGGTGATCCTCCGTACGCCACCGGGGGCGGCCCAGTTCATGGCCTCGGCCATCGACCACGCCGGCTGGGACTCGATCCTCGGCACGGTGGCGGGCGACGACACGATCCTGGTGATCAGCAGAGACCCCGCGGGCGGCCAGGCCCTGGCCGCGTCCCTGCTCAACCTCACCACTCGCCGCCCATGAGGTGGTGATCATGCAGAGGTTCCCGCAGAGGGGCCCCAGCCTGGCACTTCGCACGTGGTGATCACGCACAAGTTCCCGGCAACCAGCGATGACCAGCGCAGATACAATTCGTGACCGTGCAACTGGAGAAGAGAGACCATGACTGACAGGGTTGTACTGGCATATTCCGGCGGCCTCGACACCTCCGTGGCCATCCCGTTCCTCGCCGACAAGACCGGCGCCGAGGTCATCGCCGTGGCGGTCGACGTCGGCCAGGGCGGCGAGAACATGGAAGTGATCCGGCAGCGGGCGCTCGACTGCGGCGCCATCGACTCGATCGTCGTGGACGCCCGCGAGGAGTTCGCCAGCGACTTCTGCGTTCCGGCGCTCCAGGCCAACGCGCTCTACATGGACCGCTACCCGCTCGTCAGCGCCCTGTCCCGGCCGCTGATCGTCAAGCACCTGGCCGCCGCCGCCAAGGCGTACAACGGCACCCACGTCTCCCACGGCTGCACCGGCAAGGGCAACGACCAGGTCCGCTTCGAGGCCGGCCTGGCCGCGCTCAACCCGGACCTGAAGGTCATCGCCCCGGCCCGCGACTTCGCCTGGACCCGTGACAAGGCCATCGCGTTCGCGGAGGAGAAGGGCCTGCCGATCGACGTCAACAAGAAGTCGCCCTACTCGATCGACCAGAACCTGTGGGGCCGGGCCGTCGAGACCGGCTTCCTCGAGGACATCTGGAACGCCCCCATCGAGGACGTCTACGACTACACCTCCGACCCGACCGTGCCGCGCGAGCCGGACGAGGTAGTCATCACCTTCTCCGAGGGCGTCCCGGTGGCCCTCGACGGGCGGTCGCTCACGCCGTACGGGATCATCGCGGAGCTGAACCTGCGCGCCGGAGCGCACGGCGTCGGCCGGCTCGACATGGTCGAGGACCGGCTCGTCGGCATCAAGTCACGCGAGGTCTACGAGGCGCCGGGCGCGATCGCGCTGATCACCGCCCACATGGAGCTGGAGAACGTCACCGTCGAGCGCGACCTGGCCAGGTTCAAGCGGTCGGTCGACCAGCGGTGGGGCGAGCTCGTCTACGACGGCCTGTGGTTCTCGCCGCTCAAGGGCGCCCTCGACGCGTTCATCGCCGACGCGCAGCGGCACGTGTCGGGAGACATCCGGCTGGTCCTGCACGGCGGCCGGGCCGTCGTGACCGGGCGGCGCTCCGACGCGTCGCTGTACGACTTCTCGCTGGCCACCTACGACACGGGCGACGCCTTCGACCAGTCGCTCGCCAAGGGGTTCGTCCAGCTCTGGTCGCTGCCCAGCAAGATCGCCGCGGCTCGCGACGCGCGCCAGGACTGAAACCGGCCGTATGCCCCGGTTCCTGTTCGGGACCGGGGCACACGTCGGCTAGGGTCGCGGATTGCGAGCGGATCAGTTCGGGTCCCAGATGCTGGGACAGTGGGATCGGAGGAGGACAGCGGTGGCGGACAACAAGCCGATGCGGCTCTGGGGCGGCAGGTTCGAGGGGGGACCCGCGGACGCGCTCACGCGCCTGTCGGTGAGCGTGCAGTTCGACTGGCGGCTCGCGCCGTACGACCTGCTGGCCTCGCGTGCGCACGCCCGCGTGCTGCACCGCGCCGGGCTGTTGACGCAGGAGGAGCTCGATCGGATGCTCGGCGCGCTCGACGACCTCGAACTGGCGTGCAAGGCGGGGGAGTTCCGCCCCACGGTCGCCGACGAGGACGTGCACACCGCCCTGGAACGCGGCCTGCTGGAGCGTCTCGGCACGCTCGGCGGCAAGCTCCGCGCCGGCCGCAGCCGCAACGACCAGGTCGCCACCGACCTGCGGCTCTACCTGCGTGACCACGTCCGCACGATCGTCTCCCGGCTCGTAGAGCTGGAGACCGCGCTGATGAGTCAGGCAGAGGAGCACGCCGCGACCGCCGCTCCCGGCATGACGCACCTGCAGCACGCCCAGCCGGTGTCCTTCGGCCACCAGCTCCTCGCCCACGTCCACCCGCTGACCAGGGACGTCGAGCGGCTGCGGGACTGGGACAGGCGCGCCGCCGTCTCCCCGCTCGGCTCGGGGGCCCTCGCGGGGTCGTCGCTGCCCCTCGACCCCGCCGCCGTCGCCGCGGAGCTGGGGTTCGACGCCGCCGCGCCGAACTCGATGGACGCGGTCGCCGACCGCGACTTCGCCGCCGAGTTCCTGTTCTGCGCGGCCATGATCGGAGTTCACCTGTCGCGGCTGGGCGAGGAGATCGTCCTGTGGGCCTCGCAGGAGTTCCGCTGGATCGAGGTGGACGACGCCTACTCCACCGGCTCGTCGATCATGCCGCAGAAGAAGAACCCTGACGTCGCCGAGCTGGCCAGGGGCAAGAGCGGGCGGCTCATCGGCTCCCTGATGTCGCTGCTCACGACGCTGAAGGGCCTTCCGCTCACCTACAACCGCGACCTGCAGGAGGACAAGGAGCCCGTGTTCGACGCGGTCGACACGCTGCTCCTGGTGCTCCCGGCCGTGTCCGGCATGGTGTCCACGATGCGGGTGAACACGGCGAAGCTCGAGTCGAGCGCGCCCGAGGGCTTCGCGCTAGCCACCGACCTCGCCGAGCTGCTCGTCCGCCGGGGAGTCGCCTTCCGCGACGCCCACGAGGCCGTCGGCCACCTCGTCGTGTGGTGCCAGGTCAACGACAAGGACCTCGGCGAGCTCACCGACGAGGAGCTGGCCAAGGTGTCCCCCCACTTCGCGGCCGGCCCGGCGGGAGCCTCCGACGGGACGCCCGGGGTTCGCGACGTGCTCAGCGTGCACGGCGCCCTCGCCGCGCGCAGCGCCTTCGGCGGCACCGCTCCCGACCGCGTGCGGGACCAGCTCGTCACCCTGGGGGAGATCGTCGACGGCCAGGCGGCATGGGCGAGCGGGAGCTGATCGGACCGCCCCTGGAACGGGCGTTCTTCGACCGCCCGTCCTACGAGGTCGCGCCCGACCTTCTCGGTCGCGTGATCGTCCACGGGCCCGTCGCCGTACGGCTGACCGAGGTGGAGGCATACGGCAAACCGGGCGAGGACCCCGCCTCGCACACGTACCGAGGGCGCACTGAGCGCAACTCGGTCATGTTCGGCGAGCCGGGGCACCTCTACGTCTACTTCACGTACGGCATGCACTTCTGCGCCAACCTCGTCTGCATGCCGGAGGGCGTCGGCTCCGCCGTACTCATGCGGGCAGGCGAGGTCGTCGACGGCTTCGCCGTGGCCCGCTCCCGGCGCACCGGTGCGGCCGCCTCCGCGGACGCCAAGCGCGTCGTCCCGGATCGGGACCTCGCCCGGGGGCCGGCCCGGCTGGCGGTCACCTTGGGCCTGGCCCGGCTGCACAACGGCTTCGACTGCTGCTCGGACGGGCCGATCCGGGTCTTCGAGGGCTCGCCGGCCGACCCGGGGGTGATCAGGGCGGGGCCGCGCACGGGCGTGTCGGCGGGCGCCGAGACCCCGTGGCGGTTCTGGATCGACGGAGACCCCACCGTCTCCCCGTACCGCGCGCACGTACGGCGTACGCGAAGGTAGCCACCCGGGCTCTCCGGCGACTCCGGCGATGTGGCGGGCGCGGCATCGAGTGGCGATAGGGTTTCGCGTCAGGCAGGCTTGCTGTACGGGCGCGAAAGCCGCCCCTCGAAACCCATCGAACCGCGGGCTTGCGCGGGGGCGAAAGCCGTACATCCATCGAGCCGTACATCCATCGATCAGTGAGAGCCAGGACCGTGACCGCTTCTTCAGGCAACCTCGTGCCGACGCCGGGGATCGACATCCTCGACGAGCTGGAATGGCGCGACGTCACCGCGCAGACCACCGACGCCGACGCGCTGCGCAAGGCACTGGCCGAGGGCCCGATCACCGTCTATGCGGGCTTCGACCCGACCGCGCCGTCACTCCACGCCGGGAACCTCGCCACCCTGCTGATCCTCACCCGGTTCCAGAGAGCGGGCCACCGCCCGATCGGCCTGGTCGGCGGGGCCACCGGCCTGATCGGCGACCCCAGCGGCCGCAGCACCGAGCGCTCGCTGAACTCGTCTGAGATCGTCGAGGAATGGGTCTCCCGGATCCGGGTGCAGGTGGAGAAGTTCCTGTCCTTCGACGAGGGGCCGACGGCGGCGACGCTGGTCAGCAACCTCGACTGGACGGCCGAGCTCTCGGCGATCGACTTCCTGCGCGACGTGGGCAAGCACTTCCCCGTCAACCGCATGCTGGCCAGGGAGTCCGTCTCCGCCCGGCTGGCCGGGGAGGGCCTCAGCTACACCGAGTTCAGCTACCAGATCCTGCAGGCCAACGACTACCTGGAGCTGTACCGGCGGCACGGCTGCACGCTGCAGTTGGGCGGCAGCGACCAGTGGGGCAACATCACGGCGGGCGTCGACCTGATCCGCCGGGTCGAGGGCGCCCACGTCCACGCGCTCACCGGGAAGCTGATCACCAAGGCCGACGGCACCAAGTTCGGCAAGACGGCCGGCGGGGCGGTCTGGCTGGATCCGGCGCTCACCTCTCCGTACGCGTTCTACCAGTACTGGCTGAACGCCGACGACCGTGACGTCGTGCGGTTCCTGAAGGTCTTCACCTTCCGGGAACGTGAGGAGATCGAGGAACTGGAGAAGGCCGTGGCGGACCGCCCCGCGGCCCGGGAGGCGCAGCGGGCGCTGGCCGGGGACCTCACCACGCTCGTCCACGGAGCCGACGAGCTGGCCCGGGTGATCGCCGCTTCGCGGGCCCTGTTCGGGCAGGGCTCGCTGGACGAGCTCGACGCCAGGACGTTGGAGTCGGCGCTGGCCGAGGTGCCCACGGCGACCGTCCCGTCGCTCGGCGCGCCGTACATCGACCTGCTGGCCGAGAGCGGCCTGGTGGAGTCGAAGTCGGCGGCCCGCCGGGCGGTCAAGGAGGGCGGGGCGTACCTCAACAACGTGAAGATCACCGACGAGGACTACGTGCCGTCGGCCGATGACCTGCTGTTTGGCCGCTTCCTCGTGCTGCGGCGCGGCAAGAAGACCATCGGCGGCGTCGAGGTCGTCTGACGGTCCAGTACGGCAGCCGCCCCTGGGGAGATAACACCCAGGGGCGGCTTTTTCATGGTCAAAAGTTACTGTGACTGGGGTAACAGTCTTGTAGCGAGGTGGCTGTATTCGGCCCGAATCATGCCTCTGACCTGGGTATACATCCGGATCGCCGCGATTTGACGGGGGCGCGGAGGTTGCCTAGTCTTTCCTTCGCCCCAGGGATGAGCGGGACGCTGAGAGGCGGCCGGGCCCGAGGGGTAAGCCACTTCGACAACCAACCTGATGCGGCGTCCGCGCCGGGTCCGGGTCGATCGTGACGTGCCCGGAACTCCGGGGTTGACACGAAGCGAACGGCATAGTAACTTGGAGTGGTTGCCCCGGAAGCGGGGCAGTCCTCTTCGGGAGGGCGCCGATCCGCGAACCGCCTCTGGGCGGTCGGCGAACCGGGTGCCACCGAAAGTGGGACACAGCGGAAGTCACAGCCCCGGAATCTCGGAACCGTTTGGGTTCGGGTGATGGTGTTCGCGTCCGTTTCTTGAGAACTCAACAGTGTGTTAAAAGCCAGTGCATGATGCACAACCCCGTCATTTTTGACGGATTCCTTTGGTTGGCATCCATGAGATGGATGCCTGCTGGGGTTCA
>NZ_JAOEGB010000027.1 GCF_025420585.1 Planotetraspora sp. A-T 1434 | reverse complement strand
ACGGCGTGCGGCTGCTCGACGTGACCGGGCCACTGGAGGTCTTCGGCGGAGGCGAACGAGCACGGCGCCGCCTACCGGCTGCGGCTGGCGTCCCTGGGCGGGACCGACGTCCGCACCAGCAGCGGCGTACGGCTCGGCGCCGACATGGCGCCGCGCACCGTGGCAAGCACCTCGTCGTCTTCATGCACCGGCCCGGGGGACAGTCCCAGTTCAGTGTCCGGCTGCGGGCGGCGGGGCGGCAGGGCGGCGGGTTTCGGCGGCTCATGGACGAGGCGAACGTCGACCGCCGCTGATCATTCGCTCCCGCCATGTCGGTGAGATTGGGCCTCAGCGTGCGGCATCTCACCCGGCTGACCCCCATGGTCTACCGCGCCCGCTTCCGGACCACCGGGACCACCGGAACCACGGGAAGCGGGGGAACCAAGGGAATTCGGTCCTGCTGAGGCGGACGGGCGTCGACATTTAATGCGGTATCAGGAAATTTCCGGGCATTCGGCAAAACCCGTGCACCACCATGGTCACCGCGGATAACTTGCGAGGTCGAAGTTATCCGCCGATCAAAGGAACGCGGCTTGGTGTGGTCATGGGCAGAGCTGCCGGCGGCCCGGGTGGTGCGTCTCGACGCCCCGGACCCGGACGCCCTCACGCTGTCCATTGATCCGCTTCCCGAAGACGCCCCCGCGATAGCGACCTACTTCGCCGCCCCGGCGCCTTCGGCGGCGGCACTGGTCGCGGAGGTGCTGTCCCAGCTCGAAACGGCCGCCGCCGGGCTGTATCCGGCATGGCTGCCCGGCGCGGAGGGCATCACGGCCGGAGGAGCGGGAGTGAGCGCCGTCCGCGCCCTCGCGTTCCGGCTGGCGTCGGGCAGCGGCCACTTCGGGCCCTTCCTGGCCCAGCTCGCCGAGACGTCCCTCGCCGGCGCGGCCCGCCGTCCCACCCGTTTCGCTCCCGAGGTGCGCGCCGCCGGGCTGGCCCGCGTGCTCGCCGCCGGCTTCCGCCGCTCGCGCGCGGCGCTCCTCGTCCACGTGCCTCCGGGGCTCACCGTGGCGGAGGAGGAGGCGCTCGTCTCGGGCTGCGAATGGCTGGCGTACCGGGGTGAGCTGGGCATGTGGCTCACCGGCGCCCCGCTGCTCGCCGTCGATCGGGTCGAGGCGATGACAGTACGGCGGCCGGCCACCGAGACGGCCCCGGTCCCCCTCGACGTTCCGCAGACGGCCGCGCGGGCCCTCAGGTTCCCGGCGGTGGCCGGCATGCCGCACCCGGCGAGCAGCGCGGAGAAGGCACTGGAGGCGGCGTTGGCGTCTCGCGAATGGGCCCGTGGCCGGGCGTGGAACCAGACCCACCAGTCCGGCCCGCTCACCAACCCCATCCGGGTGGACCTGCTCTGGCGGGACGAGCGGTGCGTCGTCGAGATCGACGGCCCCGAGCATCGCGTGCGCGGCAACTTCGAAGCCGATCGGCGACGGGACGTGCAACTCCAACTGGACGGCTTCGCCGTGCTGCGCTTCACCAATGCCCACGTTATGACTGACACAGACGCGGTGGTCGTTCAGATCGAACGGTTCCTCCAGGACCGCCGCGCTGGAACGTTCGAAGGATCACGATATGCCTGACCCGAAACTGTCCCTCCCCGAAACAGCGGCGCTCCTGGTGCTGATGCTGGAGGCCCGAGAAGTCTCCAATCTCGACCTCATGGCGCGTTACGGCGTGACGATCAGCGGCAAAGAGCGACGCAACCTGAATGAAAAGAAGCTCATCGAGAGCTGGAAGCAGGGGCGCGCGTTCACGCATGTGCTGACGGACGGGGGCTGGGCTCGCGTGGCCGAGGAACTGCGCGCGGGCACGATCTCCCTCCCGGGTGGGTCGGCCGGCATCCTCGTCCGCGTCCTCGCGGCGGGCATGGGCAACGTCCTGAGCCGAACCGACCTGAGCCTCGCCGACGTTTTCGGTCCCCATGAGGAGCCTGCTTCCGCTGCATCACCCGAGCCCGAGGAGTCCACTGCCTCCGAGCTTGAGACCCGGATCCGCGCCGTCTACGCCCAGCTCGCGGAGAAGCCGGGCGCCTGGGTGAGCCTCACGGAGCTCCGGCCCCTACTCGACGGTGCCACGGGAACGGAGGTCGATCAGGAGTTGCGGCGGATGAACCGCATGCCTGACGTGAACATCATCCCCGAGTCGAACCAGAAAGACCTTTCAGCGAGGGACCGCGACGCCGCAGTGATCATCGGTGACCAGCAGAAGCACCACCTGTCGATCGGGGCATGATGGCGACCGGCGAACTCGGCGCTCTGGCGGCCCTCAGGTTCAACACGGTGATCGCGGCCGATGACGTCTGGCGTCCGTCGCTGTTCCATGTGCGGGCGCTTCATTTGAACATCGCGCAAGCCGTGCTGGACGGTGTGGCCGAGGCGACGGAGAGCAGCGGTTCCAGCCCGATCGGCCTCGTCATCCAGGGGCAGCGAGGCACGGGGAAAACCCACTTGCTGGGTTGGGTCCGCGAGAAGGTCCAGGGGGACGGCGGCTACTTCTTCCTGGTGAGTCTGCTGGACGCCAGGACCTTCTGGGAGAGCGTCGTCGTGTCGCTTCTCGACGGCCTCTCGCGTGAACTGGACGGCGAAAGCCAGCTCAAGATGTTCCTGCGCCGCCTGTCGCAAATGGTCGGAGTGCCGCGCATGGTCCGGCGGGAGGTGATCGGGGACGGGCCGCTGTCCGTGGAAGCCCTCGACACCTTCATCGAGGCGTTATGGCACTTCGACCGTCGTGTGGGCAGGGAAGGCCAGGACACCGCTAGGGCACTGGTCCTGTGCGCATCCACCGATCTCAACGTGCAGGCGATCGGTGACAGCTTCCTTGGATCTCAGCCCGAGGGGGAGCCGGGAGAGCGGGCGAAGTGGGGCATACGACAGGGGCAGAAGTCGCCGCAAGAGATCGTCAGGGATCTGTCCCGCCTCCTCGCCCTTACTGGACCGTCCATCATCGCGGTCGATCAGATCGATTCCCTCATCGCCAAGGCGACCCTGACCGACGACCAGGGGAAGATCGACTGGCGGGAAGCGCTGGAAATCGAGCAGGTGGCCCATGGCCTGATGGCGCTCCGGGAGATGACGCGCCGGACGCTGACCGTGCTGTCCTGCATTCCGGCCACATGGGTGCTGATCGAGAAGTACGCCACCGACACCGTCCAGGATCGGTTCCGGAAGCCCGTCCATCTCAAGACGATTCCCGACGCCGACACGGGTCGTGCTCTCGTCGAGAAACGGCTGGGGGAGCAGTTCCGGGCCGCCGGCTTCCGCCCGCCGTACCCGACGTGGCCGGTGAAGCCGTCCGCCCTCGACGACGCTCCGGGTTTCACCCCACGACAGCTTCTGATCAAGATTGACAGCCATATCCGGTCGTGCCGCCTCAGCGGGGAGGTCACGGAGTTGGCGAGCTTCATCACTCCTGAATCGGTGGAGCCGGATGATCCTTCTCGGGTGGAACCGGTGGGCAGGGAGGATGAGCTGGCCGCCCTTGACGCCCGGTTCGCCCAGCTCAGGGACGCGGCGGACATCTCGGCGGCGATCGACGCCGCGACCGAGGACGCGGTGATGCCGGGGTTGCTGTCGGCCGGTCTCACCGCCTGGATCGCCGAGCAGGGCGAGGCGGGACGGGCGTTCACGCAGGACGCGCCGCCGAGCGCGAAGCCGCCCCTGCACGCCCGGCTCCGGCGCAGCCTGGACGAAGCCACCGAGGACGAGGAGCACTGGAGCTTCCGCGCGATAGCCTCAGGCAACGCCATCGCCGCCCTTCACCGCGTGCGCAGCGCTTCCGTGGCGGCCGGGCTGAACGCCGAGGTCCCCAAGCGCCGGTTGTTCCTGCTGCGGAGGACACCGTGGTCGCCCGGAGCCAAGACGCAGGAGACCATCGCGGCCTTCGAGCGGGCCGGCGGCAGGACACTCCCAATCGCGGAAGGGGATCTCAAGGTCCTCTCCGCGCTCCGGGTCCTTCTGGCCGAGAACCTCCCGCACCTCCACGCCTGGCTCGCCGACCGTAGGCCGGTTCGCCAGGTCACGGTGCTCTCTGAGGCCCTTGGCGACGCTTTGGCCGTTCCGGCCGGACAGGGGTCGGAGCGCAGTCCGGGCACCGGTGAGAACGCCGCCGAGCGGGCTAAGCCGGAGGCCGGCGGAGGTCTCCGGGAAGGCGGTGAGATCGCGCCTCCCGTGGTGGCCACGCCTGGCGCCGGGCCGTACATTCCGGTTGGCGTGGCGATCACGGACGGCGCGACGGTGAGCGTCGGGCTGGAGGCGCTGCGGAAGCACACGGCGATCTTCGCCGGGTCGGGGTCCGGCAAGACAGTGCTGATCCGCCGCCTGGTCGAGGAGTGCGCGCTGCAGGGCGTGTCGGCCATCGTGCTCGACCCGAACAACGACCTGGCGCGCCTGGGGGACAGGTGGCCCGAGGCACCCGCCCAGTGGACGGCGGAAGACGCGGCGAAGGCCGAGGACTACTTCGCGAACACCGACGTGGTGGTCTGGACGCCGCGGCGTGAGGGAGGACGCCCGCTCAGCTTTCAGCCGCTGCCCGACTTCGGCAGTGTCCTGGACGACGCCGACGAGTTCGGCGAGGCGGTGGACGCGGCCGTGGCGTCCATCGCGCCCCGCGTGAAGCTGCTGGCGAACACGCACAAGGCCCACCTCGGGCTGGCGGTGCTCCGGGAGGCCGTACGGCATTACGGGCGTAGGCGCGGGACGGGCCTCAAGGGTCTCGTGGAGCTACTGTCGTCGCTGCCGGAGGGCGTCAGCAGGCTCGACAACGCCGAGAAGATCGCGGCCGACCTGGCCCAGCTCCTCACCGCCGCGATGGTGAACGACCCGCTGTTCGGCGGCGCCGGCACCCCCGTGGACCCCGGTCTGCTGCTGACACCTCCGGCGGGAAAGAGGGCCCGCGTGTCGGTGATCAGCTTCGTCGGCCTGCAGTCGGACAGCCAGCGGCAGAGCTTCGTCAACCAGCTGCAGATGGCGCTGTTCGCCTGGATCAAGAGACACCCGGCCGGGGATCGGCCGCTGGGCGGCCTGTTCGTGATGGACGAGGCGCAGACGTTCGCGCCGTCCGGCGGGATGACGGCCTGCACGCAGAGCACGCTGGCACTGGCGTCGCAGGCGCGGAAGTACGGCCTGGGCCTGGTCTTCGCCACCCAGGCGCCCAAGGGGCTGCACAACCGGATCCCGGGGAACGCCGCCACCCAGTTCTTCGGCCTGCTGAACGTCCCGGTCCAGATCGAGGCCGCCAAGGAGATGGCGCGGGCCAAGGGCAGCGCCATCGCCGACATCGGGAAGCTGAGCACCGGCCAGTTCTACGCGGCCGCCGAGGGCGCGGCGTTCCGCAAGATGCAGGCTCCTCTGTGCCTCAGCCACCACCCGAAGAGCCCGCTGACGACGGAGGAGGTGATCGAAAGGGCGAAGATCTCCCTCTAGCGCAAACCGCAACGAATGCCCGAATTGGTACGGTGAGGGCGATAACTGGCGGTCTGCGCACTTTGGGGGACAGGTGGAGGTCGAGCAGACAGCGCTGCCGGGGATCGGGCTGCGGCACGAGTTCAGCACGCGATACGGGCGGCGGATCGGGGTGGTCTCCCACCGTGCGGGCGGTCGTGACCTGGTCATCTATGATCCCGGCGACCCCGATCGCGCCTGCGAGACCGTCAAGCTGAACGACGTGGAGGCCGACGCGCTGGCCGAGCTGCTGGGCGCGCCCCGCATCGTGCAGCGTCTCAACGACCTCCACCGGGAGGTCGAGGGCCTGGTCAGCCTCCAGCTGCCCATCGCGCCCGGCTCGCCGTACGCCGGGAGGGCGATGGGAGAGGCGCGGGTGCGCACCCGCACGGGCGCCTCGATCGTGGCGGTCGTCCGCGCCGGGCAGGTCTTCGCGAGCCCCGCTCCCGGCTTCCCGCTGGCCGCAGGCGACGTCGTGGTCGTCGTGGGCAGCCCGGATGGCACCGGGGCCGCCGCCGACATCATCGCCAACGGTTAGGTCGCCGGGTGAACCAGACGGCGATTCTCTTTCTTGAGTTCGGCGCGGTTCTGCTGGGTCTCGGTGTGCTGGGGGCGCTGGCCCTGCGCGTCGGCGTCTCGCCCATCCCGCTCTACCTGATCGCCGGACTCGCGTTCGGCACGGGAGGCATCCTGCCCCTGACGACCAGCAAGGAGTTCGTCAGTGTCGGCGCCCAGTTGGGCGTCATTCTCGTGATGCTGCCCCTCGGTCTGGAGTACACCGCCGATGAGCTGGTGACCAGCCTGAAGGGCAACTCCCGCGCGGGGATCGTCGACGTGGTGGTCAACGCCGCGCCCGGGGCGGTCTGCGCCCTGTTGCTGGGGTGGGGCCCGGTCGCCGCCGTGGCCATGGCCGGGGTGACCTATGCCACGTCCTCCAGCATCACCGCCAGAATCCTGTCCGACCTCGGGTGGATCGGCAACCGCGAGACCCCGGTCGTGCTGTCGCTGCTGGTGTTCGAGGAACTCGCCATGGCGATCTACCTGCCCATCCTGACCGCCATGCTGGCGGGGCTGAGCTTCTTGGGCGGCGCGCTCACGGTGGGGATCGCGCTGGCCACGGTGAGCGTGGTGCTGCTGGTCGCGCTCCGCGGCGGGAGGCTCATCCAGGTGTTCATGGCCAGACCCAATCCCGAGGTGCTCGTGCTGAAGATGGTCGGCCTCGCGCTGCTGGTCGCCGGGGTCGCGCAGCAACTGCACGTGTCGGCGGCCGTGGGGGCGTTCCTCGTGGGCATCGTCCTGTCCGGAAAACTGGCCGAGGACGCTCAGGCGCTGCTGATCCCGATGCGGGACCTGTTCGCCGCCATGTTCTTCGTCTTCTTCGGTCTGCAGACCGACCCGGCCACGATCGGTCCGGTGGCCGGGCTGGCGGCGCTGCTCGCGCTGGTCAGCATGGTCACCAAACTGGTCACCGGGGCGTACGCCGCCCGGAGGGCGGGCATCGCGCGGGCGGGGCGGGTGCGTGCCGGCATGGCGCTGATCCCGCGCGGCGAGTTCAACATCGTCATCGCGGGCCTCGCCGTGACCGCCGGAGCCCATCCCGATCTGGGGCCGGTCGCGGCGGCGTACGTTCTCATCCTCGCGGCCTTCGGCCCGCTGGCCGCCCGCCTGGTCCAGCCGTTGATCACCGCGATCGCCAAGCGGGCCTGATCTCTCCGCCGCCACGCGGGTAGGACCATCGGCGTGGCGGACAAACTGGAGCCTTACCGAGGAAAGCGCGACCCCCGGCGCACGCGTGAGCCGATCCCCGAAGAGGGGCCGCTGCCACACGGCGACGACGACACGTTCGTGATCCAGGAGCACCACGCGCGGTCTCTCCACTGGGACCTGCGGCTGGAGCGCGACGGCGTGCTCGTCTCCTGGGCGATTCCGAAGGGGCTGCCCCCGGACCCCGGCACCAACCACCTCGCCGTGCACACCGAGGACCACCCCATCGAGTACGCCCGGTTCGAGGGCGAGATCCCACAGGGAGAGTACGGCGGGGGCACCATGACGATCTGGGACCGCGGGAACTACGAGACCGAGAAGTGGAGCGACCGCGAGGTCAAGGTCGTGCTCCACGGCTCCCGCGCCTCGGGGCGATACGTGCTGTTCCAGACGCGCGGCCGGAACTGGATGATCCACCGGATGGACCCGCCGGACGGCTCGTGGGAGCCCGCCCCCGCGTCGCTCGCTCCGATGACGCCCGTGACCAGGGCCAAGGTCCCTCGTGACGTCGACCGGTACGCCTGGGAGTTCGCCTGGGGAGGATCACGCGCCCTGGCGTACATCGAGGGCGGCAGGCTCACCCTGCGCTCCGCCGACGGGGCGGACATCACCGGGAAGAACGGCTGGCTGCGGGCGATGGCCCCATCGTTCGGGAGCCGGGCCGTGGTCCTCGACGGAGAGATCGTCACTCTGGGCGGAACGCCGGTCTACGTCTGCTACGACGCGGTCTACGACGACGGCAGGGTACTGCTGACCGAGCCGTACGAGCGTCGCCGGGCCACGCTGGACGAGCTGGCGATCGGCGGCCCGCGCTGGCAGACCGCCCCGAGCTGGCCGGGACAGGCCCAGGCCGTACGGCGGGCGGCGAAGGAGCAGGGCCTCCCCGGAGTGGTCGGCAAGCGGCTGGACTCGCCGTACGAGCCGGGCGAGGAGTCCCCGTCCTGGGTCTTCGTCCCCGTATAGCTCCCGGCCCCGCCGCTCCCGTCCATGCCTAGCTCGGCTCTCGACGCCGGTCGCCTCGTGCGCGGCGCGACCCGGCGGCCTGGCGCGCCGGGTTGACCGGCTAGGATGCGGGGACGAATGAGGGAAAACCGCTTCCGCGCCGCGGTGTGACGCGTGGTCGGTATGGGGGAAGCCGCCCGGAAGTCGAGCATCATGATCGCCGTGCCACTCGCGCTGCTGGCCGCGGCCTGCAACGCCGTCGCCTCCGTGCTCCAGCGCCGGGCCGCCCGCACCGCGCCGGCGAGCGAGGCGTTCCGGCTGGCCCTGATCCTGGACCTGATGAGGCGTCCGTCGTGGCTGGGCGGCATTCTCGCCCTGACCGGCGGCTTCGTCTTCCAGGCGGCCGCGCTGGGCTTCGGCGGGCTCTCCCTGGTGCAGCCGCTGCTCATCACCGAGCTGCCCATCGCGTTGGTCCTCGCGGCGTGGACGTTCCGGTTCCCGGTCCGGCCGGTGACGTGGCTGGCCGTCGGCCTCCTCACCTTCGGGCTCGCGATGTTCCTGATCGCGGCCGGCCCGGCCGAGGGGCACGACGTCCCCGAGACGTACGTATGGTGGCTGGCCGCCGTCGTGACTGCGGGGCTCGTCGGGGTCCTGGTCGCGACCGCGAGGCTCAGCTGGGGCGAGCCGCGGGCGGCGCTACTGGGCGTGGCGGCGGCGCTCGCGTTCGCCTTCACCGCGGCGCTCATGAAGGAGACCATCCGCATCCTGACCGAGGACCCGCCCGCCGTGCTGACCTCCTGGCTCTTCTACTCCATGGTGGCCGCCGGCCTGTGCAGCGTCTTCCTGCTGCAGAACGCCTTCCAGAGCGGAACGCTGGTGGCCGTCCAGCCCGCGCTGACCGTGACCGACCCCGTGGCCAGCATCCTGTTCGGCGTGGCACTGTTCGGCGAGGACGTCCGGTCGGGTCCGTGGGTCGTGCCTGAAGCCGCCGGGATCGGCCTGATCCTCTACGGCAGCGTCCTGCTGTCGCGGTCGACCGCCGACCTGGTGCGGGCCCAACGGGTCATTCAGAGCGGCAGCCGAGAAGAGACTCGGCGGAGGCAGAGCTGAACAGCGCCGATCCCCGGGCGACCCGCCGGTCGCGCTCGGGGGTCCCGTCGAGCCGATCGAGGGCGGCGAGCAGCTCCGCCGCGCTCATGGCGTAGTCGCTCAGCCCCGCCGCGGCCATCGCGCGGGCGCCGTCCCGGCCATGCCCCGGGATCGGGCGGTAGGACACGACGGGCACGCCCGCCGCGAACGCCTCCCTGCAGGTCAGCCCCGCCGCGTTGTCCACCAACGCGTACGCCGACGCCAGCAGCTCCGGCACGTCGTCCCGCCAGCCGAGGGCGATGCCATTCCCGGACCTTTGGAGCCGGTGGCGCAGGGCGTCGTTGTGCCCGCAGAGCACGACGGGCACGTACCGCCCCGAGCCCGCCACGACCCGCGCGGTCTTCTCGACGTCTCCCACCCCCCAGGAGCCCGCCGAGACCAGCACCAGCCGGTCGCCTGGATCCGCGCCGATCCGTGGCATGATCCGTTGAGGATCGGCCCGTTCTGGTTCGGCCCGTTCTGGTTCGGCCCGTTCTCGATCAGCCCGTTCTCGATCAGCACGTGCCGTACGGAACTCGGGGCGTACGACGGGCGCGTGGAGATGGGCCGGGCGGCCGGTCGCGGCGGTCACGGCGAGCGCCGAGGCGGGGACGGCGCACAGGTACCTGTCATTGCCCCGATGCAGCCAGAGCCCGTGGACGGCGAAGTCGGTCACGAGGACCGTGCTGGGGACGGGGAGCCTCCCACGCCCCCGCAGGTGCCCCGCAGCCTGCGCGGCCAGGTGAAAGGTCGAGACGACCTCGGCGGGCGGGCGGCGGCGCACCAGCCGCCGCAGCCGGTTCGCCGCCAGCACCGTCAGCGGCGACGCCGGGCCGGGCCGGCCGTCCGGCGGGCCGGTTGTGAAGAAGACGCGGTAGATCAGGGCGTAGAGCCAGGGCGCGGAGCGCATCATCCACCCGTACCAGCGGCGCAGCGCGGGCCCGAGCCGCATCGGCAGCAACTCCAGCACGTCGGCGACCTCCACCTGGACGCCGCCTTCGGCGAGCCGCCTGGCCAGCTCCACCGCGACGCCGTCGTGCCCGGCCCCCATGCTCGCGGTCAGGATGAGCACCCCACCCCGCGCCGGTGTCGCCGGCCGCGTCCCGGACACTTGAAGGTGATGAATCGCCTCGCGCTCGGGATCGCCGGCATGGCGCTGCTGCACGCCGGCCCCGCCGCCACCTGGCTGCCCGCCGTACGGCGCGGGCTGCCCGGTCTCGCCGGTGTGGGAGCCCGGGACCATGTCGCGCTGACCTTCGACGACGGGCCCGGCCCCGAGTCGACCCCCTGGTTCCTCGACGAGCTGGCGCGGCTGCGCTGCCGGGCCACGTTCTTCGTCCTGGGCGAGATGCTCGAACGCAGCCCCGCCCTCGGCCGCCGCATCGCCGAGGAGGGTCACGAGATGGCGGTCCACGGCTGGCGGCACGACAACGCGCTCCTCACCCGCCCGGGCCGGGTGACGGCCGAGATGGGCCGGGCCGCCGGCCTCGTCACCGCCGTCACCGGCGTCCGCCCGGTGTGGTACCGGCCGCCCTACGGCGTCCTCAGCGCCGAAACCCTGGTCGCGGCCCGCCGCTGGGAGCTGCGACCCGTCCTCTGGACGGCCTGGGCCAAGGACTGGACGCGCTCGGCCACCCCCGCCTCCGTGCTGGCGACCCTCGGACCCGGCCTGCGCGGCGGGGCCACCATCCTGCTGCATGACTCTGACCACACCTCCGCTCCCGGCGCGTGGCGGTCGGCGCTCGGAGCCCTCGGGGAGCTGGTGGATCGCTGCCGCTCCGCCGGGCTGCGGGTCGGGCCACTGTCTGATCACGGCTACCTCGCTTGACCGCGTCTCTGGGTGGCTTCTCAGGCCGCCGTACCCCGTTTCCTTCCCGAGGTCAGCCGCGCGCGTGCCTGGGAGGGGGCGCGCTTGAGGGCGGCAGGCTTTACTCCTGGCCCGCTCCGCAAACGGAGGAGAAAGGCACGTCCGCGTTTGCGCCGCGTGACGGGGAGAACCCTCTGGTCATGTCCCGGAGAGGGCGACCAGTCGCGCGAGATAGCCCTTGCGCGGAGTCACCCGCGTAAAAGCCCATGGGCGTGGTGTGGTGTTTTGCGGTCTCTCGCGGCGGAGACCCTGAATGCATGTCTTCGGGGGGAGGCGACGTCCGCAACGTCGCGCTCACGGCACGCCGGGAGAACTTCCCGGTGGCGTCGCGGCTGCTGCCGCGTGAGCACCGTCGCCACCTCCTCGCGGTGTACGGCTTCGCCCGGTTCGTCGACGACATCGGCGACGAGGCCGCGCCCGCGGAACGGCCCCACCTGCTCGACACCGTCGAGGCCGACCTGGACCGCCTCTACACCGGGCGCGTTCCGCGCCTGCCGGTCACCCGCGTGCTCGCCCCGACCGTCGGGGCCTGCTCCGTGCCGGCTGAGCCGTTCCATCGACTGGTCAAGGCCAACCGGCACGACCAGACGGTGACCCGATACGGCACCTTCGCCGACCTGCTGGCCTACTGCGACCTGTCCGCCAATCCCGTCGGGCACATCGTCCTGCACATATTCGGCGCGGCGTCTCCCATGCGGCTGGCCTTGTCGGACCGGGTCTGCTCGGCGCTCCAGATCCTCGAACACTGCCAGGACGTCGGCGAGGACTACGCCCGCGGCCGTGTCTACCTCCCCGGTGAGGACCTCCGTCACTTCGGTTGCGCTGAGCGCGACCTGGCGGGCGGAGCCGCGGGCCGCACTGCGGGCACGGGTGTCTTGGCGGCCGCGCCAATGGGCGGCGCTCCGGATGGCTTGGCCGGCGGGTCGGCGGGGGGCGCTGCGGGTGGCTTGGCGGCTGGGCTGGCAGGCGGCGCTGAGAGTGTCTTGGGGGGCGGGGCGATGGGCGGTTCCACGCCTGCCCGCGTGCGCCGGGTCGTCGCGGTTCAGGTCACGCGCGCCCGGCGGCTGCTCCACGAGGGCGGGCCGCTCGTGGCGTCGCTGACCGGGTTTCCCCGCATCGCCGTGGCGGGTTACGTCGCGGGGGGCCTCGCCACCGTCGCCGCGCTGGAACGCGAGGGCTACGACGTCCTCGGACGGGCGGTGCGGCCCCGCCGTACAGGACTGCTGAGCGCGTGGCTGCGCGTGCTCGCGAGACAGAGGTGAACCTGTGACCGCGTCCGATGCCTACCGGCACTGCGAACAGGTCGTCCGACTGCGGGCGCGGAACTTCTCCTACGGGATCCGGCTGCTCCCGGGGCCCAAACGGCGTGCGCTGAGCGCGGTCTACGCGTTCGCCCGGCGGATCGACGACATCGGCGACAGTGACGGCCCGGCGGACGAGCGGCTGTCCTCGCTGAAGAAGGCGCGGGCGGCGCTCCGCGACCTCCCGCCCGATTCGGGCGACCCGGTGCTGGTCGCGCTGCACGACGCGGCCTGCCGTTACCCGATCCCGCTCGCGGCGTTCGAGGACCTGATCGACGGCTGTGAGGCGGACGTGAACGGGGCCGCCTACGAGCGATTCGACGACCTGCTGACCTACTGCCGCCGCGTCGCCGGATCGATCGGGCGGCTCTCCCTGGGCGTCTTCGGAACCCGGGACCCGAGCACCCGGGACACAGGCGCGCGGGACACGAACACTGGGAACACGACCACCTGGGACAACAGCACCCCGAACACGAGGACCGCGAACACGAGGACCGCGAACACGAGGACCCCGAACACGAGCACCCCGAACACAGGGACCGGCCGTCGCGGGGACGCCGACATTCGGGACGCCGTTATCCAGGACCCCGTTGTCCAGGACACCGCCGTCAGGATCATCCGCTCCGTGGGCGATGGCTCCAATGTCATACGAGTCAACGGCACCCGGATCAACGGCGCCTCCACCCGCCGCGCCGGGACGGACGGCCCGGCAGAGGGACAGAGCGAGGCCGCGCGGCTGGCGGACGCCCTCGGGGTGGCGCTCCAGCTCACCAACATCCTCCGGGACCTGTACGAGGATCGCCTCGCCGGCCGGACCTACCTGCCCGCCGAGGACCTCGAACGGTTCGGATGCACTCTCGACCTGGACTCCTCGGGCCGGTTCGCCGACCCACCGGAGCGGCTGGCCCAGCTGATCCGGTTCGAGGCCGACCGGGCGCTCGGCTGGTACACGACCGGCACGCGCCTGCTGCCCCTGCTCGACCGGCGCAGCGCCGCCTGCGCCGGGGTGATGGCCGGCATCTACCAGCGCCTTCTCGCCCGGATCGCCGCGGACCCGGCCGACGTGCTGACCGCGCGCCTGTCGGTCCCCTCGTGGCAGAAGGCCATGATCGCCGCGCGGGCCGTCGCGGGAGCCGGCCGATGAGCGCCCCGGCGGCACCGGTCGCGATCGTCGGCGGCGGCCTCGCGGGCATCGCCGCCGCGTTGGCGCTGGGGGAGGCCGGGTGCCCCGTTACGGTCTACGAGGCTCGTCCCCGGCTCGGTGGCGCGGCCCACTCCTTCCGGCGGGACGGGCTCGCGGTCGACAACGGCCAGCACGTCTTCCTCCGCTGCTGCACGGCCTATCGGGGGCTGCTCGACCGCCTGGACGGCTCCCGGCGGGTGCGTCTCCAGGACCGGTTCGACGTGCCCGTCCTCACGCCCGACGGGCGGACCGGCCGTCTGCGCCGCGCCGCGTTGCCGGGGCCGCTCCACCTCCTTCCGGCGCTCGCGACGTACTCCCTGCTCCGCCCGGCGGACCGGGCTCGGGCGGTGCGCGGTTCCCTCGCGCTGCGCAGGCTCGACCCCGCGGACCCGGCCCTCGACCAGATCGATCTGGGCAGCTGGCTCGCCGCCCACGGCCAGCGTGCCGCCGCCAGGCAGGCACTCTGGGAGCTGTTCGCGGTGGCGGCCCTCAACGTGGGAGCCGACGAGGCGGCCCTCGGACCGGCGGCGATGGTCTTTCAGACGGCCCTGCTGGGCCGGGCGGACGCCGCCGACATCGGCGTTCCGTTCGTGCCGCTGGGCGAGCTCCACAGCACGGCGGCGGAGGCAGCCATCGTCAAGAGCGGCGGCAGGGTGCGGCTGTCGGCGAGGGTCGAGGCGGTCGAGCCGGGGCCCGCGATCGTCGTGAAGGGCACCAGGATCGAGGCGTCCGCCGTCATCATGGCGACGCCCCACGAGCAGGCCGCGAAACTCGTCCCCGAGCAGGCCGCCCCCGACCGGGCACGATGGAGCGGCCTCGACGCCAGCCCGATCGTCAACGTGCACGTCGTCTACGACCGGCCGGTCACCCGCCTGCCGTTCGCCGCCGTCGTCGGCTCACCGGTGCAGTGGGTCTTCGACAAGACGGCTGCCGGCGGCCTGGACGAGGGACAGTACCTCACCGTGTCGGTGTCCGCCGCGCACCAGTGGATCGACACGTCGGTCTCGCGGGTGCGGGCCGAGTTCGTCCCCGCACTGGAGCGGCTCTTCCCCGAGGCGAGCCGGGCGCGCGTCACCGACTTCTTCGTCACGAGGGAGCGGCGGGCGACGTTCCGCCAGGCGCCCGGCAGCGGCGCCCTCCGCCCGGCGGCGGCGACTCGCTGGCCGGGGCTGTGCCTGGCCGGCGCGTGGACCGACACCGGCTGGCCGGACACGATGGAGGGGGCCGTCCGCAGCGGGCTCCACGCGGCCCGGCTGGTCAGGCGCCACCTGGGCCTCGGACACGTCAACGGGTCGCCGTCATGACCACGCTCCGCGCCGCCCCGCCCGCCTCCGGCGTACGGCTCGCCCTGGACGCGGCCCGCGACCACCTGCTGGGCCTCCAGTCGCCCGAAGGGTGGTGGAAGGGCGAGCTGCAGACGAACGTGACCATGGACGCCGAGGACCTGCTGCTCCGCGAGTTCCTCGGCATCCGCACGCCTGAGGACACCGCCGAGGCGGCCCGCTGGATCCGCTCGGAGCAGCGGGACGACGGGACCTGGGCCAACTTCCACGGCGGGCCGGGCGACCTCTCCACCACGGTCGAGGCGTACGCCGCGCTGCGGCTTGCCGGTGACCTCCCCTCCGCCCCGCACATGCGCGCCGCGGCCGATTTCGTACGGCAGGCAGGCGGCATCGAGGGCGCTCGCGTGTTCACCCGCATCTGGCTGGCGATGTTCGGGCAGTGGCCCTGGGAGAGGTTGCCGGTCCTCCCGCCCGAGCTGATCTTCCTGCCGTCGTGGTTCCCGCTGAACGTCTACGACTGGGCCTGCTGGGCCAGGCAGACGATCGTGCCGCTCACCATCGTGAGCGCGCGGCGGCCGGTCCGCCCGCTGCCGTTCGGCCTCGCCGAGCTGCGCACCGGACGTGCCTCGCAGACCCGCCGACGGCCGGGCCGGGACGCGGCGCCGAGCGGGAACGCCGTGCCGGGCTGGGACACGGTCTTCGCCGCTCTCGACCGCGCGCTGCACGGATACGAGCGACGGCCGATCAGGAGCCTGCGGCGCGCCGCCATGAGACGGGCCGCCGAGTGGATCGTGGCCAGGCAGGAGCTCGACGGCTGCTGGGGCGGCATCCAGCCCCCGTGGGTGTACTCCCTCATCGCCCTCAACCTGTGCGGCTACGACATCGCCCATCCCGTGATGCGGCGGGGCGTCGAGGGGCTCGACCGGTTCACCATCCGGGACGAGAGGGGCCGCAGGCTGGAGGCCTGCCAGTCACCGGTGTGGGACACCGCCCTCGCGATGAACGCCCTGCTCGACGGGGGCCTCCCCGGCGGCCACGCCGCCCTGGCCAAGGCCGCCGCGTGGCTGGCATGCCAGGAGATCAGGGGCCCGGGCGACTGGACCGTGCGGCGGCCGTCGCTGCCGCCGGGCGGCTGGGCGTTCGAGTTCGACAACGACTGGTACCCGGACGTCGACGACACCGCGGAGACGATCCTCGCCCTGCGACGGGTGGACCATCCGGGCGTGCGGCCGGTCATCGGCCGCGCACTGCGCTGGATGACGGGAATGGCCTCCAAAGACGGCGGCTTCGCGGCCTTCGACGCCGACAACACTCGTGAACTGTGCACCCGCCTGCCGTTCTGCGACTTCGGCGCCGTCATCGACCCGCCGTCCGCCGATGTGACGGCCCATGTCGTCGAGGCGCTGGCCGCCGAGGGACACGCCGGTTCCGGCGTCGTACGGCGGGCCGTCGTCTGGCTGCTCAAGGCACAGGAACCGGGTGGATCGTGGTTCGGCCGCTGGGGCGCGAACCACGTGTACGGCACCGGAGCTGTGCTCCCCGCCCTCATCGCGGCGGGCGTGCGCCCGGACGCCACGTGCGTACGGCGCGCCGTCACCTGGCTGGAGGCCCACCAGAACGGCGACGGCGGCTGGGGAGAGGACATGCGCTCCTATGACGATCCCGCCTGGATCGGGCGCGGCGAGTCCACGCCGTCCCAGACCGCGTGGGCGCTCATGGCGCTGCTCGCGGCGGGGGAGCGGACCCCGGCGGTCGAGAGGGGCGTCGACTGGCTCATCCGCCGCCAGCGTCCTGACGGCACCTGGGACGAGCCTCACTTCACCGGGACCGGATTCCCCGGCGACTTCTACATCAACTACCACCTCTACCGGCTCGTCTTCCCGATCAGCGCCCTCGGCCGCTACCTCGGCCTCCACGACGGAGGGGGAGAGGCCGGAGCCCCGGAGGGGCCGCCATGACGCCCGCGCCGGCACCTGCGCTGTCACCTGCGCCGCCGTACGGGACGACGCCTGCACAGCTTCCCGCGCTGCCGTACGGGGCGACGCCTGCGCTGTCACCTGCGCCGCCGTACGGGACGACGCCTGCACAGCTTCCCGCGCTGCCGTGCGGGGCGACGCCTGCGCCGGCACCTGCGCCGCCGTACGGGGCGACGCCCGGGCCTGACCGGGCCCTGACCCACCAGACCGCTGCGGCCTCCGCGAACGGCGGGGTTGCCGAGAGGGGCCTGGTCATCTGCGCCGCGCTGCGGATCGAGGCGCTCGCCGTCCGCGCCGGCCTTCCGGGCCCATCCGATGTGCGGGTCGTCCGCACCGGGTTCGGGCCGTCCCGGGCAGTCCGCGCGGCCGGGCGGCTGCCCGGCTTCGGCGCGCTGGCCGTGACCGGCTTCGGAGGCGCCGCCGACGACGGTCTCCGCCCGGGAGACGTCCTGGTGGCGAGCGAGATCCGCTTCGGCGGCGCAGCGGTGCCCTGCCCGTCGGCCGGGCTCCTGGCCCGAGACCTGGCGAATGCGGGGCTGGCGGTCCAGATGGGGCCGCTGGCCACCTGCGATCACATCGTGACGGGCGGGGAACGCGGCCGTCTCGCCGGGCGGGGAGCGCGAGCGGTCGACATGGAGAGCGGCCCCCTCGCGCTCGCGGCGGGCGGCCTGCCGTTCGCCGTCGTGCGTGTGATCGTCGATACCCCGGCCTTTCCCCTGCTCAGTGCGGCCACCCTGCGGCGAGGTCCGGCCGCCTGCCGTGCCCTCCGCCGGGTGAGCTGGGTCCTGGCACGCCACTTCGCGTTACCGAAGGAGGTCGGGTCCTGATGCCGATGCCGATCCGGCAGAGCCTGCGCGTCAGCGGGTACATCCTCCGCCAGAGACTCCGCCGTCGCGCGAAGTTCCCGCTGCTGGTGGAGCTGGAGCCGCTGTTCGCCTGCAACCTGAAGTGCGCGGGATGCGGCAAGATCCAGCACCCCGCCGACGTGCTGAAACAGCGGATGTCCGTCGAGCGGGCCGTCGCCGCGGTGGAGGAGTGCGGGGCGCCCATGGTGTCGATCGCGGGCGGCGAACCGCTCATGCATCCCCAGATCGGCGAGATGGTCCGGGAACTGGTCGCGCGGAAGAGATACGTCTTCCTGTGCACCAACGCGCTGCTCATCCCCAGGAGGATCGACCAGTTCACGCCCTCGCCGTACTTCGCCTGGACCGTCCACATCGACGGGTTACGCGAGCGTCACGACGCCTCGGTGTGCAAGGAGGGCGTGTTCGACGAGGCCGTCGCGGCGGTGCGGGAGTGCCGGCGCCGCGGCTTCCGGATCACCACGAACACCACGTTCTTCAACACCGACAGCGCGCGGACCGTGGTCGAGGTGCTCGACTACCTCAACGACGACCTGCGCGTGGACGAGATGATGATCTCCCCCGGATACGCCTATGACAAGGCGCCGGACCAGGACTGCTTCCTCGGGGTGCGGGAGACCCGGGAGCTGTTCCGCGAGGCCTTCGCCGGGGGCAACCGCAGGCGATGGCGGTTCAACCACTCGCCGCTGTTCCTCGACTTCCTGGAAGGGAAGGTCGACTTCCCGTGCACCGCGTGGGCCATCCCGTCGTATTCGGTCTTCGGCTGGCAGCGGCCCTGCTACCTGATGGCGGACGGCTACGCCGCGACCTACCGGGAGCTGATCGAGACCACGGATTGGAGCTCCTACGGCAGGGGCCGTGACCCCCGGTGCGCCAACTGCATGGCGCATTGCGGGTACGAGCCCACCGCCGTCTTCGCCACTCTCGGGTCGCTCAGGGAGTCGCTCCGCGCGATGCGCGGCCGCTGAGCGCGGCGAGGACCCTGAAGGGGGCGGGCGCGACGCCTCTCAGACGGGCGGGCAGTCGCAGCCAGCCCGGCACGAACGCCTCCGCGCGATCGCGCTCCACCGTCCGGGTGATCACTCTGGCCACACGCTCGGGCGGGATCGGAGCGGGCCAACGGAGGGCGTACGGAGCGCCGCGCCGGGCGAAGAACGGCGTGTCCACGACGCCGGGCAGCACGACGGACACCCCTATGCCGGGCACGGGCCCGGCGACCTCCTGGCGGAGGCTTTCGGCGAAGACGACGAGCCCCGCCTTGGTGGCCGAGTACACCGCCTCACCGGGCACGCCCACGGCGCCCGCGATCGAGGCGACGAAGACCACATGGCCTCGTCCGCGCTCCATCATGGCGGGCAGGAGCAGCTTGGCGAGCGTGATGGGCGCGGTCAGGTTCACGGCGATCAGGCGTCCGACGGCGTCGTCCGGCATCGCGGTGAGCGGCCCGGCCCAGCCCTCTCCGGCGTTGCTCACGAGGACGTCCACGGACCCGGCGCGCTCGGCGAGCCCGGCGGCGTCAGTGGTGACGTCGGCGGGGACGGCCCGGCCGCCGGTCTCGCCGGCGACGGCCCGGAGCCTCCGCTCGTCGCGACCCGACAGCACCAGTTGGGCACGTCTCGCCGCCATGGCGCGGGCGGTCGCGGCCCCGATGCCGGACGAGGCCCCGGTGATCAGCACCCGCGCGCCCGAGAGCCTCACGTCATCGTCCTCTCTCGTCTCGTACGACGCACGTTATCGAGCCGCGGGCAAAGGCCGGCCCAACGGCGACGCCGTTCAGGAACCCGGCGAGCGTGCATCCGTGCATGATCACGGATCGGGTCTTCGCCGGTCGGCGTCATGCCTGGGGAACCTCTGCATGATCACGGGCCAGGGAGGCGCAGGTGATGGGCACGGCCGGGATCCTGTGCATGATCACGGCCAAGGGGGTTGGGGGGGCGCTCAGCCGCCGCCGGTCTCCTCGGCGCGGGACGACACGTAGCTGCCCCGGTGGGCGATGGTGTAGACGAGCCCCTCGTCGCGGAGCACCTGCACCGCGCGGCGTACGGCCTGGCGCGGCAGGCCGTACCGCTCCTGGAGGTCGGACTCCGACGGGATGGGCTGGTCGGGCTCGATCTGGCCGCGCAGTATCCGCTCGCGAAGGATGCTCGCGAGCTGCTGATGCACGGGGACGGGCGACCCGTGGTCGATGGTCGCGGTCACGACCCGTAGATGTCCGCCCTCGGGTCCCTTCTCCCCTCCGGCGGGCAAAGATCGGGTAACGCCCGGCGACCGGTGGCAGCCGGTGCCGGCCGGTCGGGGAGTCGTCAGGCCTTGAGCCGGGCCGTGAGCTCGTCCGTGCGTGCCGTGCTGCCCCAGAACCACTCCACGTGGGCCTCCCGGCGCCGGTCCCGAAGCCAGGAGTCGAAGAGGCGCTGCTCGACGACCTTCCTGGTGATCTCGTCCAATGCCGCGGGCTCCACGGCCAGCACACAGGTCACGGCGGAGCCTCCGTCGTCCAGCCTGTGCGGCCCGAGGACCGCCCCCGCCCGTGCCTCCCCGGCCTGCTCGCCGTGGAGGGTGACGAGGTCCTCCCTGTGGTTGCCCTCCATCCGGCAGGTCGCCAGGCCGCCCAGCATGGCCTCCGCGGCCAGGGCGATCGCGTCCTCGCCGTCGCGGAGGCGGGCGGCCGCGTTCCCGGCCTCGGCGGCGTCGGCGTAGCGGAGCCGTACGACCCGGAGGCGGTCGAAGGCGTCACGGTGCTCGGCGAAGTAGCTCTCGGCCCGGCCGGCCGTCACACGGCCCCGCAGCGACGCCACCGCCGCCTCGGCGGCCACGAGCTCCTCCAGCCGGGCGTGGCCGAGCCCCCGCTCGGCCATCCACGCCTGGGTCGCCCGTGTGGTTAGCAGGCCGCGGGCCCGGCGGAAGGCGTCCATCGCGCGCTGCAGTTCCTCGTCGGTCAGAGAGCCGGTCAGAGATCCGGTCGGATCGACCCGCGCGGCGGCGACGGCCTCCTCCACCAGGCAGGCGTTGACCAGGCGGACCGCCAGCCCGGCGTCCCACAGCGCGTCCAGCAGGGAGACGGCCCGTTCGATGAGCACGTCCGCGCCGTTGACCCGGAGGACGAGCTGCTCCCCCGACCGCTGACTGCCGCGCAGCGGCCAGGGGATCGCGCGGTCCGGGGCGAAGGCCAGCGAGACGGTGCCACCGGGGGAGGGGAAGAGCAGGTCGTAGTGGTAGTCGCCGGTGGCGGCCTCGCGCTGCCACACCAGCCGCATGCCGACCCCGGGATGAGCCGCGCGCAGCCCGTCGAGCCGCTTACGCGCCTCGTCCGGCGTGGTTCCGTCCAGCTCGCGCAGCCAGCTCAGCGCGTCGCCGAGGACGCCGTCCGTCGCGGCGCCGGCGGCCGCTTCCGTCACGCTCGTCATGATCAGGGTCCTTCCAGGAGGAGGTCGCAGATCGCCTGGCTGATCGGCAGGCCGGTCAGCTCCTCGATCCACAGCCACTGGCCGTTGGGGTTGACCTCAAGGAAGACGTACTCGCCTTCTGGAGTGAGGATCAGGTCGAAGGCGCCGTACAGCAGGCCGAGGCGGTCCGCCATGGCGAGGCACCGCCGGGTGACGTCGCAGGGAAGCGGGTGCACCCGGTGCGGTGTGACGTCCGTGTTGTACCGCCGCCAGTCCAGGCGCGACCGGTTGGACGCCTGCGAGTGGATCTCGGCGGCGAAGACCCGCCGGCCGACGACGGTGACGCGCAGCTCCACCCGCTTGGGGACGTACTCCTGCACGATGACCGGGCAGAACCGCAGGGCGTCCGCGTAGGCCACATCGCGGGGCGAGACCGGCTCGCAGAACCGGGAGATCGTGTCCCCGCCCTGGAGGTTCTCGACCCACGGCGCGCCGAACGGCTTGGTGACGATCCGGCCGTCGTGGCGGTCGTGGAAGTCCCACAGCGCCTCGGCCCGCGTCGCGATCAGCGTCTCCGGGATCGTGAAGCCGAGCTCGGCCGCCAGGAGCAGCTGCGACGACTTGCGCCCGGCCCGCCGGAACACGGACTCCGCCGCGGGCACCTTGCGGCACGGCAGATGTTCCCACAGGTCCGAGATCAGGGCCTGGCTCTCCCGCGCGGCGTGCTCCGCGACCGCGGGGTCGGTCAGCTCCGGGTGCGCGGCGGGGGGAAGCGGACGGCGCCACCAGAGGGCGGTCAGCGAGCCGAGGTCGACCACGTCGGTCTCGGTGCGGAGCACGCGGCGGACGGGCTCCCCACGGGTGTACGCCAGCTCGACGTGCGCCTTCGCCGGATAGTGCCGATGGTCGAACACCGTGACGCGGGCGCCGCGCGCGGTGAGCAGATCGCCGACCCGCTCGGCGTGCGAGTCTCCGTCGCCGGTCAGGACGAGAACGTGCGGTGCGGACACGGGTTTCCCCCTGTGCGGCCTGTGTGCGGCCTGTGTGGGTGAGCTGTCCCCTCACCCTGCGAGGCCCCGCTTGGATCTCGCTTGCAACCGGTTGGAGAACGCCCTCCGTCCCGCCAAGCGCCGCCAAGCGCCGCCCGCGCCGCGCCGTACCGCCCCGCATGCCTCGCGCGGTACCGCCCCACGCCACTCGGCGGCGCGGGGCGCGCCCACCAGCTTTCCCAGCGACTGGGCGGGGGTGGTCATGGCGGCTCACCTCCGACCCTGGGCTCCCCAGGTGGCGAGGTCAGGTAGGGCCGGCTCGGTTGCGGCACGCAGGCGCCGGTGCCGTAGCCCGGGGTGTCCAGCCTGGACGCCGTGGTGGCTCCGATGGCGCGCAAAGGGCATGTGCGCGGTAAAGCGTCCCCATCCCAATGGAGCCGTGCACCCGAATGACGAAACGGGGACGCAGGAACGGCGTCCCCGCGTGATGCGGCCGGTTTCGTCAGTCGGCGCAGCAGACACCCGGCGGGTCGATGTAGGTCCCCATGCTGACCTCGACCCGCTGGCCGCCGTGAATGCCGAGCAGCGCGCTCTCGTCGAGTTCGGTGCCCACGGCGGACAGATCGCCGAGTTCGGTTCTCGTAATGCTCATTTCCATCCCCTTTTCGCAGGAAGGCCGGTCGCCGTCATCGTTCAGCGATCGTCTTGCGAACGGCTTGGACATGGCTGGACCTTCACCTCCGCGCCGCGTCGCCGGCCGCGCTAGGTTCGGGTCATGAAAACCCTGGTTTTCGACGGCGACTGCGGGTTCTGTACGACATGTGTGAGCTTCGCCGAGCGCCGGATGCGGACCGGTGCGCGGATCACCCCATGGCAGTTCGCCGACCTGGCCGCGCTGGGCACGACGGCCGAGCGGGCCCGGTACGAGCTCCTCTGGGTCGAGAGCGACGATGGGGCTACCAGGGTGTACGGCGGGGCGCAGGCGGTCGCCAAGCTGCTCATCGACGCCGGGCCGCCGTGGAGCCCCCTGGGCTGGATCCTGCGGACGCCCCCGTTCCGGTGGCTAGCCCACGGCCTCTACCGTCTCGTCGCCGACAACCGCGAGCGGCTGCCCGGCGGAACCCCCGCCTGCGGAATCAGGCGTCCGGCGGCGTAGCCGTTCCAGCGGCAGGAAGGCCGCCAGGCAGATCACGTGCGGCAGGAAGTGGATCGTGATCACGGCCCAGGTCGTCAGGTGGAACCCTCCCGATCAGCACCGGCCGGTAGGCGGCGGCAGTGTGCGTGTGAACGAGTGCCGCACCCGCGCTCGGCCGGCGACGACCGATGTGGTTGGGTCGGTGCTGTGATCGCCGACGTGCTGGGGCTGGCAGGGGTGGGCGTGCTGGCCGGGGTGGTCAGCACGGTCGTCAGCCTGGCGTCGGTCATCTCGTATCCGGCGCTGCTGGCCTTCGGGCTGCCGCCGCTGAGCGCGAACGTCACCAACACCGTCGCGCTGCTGTTCACCGGCATGGGCGCGGCGGCCGGGTCGAGGCCCGAGCTGGCCGGACAGGGCAGGCTGCTGCTCCGGGTGGGCTGGGTCACCGCGCTGGGCGGCGCGGCGGGCGCGGCGCTGCTGCTCGTGACGCCGTCACGGACCTTCGAGCTGATCGCGCCCTGGCTCATCGGCGCGGCCTCACTGCTCCTGCTTCGCCCGCCGCGGACCGGCCACGTGAGCCTCGGAGGCCGGGACGGCTGGACGTTGCGGGCGGCGTTGTTCGGCGTCGCCGTCTATGTCGGATATTTCGGTGCGGCGGGTGGCATCATCATGTTCGCGGTGCTTGCCTCGGCGCTCGACCAGCACCCCGCCAGGGTCAACGCCGTCAAGAACGTCGTCTCCGCGCTCGCGAACGGCGTCGCCGCCGTGGGGTTCGCGCTCTTCGGGCCGGTGCAGTGGTCGGCCGCGGCGCCGCTTGCGGCGGGGTTCCTCGTGGGCGGCTGGCTGGGCCCGGCGCTCGCCCGCCGGCTTCCCGGGCAGACGCTCCGGATCGCCGCCGCCGTCTGCGGCCTTGCCGTCGCGGTCAAGCTCGGATTCGACGCCTACCGGGGCGCGGCCTGACCGGTCAGGGGGCGGGCGCCGCGGCCTCGGCGTGGCGGGCCCGGAGGCGCTCCCGAATCTCCTCGGGGGTGTACGCCCGGCGCCTGCGCTCCGCGCGGGCGATCACCACGCCGGTCGCGGCGACCCCCGCGAAGGCCGCCAGACCGAGAATCTTCCACCACCGCCGCATGTGCTTAGGCTACTGGTGTGCCTGGCATACGGATAAGTCTCGACAAAGCCATCGACCTCACCCGGACCGGCGACGTGTGGGTGTTCCGGGGGCGCACGGTGCCCGACCGGGCCATCCAGGTCACCACGAACAGCCCCGTCAACCACGTGGGCATGGCCGTCGTCATCGAGGACCTGCCCCCGCTGATGTGGCACGCCGAGCTCGGCCGTTCGCTGCCCGACCTGTGGTCCGGCACGCACCAGCGCGGCGTCCAACTCCACGACCTGCGCGACGCGGTCCGCGTCTGGTCCGCCAAGTACGGCCAGCGGGCCTGGCTGCGCCAGCTCGAACCTCCCGCCGGCCGGAGCATGGAGGACGCCGTCCTGCGCACGATCGCCCGCCTGGACGGAACGCCGTTCCCGTCGACGGCCCGGCTCGCCGGCCGCTGGCTGCGAGGGCGGCTGCCCAACCTCAAGGAGTTCCTCAACCTCAGACGGAGCGACACCGCTCTGGAGACGGCCTACTGCGCGGAGGTCGTCGCCGTCACCTATGAGGCCATGGGACTGCTGCCGGGAGGACGCCGCCCGAACTGGTACGACCCGGGCAGGTTCTGGAGCGGGGACAACCTCTCCCTGACCGGCGGGGCGAGGCTCGGTGGAGAGATCGCCGTGGACGTCCCGGGGGACATTGCGGGGAGCATCCCGCCGGTCACACCCTAGGGAAGATTTCACGACGACCGTCAACCTGGCACGGCGGCGGCGCGTCAGACTAGGCACCGTTCGTACAGACGTGGAGGGCAGAGCCCCATGCCTACTCCTGAGATCCGCCGCGAAGGTCTCGCCGATCTCAATGAACGCGAATGTCAGGCGCGCCGGGCGCTCGACGCCATACGACGTCAAGGCCCGGAGGCGGTGCAGGAGGAGACGCTCCGCATGAAGGCCGAACTGGTCCGGCTGTACGGCTGGGAGGGGTACCAGCGCGTCATGGCCAAGATGGAGAGCGACCTGGCCAGGCTGCGCGACCCGCGCTGATAGCCGCCCGCTGGACGCATAAGCGTCCTAATGCACGCAATCAAGACAGCGCCGATTGACATCTAAACCTTCTATTCCTACTGTGCGAGTAGGTTTTGAAGGAAAGGGCGCATAACTGTGCACCAGAGAACTCTCGCCGGTCTGATCGTTCCCGTAGTGGCTCTGCTCGCGCTGACCGCCTGCGGGGGCACCCCCGCCGCGCGGAAGGATCCGGGCGGCGCCCCCACCAGGGGCGGGAAGCTGACCTTCGCGGTCAACACCGAGCCCACCTGCCTCGACCCCCACCAGAGCGCCCAGGACGTGACGGGCCTGTTCACCCGGCCGGCCCTCGACTCGCTGGTCTCCCTGGACACCGAGGGCAAGGTCCACCCATGGCTCGCGACCTCCTGGACGGTCTCGCCCGACCAGAAGAGCTACACCTTCACGCTGCGCCAGGGCGTGAAGTTCAGCGATGGCACTCCGTTCGACGCGGCGGCGGTGAAGGCCAACCTCGACCACATCGTCAGCCCGGCCACCAAGTCGCAGCTCGCCGCCGGGTTCATCACGCCCTACACCGGCACCGACGTCGTCGACCAGTACACGGCCAAGGTCAACTTCTCGAAGCCGCACTCGCCGTTCCTGGCCGCGCTCGCCACGGCGTACTTCGGCATCGAGTCGCCCCAGTCGCTCAAGCAGCCGCAGGACGCGCTGTGCCAGAAGGTCGTCGGCTCGGGGCCGTTCGTCATCGACGCCTGGACGCCGAAGCAGGGCATCACCTTCCACCGCAACCCGGGCTACAACTGGGCGCCGGAGAACGCCAAGCACCAGGGCGAGGCCCACCTCGACAACCTCGAGATGAAGGTCATCGCGGAGAACGCCGTCAGGCTGGGCGCGCTGACCAGCGGCCAGGTCGACGCCATCGCCAGCGTCCCGCCGATCAGCGTGAACCAGGCCAAGGCCGACCCGAAGCTGACGATCGAGACGCGCCAGGCCCCCGGCGGCAACTACAACTACTACCCGAACACCTCCTCGGGCGTGTTCACGGACAAGCGCGTACGGCAGGCGTTCCGCGACGGGATCGACTTCGCCACCATCGTGAACAAGCTGTACTTCGGGACCTACCAGCCCGCCTCCAGCCCGGTGTCGCCGTCCACCGCCGGTTACGACAAGGGCACCGAGACGCAGTGGAAGTACGACCCGGCCGAGGCCGCGCGGCTTCTCGACGAGGCCGGGTGGACCGCCCGTGACTCGGAGGGCTACCGCACCAAGGACGGCAAGCGGCTGACCGTGCGGTGGCCGTTCTTCAAGGCCGTCGTCCGGGAGAACCGCGACACGCTGACCGAGCAGGTGCAGGCCGAGGCGAAGAAGCTCGGGATCGACGTCGCCGTCACGAACCCGGCCAGCATCGGCGAGTTCGTGACCACGTACATCAAGGGCGACTACGACCTCGTCGACTTCAGCTGGCAGCGGGCCGACGGCGACGCCCTGCGGAACCTGTTCGCCATCGACAGCATCGCCTCGGCCACCGTGTTCGGCCAGAACGCCGCCCGCTACTCCGACAAGGAGGTCGACGGCTGGCTGAACGACGCGCTGGCCACCACCGACCTCGCCAAGCGCGCCGAGTTCTACGCCAAGGTTCAGCACAAGGTGACCGAGGAGGCCGTGGTCTTCCCCGTCTACATCTTCAACTACGTGCTCGGGGCCTCGAAGAAGGTGCACGACATCGGCTGGGAGCCGCAGGCGTACCCCACCTTCTACGACGCGTCGGTCATCCAGGGATGACAGCACGCACATCGGTGGCCGGCCGGATCGCCGTCCGGCTGGCCACCTCGCTCCTCGTCCTCTGGGGCGCGGTGACGGTCGCGTTCGTGGCGCTGCACCTCACCCCGGGCGACGTCGTGGACGTGCTGATCGGCAACTCCACCGTCACCCCGGAGGTGCGGGCTGCGATCATCTCGGACTACGGGCTCGACCAGCCGCTCCTGGTCCAGTACGTCACCTACCTGGGCCGGGTCCTCCGCGGCGACCTGGGCCGGTCCTACCAGCTGCATCAGCCGGTCGCCGAGGCGATCGGCTCCCAGATCGGGGCGTCGATCCAGCTAACGCTGTCGGCGTTCGCGATGGCGGTGGTCGTGGCGGTCACGGTGTCCGTGCTGACCGCGAAGCGGTCGCGCTGGATCCGGGGGCTGTTCTCCGGGATCGAGCTCGTGGGCGTCTCGATCCCGACCTTCTGGGGCGGCATCCTGCTCCTCACGTTCTTCTCCTTCACGCTGGGGCTGTTCCCCGTCACCGGCGGGCTCGTGCTGCCGGCCGTAGCCCTCGCCATTCCCGTAAGCGCCATCCTGACCCAGGTGCTCAGGGAAGGGCTGGAGCTGACGCTGGACGAGCCGTTCATCCTGACGGCCCGCTCCCGCGGCATGGCCGACCTCGCCGTGCGCGTACGGCACGCCCTGCGGCACGCGCTGCTGCCGACCGTGACACTCGCGGGCTGGTTCGTCGGCGTGCTGTTCGGCGGGGCGGTCATCGTCGAGGAGATCTTCTCCCGCGAGGGCATCGGACGGCTGACGCTGACGGCGGTCACCTCCAAGGACCTGCCCGTGGTGATGGGCGTGGTGCTCGTCTCCGCGACCCTTTACGTGGTCGTAAACATCATGATCGACCTGTTCTACCTCGCCATCGACCCCCGGCTGCGAGGCGCCCGATGACTCTCCCCGCCCTGACCACCTCGCGGACGCCGCGCCGGATCCCGCGCGCCGGAGTGTGGGCCGCGACGCTCTTCATCGCCGTGGTCGCCGTCCTGGCGGTGGCGCCCGGCCTCGTCACCCACGGATCCCCGAACGACGCCGACGCCCTCGCCGCGCTCCAGCCTCCGGGGGGCGTCCACCTGCTCGGCACCGACGCCAACGGGCGCGACGTCTTCACCCGGGTGGTGTTCGGTGCGCGGCCGTCCCTGCTCGCCGGGCTGGGCGCCACCGCGCTCGCGGTCGCAGTGGGCAGCGTGCTGGGCCTGCTCGCCGCACTCGGCGGGCGGCTGCTCGACGAGGTGACCATGCGGTTCGTCGACGTTCTGCTCTCGCTGCCCGGCCTGCTGCTCGCGCTTCTCGTCATCACCGTCGTCGGGCGGGGCACGTTCAACGCCATCCTCGCGATCGCGGCGTACACGTTGCCGAGCTACGCCCGCCTCGTCCGCGCGCAGACACTGCTCATCCGGCGTTCCGGGTACGTGGAGGCGGCCACCTCGCTCGGGCTGACTCCGGGGCGGATCGTTCTGCGGCACATCCTGCCGAACGCCTTCGCGCCGCTGCTCGTGGTGGCCACGATCGAGGTCGGCACGGCGCTCGTCGCGGCGGCGTCGCTGAGCTTCCTCGGCCTTGGGCCCCAGCCGCCCGCGCCCGAATGGGGGGCGATGCTCTCCCAAGGCCGCGAATACTTCTCCGTCGCCTGGTGGATGGCCGTGTTCCCCGGCCTGGCGATCACGCTCACGGTGCTCTCGGTGACGGTCGCCGGCCGGCACCTGCAGCGCCGAGTCGAAGGGAGGCTCACGTGACCGGCCCGCTTCTTGAAGGCATCCTCCCTGGGGATGGCCCCGCTACAGAAGGTCCGATCGTCGAGGTCGCCGACCTGCACGTATCGTTCGACGACGTTCAGGCCGTCCGCGGCGTCTCGTTCGCCGTCCACCCGGGGGAGTGCGTCGCCATCGTCGGCGAGTCGGGCTCGGGCAAGAGCGTCACCGCCCGGACCCTCATCGGGCTCACCGGGGACGGCGCCGCCGTACGGGCCGGGTCGCTCACCGTGGCGGGGCAGGACGCCAGGCGGTACGGCGAGCGGCAGTGGCGCGCGGTCCGCGGGACCCAGGTCGGCTACGTCCTGCAGGACGCGCTGGTCTCCCTCGACCCCCTGCGGCCCGTCGGACGCGAGATCGGCGAGACCCTGCGCCTCCACCGGGCCGCGCCGCGCGGCACGGTCACCGAGCGGGTGGTGGAGCTGCTCCGCGAGGTGGGCGTCCCCGAGCCGGAGCTGCGCGCCGGGCAGTATCCGCACCAGCTCTCCGGCGGCCTGCGCCAGCGCGCGCTGATCGCCTCCGCGATCGCCTGCCACCCGCGTCTCCTGATCGCCGACGAGCCCACCACGGCCCTCGACGTCACCGTGCAGGCGCAGATCCTCCGCCTGCTCGCCGCCCGCAAGCGGTCCGGTACGGCGCTGCTGCTGATCAGCCATGACCTGGCCGTCGTCGCCGAGCTGGCCGACCGGGTCCTGGTGATGAAGGAGGGCGTGGTCGTCGAGGAGGGGCCGCCCTCCGAGGTGCTGCGCGCCCCCGCCCACCCGTACACGAGGGCGCTGCTCGCCGCCATCCCGATGGAGCACGCGAAGGGCACCAGGCTCTCTGTGACCGGGGACGTCAAGGCCGTCAGCCCGCCGCCGGAGCCGGGCGAGGTGGTGATCCGGGCCCGCGAGCTGGCGAAGGCGTTCGACGGCCGCCCGGCGGTCGGGGGCGTCTCGTTCGAGCTGCGGGCCGGGGAGACCCTCGGGATCGTCGGAGAGTCGGGGTCGGGCAAGACGACCACCGCCCGGCTTGTCCTCGGCCTCCTGACGCCCGACGCCGGCGAGGTCGAGATCGACGGGCGGCCCTGGGCCGGGCTGGCCGCCGGCGAGCGGAGGGAACTGCGCCGCCACATCCAGGTGATCTACCAGGATCCGCTGAGCTCGTTCGACCCCCGGTTCTCGGTGTGGCGCGTCCTCGACGAGGCGCTCGCCGTCGGCGGCGAGCCGCGCTCCAGCCGTCGCGACCGCGCGGTGGAGCTGCTGGAACAGGTCGGCCTCGACGCGACGATCCTGGAGCGCCGCCCGCTCCGCCTGTCGGGAGGCCAGCGCCAGCGGGTGGCGATCGCCCGCGCGCTGGCCCCGCGTCCGCGTGTCATCGTCTGCGACGAGCCCGTCTCGGCCCTCGACGTGTCGATCCAGGCCCAGGTGCTCGACCTGCTCGCCGACCTCCAGGCCTCGCTCGGCGTGGCCTACCTCTTCATCTCCCACCACCTGGGCGTCATCCACCACGTGAGCGACCGGGTCCTCGTCATGAAGGACGGCCTGGTGGTGGAGTCGGGCGACGTCCGCCGGGTCTTCACCGAGCCACGGACCGCCTACACGAAGGAGCTCCTGGCCGCCGTGCCGCGGCTGGAGCACGCATACCCGAAGGAGCCGTCCCGATGAGCAGGCCGCGCAAGCAGGTCCACCTCGCCGCGCACTTCCCCGGAGTCAACAACACCACCGTGTGGGCGGACCCCCGCTCCAAGAGCCAGATCGACTTCTCCTCCTTCCGGCACCTCGCCGAGACGGCCGAGCGGGGGAGGTTCGACTTCTTCTTCCTCGCCGAGGGGCTGCGCCTGCGCGAGCTGAAGGGCCGCATCCACGACCTCGACGTTGTCGGGCGGCCGGAGGCCCTGACCGTCCTCGCGGCGCTGGCCGCCGTCACCGACCGGCTCGGGCTCGCCGGCACGGTCAACGCCACCTTCAACGAGCCTTACGAGCTGGCCAGGCGGCTCGCCACGCTCGACCACCTCAGCGCCGGCCGCGCCGCCTGGAACGTCGTGACCACCTCCGACGCCTTCACCGGAGAGAACTTCCGGCGCGGCGGCTTCCTCGACCGCGCCGACCGCTACACCCGCGCCGAGGAGTTCGTACGGCTCGCCCGCGAGCTGTGGGACTCCTGGGACGCCGACGCCCTCCCCCCAGGCGGCGAACCGGACGGCGGCGACCTGTTCGTGAGGCCCGAGGGGATCAGGCCCGTGCGCTTCGAGGGCCGCCACTTCAGCACGTCCGGCGTCTTCAACGTGCCGAGGAGCCCGCAGGGCCGTCCCGTCATCATCCAGGCGGGCGACAGCGACGAGGGCCGGGAGTTCGCCGCGAAGACGGCCGACGTCATCTTCAGCCGCCACGGCACGCTCGACTCCGGCAAGGCGTTCTACGCCGACGTCAAGGGCAGGCTCGCCCGGTACGGGCGGGAGCCGTACCAGCTGAAGATCATGCCGGCGGCCACGTTCGCGCTCGGCGACACGGAGGAGGATGCGGCGGAGAACGCCACCCACATCCGGCGGCAGCAGGTGAGCCCGCAGACGGCCATCGCCTTCCTGGAGCAGGTGTGGGGCCGGGACATGTCGGCCTACGACCCCGAGGGGCCACTGCCCGACGTCGACCCCGACCTGTCCGAGGGGGTGTGGGGCGGGCGCGTGCCGCTCGGCGACCGGGTGGAGCTCGCGGCCAAGTGGCGGGCGCTGGCGGAGGAGAAGAAGCTCTCGATCCGCGAGCTCGTCATCGAGGTGACGGGCCGTCAGTCGTTCATCGGGACACCCGAGACGGTAGCCGCGCGGATCGACGAGTTCGTCCAGGCCGACGCGGCCGACGGGTTCATCCTCGTGCCGCACCTGACCCCCGGAGGGCTGGACGACTTCGTCGACCGCGTCGTCCCGCTGCTGCAGGAGCGCGGCGTGTTCCGCACCGAGTACGCCGGGACCACGCTCCGCGACCACCTCGGTCTCTAGCCTCGGTTCTCTGAGAAAGGGCATCGCATGCCGGAAAGTTCATCGACGGAGCACGCGCAGGAAAAGGCTCCGGACAAAGCGCCGGAGAAGGAACTGCACATCGCCGTCGCCCTCGACGGGGCCGGATGGCATCCAGCCGCCTGGCGCGACCTCCCCGACGCCCGCACGGAGCTGTTCAAGGCCCGCTACTGGGCCGGCCTCGTGGCCGAGGCGGAGCGCGGCCTGCTCGACTTCGTCACGTTCGAGGACGCGTTCCGGCTCCAGTCCACGCTCCTCGACGGGCTGGACGGGCGCGGCGACCAGGTCAGGGGACGATTCGACGCCGTGCTGCTGGCCGCGAGGCTCGCCCCGCTGACGTCGCGGATCGGGCTCGTGCCGACCGCCGTAACGACGCACACCGAGCCGTTCCACGTGGCCATCGGCATCGCGAGCCTCGACCACGTCAGCGGCGGCCGGGCCGGGTGGCGGCCGCAGGTCTCGGCCCGCAGCACGGACGCCGCCAACATCGGGCGCAGGGACCTCCCGGAGCTGACCCTCGAGGACGTGGCGGACCTGGCCAACCTGCCTCAGCGCGTCGAGGACCTCTTCGACGAGGCCGCCGACGCCGTGGAGGTGGCCCGCCGCCTCTGGGACAGCTGGGAGGACGACGCCGAGATCCGCGACGTGGCGACCGGCCGGTTCATCGACCGCGACAAGCTGCACTACATCGACTTCACCGGGCCGACGTTCAGCGTGAAGGGCCCGTCGATCACGCCGCGGTCGCCACAGGGGCAGCCCGTGGTCGCGGCCCTCGCCCACGACGTCGTGCCGTACCGGCTCGCCGCGCGGGCCGCCGACGTGGTCTTCGTGACGCCGCATGGCACCGAGCACGTGCGGTCGATCATCACCGCGGTGCGGGAGGCCGAGGCGTACGTGGGCAGGGAGGGCCGCCCGCTGCAGGTCTTCGCCGACCTGGTCGTCTTCCTCGACGACGAGCCCGGCGCCGCCGCGGCGCGCAAGACGCGGCTCGACGAACTGGACGGCGCGGAGCTCTTCTCGGACGCGCTGGTGTTCACCGGCACGCCCGAGGAGCTCGCCGACCTGCTCCTGGAGTGGAGGGCGGCCGGGATCGAGGGCTACCGGTTGCGCCCGGGCGCCCTGCCGTACGACCTCGAGGGCATCACGCGGGGGCTGGCGCCCGCCCTCCGGAGCCGGGGAGCGTTCCGGAGCGCCTACGAGGCGAACACCCTGAGGGGTCTCCTCGGCCTTCCACGGCCCGCCAGCCGCTACGCCACGCCCGAGGTGGTCGCATCATGAAATTTCTGCTCATAACGCTGATCGTCCACAACGAGCGCGTCTCGACGACCGACCGGTTCCGGGAGGTGATCGACAACGCCGTCCTCGCCGAGGAGCTCGGCTTCGACGGCTTCGGCGTGGGGGAGCGGCACGAGCGACCCTTCATCTCGTCCTCGCCCCCGGTGGTGCTGAGCCACGTCGCCGCGCTGACGAAGCGGATCCGCCTGTTCACCGCCGTGACGACGCTCAGCCTGCTCGACCCGGTCCGGGCCTTCGAGGACTACTCCACGCTCGACCACCTCTCCGGCGGCCGGCTCGAATTGATCATCGGGAAGGGGAACGGCGCCGCCCAGGCCCAGCTCTTCCACGTGACCGCCGAGGACCAGTGGGACCGCAACCGAGAGGGATACGAGCTGTTCCGCAGGCTGTGGCGGGAGGACAAGGTCACCTGGGAGGGCAGGTTCCGGCCGCCGCTGGAGAACGCCGAGACCTGGCCCCGGCCCCTCCAGCAGCCGATCCGCGTCTGGCACGGCAGTGCCACGAGCACGGACTCGGTGGACCTGGCCGCCCGGTGGGGAGACCCGCTCTTCTCGGCGAACGTGACCAACCCGATCGAGCCGTACGCCGAGCTGATCGATTACTACCGCGAGCGGTGGAAGTTCTACGGGCACGACCCCGCGGACGCCCTCGTGGGGGCGGGCACCGCTGGCTACTACGCCGCGAAGACGTCGCAGGAGGCGATCGAGACCTACCGGCCCGTCTACGACGCCAGGATCGCCCGGTTCAAGAAGACGGGGGTCACCCCGGTGTTCCCGACGCTGGAGGACGCCATCGAGCGCGGCTCGATCCTGGTCGGCAGCCCCCAGCAGATCATCGACAAGGTGCTCCGGTACCACGACCGGTTCGGCCACGAGGTCATGCATCTGAGCGCCGACGCCGACGGGCTCACCGACAGCCAGCACCGGACGGCCCTGGAGCTGTTCCAGAGCGACATCGCCCCCGTGCTCCGCCGGGAGATCCCCAGCAGGCCGTTCCCCACTGGAAGGCAGATATGACCACTTCCCTCTCCACGCCCCCTTCAACGCCCCTCTCGATCCTCGACCTCGCTCCGATCTCGTCCGGCGGCACCGCGGCGGACGCGCTGCGCAACACCATCGACCTCGCCCAGAAGGCCGAGGAGTACGGCTACCACCGCTACTGGCTGGCCGAGCACCACTTCACCCCCGGCGTGGCGAGCTCGGCCCCCGCGGTGCTCATCGCCCTGGTCGCGGCGGCGACGAGCCGGATCCGGGTCGGCTCCGGCGCCGTCCAGCTCGGGCACCAGACGGCGCTCGCCGTGGTCGAGCAGTTCGGCACGATCGAGGCCCTGCACCCGGGCCGCATCGACCTCGGCCTCGGCCGGTCCGGGCAGCGGCGGGCCGAGGTCCTCCGCGAACCGCCCAAGGAGCGGCAGCCGAAGCCCCGCAGGGTCGTGGACGGGCTGCTCATCCCCGAGGAGTTCTCCTTCGCGGCGCTGGCCCGATCTCCGATCCTCGCGCTGTACGGCTCGCTGCTCCAGCAGCCGGGCGCCCAGTCTCCGGATTTCGCCGACCAGGTGGACGACATCATCGCCTTCATCAACGGCGCCTACCGGTCGGAGGACGGGATCCAGGCGCACGTGGTGCCCGGAGAGGGCGCGAATCTGGAGCTGTGGATCCTGGGCAGCAGCGGCGGCCAGAGCGCCCAGGTCGCGGGGGAGCGCGGGCTGCCGTTCGCGGCCAACTACCACGTCAGCCCGGCCAACGTGCTCGAAGCCGTCGAGGCCTACCGGGCCGCGTTCAAACCGTCCGAGACGCTGGCCGCGCCGCACGTGCTCGTCTCGGCCGACGTCGTCGTGGCCGAGGACGACGCGACCGCCCGCGAGCTGGCCTCGCCGTACGCGCTGTGGGTGCGCAGCATCCGCACGGGCGCGGGGGCGATTCCGTTCCCCACCCCGGAGGAGGCCGCCGCGCACCAGTGGACCGAGGAGGACCGGGCGCTCGTCGCCGACCGGATCGACACCCAGTTCGCCGGGTCGCCCGAGACGGTCGTGGAGAAGCTCCGCGTGCTGCGCGACGTCACCGGCGCCGACGAACTGCTCGTCACCACGATCACCCACGACCACGCCGACCGCGTCCGGTCGCACCGCCTGCTCGCGGAGGCATGGGCCGGTCAGTAGCCTCCCCCCGGCCACCCCCTCCCGGCCGTGATCATGCATGGGTTCCCGGAGGGGCGCCCGGACCTGCGTCAACCCCGGTCGTGATCATGCACGGGTTCGCGCAGGCAGGTCAGGGATCCGCCAGGGGCGGACGTGGGCCGGGCGGCGGCTCGCCGATAGCATTCGACGGACCGTCACCGGCCTGCTCGTGATCTAGGAGAGACGATGCCCGGACCCCAGCCCGGCCCAGCGACGCCGGGGAGCCTTGTCATCGGCGGGTACACGGCCGACACGGGCGGATCCGGCACGGGGCTGACACGCGTGCGCGTCGACGCCGCCGGGCGGCTGCGGGCGGTCGCGGAGACCGCCGTGTCCGGTCCCTCGTTCGTCACGGCGCACCCCCACCTCCCGCTGCTCTACGCCGTACTGGAACGGCCCGACGGCGGCGTGGCGGTGTTCGCGGACGCCCCCCACGACGGCGATGACGGCGCTGCGGGGACCGTTGCGGGGGCCGGCCCGCGGCTGCTGGCTGAGCACCCGAGCGGCGGCTCCTACCCCTGCCACCTCGCCGTCGACCCGGACGGGACGTGGCTGGCCGTGGCCAACTACGGCGACGGCACCGTCGCGGTCTTCCGGCTGGGCGAGGACGGCCTTCCGGAGCCGGACCCGCTGCTGTTCCGCAACGAGGGCCACGGCCCCAACGCCGGCAGGCAGGAGGGCCCGCACGCCCATCAAGCCGTCTTCGGCCCGGACGGCGTGCTGTACGTCACCGACCTCGGCACCGACGAGGTGCGCCGCTTCCTGCCCGGCATGACCCCCCACCCGGACGGGCCCGTACGGCTGGCCCCCGGCACCGGTCCCCGCCACCTCGTGCACCACCCTCTCTCCGCCCACTGGTACGTGGCGGGAGAGCTGGACGGCACGGTCGCCGTCTACGACGACGAGTGGCGGGAGCTGAGCCGCGTGCCCGCCAGCGCGATCGAGGGGCCCAACCAGCCGTCCCACATCGACGTCTCCGCCGACGGGCGTCACGTCTACGTCGGCAACCGCGGCCCGGACACCATCACGGCGTTCGCCGTGGAGAGGGGAAGGCTGACCCCCATTGCGGAGGTGCCCGGCGGAGGCCGCTGGCCGAGGCACTTCGCCGTCGCGGGCGACCGGATCTACGTCGCCAACGAGCGGTCGGACCGCGTCGCCGTGCTCGCCCTGAAGGACGGCGTCCCGGAGCCGTCCGCCGAGGGCGTCGACGTCGGCAGCCCCTCCTGCGTGCTCATCGGATGACCGGCTGCCCCTCAGCGGCATCCGCCGCGGGCGCGGGGGGCGGGGTGGCGCGGCGGGCGGACAGCAGCCTGAGGAGCGCCGCCCCGAGGGCGAGGACGATCACCACCGATCCGTAGGCCGCGGTCGTCGCGCTCAGGCCCAGGGACCGTACGGCGGCGCCGGCGATGAGGGCGGGCACACTGAACGCGAGATAGCTGACGACGTACATCGCGGCGAACAGCTCCGCCCGCTCCGACGGCCCGGCGAGCAGCGCCAGGGAGCGGAAGGCGCCAAGGAACGCCGCGCCGAAGCCGAATCCCGCCACAGCGGTGCTCAGCAGGAACCCCGGGATCGACGTCGCCGCGAGCGCGACCAGGGTCAGCGCGGTGCCGGTCGCGAGCACGACGGCCCCCCAGCCCATCACCGGGCCCGGCGCCCGGTCGCGGAGCAGCAGCGAGGCAAGCGCCCCGGCTCCGGTGAGGGTGGCGACCACGAGGCCGCCGACGGCGTGGTTCTGGACGTGCAGGACGCCGGCCGCCAGTGACGGGCCGAGCGAGAGGTAGAGCCCGCCCATGGCCCACGTCGCGACGAGGCAGGGCGCGGCCGCGACGAACGGCACGCGGGCCTGCCGCGGCACCGCGACACGGGGGCGCAGTGACGCTAGTGCGCCGGGCCGCCGCGACACGGTCTCCGGCAGCAGCGTCACGGCGGCCGCCAGCAGCACGAACGCGGCGAGGAACGCGGCGAAGACGAGGGTCGTCGGCGCGGGGGCGTACTGCACCAGCAGTCCGGACGCGAGGGCGCCCGCGGCGAGCCCGACGGTGGGCGCGACGCTGTTGACGAGCGCGCCGAGTCGCGGGTTCCTGAGCGGTTGCAGGTCGACCAGGGTGGCGCTGATGACCGCGGTGGCGGTGCCGGTCGCGAGGCCCTGCAGGACGCGGGCCGTCAGGAGCGTCCCGACCCCGCCGGCCGTCAGGAACATCCCCATGCTGACCGCCTCGACGACCAGGGCCACGGCCAGCACGGGCCGCCGGCCGACGTAGTCGGACAGCCCTCCGACCGTCACGAGCGCGAGGAGCAGCGCCACGGCGTAGACGGCGAACACGGCCGTCAGCGTCATGGCCGAGAACCCCCAGTGCTCCTGGTAGACCCTGTAGAGCGGAGTGGGAGCGCCGGCGGCGCACATGAGGATCAGCAGCGCCGCGCCCAGCAGCCAGAAGCCCGCCGTACGAGGTAGCCGCACCGATCCGCGAGCGCGACGTGCGGAGGCGTCCCCGATTGCCATCCCGAAACTCCATCCCTCACGGCGGCAGGCCACAATGGTTCCATAATTTTCGAACGGTCTGAGGCTACCTCCGGGAGCACGTCAGTTCAACTATTCTCGAACTATGGCCGGTTCGTCGCGCGAGCTAGCGCACCCCGACGTCGAGGACCTCGTCCTGACCGACGTGCTCTTCGCCCTGAGCGACCCGTCGCGGCTGGCGATCGTGCGCCGGCTCGCCGAGGGCTCGCTGGAGATGGTGCCGTGCCAGGAGATCGGCGGAGAGATCCCCAAGTCCACGCGCTCCCACCACCTCAAGACGCTGCGCGAGGCGGGGGTCATCCGCAACGTCCCGCACGGCAGGCAGCGCTATGTCAGCCTCCGGCGAGACGAGCTGGACGACCGCTTCCCCGGCCTCCTGACCGCCGTGCTCGGCCAGGAGGGATAGTGCTCAGGAGGGATAGTCCCCAGGGGGATGATTTTCAGTCCCACCAGAACGACCACGCGTTCTGCCCGGCGAGCTGCTCGGCGTAGTCGGCCAGCGTGCCGGGTCCCTGCAGGACGCTGTCGGGGCAGAACGTCCAGTGCTCGGCCGCGACCCGCAGCGCGTGAGCCCGGGTGACGGGAGGCGCGGCGATGCTGAGGTCGAGCGTGTTGAACCCCATGCCGACCACCCGCGCGCCGAACCTGTCCTCCCAGCTCCGGACGACGGCGGCCAGCGGCACGGTCCATTCGTTGTGGTGCAGCGCGCCCTGCCAGCCGATGGTGACCAGCGCGTCCGCCCCCCGGTCGACCGCCGCCAGTCCGAGCGGCGTCCTGCGCTCGGCCACGACACCGGCGTACCAGTCCGCGACCGCGTCGGGGTCGGCCACCGGCGTGCCGGGCGCGGCCAGGCCGGGACACTCGGCTCCGAAGGGGGCGAGCTCCGCCTCGCGGTCCATCAGGTCCGTCCACGCCTCCGCCATGAACCCAGCCGCGCTGAAGTAGTCGATCTCGGCCACGGAGTCCGGCGCGATCTGACCGGCCGACCAGGGCTGGACGCCGTCCTCCAGCAGCACCGGCCACAGGCCCGACTGATGGTGCTCCATCCGCAGGCGGCGCCACAGCTCGGCCGGCACCGGCGCGTCACTGAGCCAGAACGACGGCCGGTGGTATGTCCGCAGCTTGTCGTACTCGGGATCCGGCCACACGAGGGACCCGGTGGGGAGGCCGACTTCGAGCGCCCTCCCGTCGCCGCCGTCGCCGAACAGCAGCTCCAGGCCCGGCGGAAGCTCCCAACGCTCGTGAACCGACATGCGCCCATAATGTCGGACCTGATGCCGGACCGTCCGCCCAGGTCGATCACTACCGCGGCCAGAGCCCAGTCCGGTCACCATTCTTCCTGAGCTATGCACGGCACGCATCCATGCGTCTCGAACAGGGCGTCCGCATTCGGGATGAACGTGCCAGACGGTGAGCACCGGGCGGCTCGGCCGCGCGATGCGGCGAAGTTCGCCTCGTCGGGCCGAGCCGTATGGATAAACTAACGGCCAGAACCACAGGTACTTAGCGTCGAGACCTCGGTCTGGCCGTACCGCGATTGCCCGGCTTCCGTTGCAGCGGGAGCCGGGCTTTTCGTTGCCGGAATCGATCTCATTGTCCTGAGCCCGAGAGCCGAACGCCACTCCGGTTCGGCCGCCCCGCCTAGAGGGCGTGCCTCCACCTCGGCGCCTTGGACCTCCCGTCTGCATCCATGCCGAGATCATTCCGGAGCTTGGCATCAGGGTAAGCGCGCCGAAGTCTATCTCCGGCTGTCCCCTCGGCTTGTTTCTGGTGAAATGAGGTCGCATGGAAATCACGCCCATGGCCGATCGTGACGGCATCAACTATGTTTTGAAACATGAGTAAACTGTTCGGGTCATAGAAATTCATCGCCTCCCCCCGGGCATCCGGATTCGGGGCGGTAACGTGGCGGGAGCGGTTCTTCTTCGTCAGTTACGTTCCGATTCTCCGCATTGGGATTTCGGCGTTCCGCCGCGACGGGGCCTCCCGGGACACATCGACGGAGTCGACCTGCTCACAGGAGCCGTCGGTCTCGATGACGACAAGGGCGCCGGGCCCCAGGCGGATGACCTCGGTGCGCGGTTCGTAGACGCTGATCGGGTCGTCGGCGACGTCGATTGGTGCGTCGATTGGTGCGTTCGATTGGTGCACAGCCGCCTCCGGACAGGTCCGGACCGCTACCCGTGTAACAGTGACCGCAAGCGAGATCACAGGGGCCGTGGACCTTCAGAACGAGTCGCGGAACGGCGTGATGGGTCCCGGACGGCGAAAGGGGTGCCCCTGATGGGACGCCCCTTCCGTGTTGCCGGTATTACCGCTGGTCAGCCGGCCTCATATCCGGGATCCAAAGGTGAAACCGACGGTTGTGCCGGTCCGGACGAGGATTAGCACTATCACCAGGATCACCCCGATAACGAAGAAGCGACCCGTACGGCCGCCGGGGACTGAGACAGTGAGATGGATCTTCACTTCGACCTCTCTGGGGGACGAACTTCATGGATTCTTCAGTTCGCCGAGCCCGAGGCCGGACGACGTTTCGCGTCGAACCACAGATACTTAACGTCGAGACCTCGGGTCGGCTCTACCGCGATCGCCTGATGTCCGCTTGCAGTCGGACGCGCTCGAGGTGATGCAGAAGATATTAACGCTATGGGCCGCCGCGGCGCCCACAAACGCAAGGTACCTTCCGGCGGCACCACACGCAGGTGCTGTTCATTACGGACAAGTGTCCGATTTGTGCGTGTTGCGACACTTGCATGCTGCAAGTGTGTGATGGGCGGAAACGATACGCATCAACTTGAGTGGTGTGAGCCGGCCGAAATTCGTATTCATGTGAATGGTCTGAACCCACTGTGATCTCGCCTTGGAGCCCCGCTGGCGGCTCATGGTCAAGACGGGACGCACCAGGCGAAGCTTTGCTAACGAAACAGGCATGGACATCGGCGCGATCCGGAGGAACCCTCAGGTGTAGGGAGTAATCACGGGGAGAGTGTCTTGACCGACGTTCTGGTCGCACCTGACGGAAGAAGGCTCGCCGTACAGCAGCAGGGAGAACCGGACGGTCACCCGGTGTTCCTGCTACATGGCACCCCCGGGAGCCGCGTCGGGCCGTCGCCCAGACCGACGGTGCTCTATCGGCTCGGCATCCGCCTGATCAGTTTCGACCGCCCCGGGTACGGGCTGTCGGACCGGTTGCCGGGCAGGTCGGTGGCCGATGTCGCCGCCGACGTGGCGGCCATCGCGGACGGGCTGGGCATCGCGAGGTTCGCGGTCGTCGGGAGATCCGGGGGCGCCCCGCACGCGCTGGCGTGCGCCGCCCTGCTGCCGCAGCGGCTGACCCGGGTCGCGGCGCTGGTCGGCCTCGCGCCGCGCGGAGCCGAAGGGCTCGACTGGTTCGATGGGATGGCTCATTCCAACGTCGTCGAGTACACCATGGCGCTCGCGGGTCACCGGGCGGTGGCGAGCCGGCTTGCGACGGCGGCGGCTCAGATCCGCGCCGACCCGGCGAGCAAAGTGGTCGGGCTCTCCCAGCAGGTGCCGGAGTCGGATCGGCGTGTGGTCACCGACCACGGCATCCGCCGGATGCTGGTGCGCAACTTCGCCGAGGGCCTGCGCGACTCGATCGACGGCTGGGTCGACGACGTCCTGGCGTTCTGCGGCGGCTGGGGGTTCGACCCAGCCGTCATCGAAGTGCCGACGCTGGTCTGGCACGGGGAGAACGACGTGTTCTCCCCCGTCGGGCATGCCCGCTGGCTGGGCGAACGGATTCCCGCTGCCACGGTCAAGATCCAGCACGGCGTCGCCCACTTCGGGGCGATCGGCGTTCTTCCCGAGGTGCTCCTGTGGCTCGTCCGTAAATGATCAGGTTGGCTGAGGCTCGAGATCGCGGTTCAGGCGGCGCCACGCGGCCGCCGCGGTCACATTGGGGTGGTTCTCCCCGAGAACCACCTTCATGACATTCAGGGTCGTCTCGAGCAGCCGTTCCGCTTCCGCTTCGTCGCCGGCCGCGCGGAGGCTGATCGCCAGGTTCGCCTGGCAGACGAGGCTGTCGGGGTGTTCGGGGCCGAGCGTCTCGTGCAGGCCCTCCAGCGCACGCCTCTCCAGCGCCCGCGCCTCCTCGAGCCGTCCCAGGTCCGCGGCGCAGTTCGCGACGTTGACCATGCAGGACAACGTGAAGGGATGGCTGTCGCGCAGACGGCTTCGGAACGCGGAAAGCGTCGCCATGCCTAGCTCGTACGCCTCCTCGAGTGCTCCGGTGCCGCGAAGATACGTCATCAGGTTGTTGGCGGCGGCGAGCGTGAAGGGGTGGTGCTCGCCGAGGGTCGTACGGTAGAGGCTCCTGATCTCGGCGGCCAGCTCCCGGGCGCCGGCCTTGTCCTCCAGCGCGGACAGGCAACTGGCGAGCTCCAGCGTCGCGGCCGTGGCGTCCGGAGACGAGGGATAGAGCTGCTGGTAGCGGTCATGTGTCTGCTGCGCCGTCAGCCAGGCGTCGTGCTGCTCACCCGCCTTGCGAAGCGACACCGCAAGGCTCTTGGCGGTGCGGAGGGTGTCGAGGAAGTTGTCGCCGAGGCTCTCGCGATACCGCTCCATCGTCGTCCGAAGGAGCTCCACCGAGCTGTGGAACTGTCCCGCCTCACGCATGTCGCGGGCCAGGTTGGCCGAGGAGAAGAGGGTGTACGGATGGATCGGGCCGATCACCGTGAGCCGTCGGCTGAGCGTGTCCTGGTCGAGGTCGAGGGCGCTGTAACAGTCGCCGACGAGGCGATAGGAGACCGCGAGATTGTTGGCGGAGGCCAGCGTGCGCGGATTGTCCTCACCGTAGAGCTCTCTCCATCGCTGGTAGGTCTCCTTGTCCATCTCCAGCGCCCGGTCGAACTCGCCGAGCGCCCGAAGGTCGGCGGCCAGTCCACCGGTCGTCATGAGCGTGTGCGGATGATTGTCGCCCAGCATCTCCCGCTGCCGGTTCCACACCCATTCGTCGAGGTCCCTCGCTTCCTGGTAGCTCCCCTGGGAGCGGAGGACGTTGGCGATGTTGAAGAGCAGATGCAGCCGTTGCCGCTCGTTCTGGCCGAACTCGCCTTCCCAGAAGTCGGCCAGACGCTGACCGAGTTGCAGGGCGCTGCTGAACTCGCCGCGTTTCCACAGGTAGCGGACCCGCTCCGTGAGCAGCTGCCGGGTCTCCTCCTCCACGCATCTCTCGGCGTCCGAGGGAAGCAGATGAGGCCAGATCAGGTCGTAGACCGGCCAGTTCTCCGGGTCGTCCACCTCGCCCTGCCGAGGGCGGGCGCCCACCAGGATGTGATGCACCTCATGGGTCGTGGATTCGATCTCGTCGAACGTCATCTGGCTTCTGATCACAGCCTGAACCAGGCGGTGTACCTGGATGGTGTTGCTTCCAGGGTCGATCTTCGCGAGCGCGAACTTGCTGATCTCCCGGATGAGCCGGCCCAGCATGAGCTTCTCGCCGCGCAGCGAACTGTCGTGAGGCAGCAGGGAACGCATCATCTCGTCGCTGTACAGCAACGACATGGAGATGGGATCGGGTGCGAAGAAGGCGCACAGCTGCAACATCCGCACGGCCGCGGGGGAGTGCTCCCTCAGCTGGCTGAGTGAGATGTTCCACGTCGCCGCCACTGGGCTGGGATACCCCGGCGGCGGGTTGGTGGAGAGAATCTCGCTCGTCTGGGTCTCCAACTGTTCGATGTAGGTCGCCGCCGACATGCCGGTCTCCCCGAGCCAGGCCGCCGCCTGCTCGACAGCGAGCGGCAGATAGCCGAGCGCTTCGGCCACTCGTAGAGCGTCCTCCGGCTTCAGCGACGGCACTCGGCGCAGCAGGTGTTCCAGGCTCTCCTCACGGCTGAACACGTCGACCTCGAGCGGAGCCGCCACCATCGACCATGACTGGTTTCTCGAGGTGACGATCACGTGGCCGGGGCCTCCTGGGAGGAAGCCCCGTACCTCCTCGGGATCGCCGGCGTTGTCGAAGATCAGCAGCCAGCGAGAGTACGGCTCGCCGCGCCGCAGCGCCTCGCGGGCCGCTTCCGCGGCTTCGAGAATGCTGTCGCCCACCCGGATCCCGAGCCGTCCGGCCAGCTCGGCGAGCGCCGGGTTGATCAGCTCCGGCTGTTCCGCGGAGATCCACCAGACCAGGTCGTAGTCGGCCATGAAGCGATGGGCGTACTCCAGGGCGATCTGGGTCTTGCCCACGCCGCCCAGGCCGTACAACGCCTGAGGAAGGACCACCGCCTGGCTTCCGCCGACGAGCTGGTCTCTCAGGGATTCGAGCGCGGCCCCACGTCCCGTGAAGGCGGCGTTGCGCGCCTGGACGTTCCATATGGGGGGAGCGGTTCCCGGGAATCGCGCTCCCATAGGTGAGGGAGTCGACGGGTAGTCGGCGCCCTCTCTTCCCACCGCACGGAGGATCGCCTCGGTCGCCTGCTCCGCGTTCAGCCGTACCAGGTCGACCGGCGGAACGTCGCTGAAAGGAGGGGTGAGCCGCACTTCGGACACCCGGATGGTGGTGACCATGCGGCTGTCCCCCATCGGGTCCATGGCCGAGAGCCGCTCCAGCGCATCCCCTCCCTGTATCGCTCGCGTGTACGCGGCGGACAGGACGAGCATCACGCGGCTCGGCCCCTGGCCGGGGTCCCCCGGCGGCGAGGCGCCGATGGCCTGGGGGATCACCCGGCATCCCGCGCGTTCCAGAACCGCGCTGATCCAGTCGGCCCACATGCGGTCCTCCGGCGCGTAGCTCAGCAGGATGTCCGTGGGCTGCAGCGGCTGGCGGCGGGTGAACATCTCCAGCCATCTGGTCCGCACGGTCTCGTCCAAGGGCGGGAACGAGACCACCTTTCCTTCGGTGACGGCGCCGGTGAGTCGCTCGTAGGCCGCGAGCAGGGAGGTGGGGGAGCCGGGACCGTCGCCGAACGTCGCCAGCGTCTCCTCGAACGCGTAGAACCGCTTGTAGGGGATCTCGACCGCGCCCCAGTACTGCTTGAGCCCTTCCGCGGTCAGTCCCTTGGGGAAACGGTCGAACCTGCTGCGGGCGAGCAGCCGCCCCGCGTCGAGCTTCTCCTTCTCCCCGTCGTCGATCCGCATGGGGACCGGCAGGATTCTGATGTTGCGCTCACGGTAACGATCGTCGATGTACCGTGCGACCTTCGCGGCGCCCTCGATGCTCTGGTCGCTCATCGTGAAACAGTCGACGAGGATGTCGGGCATCTGGATCGTGCAGATGTCAGCGATGTCGCTCAGACCGGTACGGCTGTCGATGAGGGTGTAGTCGTAGTTCCTCTTCATGTCAGCGCGGAGGGCGTCGAGGAATCTGCCACCCCCCAGCCGCTCGTAGAAGTTGTCCCAGTCGAACGTCGACACCAGTGACGAGTAGTCGCGGTTCTGCTGCCCGGCGGACACGAAGTCGAGCGTCCCGCCGTCGGGAAAGTCCCAGTCCAGTGACACCGCGTGAGGAACGACCCGTGCGTAGGGGACATGCCAGTCCGCACTGCGCTCCGCGGGTCTGACGGCTGCCCACATGTAGTTGCTGATGATGTCGATCACGCCTGGCGTCGCGCTGAAGACGCTGCTGTCGAGGAACGGATGGAAGAACTTGTGCAACCCGGGCGACTCCAGATCCCAGTCCACCACCAGGACCCGCAGACCGTTGCTGGCGAGCACCCATGCCGTGTTGGCCAGTGCCATGGTGCGCCCGGTTCCCCCCTTGTAGGAGTAGAACGTGACGATCTGGCCTTCGTCTTGGACGTCAGTCATCGGGGTCCTCCGGCTGCATCAGCCTCGGTCTTCTGGTCGGCTCGCCCTCCGGCGGATAGGCCGGGGCGGTCTTGAACAGGTGGTTCGCCGCCCTCCCCAGGGCGTCGGACAGGGCCCCGCGGAAGGCGTTGACCGAAGTTACGTCCGGGCCCGGTTCTGACAGGTTGTTGTGCAGGGCCGAGTTGAGAGAGCGCTGTAGCCTCGGACGGTCCCGCACGGTCTGCTCGTCCTCGTGATTCCACGGCACGATGACGCTCACGGACTGGCGGTTCCGCCGGTCGAACGCCCGGAGCGTCCTGTGGCAGTCCGGCCCGGTGGTGGCCCAGGGGTCCACCAGCATGACCGACGGTTCGTCGGGGCGCTCCGGGGAGGTCAGGAGCCGGGCATGGTCGTCGAGTGAGCCCACCTCCGGCAGGAAGCCGTGTGCCGTCGCGATCTCTTCCGCGTGGGACACCAGCGGGCGGGTGTTGCTTCCGCGCCGAAAGGGGTTCCACTCCTCAGGGGTGAGGCCGTAGTAGTACGGGTTGCGGTCGGCGGGCAGGTGTGTCAGGTCCGGCGCCACCACGGTCACCCGGAGCGGGCGTTGCGGGGAGTAATCGTCGAACGCGCTGCGGAGGTCGGCGTACTTCGGCGGCGGTTCCATCAATCCCACATGTGTCCGCTGGGCCACTTCGACGATCCGCTTCGCCAGCCCCATCGTGGCTCTCTGGTAGTGCGACCGCATGGCGGAAATCTTGACGAGGCCATAGAAACCTTCGTCGCGATATCGGGATCCCAGGACGTCATGCGTGAACTGGATGGACTGCGCCACCGCGGGCAGGCGCTCGGGAGGTATGGGGCTCCAGAGGGCGGGGACGATGGCCTCGGGAAGGTGCCCTTCCGGCCCGGTGTGGTTGTTGACGCGCTGTTGGAACGCGGCCCACTCCTTGCCGCATTGATCGCTTTCAAAGTAGCGGGGAGAGTAGAGCGGAACGAATACCTTGCATGTCGCCAAGGCGTCGGCCAGCCGGTCCGGCCAGAGGTGACCCGAACGCAGGTCCACGTCCATGAATCCGGCCTGCCCCTGGGGCAGGTTCGTCATGTTGATGATGTGATCGCACAGATCTTCGAAAAGCTTCACGACCCATCTGTTCGGGTCGTTCCTGCTATTCGGGTCGTGCGTGGGGATGTGCGCGTAGCTCAGGAAGAAATAGGGACCCTGCGCGGGTGACCTGGGAGCCGGTTGTAGTGGCATCCGCCTCCTTTCTCCCGGAGTTATTCACTATGGGAACGCAGCGTAAGTCAAGTCAGTGCCCGACGGGGCCGATATGTACGGATGACGGTGCTTGGCCAGCCAGTGCGCGGCGAATTCAACGGCGGCTCTCACCGGGAACACCCGGCTCCCCGCTTTTCCGATCCAGCCGCGGTCGACGGCCCCTCTCTTTTCGAAGGCCTCGCCGAGTTCCCGGAAGTCGTGGTCGGTCAGGTCCACATCCTCGTACTCCCACCATTGCGGTCCATGCCCGAAATTCACGACGCAGCGATAAAAACGCCGCGGAGGCGTCTTGGGGCAGCGATACTCCCCGAGGTGGAATGCCGTGCACCGGTCGTAGCCCACGCCCAGAAGCAGAACTCTCGCTTGCACCTTGTACAGCCGGGCCAGCGGAGACTTCTCCCCCAGATGGCAGTCGGGGGCGTGATCGGCCATGAGGGCTGCCGCTCGTGGTCCGACAGCGGCGAAGGACGTCTGCGGATGGGCGCTGCGCACCGCTCCATCCGTGGTCCGCACGTGTTCGGCGATTCGGCCCATGCCCGTCGACGGGGTTCTCAGGGGATCGAATGCGGGCATGCGCCTGCGGAACAGGGCGACCTCGGCTTCGGTCATTCCCCGGATCGCCCTCAGGTGCTCAGGGGAGGTTTCCGAGTTGTCCGCCGTATGCACCGGCACCACGAGAGTGCCGTCCGGGCCGAGCACATCGCGAAGAGCCGTGACCACGGTGGCGGCACCCCCCCTTACACCGCCGATGGCGCTGAGAGAGGCATGCAGCAGCAGCGTCTGTCCCGTGCGGACACCCAGCGCGCGCAGATCACGCGCGAGGTCGGAGACGGTGAACTCCACAAGCCTCACCCGCCTGCGCGCACGGCGCCGGCGGCCTCCGAAATCTCCTCGTCAAGCCAGGGAGCGATCGAGTCGCGCATGCGGCGCACGAATCGCTCGCCCAACGGTGTCAGCGCCTTCGATTCGGCGAGCGTCTCGATCGCCTCAGCGGTCTGAGCCCTCCAGTGCGCGAATTGGCTCTGCGCGGGTTCGGGGTCGATGTGCCGTCGCGTGCGCCAGAAGTCGGTCACGGCCAGATGGGCGTACGTTCCCTGCAACAGGCCTTCCAGCGGCCGGAGATCCTCCCGCCACGGCGCGTGGAACAACCGGCGATCCGTCTCGTCGTAGAGATCGAACATGTCGAGCACCGCTCCGAGTTTCACGTGCTGGAACTCATGGATGATGAGGAGCGCGAAGGTCGCCGGGTCGGGCGGGAGCGCCGCGGCCACCGCGCCGAAGGCATGGCGTGCGGCCGAGCTGACGTCATGACCCGAGTCGGCCGCGGTAAGCGGCACGATGGTGGTCAACCCCGCGCTGAGGCCGGTGGCGTACGAGGGGAAGTCCCGCTCGATCAGCTGCCAGGCCTGGTCGAACGACTCCTGCCAGAGGGCTGCCTCCGCATCGGACAGGCGAGGCAGGGGCCGCCACTGGTGGCAGTCGCGGTAGGGGTCGGAGTCCTCCAGAAGGACCGAGAAGCCGCCGGAGGTGAGATGGCGCACCGGATGCCAGGTGGCGGCTTGGCCGTCCAGCCGTACCCGGCCGTTCTCGATCACGAGGGTGGCGGCGTCGCCCGGCACGCCCGTCAGCGTGCCGGCCGTAGGCAGGTGGACGCGACCGTCCACGACCTCCACCTGGAGGCGCGCGTCCAGCCCCGCGCGGACCGCGGCGGCCGCCGCCACGTTGGCGAGATGAGCCGGCCCGCCTCCGCCTTCCAGGCAGCCGATCGCCCACACGCGTATGTAGGGGTGAGCCAGCACGGCGTCGAGCATTTCCGGGCGGTCTTCCTCGACCCGTGTGAGCAGCTCCCAGGCCGTCTCGTCGGCTGCTTTGGCGCGCACGGCCACGATCAGCGCCCGGCGCAGGCTCTGTTGCGACTCCATCAGGAGACCGACGTCGCGCGCTTCTCCGAAGCCGCCGGCGATCGCGTCGATGGCGTCGTAGGGCAAGGCGTGCGCCCGCACCGTCTTCCCCTCCCGGACATGGACGATCAGCTTGAACAGATCCGCGCAGAAGACGCTGGGATTGTCGAAGGAGCCGGCCCTGTACCTGTGGGTGTAGAGCCCGCCGCCGCAGCTGGTCACCACCGGACACGCCCGGCACGCCGCGGCCAGGCTCTCCAGACCGCCCTGCCGGGCGCGTACTCCCGGATGGGCCGCCACCTCGTCCAGGGACTCGTTGGCGACGTGGTGCCCGGTGGCGGGGGCGCCGTCATGGACCACCTTCAGCGAGTCGACCAGCTCGTAGGAGCCGTCGGTCTCGATGACGATCAAGTTGCTCGGTTCAAGGCCGATCGCCTCGGTCAGGCTGGCGCCGCCCCACGTGGTCGCGATGATCGAGTCGAACAGCCGTACGGCGACCGGCCGTCCATCGGCCTCCCAGCGATCGAAGATCGTGATGAGCCAGTCCGCGTACGCCGTCGCGGAGGGGCGGGGAGGCGGGGCGTCCCACGTGGCGTGGGGAAGCAGGAAGTCGATCCGCGGTGGCCGCAACGCCACCAGAGCCTCGTAGACGGCGATGGGATCATTGGCGACGTCGATGGTGCACAGCAACCCGGCATACAGTTCCGGCTGCCGGCGGAGCCGTTCCACGGCGCGGACGGCCTGAGGATAGCTGGTCCGCCCGTCGGCGTATCGGCGATGCCTGTCGTTCGCCAGGCGGTCGCCGTCGAGCGACACCCCCACGGTGATGCCCTGAGCGGCGAAGGTGTCGCAGAACCGGTCATCCAGGAGGATCCCGTTTGTATGAATCCGCAAATCGAGGTCACATGACTCGCTGATGCGGCCGCGCAACTCAGTGGCGACCTCGGCGAGGACGTCCGGCCCGGCGAGCAGTGGTTCCCCGCCATGCATCACCACGAGGATCTGCTTCAGGTCGTGTCGCCGTACATGCTCGGCGATGCGTTCCGCTGTCCGGACGATCGTGTCCGAAGACATCATCTTGGGGCGGCCCCGCCAGCTCTGGTCCGCGTGTTCGTAGACGTAGCAATGATCGCAGGCGAGATCGCAACGGCTGTGAACCTTGAGCACGAACTGGCGAAATGGCAGGATCCCGCTCGCGCCGCCCCACTCCATCAGATGGAGGAGTTGAAGGCGGCCACCGCCACGCGGGCGACATCGGGTGACGCGGGCATCAGGCGCCGCAGCGTCGCCCCGAGCTCGACGTCGCCGTACGTCTTCATCTGTGCAAGCGGGACATGCTGAAGGTCTCTGACCTCAGATGCGATTTGTGCCGATGTGTCTTCGGTAGTGTTCATGGTTCGTTCCAATGGTAAAGAGAATCGGACCGCGAGCGGTAACAATGCGTGATCGTAGTCCCTTCGGGAAGCAGAGTGAAAGCCCTGTGGCCGCACAGTTCAATTGCTTCCGGGAACGTACGCCGGGTCCGTGCGGGTCCCCGCTGTCCTAGAGTCGCCCATGGACCTCATGGCTGGTAAGCGGCACGCCGTAAAGGTTATTTTGCGTGGGCGGCTCGACGATCATCTTTCAGATGGACGACTGAAAGGCGGACACGTTCGCCGCCGCCTTGTCCTCGGCTGCCGAGGTCACACGCCGGAGCAGGGCGGTGACTTCCGCATGGCGCACCTCAGCGAGGCGGAGGGGGACGTCGTGGAGTTTCGGGACACCTGATGACAGTTCTATGCGTTCGTCCGAAATTCCCGAGAATCGTATGACTGCACCGTCTTGTGCCATAGATATCTACTGTGAGTTATTGGCCTATAAATGTCCAGTAACAGGGTGAGAAACTATGATTTCCCGATCAGCTGTGGGCCTTCCACCACGCCGCGTGTTCGCGGGAGATGACGTCCTCGGCCTCTTCGACGAACCGCGCCCACTCCTCCTCGGTGGAGGGCCATTCGGCCCGCGAGATGATGTCGCCGAGCTCCAGCGCGGCGACGGAGTAGGTCGTGGCGAGTTGCCGGTGCTGCCGGGTCTGCATCCAGGCGATCCCGGCCGCACCGATCGCGCCGACGATGCCGGGGAGGTCCAGGTTGAGCACCTGGGCGCCGTTCAGCACGGCGGTCACCAGGCCGAGCGCCTCCAGCGCCGCCAGGGCCACCGACCATCGCGACGCCCGCCGCTCGTTGGCCGTCGCCTTGGCCCGATACCACGCCCGCTGGTCGTCGACACGGCCCGACATGTAGTGCCGCTTGCGCTCCTCCAGGGAGGAGGCCCGAAGCTGACGCATCGCCGAGGTGAGCTGGGCGTCGCCGTCCGACAGGGGGATGGGCGCGAAATTGTGCAACTCCCGGGCGATCGCGGTGAAACGCCGGAGGAGCAGCAGGTCCGCGCTCTGCTCGTCGTGCTCGCGGCGGCCGAACGGCGTGCCGCCCACGACATAGCGCCACGTCAGCGACTTCGCGGACTCGGCCGCCGCCCTCGCCTCCGACCACTGGCGGTCGGGCATGGCGGTCAGCAGGTAGACCTCGGTGACGAGCGCCGCCGCCAGCGCGGCGGCGGCCAGCACGGCCGCGGTGTCGATCTTGGCGATGTCGAGGCTGAACGCGCCGAACGTCGCGGCGATGACCAGGCACGTCAGGCGGAGCCCCGTCGTGGCGAGGAGCCTTCGCTGGCCTGCCACGGCGCTTCGGTCGGCGGCACGGAACAGCGCCGGAAACTCGTCCTCGGCAAGTGTCTCCACATGTCGAGGGGAAAGGCGATGCGGTGAGGTGTCAAGGCCCGCCGGACCGGGCGGCGCCCTCCGGCCACAGGATCCGGACCTCGATCGAGCGCCGCCGCGCGTCGCCGACGACCTCGGCCGTGCCGCCCGTGCCCTGCGCCGGTCTGCCGTCCCATACGGCCAGCAGCAGGTCCACGCCCGACAGAAGAGTCTCGTTGGCCGCCTGATACGTCGCCGGAGTCGGTGTGTCGTAGGGCAGCCGCACGACGTTGCGCGCCCGGCCCAGCAGCCGGTCGAACTCCGCCCGGTCATCGGCGGTCAGGACGCATCCGTAGCGGCGCGCCGGGACGATCGCCTCCAGTTCGCCGCCCAGTTCGAGGACGGCGTCGGCGAAGATCTGGTCCGCGCCGGGAGCCAGGCAGGACACCCCAACGATGGCCGGGGCGTGCGCCGCGAGCTCTCTCTGGATCGCCGAGCCGACCAGATCGATGGTCGCCGGAGTCAGGTCTCGATGCCCGGTGACGGCCACGCGGAGCCCTTGGTGCATGGGTTCCCCCCTCCCGGGGAGGTTCTACCCATCCGCCGCTTCGCGCGCACCGTCGGGCTGCGGGAGGAGCAGGCGGTTGAGGACGCGGACGCCGAACTCCAGGCCCTCGACCGGGACCCGCTCGTCCACGCCGTGGAACATGCCGAAATAGTCGAGGTCCGGGGGCAGCATGAGGGGTGCGAAGCCGTACCCCTTGATCCCGATGCGGGCGAACGACTTGGCGTCGGTCCCTCCCGTCATGATGTACGGCACGGGCCGCCCGGCGGGGTCCTCGGCGAGCAGCGCGGCGGTCAGCTCGTCGAACAGGCCGTCGGCGGGGGAGGAGACCCCCTCCTCGAAGCTCACGAACTCGCGGGTCACCTTGGGGCCCAGCAGCCGGTCGACGGTCTCGAGGAACTCCTCGCGGAGCCCGGGGAGAAACCGGCCGTCCACATGGGCCTGGGCGGTGCCGGGGATGACGTTGACCTTGTACCCGGCGTCCAGCATGGTCGGGTTGGCCGAGTTGCGCAGCACGCCCTTGAACAGGGTGCCGGCCCGGGGGAGCCGCGTGATCTCCTCGTCCAGCCGGTCGAGGTCGATGGGCGTGCCGAGGGCCCGGGACAGCTCGTCGATCAGCCGCGCCACGCCCGGCGTCAGCCGTACCGGCCACTGGTGGTCGGCGAGCCGGGCGACCGCGCGGGCGAGTTCGGCGACGGGGTTGTCCACGGCGGGTTTGGAGCCGTGCTGCGCGACGCCCCTGGCGGTGAGGCGCATCCAGGCCGTCCCGCGCTCCCCGACGGCGACCGGATATAGCCGGACACCGCCGTCCTGCCAGCTGAAGCCGCCCGACTCGCTGATGGCCTCCGAGCACCCCTCGAAGAGGTCGCGGTGCCGCTCGACGGCGTGGCCCGCGCCGTACTCGCCGGTGGCCTCCTCGTCGGCGAGGAACGCGAGCACTAGGTCGCGCTTGGGCCGCAGGCCCCGCCGGGCCCACTCCAGGGCCGTGGCGAGGGTCATGGCCAGCGTGCCCTTCATGTCCACCGCGCCCCGGCCGTGGACGCAGCCGCCTGAGATCTCGCCGGAGAACGGGTGCGTGCGCCACTCCGACGGGTCGGCGGGCACGACGTCGAGATGGCCGTGGATGAGCAGCGCGTCGCCGCTGTCGCCCGGGATGCGCGCCACCACGCTGGTGCGGCGCGGCGCCGACTCGAAGACGACGGGCTCGATGCCGGCCTCGCCGAGCAGCCCGGCCACGTACTCGGCGGCCCTCCGCTCGCCCGGACCGTCCCCGGTCCCGTCGTTGGTGGTGTCGATCCTCAGCAGCTCGGAGCAGATCGTCGCCACGTCCGTCATGCGTTACCTTCCAGGGCGAGTGGTGGCACCTCCGGCGTCGGAAAGCCGAAGACCAGGCCGTAGAAGGCCAGCTCCGTCTCGAGGACGGTGACGATGGTCTCCTCGCGCCGCCATCCGTGCTGTTCCCCGGGGAAGGTGAGATACGCCCACCGGTGGCCGTGCCGCTCCAGCGCGGCGGCGAACCGCTCCGACTGCGACGGGTCCACGACCTTGTCCTCCAGGCCGTGCATGAGCAGGGCGGGGCCGGACGCGCCGGCGGCGTGCAGCTCGGGGGAGCGGTCGAGGTAGCGCTGCCGGGTCTCGGGAAGGGGGCCGATCAGTCCGTCGAGGTAGCGGGACTCGAAGTCGTGGGTCTCGGCCGCCCAGCCCTCCGGGTCGGAAATCCCGTAGTGGGCGACCGCGCCGCAGAACACGCCGCTGCGCACGAGCGCGGCCATCGACGTCCATCCGCCCGCGCTGCCGCCCCGGATGGCCACCTTCTCGGCCCGCCCGCTCTCGACGAGCCATCGGGCGACCGTCTCGCTGTCCTTGACGTCCACGACGCCCCAGTTGTGCCGGAGCCGCTCGCGGTAGGCCCTGCCGTACCCGGTGGAGCCGCCGTAGTTCACCTTGGCCACGCCGATGCCCCTGCTGGTGAAGTAGGCGGCCTCCAGGTCGAGGACCGGCGCGACCGACCCCGTGGGGCCGCCGTGCACGAAGACGACGTACGGAGAGGGGCCTGCGCCGGGTGGCGCGTAGAGGTGGGCGTGGACGCCGTCGATGGTCACAGGCTCCGGCGTGGGCAGCAGCTCGGCCGGCGGCAGGGGCTTCTCCGGCGACAGTACGGCCCGCTCGCCGGTCTCCAGGTCGATCCGCACCACTTCATACGGCTTGTACGGCGAGGCGGCCACGCCCACGACGTGGGTGCCGTCGGCGGACAGGGTCGGCGCCCAGGCCGTGTAGCCATCGCCGATGTCCCTCATCGGGGAGCCGGGGGCGTCGAGCACGCCGAGGCGCCGCTCGTCGGCCGTGCCGTACGTCGCGACGATCTTCTCACCCGCCAGGGCGAAGAAGACGCCGCCGAGCTTCCAGGTGGCGTCGCCGAACTCCAGGGGTAGCGGCGTCAGGTCGCGGGTCGTGCCGTCCAGCTCCACGAGGTGGATGTTCCACCAGCCGGTCGGGTCGGTGACGGCATAGAGGGCGTCCGCGTCGCGCCATTCGGCCTGGACGGTGGACGCGCCGCCGAGCAGGACCCGGTGGGGGCCGCCCTCGATCGGCGCGACGCACAGCTCGGTGGCGTCCCACGGCATGTCCGGGTGGTCCCAGCCGATCCAGGCGATCTGCCGCCCGTCCGGCGATATACGCGGATTCATCAGGAAATGGTGATACTTGATCACGCTGCGGAGCGGGGAACCGTCGAGCGGCACCGCGACGATGTCCCTCTGAACGTCCCGTGCGGTGCCGGTCTCCCGGACGCACCACACCTCGTCCCCGTGGACGACCAGGTCGCCGTAGCGGGCCGGGCCCTCTGGGGTCAGCGGCTCCGGTTCCGCGCCGGGGGAGCAGACGTAGATGCGCCCGTCGGCCCAGTTGGTGAAGACGAGCCGCCCCCGGTGGGGCCGCCACGACCGCCCGCCGTACTCGATGACCCGGTTCCTGGCGTTCCACCCCTTCGGCAGGACGTCCTCGACGGCGCCGGCCGACGTGCTCCGCACGACGCAGCGGCGGCCGCCCTCGTGGGGCCGCGGCTCGTCCCACCACACCTCGTCACCCGAGATCTCCACCCATTGCGGGCGGTCGGTCACGCGAGCGACGTCGGAGGCCTTAATAGAGGCCGGAATCGTCACTGGTTTCCCCCCGGAGCCATGTGGCAGGGCGTGCCCGGCCCCGTCATTCCACCCGTTGGTCCACCGCCCATCGTAGGTCACGCCGGGCCGCGCTCTCCCCGGGGTTTGGGCCTTGCCGGTTTCGTGAGCCGGACTTACGATCCGGGCAATTCTTAGGAAACCTTCCTAAAAGAAAGGCCCGTGACGTGCGAAGAGTTGTCATTCTCTTGCTTCCGATCATGATGGCCGTGGCCTTGGCCACCCCCGCGCACGCCGCCGGGCGCCTGATCGCGACCTTCAGCCTGTCGGGCACCACCGGCAAGTATGTGGTGAGCAACCCCGGCACCACCGCCGTCACGGGCTGGTCGATCACGTTCGACCTGCCGTCCGGTGTCACCGTCGGCAACGTCCAGAACGCCACCGTGACCCGGAGCGGCACGCGGGCGACGCTCACCCCGGCCTACTACATCAACACGGTCCAGGCGGGCAGGGACACCGAGCCGTACAGCCCCACGTTCACGCTCAGCTCCGCCGTACAGCCCGCGAACTGCACGATCAACGGCGCCAACTGCGACGGCAGCGGCGGCCCGCCGCCCCCGCCCCCGCCGCTCACCGCGACCTACACCGTCAGCGGGACGACCGGCAAGTTCGTGATCAGCAACAACACCGCCACCGCGCTCAGCGGCTGGTCCGTCGTGTTCGACCTGCCCGCCGGCGTCACCGCGAGCAACGCCCAGAACGGCACGCTGAGCCAGAGCGGCCGGACGGTCACCCTGAGCCCGGTCTACTACAACACCACCGTGGCGGCGAACTCGTCCACCGAGCCGTACAGCCCGTCGTTCACCGTCAGCGCGTCCGGCGCGGAGCCCACGAGCTGCCGGATCAACGACGTGAACTGCGACGGATCGCCGGACACGCCGCCCGCGGCCCCGGGCAACCTGCGGTCCCCGGTCAAGACCACCAAGACCGTGTCGCTGACCTGGGACGCCTCGACGCCCGGCAGCCTTCCGGTCACCGGCTACGACGTCTACAACGGCTCCTCGGTGGCCGCCTCGGTGACGGGGACGAGCGCCACGGTCACGGGCCTGTCGCCGAACACCGAGTACACCTTCACCGTGAAGGCCAAGGACCGCAAGGGGACCCCGTCGGCCGCCGGCGCCGCGCTCAAGGTGAAGACCAACAACCCGGCCGACGACACGCAGGCGCCCTCAGCGCCCGGCGGCCTCCGCAGCACCGCGACGACCTCGGGCGGCGTGACGCTCGCGTGGAACGCGTCCACCGACAACACGGGCGTCGCCAACTACGACGTGTACGCCGGCTCGGCCGTCGCGGCGACGGTCACCGGCACGACGGCCACCGTTTCGGGGCTGTCGCCGTCCGCCGAGTACACGTTCACCGTCAAGGCCCGCGACCTGTACGACAACCTGTCCGCGCCGAGCGCCGCGCTCAAGGTGACCACCGCCGACATCGTCGAGACCGGCTACGCCCGGGTCGGCTACTTCGTCCAGTGGGGCATCTACGGCCGGCAGTACTTCGTGCGCAACCTCGACACGTCGGGCGCCGCCGCCAAGCTGACCCACATCAACTACGCGTTCGGCAACATCGACGCGGCCACCCTCACCTGCCTGCAGGGCGTCACCAGGGGCACCACGCAGAACCCGCAGGACCCGAGCCAGGGCGACGGCGCGGGCGACGCCGACGCCGACTACGGCAGGCCGTTCAGCGCGGCGCAGTCGGTGGACGGCGTCGCGGACACGGGCTGGGAGAAGCTGCGCGGCAACTTCAACCAGCTCAAGAAGCTCAAGGCCAAATACCCGAACCTCAAGGTGCTGATCTCGATCGGCGGCTGGACCTACTCCAAGTACTTCTCCGACGTGGCCGCCACCGACGCCGCGCGGAAGAAGTTCGTCAGCTCGTGCATCGACACCTACATAAAGGGCAACCTGCCGGTCTACAACGGCGCGGGCGGCCCGGGCAGCGCCGCCGGGATCTTCGACGGCATCGACCTCGACTGGGAGTGGCCCGGCGCGGAGGGCCACGCCGGAAACCACGTCAGCGCCGCGGACAAGGCGAACAACACGCTGCTGATCGCCGAGTTCCGCAGGCAGCTCGACGAGCTCACCAAGACGACGGGCAAGCGCTACCAGCTCACCGCGTTCACCCCGGCCGACCCGGCGAAGATCGCCGCCGGCTGGGACTTGGCCGAGGTCGCCAAGTCGCTGGACATCTTCAACATCCAGGGCTACGACTTCCACGGCGCGGGCAGCGACAACTCGTGGGAGCCGAACCGCACCGGCCACCAGGGCAACCTGTACGCCGACGCGGACGATCCGTACGGCTTCAACTTCAGCGTGGAGAACGCGGTCAACGCCTACCTGCAGGCCGGGGTCAAGCCGCGCAAGCTGACCATCGGCCTCGCCTACTACGGCCGCGGCTGGCAGGGCGTCACCGACGGTGGCAAGTCCGGCGAGTGGCAGGCGGCCACCGGCGCGGCCCCCGGCCAGTTCCAGGAGGAGGCCGGGACCCGCGGATACGGCAACCTGGTGGCGAGCGTGCCGGGCTGCACCGTGCGGCATGACGAGCAGGCGGTCGCCACCTACTGCTTCACCGGGAACGGCGGGCAGTGGTGGACCTTCGACGACACCTGGTCGATCGGCAAGAAGGCCGCCTGGCTGCGGAGCAAGAACCTCCTCGGGGCGATGATCTGGGAGATGTCCGGAGACACCGGCGCCCTGACCACCGCCCTGGACACCGCGCTGAAGTGAGCACGGGGCCGGCCCCCGGCGATCACGCCACGCCGGGGGTCGGCTCCCGCTACAGGTAGAGGCCGGTTTCGGGAAGGGGGTCGGGACGGGGGGCCGTGTGACCGTCCCGCAGGGCGAACAGCTCGGCCAGCGTGGCGCCGCCGGGCTCGACGCCCGCCGGCCTGCCCAGCCACTCGGCGGCCTGGCCGGCGTCGAGGCGGCCGACCTCGATCTGGGCCAGGCAGCGGCCGGGCCGTACGACCGCGGGGTGCAGCCGGTTGACGTCCTCGTTGGTCGTGATCGCGACGAGCACGTCCCGGCCCTGGCCCAGCAGGCCGTCGGTCAGGTTGAGCAGCCGTGACAGGCCCTGCCCGGTCGACTGCTTGGCCTCGGCGCGGATCAGCTCGTCGCAGTCCTCCAGGACGAGCAGCCGCCACCGGTTCGTGTCGTCGTCGGGGGAGTCGGAGCCGACCGCCACGTCCATCAGGTAGCCCGACTGGTTGAAGAGCAGCTCCGGGTCCAGCACGCAGTCGACCTGGCACCAGGACGCCCACTCCCGCGCGATCGTGCGGAGCAGCGTCGTCTTGCCGGTGCCCGGCGGGCCGTGCAGGAGGAGCAGCCGCCCGGTCACGTCGTCCGGGGTGGTGGTCATGAGGGCGTCGAGCCGGGACGCCGCGGCCCTGGAGTAGTTCCGCCTGACCTTCTCCCACGGAGACGTCGTGATCGGCTTCTCGGAGCGGCGAGGGCCTCTGCCGGACATCCACCAGAAGCCCATGCCGACGTGGTCGTTGCCGCTGGCCGGCTCCTCGGCTCCGCGGACGGCCTCCGCGAGGACGGCGCCGGCGAGTTCCTCGGTGACGGCGGTCGCGGTGACGGTCGCGGACCGGTTGCTGTAGCGGACGATCCGCAGCGTCCACCCGTCGCCGGAGATGAGGCGGGACTCGTGGCCGTCCGTGTGCTGGGCGACCCGGAGCAGCCGCCCGCCCTCGGCGGTCATGTCGGCGTCGGCGCGGACGCGGTCGAGGTTGGTGGTGCGCGACCAGGGCTGCGCGCCGGTCGCGAAGGGCGACAGTGCCAGGGCGTCGATCACGTCGGCCGGGCTGTCGCCGTCGTCGAGCCACACCCTCATGGGGAGCGGCTCGGGGCTGGAAGAGAAGTGGACCTCCTTAACCACGGACATATGTCGATGATCCCACGTCACAGCCCGCTGTCGATGGATTTATCGGCTAGCGCGGCTCTCGCGATTGTTTATGGGGACCGATCTGGGTAAAAGGGCATACCGGTTGAACCATTGCCCATTACGCTCAACTGTCCTGCCGTTTCCCCTCGGAGAACTCTGTGGCCATCGATCTCGTGACCCGCGCCGACTGGGGCGCGCGCGCCCCGAAGGGCGCGTACTCACCGCTCTCCTCCACCAAGGGCGTCAAGGTCCACTACACCGGCGGCCGGGTGGACCCGAAGATCGTCGACGACCACGCCAAGTGTGTCGCCATGGTCAAGTCCATCCAGAACTTCCACATGGACGGCAACGGCTGGATCGACATCGGCTACTCGATGGTGGCCTGCCCGCATCGGAAGGTGTTCGTGGGGCGCGGCCCCGGGCACGTCCCGGCCGCCAACGGCGCGGGGCTGAACTCCGGCCACTACGCCGTTCTCGGGCTGGTCGGGAACTCCGGGCTGGTCCAGCCGACCGACGGCATCCTCCATGCCATCCTCGACGCGGTGGACTACCTGCGGGCCCACGGAGGCGCGGGCACCGAGATCAAGGGCCACCGGGACGGGTACTCCACCGACTGCCCCGGCGACGCCCTCTACTCCTGGGTGAAGAAGGGCGCGCCACGCCCCGGGGGCGGCGGGAACCCCACGCCGCCGCCGGAGCCCGAGCACAAGTGGCCGGGCCGCCTGCTGAAGTATCCCCCGGTTCTCCACGGCGACGACGTCCGCGCGTGGCAGGAGCAGGTGAAGAAGCTCGGCTACGACATCGAGGCGGACGGCGCGTACGGTCCCGCTTCCAAGGCCGTCTGTGTCAAGTTCCAGAAGGACAGGCACCTCGACCCCGACGGGATCGTGGGCAAGCAGACCTGGGACGCCACCTTCGCAGCCAAGCCGTAAGCCGCAAGCCGCATGCCCAAGCCATAAGCCCGCGCCCGCGCCTCCCCACCAGCGTGATCATGCACAGGTTCCTTCGCCGGCCGTCCGCCTGCGATTCTCCGGTTTGTGATCATGCGTGAATTCCTCGACGGCATGGCCGAGCTGCTCGTTTCGTTGTCGTGATCATGCAGCGACGCACCACTGCATGATCACGACCGGAGTCCTTCCACTTCATGGGCATGCCCGGGAATTCGTGCATGATCACGACCGGGGTGGGTCCAGCTCGTACGGCATGCCGGGGAATTCGTGCATGATCACACCCCTTTTAGAAGGGGCTCCGGGTCGGCGACACGCGAGGCGTACCCCCGGGGCGTCGCAGCCGGGGGCGGCAGCTTAGCATCCGGTGCATGACGGTGCCGCCTACTGGAATCGCCGACCCGCCCTCCATCCGGGAGCAGTGGCGCGAGCTCGCGCTCGCGGTGCTCCGCAAGTCGGGGTTCGACGGGTCATCCGCCGAGGTCGAGGAGGCGCTGTCCTCCACGACCTACGACGGCGTGACGATCGCCCCCCTCCACGACGCCTCGGACCTCCCGGACTCGCCACGCCTGGCCGGCCCCTCGGGCGGCTGGGACGTGCGCCAGCGCCACGCCGACCCCGATCCCGACGTCACCCGGGAGGCCGTGCACGCCGACCTGGAGAACGGCGCCACGTCGGTGTGGCTCGACCTGACCGCTCTCGACCCGGGGTCGCTCCCGGATGTGCTGGAGGGCGTCTACCTGGACCTCGCCCCCGTGGTCCTCGACGCGGGCAGCCGTACGGCGGAGGCCGCGGAGACCTTCCTCGGGCTCGTCTCCGGGGTGGCGGTCCCCGGCGGCAACCTCGGCGCGGACCCCATCGGCCTGGCCGCGCGGGCCGGCGTCCCCGCCGGAGACATGGGCGGGGCCGTCTCGCTCGCCAGGCGCTGCGCCGAGGAACACCCCGGGCTGCGGGCCGTAACCGTGGACGCGCTGCCGTACCACGACGCGGGCGCGAGCGACGCCGAGGAGCTGGGCTGCTCGATCGCCACGGGGGTGGCCTACCTGCGCGCGCTGACCGACGGCGGGCTGTCCGTCGAGCAGGCGCTCGGGCAGCTGGAGTTCCGCTACGCCGCGACGGCCGACCAGTTCCTGACGATCGCCAAGCTCCGGGCCGCGCGGCGGATGTGGGCGCGGGTCGCCGAGGTCGCCGGCGGCCCACGCGGGCAGCTTCAGCATGCCGTGACGTCGTCCGCGATGATGACGGTGCGCGATCCCTGGGTGAACATGCTGCGCACCACCCTCGCCTGCTTCGGCGCGGGAGTCGGCGGGGCCGACGCCGTGACCGTGCAGCCGTTCGACGCCTGCCTGGGCCTGCCGGACGGGTTCGCCAGGCGGATCGCCCGCAACACCCAGTCCCTGCTCATGGAGGAGGCCGGCGTCGCGCGGGTGGCCGACCCGGCGGGCGGCTCCTGGCACGCCGAGAGGGTCACCGCCGACCTCGCCGCGAAGGCCTGGGAGTGGTTCCAGGAGATCGAGCGGGCCGGGGGGATCTCCGAGGCGCTGGAACGGCTGGTCCCCGAACGGCTGGCGGACACCCGGGCGAGGAGGGCCGCCGACGTCGCCCACCGCCGCGCCCCGATCACCGGCGTCAGCGAGTTCCCCGATCTGGGGGAACGGCCGCTGAGCCGCAGGCCCGGCCCGGGGCTCGCGCGGAGCGCCGCCCGGAGCGGGCTGCCGGTCGTGCGGTACGCCGAGGAGTTCGAGGCGCTGCGCGACCTCGCCGACGCGCGCGAGCCGCGCCCGGCGGTGTTCCTGGCGACGATCGGGCCCGTCGCCGTTCACACCGCGCGCGCCACGTTCGCGGCCAACCTCTTCGCCGCGGGCGGCATCGCCACCGTGACCAGCGGGCCGCTGACGGACCCCGCCGCGCTGGCCGAGGCCTTCCGCGACTCCGGCACGTCCGTCGCCTGCCTGTGCTCCAGCGACCGGATGTACGGCGAGCACGCGGCGGCCGTCGCGGCGGCGCTCCGGGAGGCCGGGGCCACCAAGATCTGGCTGGCCGGTAAGGGTGACTATGAAGGGGTGGATGCCACGTTGTACGCCGGATGCGATGCCCTCGACGTGCTGCGCACGACCTTCGACGATCTGGGAGTGAGCCGGTGATTCCGATGATTCCGGATTTTTCGGAAATTGAGCTCGGTTCCGGTGCCGACGCCGTACCGGAGACCGGCGGGGAGGTGTGGGAGACGCCGGAGGGCATCGCGGTCAAGCCTCTATACACGGCCGGTGATCTCGACGGGCTCGGCTCCCTCCAGACGTATCCCGGCATCGCGCCCTACCTGCGCGGGCCGTACCCGACGATGTACGTCACCCAGCCCTGGACGATCCGCCAGTACGCCGGGTTCTCGACCGCCGAGGAGTCGAACGCGTTCTACCGGCGCAACCTCGCCGCCGGGCAGAAGGGCCTGTCGGTGGCCTTCGACCTGGCGACGCACCGGGGCTACGACTCCGACCACCCGCGCGTGGCGGGCGACGTCGGCATGGCCGGTGTGGCCATCGACTCGATCTACGACATGCGGCAGCTCTTCGACGGGATCCCCCTCGACCGGATGAGCGTCTCGATGACCATGAACGGCGCGGTGCTGCCGATCCTGGCGCTCTACATCGTGGCGGCCGAGGAGCAGGGGGTGGCCCCGGACAAGCTGGCCGGGACCATCCAGAACGACATCCTCAAGGAGTTCATGGTCCGCAACACCTACATCTACCCGCCGGGGCCGTCGATGCGGATCATCTCCGACATCTTCGACTACACCTCGCGGAAGATGCCGAAGTTCAACTCGATCTCGATCTCCGGCTACCACATCCAGGAGGCCGGGGCGACCTGTGACCTGGAGCTGGCCTACACCCTCGCGGACGGCGCCGAGTATCTCCGGGCGGGCGTCAAGGCCGGGCTCGACATCGACGCGTTCGCGCCGCGGCTGTCGTTCTTCTGGTGCATCGGCATGAACTTCTTCATGGAGGTCGCCAAGCTGCGCGCCGCCCGGCTGCTGTGGGCCGGGATCGTCGAGGGATTCGGTGCGAAGAACCCCAAGTCGCTGTCGCTCCGGACGCACAGCCAGACCTCCGGGTGGTCGCTGACCGCGCACGACGTGTTCAACAACGTCGTGCGGACGTGCGTCGAGGCGATGGCCGCCACCCAGGGGCACACCCAGTCGCTGCACACCAACGCGCTCGACGAGGCGCTCGCCCTGCCGACCGACTTCTCCGCCAGGATCGCCCGCAACACCCAGCTTCTCCTCCAGCAGGAGTCCGGCACCTGCCGGGAGATCGACCCGTGGGGCGGCTCCTACTACGTCGAGCGGCTCACCCACGACCTGGCCCGCAAGGCATGGGACCACATCCAGGAGGTCGAGCAGGCCGGGGGCATGGCGAAGGCCATCGACCAGGGGCTGCCCAAGCTCCGCATCGAGGAGGCCGCCGCCCGCACCCAGGCCCGGATCGACTCCGGCCGCCAGCCGGTCATCGGGGTCAACAAGTATCGCCCCGAGGCCGACGAGCCCATCGAGGTGCTGAAGGTCGACAACACGGCCGTGCGGAACCAGCAGCTCGACAAGCTCCGCAGGCTCCGCGAGGAGCGCTCGGCCACGGCCGTGGCGGAGGCCCTGGAGGCGCTCACCAAGGGGGCCGCGGGCACCGAGAACCTGCTGGAGCTGGCCGTGGCCGCCGCCCGCGCCAAGGCCACGGTCGGGGAGATCTCGGACGCGCTGGAGAAGGTCTTCGGACGGCACGCCGCGGAGATCCGTACCATTTCGGGGGTGTATCGGGAAGAGGTGGGCGACGCGGTGGACGAGGTCCGCGCGGCCTGCGCCGAGTTCGAGCGGGCCGAGGGCCGCCGCCCCCGGATCCTGGTCGCCAAGATGGGGCAGGACGGCCACGACAGAGGCCAGAAGGTGATCGCGAGCGGCTTCGCCGACCTCGGCTTCGACGTCGACGTCGGCCCGCTGTTCCAGACGCCGGAGGAGGTGGCCCGCCAGGCCGTCGAGGCGGACGTGCACGTCGTCGGCGTCTCGTCCCTGGCCGCGGGGCACCTGACGCTGGTCCCGGCGCTGCGGCGGGCGCTGGCCGGCCTCGGCGCGGACGACATCATGATCGTGGTCGGCGGCGTCATCCCGCCGGGCGACATCGACGAGCTGAGGGCCGCCGGGGCCGCCGCGATCTTCCTCCCCGGCACCGTGATCGCCGACGCCGCCCTGGAGCTCCTCAAGGACCTGTCCACCCGCCTCGCCCACACCCCCTCGCCGTGATCATGCACAGATTCCCGCGCGGCCGCCTGACCGGCCCCAACCCCCGTCGTGATCATGCGCGAATTCCCCGCCGCGCCGTACGACCTGCGGCGACGTCCGCCGTGATCATGCACAGCGGTGGGCGCAGGTGACCGAGAGCTACGCCGAGGGGGTGCTGGCGGGAGACCGGCGCTGGATCGCGCGGGCGATCACGCTTGTGGAGTCGACCAGGCCCGATCATCGCGAGCTGGCCCAGCGGCTGCTGATCGAGCTGACGCCGCACGCGGGCAAGGCGCGCCGGGTGGGGATCTCCGGCGTGCCCGGGGTCGGCAAGTCGACGTTCATCGAGGCGCTCGGCACCCACCTGACCGAGCGGGATCACCGGGTCGCCGTGCTCGCCGTGGACCCGTCGTCGAAGCGCTCGGGCGGCAGCATCCTCGGCGACAAGACCCGGATGGCCAGGCTCTCGGCCGACCCCCGGGCGTTCATCCGGCCGTCGCCGACGGCCGGCACCCTCGGCGGCGTCGCCAAGGCGACCCGTGAGGCGATGATCGTCGTCGAGGCCGCAGGGTACGACACGGTGCTGGTCGAGACCGTCGGCGTGGGCCAGTCGGAGACCGCCGTGGCCGACATGGTGGACACCTTCCTGCTGCTCACGCTCGCCCGCACGGGCGACCAGCTCCAGGGAATCAAGAAGGGCGTGCTGGAGCTGGCCGACGTGATCGCGGTCAACAAGGCCGACGGCGAGCATGAGATGGCCGCGCGCAGGGCGGCGCGCGAGCTGGCCGGGGCGCTTCGGCTCCTCCGCTCGGCCACGCCGGTGCTGACCTGCAGCGGCCTCACGGGCGCGGGCCTCGACGACCTGTGGAAGCACATCGTCCGCCATCAGGAGAGCGTCGATCTGGCCGCCAAGCGCAGCCGCCAGCAGGTGGAGTGGACGTGGGCCCTGGTCCACGACCGTCTCCTCGCCCGGCTGCACGAGAGGGCCGCGCCCATCGCCCCTGGCATCGAGCGGCAGGTCCTCGACGGCACCCTGACCCCGTCGCTCGCCGCCGATCGCATCCTCGCGGCGTTCCAGGAGGAGCCTCCGCGAGCAGACCCGGAATAGACCCGGAGTAGACCCGGAGTGAACCGATTGACGTTCGGGTCATGAGGTTTCCCTCCCGGTGGCATATTCCCCCACCCGTGGGGCCCAAGATGCACGATTGCATATTCGCCCAGCTCAACTCCTCCGTGTGACGATGGCGGCGCTTACGACGTGACGGGTTCGTTATGAGGGGGAGGTCGCGATGCATCAGGATCCGATGGCGCCGCAACCGGTGGCCCGGGCTCTGGAGGAGTACCGGGCGCTGCTGGACGAGCACGGGCTCACCTGGGGAGAGCCGCCGCTGACGTACGTACGCATGATGAGCTTCCTCCGGTTCCCCGACGAGGCGAGGCGGATGGCCTTCGGCCGTGACGCCGGCGACACGGAGCTCGGCGAGGCGTTCCGTGACGCGCTCGGCGGCGAGGTCCCCAGGGGGCTCACCGTGCTGAGGCTCCTCCAGGACGGCCACCGGCTGGAGACCGGCCCGGCGACGGCGGTCCTGTCGGCCGATCCCGTCCCCGCCGTCCTGCTGGTCGACTCGGCCCGCGACACCGCCGCCCGAGTCACTGTCGGCGGCGTGCCGTACGACATCGGGCCGGGGAGCGCCCGGCTCCTCGACGTGACCAGCGCCACGCCCGTGACGGCCGACGGCCGGGCGGTGGACCTCTCGGGGCTGGTCCGGGCGGCCGTGCCGGCCAGGCTGCGCCTGCGCGCCGGGTTCCCGTGCCGCTGGACCGTCCTGTCCGGCGGGGGCCAGGGGTGGTATCCGCCGGGCAGCCCGCCCCGGCGCGACTACCGCGACGTGCCGTTCTTCCACGGCGACGACCTCGTGCTCGACGTCCCCGCCGAGCCCCTGACCGTCCGCGTCTCGCGCGGCATGGAGTACGGCACGGCGGAGACGGCCGTGGTGCCCGAGCCGTGGCGCGAGACGCTCGTCGAGCTGGCCCCCGAACGGATCTACGACGCCGCCGCCCGCGGCTGGTACGGCGCGGACCTCCACGTCCACCTCAACTGGGCGGGCGACCTGGTCGCGACGCCCACCGAGGCGGCGGCCGCCCAGCTCGGCGAGGACCTGCACGTGCTCAACCTCGTCGCGGGCAACGTCGCGGGGGAGCGGGTCTACGACCGCGAGGCGCTCCAGCACTGGGCGGGCCGCGACCTGCCGTGGTCGGACGCCACCCACATCGCCCGTATGGGCGTGGAATACCGCAACGACCTCCTCGGCCACGTCCACGCGTTCGGGATGGCCGCGCCGCCGTCGGCCTACCACACCGGGTTCGCGGGCGACGCCGACTGGCCGCCGAACGCAACCGCCTGCGGCGAGATGCGGGAGCTGAACGCCGTCCTCGGGTACGCCCATCCCTTCCACGGGCCGGTCTCCACGCCTGAGGAGATCATCGGCGACGGGTGCCGAGACTGCTCGGGGCGGGCCCTCGTCGTGGACGCCGTCCTCGGCCTGATGGACGGCGTCGAGCTGCTTCACTTCTCGGACTTTTCCGGCACCGTGGAGGTCTACCGGCGGCTCATCGGCGCGGGGAACCGGCTCGCCGCCCTCGCCGGCACCGACACGATGCTCTCCTTCACCCGGCAGGACACGGTCTCCAGCCCGCCCGGCTGGGAGCGCGTGTACGCCCGCCTCGACGGACCCCTGTCCGCCGAGTCGTTCGCCGGAGCCGTACGGCAGGGCCGGACGTTCGCCACCACCGGCCCGTGGCTGGAGCTGACCGTGGACGGCCACGAGCCGGGGGACACGCTGGACCTCGCGCCGGGCGACCGAGTGACGATCACGGCCAGGACGGTCGGCCCCGAGGTGGAGCGCCTGGAGATCCGCACGGCGGCCGGCCCCCTCGCCCAGTCCGCCGCCCGTAGCTCTACTGGACGGGGAGGGGGCCTCGGCGGCGAGCTGACGGCTACGCTGGTCGTGGACGGCCCCACCTACGTCGTGGCGGTCGCGTCGGGACGCGGCCACCCACGGTCGCTCCACCGTGAGGTCTTCGCCCACACGAGCCCGGTCTATCTCGACGTCGCGGGCAGGCATGTCGCCCGCGAGGAGGACGTGCGCTGGTGCCTGCGCTGGCTCGCGCTCCTGGAGGATCTCGTCCGCGACCACGCCGCCCTCGAGGGGCCCGCCCAGCTCCGCGACCACCTCGACCTCATCGAGAAGGCCCGCGCGGTCTACGAATCGCGTCTGTGAACCGTCAGATGTCGAGCTCTGAGCCGCCGAACCGGTCCCGCAGGAACCGGCCCTGGTCCCTGAGGGCCTGCTCGTCCCCCTGGTAGACGGCGTCGGCCACCTTGGTGAGGCCCGTCTCCAGCAGGTCGAGCTGGGCCATCAGCTCCTCGTGCGCGCTGCGCTCCCGCTCGCCCCGCCGGGTCAGCGCGTACGACCTGGGCAGGTTGGCGTAGGCCTCCAGGCTGGTCGGCAGGTAGTCGCGGATCGCCTGCGACACGACGTGGAGCTGGTCGGGGGAGGAGGTCAGCGCCTCCGCCCTGGCCAGGATGTCGCGGAGGATCGCGGCCAGCCCGCCTACCTTCGCCACGACATCGTCCGGGAACCGGGTCGCGGACACCTTCGGCACGAGCGCGTCGAGGTCGGCCCGGAGCTGCCGCGTCTCGACCTCGGCATGGGAGATCGTCAGCCGCACCCGGTCCGGCGGGGTGAGCAGCGCCCCCACTCCGTAGAGCCCTATGACGACGACGGGCCAGAACGACCCGGCCAGCCCGAGGAAGTGCAGCACCAGGCCGAGCAGGGCGAGGCCCGAGCCGACGATGTTCCTGGTCGAGCCGAGGTAGGCCAGGACCCGGTCACTGGTAGCCACGGATCTCCTTGAACGCCGACGCTAGCGACCCCGACCGGGCGTCGAACGTCGCACCGCCGGTCAGCGCCGCGACCTGCTTCATCTCCGCCACGTCGCTGTCGCCGAACAGCACCACGAAGGTCCGGACGTTCCGGGATGTGGTCGCGTAGTAGGACGCGAAGTCGTCGTAGGAGGCCCCGTCGGTGTTGTCCCCGTCCGTCATCAGCACGATCGACGTGAAGTCGCCGCCGTTCCCCTGCCGTGCGGCCAGCTCATACGCCGCCCGGAGACTGTCGTAGATGGCCGTGCCGCCGCCCGCGTCGAGGTCCTCGCCGTACGACCTGATCTGGCCGAGGACGGGGGTGGCGTCCCGCTCCGGCACGGTGAACGTGCGCGGCGTCCCGGGAGCGGAGTTGAACGGCAGCAGCGTCACGGTCTCGCGGTTGCGGAACCGGGAGAACTGCCCGGAGACCGAGGTGTCCGCGCCGGTCAGCGCCGCGAGCGCCTGCTTGAGCGCGTCGATCCTGTCGCCCCGCATCGAGCCGGAGGTGTCGAGCACGAACAGCGTCCGCGACGGGCGTCGCACCTGGTTGAGGTACGCGCTGATCAGCTCGTCGGCGGCGCTGCGCCGGTTCGGGAACGGCAACTCCAGCAACTGGGCCGTGCCGAACCGCTGGTCGGGCCGCACCTCGGGCACGATGGGCCGCCGGTAGGTCGTCGTCATGATCTTCCGCTGGACGTCCGGGGTGCGCAGCCACGTGGCGAGCTTGCCGTACAGGTCCTTCTTGGCGGAGGACGCGAGCAGCGTGAGCGGGTAGTCGGCGGTGACGACGCCGTCGCTGGGATAGACGATCGTGAGCGGCTCCTTGAGCCTGCTCTGCAGGCCGAGCAGCACCGACTCATAGTTGATCAGCCCGTCCACCGAGCTCGTCTTGGCGTACGCGTCGGCGAGCCAGCCCGACGAGCCCGCGGTGAGCGTCTGGGCGGAGAAGAACTGCTTCAGCTTCGGCGTCGCGGCGGCGATCTGCGCCTTGTCCAGCGCCTCGCCCGCGTTGGAGAGCGCGGCCGTGACGCCGACCAGGGCGGAGAAGCCCGAGTTGGACGACGCCGGGTTCGTCATGCCGAAGGTGAACTTCCGGTCCTTGGCCGCCGCCGCGATGTCCGCCCAGGTGACCTGCCTGGTGTCCCAGCCGAGCGCGTGGGCCTTGGTCTTCTTCAGGCCGAGCACCACGGGCGAGACCATGACCTTCGTCTGGGTCGACAGCTTGGCGTTCGCCCCGTCGATCAGCGACAGGTAGCGGTTGGAGGAGAACCAGGTCGCGTCGTAGTGCCCGTCCGCCCCGCCGCTCGCCACCTGCTCGGCGCCGTCGAGTGTTCCGGTGTAGGTCAGGGCCACCTTCACGCCCACGGCGCCGGCCGCCTCCTTGAGCAGCGGCTCCAGGTCCTTGACCTCGCTGCCCGCGAGGACGCGCAGCACGTCGGGCCCGTCCGGTAGCCGCCCCGGCGTGTCCGGCGTGTCGCCGCCGCGCGAGCAGGCCGTCGCCGCGACCAGCACGGCCAGTGTGGCCGCCGCCGCGAGACGCCTCATGAGGAGATCGCCTCGTCGTCGCGGCGGGCCCGCTCCAGATAGGTCTTGGCGTGGTCGAGCTCGACCGTCAGGTTGTTGACCGTGACCGCCATGCTCTCGACGGCCTTCGCCTTGAACGTGTCGATCATGTCCATGGTCGTGTAGATGTTGTCGAACGCCTTCTGCAGCGCCTCCATGCTCACCGTGGTGGAGGCGGCCTGCGTCTGGATCTCGCCGGCCTGCGTCTTCAGCATCTCGCTGGTGGCCAGGATCAGGTCCGAGGTCGTCGCGTTGAGGGCGGAGATCTGGTCGAGCACGAGCTTCTGGTTGGCCAGCGCCTGGGCGACCGTGACGGCGGTCCGCAGCGCCGAGATCGTCGTGGTCGTCGCCCGGTCGACGCCCTTGATCAGCTCCAGGTTGTTCTTGCGGATCAGGTCCAGGGCGAGGTAGCCCTGCGCGGAGACGGCGAGCTGGGTCAGCAGGTCCTGATGCTTCTGCCGGACGCTGAACAGGGCGTCGGAGCGCAGCGCCGTCGCCTTCTCCGAGTCCGTCAGCTCGATCCTGTTGATCTGTTCTTCGAGGGCCGAGTCGAGCGCCGCCGCGAGCACCGCGTACTCCTGCAGTTTCGTCATCGACTCCCAGAGGTTCGCCTTCTCGCCCTCGATGGCGGCGTTGTCCTTGAGCAGCTCGTCCTGCCCGGACTTGAGGGCCCGGATGATGTCGTCGATGTGCTTCTGCGCGCTCTGGTACTTCGCGAAGTAGTCGCGCAGCTTGTCCCCGAACGGGATGAGACCGAGCAGCTTCTTCGCGCCGCTGGTGGCCTGCTTCGGGTCCAGGTCCACGATCGTACGGCGGAGCGCCACGAGCTGGTTGGCGACCTGGACCTGGCCGTCGGCGCCCTCACCCTTCGCCGAGGCGAGCGCGGACACCGGGCGCTTCAGCATCCGGTTCGAAACCTGCGACGACGCCCGGATCTCCGAGTCGCCCATCGAGGAGATGTCGTGGACCTTCTTGGTGAACTCCGGCGACCGGGGGTCGAGCGTCGTCAGCTCCTCGGCGAAGCCCGCCGCCTTGCTCGCCAGCTCCGCGCCGCGCTCGTCCGGGAGCGGCAGCATGGTGGCGGCCTTCTCGACCGGCACCGCCGCTACGGGGGCGGGCGGCGTCAGCACCAGATCGTTGGACACTGTTCGGTTCTCCTTGTGGGGGTGCCGCGTGGGGGTCAGCGCGTAAGAGGCAGCGCGCAGGGGTCAGGAGGTGGGCTTGGCGCCGGCCAGGTAGCGCCGCTCGATCGTGGCGATGAGCCGCTCCAGGTGGTCGTAGGTGGGCGGCTCCACGACGTCGACCAGGCTGCCGGGGATCTGGGCCTTGGCCGAGGCGACCAGGCCGGCGAAGACCTTCGGGTCGGCCGTGCGGAAGCCGTATCTCGCCTCGAGGCGGGCGAACTCGGGGTCCTCCTGGAGGAGCCTGCCGACCTCGGCCGCCTGGTCGGTGAACGGCACGAGCGTGTGCTTGCTGAGCACGGTCGGCGAGGGGTAGATCAGCCGCATGTCCGGGCGGATCGCCCCGTCGGCCGCGAACAGGCGCGACGCGTACTGCGCCTCGTAGATCACGACCATCGGCGTCTTCCCGGCGCCCATCGCGAGGTAGTCCTCGAACGGCGCCTCGCTCGACGACTCCGAGTAGCCCTGGTCGAGGAAGAGCGGGGACACCTTCTCGGCGACCGTGGCCGCCTGGGCGGATGAGTTCACCACGTCGTCGCCGTTGGCGACGTAGCTGGTCATCGCCAGGTACATCGCGGCGGAGTTCGACGTGCGCACGTCGGTGGTGGTGAGCAGCACCCGCTTGCGGGCCCGGTAGGTCGTGTTGCCAGGCAGCGCGTCCCAGCGGGTGCCTTTGGCGACCAGGTCGAGGTACTTCTTGATGTCGAGCACCTGGTAGCCCGAGCCGGAGTCGTGGACCACGCCGGCTTTCGTCAGCACGTCGACGATCGGCTGGAACGTCGCGATGGCCATGGGGGAGTAGAACGGCGAGTACGTACGGCTGGCCCTACGCTCCTGCCGGATCTTCTCCGCCGCCGGGACGCTGGAGGGGAAGGCGAAGGCGTACTTGCCGAGGTCGACCGAGGTGGCGATCTGCCGCGACCCGGCCGTGTCGACCTCCACCCGCAGCCCGTGCTTCGCGAACGCCGCCTGGACCTGCGCGTCGTCGAAGAACGGCTTCTTCTCCGAACCGATCACCCCGCGGACCGTCGTGAGCTGCTTCGTCCCCCCGCCCCCGCCGCCGCCGCTTCCGCCGCTGTTGCCGAGGACGAGAGCCAGCACGACGGCCCCGCCCAGGAGCAGCGCCAGCCCGACGCCGATCCATCGCTTCATTCAAACGTTCCTTTGGCGAGCTCCCGCAGCCGATTTGGCCCCGCATCCACCCCGAATTATGGGAGATAACCGGAATACGTGAGGTCGAGGGAGAGAACGTATTTAGAATTCAGCACTCGTTCACCGTAAATTCACGCGAACAGGGCGCGGCCCCAGTAGTCGCCGGCGTCCGTCACGCCGGGAGGAACGGCGAACAGGCCGCTGGAGACATGTTTGATGTACTCGTTGAGCGCGTCCTTGCCGGCCAGCTCCATCTGAATCGGCACGAACTGCTTGCGCGGGTCGCGCTGGTAGGCCATGAAGAAAAGGCCGGCGTCGAGCCGTCCGAGGCCGTCCGAGCCGTCGACGAAGTTGTAACCCCGCCGCAGCAGCCGGGCCCCTCCGTGGCTGGACGGGTGCGCGAGCCGTACGTGCGCGTCGGCCGCGATCACCGGCTTGCCGTCGGGGCCGGTCTTCGCGAAGTCCGGCGCGTCGAACTCCCCGTGCCCGGTGAGGGGCGCCCCCTTGCCCTTGTCCCGGCCGAAGATCGCCTCCTGCTCCCCCAGCGAGGTGCGGTCCCAGGTCTCGACGTGCATGCGGATCTTGCGGGTGACCAGGTAGCTGCCGCCGTCCATCCAGGCCGGGCCGTCGCCGGGGGCGGCCCACAGATGGTCGCGGAGCATCGCGGTGTCCTCGAGCTTGAGGTTGTTCGTCCCGTCCTTGAAACCCATCAGGTTGCGGGGCGTGGCCTGCGCGCGCGAGGTGGAGGAGGTCCGGCCGAAGCCGAGTTGCGAGTAGCGGACCGACACCTTGCCGAACCCGATCCTCGCGAGGTTGCGGATCGCGTGCACGGCGACCTGCGGGTCGTGCGCGCACGCCTGGACGCAGATGTCGCCGCCCGAGATCTCCGGCGTGAGGTCCTCGCCGGGGAACGCGGGCAGGTCGGCCAGGGCCGCCGGCTTACGGCCGGCCAGCCCGAACCTGCCGTCGAACAGCGACGCCCCGAAGCCGACCGTCAGCGTCAGCCCGGAGGGCGGCAGGCCCAGGGCCTCGCCGGTGTCGTCCGGCGGAGCCTCGGGGGCGCCGCCGACCGCTCCGAACGTGCCTGCGTCCCTGCCCTGGGTCATCCGCGCGGCGGCGGCCGTCCACTCCTGAAGCAGGTCGGCCAGCTCGGCCCGTTTGGTGGTGATCACGTTGAAGGAGACGAAGTGCAGCCGGTCCTGCGCCGGCGTCGTGATGCCCGCCTGGTGCGCGCCGTAGAAGGGCACGGGGCCGGACGTCGACGCCGCGTGCGCGGCCGGGGGCTCCTCGATCAGTGCGCGGCTCGCGACGGCGCCCGCTCCGACGGCCGCCACACTCGCCGCCCCCAGGCCGAACAGCTTCCTGCGGCTGATCCCGCTCATCCGGCCGGTCATTTGGCAGCCACCACGGCGGCGACCCTGCTGATCGGCTCGGCGAGGGCGTTGATGGCGTCCGACAGGGCCTTCAGATCGTCCTTGGACAGCTCGTTGTGCGGCTTCCAGCCGTCCCCGGCCCGGTGCCCGCCGAGCGTGGTCTCGGCCGCGGCGAACTTCTCGTCGAGGGTCGTCACCAGGTCGGCGGCGCGCTCCTGCAGCACCGGCCGGAGGGCCTGGACGGCGGCTTTGGACCCCTGGAGGTTGGCGTCGAAGTCCCACAGGTCGGTGTGGGAGTAGCGGTCCTCCTCGCCGGTGATCTTGCCGGTGGCCACCTCGTCGAGCAGTTCCTTGGCGCCGTTCGCGAGCTGGACGGGGGAGAGCTCCGCCGAGTTGGACTTCGCCACGATCGTGGTGACGTCGGCCATGAGCTTGTCGGCGATCGGGCCGTCCTGGCTCACGTCCTTGGTGACCCACAGATCCTTCTCGATCTTGTGGAAGCCCGTCCACTTCTCGCCCTTGGCCACGTCGTTCGCGCGGGCGTCGATCGCCGGGTCGAGGTCGCCGAAGACCTCGGCCACCGGCTCGATGCGCTCCCAGTAGGTGCGGGCGACCGGGTAGAGATCCTTGGCCTTGGCGATGTCGCCCGCCTTGACGGCGTCCGCGAACTCCTTCGTCTTGACGAGCAGCGTGTCGGACTGGGACTTGATGTACGCCTTGTAGCTCGCGACCGCCTGGGAGAGCTTCGCGTCCGCGGCCAGCGGCTTGTGCTCGCCGGTGACCGTGAGCGGGTTGCGGATCCCCTTGCCGGACATTCCCGGCTTGCAGGTGGCCTCGTAGGCCCCCGGCGGGAGCTCGATGACGACCTCGCGGGTCAGGCCGGGGACGATGTCCTCGACCTCGCCCATCACCCGGTCGCCCGGGGCGTACACGTAGAACTCGGTCACCTTGCTGCCGTTGTTGGTGATGGCGAAGGTGGAGGTGCCGGCGGCGAGCTGGGCCGCGCCGACCTTGCAGTCGGTGTCGGTGGCGGCGACGGCGATCTTCCCCAGCTTCCCGGGCCCGGCCGCGGCGGTCGTCGTGCCGGTGTCCCCGGAGCCGCTCGTCGAGGAGCAGGCGGTGAGCCCGGCGAGAGCCAGGGCGGCGGCGGTCAGGGCGGTGGCGGTGCGCATGTGCGTAGGACTCCGACTCTTGCGGTGAGGGGTTCAGGAAGCGGGCTGAGCCGATTTGGGAGCAGGACTCACCGGCGCCTTGCTGGAGGGCCGGAGGAAGAGGAAGAGCACGGGTACGGCGTAGGCGACCCAGGCGACGGTCTCCAGCACGCTGGGCTGCGCGGTGATGTTGAACATGCCGCTGAGCACCGTGGAGTACCACGCCGACGGGTTGAGGACGCCGCTGATGTCGAAGGCGAGGGTGCTCAGGCCGGGCAGGACGCCCGCCTCCTGCAGGTCGTGCACGCCGTACTTGAAGATGCCGGCGGCGACCAGGATGAGCAGCAGCCCCGTCCAGGTGAAGAACTTGGTGAGGTTGATGCGCAGCGCACTGCGGTAGAGCCCCCAGCCGATGGCGACGGACACCAGCAGCCCGAGGCTGATGCCGATCAGGGGGCTCGCGCTGGCCGTCGCTCCCTGCGCCGCGGCGAACCACAAAAGCGCCGTCTCCAGGCCCTCACGGGCCACGGCGAGGAACGCCATGACGACGACGGCGGTCCCGCCGAGCTGGAGGGCGTCGCTGAGCTTCTCCCGGAGCTCGCCCGACATCTTCCGCGCCGCCGTCCGCATCCAGAAGATCATGAAGGTCACGAACACGGTGGCGGCCAGCGAGGCGATCGCGTCGAACAGTTCGTGCTGCCGCGATTCCAGGTGCGCGGCGGTGAAGGTGAGCAGCGCGCCGAACCCGACAGAGAGCGCGACGGCGGCTCCGACTCCGGACCACACGAGCGGCAGCCGGTCTCGGCGGTCGCTCTTGACCAGGAAGGCCACGAGGATGGAAACGACGAGCGTCGCCTCCAGGCCCTCGCGCAGCCCGATGAGGAAGCTCGCGAACACAGTGACCCTCCGAGGGAGTGGTAAGCCTTGCCTAAATTAGGACAGGGTTACCTTACCCGCAAGAGGCCATGGTCATCTAGCGGGGGAGGCTTTTGTCACTTCCCTGGTCGCCCGCCTCCCGGGTCACGGGAAAACCAGTGGCGCGGGGCGGTCCCGCCCAGCGTGCCAGCCGTCTCGCAGTGCATCCCGGGAGGGTCCGCTGGACTTCTGAGGTCGCCGCCACCCTGTATTCAGGAACATCCCCATGAGCCTATTTATGCCAGTTTCTGTTATTTATGTCGATTTGTCGCTTTTCTGTGTGATGGCAGTCGTCTCGACGGCCTCTTCGCTTTCCGGACGGCCGGACCGGGCTCATCGGGGTTCCGGCTGCTCAGGCTAATCGCGGGGGGGGGGGGGGGGGCCTTCCGGCGGCTCCATCGCCGAGACTGGCGAGATATGCCACCTGCCGTAGAACCTGCCGACCTTGTAATCCGGGGGCCCGAGCGGATCGCGCCGCTGGGCCGAACGGGTCGGGAAGACCATGCTGTGAGGCAGCTCGCGCGGGCGCCGCCGGCCTACCGGAGCGCGCTGATCGGCCGGCCAGGACGTGCCGTTCCTGGAGCCGATCGGGATCACGTGCTGGCTGTCCGTCGGCCAAGAGGGCCTGATGGCGTCGGCTTGACACGGCGTGTTTGATCCATAAAAAGTGGTGGGGGTGATCTCCCCCCGACTACCGGCGGCCGTGCTGGCCGTGACCTTCGCCCTGACGGCCTGCACCGGAAAGAGCTCCACGGGCGGCCCCAGCCCGGCCTCGCCCGCCGGCGCCTCGTCCGGGTCCTCGTCTGGATCTCCGGCCCCTTCGGGGCTGACACCGGAGGCATACCAGGTCACGCTGGACGGGGCCGGCAAACCCGTCGCCTCCGCGCTGGGCGCCATCGCCAAGGCACGCACGTTGCGGTCGGTCGGCCAGCGGATCGATCGCGCCAAGAACGCGATCGACGACGCGGTCGGGCAGCTCGGCGGCGTCCAGCCGCCCGCGGACATCGGACCGGAGCACGCCGACTACCTCGCGGCGCTGCGCGCGATGAACGGTCAGCTCGACACCCTCCGCGTCGCCGTCGACGGGCGGAGCCTGTGCACCTCCGGGGCGGTCCTCGCCCGGCTCGGCAAATCGGGTGAGTTCGCCGATCTCAAGGAGGCCGGGGCGGACCTCGCCGGCGGCGGCGACTACCGAGGCGGGGTGATCGGCCTCAAGCCGCCCAAGGAGCGCGACCGCCGGCCCGGCAACGGCACGGTCCTGCTGTCGGCCGTCCGCGGCGGCCGGGGCAGCCTGACCGTCAAGAACGGCGGCTCCAGGGATGGGGTCGTGACCCTGGTCAAGGGCAAGAAGAAGGCCGTCAGCCTCTACGTGCGGAAGAAGTCGACCGCCAAGGTTCCCAACATCAGGGACGGGAGCTACCGCGTCTACTTCACGACCGGCGTCGACTACGACCGCGGGGCGCATGCCTTCACCAGAAGCTGCCGGTTCTCACGGTTCGACGACTCGCTGCGCTACCGGACCACCTACACGGCCAGCCAGGTCCGCTGGAACAACTGGACGATCACGCTGAACAAGATCAGCGGTGGGAACGCGTCGACCAGCGACGTCGACCCGGACGACTTCCCGTCCTGAGACTTTCTACGCGAACCCGTGGGAGGCACGGGAGCGCCGTGGGCTGTCATGGCGCTCCTCAGGCTCCCGTCCTGCGGCAAGGCTTCCGCGGTGGGCTCAGCTTGAGAAGAGCATGCCCACCCAGCTTCGGTTATGGTGGCCGTGGTGCCCCCCATGGTGCGGCGCGCCCCAGGCCGGGCCACTGTGAGCGGGCGGCGGCGCGTACTGCTGCTGCGCCCACTGCGACTCCAGCCGGGTCAGCGTCTCCAACTCGCCGTAGTCCAGGAAGATCCCCCGGCAGTTGTCACACTGCTCGATGTGGATTCCGTTGCGGTCGTAGGTCCGCATCCGGCCACGGCACTTGGGACACTCCATCAATAGCCCTCTTCCTGCTCTATCTCTAAGCCTGTCTCCGGCTCTCGCCTGCCGCCGCGAGGATCCTCCCGCAGGAGGAGACCAGCGCCAGGGCCACGTCGTCGAGGGCGTCGCCCGCCCTCCTCGCCGTGACCACGGCTGTCGCGGCCAGTTGGACGGTCAACGCCCGAGCCGGCAGGTCGAGTTCCCGCCATGGGTCGTCGTACGGCACGGCCGCGCCGCCCGCTCGGAGATAGGCGGACAGGAAGCGGTCCCACGCGGCGGGTTCCAGCAGTCCGGCCGCGAACCAGGCCGCGGGCCGGGCCAGGTCCCACGCCGGGTCGCCCACCCCGAGGTCATCCGGATCGATCAGGAGCCACGTCCCCTCATGGCGGACGAGTTGCCCCAGATGCCAGTCGCCGTGCGTCAGCGCCGGCCTGGCGACCGGAGGAGTCAGCAGCGGTAGCGTCTCGTACGCCTTCCGGATGATGGCGACAGCGTCTACACCACCCAACTCGTCCGAATCCCCCTCACCCCCGTATTTGCCCGTATGGGATGCTCCAGCGCCCTGCTTGTCCCCGCCCAGGCGGCCCGTGCCCTGCTCGCCTCTGTCCAGCTCTCGTGCCTCTGGTGCGGGGCTGTCCGGCTCCGCTGTGGTATGTGCGGGTTTGTTCGGGTGGGCCGTGCCGCGTGGTGGCATGTCCGGTTGGGCTATGCCGTGTGTGGGGCTGTCCGGCTCCGCCGTGCCCGGGGCGAGGCTGTCCGGCTCCGCAGCGCCCTGTGCGGCGGCGCTCTCTTGCTCGATCCCGCCCAACTCCGCCATTGCTCTGGCCAGCCGTCCGGGTCCGCCCGCTGGGGGCATGCCAGAGGGCGCGGGATGGGCGTGGAGCCGTGCGAGGAGTCGTCCGCCCTCCTCCCATGGCGTCGCGCCGCTGTCGAGGAGGGCGGGTGTCAGCGCCTCCCCAGCGGGCCAGATCGTCACGAGCCGGTCGCCCAGCCGATCCAGGCCGAGGGGGGCCAGCATCACCCCTGGCACCCGACTGGCCACGTCCAAGCGAGCGCGTAGCTCTTTCTCGTCCGTGTCGGCAGGGTGAGCCTTGACCACGACGTCGCCGACCCTCACCACCAGCACCCGAGTGTCCTTGAGCACCGTCACTGGCCCGTCGCGCCGGGCGAGCCGTACAAGATCGTCAACGAGCATGGGACCTCAAGCGCTGATCATCCACGACGTAAGCCTAAGCGCGGTGCCTAAGAGGTCGCCCAAGGCTTTTCGGTGCCCTTCGCGGTTGCACGTTGGCGTGCTCCAGACGAGGAGGCGACGGGCCGGGAAACACCCGGCCACCTGCGCTCTGATCGGGTGCATACATGTGATCGCGGCTCGCCGACCCGGGCCCCTCTGGGACGATTTAGGTAGATCTTTTCGGGGTCCTTCTGACCTGCGGTTTTGTGGTTGATCTAGCCGAGTTCTGTCATAGGCGCTGGATAGCGTGAGGGCAGTTCTTGAGATCCGTGGGAGCCCAGGGGGAGGTGCCTTTCGATGGTTGAGTGGCCGATTGACGTCTTTGGCCCCTCTCATACGGCGCGTGCCGCCAAGCGCAAGCTGCCCGACGTCCTCAAGGGCACTGTCCTGGACCCTGATTACGTCCCGCCGCAGCGCTCCGTGGACGACGGCTACGGCGACGCCTGGCAGTACGAGGTATACCGGCAGTTCGTCCGGAGGAGCTGCTCACGCCCCCCTGCCGAAGCCGCACGGGGTGCTGCTCCACCACGCACCGGGCCCTGTTTAAGCGCGCAGGCGCTTTGTTCCACCACGCACCGGGCTTCGTTGAACCGCACTGGCGATTGCGCGCGCGTGCTTCGGTGACCGGGCGGTTAAGCGGATCGCAATGATGCTTTACATGATGATCTCTAGTCGTTGATCGAAGGTGCGGATAGTTTCACGGCGTCACCCCCCAAGCGAGTCGGCAGGCCGTATCACGGGCCGGTCGCCGAGGTAGGAAGTGCCATGGCACGCACACCGCTTTTCGCCGCGCTCCGCAGCGTCGTCCGCCAGCTGGAGACCGAGACCGCATCAGACACCGCATCAGACACCGCGTCACAGACCCCATCCGTGTCCGCGCCCGAGTCCGTGTCCGCGGCCGGTCGCCGGTCCGGGGGGCAGAAGCCCGGGGAGGGAATGTCCCGCCGGCATCTGCTGAGGGCGGCGGCGGCCGCCGGCACGATGGCCGGGCTGGGTGCCACCACGGCGTACGGGCTGGCCACGCCTTCGCGGGCCCAGGCGGCCACCGCGCCGAGGATCGTCGTCATCGGTGCCGGGCTGGCGGGGCTCACCGCCGCTTACGAGCTGAAGAAGGCGGGTTACACGGCGACTGTCTACGAGGCGTCCGACCGCCTGGGCGGGCGGTGCTGGAGTGACCGGAGCACCTTCGCGGAGGGCCAGATCGCCGAGCACGGGGGCGAGCTCATCGACCAGGGGCACACCGCCCTGCTCCAGCTCACCCAGGAGCTCGGCCTCACGACCCAGAACCTGCTGGCCGCCGAGCCGAACGGCTCCGAGCCGATCTACTACTTCGACGGGGGCCGCTACGACTACGCCACCGCGAAGGGTGACCTGCAGGGCATCTGGCAGCAGTTGCACTCCGACGCGTCGGCGGCGAGTTACCCCACCCTCTACTCCAGCTACACCCAGCGCGGATACGAGCTGGACCACATGTCGGTGCGCGACTGGATCAACGCGTACGTCCCTGGAGGCATCGGCTCGCGCCTCGGGCAGCTCCTGGATGTGGCCTACAACATCGAATACGGCGCTGAGACGAGCCAGCAGTCGTCACTCAATCTGATCTACCTGCTGGCCTACCAGGGCGCGGGCAACATCCGGATCTTCGGCAAGTCGAACGAGAAGTACCACGTGCTCGGGGGCAACGACCAGGTGGCGACGCGGCTCGCGGCCGCGCTCACCGGTCAGATCAAGCTGGGCACCGCGCTGCGGGCGCTGGCCGACCGGGGAGACGGCACCTGGGCGGTCACGGTGGGGTCGCCGGGAAGCTCCAAGTCCACGACCACCATCGCCGACCGCGTCGTGCTGGCGCTGCCGTTCTCGCTGCTGCGCGACGTCGACCTCAGCAGCGCCGGATTCCCGGCGCGCAAGGCCAAGGCCATCGCCGAGTCCCGGATGGGCACCAACTCGAAGCTGCAGCTTCAGTTCAGCCGGCGCTACTGGTACGAACTCGGTGGCAACGGGGAGAGCTACGCGGACACTGGCTACCAGTCCACCTGGGAGGTGACGCGTGCCCAGAGCGGGACATCCGGAATCCTCGTGGACTACACCGGCGGGGCGCCCGGTGCCGACTTCGGCACGCTGACGCCCGCCCAGTACGCCGCGAGGTTCCTGGGCCAGCTTGAGCCGGCGATGCCGGGCATCACTCCGCTGTGGAACGGACGGGTGCTGCTCAACCACTGGGCCTCCTACCCGTGGACCCGCGGCTCCTACTCCTACTGGGGAGTGGGGCAGTACACCACGGTCGTGGGGGTCGAGCGCGAAGCCGTCGGTGGCTGCCACTTCGCCGGGGAGCACACGTCGGTCGACTTCCAGGGCTACCTCAACGGGGCGGTCGAGTCCGGCCAGCGAGCGGCCGACGAGGTGATTGCGGCGCTGCGCCGCTGAAGGCCGCGCCGCCGAAAGCTCCGCTGCTGAAACCGCCGCTGAAACGCCGCTGAAAAGCGCCGCAGAAAGCTTCGCCGCTGAAGGCAGGTCGCTGAACGCGCCTCGCTGAAGTGCCGCGTCGTCGACCCTGGTCAGCGCGTCGCGGTATGGCCGCCGCGGAAGCGGGTCTCGTGGTCCCAGAGATAGGCGCAGCGCGGGCACTGGACGTGCAGGAGGCTCCCGGTGGTGCCGAGGAGGTATCGCCAGTGTTCCCGGCAGTTCCGGCCCGCGCCGCAGTCGCCGCAGTCCTTGTCGTCGAGGCATCGGGGGCAGGAGACCCAGGCGCGGCGTCCCCGGTCGGCGTGGGGGTCAATCGGCAGCATGGCTGAGGTCCCGTCTGGGGAGGACGCCCGCGTCGGCCAGCATGGCGTAGGTGTCGCGCTGGTGCTCGTCGAGGTCCGAGTAGAGCAGGTCGTAGGCTTCCTGCTCGGACCGCAGCGCGGCCACCGGGTCCCAGTGTGGACCGATTCCGGCGATCACGGCGGCCCGCCGCCGAGCCTCCTCGAGGGCGAGGTCGATCTCGAAGACGGCGTGCTCGCCGCCGCTCTCTTGGTGCATTGCGACTGTCCCGGGGAAGAGTTTTGCGGGGTTTATGCACCTTACATGACTTTTGTCCGAATAGCTGGACGGTGGGCGGGCACGGAGCGCTGAACGGGGAGGTGCCATGGCCACCTACGAGTACGTCTGTTCGGGCTGCGGGCCGTACGACGTGGCCCTGCCCATGGGCGGCGCCACGCCGTACCGCGACTGCCCGGAGTGCGGCGGGCCGGCCCGCAGGATCTTCTCCGCCCCGAGCCTGTCCCGCGTGGGCCGGGCGCTGGCGGAGGCGCTCGACAGAGAGGAGCGCAGCCGGGACGCGCCCGAGGTCGTCAGGGACGTCCACTGACGACATCCAGCAAGGGAGGGACCAGTAAGGGAGGCTGCCATGCCGCAGGTCGCGTTCAGCGTGGACCAGTCGAAGTCCATGCGGGACCAGGACGTCCCCGGCCACAACAGGTGGCATCCTGACATCCCGGCTGTGGCGTCGGTGCGGCCCGGAGACGAGTTCCGGCTGGAATGCCGCGACTGGACCGACGCGCAGATCGGGAACAACGACTCCGCCGACGACGTGCGGGACATCGACCTGACGCTGCCCCACATGCTGAGCGGCCCCGTGGCGATCGAGGGGGCGGAGCCCGGCGATCTCCTGGTCGTCGACATCCTGGACCTCGGCCCGGTCCCGCAGGAGACCAGCACCCAGCAGACCGGCCCCCAACAGACCAGGGACGCGCCGGGGCAGGGATGGGGCTACACAGGGGTGTTCGCCAGGGTCAACGGCGGCGGCTTTCTGACCGATCACTTCCCGGACGCCTACAAGGCCGTCTGGGACTTTCACGGCGTCCAGACGACGTCCCGCCACCTGCCGGGCGTCCGGTTCACGGGGATCACCCATCCGGGCCTGTTCGGCACGGCGCCGTCAGAGGAACTGCTCGCGACGTGGAACCGGAGGGAGCGGGCGCTGATCGACACCGATCCCCGGCGCGTACCGCCTCTCGGGCTGCCGCCGGAGCCGGGCAACGCCCTGGCCGGTACGGCGACCGGCGAGGTGGCCGCCCGGATCGCCAGGGAGGGCGCCCGGACGGTCCCGCCACGCGAGAACGGTGGGAACCAGGACATCAAAAACTTCACTCGTGGTGCGCGGGTGCTCTGCCCGGTGTTCGTGAAGGACGCCAAGCTGTCGGCGGGCGACCTCCACTACAGCCAGGGCGACGGCGAGATCACCTTCTGCGGCGCCATCGAGATGGGCGGGTTCATCGACTTCCACGTCGACCTCATCAAGGGCGGCATGGAGAAGTACGGCGTGACCACCAACCCGGTCTTCATGCCGGGCAACGTCGAGCCGCGCTATTCGGAGTTCCTGTCGTTCATCGGCATCTCCGTCGACCACGACAGCGGAACGAACCACTACCTGGACGCCACGGTGGCCTACCGCAGGGCCTGCCTCAACGCCATCGAGTACCTCAAAAAGTGGGGCTACACCGGCGAGCAGGCCTACCTGCTCCTCGGGTCGGCGCCGATCGAGGGCCGGATCAGCGGCATCGTGGACATTCCCAACGCCTGCTGCTCGCTCTACATCCCGACGGCGATCTTCGACTTCGACGTACGGCCCAGCGCGGCGGGGCCCGTGGCCAAGGACCGGGGCCAGTGCGCGGTGACCTCGTAACCGGCAGCCCTCCGCAGCACCTACAGCGCGCGCAACCGCACAACGCCGGTAGATCACAATGAGTAGATCACAGTGAAAGGGACGCATGCGGTGAAGAGGCGAAGGGTACGGCAGCGCCCATGAGAGGGCCCGTGAGAAGCGAAGACAACAACGGACCGGGCTTTCCGGCCCCCGTCACGGCGGACATCCGGCTGTCCGTCAACGGGGACGAGCATCCGGTCACCGTGGACACCCGTGAGACGCTGCTCGACACGCTGCGCGAGCATCTGGGCCTCACCGGGGCCAAGAAGGGGTGCGACCACGGCCAGTGCGGGGCGTGCACTGTGCTGGTGGACGGACGGCGGGCGAAGGCCTGCCTGACGCTGACGGTGACGGTGGACGACCGGGAGATCACGACGGTCGAGGGGCTCGCTCGAGACGGCGTTCCGCATCCGCTCCAGGCGGCTTTCGTCGAGCAGGACGCGTTCCAGTGCGGCTACTGCACGCCCGGGCAGCTCTGCTCGGCCGTCGGCATGCTGGCCGAGTTCGCGGCGGGCTGGCCCAGCTCGGTGACGCTCGGCGCCGTGAGCCCGGGCGCCGTCGCCCCCGGCGTGGAAGGCCGGCCGCCGCTCTGCGACGACGAGATCCGCGAGCGAATGAGCGGCAACCTGTGCCGCTGCGGCGCCTATCCCAACATCGTCGCGGCCATCCGGCAGGTGGCGCCGTGAGACCGTTCGCCTATCAGCGCGCCACCGACGTCCCGTCGGCCGTGGCCGCCGGCACCGGACAGGCCATGTATCTCGGCGGCGGCACGAACCTCGTCGATCTCATGCGTCTCGGCGTGGCCACGCCCGAGGTCCTCGTGGACGTCACGCGCGTGCCGTTCGACACGATCGAGGAGACCCCCGGAGGGGGCCTGCTCATCGGCGCGGGCGTGCGCAACAGCGACCTGGCGGCCCACCCACTGGTGCTGCGGAATTACCCGATGCTGGCCCAGGCGGTGGTGGCGGGGGGCTCCGGCCAGATCCGCAACATGGCGACGGTCGCCGGGAACCTGCTGCAGCGCACCCGCTGCTCCTACTTCCAGGACATCACCAAGCCCTGCAACAAGCGGGTGCCGGGCTCGGGCTGCCCGGCCCGCGAGGGCGACCATCGCAATCTGGCGATCCTCGGCCACTCGGAGGCCTGCGTGGCCACCCACCCCTCCGACATGGCCGTTCCCCTGGCCGCGCTCGGCGCGGTGGTCAACGTGGAGAGCAGCGGTGGGCCTCGCGCGATCCCGATGCCGGGCTTCCACCGGCTGCCGGGCGACGCGCCGGAGCGCGACACCCTGCTGCGGCCCGGCGACCTGGTGACCGCGGTCGAGCTGCCCGCCCTGCCCTTCGCGGCCCGGTCCCGCTACCGCAAGGTCCGCGACCGGGCGTCGTTCGCGTTCGCGGTCGTGTCGGTGGCGGCGGCCCTGGACGTGGCCGACGGCGTGGTGCGGGACTGCCGGATCGCGCTGGGCGGCGTGGCCCACGTGCCGTGGCGCGCCGAGCGCGCCGAGGCGGCGCTGCGCGGAGCGCCCGCGACCGCGGAGGAGTTCGCGCGGGCCGCCGAGGCCGAGCTGGCCCAGGCGAGCCCCCTGCCGCGGAACGCCTTCAAGGTGCCGCTCGCCCGCAACGTGCTGGTCCGCACCCTGCTCGATCTCACGGCCCGCGAGGACCTCACGGCAGCAGGCGACACAGGGGAGACGTCATGACGACCGTGGCCATGCCGAACGTCGGCTCGGCTCTCGACCGGGTCGACGCCCTGGAGAAGGTGACGGGCCGGGCCAGGTACGCCTATGAGAATTTCCCGGCCGACCTCGCCTACGCCGTACCGGTCCAGGCCACGATCGCGAAGGGCGAGATCAGCGCGGTAGACGTGGACGCGGTGCTCCAGCTCCCCGGCGTCATCGCCGCCATCTGGCACGCGAACGCGCCACGGCTGGCTCCCCGCAACGGCGACCCCGAGCTGGCCGTTCTCCAGTCATCCCGGGTCGCCTACCGCGGGCAGTACGTGGCGGTCGTCGTCGCCGAGACGCTGGAGAGCGCGAGCGAGGCCGCCAGGGTGCTGCGCGTGCGGTACGACGCGGACGAGCACGACGTCGAGCTCCGCCCCGGCCATCCCGGGCTCTACCGGCCCGACCACGTCAACCCGTACTTCCCGACGGACACCGAACAGGGAGATCCCGACGCCGCTCTGGCGGCCGCCCGGGTCGTGGTGGACGCGACCTACAGCACCCCGGCCGAGCACAACAACCCGATGGAGCCACACGCCACGGTCGCCGTGTGGGACGCCGAGGGGCTCACGGTGTACGACTCCACGCAGGGCGCGTCGAACATCCGCGACACGCTCGCGCCGCTGTTCGGCCTGCCGCCCGGCAGTGTCCGGGTGATCTCCCCGCACGTCGGCGGCGGCTTCGGCGCCAAGGCCAGGGCCCACCCGCACGTGGCCCTTGCCGCGCTCGCCGCCAAGCAGGTCGGCCGCCCTGTCAAGCTCGCGGTGACCCGGCAGCAGATGTTCGCGGTCACCGGTTACCGCACCCCGACGATCCAGCGCGTACGGCTCGGCGCGGACGCGGATGGGCGGCTGACCGCCATCGTGCACGAGGCGATCGAGCAGAGCTCCACCGTCTCGGAGTTCGCCGAGCAGACCGCCGTGCCGACCCGGATGATGTACGCGGCGCCGAACCGGCGCACCACCCACCGGCTGGTACGGCTCGACGTCCCGACGCCCTCGTGGATGCGCGCGCCGGGGGAGGCCCCGGGCATGTACGCGCTGGAGTCGGCGATGGACGAGTTGGCGATCGCGTGCCGGATCGACCCCATCGAGCTGCGGATCCGCAACGAGCCCGACGTCGACCCCGAGAGCGGCCGGCCGTTCAGCTCACGGAACCTGGTGGCCTGCCTGCGCGAGGGGGCGCGCCGGTTCGGCTGGGCCGGCCGCGACCCCGAGCCGGGGATTCGCCGTGAGGGCGGGCTGCTGGTCGGCACCGGAGTGGCGGCGTCCGTCTTCCCGGTCTACCGGATGCCGTCCCAGGCCACCGCGCGGGCGGAGCCCGACGGCGGGTTCACCGTCCGGATCGCCGCCGCCGACATAGGCACGGGGGCCCGCACCGTGCTCACCCAGATCGCGGCCGACGCGCTGGACGCCCCGATGGACCGCGTCCGGGTGGAGATCGGCGACAGCGCGCTGCCCCCGGCCTGGGTGGCCGGCGGCTCGGCGGGCACCGCGTCGTGGGGCACCGCGGTCGTCCGGGCGTGCGAAGCCTTGATGGACGTGCTTCACGGCCGCGCGGGCGACGTGCCGCCGGAGGGCCTGGAGGCGAGCGCCGACACCACCCAGGAGGTCCGCGCGCAGCGGCGGTTCGCCCAGCACGCGTTCGGCGCCCAGTTCGCCGAGGTCGCCGTGGACATGGACACGGGTGAGGCGCGGGTGCGCAGGCTGCTCGGCGTGTTCGCGGCGGGCCGCATCCTCAACCCCAAGACCGCGCGGTCGCAGCTCATCGGCGGCATGACCATGGGGTTGTCCATGGCCCTGCTGGAGGAGAGCGTCATGGACCAGGAGTTCGGCGACTACCTCAACCACGACTTCGCCCAGTATCACATCGCCGCCTCCGCGGACGTCCGCGACATCGACGCGGTGTGGATCGAGGAGGACGACCCCGGCCTCAACCCGATGGGGTCGAAGGGCATCGGCGAGATCGGCATCGTCGGCACGGCCGCGGCGATCGCCAACGCGGTGCATCACGCCACCGGCGTCCGGGTCCGTGACCTGCCGATCCGCCTGGACAAGCTTGTTCATGGGGTCATTTGAGCTCTCTCGCATAGGAAAGGGCGGTTTGGGCACCGAGAGGATAGGGCTGATCGCCCCCTGTCAATGGGAGGACTCATGGCTGTTACAGCGGACCTGGCCAAGCTGCTCGACAAGGAATACGAGAATGTGAGCCTCGCGCAACTCGTCAAGGCGCCGGTGCACGCGCTGGCGGGCGTCAGCGAAGGCGACGCCGAGCTTCTCAAGAAGGCTTTCAACATCAAGACGGTCGGCGACCTGGGCCATAACAAGTTCTTCCGGGCGGCCACCGCGATCGTCGACCTGGCGGACAGCGGAAAGTAAGCGGTTCTGGCACATGGTGTGGTCCCACGGGCTCCGTGCCGGAGCCCGTGGGACACGCGTTCGAGGGCTCAGTGGCCGAACGTGAACCAGTTGAGGTTGACGAAGTTTGCCGGCTGGCCGCTGGTGAACGTGAGGTAGACGTGATGCTTCCCCGTCACGCCGCTGATGTTGGCCGGCACGCTCCGCCAGCTCTGCCACTCCCGTCTTGGCGATGGCGAAGCTGCCGATCGGCGCGCTCGACCGGCTGTCCAGCCGCACCTCGACGAGGCCGCTGACCCCGCCCGCCGCGCCGCTGGCCACACGGGCGATGAACTGCCTGGCCGCGGTGGAGCCGAAGTCCACGCCCTGGTAGAGGGGATCCTGCCCAACAGCAACCCGCCGAGCCGCCTCATGATCGGTATCGGCTGGTAACCCAGGGGAACATATGTGGAGACGACGGCCGGGCACGCCTGCCCGGCCGTCACCGCATGCTTCGTCGCGGAACAATCATCGTTGTAGAAAATCTTCACACTCTTATAAGTTGTTGGAGGGTATCTACGCCCACCGGCCGGGGGCGGCACAACCGGGGGAGGGGGGCGGTCGTGACGGCTCTGTTCGTCGGTGTCGACGGAGGCGGCACCAGCACTCGCTGCGTCGTGGCCCAGGAGACGGGGGAGATCGCCGGCCGGGGACGCGCGGGCGGCGCGAACGCGCTCTCGGTCAAGGACCCCTCCGCCAACGTGCTGGCCGCGCTCACGGCCGCGCTCGGCGGCCTCGACCGCTCCTCGGTGGCCGGCGGCGTCTTCGGGCTGGCCGGCGCGGCGTCCGCGGAGCGGGTTGCGGGGGACGCGTGGCGCGCGGCCGGGCTCCCGGGCCGGCCCGCGGTCGTGCCGGACGTGCTCGTGGCCTTCACCAGCGCCACCGCGTGTCCCGACGGGACCGTGCTCATCTCCGGCACCGGCGCGGTCGCGGCGCGGATCCACCAGTGGCGGGTCGTACGGCGTGCCGACGGCCTCGGCTGGCTGCTGGGCGACGAGGGCTCGGGAGTCTGGATCGGCAGGCGGGCCGTCACCGCCGCGCTGACCGCTCTGGACGGTCGCACCGCCCACACCGCGCTGACCGGCCGCGTCGCCGCCGTCCTCGGCTGCGCTTTCAGTGACGTTCCCGGCGACGAACGAGCCCTCGCCCAGGCGATCCTTTCCGCTGTCTACGCCCGCGTCGCCGAGTCCGGACCGGCCTGGCTCGGCACGCTCGCCCCCGTCGCGGACGACCTCGCCCGGCGGGGCGACCCCGTGGCCGGCGAGATCCTGGACGAGGCCGCGCGGCGGCTGGGCCGTACGGCACGTGCCGTTTGCCAGGCGGGGGGCGGGGACGGGCCACTGGTGCTCGCGGGGTCTCTGCTGACCGAGCCCACCGAGCTGGCCCGCAGGGTCAGGGCCGAGCTGGGGCAGCACGCCCAGTGGGTGCCCGCGCGGGACGGCGCCGCCGGAGCCGCCGCGCTCGCCCTCCGGGCCGCCCTCCCGCCCGGCGAGCCCCGCGCGCTTCAGGCGCACCACCGGCTGATCGGCATGGCCGCGGCGCCGGACGGTGGATGATGGGCGGCTCCTCCGAGCTAGACCGGATGGCCCTGACCGTGCTGCAGCCGGGCTTCGCCGGCACGAGCCCCCCGGTCTGGCTGCGGCGGGCGCTCGCCGAGGGCCTGGGCGGGGCCGTGCTCTTCGCCCGCAACATCGCCGATCCGGACCAGACGGCCGCCCTCGTGGCGGCGATGCGCGAGGAGAACCCGGGTGTGGTGGTCGCGGTCGACGAGGAAGGCGGGGCGATCACCCGTCTGGAGGCGCGGACGGGGAGCTCCTGGCCCGGCAACCTGGCGCTCGGCGTGGCCGGCGACGTCTCGCTGACGGAGCGGGTGGCCCGCCAGATGGGCCGGCTGCTGGCCGCCGCGGACATCACGCTCAATTACGCGCCCGTGGTCGACGTCAACTCCAACCCCCGCAACCCCGTCATCGGCGTCAGGTCCTTCGGCGCGGATCCCGGGCTGGTCGCGCGGCACGGGGTGGCCTGGATCCAGGGCATGCAGGGAGCCGGCGTGGCGGCCTGCGCCAAGCACTTCCCCGGCCACGGCGACACCATGACCGACTCGCATCTGGCGCTGCCGACCGTTCCCGTGCCGCGTGACGTGCTCGCACGGAGGGACCTCCCGCCCTTCCACGCCGCGATCGACGCGGGCGTGCGGGCCGTGATGTGCGGCCACCTGCTCGTGCCCGCCCTCGACGACGCCCCGGCCACGCTCAGCCATGCCGTACTGACCGGGCTGCTCCGTGAGGAACTGGGCTTCGACGGCCTCGTGGTCACCGACGCGATCGAGATGCGGGCGGTCGCGGCGCTCCGCTCGCCCGGCGATATCGCCGTCGGGGCCCTGGCCGCCGGGGCCGACGCCGTCTGCGTCGGCGTCTCCTCGCCCGAGGGGGAGAGCGTCTATGCGCTTCGGGACGCCGTCGTCCAGGCCGTCCGGGAGGGAAGCCTCGCGGAGGAACGGCTGGCGGAGGCGGCCGGCCGCGTGCTGCGGCTCGCCGGCTGGTACGCCAGGGAGGCCCCCGCCCGGGCCGCCGCCCTCCGCGACACCGACGAGGGCCTCGGCCTGGCGGCCGCCACAGCGGCCCTGCGTGTCATCGGTACGGCAGGCCGTCCCGTGCTGAGGGGCGCGCCCCTGGTCGTCGAGATGTCGGCCCGGCCGACCCAGGCCGTGGGGCGGGCGACGCCCCTCGGCATCGGCGGAGCGCTCGCCGAGGTGCTGCCGGGGACCGTGCGGGCCGAGGTGGCCGAGGGTGGCGCCCTGCCGGACCTCGCCGACCCCGGCAGGCCGCTCGTCGTCGCGGTCCACGAGGCCGCCCGGCACGGCTGGATCCAGCGGCTGCTCGCGGAAGCCGTACAGGCCAGGCCCGACGCGGTGGTCGTCGAGACGGGCCTTCCCGGCACCCCCGCCGGGGCCGTGTACGTTGCCACCCACGGCAACTCCGCCGCGTCGGCGCGGGCCGCCGCCCAGTGGCTGACCGACGGTGGCTGACCGCATTGGCTGACCGAAGGCAGTTGACGACGTACCTGGCCGGTAGCGGCTGACCGGCGCTCCGGACACGACATCCCCGTGAACCCCCAGAATCCCCCGTAGACCCCCTCACATCGCAAGGAGCCCCATGAAGGAGCCCTCACCCTCCAAGGGCGGCCCCGCGGCCCCGAACGTAACGGCCCCGGCTCCCGGAGCCTCGAGCCTCGTGGCCCCGAACTTGGTGGCGAGCGTGCGCGCGGTGCTGCCCTCGCTCACCCCGGCGGGGCGGGCCATCGCGAAGCTGATCCTCGACGACCCGGCGACGGTCGCCCGCAGCACGATCACCGAGCTGAGCGCCGCCTCGGGGACCAGCCAGGCGACCATCGTCCGGACCGCCCGCGCGCTGGGCTTCTCGGGATATTCCGAGCTCCGCCTGGCGCTGGCCGCCGCGTCCGCCGGTGAGCGGCCGGAGCGGCTGGTCCCCGGCGACCTCGCCCCCGACGACCCGCTCGCCGACGTGATCGCGAAGGTCGCCCGCGCGGAGTCGGACGCGCTGGCGGACACCGCGGCGCAGCTCTCCCCGGAGCGGCTCGGCGCGGTAGTGGACGCCCTCGTGGAGGCCCGCAGGGTGAGCGTGTACGGCGTGGGCGCGTCCGGCCTGGTGGCGGCGGACATGGCGCAGAAGCTGATGCGGATCGGCGTGTCCAGCCACGCGTTCATCGACGTGCATCTGGCGCTCACGGGGGCCGCGCTCGCCGGGCCTTCGGACGTCTCCGTCGGCGTGAGCTGCACCGGCGAGACGCCCGACGTGCTGGAGCCGATGTGGACCGCACGGGAGGCGGGCGCCACGACGGTCGCGATCACCAACAACCCCCGCTCGGCGCTCGCGGAGATGGCCGACCACGTGCTCGTGTCGGCCGGACGGGAGACTGCTTTCCGGCCGGGCGCGCTGGCGAGCCGCATCAGCCAGCTCCTGATCGTCGACTGCGTCTTCGTGGGCGTCGCGCAGCGCACCTTCGAGGCGTCGGACGGCGCTCTGAGGGCCACCAGAGGGGCGCTCGACAGGTTCCTCACCGACCCTCGCCGCCGCTCTCGACAGACCTCTTCCCAGGCGTCTTCTGCGACGTCTTCGCAGCTAGACGGCGTGGTAAAAATTAACTCCATGACTGACTCTATAGACGGAAAAAATTGACGCCGCTGCTCGGCCGCCCGTATTGTCCAGGCAATCGGGAACCAGGAGCAGCCCATGAAGCGACTCGCGGCGATTGCGGCACTGGCGTCGGTCGCCACCGCCACCGCGTGCGGCAGCGGCACCGGGACATCTACCGGGACATCAGCCGGGACCTCGGACCCCTCGGGAGGCGTCTACACAACGATCGACGGCAGCAAGCAGATCAACGCGAGCGCGCCGGTGAACCCCTTCAACCCCGTCGGCTCGGTCTTCGCCGGCTACAACGGGATGACTCTGGCCTGGCCGAAGAACGACCCCATCGACCCCAACCAGTTCTATCCGGCGCTCGCCAGCGACTGGACGGCCACCCCTGACCAGTCGGAGGTCGTCATCCACCTCCAGCCCAAGGCCAGGTGGTCCGACGGTAAGCCGGTGACCAGCGAGGACGTCCGGGTGTCGATCGGCCTCGCCTACACCCAGGGCGGCACGGCCTACGCCCTCGACCCCAAGGCGGCGGGCGCCGCGGCGACCATCCAGGTGGTCGACCCCCGGACCATCAGGATTACGCAGGGCGCCAACAAGAGCGGCACGTTCCTCAGCAACCTCCTGTCCACCGTGGTCGTCCCCGCCCACGTCTTCGGCTCGCTGCTGCCCGCGGACTTCTGGCACACGCTCAAGGTGGCCCAGGACGGGACCGGCGCGGCGGCCGACCGGGCCAAGGCCGTGATCACCGGGCTTGCCGAGAAGGTCATCGCCTTCTCGCCGCCGCGCGACGTGTCCGCCGGGCCGTTCGTGCTGGAGCGGGTCAACCCGGGCGCGGCCCTGCTGAAGCGGAACCCCTACTTCTACAACAGCGGGCTCATCGGCCCGGACAAGGTCAAGGTCCTCAACTACACCGGCAACGAGCAGATCTGGAACTACCTGATCGCCGGGAAGCTCGACAACGCCCCCTTCACGTCGGTGCCGACGGCCGTCATGGACCGCATCCGCGAGACGAGGGGCAGCCAGGTCATCAAGGGCTACTCGCCGGTGTCCACGTCGATGGCGTTCAACCAGTCGCGGAAGCCGTACGACAACGTGCACGTGCGGCGGGCGCTGGCCTATCTGATCGACCGCAACCAGGTGACCAGGATCGCGTCTCCGGAGGGCGGCACCGCGGCGGCCACCACCTCGGGAATCCACGCCAAGGCGGCCAAGGCCTGGCTGGGCGACGGGTTCGGCGCGCTCGACCCCTACCGGTTCGACCCGGCCAAGGCCGCGGCCGAGCTCAGGGCCGCGGGCATGACCCGCAAGGGCGACCGGTGGGCGATGCCCGACGGCACGCCGTGGAAGGTCGAGATCCACGTGCCGGCGTCGTTCTCCGACTGGGTCTCCGCGGCCAAGTCGATCACCAGCCAGCTCAGCGACCACGGTATCGACGCCACCGTGGTCACCGCCGCCGACTACACCCTCTACCTGGGCGAGCTGGCGGCCGGCAAGTACGACGTCGGGTTCTGGCTCATCGGCCTCGGGCCCTCGCCGTACAACATCTTCCAGCGCCTCTTCGGCCAGGCGAACGGCTGGCAGATGTTCGGCGGCCACCTGAAGCACGTGGCGCCGGGCGCCGAGGGCAACTGGATGGGCGGCCCGGAGACCGTGGACGGGGTCAACCCCGGCGAGCTGACCAGCAGGCTCCAGTTCGCCTCCCCGGACGAGCAGAAGCGGATCGTCGCCTCGCTGGCCCGGGTGGCCAACGAGCAACTCCCGGTCGTGCAGCTCTGGGACTACGTCAACACCCAGTTCGTGAACACCTCCCGGTACACGGCGTTCCCGCCGGACGACAGCGACGCGCTGCGGCTGTCGTCGGGCGTGTGGATGCAGCTCGGGATGATCAAGAAGAGGCAGGCATGACGCGATCCCGCGGAGGCGCCGTAGCGAGGCGAGTGGCCGGCCACCTGATCCGCGGCCTGGTCATGGTCTGGGTCGTCGCCACGATCAGCTTCGTCATCATCCGGGAGATCCCCGGCAATCCCGTCCAGGGACAGTACGAGAGCCTGATTCAGAAGGGCATGTCGCCCGAGCAGGCCGAGCGCGCCACGGCCGTCCTGTACGGATTCCTCCCCACGGGAAGCCTCTGGGACCAGTACACGGGTTACCTCGGCTCGCTGCTCCACTTCGATCTGGGGCGGTCGCTCAGCACGCCCGGCGTCGAGGTCACGACCCTGATCGGCCACGCCGCCCGGTGGACCGTGCTGCCCGTCCTCGCGGGCACGCTGCTGAGCTTCCTGCTCGGCGTCACCATGGGCGTCTACGCCGCGATCAAGCGGTCGGGCAAGCTCGGCGACCTGCTCGCCCTGTCCGGCTCCCTGCTCCACGGCGTGCCGGTGTACGTCATCGGCCTCCTGCTCACGGCGATCTTCACGACGCTGTGGCCGATCCTGCCGTCGGGCGGGCCGGTCGACGTCGAGTTCGTCCCCGGCCTCAACCCCGGGTACGTCGGCTCGCTCCTCCAGCACGCGGTGCTGCCCGTCGTGACGTACACGCTGGCGAGCTACGGCGGATGGATCCTCGCGATGAAGTCCAACGTGGTGGCCGTGCTCGGCGACGACTTCATCCTGGCGGCCGAGCTGCGCGGGCTCAAACGCGGCATCGTGTTCCGCTACCTGGCGCGCAACGCGATCCTGCCGCTGTTCACGATCCTCGCCCTGTCGATCGGCATGCTCTTCGGCGGGTCGATCTTCATCGAGGAGATCTTCAACTATCCGGGGCTCGGGCTGCTGCTGGTCAACAGCATCAGCAGCCGCGACTACGCCCTGATGGGCGGCACCTTCCTGGTGATCACGGTGGGCATCATCGTGGCCAACATCGCCGCCGACCTGCTGTACACGGCGATCGACCCGCGGGTCAGGAGCGGAGGCTCGGCATGACCGTGACCGTGATCCCCGAGGCGACGGTCCAGACCACCGGCGGGACCACCCGCGCGACGCTGCGGCGCAACTTCTGGCGCGGCGTGTGGCGGGTGCTGCGCCGCAAGCCCAGCCGGATGGCCGGGGTAGTCATCGTCCTCCTCTTCGCCGTCATGGGCCTGATCGGGCCCCTCCTCTACCCGGACCACCTGCCGCGCGACGACAACGCGCTCTACTCGCCGCCGAGCCTCCAGCACCCCTTCGGCACGGACTTCGAGGGGACGGACGTGCTCGCGCTGGTCGTCACCGGCGCGCGGTACGTGCTGCTCACCGGTCTCGCCACGGCGGTCATCACGGTCGCGCTCGGCACCGCCATCGGCCTGTTCGCCGGGTTCCGGCGCGGCCGGTGGGACACCGCGCTCATGCGGCTCACCGACATGAACCTCGCCATTCCCGGCCTGCCGCTGCTGCTCGTGCTCTCCGCCGTGTGGAAGTTCGAGAGCCCGATCGAGATGGGCCTCGTGCTCGGGCTGCTCGGCTGGGGAGGCGTGGCCCGTGCCGTACGGTCCCAGACGCTGTCTCTGCGGGAGCGGGGCTTCATCGAGGCCGCCAGGGGGCTCGGCCTGCCGACGACGCACATCATCGGGCGCGAGCTGCTGCCCAGCATGGCCCCCTACATCGCGATGAACATGCTCATCGCCGTGACCGGGGCCGTGTACGCGCAGGTCGGCCTGTTCTTCCTGGGCGTGCTGCCGTTCGAGGCCAACAACTGGGGCGTGATGCTCAACCTCGCCGTCTTCAACGGCGGGGCGCTGACCACCCCGGCCGCCCTGCCGTACCTGCTCGCCCCACTGCTCGCGATCCTGCTGCTCACGCTGGGCATCGTGCTCATCGTCGACGCGATGGACGAGATCTTCAACCCGCGGCTGCGGGAGGAGTAACCAGTGACCACCAGTTCCCCCGCACCCGGCTGCCCAGCGCCCAGTTGCCCAGCACCGGGGGTGCGCATCCGCGACCTCACCGTCGTCTACAAGACCCCCGTGGGCGAGTTGCCCGCCGTCTCCGGCGTCGACCTCACGCTCACGCCGGGGACGATCACCGGTGTGGTCGGGGAGTCCGGCTCCGGAAAGTCCACGCTCGCCCTGTCCCTGCTGAACGCCGTCCAGCCGCCCGGCCGGATCAAGTCGGGCACCGTCGAGATCGACGGCCTCGGCGACGTCGTCAAGCTCGGCGGTGAGCAGCTGCGCCAGACCCGCGGCCGCAAGGTCGGCTACGTCTTCCAGGCCGCGCAGAACTCGCTCAACCCGCTCAAGACGATCGGCAAGCAGCTGCTCGACCTCGGCCGCTCGCACGAGGTGGACGACCTGCGGGCGCTCGTGCGCGACGCGAAGGACCTGCTCGCCCGCATGGGCATGGACGGCGCCCGCGTGCTCGACTCCCACCAGCACGAGCTGTCGGGCGGCATGCGTCAGCGGGTCGGCATCATGCTGGCGCTCGTGCTCAACGCCCAGGTGGTCGTGCTCGACGAGCCCACCACGGCCCTCGACATGATCACCCAGGCGACGATCCTCCGGATCATCCGGGAGGTCCACGAGGAGCGCGCCCTCACCACGCTCGTCATCACCCACGACGTCGGCGCGGTCGCCGAGGTCGCCGACGACCTCGCCGTGATGTACGGCGGGCGGGTGGTGGAGCACGGCCGGATCACCGAGGTGCTGGGCGCCCCCAGGCATCCCTACACGCAGGGCCTGATCCGGGCCATCCCACGCCTGTCCGGGGACATCTCACTGGCCAGGGCGCTGCCCGGACGGCCCCCCACGCTGGGCACGCTGCCGGCCGCCGGGTGCGTGTTCCGGGAGCGGTGCGACAAGCGGATGGAGATCTGCGAGACGGTGGAGCCCCAGTCCGTGACCCTCGACGGGCGGACGGTCGCCTGCCACGCGGCCGGGCGTCCGCTCCCGCTGGTGAAGCGGAAGGAGTACGCGTGATCACCGGAACCGGCATCACCAAGACCTTCAAGCAGCGCGGGAGCGTCCTCGGAGGGCGCGACGTCCCGGCGCTGCGCGGGGTCGACTTCGCCATCGAGAAGGGCGGCGCGGTCTCGTTCATCGGCGAGTCCGGCTGCGGCAAGACCACGCTCGGACGGATCATCGCCGGCCTGGAGACCTACGACTCCGGCGAGATCCTCATCGACGGCGCCCCGATGTCCGGGCTGAGCCACCGGAAGCGGCAGCCGCACTTCCGGCGGATCCAGCTCATCCACCAGGACCCCTACTCGGCGCTGAACCCCACCCGGACGATCCACCAGACGCTGGAGGCGCCGCTCAGGCTGCGCGCCCGGCAGACGGGCCGTCCGAGGTCGTGGATCGACGGCCGGGCCGAGGAGTTGCTGGCGCTCGTCGGCATCGACCCGGGATACGTGCTGCCGCGCTACCCCCACCAGCTCTCGGGCGGCATGCGGCAGCGCGTGGTCATCGCCCGCGCTCTCACCATGGACCCCGAGATGCTCGTCGCCGACGAGGCCGTCTCGATGATCGACGTGTCCATGCGGCTCGGCATCCTGGCCCTGCTCAAGGACCTGCGCGAGCGGCTGGGCGTCAGCGTGCTGTTCATCACCCACGACATCGCCACGGCGCGGTACATCGGCGACGAGGGCGAGGTGTACGTGCTCTACCGGGGCCAGGTCGTCGAGCGCGGGCCGACGGAGTCGATCATCGCCGACCCGGTCCACCCGTACACCCAGTCGCTGCTGTCGGCCATCCCGGTCCTCCACGGGCTGGAGCGGCCGGGCGCCGAGCAAGTCGTGCCGACCGAGGCCCTCGACGAACGGCAGGCCGACGCGGGCTGCCTGTTCGCGCGGCGGTGCCCGTTCAGCACCGACCGGTGCGAGAACGAGACGCCCGTCCTCGGTCACCTGGGGGAAACGGTTCAGCTGCACGCCTGCTTCCACCCGAAGCACCGGAGCGTGATCCCGCTGGGGGTGGGCGAGTGACCGCCACGAACGCCGTACGCGCCATCCGGCCCCTGGCCCCGGACGTCCAGGTCGTCGAGCGGGTCGAGAAGCTGGCGGCCGCCGCGCTCTGGGCCGACGCCGCGGAGGCGCCGCTCCTGGTCCGGCGCCTCTCCACCCCGCCCGACGGGCGCCGCTGGACGGCGCTCGCCACTCCCGGCCTGGACGGGGTCGTCTTCGCGTCCATGTCGGAGGACGGCGTGGGGCATGTCGACCTGCTCGCCGTCGAGCCCGCCGCCCAGGGGCGCGGAACGGGCCGCGCGCTCGTCCGGGCGGCTGAGGAGTGGCTGCGGTGCGAAGGCGCCACCGAGGCCCGCTTCGCGGGGAACCCGCCCTGCTACGCCTGGCCCGGCATCGACGTCCGCTACACCCCGGCGGCCTGCCTCGCCGAGAGCCTGGGGTACGACCGGTACCGCGTGGCCTGGAACATGACCGCCGACCTGCCCTCCGTCGTCCCCGACGACCGGGCTGAGCTTGATCGGCTCGCCTCGGCCGGGGTGACCGTACGGGAGGCGGCCCTGAGGGAGCGCGCTCCGGTGGCCGAGTTCGTCAGGCGGAACTGGAACGACTCGTGGGCCTGGGAGGTCGAGCAGGCCACCGGGTGCCACTACGCGGTGCGGGACGGGGAGATCCTCGCGTTCGCCGCGTGGGGCTCCCGGCCCCTCTGGTTCGGCCCGATGGGGACGGCGGAGGCCGCCCGGGGGCTCGGCGTCGGCCGGGTCCTGCTGCGCAGATGCCTCGCCGAGCAGGCGTCGGCCGGGCTGCGAAGCGTGCAGATCGGCTGGGTCGGGCCGATCCGGTTCTACTCCCAGGCGGCCGCCGCGAGGGTCGAGCGCGTCTTCTGGCTCTACCGCCGCCCGCTCGGCTGATGCCGGCCGTACAGCAGCTCGACCTCGTCCAGCCAGGGGACCGGCGCGCACAGCTCCCGCGGATCATCGCCCGCGTCGAGGCTGCGGCGCAGCGAGCCCGACCCCCACAGCTGGTCGAGGAACGGGTCGCAGGCGAAGTCGCCGGGGTAGAGCGTGCGGAGCACGTGCAGCATCGACACGCCGGTGAGCACCGGCCGGAACGACCGCCGGTCGCCGACGTGCGCCTGGACACCCCGCACCGGCACGCCCGCGTGCTTTCCGAAGGTCGGCGTGAACCACGTGTCGCGAAACCGGACGCCCGGCAGGCCCAGGCCGTTCAGCGCCTCGGCGAACCGCCCGTCGGCGTACGGCGCGCCCACCAGCTCGAACGGCCGGGTGGTCCCGCGCCCCTCGGACACGTTGGTCCCCTCCAACAGGCCGGTCCCGGGATAGACGAGCGCGGTCTCCAGCGTGGGCATGTTCACCGAGGGCATGACCCAGGGCAGCCCCGTCTCGTCGAAGTACGCCTCCCGCCGCCACCCCTGGAGGCCCACCACCTCCAGCTTCGCGTTGATCGTACGGTTGACGAACAGGGCCAGCTCGCCCACCGTGAGGCCGTGCCGTACCGGAATGGGGGCGCGGCCGACGAAGCCGGCGTAGGACGGGTCGAGCAGCGGCCCCTCGCTCGCCACGCCGCCGATCGGGTTGGGCCGGTCCAGGACGACGAACCGCGACCCGAGGCGCGCCGCGGTCACCATGAGGTCGTACATCGTCCAGACGTAGGTGTAGAAGCGGGTGCCGACGTCGCCGATGTCGAACACGAGCGTGTCCACCCGGGAGGAGGCCACAAGCTCGTCCAGCTCCGCGCCCGAGCGTTGATAGGTGTCGACGACGGGAAGCCCGGTGACCGGATCGGCGGCGTCTTCCTCCCCACGCCCGGCCTGAGCCGTGCCCCGCAGGCCGTGCTCCGGGCTGAAGAGCGTGGTCAGCGGCACACCCGCCGCCAGCAGGGCCGTTGCGGACGGGGTCAGATCGGGCAGGACTCCAGTGGGGTTGGTGACGAGGCCGACCCGGCTGCCCATCGCCGGTCGCGGCCCGGAGACCAGCTTCTCCAGCCCGGTGCGCACCCGGCTCATGTCGAACTCGTCATTTCGGACTCGCTATTTCGAACGTCACTTCGGAATCGTCATCTCGTGCTCGTCATCTCGCCCGTGAAATCTGAGGAATCATGACGCAACCACCTGCCGGTCTCGGCACTCTCGCCACTGAACAGAGCGATCCCCGCTACAGCGGGATCGACACGCTGCCGACGGAGGAGATCGCGCGCCTCATGAACGCGGCCGACGCCGCCGTGCCGGCTGCGGTGGCCACCGCCGTACCGGCGATCTCGGCCGCGATCGACGGCATCGCCGAGCGGATGTCCTCGGGAGGGCGGCTGCTCTACGTGGGCGCCGGCACGTCCGGACGGCTGGCTGTGCTCGACGCCTCCGAGTGCCCGCCGACGTTCGGCACCGACCCCGAACTGGTCCAGGGGATCATCGCGGGTGGCGACACGGCGCTCACCCGGTCGGTCGAGGGTGCCGAGGACGACGCGGAGGCGGGCGCCGCGATCATCCGCGCCAAGGAGGTCGGCCCCCTCGACTCCGTCGTGGGGATCTCGGCCAGCGGACGCGCGCCGTACGTCGTCGCAGCGGTCGCCGAGGCCCGCCGCCTGGGCGCGCTCACCGTGGGGCTGGGATGCAACACCGCCACGCCGCTCTCCGCCGCCGCCGACCACGCCATCGAGGTCATCGTCGGGCCCGAGATCGTCACCGGCTCGACCCGGCTGAAGGCCGGCACGGCCCAGAAGCTCGTCCTCAACATGATCTCGACGATTACGATGGTCAAGTGCGGCCGGACCTACGGCAACTACATGATCGAGGTGTCGGCGAGCAACTCCAAGCTCGTCGACCGGGCGGCCCGCATCGTCGCCGACATCACCGGCGCCGAGGTCCCGGCGGCCCGCGAGGCACTGGAGGAGGCCGGGCACGACGTGAAGACCGCCGTCGTGATGATCGAGCGCGGCCTCGACCCGGACGACGCGCGGTCGCTGCTCGCCGCGCACGGGGACAGGCTGGCCACGGCGCTTCGGCGCGGATGACCCCGGCTCCCGCCGTGATCATGCACGAATTCCGGCCCTGCGCACGGGACTTACGCTGCTGAGGGGCTGCTGAGGGCTGCTGAGGGGATGTTGAGAGGCTGATGGGGGTGCCGATGCGGACGACGGCGCTGGAGGAGATCCTGCGTGGGGCGGTGCCGGGTGTCGCGTCGGCGGCGGTCGCGGTGATCGCCGTGGACGGACGCCCGGTCATGACGGCCGCCGCCGGGGAAGCGGCGCGGTTCGCCGACGCCTCCGAGGCGCTGCTGCCGGACCGGCCCCCGGTCATGCCCGACTCCGTCTTCGATCTGGCGTCGATCACCAAGCTGTTCACGACCGTCGTGCTGCTCTCGCTGGCCGAGGACGGCCGCCTCGGCCTGGACGAGCCCGTCGCGGCCTGGCTGCCCGCGCACTACGGTCACCGGCCGGAGATCACCCTGCGGCACCTTCTCACGCACACCTCCGGCCTGCCGCCGGGGCGGCGGGTGGGCGAGGAGCCGGCACAGTCCCGCTGGGACGTCATCCTGTCCACCCCGGCGCAGGGCCCGCTGGGGACACACACCTACTCCGACGTCGGCATGATCACGGCAGGCCGGGTCGCCGAGATCGCGGGCGGGGCGTCACTCGACGTTCTGGTGCGCGAGCGGATCACCGACCGGCTCGGCCTCCCGGATACCGCTTATCGGCCCGGACCGGCCGTGCTGCACCGCGTCGTCGCCACCGAGCACAAGCCCGAGCGCGCGGGGCCGGGCGCGGGGCCGGGGTGCGTCAGGGGAGAGGTCCACGACGAGACCGCCTACGCGCTGGGCGGCGTCACCGGGCACGCCGGGCTGTTCTCGACCGCCGGGGACCTGCTCCGCTTCGGCGAGATGCTGCGCGCGGGGGGCGACGGGGTCCTCTCTCCGGCCATGCTGTCGGAGATGACCCGCGACCACGGCGTGCCGGGCGCCGCCTTCCGCCAGGGCCTGGGCGTCCGGATCGGTGACCCGGCCATCGTCGGCCCGCTGGCCGACGCGCTCGGCCACTCCGGCTTCACCGGGACGTCGCTGGTCGTCGACCCCGCGCGCCGTCTGACCGTCGTGCTGCTCACCAACAACGTTCACCCCCTGCGCGGACGGCCCGGCATCAGGGACCTGCGCACCGCCGTCGCCGCCGAGGCCCTTCGCCTGTCGGGTTAGGCGGGTGCTCGGTCAGGCGGCCTCTGATTAGGCCTTCTGTGGTCAGGCCACCGCTTTCGAGCCGTTCAGCAGTCGGCGGATCTCCGTCGCGGCGGACCGGCCCGCGCGGTTCGCTCCGACGGTGCTGGCCGAGGGGCCGTAGCCGACGAGGTGCAGCCGGGGCTCGGCCACCACGCGCGTGCCGTCCATCTGGATGCCGCCGCCCGGCCCGCGTAGCCTGAGCGGCGCGAGATGGTCGAGGGCGGAGCGGAAGCCGGTGGCCCACACGATCACGTCGGCGCCGGCGACCCGGCCGTCGTCCCACGCGACGCCCGTGGAAGTGACGCGGCTGAACATCGGCAACCGGTTGAGCGCCCCCTTGGCCAGGGCCTCCCGTACCACCGCGCTGTAGCCCAGACCGGTCGCGCTGACGACGCTCTGCGGCGGCAGCCCGGCCCGCACCCGCTCCTCCACCAGGGCGACGACCGCCCGCCTGTCTTCGTCGTCGTAGGGGCCCTCGCGGAGCACCGGCGGCCTGCGGGTCACCCAAAGCGTCGAGGCGGCGACCCCGGCGATCTCGGACAGCACATGCGCTGCCGAGTGACCGCCGCCCACGACGACGACCCTCAGCCCGGCGAACTCGCCTGGCCCCCGGTAGCCCGCGTAGTGGAGCTGCCTGCCCTGGAAGCCGGTCGCCCCCGGATAGTACGGCCAGTAGGGACGGCTCCAGGTTCCGGTGGCGTTGACCACCGCGCGGGCCGCCCAATCGCCCGACGCCGTGGCTACCAGGAGCCGGCCGTCCTCGCCGTCGCTCACCGATCGGACCGGCACGGGCCGCAGCACCGGCAGCCCGGCCTCCTCCTCGTAGCCGGCGAAATACGCGGGCAGGACCTCGGCGGCCCGGAGGGCGGGGTCGACTTCCGGAGTTCGCTTGATCCCGGGCAGGTCGAAGATGCCGTGCAACTTCTCCATGGTCAGCGTGGGGGAGCGGTGCCGCCAGGCGCCGCCCGGCCCCGCCTCCGCGTCGAGGATCACGAAGTCGATCCCGAAACGGCGCAGGAAGTACGCGCTGGACAGGCCGGCCTGCCCCGCCCCGATGACGACGGCGTCGACGTCTCGCTGGAGTCCGGTGGTGCTCACGGGGTGGTCAACAACCGCGACCCCGCCCGGCTTCCCATACCCGGGCTCGGGGCCGCCCCCGTTTCGCGGGCCGCGATAGGCTCCCCACGGCTGGGTTCGGGTACGGCCCGGCGTCCCGGTGACCGTGAGGGGGAGCGATGTCGGTGCTGGTGGCGTTCAGCGTCACGCCCATCGGCGCGGGTGAGGACGTGGGAGAGCTGGTCGCCGAGGCGGTGCGCGTCGTTCGGGCGTCCGGCCTGCCCAACCGCACCGACGCCATGTTCACCACCATCGAAGGCGACAGCTGGGACGAGGTGCTCGCCGTCGTCAAGGACGCCGTCGCGGCCGTCGAGGCGCGCAGCCCGCGCGTCAGCCTCGTGCTGAAGGCCGACTCCCGTTCCGGCGAGGGCCGCCTCGACACCAAGGTGGCCTCAATCGAGCGCCACCTGGCCTCAGACACGTGATCATCGCCGAGGACGTGCGCCGGGTCGCGATGGCGCTGCCGAGGACCGAGGAGAAACTGGTCAGGGACCGCGTCACCTTCCGCGTGGGGAGGATCGTCTACGTGACGATCTCGGCCGACGAGACGTCCATGGGATTCGCGTTCCCCAAGGAGGAGCGGGCCGCCCTCATCGCGGCCGAGCCTCGGAAGTTCCACATGCCCCGCCCGTCGGACGAGCGCTATAACTGGGTGCGGGTCTGGCTCGCCGCCATCGACGAGGCCGAGCTCGGGGAGCTGGTCGTGGACGCCTGGCGCATGGTGGTCCCAAAGCGGGTCGCCGCCGCCCACCTCTCGCCCTCCTGAACGAGCCCCAGTCCCGTTAGTGAGTTGAGCGGGGCACTCGTCTGAGCGAGCCCCGTGCCCTCATATGGCGCCTTTCCTGAACAAGCCCGGTCCCGTTAGCGACTTGAGCTCGGCGCCCTCCCGGACCCCTGCGCGGCGATCTCACGCTTCCGGGGTTGGACCGGGCTGCCGGTCCTGGACCGGGCGGTCCGGCCGGCGGCGCCGATCAACGGGCAGGGCCGTGCGGAGGGCGTCGCGGGACAGCCTGTCGGCCGCCCGGGTCGTCTCGGGAAGCCGATGGGAGGGGCTCAGAGCCAGGACGTTGTGGCAGGCGGTGTCCAGGTCGGTCCGGTGGCCTACCGAGACGAAGACTGGCTTGACGCCGTCCTGTGTCCGCAGCACCCGGCCGACCACATCGCCGTCCAGGCGTAGCTCGCTCCAGGCGCCTCTCTCCCGGCCCGGCTCCTCGTACGTTCCGACGAACGCCGTCTTCCCCACGCCAATGGTCGGCAGGCCGGTGAGCACGCCGAGGTGGCAGGCCAGACCGAAGCGTCTCGGGTGGGCCACGCCGTACCCGTCGCAGACGATGAGATCCGGCGTGACGGTGAGCCGTTCCAGCGCGCGCACCAGACTGGGCAACTCCCGGAACGCCAGGAGCCCCGGCACGTACTCGAAGGCGATCGGCCCCGGCACCGTGACCTGCTCGATCTTCTGGAGGGTCGTCCCGTCCAGGACGACGACCGCCGCGGCGAGCCGGTCCTCGGTGTAGGCCACGTCCACCCCCGCCACCGTCGCCGGGTCGCGCGGCCCCGGTCCGGCAAGGTCGAGCCGTGAGCGCAGCGTCTCCTGGACCGTCTCGGCCTCGTCCGTCGTGGTCGGCCATGCCGCCGGAACGCAAACCTTCACAAGCCGTGACGATAGCCCCACAGCGCCCCGGGCCGATGTCAGGACATGCCTAACCGTGGCTGTCCGCGCCCGTGGGTGCGAACCCGACGGGGACGACTGGTACCGCTCGGGCGGCGGCTGTCACGAATACGCCGTCGTCCATGGCGACCGGCTCCTCCGGCTGAACGCCCCTGAGGATGAGCTCCGGGCCTGGGCGCTCCACACCCCCCCCATCCAGCACCCGGCCTCGCGGAGGTAGTTCGCCGGGCACAGATTGGTCAGACGGCACGGCCTATCGCCACCTGTCGGGCAGCAGGCCCTTGCGCGCGTGTCCAGAGGGCAGGACCGTGCATTTGTCAGGCAGCAGGCCTACGCGCTTGCCAAGCAGCGGGTTGTCGGGTAGCAGGTTGGCAGGTGACGGCGTCGGCCAGGCATCAGGGTTTGGCGAGGCCGCGGCACTGCCGCCCTGCGGTCCGTCAGGCCGGAGCGCTGGTCATGACGGCGAACCGCGCGCCGTACGCGTCAGCCAGTACGGCGAACCTGCCGACGCCCTCGACCCCCATCCCCGGGACGATGACGTTGCCGCCGAGCTCCTGCGCCCTCGCCACGGTGGCGTCGCAGTCGGCCACCTCGAAATAGGGCAGCCAGTGCGGCCGGTCTCCTGGCTGGAGCGGCATGACGCCGCCCAGGCTCGGGTTGTCGCCCTCCGCGGTCGATAACACGATGTACGTCGCGTCGTCGAACGGCATCTCCTCGGACGTCCATCCGAAGACGGTCCGGTAGAAGGGGAGGACGGCCGACGGGTCCGGGACGTACACCTCGGTCCAGCACAGTGAGCCGGGGTCGGTGACGAGGTCCAGGCCCTTGGTCTCCCCGGGCTCCCAGACAGCGAACTCCGCACCACCGGGGTCGGTGAACCCGGCCATCCGCCCGTTGGTGAAGACGTCGGACGCCGGGAACCGGACGGTGCCACCCGCCTGCTCGACCGCTTTGGTTGTGGCGTCGGCGTCGTTGGTGTGGAAGTACACCGTCCAGGCCGAGACGGCGCCTTCCTCGGTGAGTGGGCCGACGGCGGCGACGGTCTTGCCGTCAACCTGGAAGAACCCGTAACCGCCCGAGTCGGGACCGGCCGACTGGAAGTTCCAGCCGAGCAGAGCGCAGTAGAAGGCGGACGCGGCTTCGGTATCCGGTGTTCCGAGATCGATCCAGTTCGGGGCACCGGGAACGTAGTTGGTTGTAAGCATGGCGGCTTCCTTGTCGAGTGTCCTCGTGGTCAGTGGCTCATGACTCGCGCACAGCCTGCCAGGGCCCACTGACAATTTTCGCGCTTCCCATGACCTGCAATCATCCGGCCCGCCTGCCTCCGCCTCCGGGCATGTGACTCTCCGACTCTGGCATCGACGGTCCGATCCTTCTGCCCTGTTTCGTAGGGCCCTGTTACGTTGGCTCGCGGCGGCAGCCACGCGAAAGCGGACAGGGCGAGCCGTACGAACCGGAAGGTCAGGGTCTGCTACGGCGAAGCAGCCAGACTTCGGCGGCGCCGGGCCGGCGGCAGCTGGAACACCGTCGGCCCTGGAACCCTGGTGTCCCCGATACTCCGGTGTACGGCGAGCGATTGAATAGCCATGCCTTTCCCGCTGGAATCTCACCGATAGTGGTGCATTGTATAAGTCGCTGCGTCCGGAGATGTACGGACATATCGCCGTTGCTGTCGCTTCGATAAGCAACGAGAAATAGTTATGGTGAGTTCCTCGACCCTCCGCCCGAAGCGTTTTTGTCGGTGGTGGTTGGTACCTTTACCGTGTGATTGTCGAACGGCAGCAAATCCCCGAAGGGCTCGCGCGGATGGCGCCCGGCCCC
>NZ_JAOEGB010000026.1 GCF_025420585.1 Planotetraspora sp. A-T 1434 | reverse complement strand
GGAGCTCGGCATCGACCTGTCCCGGCGCGAGCCGAGCAGCGTCGAAGAAGTCTGACGGTCCCCACGCGCGACCTGCGGGTGTCGGTCCGCGTCGGAAGGAAGGTGGTCGTCTTCCGGCGCGGGTCCGACACGCTGCGGTGAAGCTGACGTAAAGTTCGCGATCAACGGTCAGGTCGGCGGGACTTCTGAACGTGCGCCCATACGATCTTCGCGTGCTCCAGCCAAAGAACAGCTCCGGCGATCAAGAGCGTGAAACTGGACACATAGCCCCACAAGCTGCCGCCGCTCGTAATCAGGTCATGCCCTCCGAGAATGATCAGGAGCGGGCCTCCTATGAACGTCCACCAGCCCGTCCAGAAGTCGCCGGGCTCGCTACCCGGTGACCGATCCGGTCCGCCGACAGGGAGAGTCACGTCACCACGGTAACGAAGGGAGGGGCGACAATCCATGCGCATACTGCGGACGCCTCCACCTCCGGCCCACCTCAGCCACCCAGCGGCCCTTCAGAGACAGGTCTTGATCATCCCGGAGCCGGAGTGCCCCCGCCGGAGGCCTTGTTCTTCCTGCGTCCGCGTGCAATCAGCCAGAGAAGCCACGCCTGAAACAGTCCGGCGGCGGTGAATATCAGCAGGGAGAACAACGGGTCAGGCAATGAGCCGAGCGGCAGGAACATGAGAAGTTCCGAGGTCGGAGAGGTGACCGCGAACAGCACGAGCGCTTCCAAACCTTGGCTGCCCGGCTGACGTGTGGCGATCTCCACGTAGACGGTCGCGGCGATGACGATCAGCACGTACGGGCCGACGATCGACGCGGCGAAAGTTCCGCGCTCGTATCGGGAGACGTAGCGGGTCAGTGCTCGCAGGGGTCGCATGGTCACTACCCTCCACGAGCATCGGTGGCTGCTCATGAGTGCAGGTGCTCAGGTGGCGCCGAGTGCGCTGCCGGGTACGGCGGCGCTGCGATCAACGAGCAGCCGGCCGGGTCGGCCGATCATCGCGGACAACCGCGTGCTTCTCGAGGGGGTTAGCGATCGGATGTCAGGGAGCCTGAGGGTGTGGTTGGCCGGATGGTGTAGGGCGCCAGCGGGCCTTCGCCCGTTTCGATGGCGGCCGACATCGATGCCAGTGCTTTCGCTTGCTCGTCGCCGAGATTGCGTAGGCTGGATACCACGGGAAACAGCTTTCGGATTGCATCAAGCAGCGCACCCTGTTCGCGCTCCAGAGGCGTATTGCCCAATGACAGTGCTTGAGAGGCCGTGACGGCGGCGGTGACCACGGTTGCGTCAAAGCAGGCGGCGACCTGGCGCTCCATTCTGAACGCAAGTGGAGCGGGGATGCCGACGTCGTCCTGTGTGGATGCCGCCAGCTCCCACGGATTAAGAAGAGTGGGCTGGGCGAGACGTTGCATCTCAGCGACGAAGTCATTGGGTACGTATTCAAGATATGTTGTGGAACTCCCGGTCACGTAGTTGGTTCCGGGCGGAAGAAGCCTGTCGGGCAGTCCCGACGCCCACCCTTGATGAGCCCGGATGATCAACAGGTGCAGCATCGATCCCAGGTTGGTCCATGCAGTGGCCATCTCGTCGAGCGCTGGTGCGACAAGCGCGTTGTGGTACCCGCCGTGCGAAATCACGCGCCCGAACGGGTGACGGGGGGACGGGGGCAGATACGAGGGGTTGGAACCGCGCTCGTGCATGCACAGTTCAGCGATCTCCTGAAGGTTGGCGACGGCGCGTCGTGCGGCACTCACGAGATAGAAGACGGAAGCGAACAGTTCAAGCGCGGACGGCGAATTGGGCCCGGACGGCTCACCGCCCAGTTCGGCGAATCGCCGCGCGCCCGTTTCGTCCGCGTCATCCCAGTGCCTCTGTGTGGCCGCGGCCGCGGCGAGATCGGTGCAGCCGAGCGCGGTGAGCAGCAGGGCCAGGACTCGCTCCACGAAGGCGAGCCGGCGCGGTGACAAGATCGCGGCACAGGCCGCCATCGCTGCGCTCAGGGGAGATCCGTTATCGCCGTTGCCCGCTCCGAGCCCGTCATCGGGTTGGAGGGTGAGGTGGCCGAACAAGGTGAACAGCGACATCAGCTCGCCGCCGGCGGTGAGTCCTCGCTCGGGCAGGCTGGGAACGTCGCCGTCGAGCATTCGCGCGATGGCTTCCGCCTTGCGGGGGTCCATCGCGGTGTGGCCTTCGATCAGGATCGCGAGCTGGCAGAAGATCGTGCCGCGGGACACATAGCTGGGAAGGTCGGGGCCTCCGAAGGACAGCTTGGCCCACGGTTGCGTCGCCAGCCGGGCACGGGCCTCGTCGAGGGAGTACTGCTTCTTGGCGTCGGGTCCGCTGCCGCTGGTGACGCTGTAGATGAACTTCCCTGCGTTCTGCTCCAGGAAGCGTTGGAAGGCCTCGTGGCCCCGGGTGATCGACTGCCGCGCTTCTTCGCTGAGCGTGACGGACTCTCCATGGAACGCTACCGCCTCGAAGGACTCCAGGGAGAAGCTCTGCTTGCCGCGCAGGGTGAGGGTCACGCTTCCTCCGGTTGCGATATCTCGGACTCGAAATCGTCCGCGAGCTCACGGGCAGCCTCAACTTGGTTGGAGCGCTTCAGGAGAGCCCGCACTCGGTCGTGGAGCGACTGCAACGGGTTCGCGCGATCGTTGGTGCCGGCTGCGGCGAGGGCCCCGATCGCGAGGCAGGCGAACGCTCTGCCGGCGTCCCGGCCCGCGGCTTCGGCGGCGTGCGCCGCCTGAGCTTTCGCGTCGGGGATGTCGGGGAGGATGGACTCGGAGCGGTAGTGCAGGACCATGGGGGTACGGCGGGCCCGGCCGCGGGCTTGGTCGACGGCGAGGGCGGATTCGTGCAGCAGCGGAGACGGGCTGCCGCCCTTACGCGGCAAGGCGGCATGCATCTTGTCGGCGAGCAGGGCGAGGTCTGCCCACAGGGCAACATATTGGTCCAGGACAGGAGTCACCATCGAGGGCGGCACAGGCCGCGTCGGGGCCCCGATCGAGGTCGCGAGCGTGGATGCGCGGGATACCAGGCGATTGGCGCTCATGAGGACACGGGGCACGACGCGGAAGCTCACCGGGGCCTGATAGCTGAACTCCGCTTCACTTATCCGGGGTAGCAAGCTCGACAGGCTTTCGAGTACCGGCCGCGAGTACGGGTCCGGCCACACTTGTGCCAGGTCCGGGTCATACGCCTCATAGGGTGCCCTGTAGGCGGCGATCGCCGAGGCGAAGACCTGTACGCAGATGTCGAGGCGCCGCTGTGGGCGATGGACGAGTTGCTCCAGCCAGTACGCGGGCCTGTCGTACGTGTGGATCATGACAGCGGTTGATCCCTTCGGCCGGCGATCAGCCAGGTGAATTCTGGCGTCCGGGTTGCCGTGTCGACGATCTCGTTCATGGTGGGCTTGGCACTGGGGCCGCGTCGCTCGACGTTGAGGGACGCGGCAACGTTGGCCCAATGGGCGGCTCGGTAAAGGTCATCTCCGATCGCGAGACGGGCGACGAGCGCCGCAAGGTGCGAGTCGCCGGCCCCGGTGGTGTCCACAACGGTTGTCCTCCGGGCCGGCGCGTGGGCGACCTCGGTTCCGGAGGCGATCCAGGCACCGCTTGCGCCGGCACGGACGATAACCGCGACGCCTCGTGCTGCCAGCGCTACCGCGGCGGCAGCCGGCTCGTCGAGCCCGGTGAGGGCTGCTGCTTCGACCATGTTCGCGCTCACGATGTCGACCCGGTTGAGGATGCGGGACAACCGGTCCCGGGGGATGCTGGACACGAGCGGGCCCGGGTCGAAGACAAGGAACGTGGTCGGCGGGAGGGTTCCGACCCACGAGGCTATCGACTCGCCCGACACGGGATAGCAGAGGTCGTAGCCGGACACGCAGACGGCGTCGCCGGCCTCGATCGGCAACATAGCGAGATCGTCGGTCCCGATGGTGGCGTCCACACCGGGCATCGTGGCGAAGGTTCTCTCCCCGTCGGGCTCGACGAAACCGACGCAGAAGCCGCTGTCTTGGCCACAACGAACCGGAAGAAGCCGGTGAATACCGGCCGCGTCCATGTCGGCGGCGATCTTCACTCCGTGCGGGCCGTCGCCGATCAAGCCGCCGTACGCGGCGGGCAGGCCGAGGCGCCGCGCGCCAACGAGTACGTTGAATCCGGCTCCTGTGGCGTGCAGGTAACTGGAGGAGATGACGTCGCCGCCCCGTGTGGGCAAGTGGCCGACGTAGAGCAGGATGTCCACGATCGCACTGCCGACCCGGACGAGTCTGCTGATCGGGAAGGACGGAAACGTCGCGGTGGTCGTCATCGGTTCGCGGTTGCGAGGCGGAGATCCACGAGAGAGTCGGACACCTTCCGCAGATTCATGTTGTTGACTGTCTCCACCTGGGCGAGAGAGCCGTCGGGGAACGCCTCTGGAGTCACACCGGCGCCGACGATCGCACCGGTGATCGCGCTGACGGTGTCGGTGTCGCCGCCGAGTTGGGCGGCGGCGAGGCAAGCCTGCCAGGGGTCGTTCGGCCATCGGGAGGCGAGTGCGAAGGCCGCGGCGACCGTCTCCTGAGTTTGCACGCCTGTGCCGACAAGCCGAGACACGCGGTCGATGACCTGATCGACGGTGAGGTCGGCGACGTAGTCGATGGCCCACTTGATCCGTTCTCCGACATCGGAGCCGTTGAAGTGGTGGCCCCGCTCCGCGCCGGCTTCGGCCGCGGCCAGTGCGACCTGCAGCGCCTCATCGAAGGAGTGCCCTTCCAGGCGGCAGGAGATGGCGGCGGCCACCGCTGACGCGCCGGCGATGGCGACGCCGGTGTTGTGTGTCGGCGCACATGCTTCCTGCACCTGGTCGATCAAGGTCTCGAGGTCGTCGGCGTGGAAGGCGATGCCGATGGGAGCGATGCGCATCGAAGCACCGTTTGTGGCGCCGTAGCTGCCGGCATCGTCGATGGCCGCACCGTTCAGGATGGCGTCGATCGCCTTGCGGGATGATGGGCCGAGCTGCTCGGTCCCGTTCATCTCGGCCTCCTTGGCCCAGGCGGCCAGCATCTCGACGAAGCGGTGGGCGTCGATGCGGCCGTGGCCTTCGACGAGCAGCTGTGCCAGCATCAACGCCTGCTGTGTGTCGTCGGTGTACTCGCCGGCCGGTCGCCCCGGGCTGATCGGGTTTTCCTGGGGGCCCGGCTCGAACCCGGTCAACGTGGGGAACAGGCGAACCACGGTCTTGCGCGGCAGCATCTGCGTGGGCATGCCAAGCGCGTCGCCGATGGCCAGGCCTGCCAGCGTGGCGTGCGCGCGCTCACGCAGCGCGTCGACTTTGGGCTGCGTGAGCGAGGCGCCGGGGGCGGGAGGGAGGCTAGACATACGGTGATCGGTCCTATCCGGTTCGTGTCGGTTAGACGCCTTGATGGACCAAACGGTCCACGTCCTTGGAAAGAAGGTCGGCGAGTTCTTTGACGGCGGCCCCGAGAACGGTCACCCGCTCGGGCGCGATCCGGTAGCTCGGGCCGATGACGGCGATGGCGGCGCGGACGCTACCGTCGGATCCGTACAACGGCGCAGCGATCGCAGTGACATCGGGCGTGACCGCGCCTTCGACGGCGACGTAACCCTCGGGGCCGGCGTTGCTGAGTAGAGCGGCACCCATGGCGGTGCCGTCGACGGGTTCGGGGCGGCCCGAGGAGGTCCAGTGACGGATGGGGTTCGGGCTGGGCGCACGTAGCACATAGACGGCGTTCTCTCCGGTCTCGTCCAGCACGGCCATGTAGGCGGACTCACCTGTGGACGACGCGAGCCCGCGCAGGTGGCGCTCCGCGATACGCAGCCAGGGCGAGGAGTTGATCGCAACGGCGGCGAGACGCAGGAACGCCAACCCTGTGATGTAGCGCCCGCTGGAGTCGCGATCGATGAAGTTCGCCGCCTCCAGGCCTTTCAGCAGCCGCGCTACCGTACTCAACGGTAGGCCCGATTGTGCTGCGACCTCGGCGAGAGTCTGCGGAGTCTCGGCGTTCACCACAAAGCTGAGCAAGCTCAAGCTTCGGTCCAGGGTGCGAATGCCCGGATCCGCGTCTTTTGTCATTAATCCGTCCTCTGAATCGGTTATACCGTCATCTGCTTGCTTGCTACCGCTCTGTGGCATAACCTACCGCGCAACGGTAGCCCAGGCTAGCCTTCGATGCATCACCGGGGGACGTGGACGCCCGTACCAGGTTCGTTGTGCACCCAGCGGCACGGACTGGACACAACAACCTCTACTGCCTCAGCGAGGAGAAATGTGAACCAGCAACCCCAAACCCCAGAGGCAGTCTCGCCCGCGGCGCGACGCCGGCGACCTCGGTACGGCGTGCGCGCTGCTGTGGGCGCGATCGCCGTTGCCGCGCTCGCTCTTGCGGGCTGTAGTGGTGCCGGTGGAGGACCCGGCTCATCCGGAGGCTCCACGCCGGTTTCCGGCGGGACACTCCGGGTCGGCGCGGTCAAGCCGTCGACCGCGGTCGACCCGATCACGATGGCGGACGGGTCGTCGATCATCGTGGTGCAGCAGGTGGCGCAGTATCTGGTCAACGTGGTGGGGTCCAAGTCGACGCTCGAGCCGCAGCTTGCGGCCAGCTGGACGAGTGACGCGAAGGCGCAGAATTGGACCTTCACCCTCCGCCAGGGGGTGAAGTTCAACACCGGCCAGCCGATGACCGCCCAGGATGTCGTCGCCTCGTTCAACCGGGTGCTCGATCCGAAGAACAGCTCCGGTGCCTTGACGAACTTCGAGGGCACCCTGGGCCAAGGCAAGGTGGAGGCAGCCGGTGACGACACGGTCGTGTTCCATTTGGACCGCCCGTATGCGGACTTTCCCTATCTGGTGTCACCGGCGAACTTCAACACCGTGATTCTGCCCGCGAACTACTCCGGCGACTGGCTGAAGAATCCGGTCGGCACCGGCCCGTACACGCTCACCAACTATCAGGCGGCGCAGCGCGCGTCCCTGAAGTTGCGCAACGACTACTGGGGACAGAAGCCGTATCTGGCACAGATCGACGTCACCTACTATTCCGACCCGAAGGCTGAGGCGCTCGCCCTGACCGGCGGGGCCGTGGACATGGCGATCGACGTCGACAGCTCCCTGTACCGGAACCCGAGTGTGAACGTGATCGCCGGCCCGTCGGCGGGTTACCTGGCGCTGAACATGCAGGTCACGCAGAAGCCGTTCAACGATGTGCGTGTCCGTCAGGCGGTCGCGCTTTGTATCGACCGCCAGGGAGCGCTGCAGGGAGTCACACAAGGCAAGGGAACGATCGCCAACGACCACCTCTGGTCACAGATCTACTCGATTCAGCCGCAGGGCATCCCACAGCGCACCCGTGACATCGACCAGGCGAAGACCCTTCTCGCTCAGGCCGGATACCCGCATGGCTTCACCGCGACCCTCACGATCGACGACGAACCCGGCGTCCCAGACTATGCCGCGCTCATCAAACAGAACTGCGCACCGGCCGGAATCAACATCGACATCAAACAGCTGTCCTCGAACGCCTTTTACGGAACTGGGTCGAACACCCCCTGGCTGCAGGAGCCGTTCACCATTGTGACCTGGGGAACGCGCCCGGTCCCCGAGCAGCTGATCGAGGCTTCGCTGATCACGAAGGGTGTGTGGAACTCCTCCCGCTTCTCCAACCCCCAGTTCGACGCGCTGCTGGCCCAATACGACGCGACCATCGATCCCGCCAAGCGTCAGCAGATCGCGACCCAGGCAGCGAAGATCCTTCACGATCAGGTCCCCGTCGTCGTCGCGTTCTTCCAGGACTTCACCCAGGCCACCAACAAGAACGTGCACGGGATCACGCCCTCGCCAATCGGGAACATCGTGCTGACCTCCGCCTGGATCAGCCACTAACACACGGACGAGGTGCCGGGAAACAATGCGCAACTATCTGCTGAGCCGGGTCGGCCAGATCGCACTGACACTACTGGTGGTCTCCCTGCTGGTGTTCGTGTTGTGTCAGGTTCTTCCCGGCAACCTCGCCCAAACCATCCTCGGGCCCCACGCGACCGCTGACCAGGTCGCCATCCTGAATCACAAACTGGGCGCCGACCAGCCGCTGTGGACCCGGTTCTTCTCCTGGCTCAAGGGATTCGTCACCGGCGACTGGGGACAGTCGCAGTTGCTCCAGGAGCCGGTCTTCGGCCTGATCATGGGCCGACTGGGCGACTCGCTGCTGCTCGCCGCCGTTGCGTTCGTGACCATCGTCCCGATCTCGGTGATCGCGGGCATCGCGGCAGGGCTCAAAGAAGCCGGACCGCTTGACAGGTTTGTCTCCATCGGTGGCGTATCGCTCACCGTCATCCCGGAGTTCGTCTCCGGCGTCGTCCTGTTGTCGATCTTCGCCATCGGCTTGCACTGGCTCCCGGTCACAGCTGTGGCCCCGCCGGGTTCGAGCTTCGGCGTGCGGTTGGAATACCTGATCTTGCCCGCCATACCGCTCGCGTTCGTCCTGTTCGGCTATATCGCCCGGATGGCGCGAGCGGGAACGATCGACGTACTCGCGCAGCCGTACTATCGCACCGCCATTCTCAAGGGGCTGCCGCGGCGCCGCATCGTTGTCAGCCATGTCACGCGCAACGCGCTACCGCCGACCGTCGCCGTGATCGCCGGTCAGGTCACGTACCTGGTCGGCGGCCTCATCGTCGTCGAAGCCCTGTTCAACTATCCCGGTATTGGCAAGCTCCTGCTCGATTCCGCGACCGGCCACGACATCACCGTCGTGCAAGCCGCGACCCTTACCCTCGGCCTGATCATCATGCTGGCCAATCTGCTGGCAGACGTGCTCTTCGCGGTGCTCGTGCCGCGGATCCGCCTCGGAGGCTCCCGGTGACCGACCAGCCCACCACCCGCCAGACCCTCGCGCCGGAGCCGAACGGGAAGACGCCGCACGATCCCGGCCCGCCAGAATCCCCGGCCGACGCCAAGGCGAACCGCACACGACGCAACCGCCGTTACATCATCAAGACCCTGTCGACGTCCCCCACCTTCATCTCTGGCGCCGTGATCGTTTTGTTCTGGGTCTTCGTCGGCGTTGCCTGGCAGCTCGTCGTCCCGCACGATCCGCAGGCGGTCGACCCGTTCCACTCGTTCGAGCCGCCCAGTTCGACTCATCTGCTGGGCACCGACAATCTCGGCCGCGACGTGCTGTCGAGGGTGCTCGCGGGCGCACAGACCGTGCTCCTCATCGCTCCGGCCGCGACCGTCCTGGCCGTCATCTTCGGCGCACTCCTCGGTCTGGTCGCCGGCTATTACGGCGGCATCGTGGACATCTTCGTGATGCGGGCCGTCGACGTACTGATGGCGATTCCCACGCTCATCGTCGCGGTGCTGGTGCTGGGCATTCTCGGGTCATCGTTGCTGAACGTCATCATCCTCATCGCCGTCTTCTTCGTCCCGCAGATCGCGAGGACCGTCCGCGGTTCGGTGGGTGACGAAGTCCAGAAGGGCTACGTCGAAGCAGCCCGGATGCGCGGCGAACGCGGCTTCTACTCGATGGTGATCGAGGTGCTGCCCAACGTCACCAGCCCGATCCTGGTCGAAGCCACGATCCGCCTGGGATATGCGGTGTTCACGGCGGCGACCTTGTCGTTCCTCGGCCTCGGCCTGCAACCGCCCTCGCCCGACTGGGGTCGAACGATCTCCGAACAACGCGCCTACATCGAAATATCACCGTGGGCGCTGCTGGCCCCAGCCATCGCCCTCGCCACGTTCATCGTCGGCGTGAACCTCGCAGCCGACGGACTCAGGAAGGCATTCAAGTGACCACCGCGACACAAGAACCGCCACTGCTGTCCGTTATGGACCTCAATGTCGCATACATGGTTCGAGGCGAGTCCTGCCCCGTTCTTCGTGACGTGTCGCTCGATGTCCGCCCAGGAGAAGCACTTGGCATCGTCGGCGAGTCGGGGTCGGGCAAGAGCACGCTTGCTTTCTCGTTGCTGCGCTACCTCCCCGACAACGGCCGTATCACGAGCGGCACCATCAGAATCGGCGACGTCGAGATGACGCAGCTCAGCCACGCCGCACTCACGCACGAACGCGGCAACAACGTCGCCATCGTGTATCAAGAGGCCGGCTCGGCTCTCAACCCGTCCATGCGGGTCGGAGACCAGATCGCCGAGGTCTTCAGGTTCCACACCTCAGCTGCCGGGGACGAAGCGCGCTCGCAAGCCGTCGAGATGCTGCGCAGCGTTCTCCTGCCCGAACCGGAACATCTGGCACGCCGATACCCCCATGAGCTCTCCGGCGGGCAGCAGCAACGAGTCGTCATCGCGATGGCGCTGGCCGCAAACCCCAAACTGCTCATCCTCGACGAACCCACAACCGCGCTGGATGCGACCGTCGAAGCCGAAATCGTCGACCTCATCGGCACCATCCGAAGCCAGTCGAACACCGCCATCCTGCTCATCAGTCACAATCTCGGGCTGGTCGCGCGGATCTGCGACCGGGTCACAATCCTCTACTCCGGGCGAGTCGTCGAACAAGGCACAGCAACGGAGGTGCTTCATGCGCCGAAGCATCCCTACACGCGCGCACTGGTCGCGTCGATCCCGCGATTCGGCGATGCGAAGGGCACTCGCTACCTACGCCCGATACCTGGTGCACCGCCGAGCCTGGATACGGTGACACAAGGGTGCCGCTTCGCGGAACGGTGCCCACTGGCCCAATCCGACTGCCTTGCCGAGGAACCGCCTTTCATCGCTCTTGGCGAGGGCCGCACGGTGCGCTGCTACCACGCGGACGACGCATCGCCACTACCGCTGACCGAACCGGGCGACGAGTTCCCCGTCACCGAGCGGCGCCCTGAGGTCTTACAACTGCGCAATGTCACCAAGACCTACAAGAAGACCACCGTCGTTCACGATCTCTCCCTGGAAATCCGCGAAAGAGAGATTTTCGGCCTCGTCGGCGAATCGGGAAGCGGGAAAACGACACTGGCCCGCATTGTCGCCGGCCTCGTCGAGCCGACCGCAGGCCAGATCCTGTTGCGCGGACGCGACGTTCCCCGCCGCCTGTCCCGACGCCCGCGCGACGTGAAACGCGCGATCCAAATGGTGTTCCAGAGCCCCGACAGCACGCTCAACCCCCGACACAGCGTGCGCTTCATTTTGCAGCGTGCCATCAAAAAACTCGGCAGCGCCACCACGGTCCTCGAACTGGCACGGCGCGTCCGCCTGGATCAGGCGCAGGTGGAGTCCAAGACGACGCGGCTGTCCGGTGGGCAAAAGCAGCGAGTCGCGATCGGCCGCGCGTTCGCCGGAAGCCCCGACGTCGTTCTCCTCGACGAGCCCGTCTCCGCACTCGACGTGTCCGTCCAAGCCTCGATCCTGAGCTTGCTCGTGGAGTCCCGGCGAACGAGCGACGCCAGCTATGTCTTCATCTCCCACGACCTGGCGGTAGTGCGTTTCCTCGCCGACCGGATAGGCGTCATGTACCTGGGCTGGCTCGTCGAAGTGGGTGACGCCGCCGACGTGTTCGCCGCCCCGCACCATCCCTACACGGAGGCCCTCGTGTCGGCGATCCCGCGCCTGCGATCTTCCTCGGAACAAGTCAGCCGCATACGCCTTACCGGCCCGATGCCACCACCGTCCGCCGATCAGCCGGGCTGCCGATTCGCATCCCGCTGCCCACGCAAAATCGGATCAATCTGCGACACCGAGGCGCCTCCGTGGCGGCAAACGGGCAACGGGCACAAGATCCGCTGCCATATTTCACCAACCGCACTGACGGAAGTTCAGTCAGGCCTGAAGAGCTGACTAACAAAGAAGACAACCATGACCGGACCCTCGGCGCCGATCACCATCGACTCGCCGACACGCTGGGGTCTGCCCCGGTGGGGTCTGTATATGGGACGCCTTCGTTGAAGGGTTCGGCGAAGTCCTCAGCGCTTATATCGCGGTAAGCTGCTAGCCGGCATCGGCTGGCTCGTCACGGTAATAAAATGGAACCGCACGCAAAACCCTTCAGTGGATCGTGACCCGACGCGGGGGGGGGGGTGGGTTTTCCCCTGGCCCCTGATCTGGTGGCCATCAACCTCCTCCTGCTCCACAGCCGTCGGCGCACTTCCACCGGCCGAGCAGCAGGTCGGCGACCAGCCGGTGTACTTCTGGACGGCGGCGGCGTACTGCTCCGGCGAGGGGGTGGTGTAGAGAGTTTCCGGCGCGCATGCCGACCGCTCACGAGGCCGTGCTCCTGGAGTTGCCCGCCGGCGAGCCCGTGGTCGAGCCGCACCGGGTGACCCGTACGGCTGGCGGCCGTGTGGTCGAGTACGCGCGTGGTGTCCACGCTGCGTCGCGGTTCGTCTGGTCCCATACCTTCAGCATCCCGGACTGAGGTAGGCATGGTCCGGCCCCGCCGGATCGGCCTTCAGCTACTCTGTCTCACCGACTGAGAACGCATCGGCCCTGGTGTTGATGGCCGGGTGTTGATGGCAGCCTTCATGGCACGGTGAGAAGGCGGGGGCCGTCGTCTGTCACCGCCACGGTGTGTTCCATGTGGGCGGCCCGGCTGCCGTCCGAGGTGTGCAGGGCCCAGCCGTCCGGGGCGGTCCGGTAGCGGTCGGCGCCGCCCGCGATGAACATCGGCTCAATCGCCAGCACCAGTCCGGGCCGCAGGACCATTCCACGCCCCGGCCGAGCTTCGTTCGGCACGTGGGGGTCTTCGTGCATGCGGCGGCCGATGCCGTGGCCGCCGAAGTCGGCCATGATGCCGTACCCCGCCGCCCTGCCCACTCGAGCGATGGCATGCCCGAGGTCGCCCAGCCGTCCGCCCGGGACCGCGACCGCGACCGCCGCGCTCAGCGCCGCCCGAGCCGCCTCGACGAGCGCCAGATCGGCAGGGTCGGCGGCATCACCAGCCGGCTCGCCGATGACGAAGGTGGTCGCGGCGTCTCCGGCCCAGCCGTCGAGGTAGGCCCCGCAGTCGACGCTGAGCAGATCGCCTCTTCTCAGCCGGTACCCGTTGGGTATGCCATGCACGATCACATCGTTGACGGACGTGCAGATGACCGCGGGGAACGGCGTCGGTGCGAAGCCCGGTTTGTAGTGCAGGAACGCGGGCGTCGCCCCTTCCTGGCGGATGACCGCCGCGGCCGCCTCGTCGAGATCTGTCAGTGTGACCCCCGGCGCGGCCAGCTCCTGTATCGCGGCGAGGGCGTGCGCGACGACACGGCCGGCCTCCCGCATGGCACTCAACTCGGCCTCGGTCTTGATCTCCACCATGTGCTGCCTCCCGGATCCAATACTTATCCCGGTATTGTTATACCGGTATTAGTATCACGGTGCGCTAGGATCGTGGACATGGTTCGACCACCGCTGACCGAGCTTGACCATCAACGCGGCCACCGCCTCGGCGGTCTCCTTCGCCAGGCCAGAGGGGGACGCAGTATGGCCGAGATCGCCGCTGCCGCCGGCTTGTCGGTGGAAACCTTGCGCAAGATTGAGACCGGCCGCGTGCCGACTCCGGCGTTCTTCACCATCGCGGCTCTGGCTTCCGCCCTGGGCGTATCCCTTGACGTCCTCGCCGAGGTCTGCGTTCAGGAACGGTCCGAGGAACGCGTCGGGGCAGTGCGATGAGCCACCTCGTGGACGCTCCGGCAGTACGCGATGTGGTAGCCGAGATGCCCGTCAAGGGCACCCCTAAATACTCGTGAGGGGTACCCTTAAGTCATGACCGAGATCACCGGAAACGCCGCAATCCGCGACGTCATAGCCACTCTCGCCGCCATCCCCGACCCCGTCGCCCGTGCCCGCGCCGTCAGCGACGTCCTAGATGCCATGCCCGACATCCAGGCCGAGCTACGCGCCGTCCGCCAAGACGCCGTCCTGACCATGCGGCAGACGCTGTCCCTCGCCGATACCGCCGAGAAGCTCGGGATCTCCCAGCCGCGCGTCTCTCAAATCGCCAAAGGCGTCAGCCGCAGCTCCAAAAGGTGACCTCTCGCTGGCGTCCAGGGTTCGAGTCCCTGACAGCCACCGACCAGTCTGCTCGGCTCACAAGGAAGCTGTGCGAGGCGCCTCGCGCGTACGGCTGCGCGTGGGATGCGCGCGAACCGCTTCTTGATCTTGCGGCCACGGTGCCACGCCCGCCCTGCCACGGAGGTGCCACGCACCGTGGCACCCCGTCTGACCTGTAACCCTCCCCCCAACCCCTCAACCGCGGCTCCCTGGAGGGTGCCACGCGATCATCACACCTCCCGCCGCTCCGGCGTCAGGTAGCGCTGCGCCTCATCGTCGTAGCCCCCCAGCACGCCCGCCTCGGCCAGCTGCTTGAGCTTCTTCTGAACCCAGGCGCGGGAGATGTCCGTCGACTCCCACAATGGCTTGAAGTCTCCGGAGGAGAAGTCCCTGGGCCCCCTCATCCCACATCTCCTGCAGACGCGCAATGAGGGCCGCGCCGCGCTCCTCCGCCGTCATGGGTGCCGGCCTGGCGAACCTCCACGGCGGATCGCCGACTCGAGATGCACAGCCGCCGAGGATCTTCACTCGGGGCTCTCAGCAAAGGCCAACATGTCAGCGGCCGACCAGGTCAGGCTGCCGCTACGCAGATCGTCGACCACCGACCGAAGCCACTGCAATTCAGCAGCCATGACAACGCGCAGATACTCGTCCTCGAGCAAGGCGATACGGGGAAGGCCGTGCCGGGTTTCGGCGCTCAGGTCGCCGTCCAGTGCGGCCAACGCTTCGTCGAGCGTTCTGACGCGCCGCTCAAGGGCGTCGCGTATCTCTTGAGGGGCGAGCATCAGCAGGTGGGACAACGCCGCGGGGAACTCGGGGAACTCCTGCTTGAGCGTGGCCAGCATGTCCACCAGCCACTCGCGGGCAACAGTGCGTCCCGTGTCGGTGATCTCATACACCGTCCTCTCCGGATATGCCTGGTCGCGCTCTGTCTCTCGCACCTTGATCAGGCCGGCTGCGGTGAGGCGGTCGATCGTCCGGTAGAGGCTCGTTCGCTGGCCCACGTTGACCACCTTGTCCTTACCCCACTGCTTGATCAGCCGCTGGATGCCGTACGGGTGCAACGGTTTGTACTGCAACAGAGCGAGGACGGTCAGAGCGAGCGGTGAGCGGCTACGAGGAGTTGTCATGTCCCGATGCTATCGACAGTGAAACTAGTCGACCAAGAATATAGTGTCACTGACACTATCTCACCATCGGCCACACAGCGCTCGAAGGACTTGCGATGACCACTCATGAACAGCCCCAGGCGGCAGAACTCACCACAGGTTTCGTCACCTCTGACGACGGCACCCGCATCGCCTACCACACCATCGGACACGGCCCGGGCATCGTGCTGCTGCACGGCTCCCTCAAGCCTGCACTGTCCGGCCTGGAGAAGATCATTCCTAACGTCGAGCGGATCGAGTTCCCTGGGCTCGATCATGATGCGTCGGGAGATGCCAGCAAGCGAAACCCTGCCGGCCGTCCGGAGGTCGTGGCGGCCGAACTGAGGCGTTTCTTCACCTTGGCAGATTAAGGGCCGAGACACCGGGACGAGGTAGCGGGCCCAGCCGCGTGATTTGCGGCGAAGGTATTCGGATGGCGTTCCGACCTTGATGCGGGGTAACGGGCAACGAGGGCAAACCCATCACGCGCAGGCCAGAGCGCTGGCTGGTGATCACATACCTCGAGTCTCGGAGTCGTGAGGTCTACGCCGCCGCGGCATGATGATCTGTCGTGCTGCTGCGTCTGGATCTACCTCACCGACGACCGTCTTCGTGTTCCTACGGCTGCTGCCGGGAAGCGATCGTGACAAGGAGATCCCGGGTACCCCTTCGGGCATAGCAGGACGGCCGCGTCGACGACCGCCCGCGTGGCCTTCAACGGACCCGGGCCGGTTCGCCATGCTGCCCTTACACAACGCGGCTACACGACGCAGCCCTCCACACGACACGACCACGAGCGAGGATGGTGGGTCATGACCGTCCTGCACACCGTCGCCGGGTATCTCCCGCCCGGCCGCAAGTCACTCGACGAGATCGCCGAACGGATGGAGCTCCACCCGGACAAGGTCAGGATGTTCCGCCGGTTCTTCGGCTTCCGCGAGATCCTGTACGGCTTCCGCATCGGCGGGGTCACCCGACCGGACGAGATGGCGCCGGCGATGGCCGCCCGCCTGATGCGGACAGCCGACCACCGCCGAGCCGTCGCCGCCTTCGCTGAGCACGGCCCGGACCATGTCACCTCGTACGACGGAGAATGATCTGCCAACTCCACACCAGAGGAGCGATTCGATCACCGTGGTCTGGGACAGAGATCTGGCATCGCCGCCTTCGGCGCCCACGTCACCGGCTCGCCTGGCGATCCTCGACGGTGATCCCCTGCTCCGTGCCGGGCTGCGGTCGATCCTGGAGCGTGATGCGCGGGTCGAGATCATCAGTGAATTCGGCTCGGTCCGTCAGGTTGCGGCGCACAGCGGCCCTTTCGTGCTGGTCGCTGGCGGAGAGTCCCTGGATCAGCTTCTCCCCGACATCGCCAAGATCTTCCCCGCCACCGGGCCCAGCGTGGCCGGGGTCGTGGGGGTGCTCCGGCCGGATGACCCCGCCATGCTCCGCAAGGCCATAACCTGCGCCGTCCGCGGTTTCGTCGATCGTGACAACAGCCACCGGGATCTGGCCGACGCCGTCCTCGGCGTGAGCCGGGGCGATGCCTTCCTGTCTCCGGCCATCGCCGATGTCCTCGTCGGCTGGGTGGCCACCCAGATCAGCCTGATGCCGGTGCCGATCGTCACCATCGAGCGAATGCTGACCGGGCGTGAGCTCGAGGTCTTCCAAGCTCTGGGGGACGGCCTCAGTAATTCCGCCATCGCCCGGAAACTGCGCATACGGGAAACGACGGTGCGCAGCCACGTCTACCGGATTCTGAACAAGCTCGATCTCGGGGCCAGGGCTGAGGCCGTGCTCGCCGGTCACTGCTATGCGAACGCCCTGCGAGGTGGCCGGTAGAAGGCGGGTTGACCACGATCATCACCGTCTCGCCGGCCGGGGACCCTAGGCGGTTTGGCCCCCTGTGCTTCCACTTCATCCGCGAAGTGCAGCCACACATCGGCGCACATGCGGGCGACCTGCGCGAGGCACTCCGCGCGGTGGGGCGGGGCGCCATTGACGACCGGGTCCACCCGTCGGTACTGACCATCCACATCCGGATGGCGTCGAGCAACCGCAGCAGGCTCCGCCCGGTGTCGGTGAAACGCAGCGACGGATCCCGGTTGAGCCTGCCGAGGATCTCCACGGAGGAGATCCTCGGCGAGAGCTTGTCCTCGGGCGGGTCGGCGTGGCGCCGCGCAGCTTCTGTGGCACGAGATCCTGACCCAGGCGGGGCCGCTCCCTGACATCCCTGGCCGTGGAGACGGCGATGCCCGCGGCTTCGGCGATCTCCCCGCCACTGGTCGCGGCGCAAGGAGATCGACGGCCGGCCCGAACGCCGGGTCATGCCCCGGAGGCGGGCTCAGGCGCGGAACGCGAGGACGAAGGGCCGTGGGAGATCGCCGGGCTCCTCGATGAAGGAGGAACCGGGGCCGCCGTCGCGGCGGAAGGTCCGCACAAGGCTGGCGAAGTTCCGGTCGCGTGCCATGTGATGATCGGCCAACCTGTTGATCATGGAGGCCTTCGGCGTGGCGGTGAGCCTGAGTCCTGGCGACCAGGACAGCAGGAAGACGCCGCCTTCGGTGTAGCCCTGGTCCAGCCATTTCCGCCAGATGGCGTCGCGGAGGGGCTCCTGCCCCGCGAAATAGTGGACCGCCCGCTGACGTGGCTGACCCGGTGGGACCAGTTCCTCGCTCTGCCGGCGCAGCGCCACCCTCCGGCCGGCCAGATAGGCGACCTCTATCCCCTTGTTGACGCAGAACGTCAGAGCCTGGGCGGCGTTGTCGACAATGGGCTCATTCTTGTCGTTGAGCGATGTGTTGCACAGAATGGGGACTCCCGTTCGCGCGTGGAACGCGTCGATGGCCCGATACAGGAGCGGGTCCACCTCGGAGGTCAACGTCTGGTGGCGTGCCGAGCCGTCCAGGTGGACGATCGCCGGGACCCGGTCACGCACCTCTTCGCGTACCTTGACGGCTTCCAGCATGAAGGGGGAGGGCCTCGTCGATTCGAACCACTGGCTGGAATGGTCCGCCAGCACGATCGGGGCGACCGGCCGCCACCACTGGCGCTGCTTGTACTTGTTGAGCAGGTCTCGCACCCTCATCGACCGCGGATCGCCGAGCAGGCTCCGATGGCCCAGCGCCCGAGGCCCGATCTCCGCTGATCCGTCCACCCACACGATGACGGAATCGGTGACGTCGGCGACGAACTGCTCGGCGTCGAAGTCCGTGACCGTCTCGACCCAGGGGGCGAACTCCTGCAGGGCCTCGTCGACATCCCTCAGCGGCGCGCCGTAGTAGCCCGAGGTCACGGAGAAATCAGCCTCGTCGAGCGCGCCGATGCCGTGCAGGGCGAGCATCCCGAGGCCGAGCGCCTGGCCGGAATCGTTGGCGACGGGCGGGGTCAGCAGTCCCCGGAAGCCGAACGTATCGAGCAGCAAGGTGTTGGTCGGGCAATTGAGCGCGAAACCCCCGCTCGTGGAGAGGTAGCAGTCCTGGGTGCGCACCTGTCCGGCCGCGCTCAAGCGTTCGACGTTGCGGATGGCGATCAGGTCGCAGGCCCGCTGGACATGCTTCATGACCGCGCTTCGGAGATTTTCCTCGCGGGTGAACCGGTCGTCGAGATTGTCATCGGCCAGTTCGGCCTCCGCCCGGCTGATCAGGGTTTCGACGAGCCCGAACGCTTCAGCCCATGGCGCGTTACGCCCGCCGAACAGTTCGATCGCGGCAACCGCGTCGACGATGTCGAAACTTATGGCCGTACGGCACGCCGAAGCGAGCGCCATGAGGGAGCCCGGCTCCATGCCGAACATCGTCGAAGCCGCGGCGTAGAGCGGCCCGGGCGACTCTATCGGCAGGAAGGTGAGCCTGCCGCGATCCGAAACGGCCCCCGCATACCAATGCGTGGGGCTGTGTGTGTCGAGAACCGCGTCCGGGGCGCCATCCATCGCCATAGCGATGATCGTCTCGTTCTTGAACAGCTTCGTGTCCATGAGCAGTCCGCTGAACAAATGCGCGAGGCTGTGCACCGGGAAGGCGCCTGAGCCGGCCGGGACCTCGATGTCGGCGTGCCCCGGCAGGCCTGGAGTCCCCCAGACGTGACGCATGTCGCGCAGGCTCAGCCCCTCGTCGGCGAGCAGTCCGTCGAGGAATGCGCTCGCCCTGTCCACCGTGAACAGCGGCCAGCCGTGATGCTTCTGGCCGCTGACCCGCTCGACCTCCCAGAATCTGGCCAGCTCAACCGTGTCGCCGGACCGCCGCCACAGAGCCACGCCGTGATCATGTCGGGGCGCCAGGATCGCCAGGTCTCCGGGGGCACTGAGATAGCAAGAAAGGAAGTATTCCACCGCACGATCGCCTGTCATCGGTCCCGCGTTCCCTCTATGTGAATCGGCTGTCCGGCCAGGTCGTCGAAGTCTAAGCAGATGCTTCGCGGAATTCGACAGCACAACCACGCGCCTCGGCTCATCGAAACGTTGACGCGCCGTGCGCGTTTTCACCGCTCGAAGTACGACGCCTCCATCTAGCGATCTTTGGTCTCGCGTTGGATCAATCCCCTAGGGGTCTTCCGCCATGGTCTTCTCTTGGTCGTCTGGGGTCTGATTCGATACGCCCCAGCTCGTCCTGTCCACCGTCGGCGGTTAGCCGCGCACGTGCAGCCCGAAACCCGTGCGGCCCGCGGGCTCCAGTCCCTCCTTCAGATGCAGCGCGGGCATCTCGTAATCGCCGAAGTTCTGCGGCGGAACGGGATCGGCTCAGTCGACTCAAGGGTGAGCAGGCGCTGCTCCCATGCCTTGGCGACGTCTGGGTAGTCCTCGCTGGTCATTCGGCCGACACCGAACACCACGAACGGCGGCAGCACCTCGACGCCCGCATACCTGAAGATGCCGTGCTGAATCGGGAACAGTAGATCATCGATGGGGCCCTGGATCCCCCCGGGGGGCGTAATGCGGCTCCGGGGCACCGGTGGTCACCGACAGCAAAGCCTTCCTGCCCACGAGGGTGCCTTCTCCGAAACGATCGCCGAACCTGGCGTCGGTGTGCTCACCGACGCCGTACGCGAAGTTGAAGGTGAACACCCGCTCCACCCAGCCTTTGAGGATCGCGGGCATCGTGTACCACCACATCGGGAACTGCATGATGATCGTGTCGGCCCACAGCAATTTCTCCTGCTCGGCGAGTATGTCCGGGGTGAGCGTCCCGGCGTCGAAGGCCCGGCCGGAGTCGTGGGCGACGTGCAGCGGATTTGATGCGTTGGGGCCGAAGTCCTCCGCGTCCACGACCGCCTTCCAGTGCATCGCGTACAGATCGGTCACCCGTGCCTCGTGCCCGGCGGTCTCCAATGTGCACACCGCGTGGTCCTTCAGCGAGCTGTTGAGCGACTTCGGCTCCGGGTGGGCGTAGACGATCAGCGTCTTCATGGAAACTCCTTCGGATCGGTTGTGTTCGATCCTGGGCGCCACGGCGCCCGGCATTCAGGGACGCTTCTTCCATCAGACGGGACTTCCTGGTAATGGCAGGACCACCTTCACCGGCACCACCGAGGCCATACTGGGGGCATGGACGATCTCGCGGGCTTCCTGCGGACCCGGCGTTCCCGGGTCGCCCCGGCGGCCGTCGGCATCCCCACCGACAACCGCCGTCGGGTCAAAGGGCTGCGCCGCGAAGAGGTCGCACACCTGTCCGGAGTCAGCGTCGACTACTACGTACGCCTGGAGCAGGCCGTGCGACCCAGCCCTCCGAGCAGGTCCTCGACGCGCTCGCCCGCGCCCTCGGCCTCGACGAGACCGAACGCGGGCACCTTGACCGGCTCGCCCGGCAGCGCCGCCGGCGCGCGAAGGCGCCGGGCGGGCGGATACGACCGGAGCTGCTGCGCGTCCTCGACCTGGTCGCCGAGGCACCCGCGCTGATCATGGACCACCGCATGGACGTGCTCGCCGGGAACCGCCTCGCCGGGCTTCTCTTCGGCCGGCCGATGCCCGGCCTGAACACCGCCCGGCACATCTTCCTTGAGGAGGCCGAGCACGGCCTTTACATGGACTGGGAGCAATGCACCCTCGACGTGGTCGGGCACCTGCGCCTGGCCGCCGGCAAATACCCCGAGGACCCCGCCTGGCCTCGCTCATCGGCGAGCTCGCGATGGGCAGCGAGCGCTTCCGCAGCCTCTGGGCCCGCGCGGACGTGCACGCCCGCACACATGGACGCAAGGCGTACCGGCACCCGCTGGTCGGACTGCTGGAACTACACCAGGAGAACTTCGCACTGCCGGACGAATCAGGCATGGAACTGCTGGTGCTGTCCGCGGCTGCCGGCAGTCCCGCCGAGGACGGGCTGCGCCTTCTCGCGGGCCTGGGCGCGGACAGCGGTGACGCGCATCCCACAGTGAAGCTCTCAGGTCCGCGAGCAACCCAATGACGCCCACCCACCGCCGGGAACGCCTCAACACTGACGGCTTCCGGCCCCCGGCCCCGCCGACACCTTATGATGCCGATCCGGCCGTACGGTCCGCGGTCGGCTGCCCGGCGTCCGTGTCCGGCGCGGGACGCAGGCCAGACACCGCCGTCTCGAGGGCCAGGTCGAGCTGGTTGTTAATGTCGAGCTCGAATCGGCCGTAGGGGTTCACATGGGTCCAGAACAACGGGGGAGGGCCCGCCGGTCGGCGTCGGTGACCGCTTCTGCCACTTCTCCTCGCTCAGGTCTTCTGCCGTGGTCTTCTCTTGGTCGTCTGGTGGGTCTGAATCGATATCCGGCTACTAAACGATCTACGGTGTGCCGGATCCGTGCCCGCGAGCAAACAACGAGCAACCAAACGAGATCAACTTCTCGCCGCGATGCCGTCTCGATCGAGAAATCGCAGGTCAGAACGGGTGCGAGTGGTGGGGCACCGGGGACTCGAACCCTGAACCTACGGATTAAAAGCTCAACCGATCATGGTTCAGGACAGTTCAATGCAGGTCAGCAGGTTTGTGCGGTCTATCTAGGACCCCTAGGGACGGTCCCGTACTGCAACCTGAAGTGCAACCAACGACGTTCCGTTGGGCCGGGGCTGAGGGACGAAGCCCCGGACCGTCGATCGCCCCCAACCATGTACAGCGATCAGCCACAGCAAGGCGATCGTAAGGGCTGTGGGGAAAGAACAGGCTGTCAGCTTGGGAATTGCATTGATCACGGGCCGTAGGGTGGCTGACCTGCGCATAGGACCGGTCACGAGTGACCGTAGCTACCCCCTCGTTCCCCTGTCTAATTGCACGCTAATTGTACGACGATCAAGAATGTAACCCCATGGAGGACTACCAGCGAGCGCTGATCGGCCGCATGGTCGAATACCTCGACCTGTACGCCTCGGGCCGGATACCGCTGCCCAAGCTGGTTGAAGATCTCTGGGGACTGTTTGCGGCATCGGACCCTCGTGAGCTTGAGATCAGAGACTCGTTTCAGTGGCTGTGGTCCGATCTCGATGGGGAGTGTGAGCTGCGGACTCAGCCCTGGGCGCCGGCTGGGGCGGCTGACGATGATCGCTTGGCCAGCGTCATCGGTGAACTGCGCTTGTGGGCTACGCAGGTAGCTGCGGGCGAATCTCCCTCGCGCCCGTGCACACCTCCGCCTTCCTGATCACCCCGTCTGCCGTCGACCCGCCCGAAGGGGAAGCGGGCCAAGGCCGCCGGGACCAGGTGGAGCGCCCTACCGGACGAACGACCTGGACCCGGCGGCCTTGGTCTGCTCGGCTTGTCCCGGGGTCGATGGTGGGCGGGGTGATCAGGCCCCTACCTCAGCCAGCTACGGCCAGGCATGGTGAGCATGCCTCTGGTGATCACCCCGGAGCCGGAGCGCCCCCGCCGGAGGCGAGGTCTTGTCTGGAGTCCAGTGCGTGACAAGATGGTGTCCATGTCGATCAAGCGAAAGGACCGTGGCGCGTAGACGCCCGGCGCAGGTTCGGGCCGGTGCTCCGCGCCCCAAGCAGGTAACCGGCGCTCAGCCCGAGGTCATCTCCGGTTTGTCCCGGAGGGGTTGTTTCGCAGTCGCTCATCTGGAGCGTGAGCGCTACTGGCCGGGGACCGCGGCAGAAGCATTGCGCGCCTGGTTGTTGTTCTTGCGGGACCCCTGGGATCGCCGCTTCGATCCAGCGCAGTCGTGCGGGGAGATGCTCTGCTGTCCAGATCCTCTGGAGCTTTACGAGTTCCTGGACGCCGTCATCCATGTCCTCCAAGCGAGGGATGCGCGCGTGCTGCGCAAGAAGATCGGCGAACTCGACGATCGCTGGCAAACGTACCTCTTGACCCGAGCACGGTGAACCGGTCGCGATGATGCGGTGCTGGCATGTGCAGGCGGAGTACGGCGGGCGGCCCAAGCTGCCGGCGGCCGGGACCGGCCCCCAGGCCGCATGCCCGGCCGCCGAGCGGGCGACGGGCCGCGAGGCGGCGCGCAGCGCCGCCGACTTGATGCCGGAAAGGGCGGCGTGATGTCCCGTAAGCCGAACGGTCGATCCTCGATCTATTTCGGCAAAGACGGTAAGTGGCATGGCTGGGTCACGATGGGCGTCAAGGACGACGGCACGCCCGATCGTCGGCACCGCACCGGCAAGACTGAAGCGGAGGTCACGCGCAAGGTCCAAGAGCTGGAGAAGTCGCGTGACTCGGGGAAGATCGACAAGCCGGGAAAGGTGCCCACCGTCAGAGAGTGGATGCGGATCTATCTCGACGAGATCGCGCCGCTGAATGTCAGTCAGGAAACGCTCGTCAGCACCTACCGGCCCAAGGTCGAGCATTGGATCATTCCGCGGCTTGGTGCCCATCGGCTCGACCGGCTCCGGCCGGAGCACTTGGGACGCCTTCTATGGCTGGTTGAACAAGCAGGACCTCCGGCCGAACACCATCTTGCAGATCCATCGCATCCTGTCGCGGGCGATCAAGCTTGCCGTACGGCGGGAGATCATCGCTCGCAACGTATGCGGCCTGATCGACGCGCCCAACGGGGAAGAGGTCGAGATAGAGCCGCTGTCGGAGGACGAAGCGCGGGACATCCTCGACGTTGCCAAGGATCGCCGGAACGGCACGCGGTGGTCGGTGGCGCTCGCGCTGGGTCTTCGGCAATGTGAGGCGCTCGGTCTGCGGTGGAAGTACGTGGACCTGAGGAGGGGACAGCTTCGGATCTTCTGGCAGATCAAGCATCAGCGTTACCGGCATGGCTGTGAAGATCCGCACGCCTGCGGCGCTGACCTCCACCGATACCCCTGCCCGGCCGACTGCCCCAAGGCGAAGCGCAAGTCGGGGCGGCGGCACACCTGCGTCAAGCAACGGTGCCCGGCCTCCTGCGATCGGCGCGGCGGCAAGTGCCCGAAGTTCTGCACGCCGGACTGCACCAAACACGCGCCGTCATGCCCCCAGCGCGTCGGCGGATGGGCCTTCGTGAAACCCAAGGGCAAGAGCAAGCTGGTCGTGCCGCTTCCTCCGCCGTTGATCCCGCTCCTCAAGCTCCACCGCGAAGCTCAGGAGGCCGAACGTGCGGCGGCGGGGGAGAAGTGGCAGGACCGGGATCTCGTCTGGTGCGAGCCGGACGGTAGCCCGATTGAGGCGCGGCAGGACTGGGAGGAGTGGAAGGAACTTCTCCGGCTGGCCGAGGTCGACAAGGACGCCAGGGTCCACGACGCCCGGCACACGGCGGCCACCCTCCTCCTGGAGCAGGGGATAGACATGCGAGTGGTTCAGGTGATCCTCGGGCACTCCCAGCTCACCACGACGAAGCGCTACACCCATGTCACGGAGAACCTGGCCGGCGACGCCATGGCGAGAATGGGCCGGGCGCTGTGGGACGACTGAACCGACGAATGCACAACTGCAACCAGAAATGCAACCGGGCAGGCTTCCGAACGATCATCATTCGGGAGTCTGCCCAGTTCGTTAGTGGTGGGGCGCCAGGGACTCGAACCCTGAACCTACGGATTAAAAGCGCCATTGACGCATGCCGGCCAGTGCCGCGGTGCGCCGCCTTCTGTCATTCTGTCCGCCATTGTCCACACCAACCTGTCGGGTGTTGACGCTGTGTGCCGTGCCGTATCCCGTACACGCGAGCAACCGCCGAGCAACCACACGTCCTTGACCATTGAATTCGACCGCGAATATACGACTTTGTCTCCCGGTGTTTGTGTCGCGAAGGGGGAGCGGATCGGCTTGCCGGATCGGCCCGCGCCGCCGCGCCCTATGCACTCGCCACCCCGGTCCGAGCAGTGGCCAAGCCGGATAGCGCGCCTTAACATCCGCCAACATGATCGACTCGGTGGCGTTCTCAGGGAATACCAACATGTGGCTTGACCTGGACGGACGATTAATCGGCACCCGCAGGATCACCAGTCCGCGCAGGCGATCGCACGGGTGGTCCTGGCCAGGGCCCGCAAGACCGCCCGAAAAGCACGAAAGGTGGCGGCGTGACCGAATGACCCAGATGTGACCCACATGTGTCTCATGATCAGCAAGAGACTTTCCAGTACAGGACGAAATCGTGGCACGACAACGACATCCCAGTGGTCAAGGCGTCCGCCGGTGTTTTTTGGGGGGAAACGTGTTACTTCTCGGCCGTACCGGGTTTCCCGCTTATGGACTCCTGATAGATGTCGGAGTAGGTGCGCGAGTCCTTGATCAGGTCGTCGCAGAAGGCGGCGACGTCGTTGCCGATGAGTTCCAGGACTCCCTTGCCGGCCCCGACGCCCTCCTCGAAGAAATCGACGATCCCCGAGAGCAGGGACCCGTCAGCCAGTCCGACCGGTCCGACCTTGAAGAAGTAGCGCTGAATCTCCTTGTAGACGATCTGGTAGTCCGGCGGGAGCGCCTTGACGCGGGCCATGTGCGCCCGCCACTGCTTCTTGCCCTCGATGATGTCTTGGATGCCCACGTCAGCCTCCTAGTCGGCCCAATTTTTTTGCGACGTTCTTGTTCACCTGCTCGCGCCACCGGTCGCGAAAGCTTCGAGCGCCCGCTCCGCCGGCCAGTGCCGCGCAAAAGCCCGGGATGTCGTCACCCAGCACCTCGTGAATGCTCTGCCCGTCGGACGCCGTCTCTTCGAGCAGCCCCAGAGCACCGTCGAGAATCGGCATCAAGTTTCGACCTGTGAAGTCCCCGTAGGGAAAAAGATGACCCTTGATCTCTTCCCACGCCGCCCGGTAGTCGGCCGGCAATGCCTCGGCACGGGCTTCGAACGCCTTCCAATCCCTGGTGAGATCGCTGCCTGTAATGGTCTCCCAGAAGTTCATCTTCCACCCTCCTTGAGCTTGTCGATCCGCGATGTGATGTACTCCCATTTCGCCCAGAACGTCGCGAGTTCTTCGCGCCCCGCGTCGTTGAGCGCGTAGAACTTGCGCGGCGGGCCGTGTTCGGACGGTCGTTTCGTCACCTGGACGAGCCCGTTCTTCTCCAGTCGCAGCAGGATGGTGTAAACCGTCCCCTCGACGACGTCCGCGAAGCCGAGTTCGTTCAGCCGACGTGTGATGGCGTACCCGTAGGTCTGCTCGCTACCGATGATTTCGAGCACGCAACCCTCGAGCGTGCCCTTCAGCATCTCCGTCAGGTTTTCCAAAGTGGGTCCTCTTCCGTCCCCTAGTACTCTGTGCTACTGGGTAGTGCTATGCCGTACCACAGAGTAGTGGTGCGGTGGGCGCTGACCTGCCTCAGTTCGTGGCCAGGCCGACTGCCTGCCCCGGGTAGGCGCTGTAGCCCCAGGCCAAGCGGTTCGTGGTTACGCGTCCCAGGTGACCGGGAGCCTCTTGACGCCGTAGATGTCGGCGATCTCCGGGCGCAGGGGAACCTCTTCGGCGGGTACGGCCAGGCGCAGGGTGGGGAAGCGGTTGAGGAGCGCGGGGAGCGCGACGCGCATCTCGACGCGGGCGAGCTGCTGGCCCAGGCACTGGTGGATGCCGTGGCTGAAGGCGAGGTGTCCGCCGTCCTGCCTGCGCAGGTCGAGGGTGTGGGGGTTGGGGAAGCGGTCGGGGTCGCGGTTGGCGGTGTTGAGGGACAGGATGACCGTCGTGCCCGCCTTGACGGTATGGCCGGCCAGTTCAACGTCCTCCAGCGCGACCCGGTAGAACTGCTTGGCGACGGACAGGTACCGCAGCAGCTCTTCCACGGCCTGATCGACGAGGGCGCGGTCGGCGCGCAGGGCGGCGAGCTGGTCCGGGTTCTCCAACAGGGCGAAGGTGCCGAGGGCCAGCATGTTGGCGGTGGTGTCGAAGCCGGCCGACAGCAGGATCAGGGCCACGCCCTGCAGCTCCTCGTCGGTCAGGTCGCTGTCGAGCAGGTCGGTGAGCACGTCGTCAGTCGGGTTGGCGCGCTTGGCGGCCACCAGCTCGGCGAGGTACTGCTGGGTGGCGAGGTAGGCGGCGATCAGCTCTTCGTCACTGGCCTCGCCGCCGAGGAACTTGTCGATGTTCTCCTGGAAGCGGCCCCGGTCCTCGTACGGCACGCCCAGCAGCTCGCAGATGACGATGGCCGGGATGGGCTTGGCGAACGCGGTCACCAGATCGGCGCCCGGGCCGGCCTTCTCCATGGCGTTCAGGTGTTCGGCGGTGATCTGCTCGACGCGCTCGGTGAGCAGCCGCATGCGCCGTACGGTGAACCTGCCGACCAGGGGCTTGCGGTAGCGGCTGTGCTGCGGCTCGTCCATGAGCAGGAACTCGCCGGGCGGCGCCGGGGGGACCTCGATGTCGCCGTAGTCGATGGTCGGGTGGTGGCTCATGAACTCCTTGCGGGAGCTGAACCGGGGGTCGGCCAGGATCGAGCGGACCAGGTCGTAGCCGGTGACCAGCCAGCCCTGGTGCCCGTCGGGGAAGGGGAAGCGGCTGATCGGGCCGTGCTCGCGGGCCTCGACCAGTTCCTTGGGCGGGTCGAAGGGACATCCGGACTGGCGTTCGGCGGGCATCGGCGTGACGGTGTGGAGGGATTCAGTCATGACCTTTCCTAGTCTCGCGGTAGTACGTGTTGCGTGAGCTTGAAGGGTGCGGCAGGGAAGGACGGCGAGCTACATGCTCCGGCCCATGGTGGAGACCGTCCGTCACTCTCACGGGTATGGAGCAGCGGGGACCGCACGGGTCGGGATCGGTCCCGCTCACAGCCCGGTGCTCATCTCGCGCGAATCCCCTGGAAGCTTCCGACTGGCGGCGCGAGACGAGTCGAGGAAGCACTGTTCTCTTCAGGGCAACCGCGCTGCTCGCTAGGAGATCTTGCGGCGGTAGGTGTTCATGGCGAAGACGTACGAGACGACGAGGATGCCGATGCACCAGGCCAGGGCGATCCAGATGTCGTTGCCGACCGGCTGCTCGGCGAACAGGTTGCGGATGGCGTTGACGATGGAGGTCACGGGCTGGTTCTCGGCGAAGACGCGCACCACGGTGGGCATGGTGTCGGTGGGCACGAACGCCGAGCTGAGGAACGGCAGGAAGATGAGCGGGTAGGAGAATGCGCTCGCGCCCTCCATGGTCTTGGCCGACAGGCCGGGGATGACGGCGATCCAGGTCAGCGCCAGGGTGAACAGGATCAGGATTCCGCCGACCGACAGCCAGGCCAGCACGCCCGCCCCCGAGCGAAAGCCCATGAGCAGAGCCACGAGCATCACGACCACGAGCGAGACCAGATTGGCGGCCAGCGAGGTCAGCACGTGCGCCCACAGCACCGACGACCGCGCCGTCGGCATCGACTGGAAGCGCTCGAAGATGCCGCCCTTCATGTCCATGAACAGCCGGTACGCGGTGTAGGCGATGCCCGAGGCGACCGTGATGAGCAGGATGCCGGGCAGCATGTAGTTCACGTACGACGAGCCCGATCCGGTGTTGATCGCGCCGCCGAAGACGTAGACGAACATCAGCATCATGGCGATCGGCATGATCGCGGTCGTGATGATGGTGTCGGGGCTGCGGGTGATGTGGCGCAGGGAGCGTCCCAGCAGGACAGTGGTATCGCCGAAGAAATGCTTGCTCATCATGGTTTCCTTATCCCTTCGCGCCGACGAGGGTGAGGAAGACGTCCTCGAGGGTCGGCTGCTTCTCGACGTACTCGACCTTGGCGGGCGGGAGGAGCTGCTTGAGCTCGGTGAGGGTGCCGTTGACGATGATCCGGCCCTCGTGCAGAATCGCGATCCGGTCGGCGAGGTGTTCGGCCTCGTCCAGGTATTGCGTAGTGAGCAGCACCGTGGTGCCGTTCTCGGCGAGCTCCTTGACGGCCTGCCACACCTCTAAGCGCGCCTGAGGGTCGAGCCCGGTGGTCGGTTCGTCCAGGAAGATGACCGGCGGGTTGCCGATGAGGCTCATCGCGATGTCGAGGCGGCGGCGCATGCCGCCGGAGTACGTCGACACCTTCCGGGCGCCCGCGTCGGTCAACGAGAAGCCGGCGAGCAGGTCGTCGGCGACCTTGCCGGGGTTTCTGAGGTGCCTCAACCGGGCGACCAGCACCAGGTTCTCCCGACCACTGAGGATCTCGTCGACGGCGGCGAACTGTCCGGTGAGGCTGATCGACTCGCGTACGTCGGTGGCCTGGGTGGCGACGTCGAAGCCGTTCACGCGTACGGTGCCGGCGTCGGCCTTGAGTAGCGTGGACAGGATCTTCACGGCGGTGGTCTTGCCCGCTCCGTTGGAGCCGAGCAGGGCGAAGATGCTGCCGCGCGCCACGGTGAAGTCAACGCCGCGCAGCACCTTGAGTTCCTTGTACGACTTCTCCAGGCCGTGCACCTGGATCGCCGCGGCTTGCTGTGTCGTCATCGCTTAGTCCTGTCTTCTCTGTCGGGGTTCTCGCCGGCGGCGCGTTCAATGGCACTGGCGAACCGATGCCGTTCCCGGGCCCGGTACTGTCCGAGGGGGTAGTTGGCCATGAACGCCTCGGCGAACTCCACCGGGTCGTCGCCGAAGATGTCGCGGATCGGGGTTCCGTCGGCCGCGCTCTGTTCGAACAGCTCGGCCAGGTCGCCGTACATCGCCATCGCGCCGGCGCCGTCGGCTGGCCCGAAGTGCATGAGGTAGCGCTCCAGCGCTTCGACCGCGATGCGGTAGTTCTCGGGGAGTTGCTTGACGCGGGCCTTGTACTGCCGCCAGCGCTTCTTGTCCTCCAGCGGCCCGGTGATGATCTCCAGGTGCTGCAGGTAGCGGCTCTTCGGCTCGTTCGACTCTGTGGTCATGTCTACTTGCCTCCTTCGCGGAGCTGTTCGAGCCTTGCGGCCAGGAAGCTCCAGGTCTTCCAGAACTCTTCGAGGTACTCCCGCCCCTGAGCGTTGAGGGAGTAGACCTTGCGGGGCGGTCCCTTCTCGGACCGGACCTTCTCCACGTCGACGAATCCGCGCTGCTCGATCCTGACCAGCAGCGCGTAGATGGTGCCTTCGGCGACGTCGGTGAAGCCCTGGTCGCGCAGCCAGGCTGTGATCTCGTAGCCGTATGCGGGCCGGCCGGACAGAAGTGCCAGGACGATGCCCTCGAGCGTTCCTTTGAGCATCTCCGTCAGCTGCTTGCCCATGGAACATCTCCCTTCAGCTACTTGGTGTCGCTAGCTACCGGTACAAAGTAACACTGAGTACTAGTACCTAGCAACACCGAATAGCTGTGCACGGCCTGTAGGTGTGAGCGGCCTGGTCGCTGTTCGTGAGCGAGTCCGCCATCTCTCAGGGGAAGACCGGCTGCGTCAGCCCGCCGGGGAGCTCGATCGCTGTTGGACGCGGCGGGAGTGCCCGCGACCGTGAGGAAGAGGTTGCTGATCTGTTCATGGCATCAACGATCGCCGGAAGCGCTGACACCACGCCGTTGCCGTGCTGACATGGCCGCCGACGCCACGCCGCAGCAAGTTGTGGTCTTCTGTTGCTGGTCTGTGAGGTCTGGCCTCACGGAGGGCGTCTATACGATCTACCGTGCGCCCGGTCGGTGCCCGCCAGCGGACAACGAGCGGCCAAACGAGATCAACCGCTCCGGCAAGGTGCATCTTTGCCGAGAAACCCCAGGTCAGTGGGGTGCGGAGTGGTGGGGCGCCAGGGACTCGAACCCTGAACCTACGGATTAAGAGCTCGGATGAGCATTGTTCATTCGACGCCGTAGGCGCCCTTGACTCGGCGGGAACGGCCGGGACACTTGGGCAGCGAGGAGGACGGGCTACCGGAGTGGAGCCGAGGCCCTCGCCGGAGGCATAAGCGACGAGGAGAGAGCAAACCGTATTGCCGTCAGAAGGCCTCAGGAGCCCTCCCTAAAATGATCTGCAGCCCTGCGGCAAGTGAGGCAGGATACCGGCGTATGAGGGACAGACCGGCGGGTCTGGCAGAGGCCGAGCTAATGATGGCACTGACCGAGGGCTGGGGCATTGAGCCCCGCTCGGTTGAGTACCTGCCAGTGGGCGCAGGCAGTTACCACTGGTCCGTGGTGGACCAGCATGGGACAGCGTGGTTCGTCAAGGTCGATGACCTCGGCGTGGAGGACGTTGCTCGTGATGGCGCGTTCGACCGGCTCGGCCAGTCGTTCGGTGCCGCCCTGGCACTGCGCCGGGACGCGGGACTCGACTTCGTCCTCGCGCCGATCCCGACCGCGACCGACGCTGCGGTCTGGCGCCTAACCTCGCGGTACGCCCTGTCGGTGTTTCCAATGGTGGCGGGCGCCGCCGGGCACTTCGGCTCGCACCGGCCCGAGGACCGTGTCGAGGTAATCGACCTGTTGGCCGAGCTGCACGAGGCAACCCCGATCGTGGCGGACACCGCATCACGGGCTGACCTGGTGCTGCCCGGTCGGGACAAGCTGGAGGAGGCGCTGCAGGACCTCGATCGGAATTGGACCGGCGGGCCTTATGCCGAGCGAGCCCGCAAGCTGCTGTCCGTCCATGCCGGGCAAGTGCAACGATTGCTCGCCGACTTCGACCGGCGGGTCGACCAGGTACGAAACACCGTGGCGCTGTGGGTGGTCACGCACGGCGAACCGCACCCCGGCAACGTCATGCGCACCCCGGCTGGACTCCGGCTCATCGACTGGGGCACCATGCAGATCGCTCCCCCGGAACGGGACCTGTGGATGCTCACCCCCGCCCTCGCCCGCATGCTCGGCGAAGACCCGGACGGCGACGTGGACGACGTACTCGCTCGCTACAGCCGGGCCACCGGCCGGACCGTCACACCGGCCGGCCTCGCTCTCTATCCTCTCTGGTGGCGGCTCGCCGACATCGCCATCTTCGTCGACGAGTTGCGCCGGCCGCACGGCCTCGGTGAGGACATTGCCGCGTCGTTGACCTATCTGACCGGCTATCTCAAATCCAGCCGGGACTGACCTGCGGTCCGGATGGCGGTCCGGCGCCCTGTGCGGCAGAACGCTTTGGTGCCCGGCGGTGGCGTAACGGCAGGCGGCCCGAGCTGCCGGCGGCCGGGACCGGCCCCCAGGCCGCATGCCCGGCCGCCGAGCGGCCGCAGGGCCGCGAGGCGGCGCGGAGCGCCGCCCTTGATTCTTATGGCAGGCGCTATTCCGATGTCCTGTCCCGAGACATGCTTGACACTCCAGTTCACACTCCAGTTCCAAGACATGGGCGACAGGTGCCGTTGCCGGTCACTCTGGCGTGCGTCGTTTGCGGGCGTCGCGCGTCAGGGAGGCCGGGCCCATGGCGTCGGGGTTGCTTGATCGGAAAGATGGTCCCATGGACATCAGCGGCGACTACGAGCTGACCCGAGACGAGTTCAAGCGCGCCATGGGCGCGATCATCGGCCGACAGCGGTTGATCATTATCTGGATGATGACCCCTGTGCTGGCGGCGGTGGGACTCATGAGGGTGACCAGCGGGGATGCCGGATTCGGCACATTCCTGCTCGCCTGCGGGCTTCTCTGCGGGCCCTCGGCGATCTGGCAGGTCGCCCGGACAGCCCGCCTTCAAGCCCCACAGTTCTGCGTTCCCACGGCGGTCCGCCTGACGAACGAGGCCTACCACGTGAAGACGGCCCTGTACACCTCCATAAGATCATGGGCCTCATTCCTGAAGATCCGCGAAACCCGGGAGTTCTGGCTGCTCCACACGCACCAGCGGTTTGCCGTCATCATCCCGAAGAGGGCATTCGACGCGGCCCAGCAGCGAGAGATCAACGACTTTCTCCGGGGCGCTTCGACCACCGCCATGCGCCTTCGTGAAGCGTGATGCCAAGATGGCTACGGCTGCGGCCCTTGAGGTCTACGGAGTGGTGGAATGGCCGGAGTAGCTTCCGCGATCGAGGTGCATGTCACTGCAAGCAGTCGGGACGAGGCTGACCGGATCTCTTCGGAGATCGTTGCTCGACGTCTGGCGGCGTGTGCTCAGGTGGTCGCGCCAATCTCCTCTACCTACTGGTGGGCCGGTGAGGTCCAGCATGCAGAGGAGTGGTTGTTGCTTATGAGGACAACCGCTGAACGCTTCGACGACCTCGCGACCTGCGTGCGCGAACTGCACTCGTACGAGGTCCCGGAGATCCTCGCGGTTCCGATCGCTCAGGGGACGCGGGACTACTTGGAGTGGATCAGGCGGGAGACGGACCCAGACCGCGGCGAGTAGAGCGGATGTCGCCGAGTAGTTCGCGGGCGGCATGGTCGGGCCGTGCTGCAAGGCCTTTCTCCACTTTGGTGATGTGCACCGCAGGCTGGTCCGCGACTACGAACACCGCCCCGCCGGCCGAGGAGGCCGAGTGGGTCACGGCTGAATTGGCCGCCAACGCCGTGCTGTATTCGCGCTCGGGCCTGCCGGGCAGGTTCTTCGTGATGGAGGTGCTGCGCGGAATCCATGAAGCCCGCATCACCGTCTACGACCGCGGAGGCGGAGGAACACCTGCCGTTCAGGCCAGGAGGCCGGGGCAGGAAGTCAGTGAGCACGGGCACGGCCTGCGTGGGGTGCGGCGGCTCGCCGCACAGTGCGGGGTGAGGGGCGACGCGGTCAGCGGGCACGCGGTCTGGGCGCAACTCGCCTTGACGTGCGGCGGCGTACGGACCGCGTGATGGCCGGGAACATGCAATCCGGCCTGGTGGGCTCAGTCGTGGGCTCGGCATCGGATGTCCAGCAGGTCATCTCTCGCGAGCTGCAACGGTTGCGGCTGGAGTTTCCAAACTGGGGCTTCCTCGTCCTTCACCACACGTGAGTCGCGGTGCGGGGCAAGAGCATCGCCGCGGCGTGACGGACGGACGCCGGCCGCTGCATGGCATCGCGGCATCATCCAGCCGCGCCCTGCCGCTGCCGGACGACGGCGGCCGCAGCATCGACCTGTCCACCGCGGCGACCGGGATCGCGATGCCGAAGCAGGCATGCCGTGCATGGTGAGACGACCACCTGGGGACCCTGGTGCGTTCTGGATCGGTATCGCCCCCGGCCTCCCGGCACTTGGACCGCCGCCGCACGCGAACCCGGCCATGCGTCTAGACCGCCCGGCCCAGGTTCTCGCCGAAGAACCCGGCGATCCTTTCGACGGCGAGATCCACGTACTTCTTCCTGTCGTAGAGGTCGACGTGGCTGGCGCCGTCGATCCAGTAGATCTCCTTGGGGCCGGTGGCGCGCTGGAAGGCTTCGATGCTCATCCAGGAGGTGACGGCGCGGGTGCCGACGATCATGAGTAGCGGCCGCCGCCCGATCAGCGAGATCGGCGCGAAGGCGTCGAAGGCCGCCATCTTGTCGATGCTGTTCCAGGTGAGGAAGCCCGCTGAGCGGGGGTGCCTGCCACGTTCGGTGCGGTAGTACTCGAAGCCCTCGGCGCCGTGCTCGCCGCCGAGCGCATAGGCCTTCTCGGCGGTGTCGGGGAAGAGGGTCAGCACCGGCGGTTCCTCGCCCCGGGCCTCGACGGTGCGGGCGTGGGACGCGGCGTCCAGCATGCCGAGGAACACGCCAGGGTCCTGCGCGCCGTCGGCCCCCAGGCGGAACTGACGGGCGACGTCGACGGCGCTGACGGTGGCGACGGCCTTCACGCGGCGGTCGCCCGCGGTGGCCGCGAGAGCGTAGCCGCCCGAGGCGCAGATGCCGAGCACGCCGATGCGGTCCGGATTGACGTCGCCGCGGCTGGTCAGGAAGGAGACCGCAGCCTTGAGGTCCTCGACGCGCTGAGCGGGGTCCTCCAGGCCGCGAGGTTCGCCGCCGCTCTCGCCCTGGTAGGCCGCATCGTAGGCGAGCGCAACGAACCCCCTTTCGGCCAGGTGGCGGGCGTAGAGGCCGGCGGCCTGCTCCTTCACGCCGGTGCCGGGGTGTCCGACGACGATTGCCGGACGCGGCCCCTTGGCCGGGATGTCGGGAAGATGGAGATGGCCGGCGAGCGGGATACCGGCGCTGCGGAAGGTGATGTCGATCTTCGCCATGGGATTCTCCGTCCAGTGGACACGTGCCCGGCACGGTGCCGGGCACGTGTCCACAGTCGTCGCGTCCCTCGACAGGCAAAAGCGGCGAGTCCTTGCCCGGGAAAAAACCTGCCCCCTCACCCTCGCCACCCAGGCCCGCACAATGGAGGTCATGACCAGCACATCCGGCCCCGGCGAACTCGGCGCCTTCCTGAGAGCCCGCCGGGCACAACTGGCCCCGGAGGACCTCGGCCTGCCCGAGCAGGACTCTCGGCGCAAGGTCGCGGGGCTCCGCCGTGAGGAGGTCGCTCAGCTCGCCGCGATCAGCGTCGACTACTACACACGGCTGGAGCAGGGCCGTGTCCGAGCGTCCACTTCGGTGCTCGCCACACTGGCCCGCGCACTGCGCCTCGACGAGGACCAGCAGCGGTACCTGTATCAACTGGCCGGCAAGACCGACGCCCGGCCTCGCAGGCGCCGGCCCGCGCAACGCGTGCGACCCGCCATGCGGCGCCTGCTCGACCAGCTCACCGCGACCCCCGCCATCGTGTTGAGCAAACGGCTGGACATCCTTGAGTGGAACGCCGGCGCCGCCGCCTTGTACACCGACTTCTCGCAGCTTCCCGCGGACCGGCGCAACTACCTGTATCTCTTGTTCTGCGACCCGGTCGTCCGGAACATGCACCTGGAGTGGGAGCACGACGCCCGCGACGCCGTCGCCGCTCTGCGCATGGAGTCCGCGGCCACTCCCTCCGACCCGGAACTCGCCCGGCTCGTCGGCGAGCTGTCCGTGAGAGACGCCGACTTCCGTACGTGGTGGGCAGAGCATCGCGTCAACAACGCCGCCTACGGCACCAAGCGCTACCGGCATCGGCTGGTCGGCGATCTCACCCTCGACTGCGACACGTGGAGCAGTCCCGACGGCTCGGGACAGCGCCTCATGGTCCTCACCGCCGAGCCCGGTTCGCCATCGGACGACGCGCTGCGCATCCTCACTTCGTGGGCGGCCGGGCAACCGAGCGGGAGCCTCTCCCCCTGATCAACCGACAGCCATGGTCTACATCCCCCGCCGTGATGGTTGCGTGGGAGGTTCACGGCAGGTGGATGTGGCGACTCTGCCAGCGGGAGCGCAACCATCGGTCGTGGCTGGCGATCACGATCCCCCGGGCCCGCCAGTGCCCAGGGCTTCCTCCAGCTCGTCGCTGAGGCGGGGTGAGAGGTGGTTGGTGGGTTCGTCGAGCAGGAGCACCCCCGGTGGGATCGGCCACCAGCAGCGCCAGAGCGAGCCGGCGGCGCTGGCCGACCGACAGCTCCCCCACTCGCAGGTCCACGTCACGCGGGCTGATCAGGCCGAGCGAAAGCAGCGGCACGGACTCGGCGCGCTCCGGGGCCGAGCGCCCGCTCGTACGTCTCCCGCACCCTGCGTGTGGGTGCCCGAAACTCGGCCGTTGGTGCTGACCTGGGGTTTGGGATTTCAGTTCTGACGGGCATGATCACTTTCCATGGCGTTGCGGCTGGTTTATCTGATCTTGGTTCGACTCGCGGGTTGGCTGATGCTGCTGGGTCGCTCGCAGAGGTCGAAGGATGCGGAGATCGACTCAGCGCCACGGCGCGCGGGACCGATCTGGAGTGAGTTCCTGCGCGCTCAAGCTACGGGGATCTTGGTATGCGACTTCTTCCACTGCGACACCGTGCTGTTCAAGCGCCTGTATTGCCTGGTGGTCATGGAGCTCAGGACCCGCCGGGTGCACGTCCTCGGCGTCACCGGGCATCCGACCGGGTCGTGGGTTGCGCAGCAGGCCAGGAGCCTGGTGATCGAGATGGGGGACAGGGCGAAGGAGTTCAGGTTCCTCATCCGCGATCGGGATACGAAGTTCACCGCGATGTTCGACGACGTCTTCACGGCCGAGGGCATCCGCATCCTCAAGACGCCACCTCGCGCTCCGCGGGCCAACGCGTTCGCCGAACGCTGGATCGGCGGCCTGCGCCGCGAACTCCCCGATCGGATCCTCATCGTCAACGCCCGCCACTTACGGCGCGTGCTGGCGACCTACGAGACCCACTTCAATGAGCATCGCCCGCATCGCTCCCTGGGCCAGGACGCTCCGTTACGAGCCCTTCCTGACCCTGCTCAGGGAGATATCAAGGTCATCCGACGTGACCGTCTCGGTGGGCTGATCCACGAATACGCGCAGGTCGCATAGGACGGCCGAGTTCTTGGCACCCACACGGGTTCGGCGGGATCGCTGGGCCGCAGATCGGTCATGTCAGCCCGGCAGGGTCTCGCCGGTTCGGTTCATCACGCATCTTCCCCACGTGCCCCTCGGGACGGTCCCCTAACGATCGGACCCCGTCCGTTGTGCGCACTGTTTAGCACTCAGAGTGCCGGTCGGCGGGCTGTCTGGCGCAGCAGGCGGCGGCACAGCGGCGCCACCGGAAGTGAGCAGGTGAGGAACAGGACCGCCAGAAGCACCCATCCGGCGGTGTGGGCTCCAGTGACGAGGGTCGTTACGATGGCCGGTCCGAGAGCCACCACAGCGCCTTCGGTGGTCGCCGTCACGGATTGGTACTGGCCCTCGGCGTCCTTGGCCATGAGTTTCAGGGACAGGCCCCAGCGGGCCGCGACGTAGTACAACTCGCCGACCACGTGCAGTCCTAGGCCGATCACGACCACCGCAGCGGCCAGCCACGGGTTGGCCGGCCAGGCCGCGGCTGCGAACACCAGACAGCAGGCCGCCAAGGCGAAACCGGACCGCCAAGATGATCGCACCGCACCCACCAGTCGTCCGCCGTTCCGGGTCACCCGCACCTGGAAGAGCGCGATCATCAACGAGCTGGCCAGCACCGCCAGAGGAGCGATCCACACCGGTGCCGCGCTTTCCCGCTGGAGCCAGAGCGGCAGGCCGCTCGACAGCAACGCCCAGCACAGAGCGAGGATCGCGGTGCTCGACATGATCGCGACATAGGGCAGGTCCCGGACTGCCGCCGTCCCGGCCGCCCTTCGCCCGGCGGGAACGGGAGGCACCCGCGGCAGCCCGACCATGATGGCCGCCGCCACGATGAAGGTAAGGCCGTTGACGACCACCGCGCCGTGATAGGGCCATGCGGTCGTGGTCGACAGGACCCAGGCGGCGGCGCCCGCACCGGCCGCGTAGAGCAAGTGCTGAACGACTCTCGTCTGTGCGAGCACCGTCAGCCGCCGGTCCGGAGGCATCAGATGGTGGATCGCGGTGACCTTGACGCCCTTGGCGGCGGTCTCCATCGAGACGAAGAGAGCCGCCACTACCAGCAGCGTCCAGAAATTGCCGACCACGACGAAAACGAATGAGAATGCGGCCCGTAACATGGTGACGGCGAGCAGAATTTCCCGGGCCCCGAGCCGGTCCGCGAGTGCTCCCACAGGTAGTGCCAGCAGAAGCCCGAGAGCGCCGCCGAGGCCCATCGCCAGACCCATTTGTGTGGGTGGAATTCCCTGAATGGCGGTCAGGTAGATGGCCCACATACTGAACCACAGCCCGTCTCCGAACGCGGAGGCGCCTTCGCTCTGGAGAAATCGCCGGACGATGTATTTCTCGGCTGTCGCACGTTCTCCTTGTCGCTGAGTCACGGTGCCGGTCGCTCCTGACCAGAGGCGGGCGGTGGCCTGCTGAAGGTGACTGCCCGGCCCTCTCGGGCCTCAAACGGTTATGCTCCATCAGAATATGTGAGCAGGATCGAGCCAGGTCACAGACCTATTGCCGTACCGCTCGCGTCCCTGGTGCCCGGCGCTCCCACTCGCAAACGTCACTTTCCGTAGTGAGGGCCGTAAATGTCATGACGCTACGGCCGGGCCGCAGCGGCTTTTTCGTCATGGCCTAATTTGCGAACTCACGAGCACGCGTCACGCGCTGTGATATTTCAAATAATCCTTGACATTCGCGGAAGATTAATAGTTGCCTTAACGGGTGGAGTCGGTCTGAACCCGCCGACAGGGCCCTTGAGTCGCAACCGCCCCTGTGTCCCGCGAATCGCGAAATTCTCCCCGTACAGCCAAATCCAAGGAGGGGTAATGATGCGTTCCCAGGAGTTGCATGAGGCCGGTTGGCGCCTGGTGGTCGTGGGGAGCGACGTTGCCATGCCGCCCAAGCCCGTCCCAGGATAACGGTCGGCTAGCGTCAGACCGCTCTGTGATCGGTTGTCACACCCTGGCTGGGGTCGAGCAGTCCTTCCAGCCCTACGGATTTTTCGCCCGCTGGTTGTCGAGTCTCCGTGGCCAAGTCCACCCTGAAGTCCGCTGGTTAGGTGTCATGGCGGGCAACACGCGAGCAAACATCGAGCAACCATACGAGATCAACTTCTCGTCGCGAGGCCGTCTCGATCGAGAAATCGCAGGTCGGAAGGGGTGTGAGTGTGGGGCGCCAGGGACTCGAACCCTGAACCTACGGATTAAAAGCTGATCGACGCCCTGGGCGCATGGCCTCTGATCTGGGGCTAAGCGTCCAGGGGCGTCCAGCCGTGTCCGGAGGCGTGTGGCGACGTTGCCGTCAACGGTTGCCGTCAGTTCACGCGCCTCCGGACCTGGTCACTCCGCCTTGTCCCGATCTTCAGGAGCGGTAACGAAGCTGCCCATGCCGGGCTCGGTGTGGATCAGGCCGTCTGCCCTGAGTGCCCGCATGACCTTCTGGCCGGTGGCGTTCGCGATGCCGAACTCTTCGATCAGGGCGACGAGTGATGGGATGCGCTCGCCAGGCTTGTACTCGCCGGAGGCGATACGACTCTTGATGATCTCGTAGACCTGCCGCCACCTGGGCTGATTGGCCTTGAACTCCACCACGCGAGCAACGGTAGGAAGCCACTATACGCCGTGGCGATTGACAGCACGCTATAGCGTGCCATAGCTTTCTTTGCCTACGATGCAGCTTACGGGCCTGTGGGAGGAGAGCGAAGTGAGCGGCGAGAAGGCGGCGAGTGTCCCTGTCCTGACCGTGAGCAGCTTGCGGGAGGCGTTTCCCGGCTGGAGCATCTGGCGAAGCTCGGCGGGACGCCTGTGGGCCACACGCAACTGTCGCCTGACGAACGAGGACTACAACCGCGGCCTGTGCCAGACCATCGACGGCGATGACGTCGGCCAACTGGCCGCGGAGCTTCGCCGGCAAGCCGCCCTGGCTAGCGCTCTGCCCAACAGCGAAGCGCGGTGCCTTGTCTCTCGGGACAGCTCGCACTGAGCGGCACCACGTGGACGCGAAACTGCGGGGCCTCCTCCATGACCCGGCGGACCTGATGGAGGAGTCCGATTGCCCAGGTCTCTCGCCGCACCTCCGCTGCGCTGTACCCGAGCCGGAGAAGCTGCTCTGGGTCTCTCAGCCTCGCGGGCCATACCGCGTCGTGGACTACACCTGCGACTGCCAAGCCGTGCTCTACGAGCTGATCTCCTGTGGCTGGATCTACCTAATTCACAAGGTCATCCAGTCTCAACCGCCCAAGCACGCCTATGCCGGCGGGTGGAGCGAGGCCAGCCTTTGGTGGAGCAGGGTCTTGACTGGCACTGCACGCTAAATACAACCAGCACTAAAAGTGAATTTAGTTCTTCCGAAAGTGAGCCTGGCCGTCATTGTCGCCTGGTTGCGTTTGCCTCACTTTGGGTGACACTATGTTTACCAAGTTGATACATGTGCCATGCAGTCCCTCGAACCCCAACAGGCGTCCCATCTATCAAGTGTCGCTCTGACCCTTCGTATTTTGTCTGGGCTGTGAGGAGGGGGCGTATATGTCGGACGAGATTCCACGTCCGGACGCGACTCGGCGCATAGCGCCGCGCAAGCATGCACGTGTGTGGTCCAAAAAGAGGATCGTCCTCACGGTACTTGGCTTGGTTATCACATTAGGGGGTGCTGGGTCCTATCTCTATATAGGTCTGGGAGGACATCCGGGCGTGTCGGTAATTCCGTCAGCTATTGCCATGGCCGCTGGCTGTCTTATCGTTCTTTTCAGTAACTATTCCCCGGAAAGGGCTACGAGGTATGCAATGGGGGCGGCCGCGATATTCGGTTTTGCCCTAGCTGCGGCGGCTGTACCCTTTGACAAGGGTGATGGCCCCAACCTCGCTGTAGTCCCTAGTGCAACTCGCGCGCAAGCTGCCGTACCCTCAAACTCCTCCAGCAGTATTTCCGCATCTCCGGATCTTCCCAGGTCCAAGTCCCCCAGCCCCACACCCTCACCGTCTCCTCTTGGAGATCCTGTCCGCGTCGAGCTTGTACGAGTGGAGCCTCATGAGGAGGAAACGGATTACTGGGTATTCGCGCAGCCTGCGATTCTCTCTGCACGAGAGTTAGCCGGGTTGAACCGCACGGAATCATCGCAAGACTATCCATATTCCGAGATCAGATGGTTCCGGAGTCATGGTGGCGTGACGCTAGGAGACATCACCATCAAATTGGTATTGCAAGGGGCTCGTAAAACTCAAGTCCGGATCATTGGAATGCGTGCCTTGCCTCACTGTAGTAGTGCGCTGCGGGGAACATTTTTCAACTCGCCAAGCGCGGGTTCTGCTGAAGTAATCGGCCTGGGGTTTGATCTCAATGAACGCTATGTCAAGGCGCGTAACCTCCATAGAAACGGAGAGTTGACGGGTGACTACTTCGCCGACAGAACGATCTTGTTGAAGCATAACGAGGAAGAGGTCTTTAAGCTCCATGTAAACACGGCAGACAATCGTTACTGCGAGTTCCGGATTCAAATATCCGTCCTGGATAATGGCCGTGTTTTCAAGGAAATCGTAGACGATCACGGTATGCCGTTCCGAGTTACGGCATATATCGGTGATGGTAATGATGAGCCAGAGGATATCTATCCGGTCGTATACAACGGGGGAGTTCTTACTTCGGATCAACCCTGGGAGCTTGTTAAGCCTAAACCAAAGACTAAAAAGCGATAAACTGTCAAGTAAGAGCCCTGATCGCCTCGTACGCCGTCGTCCCACCGCGAAGCGGCAGCGGGCCGGGGACGGAGGGGCAAGCCCGGCCTCGCGTGTACCTGTACCCGGTGACCTTCCGTATTCGCTGGTTGTCCTGCCCGCACGGCGGGGCTTGCGCCGTAGGAGCCGGTCTGCTGGGCTCTGCCTGGGCGACGGTGGGCGAGGCGATCAGCCCCCGCTACCTACGGCCCGTGCTCGTGCCCGGCGATCACCTCGGGGCCGGAGTGCCCCCGCCGGAGGCGCATGATGCTCAGCCCTCGTCGCCCCTGTACCTGAAGCCGGGGAGCGTAGCGGCCGGCGCAATGCCGTAGGCGCCCGAAGGGCCGCGTAGCGGTTGGGCCGGCGGCGGAGCGGTGGGCGACGGCGCGCGTGTGATCGGCGGGTTCGGTCGGTACAGCGGGGTGCTCCTGCGGCGGGGGCGGCCCGAGCCGCCGACGTCCGGGACCGGCCGGAGAGCCGAACGCCCGGACGGTGGGCGGGCGTGGGGCCGCCAGCGGCGGCGCGCAGCGCCGTCGCCTTGAACCAGTAAAGAAACTTTGAGCCCACTACACCCGAAGGGCCGCGAGTCCTCCTGGTTCGGCGGTGTGGTGGTCGCTGACGGATGCGGCCTCGAAGCGGTCGCCTGGGGCTTCGATCTCGGTGAACTCCAGCGGGCGGCCGTGCTGGCTGAGCATGACCCGGCGCACGACCAGCAGGGGCGTGCCGATCGGCTCCATGCCGAGATCCTCGTAGGTCTCTCCGTACGGCATCCGGGCGTGGACGGAGGTGGTCCAGCGCAGCGGCCCGTGCTGCCTCTCCAAGTGGGCGTAGTAGTCCTCGGGCTCCACGTGGGATTCGATCTCCCGGCCTGAGCCTTCGCCTCTGATCGTCGCGACCTGGTCGGCGAGCACGTACGAGGACAGATGGATGCGGGCGCGGGTCTTGGTGTGCTGCCAGTAGGCGTAGCGGTAGACGACCATCGTTCCCCGGCGTACCGCCAGGATGTCGGCTCGGCTGCCCTCGGCGGTCATGAACAGCGCCGAGTTCGGCGTGACCTTGCTCTGGGCGCGTTCGGCTTCGCTGGGGACGGTGACGTGTTCCCATCCTTGCTTGGCGGGGTCGTAGGCCGGGTTCAGCAGGTCCTCGTGGTCCGGCCAGCCAGTGAGGATCAGGCGGCGGTCGGGGGTCGGGCGGACGAATGTGCCGCGGCCGTGGGCGACGGTCAGCAGTCCCTCTCCGGCGAGCTGAGCGATGGCCTTGCGGATGGTCGGCCGAGAGGTGGCGTACTCGCTGGCGAGGAACGCCTCTCCCGGTAGGGCCTGGCCGGGCTGGTAGTGGTCTTCCAGCACGTCGTTCCGCAAGAGGTCGGCGATGATCCGCCAGCGGGCGGCTTCCTTCTCCTCGGCCATGTGCCGTTGTCCCTCCTTCTCGTCGCTGATGTCTTTACAAGAGGTAGCACGTATTGGCTAACATGTCCACGTGAGCAACCACGTAGCACGTCTTGGACTACGTCTAGGTCACCTCGGGAGAGAGGAGGTCGCATGTACAGCAAGGAGGAACAGCACCACACCCCACGTGAGCAGCCTGAATGGCTGCTCGATCTTGCACCTCTGATGAACGACCCAGGCCATGACCGCTGGCGGACGATGGTCGCGGCTACCGGAGGATGTGCCAATCCGGTGCACCTGACGGGGGAGTCTCTCGTCGTTCACGCGGACACCGGAGAGGTCCTGCACACCTATCGCACGGCGGATGAGCCGTACGGGCGGCTGCTCGTCGCCTGCGGCAATCGCCGGTCGTCGGTCTGCCGGGCCTGCTCGCAGCTCTACGAGGCGGATACCTTCCAGCTCGTCAGGGCCGGGCTGTCGGGAGGAAAGGGCGTCCCCGCTGAGGTCAGTGCACACCCCCGGGTCTTCGTCACGCTCACCGCTCCGTCGTTCGGCCCGGTCCACACCCGCAGGGAGAAGGACGGCACGTCCCGCCCCTGCCGTCCACGCAGCCGAGACGAAACCTGCGAACACGGGCGGCCGGTCGGCTGCCACATCCGGCACGAGCCGAAAGACGAACAGCTCGGACAACCGATCTGCCCCGGGTGCTACGACTACCGGGGCGCGGTCCTCTGGCAGGCGCACGTCGGGGCGCTGTGGCACCGCTTCACGCTGGAGATCCGGCGAGAGCTGGCCAGTCAGGCGGGCCTGAGCCGGAGGGCCTTCGCGCAGTTCGTCCGGGTCTCCTTCGCCAAGGTGGCGGAGTATCAGCGCCGGGGACTCGTCCACTTCCACGCCGTGATCCGCCTGGATGGTCCTGGCGGTGCACAGGAGGCACCTCCCGAATGGGCGGACCACTCGCTGCTCTGCCGCGCCATTCCGCCAGCGGTCAAGCGGGTTCGGGTCACCACTGCGCCAAGCGCCCTCGGACGGTGGGACCTCCGATGGGGCGATCAGCTCGACATCCGGCCCATCGTCCTCGGCGGCGCTGCGGAGGGCCTCAGTGAGCGCGCCGTGGCGAGCTACATCGCCAAGTACGCCACCAAAGGCGCGGAAGCCTCCGGGACGATCGATCACCGGTTGGCCTGCCCGGCGTGTAGTGGCCGGGGGCGTGACCGGTTCGCCACCTGTCGGCGCTGCCAGGGAACCGGCCTCAGAGAGGGCCTGCACCTGGACGCCCTGCCCGTAACCGAGCACGCCCGGCGCATGATCCGCGAGTGCTGGGACCTCGGCGACCGTCCGGAGTTCGCCGACCTACGGCTGCGGCCCTGGGCTCACATGCTCGGCTTCCGGGGCCACTTCTCCACCAAGAGCCGTGACTACTCCACCACGCTCACGAGGATTCGCGGCGAGCGCGCCATGCACCGCGCGACGGAGGCACGGGAGAAGTACGGCCTTCCGGCCGTGGGGGACGCGACCACCCTCGTGCTCGGTCACTGGCGGTTCGCCGGCATCGGCTACACCCCCGGAGAAGCCATCCTCGCCGAGCACATCCGGCAGCGGGTGGAGACCGCACGGGCCATTGCCGCCGAGCGCGAGGAGGACCGGCTTGGCGGATGACTTCCTGACGGTGGAGGAGGCCGCACAACTCCTAAAGATCGGCAGATCCACTCTCTACGACCTTCTCCGCTCCGGCGAACTGGCCTCGTTCCTCATCGGCCACCGTCGCCGCATCCCCAGATCCGCCATAGACGATCTCGTCGCCCGACTGATGAAGGAGGCTTCCTGATGCCCAGACGCACGAAGCAACCGAACGGCGCTGGCAGCGTCTACCAGCGCAAGGATGGCCGCTGGGAGGGCGCGGCCTACCTGGAAGGCCTCGACGGCACCCGGAAGCGGTTCCGGGTGTACGGCAAGACGTGGGAGGAGGCCAACGCCAAGCTCACCGAAGCTCTCGCCAACGCTCGTAAGGGCGTCCCCGTGGAGACGACCACGCTCAGCCTCGGCGACTACCTGACGTACTGGCTCGAACAGGTCGCCAAGCCGAAGGTCCGGTCGTCCACCTACCGGAGTTACGAGACGTACGTGCGGCTGTACCTGATCCCCGGGCTCGGCAAGAAGCAGCTCAAGAAGCTCACGGCTCAGGACATCCGGACGTGGCTCGTGAAGGTCGCCAAGACGTGCCAGTGCTGTCTCCAGGGGCACGACGCCAAACGTCCGAAGCGGCACAAGGACCCGGCGAAGCAGCAGCGATGCTGCGCGATCGGGAAGTGCTGCAACAAGGTGCTGTCGTCCCGGACGGTCCAGTACCTTCACGCCCTGCTCCGGGCCGCGCTCGCTCAGGCGGTCCGCGAAGATCTGGTGCTGCGCAATGTCGCGAAGAACGTCCAACTGGGCACGGTCGAGAGGCCGGAGATCCAGGCGCTCACCCTCGACGAGGCCAAGCAGTTCCTCCGGCAGGCGCGCAAGGGCCGGTTCTACGCGGTGTACGCGGTGGCTCTGGGCGTCGGCCTCCGGCGTGGCGAGGCGCTCGGGCTCCGCTGGGATGACGTCGACCTGGACAACGGCGTGCTCCGCGTCCGGCAGGCACTCCAGCGGCAGAAGGGCGAGGGGCTCAAGCTCGTGCCGCTCAAGACGCAGCGCTCTCGTCGTACGATCCGGCTCCCGGAGAACCTGGTGAAGGTCCTCAAGGAGCACAGGGCCGAGCAAGCCGCGGAGCGTCTGGCGGCCGGATCGGCCTGGAACAACCCGCACGGCCTGGTCTTCACGACGCACATCGGGACCGCCATCGAGCCGGAGAACCTCTACCGGCACTTCCGGGCCGTGTGCGACGCGGCAGGCATCCGGCGGGTACGGCTGCACGACCTCCGGCACACTTGCGCGACGATCCTGCTCGCACAGGGAGTGGACACCCGGACCATCATGGAGATCCTCGGCCACAGCACGATCGTCCTGACCATGAACACCTACGCCCACGTGCTGCCCGAGCACCAGGCGACCGCGCTCGACAAGCTGGAAAAGGCGCTCGGGGGACTCGCGTAGGACGTTGCCGTCAACCGTAGCCGTCAACAGCCCTTAACGATCACGATTGCAGGACTGTTTTCGCTGGTGGGGCGCCAGGGACTCGAACCCTGAACCTACGGATTAAAAGTCCGCAGCTCTGCCATTGAGCTAGCACCCCTTGCTAGATGCAGGGTACAGAGACTACCGCGCCTTCGGCGACGCACTTCGACGCGATCACGATATCCGGCGACGGAACCCGTCTGCAGGGCAGCCGGCCGCGAGAGCCGTACCCGACACCACATCCCCGGAGATCCCGCCCTCGAACCGCGTCGCGGCCCGAAACCCTCAGCAAGCCGCCCCGGCCGAAGACCGGAGATCGCGTCAGCGGTACGCCGGGAGGCCGGTGAGGGCTTCGCCCAGCACCAAGGTGTGGATCTCCTGAGTGCCCTCATATGTCAGCACTGACTCCAGGTTGTTCATGTGCCGGATGACCGGATATTCCAGCGTCACGCCGTTCGCCCCGAGCACAGAACGGGCCTGGCGGGCGATGTCCAGAGCCGCCCGCACGTTGGCCAGCTTGCCGAAGCTGACCTGCCGGGGCTGCAGCGTGCCGGCGTCCTTCAAACGCCCCAGATGCAGCGCGGTCAACCCAGCCTGCCCCAGAGAGACGGCCATCCAGGCCAGCTTCTCCTGCGTGAGCTGGAAGGCGCCGATCGGCTTGCCGAACTGGACGCGGGTCGTGGCGTACTCCACCGCGGCCTCCAGGCACGCGCGGGCCGCGCCCACGACGCCCCACAGGATCCCGAACCGGGCCTCGGAAAGGCATGAGAGCGGGCCCTTCAGACCGGTCACGCCCGGCAGTACGGCTGACGCGGGAAGCCGTACGTCGTCGAAGTAGAGCGAGGAGGTGACGGACGCCCGGAGGGACATCTTCCGGTGGATCTCCGGTGCCGAGAATCCCGGTGTCGACGTCGGGACGACGAAGCCGCGGATGCCCGAGTCGGTCTGCGCCCACACCACGGCCACGTCGGCGATCGAGCCGTTGGTGATCCACATCTTGGCGCCGTTGAGGGTCCAGTCGCCCGAGGGGTCCTGCTTGGCGGTGGTGCGCATGCCGGCCGGGTCGGAGCCGTGGTCGGGCTCGGTCAGGCCGAAGCACCCGATCGCGTCGCCGGCGGCCATCGCGGGCAGCCACTCCTCCTTCTGCTCGTCCGAGCCGTACTTCCAGATCGGGAACATGGCGAGCGATCCCTGCACGGACACGAACGACCGCAGTCCCGAGTCGCCGGCCTCCAGCTCCCGGCAGGCCACGCCGTACGAGATGGCGTCGAGCCCGGCGCAGCCGTACCCGTCGAGGTGCATGCCCAGCACGCCGAGTGAGCCGAGCGCGGGGGCGAGCTCACGGGCGGGGAAGACGCCCTCCTCGAACCAGTCGCCCACGCGGGGGAGGACCTGGCGGGAGACGAAGCCCCTGACGGCGTCCCTGACCATGCGCTGTTCATCGGTGAGCTGGTCGTCGAGGTTGAGGAGGTCGTCCATGAAGGTCAGCGTATAGGGGCCTACTCCGGGTCCGGCCAGGGGGAATCCCGATGTGCCGAGGGCCGCGAAAAGGGCAGTGTGGAGGCATGAACGAGATGCACACCAACGGTTCAGTGAAGCAGCTCCGCCGCACCCGGAACGGCAAGATCATCGCAGGAGTCTGCTCCGGCGTCGGCGAGTACATCGGCGTCGACCCGAACATCCTGCGCCTCGCCTTCGCCGTCGCCACCTTCTTCGGTGGCCTCGGAGCCGGCGTGTACGCCGTGGCGTGGCTCCTGCTCCCCGAGGACGGCAAGCCCACCTCCATCGCCCAGGACCTCATCAACAACAACAAGGACGGTCACGTCTGGCAGGACGCCAAGGCCAGGTGGGACCACGCGCAGAGCACCTGGAAGCGGCCCGCCGACCCGGCCCCCTACGGCCGGCAGCCCGCCGGTTACGAGAGCCACCCGTACGGCCAGGCCCCGGCTTCCACCCCGACCCCTGCTCCGACCCCCACCCCAGACAACGGCCCCGAGGTCAAGCCCGAGGACAAGCCGCAGGCCTGAGTCAGGCGGCGGCCCGGACCTTGGCGATGATCTCCGTACGAGACTCGGTCCAGAGCATGGCCAGCACGGCCGCGACCGAAAGCCCGGCCGCTCCGGCCAGGGCGACCACGGGCTCTGGACCGAGCTTCTGCGCGGCCACGCCTCCGATGAGGATGCCGATCCCCTGGGCGGCCAGCAGCCCCGACTGGACGAGTCCGAAGGCCTGGGCGCGTCCCGCGGGCGGGACGCACTGGACGAACGCGGCGTTCGCGGCGAGCTGGTAGGCGCCGCCGATTCCGGACAGCACCCAGAGCGCGATCACGCCCTCCAGCGGCGGCCGCATCGCGCACACGATCAGCGGTGCGCAGGTGAGCATGGACAGCCACCCCATCCCGTGCAGCCGCCCCGACGGGGTGACGAACCGGCTGAAGAAGAACGCGCCGGCCACGGTCCCCGTCGGCATCGCCGCCATCAGCAGTCCGGTGATCACCGGAACGGGCAGCGCCCCGCCGCCGAGTCTCGCGGCGTACGGCACGGCGATCCCTTCGGGAAGCACGTAGAAGCCGCAGAGCCAGGCGAAGAGCACGAGAGTGCGCAGCCGCCGGTCGCCGAAGACGAGCCGTGCGCCCGCCCTCGTCATGGTCCACATCGACAGCCGGGCTCCGTCGGCGCGCAACGACGCCGGGCGCCGCCGTACCCCTGAGATGATCACCAGGGCCGACCCCAGGAACGTCGCCGAGTCCAGCGCGAGCGCGCGGTACGGCCCCAGGCCGGCGATGACGGCCCCACCCGCGGCGAAGCCGAGCATCTGGACGGCCTGGTTGGTGACGTTCTGGATGGCCGACCCCACGACGTACCGATCGCCTTCGAGCACCTCCGGCAGCAGCGCGGCGCGGGCGGCCGAGAACGGCGCGCTGAGCAGCACGACGCAGAAGACCAGCGCGCACAGCGCCGAGAACGGCATGCCTGGCACGGCCATCAGAGCCAGCAGTGCCGCCCGGAGGAGGTCGCAGTAGAGCATGACCCGCCTGCGGGGATAGCGGTCGGCGAGACCGGCCAGCAGGGGTCCGCCGATGATCGGCGGCAGGTAGGTCAGTGCGTAGACAGCGGCCGTGGCCAGCGCCGAGTGGGTCCGGCTGTAGACGAGCACGGCCAGAGCCACCTGCGCGAGCTGGTCGCCGAGCAGCGACATGCCCTGCCCGAGCCACAGCGCGCGGAACTCCCTGATGGCGACGACTTCGCCGTATGTGATTCGGCCCTCGGGTGGACGGCGGTGCCTCCCTGATAGCCGGCTGGGCTTCGTGGCCGCCATGTGACTCCGCTGGGCTTGCCGGGGTTGCTGCGCGTACGACTTGGTGGGCTGTGCTTGCCGGACTGCGTCTGACGAAACCGTCGCCTGACAGACCGTCGCCAATATGTTACTTACAGTGCCCGCTGTTTCGACGCTTTGCAACCCTGCGATTACCACCCGAGTTCGTGAAGTCTCTCGTCGTCGATGCCGAAATGGTGGGCGATCTCGTGGACGACGGTGATCCGTACCTCTTCGACCACGTCTTCCTCGGTATCGCAGATCTCCAGCGTGGGATTGCGGTAGATCTCGATCCGGTCCGGCAGGACCCCCGAATACCAGTCACCGCGCTCGGTGAGCGGGATGCCGGTGTAGAGCCCCAGGAGCTCGGGCTCGGGCGGGTCGTCCACGACGACCACCACGACGTTGTCCATGACCTTGGCGAGCTCCGGCGGGATCGTGTCCAGCGCCTCGGCCACGAGCTCCTCGAACCTCTTCAGCGGGACGTCGATCACCCCCTCATCGTGTCACCGTGAGGTGGCCGTCCGATACCGCCGTACGGCAAGCGGCACGAAGACCGCCAGGATCAACAGCGACCAGCAGAGCGTCGCGATCACCGGGTGCCGGAGCGGCCAGGACGCGGCCGCCGAGCCGGGGTTGCCGAAGAGCAGGCGGGCGGCGGAGACGACCGCGCTCATCGGGTTCCAGTCCGCGATCGGCCGCAGCCAGCCTGGGAGCCCTTCGAGCGGGACGAACGCGTTCGCCAGAAATGTCATCGGAAACAGCCACCCGAATGTGGCCGCGTCGGCCTGCGCCCCGTTCTTCACGAATAGCCCGATATAGGTGCCCACCCAGATCATCGCGTACCCGAACAGCGCCAGCAGCCCGAAGCCCGCGAGAGCCTCCAGAGGCGTCCCGTGCGGGCGCCATCCGGCGATGAGGACGCCGCAGACCGCCATCGACGCCAGCGTGAGCAGGTGCATCGACAGATCCGCGACGCTCCTTCCCGCCAGTACGGCACTGCGCGCGATGGGCTGCGCCCGGAAGCGGTCGATGATGCCGAGAGCCATGTCCTCGGCGACGGCCGTGGCGGACGCGACCGCGGACAGCGCCATGACCTGCATGAAGATGCCGGGCATGAGGTAGTTCCGGTAGTCGCCCCCGCCCGGCAGCCTGATGGCGCTGCCGAAGACGTACCCGAACAGCACGGTCATGATCACAGGGAAGACCAGGAAGCCGACTATTTCGCCCGGTTGCGCCCGCAGCCGGGCGAAGGTCCGCCCGGCGATCGTCAGGGCGTCCAGAAGGACCCAGCGCAGCCGGCCGGCCGTCGTGGAGGGAGGAGCGGCGGGAGGAGCGGCGGGCGTTCGCGTGTCCAGGACGGTCATGCGGCGGTCATCCCTTCAGCTCGGCCGGTCGGCCCGCCGGCCTCATGCCGGTCCGGCCCGCCGCCCTCTGGGGCGTCCGGCCGCGTGGTCAGCTGGAGGAACACCTCGTCCAGCGTGGGCCGGCGCAGCCCGAGGTCCTCGACGGCGATCCCGGCCCCGTCCAGGGCCGCGGCGATCTTGATGAGGGAGGCGGCGCCGTGCTCGGCGGGGAGGGTCAGCCGGTGCTCGGCCCGGTCGATCTCCAGCCTGTCGTCCGGCTCGTCGCCCAGCCGGTGCTCCGGGTCGCCTTGAAGGACCGCGCGAATGACCTGGACGCCCTCGGCCAGGTCCGCGGCCTCGCGGAAGACGACGCTCACGCGGTCTCCGCCGATCCTCGCCTTGAGCTCCGACGAGGGGCCGGAGGCCGCGACCCGCCCGGAGTCGATCACGACGATCTGGTCGGCCAGGTGGTCGGCCTCGTCGAGGTACTGAGTCGTCAGAAGCAGGGTCGTGCCCTCGGAGACCAGCTCGCGCAGCATGTCCCACAGGGCCAGCCGGCTCCGGGGGTCGAGGACCGTCGTCGGCTCGTCGAGGAAGAGCACGGGGGGCGAGACGATCAGGCTGGCGGCCAGATCGAGCCTGCGGCGCATCCCGCCGGAGTACGTCTTGACGGGCCGGTCCGCCACGTCCGCCAGGCCGAACCGTTCGAGCAGCTCGTCCGCCCGCAGCCGTGCCGTACGGCGGGGCAGGTGGTAGAGCCGGCCGAAGAGGACGAGGTTGCGGTGGCCGGTGAGCAGCTCGTCGACGGCGGCGTGCTGGCCGGCGAGGCCGATGCGATAGCGCAGGCGGTCGGCGTCCCGCACCACGTCGCAGCCGGCCACCCGGGCCGTGCCGCCGTCCGGGCGCAGCAGCGTGGTGAGGACGCGCACCATCGTCGTCTTGCCCGCGCCGTTCGGCCCGAGCAGGCCGCACACCGTGCCCGCGGGCACCTCGAGGTCTACTCCGCGCAGCGCCTCGGCCGGGCCGTACCGCTTACGGATCCCTTCCGCGTAGATCACGCCATCTCCTTAACGCCGTTAAATTTAACAACGTTAAGCATGCATTGAACGTTGTTAAGCTGTCAACCGTGGCCCTCGAACGCGACAAGATCGTCAGCACGGCTCTGCGGCTCCTCGACGAGGTGGGGCTCGACAAGCTGACGTTGCGCCGGCTGGCGGCCGAGCTCGGCGTGCAGGCCCCGGCGCTCTACTGGCACTTCAAGAACAAACAGGAGCTGCTGGACGAGATGTCCGAGGTCATCAGCGTCCGGGAGGCTCCCCCGCTTGTTCCGCTGGCCGAGGGCGAGTCATGGGAAAGCTGGCTGGGGGACTGGATCCGGGGCCAGCGGAGGATCTTCAACTCCCACCGGGACGTGGCGCGGCTCACGGCGGGCACCCACCCCGGCCAGGGAACCCTCGCGGCCGTCGAGCTCATCTTGGAGTCGCTGCAGCGTGCGGGGTTCAGCGGCACCGACGCCATGTGGGGTCTGGGCACGCTCGCGAGCTTCCTGGGCGGATTCGTGCTTGAGGAGCAGGCGGATCGGGAACGGGGGCTGAGTGCTCCCGCCCATTTCGAGGAGGCGCTTGAGGGGCTCGCGCCGTACCCCAACCTGCGGGCGGTCATGGCCGAGACCGGCGGCCCCCAGAGTGACGCCTCGTTCGAGCACGGCCTGTCCCTGATCCTGGAGGGCATGCGGGCGCGACTGGTCCCGATTTCGGGTAGTCAGGAAGGACATGGATATCTCGGGGTGGAAGGCGACCGCCCGGCGGTTCGGTAGCGGCCGGGCGGCGCGGGCCCTGGCCATCGTGCTCGCCGCCGTGGCAGGAGGGTGGCTGGGGCTGGCGTTCGGGGCGTCCGTGGACACGCCCGTCGGCCCGGCGGACATCGGGATGTCCCTGCAGCCGTCCTGGAGCGGCGAGACCGTCGTGGACATCCGCCCGCTCGGAACGCTCAGCTTCAACAGCCACAACAGCCCGGTACGGCTCAGCCTGGACATCGAGGCCGTCCATCCCGACGCGGCCGAGCAGATCCTGAAAAACCCGCGATGGGCCGACCGGCTCCCCATGATGATCGAGAGCGACGTGGCCAACGGCCTGCGCCGTCTCATCATCCGCGCGCTGATCTGCGCGGTGGTCGCCGGCTTCCTGACCGGCCTGGTGGTCTTCCGGCGCCTCTCCAAGGCGGCGTGGACCGGCGCCGGCTCCCTCGTCATGGTGGTCCTTCTCGGCGGGCTGTCGGCCGTGACGTTCAATCCGCGCTCGGTCTCCGAGCCCCGCTACACCGGGCTGCTCACGGGTGTGCCGTCCCTCGTCGGGAGCGCCCAGTCGATCGTGAGCCGGTTCTCCGAGTACCGCGGACAGCTGGCCAAACTGGTGACAAATGTGTCACGGCTCTACGAGGCCGGGTCGACGCTGCCCATCTACGACCCCGACCCGGACACCATCCGTGTGCTGCACGTCTCCGACCTGCACATCAACCCCGTGGCCTGGAACGTCATCAAGTCGCTGAAGGACCAGTTCAAGGTCAACCTGATCATCGACACCGGTGACATCAGCGACCATGGCACCGGGGCCGAGAACGAGTACGTCAAGGAGATCGGCCGCCTCGGCGTGCCGTACGTCTTCGTCCGGGGCAACCACGACTCCCTGACCACCCAGCGGGCGGTCGCCAAGCAGAAGAACGCGATCGTGCTGGACGACGTCGCCGCGACGGTCAAGGGCCTGAACATCTACGGCATCGGCGACCCCCGGTTCACGCCGGACAAGTCGGTCCAGCTGTCCGACGACTCCAGCCGCGCGCTCTACAACCTCGGCCGCGCCCATTCCGTGGAGCTCGCGCCGCCGGAATGGCCGCGAGCGCCGTCGACGTCGGCCCCGGACAAGATCGGCGCCGACATCGTGGCGGTCCACGACCCCACCGTGGGCCGAGGGTTCTCCGGGTCCACGGCGCTCGTGCTGGCCGGCCACATGCACCAGCGGTCCACCGAGCTGCTCCGGACGGGGACCAGACTGATGGTCCAGGGATCAACGGGCGGCGCCGGCCTCCGCGGCCTCGAACAGGACCAGCCCACGCCTCTCATGGCCTCGGTGCTCTACTTCAGCAAGTCCACCCATCGCCTGCAGGCCTGGGACGACATCACGGTCGGCGGTCTGGGGGAGCAGTGGATCCAATGCGAACGTCATATCGAGCCTGACCCTGGCCGTACAATTTTCCCGGAGTCGACGAAAGTCCCGCAGCCAACGGGAACGATCAAAGGCTCACCGTCGCCAACCGCTTTGGCATCAGGGGCAAACGTCCCCTATGCTTCAGAGGTCTCCGACGGAAGACGTCACGGAACAGGGCACCATCCCTGAGCCCCCATCGTCTAGCGGCCTAGGACACCGCCCTTTCAAGGCGGCGGCACGGGTTCGAATCCCGTTGGGGGCACTCCGGAGCGTCAGGCTCACCGGGAAAACGAGAGGTCGAAGACCTCCGAAGAACTGGTAGGCTAGGCGAGCCGAACAACACGGAAGGGAAACCTTCCGAACATAGAGGTCCTGTAGAGCAGTTTGGAGTGCTCGCCACCCTGTCAAGGTGGAGGTCGCGGGTTCAAGTCCCGTCAGGACCGCGTACGGCGGCAGCCGCCGAGGTCAGGTAGCTCAGTTGGTACGAGCGTCCGCCTGAAAAGCGGAAGGTCGGCAGTTCGACCCTGCCCCTGACCACCCCATTGAACAGCCCAAACGCCCCGAGCGATCACGCTCCGGGGCGTTTTTGATCTCCAGTGACAGCAACGGCTGCGCCTTCGCGGCTCGGCCGTCCATGGAAGGCTGACACCTGTGTGGCTACTTCCTTGGCCCGTGGCGAAAGATTCAGACCATGGCACGGTGTTACCAAAGGCGCTTCGGACAGTTCGAGCCGTGGACACGGCCACGATGATCGAGTTGCTGCGTGAGACTTCACGCTCTGCCAAGCCGCAGGCCATTGAACTTTTGGCTGTTCATCTTGCTCCGAGTGGAACCCACTACGTGATCCCCTGGCCACGTAAGTCGTGGGATGCGCTCGTAGAAGGCTGCATTTCTGTGGCCATGGTCCTCAGGATGGACGACGGCGCGCTAATCAAGAGCGGGCTTCACAGGTCTGTACCTGTTGAACGTGTCCAGCAGCTTCCCCAGACGCTGTCACGGTGGGAGGAGTATCGGACAGCGCGGCGTGCGCGAGGCATAAGGCGGGACTTCCACGTGTGGTCCCGCGATCACCGGCACGACCACAGTTGCAAGCACACGCACTGCGTTGAACGACGTGAAGGCCACTGCTCCTGCTTCACGTTCTTGGAAGACATGCGGACAGCGCGTGACCGGCCCGCCGGATTGGAACGAGGGTCGGCACAGGAGGCCATAAGGCTCTTGATGGCCAGGGGATTCGTCGAAATCCGAGCCGTGAGCCACATCGTGAAGCGCGCGTTGGCTGCAGGGGAAACCGACGAGGCTCTGAAGCATCTGGAGCACTTGCGCATGATCGCGGACGTGTGTCACAACCTTCCGCAGGATTTCTACCCCAAGAGGCCGAAGATCCGTGAGCGGGAGGCCATCGAGAGCCTCCGATTCCACTTGCGGGAACTTGATCCCGATGATCGTGCTGCTCAATGGGTTGTGCGGCAGCTAGAAGACCAGGGATTTGACTACGTTCGTGTTCTCCGAGATCGGACCAAATGGAAGCACGCTCGGTAACGGCCTCACCGAGCGTGCTGACCATCAACTAGCGGTTGGCTATCCGAGGGCGTCGCCGAGCTTGCGCAGGGCAGTCCGCTTGTCGTCGAGGGAGCATGGGCGTAGATGGTCATGGTCACTTCGATGTCACTGTGGCCGACGATGTCGCGGACGACCTGGGGTGGGACGCCCAGGTTGAACAGCAGGGTCACGCAGGTGTGGCGAAGATCGTGAAACCGCATGTCGCCAAGGCCGGCGGACTTACGGATCGCTTACCAACTTCGCCGTAGGTCTGCCTGTGAGCGGCCCTTGACAACAACTGCCGTGATGATGAGTTTGGCCTTCGACACGGGCCGACTGTCGACCGCCCGTAGGTCCTAACTCCGCGTGTTTCCTATCTCTGGAGACATGCTCCACCGGGGTTTCCCATGTCTCGAGACACCCGTTTCCCCTATGTCCTGAACCAGAACACCACGCTCTCCGCTCAACCAGCTAAAACGGCGTCTGACCAGCTGCTTTGCGCTGGTCGGGTGCCGTTGATCGTTTCTAGGCTGGCAGCCGTAGGCCACCCTGAGCAGCCCTTGGCCGCTGTTCGCGGAATATATGCGGAATGATCTTGTGGGCGTTTCCGCAGGTTAACCCATAACCCAGGCAGTCCGGGTGGAGGGCTGGGCTTCCGCACTCTCGGTAGATCTCAGGCGATCAAGCGTGTGAGTGGATCTGTGGCCAGGCGACGGAGAGTAACGGCCGTTTGGGTCGCTTGGTCGGCGAAGGGCTCAGGGCGTATGCCGGCCTCGATTGCATGAGCGATGGCCAGAAGATCATCGGGTGGCATCAGCGGGGTACGGAAATCGCGGAGGTAGAGCCGTCCGCTGCTAGAGGGGGGCTCGAAGATCTGCAGGCAGGGGATTCGTCGGACGCCTGTGGCGTCGATCCGCACCTGCGCTGAGGAAAGGTCGAGGCGCTTGGCCCTCATGGCTCCCTGGATGACGAGCACCGTGCCAAGGAGGTCCGCGCGAAAGCGCAACACCTGCACGCTCAAGTAGGTCATCGCTAACAGGGGGAGGAGGCCGATCATTGCAACGCCCGCGAACAGGACGAGCACAAACGTAGTATCGCAGCCCAGTAAGTCCCGCATCTTCTCTTGCTGGCTTGGCGGAGCGTCGGGAATGAACTCGCAAATAACTGGTCCGCGCAAGGCTTCCTGGAGTGCCGATGACCGCACCAGCATGATCGTAAACGTAGCCAGGTAGAGGAAGAGGAGAACCGTGGCGGCCGGGATGGCGATCTTCGCCACGACGGACGGGCCAACATGGAGCCTTAAGGAGGGAGCGGACATGCGATCAAGGCTATAGATCTGATAGCTCTTTCGGATAGACGATCAAAGGCCGTCTGACACGCGGATGCCTGCGTGGCGCGATTGGGACTCTTCTAGACGAGGCACTGGCATACGGAGCGTGGTCCTGACCGACGCGCGGAATGCGTTGTACAGCCCGAGGATCACGACTTCGAATGTGTGACGATGTAGCGCCCGAGGGACCACTACGCTGGCTGATCATTAAGTAAGTGCGCGGCGATTCTTTGATTGGCGATTTCGGTGCCGCCGTCGATGCACGTAAACCTTCAGTAGCACGTCCACGCCGTGCCCTGCCCGCTCGGCCACGTCAGGGGCCGCCACTCCGGCATTGAGCCAGAGGCTTACCGCCGCGTGGCGCAGGTCGTATGGCCGGGCGGCCAGCGGGAGACTGCCTGCTCGGGAGCCAGCGCCAGAGCCCGCGCCGCCCTCCAGGCATCGCAGTAGGTCCCGATGGGGATCACCCCACCGCGCGAGGTCCGGGCAGCCACCGGGCGAGGAAGGTCACCGGGCACATGGAACACGCGAAGGACGGCTTGACCACGGGCTTCCGGCCCCATGGGAGTGCGAGTCGGCGGGCGCCCCAACCCCTGGGCGTCGGGAGCCGCCGGCTGCCGTCTCCGCCTGTGGGCTGCGGGAACGTCAGGCGACATCGACGACAACCTTGCCGCGCGCGTCACCCATCTCGACGATGCGGTGGGCGTTCGCGACGGTCTCGAGCGTGAAGCGGCGAGGATCCACCAGCGGCTTGAGCAGACCCTTGTCCGCGAGCGCGGTCGCCTCGGCCATGATCGCGCCGTGGTTCTCCCGGCCCCTGCCGGTGAGCATCGGCAGCAGGGTGAAGACACCGGAGTACGTCGCGCCGCGGAAGGACAGCGGGGCGATGCTGTGAGTGCCCCAGCCCAGGGCGCTCACCACGTGGCGGGTGTAGTGGCGCACGGCGGCAAAGGACGCGTCGAGGGTGGCACCGCCCACGGTGTCGAAGACGACGTCGAAGCCCTCACGCGCGGTGTGGGCGTCTCGCGGCGACGGCCGCGGCCACCGCGAGAGCTGTGATCACGATGGACGCGTCGGCCAGCATACGACGATCTCCCTGGCGTGCATGTGAAAGCTCCGTCAGCCCGGGATTTGTCTCGAAGGCTCTCAATTGCTTTGCGTGAAATCGAACTTCACATGGCATTTCAGTATGTCTTCTTCTCTTGCGCGAATGTTAGCAGATGGACAGTCAACGTGGCCGGCCGGTTCTCCGATCCGCGCGTGCCGAGGGTCCATGAGGGTTGAAGCTCGCTGTTGAAAGCGACGCCTGTGTTTATCGATCGCGGGCGCGGGGATAGCCATCGTCCGATCGCCCATTCCGGGCGAAACGACACATCCGGGAGGCTGACATGACCGGATACCTGCCGTATCGTGATTCCACTCCGACTTCCCGCATTGGGGGCGTACGCGGCTGGCAAGCGGACATTCTTCGCGGCCAGTCGTAACTGAGTGAGCCGAGGTACTGCGGTGCGTACTGACCGCGGTACCTCGACCTTATGGCAAGCGGGACGAGGTTCGGGGGGCGTTTGTGGCGCGATTGTTTTACCCTGCCGCTTGGCGAAGTGATGTGGTGGAGAATCTATTCGGAATTTCGGTTTCCGATCCCTACCGGTGGTTGGAAGACGGCAATGATGCGCGCGTGCGGGACTGGGCGGCGGCCCAGGATGGTCTCTTCCGCGCGTATCGCGCCGGATGGCATGAGAAGCAATTGTGGGCGTCTTTGGTGGATCAGGTGTCATCCTTCGGTGTGTCGGAGCCTCCGACGGTGCGTGGTTCGGTCATGTTCCTTGCCGAGCAACTCCGTGGGGATGAGCAACGGCGTCTGCTGGTTGTTGACGCCGAGGGGAACAGGCGGGTGCTGGTCGATCCGGTAGAGATCGATCCGTCCGGCCATACCGGGCTGTATGCCTGGTGGCCCTCGCGTGAGGGCGAACGTGTGGCTGTCCAGATGGAGGTCGCCGAGCAGCCCGGCAGCGACATCGTGGTGCTGGACGTGCGTACCGGCAAGCCGGTGGACGGGCCGTTGCCACGCGCCCGTAACACCTCGCTTGCCTGGCTGCCGGGAGGGGATGCGTTCTACTACGTCAGCCGTGTTCCCGATGAGGAACTGGCCTCCGGCGACATGCGTCTGCAGCGGCGGGTGAGGTTGCATCGGATCGGATCGCCCTGGCAGGCCGACGCGGTGGTGTTCGGCGGCGACGATGCCCCAGACCACTATTACGGGCTCACGGTCAGCGCCGACGGCCGTTATCTGGCGATCACTGCGATGGTCGGGCCCGCCTCACACAACGATGTGTACGTGGCCGAGCTCATCGATCCGAAAGCGCCGCATTTCGTCAAGATCGTGGACGGACAAACCGTACGCGCCCGTGTTCTCCCGCGCTTCCTCGCTGACAACGATCTGCTGCTGGTCACCGACCACCAGGCCCCGTGTGGCCGCATCTGTGTGGCGCACCGGCACGATACCGACCCGGCCGCATGGCGGACGCTGGTAGCCGAAGACCCCGAGGCTCCCTTGGACGAGTGTCTGGTCCTGGACGACCCGGCACTTTCGCGGCCTCTTTTGCTGGTCGCACGCGCCCGCCACGGCACCTCCACCCTGACACTGCACGACCTGGCCAGTGGCCGGCCGCTCACCGGTCTGCCACTTCCCGGCGCGGGCATCGTGTCATCCCTGCGCTCGAACATCCCACACGGACGTCACGCATGGTTCAGCTACTGCGACGCGACCACACCCCCCACCATCTATCGCTACGACGCCACGAGCGGGCAGATGGAACAGGAAACCGGCGCCACAACAGCCGGACATGCTCCAGAAATCCGCAGCCACAGCGTTCGCTATCAGGCCGCCGACGGCACCGAGATCACGCTGTTCCTGTTCACCCCGGCTGAGGAACATCAGGGCCCCCGCCCCACCATCCTTTACGGCTACGGCAGCTTCGGCATGCCGATGCGGCCATGGTTCTTCCCCATGGCAGCCGCATGGGTCAGCGCCGGCGGCACCTACGCGGTCGCCTGTGTACGCGGAGGCGGCGAAGAAGGCCAACACTGGCACGACGCCGGCCGTGGACCACACAAACACCGCGCGGTCAGCGACTTCAACGACGCCGCGGCCTGGCTCATCGACACCGGTCGAACCACCCGCGACCAACTGGCGATCTTCGGCCAATCCGCCGGCGGACTACTGGTCACCGCCGCCGCCACAAAGCGACCAGATCTGTACGCCGCGGTCATCGCCGAAGGCCCGCTGTGTGACATGGTGCGCTACGAACACTTCGGCCTGGGATGCACATGGACGGAGGAATTCGGTACCGCTTCCCAACCCGAACAGCTGCAATGGCTACTCACATACTCGCCCTACCACAACATCACTCCCGGAGCCCCCTATCCCGCATTCCTCCTCACCGGCGCGGTAACCGATCTGCAGACCGGAGAGGCCCACGTCACCAAAATGTGCGCGGCCCTCCAACACGCCACCAGCGGCGACCGGCCGATTCTTATGCGTCGAGAACCCGACACCGCCCACGCCGCATCTCCCGCGAGCAAAGAGCGCGCCTTGAGCGCGGACATCCTGGCCTTCGCCGGAAAATACACCGGTCTATCACTGCGAAAAACAACAATGAGTCTTCACGAGACCGCCGTGGAACCACACTGAGAACGGCCACGCGGCACAACCCCGCCTGCCGTACTCGGAAGGCGGGGTTCGCTGGGCGGAGCCGCTGCGGAAGCCGTCCACACCGAGACGTCCTCCGCTTGAGGGCACTTCCTAATTGCTGTTGTACGCGAGAGATCCGATGGTCCAGGAGGCGCATGTCAGGGAGTTGCACGCCCCGACGGCGATCTCTACGTGCCAGTTCGAGCCGAGACGGGTGTCACTTCCGCTGAAGGACGAGCCCGTGTGGCACCCGTTGGGGTTGTTGTGATCCCTGCTCCATGCCTGCCCGAAGGGCGTGTACGGGGTGCTGATGACGAAGCGAGCGGCCCTGCCGTCGCATTTGGTGTCCCTGAGCACGCCGTTCCAGTGCGCCTTCCCGTCGCTGCAGCTCGGATAGAACGTGACGTCGGCGGAGGCGACGCCGCTGTCCGAGTTGAGCGTCGTAGATTTTCCGCCTGAGCACGTGTACGCGTTCGCCGGTGTGCTTACCGCCGTCAGGAGCGTGGCGGACAAAACCAACGCGGCCACGGCGGCGATCGACCGGTATATCCAAGTTCTTGACATCCTAAATTTCCTGCCCTGAGTGATCACATGCTGGATGGGTCTAGTACGAGTACGAGAACGCGCGGTCGTAGTAGGTGCTGCAGGACAGGCTGCTGCAGGCCCAGATCGTGCTGACCATTCTGAAGTCGTAGTTCCCGTACGAGGAGCTGCTCCGCTTCAGGATGATCTCCGGGTAGGTCGCCCAGTTGCCGCAGCCGTTCACGGAGTAGGTCGAGGAGCCGGACATGAAGGTCCAGGAGGCTCCCGATGTTCTAGCTCTCTTCTGAATGGTGAATTTGAGGTGCGCGCTCCGGTTGTCGCAGTTCGTGTCGCGTAGCGTGCCGCTCCAGATATGGACGGCTCCGTCGCTGCAGACATCCCAGGCGAATGTCGTGGACGCCACGGGCGTGGAGACGTCTTCGAACGGTCCTGAGCAGTCCGCCGCCGCCGCGGGGGCGGACTGCAGGAAAACGAGGAATCCGGAAGCGACAGCAGCCGATATCAGGGAGCTGAAAAGCCTCTTCCCGTGTCTCGATTTCATGAGTCTCCTGTGTTTGATCGATCGGGGATACCGACAGATGGGGACGGATATGGCGTTCGAGGAACGCGGGGACAGGCGGACGGCCATGCCCTCGCCGTGGGGCTTCTACGACGGCCGCCTTTTCTGCGAAGTGAGACTGACATGGCCGCATTCCAGCGGACAACACCTTTCAGTCCTGGCCGAAAGGTCCTTTCTGTGCCAGGATCGATCGATGTGATCAGTCTCTGGTTCTCCGACGCTGACCTGCGGAAAATCACGCTGGCGCCGACGCCGAACGCCCTCTGGGAGACAGTGCTCAGCGTGCGCCGGCTGCGGACTGGGTCGGTGGGCGGGAGGCGATCACGGCCGGGGACGGAGCGCAGGATCGATGCGACCCTCGCACCAGGGATGCTCCTCGATCTGCTGCCACCGGGGCGCTTCCTACCGGACTTCCTGTTGCAGCCGGCGGCCGATGACTTCGCGACAGGCGTCGAAATGGCCGTCCAGACACCTGCTGCGCAACTGGCCGACGACCTGAGCCGGCTGCCCTCCGCTTCCCGGGCGAGCCGCTTGGTCAGGGAACTCGCGGCGGGCACTGGGGCAGCCCGGGAAATCCTGGCGAACGATCTGCGAGTCCGTCACCGCTCAAACCTCGAACCGGTCTGGTCCGAGGTGCGGGCCAACGCCGTCGCCGACCGCTCTCTGCGCGCGGAGACCCTGCTCCGCGGAGGGGTCGACGCCTTTCTCACCACGCTCAACCCTCTCTGGGTGTGGCAGCCGCCGGTGCTCCGCGTCCCATCGCAGTCCACGGCTGACATTCCGCTGTGCGGTCGCGGGCTGCTGCTGATCCCGTCGTTCTTCGCACCGGGGCCGACAGTGATGTACAGGCCGGACCAGTCGACCGTGCTGACGTATCGGATGTACAGCGGAGAGCGCCCCGGCGGCTCGGCCGACGCCCTGGGCCCTCTGCTCGGCCGTACCCGGGCGGCCGTCCTGGCCGGCCTGCGTGATCCGGCGACGACCACCGCCGTGGCCGAGCGAGTCGGCATCTCCCTGGCCTCCGCCAGCCAGCACGCCACGGTCCTGCGAAACGCCGGGCTCGTATCGACCGCCCGCCTCGGCGGCGCTGTGCTGCACACCCTGACCCCACTGGGGGAGGCACTCCTCGCCGGGGACTCCGCCGCCGGCTGAAGAGAGCGCGGAGAAGCGCCACAGCCGTGCCTTCATCTCGTACGGCCCGCTGAAGCGACCTCGAATTCAGTCGACAGGGGAGACGGCCGCTGTCAGCATGGGTCTCGATGTCCCGAGCGTAGTAACACCTCGATCACTAGCGGGGGGATGGTCCCCGGAGCCGCAGGCCCCGGCGCAGAGACCGTCGCCCTGTTGAGGCTGCCGGTCGTCAGCAGCGCCTTGGCGTACCACGCGCTGCTCATCCATCTGGACGACAAGGGTTCCGACTACGGAACCACCTGTGATCGATGTGCTGGCGTCGAGGACGCCGAAAGAGGACTCTTCAAATGGAACTTCACGACTACGCGAAGCATGACGCTGTCGGACTCCGCAATCTGATCAGGGCGGGCGAGGTCACCGCCGACGAGGTCGAGGCCGTTGCCCGCCAGGCCCTGGAAGTGGCGAACGCCGAGGTCAACGGCCTGGCGTTGCCGGTGTTCACCCCAGCGCTCGACCACGCGGAAGACGGGCCCTTCGCCGGAATACCGTTCCTGATCAAGGACCATGGGCCGGTGGCGAAGGGGGTCCCGTTCTTCCTCGGAAGCCGTTCCCTTCCGGGCATCGTCGCCTGGCACGACAGCGATCTGATGACTCGCTTTCGTGCCGCTGGCCTGGTCACTCTGGGCCTGACCACCGTGCCGGAGTTGGTGATCAGCTTCTCCACCGAATCGGTCAAGTACGGGCCGACCCGCAACCCATGGGATCTGGAGCGGGGGGTGGGCGGGTCGAGCGGCGGCGCCGCCGCCCTGGTCGCCGCCGGTGCCGTGCCAGTGGCTCATGGCAGCGACGGAGCCGGGTCCATCCGGATTCCGGCGTCCTGCTGTGGGCTCGTCGGGCTCAAGCCAAGCCGCGGCCGAGTCCCATGCGGGCCCGACCTGGGAGAGGCGATGCTCGGGATGGCGTACGAGTTCGGGCTGACGCGTACCGTCCGCGACGCCGCCCACCTCCTGGACGCCGTCCAGGGGCCCGGTGTAGGGGACAAGTACACCGCGCCGCCCCCACACGGCCGGTATACCGATGAACTGGGGGCCGACCCCGGCCTGTTGCGGGTGGCGGTGACCACCAAGGCATGGTCGGGCGTCGTGGTAGACGGCCAAGTGGCCGCTGCGACGGTCCAGGTCGGCCGCATGTTGGAGCAAATGGGTCACACCGTCACCGATGCCAGTCCGGTCATCGATTGGGACGCCGTCCTGCAAAGCATGGTGGCCGAAGCCGTCGCCATCGCCTCGATGCTGCTCAGGGCCCCGAGACAACCCGACCCGGCCAGGATGGAAGCCGTCTCCAGGCGGCTTCTGCAAGTGGCGAGGGAGTACAGCGCGCTGGACATGATGGCCGCGTTCGACGCGCAGAACCGGGTGACCCGATCGGTGGGCGCGTTCTTCACCGAGTACGACCTGCTTGTCACTCCGACACTGGGCCGGCTCCCGGCGCCTCACGGCACCTTGCGTTACGACGACCCCGGTCCCACGGTGACGAGCTGGCTGCAGTCGATCTTCGACTACGGCCCGTTCACCATGGTGTTCAACATCTCCGGTCAGCCCGCGATCAGCCTGCCGTTGGGCCACGGAGACGGCGGACTGCCGATCGGGGTGCAGATCATTGCCCCGTACGGCCGTGAAGATCTGCTGTTCCAGATCGCCGCCCAGCTGGAACAGGCTATGCCCTGGAAGCACCGGACTCCCCAAGTCTTCACTGGAAAGCACTGACAGGGACGGCTTCGCAGGCCCGCTCTGCTCAAAGGGGCGGGCCTTGCACTCGCGTCGCCCAGCACGCACCGCCACCTGCTGCCGTACGTGCCTGCAACGCCGGCACGACATCCCCAAGGGCAGGGAGCTGACCCCGGAGGAATGGGCGTACGCCGTGGACGTCATCTGCCGCTGGATCAAGCGCGAGATCGAGTCACCCGCCGGTTGGCGGGCTTCGTCCAGGATCAGCCGGGCCAGAACGGTGGTTCAGGTCGCGTGGCCGCAGGCGATTCGGTCACGAATGTAGGAAGTCCTGACAACAATCAAGCAGTAGGCGTTACATCCTTTGACCTGGCCAAGGTCAACGCCCTCTTACTCGTCCCAACCTTTAAGGTCACGTCTGGATAGGCCTTGCGCAGGCCCAATACGGTTCTCTAGCATCGCGTGCAGGTTAGGAAGCTTTCCTAACTGCCATGGACGCAACTTGTGGTCAGCGACTGTCTGTCCGGTTCGTTGCCGCAGACCGTCAGCGCCATCCGGGCTCCGCCCACCGGTCAAGAGGAAGAACCGGCCGAACCACCCGATCACCCACCGGCTAACCCCGCAGCCGGAAAGGGGCATCCCCCCGACCAAAGGACCGCCATTGTCCTCCTCGAATAGAGCTCGTTCCGCAACGAGTCACACACCTTTCCCTCAGGGCCGCCGCGGATGGCGCCACCGCCTGTCGGCGGTAGCCGCCGCCACCATCGCCCTGGCTCTCCAGCCCGTCCTGCTCCCCGTGTCGAATGCCGCGACCGCCGCCGTGGACACGCTTTTGTCGCAGGGCAAGCCGGTGACCGCGTCCTCGACCGAGTCCGCCGGGTTCGCCGCGAGCAACGCCGTCGATGGGAGCACCACCACCCGATGGGCGTCTGTCGAGGGTCATGACCCCGAGTGGGTCCGCGTCGATCTGGGGGCGTCCTCGAACGTCACCCGGGTCGTGTTGAACTGGGAGGCGGCCTACGGCAAGTCGTACAAGATCCAGACGTCGCCTGACGGCACCACCTGGAGCGACATCTTCTCCACCACCACCGGCAACGGCGCGACCGACGATCTGACCGTCTCCGGCACCGGCCGCTACGTCCGCATGTACGGCACCGCCCGCGGCACCACCTACGGTTACTCGCTGTATGAGTTCCAGGTGTACGGCACCAGCGGCACCGGCTCGACCCCCACGCCGACGCCGACCCCCACGGTCACGCCGACCCCCACGGTCACGCCGACCCCCACGGTCACGCCGACGCCGACGGTCACTCCGACTCCCACACCGACAGCGACACCGACCGGCCAGGTCACTCTGCTGTCGCAGGGCAAGCCGGCGACCGCGTCTTCGACCGAGTCCGCCGGGTTCGCCGCGAGCAACGCCGTCGATGGGAGCACCACCACCCGGTGGTCGTCTGTCGAGGGTCATGACCCCGAGTGGGTCCGCGTCGATCTGGGGGCGTCCTCGAACGTCACCCGGGTCGTGTTGAACTGGGAGGCGGCCTACGGCAAGTCGTACAAGATCCAGACGTCGCCTGACGGCACCACCTGGAGCGACATCTTCTCCACCACCACCGGCAACGGCGCGACCGACGATCTGACCGTCTCCGGTACCGGCCGCTACGTCCGCATGTACGGCACCGCCCGCGGCACCACCTACGGTTACTCGCTGTATGAGTTCCAGGTGTACGGCACCAGCGGCACCGGCTCGACCCCCACGCCGACGCCGACCCCCACGGTCACGCCGACCCCCACGGTCACGCCGACGCCGACGGTCACTCCGACTCCGACTCCGACTCCGACGTCGACCAGCGGCGTGGACCTGACTGACCCGCGCAAAAAGGAGATCGCGATGGAGCTCGTCTCCAGCGCCGAGAACTCCTCGCTGGACTGGAAGGCCCAGTACAAGTACATCGAGGACATCAAGGACGGCCGCGGCTACACCGCCGGCATCATCGGCTTCTGCTCGGGCACCGGCGACATGCTCGACCTCGTCGAGCTCTACACCAGCCGGGTTCCCGGCAACGTGCTCGCCAAGTACCTGCCCGCCCTGCGCAGCGTCAACGGCACCTCCTCGCACACCGGCCTCGACCCCAACTTCCCGGCCGACTGGGCTCGCGCCGCGGCGGACCCGGCGTTCCAGAAGGCGCAGGACGACGAGCGCGACCGGGTCTACTTCAACCCGGCCGTCTCCCAGGCCAAGGCTGACGGGCTGCGCGCGCTCGGCCAGTTCATCTACTACGACGCGATCGTCATGCACGGCCCGGGCACCGACAGCGTCAGCTTCGGCGGGATCCGTGCCACCGCGATGAAAAATGCCAAGACCCCGGCGCAGGGTGGCAACGAGACGACCTACCTCAACGCCTTCCTGGACGCCCGCAAGGCCGCCATGCTCACGGAGGCGGCCCACGACGACACCAGCAGGGTCGACACCGAGCAGCGGGTCTTCCTGCAGGCGGGCAACTTCAACCTCAACCCGCCGCTGGACTGGCACACCTACGGCGACGCCTACCACATCTCATAACCGGCGGCACAGCGGTGGGCGGGCCTGCGCCGTGAGCAGGCCCGCTCGGGAGACAGCCAAGGCGTCACGCACCACGGTGGCCCATGGCTGACCGTCGGATACAGCGGCCTCGCAGGGCCCGGAGCAGGGCCCTGCGAGGCCGTTTCACGTCAGGACCGACGTCCTCTCGCACGGTACGGCGGGACCTCAGTCGTGGGGCAGTCGAATGACTCAAGCGGTCACGCGCCCGTGGAACGACCCTGGGAACAGACCAGAACGCGCGGCGACGGCGGGGTCCGAGCGGCCCAGATGCCGCAGACCGCGCATGTCGCCCCAGCTCGCGCCAGAAAGGCGGACCAGCATGACCCGTGTACCCGACGAGGCCCTCGATCTCATCCCCGGTGGCACGCTCATCACGGCCACACCGGCGGAGGGCCGGGCGCTCGCGATCGCGATCGTCCGCAACACCGTCCACAACATCCAGCCGGAGCTGGAGGCGCTACAGGCGGGCCGTCCCCAGTACGCGACCGACGCGGCCCGCCTCATCGCCGCCACCCAGGTCGTGTCGCTGGAGTTCGCCACGATCGCGGCGGCCAACAACTACTGGCGCTGACGACATGGCCGGCGCTCCCCTCAGGGCGGATCGATCAGCCACGTCGAGCTGCGCTGCTCGGCGTGCGACGGGCCGATGCGCGCAGGTGACATCGACGTGCTACCCGGCCCCGGCGCAGCGCCCGAGGTCGCCTCGGCGTAATCACCACGATTGGAAGGCCGGCCGTTCGGCCCCTGCCGTTTGTTAGGTTGTTCTCCGATATGAGCGCATCCATAGAGCTGGTCATATTCGACTGCGATGGCGTCCTGGTGGACAGCGAACGCATCGCGGTCCGCGTCGACCGCGTGATTCTGGAGCAGGCCGGTCTCAGGCTGTCCGAAGAGGAGATAATCGAGCGATTCGTCGGCCGTTCGGATCAGGTATTCATCGCGGCCATCGAGGAGCACATCGGCGAGCCGCTTCCAGACGGGTGGCTCAACCGGTTCGATGCGGCCTACAGGGACGCCCTGGCCTCCGAGCTCACTCCGGTTGACGGGATCGTCGACGCTCTGCGGGCCATTCCTTATGCGAGCTGCGTGGCCTCCAGCGGATCCCACGAAAAGATGCGCTTCACTCTCGGGCTGACGGGCCTGTATCACTTCTTCGAAGGCCGGATCTTCAGCGCGACCGAGGTGCGGAAGGGCAAGCCCGCTCCAGACCTGTTCCTGCATGCGGCCCGGGCGATGGGGGTGGACCCGGCTGCATGCGTGGTCGTCGAGGACAGCCGATATGGGGTTCAGGCCGCTCGCGCGGCAGGGATGCGCGCGTTCGGTTTCACGGGGGGCCTTACACCGGCTGCGATGTTGCAGGGCGCGAATACGGTCCTCTTCGACGACATGCGCGACCTTCCCCAATTGCTGGCCGTGGCGGCATCCGTTAAGCCCGTCTCTGCTCCCACCGTGCTCTGAGCCGGGGAGCGCGCGGTGGTCCCGATCGAATCGCTCGAACATGCCTGTACGGAGTTCCTCAGGCTGAGAGCCGAGGTGGAGGTCCTGGAGCCGCGGGAGCTCCGTGAGCGGCTGACGGCCACGGTACGTGCCCTGGCCGGGCGCTATCTGGCGGACTGAGGTCTCCTACTCCCAGGGGAGTCGCTTGAGGGCCACCTGGATCATGGCGTCGAGCTCGTCCTGAGGGGTTCCGGAGGCCGCTTCGACGGCGATTCCCTGGGCGAGGACGGAGATGTACTTCGCCAGGTCGTACGGCTCGACGTCCTCGGGCAGAGACCCGTCCTCCCTCGCCTGCTCGAATCGCCGGCGGAGCAGGGTCTCTCCAGCCGCGCGCCGCTTGGCGGTCTCCTGCCGGGCGCACTCAGACCCGTCGCCGGACACGAGGGCGCCGTGGACGAGCAGGCACCCGGCGGGTGTGCCCTCCTTCGTGGCGGCGTCGACCGCGCCGCGCAGCCACGCCTCGATGACGCCGCGCACGGTGGGCCGGGCCAGGGCCTCCCCGGTGTAGGTGAACACCGTGCTGGTGTAACGGTCGAGAACCTGCTGGTAGAGCCCTTCCTTGGACCCGAACGCGGCGTAGATGCTGCCCGGCTTCAGGTTCATCGCCGCGGACAGGTCGGCCATCGTGGTCCCTTCGTACCCCTTGGACCAGAACACCGCGAGTGCCGCGTCCAGTGCGGCCGTCGTGTCGAAGGCCCGCGGGCGTCCCCTCGGCATGCCACCCCCACGTATTTTTGAGCAGGCAATCAAGATATCACTTGACAGGCGTACGGCAGGCTGAAATATTGAGTGATCGTTCAACAAATACTGACGAGGGAGTCACCATGGAACACACCTTGAGCGGCAAGGTCGCCATCGTCACGGGCGGATCGCGGGGCATCGGAGCGGCCATCGCCCGTGCGCTGGCCCGTCAGGGAGCCGCGGTCGCGATCACCTACAACGCCTCCGCCGACCGGGCCAAGACCCTGACCGAGGACATCAACGCCGAGGGCGGCCAGGCGATCGCGATCAAGGCCGACGCGGCCGACCGCCACGCCGTACAGGCGGCCGTCGAGGAGACGGTGCGGCGCCTGGGCCGGCTGGACATCCTGGTCAACAACGCGGGGGTGATCGGCGCCGGCCCGATCGAGGAGATCACCGAGGACGGCTACGACAACACGGTCGCGGTCAACCTGCACAGCGTCTTCTTCGCCAGCCAGGCCGCCCTCCGGCACATGGGCGGCGGAGGCCGGATCATTACCATCGGCAGCATCAACGCCGACCGCATCCACTTCCCCGGCGGAACCGTCTACGCCCTGACGAAGGCGGGGGTCGCGGGCTTCACGCGCGGACTCGCACGGGAGATCAGCAGTCGCGGCATCACCGTCAACACGATCCAGCCCGGCCCCGTCGACACGGAGATGAACCCGAAGGACGGGCCGTTCGCCGCGAGCACGAAGGCCTTCATCGCCGCCGACCGGTACGGCACCGCCGACGAGGTCGCCAGTCTCGTCACCTACCTCGCCGGCCCCGACGCCGCGTACATCACCGGCGCGACGATCAACGTCGACGGCGGATACGCGGCCTGACCTCGCCCTCGGCGCCAGCTGGAACGGCGAGATCCGCACCGGCACGACCGCCCGGCTTGGATGGAGCCCCCGCTATGGGGGTAGGGGGCGGTTGATGAGTCGCAAGGATGAGGAGTGACGCCATATGTCCGAATTCGAGCGTTCCCGCAGGATGCCGGCCTCCGCGGAGCGCGTGTTCGACGTCGCGTGCGATGTGGATCGGCTTGACCTGTGGCTGCCGCGCGACATCCACGTGCGGCCGGACGATCTGCCCGCGGTGACCGTTCACGAGGACGACACGGGGAGAGACGCCCGCGGCCTCCTGAACGAGGAGCGCGACCAGCTCCGGATGGAGTGGGGGACCCGTGACGACAACCGGTACGCCGGGTGGCTCCAGGTGGCGGGCATCCACGACGAGAGCAGCGATGTGACGGTTCACCTCTCCTTCTTCGAGGAGGAGCACGTGCCTCCCGCCGAGGTGCTCGACAAGGCGCTCGACGAGAGCCTCGAGCGGCTGGAGGAGCAGGTGCGCCAGGCTCGGGGCGCCGGCTGACATCACCCGTCCCGCCCAGAAGCGAATTGGCGAGGAGGAGCATATGAGCACACACGTACGCAGGGCACCGGTGCCGCGCCGCGTGCCGGCGGGCGCCTCCATGGTCGGCGACGGCATCGCCGTGGGCGAGGGAAGGGTCACCGTCGACGTCTACATCGACTTCCAGTGCCCGTTCTGCAGGGCGTTCGAGGAGGCCGCGGGGGCGACGCTGCGGAGCGCGGTGGACGATGGGCTGGCCACGATCGTCTACCACCCGATGGCCTTCCTCGACCAGCTGTCGACCAACCACTACTCATCCCGGGCGGCCAGCGCCTCGGGCTGCGCCTCGGACGGCGGGCGGTTCGTGGAGTACGCCGACGCGCTGTTCGCCAACCAGCCGCCGGAGGGCGGGCCCGGCCTCCTGGATGACGAGCTGGTCGAAATCGGCCGGTCAGTAGGCCTGGATACGCCGGCCTTCGCCCAGTGCGTGCGCGACCGGGCCTACCACGACTGGGTGGCGTACGTGACCGAGAGGGCGATTGAGCGCGGGGTGAGCGGCACGCCGACGGTCCTCGTCCAGGGCGTCCCGGTTCCGGCGAACCGCCGGACGATCGCGGCCGCGATCGCGGCGGCCGTGCGGGAGTCCTCCGGATGAGCGGCCGTGCCCGGCGGCAGGGGGGTCTATTGCCTGCCGTCCTCCGCGGGCGGCGGTTCCACCGGAGCCGTGGACGGCTCGGGGAGCGGCGGGCTCGATGACGACGCCCTCGGCCCCGCCAGCCTGAGGACCTGCCGGATCCAGGCTTCCAGGCCCGTCGGATCCGGTGGTGTGAACGCCGGCGTCTCGCCGGGCCCCGCCGTACTCACCGGCTCAGCCCATGAAGAGCCGGGGCCAGCAGCCGGAGATGCTCCAGCTGCTCGGCGAGCGTGGCCGCGATGGGCTGGACGCAGACATGGTCGGCGCCGGCCTCGTGGTGGGTTCGGACGCGCCCGGCGAGAGTCTCCGGGTCGCCCCACGGGACCACCGCGTCGATGAGCGCGTCGCTGCCGCCGCCATCGAAGTCCCGATCGGAGAAGCCCAGCTCGCGCAGGTTGTTCACGTAGTTGGGCAGGGCCAGATAGGTGGCGGCGTACTTCCGGGCGGTCGCCCGCGCCGCCGCGGGATCGGTGCCGACCACGACTGCCTGCTCGGGTGCGAGCACCGGCCCGGGGCCGAGGATCTCCCTGGCGTGGGCGGTGTGCTCGGGGGTGACGAAGTAGGAGTGCGCGCCCTGGGCTCGCGTGGCCGCCAGCTCCAGCATCTTGCGCCGGAGCGCCGCGAGGACCCGGGGCGGCTCCTCGGACAGCGGAGCCGGGAACGAGGCCGCGTCCATGGCGTCGAGGTAGTCGCGCATGGCCGCGACCGGTTTGCCGTAGTCGTGGCCCCGGGTGGTCACCAGAGGAGCGTGGCTGACCCCGAGACCCAGGACGAACCGGTTTCCCCAGGCGTCCGCGAGCGTTCTGGCCCCGTTGGCCGCCGCGACCGCGTCACGCGCGTAGATGTTGGCGATGCCGGTGGCGACCTGGAGCCGCTCGGTCGCCGCCAGCAGGAGGGCGGCGTGGGTGAGGGCCTCCCGGCCGGCCGGGGTCTCGCCGATCCACAGCGTCGTGTAGCCGAGCCGCTCGATCTCCGCGACGGTCCGCCGCGCCTCGTCCACAGGGGCCGCCGAAAGCGACGCCAGCCACACGCCAGTGCCGCCGAGGCGCTGCTTGAGGGCGGACGGGTCCACGCGCTGTGGGGTGGGGCGATCGGCCATCCAGGTGCTCCTTGTCTGTCGCAGCCCGGCCACGGTCGTCACGGCAAAGCGGGTGATCTCTGCTGAAAGCCACTGCATCCCCGCAGGTCAGCCGATCAGATGGACGGGCGTCTGGGGGTCAGCATCGCACCGCCGATCCCTCGACCGGGAGCAGGACGGGCTGATCGAGTTCCGTGTCGGCCGATCGCCGAGGCCGGACTCGAAGCCCGCTACGGCGAAGTTCGAGATGAGATGCGTCGTTAGACCTGTATTAAATATTTTGTCCCACAATAATCTACCTTTTCCATCTCCGGGTTGCCGGGCAGGGTGTGCGCTCGATGGGAGTGCCGGTACCCGCCCCGGACGCCGGTCGTTCCAGCCAGGGCTCAAGAGACGGCAAAGGCATGTCGCGCCGGTTCGTGTCGTGGCGGCGAACCCCTTGGCCCGCGTGTGTCCTGAGACCCGTGCTCGCCAACTTCCCTGGAGGCCGAAGATGAAGAAACTGCTGTGTGCCGGCGCGGTCACGATTGGCTTGCTGGCGTCCGGCTGCGGCGGTGCCGACGAAAAGAACGCCGCCAGCCCTGTCGCCGCGGACGAGTACAACGCGTCGCCGACGGAGCCGATGACGTCCCCGTCGGAGACCGGCATGACGTCGCCGGGTTACTCGGCGTCGCCCACCTCGCCCCTGCTGCTGTCCCCGACGGGCCCGGCGAAGATCGACGTGGCGGAGACCAAGCTCGGCAAGGTCCTGGTCGGGCTGGAGGGCCGTACGCTCTACCTCTTCACCAAGGACAAGAACGGCAAGTCGACGTGCGTGGGCGCCTGCGCCACGGCGTGGCCCCCGGTGCTCACTCTCGGCAGGCCCCAGGCGGGGACCGGCGTGCGGGCGGACCTCATCGGGGGGTTCAAGCGCGAAGACGGCATGACGCAGGTGACCTACAACAACCACCCGCTGTACTACTACGCCAAGGACGAGAAGGCCGGCGACACCAAGGGCCAGGGCGTCAAGGACTTCGGCGGGGAGTGGTACGCGGTCACCCCTGAGGGGAAGAAAGCGAAGAAGTAGGCGACAGCGGGACCGCTCAGGCCCCGCCCGCCGTACCACGACAGCCCCGGAGCGCCGCCCGCTCCGGGGCTGTCTCCGTTTCACCCCCGATCCTCCGTTCAACCCCCACCCTCCGGATGCGCGGTTCCGGGCCGCCTCTCCGTACGGCTCAGCCAAGCCTTGAAGTAACAAAGTGGGGTTCGCATGGCCGGGGCTCCTGAGAGCCCACTAGGCTTAGTGATGAATTCCGCCCTGTGTCCGCGGCCGCTTCAACATGGAGATGGCATGCGATGGGACCAGACGCGCCGCTAGTTCTTGAAAACGTTCTCGTAGGCATGGCCGACCTCTTCGGGGTCGACGGAGCCGCGCTCATGCTGTTCGACGGGCAGGACCGCCTGCGCGCGATCGGCGCCTCCGACGACGACGGCATCCTGCTGGAGTCCGCCCAGGAGTCCGTCGGCGACGGCCCGGCGATAGCCAGCGCGGCCTGTGGTGACTCTGTCGCGATCAACGACCTGCATGCGGCGACCCCGTTGGGGTTCCCTCATGTGGCCGCCCATGCCATGCCGGTTCGCGCCGTGCTGTCCGTGCCGCTCATCGAGGGCTCGGAGCTCATCGGCGTCCTGGACTTCTACGCCCGGATCGGGCGCGATTGGGACTGCGCCGAGGTGGAGACGGGTTCCCGTCTCGGCGAGCTCATGGTCATCGTCCTTCAGGTCCTGGCGGAGAGCAGGACTGATTCCTTCCCGTTTGGGCAGGTGTGATGGCCAAGTCGCTAACTCTCCACGACCGCGCCGGCGCAGGGTGAGGTTCACGAGAGGACATGGAATGACCCATATCGATCCGGAGGCGCTCGTTGCCAGCCTACGGCGTTTGCAGAAGAACACAACGGCGACGGGGATCGTGCATCACCTTGAGCGCATCGTTCAGGTAGTTGATCGGATCTTTGGATACTCCGGGGCCGGGCTGATGTTCGCCGAGGAGGATCGCACGCTCCGTTATCTCTTCGCTACGGACGAGCGTGGCCGCAGTTTGGAGCGTGCCCAGGCGGTGACGGGCCAGGGGCCCTGCGTCGCCGCGTACGCGGACGATGCCGCCGTGACGACCGTTGACGTGCGAAGCGATCCTCGATGGCCCAGGCTGCCCGAGTTGCTCCACCCCGAGGTCCGTGCCGTCGCGGGGGTGCCGATCCGGCTTGGCGGTGTGCCGGTGGGAACGCTGAACGTATATCAGGACACCGTGCATGATTGGGAGGAGTCGGACACTCAGGCGCTCCACGCCTACGCCCATGTGATCGAGCAGGTTCTCGTCGCCTCGATGGAGGCGGACGAGAAGGCCGAGCTCGCCGACCAGTTGCAGTACGCGCTGGATTACCGAGTGGTGATCGAGCGCGCCATCGGATACCTCATGGGGAAGCACGACCTGACGGCTTCGCAGGCGTTCACGGGTCTGCGCAAGCAGGCCAGGGACAGCCGGCGGAGAGTTTCCGACCTCGCGGCCGAGCTGCTGGGAGAGCAAGGACCGCAGAATGTTGCGAACACAGATCACGCCGTCTGAAAACCGGATTCGGATGGCGGTTCACGGCGACCTCGATGTGATGGGCGCCGGGGAGTTTCGCAGCTGCCTCTGCGACGTCCTCCGGACGTACCGCCCCGGACAGGTCGACATCGACCTGTCCGGGGTCGACTTCATCGACTGCTCCGGCTGCCGGACGCTCCTCTGGGCCGACATGCGGGTGCGAGGGCGGGGCGGGACGATGGCCGTCGTCCGCCCGTCCTCGCTCGTCCTGCGCCTCCTGCGGCTCCTGGAGTTCGACCGGGAGCTGTCGATCCGGACCTCGCAGGACGGGGACCTGACCACGCTCGGCCTCGAGGTGAATCCCCGACCGAACCGACCCAGGCGATAGTCTTGCCGCGATGTATCGATTCGTGTTCACGCAGGTCCTCAGCCGCTTCGACGCGGAGGCCGTCCACCATCTCACGCTCAGGCTACTCCGCCTGCTGGCGGTGCTCCCGCTCGTGAAACGGGTGCTGCACGATCTGTTCGCCCCGCATGACGAGGCGCTCCGGATCCAGGCATTCGGCGTCCACTTCCCCGGGCCACTGGGGCTTGCCGCCGGCTTCGACAAGGACGCCGGCTGCTTCGAGTCGCTCGCGGCCTTCGGCTTCAGCCACGTCGAGGTGGGCACGGTGACCGCGCAGGCGCAGCCCGGCAACCCCCGGCCTCGCCTGTTCCGCCTCGTGGAAAGCCGGGCGATCATCAACCGGATGGGCTTCAACAACGCCGGAGCGGCGGCCGCCGCCAGGCGGCTGCGCAAGCCGCGCGGCGTTCCGGTCGTCGTCGGGGTCAACATCGGCAAGACCAAGGTCGTGCCGGAGGCGGAAGCCGTACAGGACTATGTGGCCGGCGCGCGGCAGCTCGCGCCTTTCGCGGACTACCTGGTGGTCAATGTCAGCTCGCCCAACACGCCGGGGCTGCGCAACCTCCAGGCGGTCGAGCTGCTGCGTCCGCTGCTGGCCGCCGTCAAGGAGGTCGCCGGGCGGACGCCGTTGCTCGTGAAGATCGCCCCGGACCTGGCCGACGAGGACATCGACGCCGTGGCGGAGCTGGCGGTCGATCTCGGCCTGGCCGGGATCATCGCCACCAACACCACGATCAGCCGCGCCGGCGTGCCGAGCACCGAGACGGGAGGGCTCTCGGGGCGTCCGCTCAAGCAGCGCTCGCTGGAGGTGCTGCGCCGGCTTCGCAAGAAGACGGGCGACCGGCTCACGCTCGTCTCCGTCGGCGGTGTGGAGGACGTCGACGACGTGTGGGAGCGGCTGCTCGCGGGCGCGACGCTCGTGCAGGGCTACACCGGCATGATCTACGAGGGCCCTTTGTGGGCGTCCCGGATCCACCGCCAGCTCTCCCGCCGCGTCCGCCGCCACGGATACACGTCGATCCGCGAGGTCATCGGCAAGACCGCCTAAGGACGCGACATCAAATGCAATACCCTTGGGGGGTACCTTGACGCGCCTTGGAGGATGACATGAGCGTGAAGACCTACACGGTTCACGGAATGACCTGCGGCCACTGTGTGAGCTCGGTCAAGGAGGAGGTCGGCGAGATCGCCGGCGTGACCGGGGTCGAGGTCGACCTGGCCACCGGCCGGCTGGACGTCATCGGCGACGGCGTGCCCGACGAGGCCGTACGGCTGGCCGTCAAGGAAGCCGGATACGAGATCGCCGCCTGACCCCCCCACCCCTCCGCGTGATCATGCACGGGTTCCCGCGCAGGTCCGCGACCTGCGCCAACCCCCACGGTGATCATGCACGGGTTCCCGCTCAGGCCGCGGGACCTGCGGGCACCCGCGCCGTGATCATGCACGTGTCACATGCTCGGCCGGGTGGAGTCGGCCGAGTGGGTCATCTCGTCGAGGTGCTTCATCACGTCATGCACTGGGACGACTCCTGGCCGGTGCCGCCGCCACCCCGTGCCGCCACGCTGCCACGGCCGAGGACCCGCCGGCGGGCGATACTCCACCCCGAAAGCGTCCAGCCGTACGAGATGGGCGTCCAGGCGCGGGAGGAAGCCGGGCTCGGCTGGCCCGCCCGTCCACGTGATCTCGGCCGCCGCGCAGCCCCGGGGCCAGGCGCGGTAGTCGAGCGTCCGGCCGTCCGGGATGCGCTCGCTCCAGAGCTGGAACTGCGCGCCCAGCATCCGGGCGCGCTCCTCCGGCGTCCACTCCGCGGGCGCGGGAGCGAAGGCGGCGACGTCGGCGACCGTGAGGGCGTCCCCGATGCCGACCGGCTCCTCCGCCGACGACGCCTCGGCGTAGTCGAAGTACATCGGGAACACGGGCGTGGCCACCACGTCGTGACCCGCGGCGGCCGCCCGGCGGCCCACCGCCTCGCCGCGCCACGGCATGACGACCGTGTCCTGCCGCAGCATGCCGCTGACGAACGCCTCGTCCCACACCACGGCCCGGATCCCCCGCTCCGCCAGCACGTCCGCCAGCCGCCGCAGGAACCAGGCGTGCAGGTCGGCCGGGGCCTCCAGGCCCAGCTCGGCCTGGTACGCCGAGATCTCCGCCGAGGTGGCCCAGTCGTCGAGCACGCACTCGTCGCCGCCGAGGTGGAAGTACGGCACGTCGCCCAGCGCCTTGATGATCTCGTCGAACACAGTGGTGAGGAACTCGACGGTCGGCGGCAGCGGCGAGAGGATCGCGGGCGAGATGCCCCACCGGTCCAGCACGTGATAAGTCTCGTCCGGCTTCGCGCCGAGCGACGGGTACGCCGCCAGGATCGCCGAGGCGTGCCCCGGCACGTCGATCTCCGGGACGACCGTGACCGCTCGCGCCCGGGCGTACGCGGCGATCTCCGCCAGATCGGTCAGGGTGTAGTAACCGCCGTGCGGCACGCCATCGAAGGTCGGCTCCTCGCCGAAGAAGCTCGTCGTCGTCTGGGCGCGGTGGGAGCCCACCTCGTGCAGGCGCGGGAAGGCCCGGCTCTCCACCCGCCACCCCTGGTCGTCGACGAGGTGCAGGTGGAGCCGGTTGAGCTTGTGCAGGGCAAGCAGGTCGATCAGCCGCAACACTTCCCGCTTCGGCAGGAAATTTCGGGCTATGTCCATATGAGCGCCGCGCCAGGAGAATTCGGGAGCGTCCTCAACGCGGCCACAGGGGACGGTCCAGGACGTTCCAGGCAACGCCGTTGAGCGGAACGCCTCCGCGGGCATGAGCTGCCTCAGCGTCTGCCCAGCGTAGAACGCACCGGCCCGGTCCCCGGCCGTGATTCGCACCGCCTCCGAGGTGATCGCGATGGCGTACGCCTCGGCTCCCAGGCCGGCGTCGTGTTCCACGCTCACCGCGGCCCCGGCCTCCGCCGGTCTCAGGTCGAGCACGGCAAGCGCGAGCCGTACGGCATCCACCAGCTCGGCAGTGCCGGAGATGGCGGCGCCGGGAGCGAACTCGAACGATCCCGGCGCACTGTCAGCAATGCGCGGGCGGGGAAGCAGGTCATCCATGCCTCAGATCATGCCAAACGTCTTCAACTCGCACAGCCCGCCGGGGCGTGCATGATCACGCCCAGGAAAGGGCCAGGCGGGAGGGGGTGAGCGGGAACCTGTGCATGATCACGGCCAAGGGGGGTTAGGCGAGGTAGGCCTGGAAGGCCTTGGCGAGGGAGTCGGCGACGCGCTGGCGGAACCGCGGGTCCTTCATTTTGGCCGCGTCGCCCGTGTTGCGCATGTTCCCGCACTCGATGAACACCTTGGGGACCTTCGAGAGGTTCAGCCCGCCCAGGTCGTCACGGTAGTCGAGCGCGTTCTTGCCGATATACGTCGAGTACGGCACGCCGGTCCCGGCGTGGTACGCGTTCCGGATCAGCAGGCCGAGCCTCCTGGAGTCGTCCACGACCGGGTCGACCGGGCCGTTGATCTTCTTGGGGATGATGACGTGGAAGCCGTGACCGCTCGCCGGAGCGCCGTCCCCGTGGATGGAGATCGCGGCGTCTGCCTTGGCGCGGTTCCCGATCGCCGCCCGCTCGGTGATGCACGGCCCGACGCTCGTGTTGTCCTTGCGTGTGAGCTTCACCGTGGCGCCCGCGGCCCGCAGGTCCTTGGCCAGCCGGTTGGAGACGTCCCAGGTGTAGGCGGCCTCGCTGTAGCCGTCGTTGGTCGACGTGCCGGTGGTGTCGCACGCCTTCCACTGGGTCAGCACGTTGACCTGCTTGTTGATGATCTCCGGATGCCGGTAGTTGCCGCCGTTGTGGCCCGGGTCGATCACGATGACCTTGCCGGCCAGGGGCTTCGCCTTCGCGGCGGGCGTGCCGGCCGTACGCGCCGAGACCTGACTCACCGCGCCGGCCGTCTCCGGCCCGGTGTTCCGCGCGGCGTCGGGCATGGTCGCGTCCGCGTCCGAGCTCGCCGCGCCGCCGCAGGCGACGGCTCCGAGCCCGCACAGGCCCAGGACTGCGGCGGCAAGTGGTCGACTGATCACGGCGGGTCCCTTCGCGAGGTCTGTCGGCATCCAACCTACGTGTAGGTAGAGCGTAATCAGACCGTTATGCCGCGAAAGAGGGTCACCAAGCCGGCTCGGCTACTTCCTGTTTGTGCAAGAGGGCGGCCAACTCGCGGGCGTCCTCGGCGTCGAGACCGAGCACCACCCGGGGACGCCCCCAGGGATGGTCGATCGAGTGGGCGACGTAGCTCGCCACGGACTCGGCGATTTCCTCGCCGCTCAGCCCGCGGGCCTCTCTCCAGTGCGCCCAGGCCCGCTCAAGCTCTCCCGCCGCCCGCTGGGCGCAGGACACCAACTCAGGATCACGCATGGAATCCCCCGATTCTCGCGAAAGTCGCCGACCCGGTGGGTCCCCCCGATGTCGCGACCCGCCGGGGGTCGGCGTCACGGCCCGAGTCAACACCCTCCGCGACGTGACACGTCGGCGGTTGACCTAGCTTTGGGACTCACTTGGAGCGGGGCCGGTGCTCCGCCGAGCGACGAGGGTCGGAGTCACCTGGCGCAGGCGCGCGACCTTGCCCGGCTCGGTGATGCGGTCGCTCAGCAGCGCGGCGGCGGAGCGCCCCATCGCGCGGCGGGGCTGGTCCACGCTGGTCAGCGAGATGTGGTTGACCGCGGCGAGGTGCGTGTTGTCGTAGCCGACCACGGACAGGTCCTCGGGCACCCGTAGCCCCAGCTCGCTCGCCGCCGTGAGGACGCCCATGGCCACGATGTCGTTCGCCGCGAAGATCGCGGTCGGCCGGGGGTTCCGCTCCAGCAGGGCCAGTGCCGCGCGCCGGCCGCCCTCCTCGGTGAAGTCGCCGTGCTCCACCATGATGTACGGCGCGAGCGCGTGGCGGCGCATGGCCACCAGATAGCCCTCGCAGCGGCAGCGCGCGGCCGAGGACGGCGCGCCCTCGATGTGCGCGATCCGCCGGTGACCGAGTTGCACCAGATGATCGACCGCGAGGCGGGCGCCGAGCTCGTCGTCATCCACGACGATGTCCACGCCCTCCAGCTCCACGTCGCGCTCGCCGACCACGACCGTGGGCGTGTACGCGGCCGCCTCGGCCAGGGTGTCACTGGACGGCGCGACCCCGAGCAGCACCAGCCCGTCCACGCGTAGCTCGAGGAACGCCTCCACCGCCTCGTCCTCGAACGCAGGGTCCCACCGGCCGCTGCCGATCAGCAGCCGCAGCCCGTCGCCGTGCAGACTCTCCTGCAGGCCGTCCAGGAACTCGGCGTAGAACGGGTTGTGCAGGTCCGCGACCAGGGCCCCCACCAGGTGGGTGCGGCCCTCGACGAGGCTGCGCGCCACCGCGTTCGGGCGGTAGCCCAGCTCCCTCGCCGCCTGCAGCACCGCCTCCCGGCGATGCTCGCTGACATGGGGCGAGCCCCTGAGCACGAGGGACACGAGCGACTTCGAGACGCCGGCGCGCTCGGCCACATTCCGGATGGTCGGCCGTGGCCGTGGGCTGAACCCATCGGACAGTCCGCCGTCGGGCAGCGAAAGCGCGACGTCGTTCCGGGCAGTGGTCTGCATGGACGGTCCTGACATGGTTCTCCCCACGATGCGTGGACGTGCACCTGACACACCAAACGATCGAGTCGCCCGTAGGGTACGGGTTGAGCGCCGTAAGGCTAATTCGTTCCAGTTCCTCCGCGCGTTGGGGGATGCCCGATAGTCCCAGGCACCCCCCCACCCTCAGCGTGATCATGCACAGAGTCCCGGCCGACGGCTTCGCGCTGCACCTATGCCATTTGTGATCATGCATGGATTCCCCGCTCTCGGCGGTCGCCAGCGGAATTCCCGGACGTGATCATGCAGTTAACCTGATTGCATGATCACGACACAGGTTCGGGCAGGTCGTCGAGCCGCGTGGGACCCTGTGCATGATCATCACCCGAGTTGACGCAGCTCCAGGGGCCCTCACGGGAACCTGTGCATGATCACGGCCAGGTGGGGGTGCTTGATCATTTGAGGGTCTCTGTTGGGGATGGACCCGCTAGTGTGCGAAGTGTGGGTGCCACATCCCAGGCGGGGAACGATCAGGAGACCCCTGACCAGGCCACTGTGCGGCCGGTGCGGCGCAGGCTCAGCGTCGACCGGCGGCGCGAGGAGCTCATCGCCGCCGCGCTGGAGCTGTTCAGCAGGCACGACGCCGAGGATGTCTCGATCGACGACGTGGCCGCCGCGGCCGGCGCGTCGAGGGCGCTCGTCTACCACTACTTCGGTGGCAAGCAGGAGCTCTATGTGGCGGCGCTGCGCAGCGCCGCCACGGAGCTGGAGGCCCGGCTGCGCTTTCAGGGCGGCGGCGGGCCCATCGACGAGCTGTCGCGTGGGCTGGCGCGCTACTTCGACTTCGTGGAGGAGCACGCGGCCGGATTCGCCGCGCTGCTCAGGGGTGGCCCCGCCAACCGGGCGGGGGAAGTCGGGGAGATCGTGGACGGGGTGCGGCAGCGCCTGGTCCGGCTGATCATGAACCAGCTGCGGGTCGGCGCGCCGGGGCCGGTGCTCCGGATCACGCTCACGGCGTGGGTCGCGTCGGTGGAGACGGCGGGCCTCGACTGGCTGGAGCGCCGCGACATCGGCAGGGCGGAGCTGGAGCGGCTGCTGGTGGATCACATGGTCGCCCTGCTGAGGGTGGCGGCCGACCATGACCACGAGGTGGAGTGCCTGCTCGGGACCTTGCTGCGGGATCTTGCTTCGGGACCGGTGTGACCAGTACCGGGGAGGCGCCGGGCGGGCGGCGCCGGCCCCACACACCGTCCCGTGACCCATGGCGGTCACGGGTGTGTGGTGGACGCGCTCACATCTCGGACGCGAGCGCGCCGTTCTTCCCCCCTAGTTCGGCGACGCGCCCCGTACCTACTCGGACCGCTGCTGCGGAATCCCCGCGAGCAGCGCCCGGACCTCGGTCTCCCGGTAGCGCCGGTGTCCGCCGAGCGTGCGGATGGACGTCAACTTGCCCGCCTTCGCCCACCGAGTAACGGTCTTGGGGTCGACGCGGAACATGGTTGCGACCTCCGCCGGGGTGAGCAGTGGCTCGGCCTCGGGTGTACGAGCTGACATTTGTGCGGCCTCTCCTCCGTGTGGACCGGCGACAGCGATCCTGCGACTTGTCTGGCGCTTGTCACGGATGTCCCCCAATGATCCATAACGTGCGGTTTCTAGGACCATCTGCGGTATCACCCGATGTGACCATACAGCCACGTAGTGCGATTGGCGAGCCCTCTGGGCGCAACGTCTCGACCACGCGTTGTTGTCACGCTCGGTGATTCTAGCGACACGTTTCGTGGTATCGCAGTGAAAACGGCAAACTACTCAGTTCGTAGATGTGAGATCGAACATCCCGTGACCCAATTCTGCAGGTCAGGGCGTCTTGATTACGCTCAGTTTGCGAATTCCAGAGCCTGTATTGATCTCCAGCGGATGATGACCCGCTGATACATCGCGAAGGCAAGTTCTTCCTGACCGTTGTCCAAACCCGCGAGAGCGGCGGACACCTCGGCGACGGACTGGTCGCCCTGCAGGGTCTCGTCGTTCATGAGATGCACCAGGCCGCCGTAGTCGAGCTCCACCAGCGAGTGGGGGTGGAACTCCTCGAGCCAGCGGCCCACTTCCTCGACCTCGGTCAGGATGGTGACATGGCCGACATGCCGCCGGATGACGACCAGCGCGCGGGCGACGCGGCGGCGGGCCTGGGCCATCGACGTCACGTACAGCATGTTCCTGGGCGGCGCGGTCGTGGTCGGTACGGCCGGCTCGGTGGTCTCATTCCCCTCCGCGCCCAGGACGAGCCACCGCTCAGCGGAGTCGAACGGCACGAACCACGGCGTCGGGACGTGCCATGTGCTGGTGCGGATGTTGGTGCGCAGCGACGGCTCGCCGCGCTTGAAGCGGTCGAAGTCGTCGGCCGTCTGCTCCGCGATCGCCTTCGGCACGAACCGGTCGGCCAGCTTGACCGGCGTGCTCCCGCGGAAGGAGGCGAAGGCCAGCCAGGACCGCAGCCTGCTCTGCCATGGGCAGACGTACAGCATCTCGTCGACCCGTCGCAGGTAGGCGTTGTGACTCTCCTTGTCCGGCGCGGGTGCCGGAGGGACGCAGAGCAGCCTGCGGACGGACTGGTCGTGCTCGACCTCCAGCGCACCGGCCCGGCGCGGCCGGTCGCGCGATTCGGCGTAGCCGGCCCACACCGCCCGATCCCCGGGGGTGAACGCGGTCAGCGGCTCGTACACGCGGAGATAGGCGGCGTAAGGCAGCACATCAGAATCGTGCCATGCCTCCGGGGACATGTGCAGTGCTGTCACGATTTTTCATGATCGTTTGTTTGTGTCGTCGGTAAGGTGGAGGGGAACCGCCGCACCGAGGCGGCGGTCAGAGGCGATCAGGAGTCACCACCGTGACCGACGTCTTCGGGCTTTCCCACAAGGATCCCAGCCCAGTGAAGGACGCGAACCCCATTCACCCCGTCAGGCACGAGCAGGTCGTGTTCTGCTGCGACGAGCGCAGCGGGCTGTACGCGATCATCGCGATCTACAGCACGGCACTCGGGCCGGGCCTCGGCGGCACCCGGTTCTATCCCTATGAGAGCGAGCAGGCCGCCCTCGCCGACGTGCTGAACCTCTCCCGCGCCATGGCGTACAAGAACGCCCTGGCGGGGCTCGACCACGGCGGTGCGAAGGCGGTCATCATCGGGGATCCGGCGACGGCCAAGAACGAGGCCCTGCTGCGCGCCTACGGCCGGTTCGTCCAGTCGCTGGGCGGCCGCTACTACACGGCCTGTGACGTGGGCACCTACAGCGAGGACATGGACGTCGTCGCCCGGGAGTGCTCCTACGTGACCGGGCGCACCGAGGCGCACGGCGGCGCGGGCGACTCCTCCATCCTCACCGCGTTCGGCGTGTTCCAGGGCATGCGGGCCGCCGCCCAGCACGTGTACGGCACGCCGTCCCTGAAGGGCAGGCGCGTCGGGGTCGAGGGGGTCGGCAAGGTCGGCCACCGTCTCGTCGATCACCTGATCGAGGACGGCGCGGAAGTCGTGATATGCGACGTGAACGAGCAGGCCGTCGACCGCGTACGGCGGCGCCATCCGACGGCGCAGGTCGTGGCCAACGCCGCCGCGCTGACGGCCGCCGACATCGACGTCTACGCCCCCTGCGCGCTCGGTGGAGCACTGGACGACGCGACCGTCGCCCGGCTCACCGCCAAAATCGTGTGCGGCGGGGCGAACAACCAGCTCGCGCATCCGGGTGTCGAGAAGCAGCTCACCGAGCGTGGCATCCTCTACGCCCCGGACTACGCGGTCAACTCGGGCGGAGTCATCCAGGTCGCGGACGAGATCGAGGGCTTCAACATGGCCAGGGCCAGGGCGAGGGCGGCGCGGATCTTCGACACGACCATGAAGATCTTCGAGATGGCCGAGGAGGAAGGCGTCCCACCGGGCGCCGCAGCGGATAGGCTGGCGGAGCGCAGAATGTCGGAAGTCGGGCGGCTGAGGGGCATTTGGCTCGGGCGCTGACCGCCGACGCTCGTACGACGTACCGAGCAGCGCGCAAAACAGGTACGGTTATAGGCGAACGAGAGACTGACGCCTGAAGTCAGGTGGCGTCAGTGCGCGGTGCGTTAGCGACGAGGGGTCGGGCACGACCCCGCATGAGGGGGTCGAGCCAATGGGGCGCGGCCGAGCCAAGGCCAAGCAGGTCAAGGTCGCCCGCCAGCTGAAGTACAACAGCGGCGGAACGGATCTTGAGCGCCTGCGCGCGGAGCTCGGAGTCGTGGACGAGGACGATTCCGGCCACAGTGACGAGCATGACCCTTACGACGAGCTGGCTGATCGCTATGCCGATTACGCGGCCGTCGACGACGAGGACGATGACGACAGCGGTCGCTCCGGGCGCCGTTGAACCGTTCCTGAGTGCCAGGTGAGACACCCGGCGGGGTAGCCGTTCCCGCCGGGTGCCTTCATCGTGACCGGAGTCGTATTCAGCGTCCCGAGCACTGGGGCGTTTTTCGGCATGCCCGCTCCGCGGTTCGCCCGCGGGCCGGTTCCGTCACAGGCCGGTCGCCGGTCCGCCGCGTTCGGATCCGCCGCGTTGAGATAGGCCGCGTTGAGGTCGGCCGCGTTGGCATCGGTCGCTTTCCCGATCAGCGGAACCGGGCCTCTCCCGCACCCGGCACGATCTCGCCGAGCACCCACGCGGGCACGCCACGCCCGGCGAGCAGCTCCGTCGCCCGGTCGGCCTCCTCGGAGGGGACGATGGCGCACATGCCGACGCCCAGGTTGAAGGTCCTGTCCATCTCTGCCTGCGGCACGCGGCCGTGGCCGGCCAGGACCTCGAAGATCGGATGAGGCGTCCACGACTCCCGGTCCAGCACGGCGTCGACCGTGCCGGGAAGGGATCGGGCCAGGTTGGCGGCCAGGCCGCCGCCGGTGATGTGGGCCAGCGCGTGCACCTCCGTCTCGCGGATGAGCGCGAGACAGTCGAGGGAGTAGATGCGGGTGGGCTCCAGCAGCTCCTCGCCCAGCGTTCTGGACAGCTCGGGCAACTCCTGGTCGAGATCCAGCCCGGCGGTCTTGATGATGTGCCTGACCAGGGAATATCCGTTCGAGTGGACCCCGCTCGACCCCAGGCCGAGCACGACGTCGCCCGGCCTCACCCGGTCCGGGCCCAGCAACTCGTCGGCCTCGACGACGCCCGTGCCGGCGCCTGCCAGGTCGTACTCGTCGGGACCCATCGCGCCGGGGTGCTCGGCGGTCTCGCCGCCGACGAGCGCGCAGCCCGCCAGACGGCAGCCCTCGGCCACGCCGCCCACGATGTCGGCGATGCGCTCGGGCACCACCTTGCCGCAGGCGATGTAGTCGGTCATGAACAGCGGCTCGGCCCCGCAGACCACGAGGTCGTCGACGACCATGCCGACGAGGTCGATGCCGATTGTGTCGTGCTTTCCGAGCCGCTGGGCCAGCATGACCTTGGTGCCGACGCCGTCGGTCGAGGTGGCGAGCAGCGGGCGGCGATAGCGGAGGAACGCCGACGCGTCGAAGAGCCCGGCGAAGCCGCTGACGTCGTCGACGACCTCGGGCCGCCGGGAGCGCGCCACGCGCGACTTCATCAGCTCGACGGCGCGATCGCCGGCCTCGATGTCGACGCCGACGGCCGCGTAACTCGTCATCGCTGAGCCTCCAAGACGTACTTGCCGACCCTGTCCTGGTCGATCGCGATCGGGTACTGGCCGTCGAAGCAGGCCCGGCAGAGCCGGTCGGCCTTGATCGTCGTGGCCCGGGTCAGCCCTTCGAGGGAGATGTAGCCGAGGGAGTCGGCGCCGAGCGAGCCGCGGATCTCCTCCACCGACAGGGATCCGGCGATCAGCTCGGCCCTGGTCGCGAAGTCGATGCCGTAGAAGCACGGCCAGGCGACCGGCGGCGACGAGATCCGGACGTGCACCTCGGTGGCGCCGGCCTCGCGGAGCATCTTGACGATCGCGCGCTGGGTGTTGCCGCGCACGATCGAGTCGTCCACGACGACGAGGCGCTTGCCCTCGATGACCTCGCGGAGCGGGTTCAGCTTCAGCCGGATGCCGAGCTGGCGGATGGTCTGCGACGGCTGGATGAAGGTGCGGCCGACGTAGGAGTTCTTCACCAGGCCCTGGCCGTACGGAATGCCGCTCTGCTCGGCGTAGCCGATGGCGGCCGGCGTGCCGGACTCGGGCGTGGGGATGACGAGGTCCGCGTCCACCGGGTGCTCGCGGGCCAGCACGCGGCCGACCTCGACGCGCGTGGACTGCACGCCACGCCCGGCGATCGTGGTGTCCGGGCGGGCCAGGTAGACGTACTCGAACAGGCAGCCCTTGGGCTCGGGGACCGCGAACCGGCGGGACCGCAGCCCGCGCTCGTCGATGGTCAGGAGCTCGCCGGGCTCGATCTCGCGGATGAAGGACGCGCCGACGATGTCGAGCGCCGCGGTCTCCGACGCGACGACCCAGCCGCGCTCCAGCCGGCCGAGCACCAGAGGGCGGATGCCCTGCGGGTCCCGGGCGGCGAAGAGGGTGGTCTCGTTCATCCACACCAGCGAGTAGGCGCCCTTGACCTCGGGGAGCAGCTCGGCCGCCGCGTCCTCGACCGGGCGGGAGCCGTCCTGCGCGAGCAGGGCCGTCAGCACCTCGGTGTCGGTGGTCGCCTTGATCGTGCCCGGTGCGAGCCGATCGGACAGCTCGGTGGTGTTGATCAGGTTGCCGTTGTGGGCCAGCGCGAGACCGCCGACCTCGGTGGAGCTCAACGTGGGCTGCGCGTTCTCCCACACACTGGAGCCGGTCGTGGAGTAGCGGCAGTGCCCGATGGCCAGGTGGCCGCGCAGGGTCCCGAGGATCGACTCGTCGAACACCTGGGCCACCAGGCCCATGTCCTTGTAGACGAGAATCCGGCTGCCCTCGCTCACGGCGATGCCCGCGGACTCCTGCCCGCGATGCTGCAGCGCGTACAGACCGTAGTAGGTGAGTTTGGAAACGTCCTCCCCGGGCGCCCATACACCGAAGACGCCACAGGCGTCTTGCGGTGCGCGGTCCTGGGGGTCGAGGTCATGGCCCAGACGGCCGTCGCCCTTCAACACGTACTTGAGTCTATTTCGGCATTCATGCTGCTCGCACCCGTGGGTGGAGAAGTCGCGGCAAACGATCGACCGGGCTTTGCCGTGTCACGCCTGGTCCGCCCCCGGTTTCCGGGAGAGTCTGGGCCTTCCGGCATGCCCAGATTCAGGTACGGGGGAGTGCGATCGTGGCGACATCTGACGACCCCGAGCGGAGGTCGATCTTCCCGGCGGCCTCCGGGGAGGAGCCCCGCGAGGACCGCTGGAACCAGCCTCCAGGGGGCCAGGGGCGAGACCCCGGCCACGAGGAGCCGGGCCCGGGCCGGGAGCCGGGCCAGGGTCCCGCTGAAGGCCCTTACGGCGGCCAGGGCCCCGGTGAAGGCCCTTACCGCGGTCAGGGCCCTGGTGGTGAAGGCCCTTACGGCGGTCAGGGTCCTTACGGGGGCCAGGGGCCGTACGGCGGGCCGCTGCCGCCGCCTCCGCCCGGGCCCGGCGGGCCTCCGGGGCCGCCGTGGGGCGGGCCGTGGCAGCCCCAGGGGCCTCCCCCGGGCGCCGGCGGGCTCGGCACGGCGGCGCTGGTGCTCGGCATCGCGAGCCTCGTCCTGCTGCTCGTCTGCGGCGTCGGGACGCTCGTCGCCGTCGCCGGCGTGATCGTGGGGATCGTCGCGATCGCCAAGGAATCCAACAAGAGACGGGCGGTCATCGGCCTGGTCCTGAGCGTGCTCACGCTGGTCCTCGCCGTGCTCTTCGGGGTGCTGCTCTACTACTGGTACCAGAGCAAGAACCTCGGGGAGTGCTTCGACCCCGCGCTCTATCCCAGCCAGGAGGCGGCGCAGCGGTGCGTCGAGAACAAGCTCGGCGGCGCCCCCTGACGGCCGATCTCGTTACAGCAGGGGCAGGTAGCCGGACAGGTCGGCCCGCGCGCCGCTGGCGGAGATCCTGCCCGCCGCCATGGCCTCGGACCACCCGAGCCGCCCGGTGGCGAGCTCCAGCCAGGTGCGCGGGTCGGTCTCGATGACGTTGGGAGGCGTCCCCCGGGTGTGCCGGGGGCCCTCCACGCACTGCACCGCCGCGTAGGGCGGCACCCGGACCTCCACCGTCCGTCCGGGCGCCCGCGCGGCCAGTTCTTCGAGCAGGTGCCGTACGGCGAAGCGGGCGGCGTCCCTCACCGGGGTCAGGCCCGCGTCGTAGGCCCCGAGCACAGCCCGCGCGCACGCGTCGCCGGCGGCGCCGTCAGGGCCTTCGAAGGGCGGCTGCCCCAGGTCGAGAAGCTGGGCGTCGAGCGCCTCCCGGACCTTCCCCGGGTCGAGTCTGCGTGGCGGCACGTGTTCATTCTGGCCGAGGCCGCCCGATGCCCGGTCGTCCGCCCGTCGTGGCCGCCCACCGTCGTCCGCCCGTCACGCGACGGACTCCGAGACGGCCGGAGCCGCCACAGGACCGTCCACTTGACCCTCTACTGAGGGCTCCGCCGTACGGCCCCGCCGGAGGGCGTAGAGGCTGACCGGGACGCCGACCAGCACGATCGCGGCCGCGACGAGCAGCGTGAACTGGTAGGCCTCCAGGAACCTGTGCAGTGGAGCCCCCGTCACGACGCTCTCGCGGGAGCTGAGGATCGCGCCGAGGATCGTGATGCCGAGCAGCCCGAAGACCTCACGCGAGACGTTGAGCACGCCGGACGCCACACCGGCCCGGGCCGACGGCATCGCGCTGAGTACGACGTTGGTCAGAGGGACCAGCAGCCCGGCGCCCGCGCCGTACAGCAGGAACCACGGAAGCAGATCGGTGTAGCCGTCGCCCTCGCCCACGCTCGACAGGCCGCCGACGGCGATGGCCATCAGGCCGAGCCCGGCCGCGACCGTGCCGGCCGTGCCGAACCGCTCGGCGATGCGCGGCGACATGACGGCGATCACGGCCATGAGCAGGGCCATCGGCACGAACCCGGCGCCGGCCTGGGTGGGGGTGAAGCCGAGCGCGCTCTGGAGGTAGAGCGCGGTGAAGAAGTAGATGCCGAACACGCCGAACGCCCACAGCCCCATGGAGAGCAGGCCCCCGCTGAAGATCCGCTCTCTGAAGAGAGTCAGGTCGATCATCGGCTGTGCCGTACGGGACTCGACGATCAGGAAGGCGACGGCGGCGACGGCGGCGAGCGCGAACGAGCCGAGGATGGGGGCCGACGACCAGCCGCGTGACTCGCCTTCGATCAGCGCGTAGGTCAGCGCCAGCAGGGCCAGGGCCGAGGTCGCGAGGCCCGGCAGGTCGAGGCGGGCCCGGGTCGCCCTCGCCCCCTGTGCGGCGCTCTGAGCGCGGATCGACCGGAACCCGATCACCGCCGTGAGGGCGCCGATCGGCGCGTTGATCAGGAAGATCCAGCCCCAGTCGGCGTTCTCGCTGAGGATGCCGCCGGTGAGCGGCCCGATGGCCAGAGCGAGCGCTCCCACGCCGCTCCAGATGCCGACCGCAGTCGCGCGCTCGCGCGGGTCGGGGAAGATCACCGGCAGGAGGGCCAGCGACGAGGGCGTGAGCAGCGCCGCCCCCAGGCCCTGTACGGCACGTGCGGCGATGAGCGTCTCCTGACCGCCGGCCAGCCCGGCGGCGACCGACGCCAGCGTGAAGATCCCGAGGCCCGTGAAGAACACCGTCCGCAGGCCGAAGACGTCGGCCAGCCGCCCGCCGACGAGCAGCAGCCCGGCGAACGCCAGGATGTACGCGCTCACGATCCACTCCAGGCCCGAGATCGTGAGCCCCAGATCCCGCTGGATCGTCGGCAGAGCCACGTTGACCACGTTGTTGTCCAGATAGGTCATAAAGGTCGCGAGCGCCACCGCGACGAGCGCCCACCATCTTCCGGTCATGGGTCCTCCTCTTGTACGGAGTACATATACGGCGTACATGTACGCTGCATAGGAGACCTTGTACGGCGTATAGTTGTCAAGCGCCGCACGTGAACGAGGGAGATGGCATGGGAGCCGCGGAGAAGCTGACCCGCCAGACCGTGGTTGACAAGGCCGTCGAGCTGGCCGACGCCGAAGGGTTCGACGCGGTCACCATCCGGCGGCTGGCCCAGGAGCTGGGCGTGACGCCGATGGCCCTCTACTGGCATTTCAAGAACAAGGACCTGCTGCTCCAGGGCGTCGCCGACCACGTGCTGGCCGAGGTGACGCCGGAGTTCGATCCCGCCGCCCCGTGGAACGCGCGGCTCCGGGCGATGGTCGAGGCGCTGCTCCGCGTGCTGCGGCGGCATCCCAGCCTGACCTCGATCTTCTCCATGATCGACAAAAAGGGGGTGGAGAGCTTCACCCGCGCCACCGAGGCGGCCCTCGACCTGCTCTCCCAGGCGGGATTCACACTTGAGGAGGGCTATCTCATCTCGACCCACCTGCTCCATGGGGCCATCACGATCGTGGACTGCCAGCCCGGCGACCCGCCGCGTATGAGCGCCGGCGAGGCGGCCGAGTGGCGGCGCCAGAAGCGGCTGGCGCTCGAGTCGCTCCCCGCCGGCCGGTTCCCGTGCCTGGTCCAGTTCGCCAGGAACTTCGAGACCGAGCCCGACATCGAGTGGCACTACGCCTTCGGGCTGGACCTCCTGATGTCCGGCGTCGAGGCCATGGCCGCGCAGAGGGCGCCGAGCACCGCCACGCCGAACAGCACCACGTAGGTGAGCCGGAATCCGCTCATCAGCTCCTGGAGAGCCACGGGGGACACCCGCGAGAGCGTGCCGGCGTAGACCTGGCCGCGCAGCCCGGGCGTCACCGAACTGGTCAGCACGGTCAGCGTCGTCGCCACGCTCAGCACGCTCCCGATATTCATGATCATGATGCGGAAGCCGTTCACGACCCCGAGGCTCCCGGGCGGCAGCGCGCTCATGACCTGGGTCGTGTTGCCGGTGAGGAAGGCTCCGCTGCCGCATCCGGCGATGAACAGCCCCAGCCCGATCACCCAGTACGGCGTGGCCGCGCCGGGCGAGAGCCCCAGCACCAGCAGCCCCGTGGCGGTGGCCACGCACCCGCCGACCGACAGCGCGTAGGGGCCGACGCGGCGGCCCAGGGCCCCCGCGATCGGGGAGGCGAGCGTCATCCCGATCGGGACGGGCAGGACGCCGAGGCCGGCGGTCAGGGCGTCCACCCCGCGGGCGGCCTGGAAGTAGAGGCCCACGAGCAGGACCAGCGACGACCGGGCCAGGGCGTTGCAGAACGACGCGAGGTTGGCGAAGACCAGCATCCGGCCGCCGAAGAGCGTGAGGTTCAGCACCGGATTGCGGGCCCGCCGCTCCACGAGCACCAGCACGGGAACGAGCACGACGGCGAGCAGCCCGGAGAGCGGATCGCTCTGGCTGATCGCGATCAGCGCCGCCGAGAGCGCGACGAACACGATGAGGTTGCCGATCGGGTCCACGGGCTCGCGAGGGCCCTTGGGCACCTTCCGGAGCGTGAACGCGCCCCAGACCAGCGCGACCAGCCCGGCGGGCACGTTGATCCAGAAGATCCAGCGCCAGCCGAGCGCGTCCGCGATGAGGCCGCCGAGGGTCGGCCCCGCGAGCTGGGCCACCGACAGCGTCGCCATGTAGACGCCCAACCCCTGGCTCAGCCGGTCGGGCGGGAACGCCCCGGTGATGATGACGGTGCCGTTGGCGAGGATCATCGCCGCGCCCAGGCCCTGGACTGCCCGCATCGCGATGAGGAGACCCACGTTGGGCGCGATCCCGGCGAGCAGCGACGCCGCCGTGAAGACGGCGAACCCGAGGAGATAGATCTCCCGTCTGCCCAGCAGGTCGGCGACCCTGCCGAAGAACACCAGCGTCGCCGTGCTGACCAGCAGGTTCGACAGCAGGACCCAGCTCGACGCGAGCGGCCCTGCGTGGAAGTGCCGCACGACCTCGGGCAGCGCGACGTTGAGCGTGCTGGAGCTGATGCCGATCAGCACGAGGCCGAGCCCGGTGGCCGAGCAGACCCGCCAGGCGTACCTCAGGGCGTGGGCGTATTCCGGCGACCCGGGGCGCAGGGGGACGGCGACGGTCATGCCGTCGATTGTCCTTTATCCCGATTTTGCAGGCCGATGGGGATCAGCGTGCCCGCTTGCGGAGCCCTTCGAGGTCATAGACGATCACCCGGCGGCGGCCGGTCTCGATCAGCCCGCGATCCCTCAGGCTGCGCAGCGCCTTGCTGACCGCCTCGCGGGACGCGCCGGTCCAGCCCGCCAGCTCGTCCTGGGAGAGCGGCAGCGCCACCTTGACCCCGCCCTCGGCCGGCTCGCCGTACCGCTCGGCCAGCTCGAGGAGCCGGGTCGCCACCCGGCCCGCTGTGTCGAACGCGCCGTACTCGACGCGTTTGCGGTCCGCATCCCGCAGGCGGCCGATGACCAGCTGCATGAGCAGCACGGCGACCCGGCCGTGGTCGTTCAGGTAGCCGGGGAAGTCGTGGACGACGAGCCCCTCGATGGGCTCCAGGGCCGTCACCGTGCCCGACCGGGGATGGCCGTCGAGCGCGGACATGTCCCCGACGAGCGCCCCCGGACCCCGGACGGCGAGCACGACCTCGGTCCCGCCGGCCGTGTGCGAGGACACCTTGACCCTGCCGGAGGTCAGCACGAGCACCCAGTCGGCGGTCTCGCCCTCGTTCATCACCGTCGAGCCGCGATCCCATCGGCGGGTGCGCCCGGCCGCCCGCAGGTCCGCGGTCTCGTCCGCGGTCAGCAGGGCGAGGAACTCGCCCGGTTCCGGACCGGTCACCCGGCACCTCCCCAGTTGCGGCGTATGCCGTCCGTCATGCCGTGCCCCAGTGTTGTGGTCCAGTGTTGGCCCTCCACGGGCTGCCGGTAAAGGCAGTTTTACCGGTGCGCCGGCCTCATCCGAGAGTGATCAGCCGGTAGGCGTGGACTGTCTGCTCCTTGCCCTTCAGCGAGAGGTCGCCCAGCGACACCACCTTCGCCGGGCCGATGCGGTCGCGGGTGGCCTGGCCGATGACCACGGTGCCGGGCTCGGCCAGCGCCTGGAGCCGGGCCGCCACGTTGACCGCGTCGCCCATCGCGTTGAACCCGCGGAACTCCGGGCTGCCGATGTTGCCGACGAGGGCCATCCCCGTGTTCACCCCCACCCGGAACGTCGGCCACTCCACGTCCGCGAGCAGCCCCGCGGCCTGCTCCGCCACCACCTGCCGCGACACCTCGGCGGCCGCCTCCTGCATCTCCAGAGCGGCCTGTACGGCTTTCGCGGCGTGGTCGCCCTGCCGTACGGGCGCGTTGAAGAGCGCGAGCAGCGCGTCGCCGACGAACTGGACGATCGTGCCGTCGTTGCCGAGGATGCAGGGCACGGCCGCCGTGTGGTAGCGGTTCAGCATCTCGACGATCTCGCCGGGGGAGACCCGCTCCGAGAACGTGGTGAAGCCCCGGAGGTCGGCGAAGAGCGCCGTCACCTCGACGAGCTTGCCGCCCAGGGCCGCCTGGCCGGGGTCGGCCAGCAGCGAGCTGGCCACGGCGGGCGACATGTACTGCCGGAACAGCGTGTCGAGCTCCTGGTAGAGGCGGGCGTTCTCCAGGGAGATCGACATCTGGCCCGCCAGCGTGGCCGCGAGCGCCTCGTCCTGCGCCGTCACGCCCACCGGGACGGACAGGGCTCCGGCGAGCCGTCCCTTCACGGTCAGGGGGTGGACGACGCGGCCCTCCTCGGCGATCACCGCCCCCTCCGCCAGCGCGCGCAGATCGTGGCGAGGCTCGGGGCCGGCCGAGCCGTACGGGATCAGACGGCCGTCTCGCATGAGGCTGAGCCGCACGTCGCCGTAGGCCTGCCGCACACGGTCGAGGGCGGTGGCCAGCAGGTCGGACTCGGGGAGCCCGACGCGGTTCCGCCGGCCGACGTCGACGAGCGCGCCGAGCCGTTCGGACAGGTCGCGCTCGGCGGCCAGCGCGGCCCCGGCCCGGTCGAGCACTGCCGCCTGGCCCTCGGTGAGCCGGAACCGGCCCGCCAGCCGGGTGGCCACGGGAACGCCCGACTCGGTCCTGCGGCGCAGGTGACCGACCAGCTCCTCCAGCGCCTCCTCATACTCCTCCCGGATGCGGCGGACGGTCGCCGCCAGCGTCACCCCGTCGAAGAGCCCGGCGGTCGCCCCTTCCCGGCGGAACTGGAGATAGGCGCTGTACGCCACGAAGAGGAAGGCCAGCGTCAGCAGGAGATGCCACTCCCACCACGACAGATGCCAGTTGTGGTGGGACATCCCGGCGATCATCGCCTCGGCCAGCAGCGCGTAGGCCGTGATGAGGCTGATCAGCACCGCCGCGGGACGCCTGCGATGCAACCGGAACATCATCGCCGCGGACGCCGCGTAGAGCGCCACGCCGACGAGGGAGAGGCCCCCCAGCCCCACGCCGCCGGGCGGCAACGGGTCGCTGAGCGGAGTGAGTCCGGGAACGAGTGACGCCACGCCCCACGCGACCAGCACCACGCTCAGCGCGGTCCGCAGCGCGGCCTGCGAGCGGAGTACGGCTGACGCCGCCCGGTCGCCCAGCGGCAGCGCCGAGACGAAGGCGATCACCGACGCGATCGTGAGGCCCACGGGCTGGGCCAGATCGAAGCCGACGGTGCCCTTCGGGTGGAGGAGCCCGGGCGTGGCCAGCCCATGGAGCAGAAAGAACCCGGCGCTGCTGAGGAAGACGAGCGAGACCAGCAGCAGCCGGGCGTCGCCGCGCCGGGCCGAGGCCTGGCTGATCAGCCCGCCGAGGACGACGTTGACCCCCGCCACGACGAGGATCAGCCAGAAATGGCTGAAGTTGTCGTGCCACTCGATGTCGAGATCCGGCTGGGCCAGGAGCAGCCACAGGCCAAGCAGCGGCAGGACCAGGTGGATGGACCAGACGATGGCCCGGACCGGCTGCGTCGCGGGAGGGAGGTACGGCTCGCGGCTCGGAGCATGCTCCGCCGGGCTCGGGTCGCGCACGGGTCCTCCGGGTAGGCCAGTCGTGTGTCGCGCCGCGTCGTCGACCGACGCGGCCCCATCCCCCCGGGGGCCGATTATCCCGGCGATCCGACCCTCCGGCCACGCCTTGACCGGGGAGGCTTACTCATCGGGCCGATGCGCATACGTGATGTTTGACCCGTCAACCAAGTTCGACGGCCACGCGTGTATCAGGTGACTCACGTGTTTCACAGCACATCTTGTGCATCAGAAAGGTAAGACGGTGGCTCTCAAATTGCCGGGTGGACGCACGGTCGGACTACTGACGGTCGGCACGCTCGCCGCGTCGCTCCTCGCTGTGGGCGGTGTGGCCACCGCCTCGTCGGCCGGTGGCACCGTGATCTACGCGTGTGTCAACAAGACGACGCGCTATGTCCGGATCGTGAACGTCACGGCGACATGTAAGCCGACCGAGACCCGGACCTTCTGGAACCAGACCGGCCCGCAGGGGAACACCGGCCTTCAGGGCGCGACCGGCCAGACGGGCCCCCAGGGCCCGCAGGGCAAGCAGGGCCTCCAGGGTCCCAAGGGCGACACCGGGGCGACCGGCCCCCAGGGTCCGAAGGGTGAGACCGGCGCGACCGGCCCCCAGGGCCCCAAGGGTCAGGACGGCAAGGACGGCAAGGACGGCGCCACCGGCCCGAAGGGTGACGACGGCAAGACCGGTCCCCAGGGTCCGAAGGGTGAGACCGGCCCGCAGGGTCCCAAGGGTGACGACGGCAAGACCGGCCCCCAGGGTCCGAAGGGTGAGACCGGCCCTCAGGGTCCCAAGGGTGACGACGGCAAGCAGGGTCCCGCCGGTCCGCAGGGCCCCAAGGGCGACGACGGAGCTCCCGGACAGAAGGGCGCGACCGGTCCGCAGGGTCCCACCGGCCCGGCCGGTCCGCAGGGTCCCACCGGCCCCGCCGGCCCGAAGGGCGACGACGGCAAGGACGGCAAGGACGGCAAGGACGGAGCCACCGGCCCCGCCGGGCCGTCCGCCGGTGCCGGTATCACCTATAAGGACGAAGACTTCAACTTCGGCGGCGGCCAGGGCGGTTCCAAGACCATCACCTGCGGCCAGGGCAAGGTCGCCACAGGCGGTGGGTACACCAGCAGCGGTAGCGGCAGCGCGCAGATCTACACCAACGCGCCGTACTTCAGCAACGGCAAGCCCGTCGGGTGGACGGTCGGCGGAAAGAACGCGAGCGGCGACATCTACGTGATCTGCGTTTCCGCCGCATAGTTCTCAACGGGTTCGCGGTGGAGCCGTGGGGGCTCCACCGCCACTCTTTTCTTGAATGATTCAAGTCTTCAGAGTTGATTCCCGGCAACGCGAAGGCCCTTCCGGATGAGTGCCGGAAGGGCCTTCGACGTGAAGGGGGTTTGGCGGCTTGGTGGTCAGGCACGTTCTTCGTGCTGGATAGCCACTCCAGTGGTCGTGGATGATTCGGCAGCCGGTTTGGCACAATGAGTGTCATGACTCGCGAAGATCTGGAAGCGCTGCAACCGGCGATCGCCGAGCTCTGCGCCCGGTATGGAGTCTCCGAGCTGTCGGTCTTCGGCTCAACGGCTCGCGGTGAGTCGACCGCTGAGAGCGACGTTGATCTTCTCTACGTCCGAGGTTCTGGAGCTGTCCGAGGACTGGCCTTCTTCGGTCTGCAGGACGAACTGGAGGCGCTTCTCGGCTGTACGGTCGATCTCGTTCCCAAGGACGGTCTGCACTGGGTGATTCGGGAGCGTGTCCTCAGCGACGCTGAGGTCCTGTATGCCGCGTGATCCTCGACGTGACTCGCTCTACCTCGCGGACATTGTCGGAGCTTGCCGGACCATCCGCCGCTGGATCGACGCTCATGGTGATCGGTAGGGAGAGGACGAGATCCTCAGAAACGACGTCCTCCGCCAGCTCATGGTTGTCGGTGAAGCGTCCGCGTGCCTGAGCGAGGAGTTGCGTGCTGAGATTCCCGAGATTCCGTGGCGAGAGATTCGTGGCTTCCGCAACCAAGCTGTCCATGCCTACTTCAGCCTTGACTGGACCATCGTCCGGGAAGTCGTTGACGTGAACCTGCGAGATCTTGAACTCCATGTGTTGGCCCTGCTCCAGACGCGTTTTCCTGAAGTCGCAACGGCGTTTGACGTCGACGGCGAAACGCGTCCATCAGGCAGCGCGGATCAGGACGATCAGAAGTGATCTGACTGGCGGCGGTTACGACCCGGGGGTTGAGCGGAGCGGGCCGGGAGCGAGGACCGGAGCGAAGGCCCAGCGAAGCGGGCTTCGCGAGGACCAGAGTTTCCGGCCAGGCGCAGTAAAAGCGCCTTGAGGCGTTTTCTGGAATGGTTCAAGTCTTCAGAGCTGATTCCCGACAACGCGAAGGCCCTTCCGGATGAGTGCCGGAAGGGCCTTTGACGTGAAGGGGGTCAGCCGAAGATGGCGGGCAGGGCCCCTGAGTGGGTCTCGCGGAGATCGTCCACGGGGATCTCGAAGACGCCTTCGACCGTGAGCGATGTGCCGCCGGTGGTGCCGAGTCCGTAGCAGGGCACCTCGTAGCGGCAGCAGAGCTCGGCCAGCGCGTCGAACGCCTCAGGCCGGACGCAGACCAGCGCGCGAGCGGCCGACTCGCTGAACAGCTCGACGAAAGCGTCCTCGCCCGGCAGGGACACGGTCGCCCCGATGCCCTGGGCGAGGCACGACTCGGCCAGGGCGATCGCCAGGCCGCCGTCGGACAGGTCGTGCGACCCTTCGAGCAGGCCGTCGGCCGCCGCCGTGACCAGGACGGAGGCCAGGCCGCGCTCGGCCTCCAGATCCGCCTCGGGAGGCAGGCCGCCCAGGTGGTCGTGGACGACGTGCGCCCACTCCGAGCCGCCGAGCTCGTCCTTGGTGTCCCCCAGGAGGACCACGCGCAGCTCCGGAGCGGTGAAGCCCGGCCTGACCCGCTTGGCGACGTCGTCGATCACGCCGAGCACGCCGACGACCGGCGTGGGGTGGATCGCCACGGCGCCGGTCTGGTTGTAGAACGACACGTTGCCGCCGGTCACCGGCACGCCCAGCGTCTTGCAGGCGTCCGCCAGGCCGCGCACGGCCTCCGCGAACTGCCACATGACCTCCGGGTCCTCCGGCGAGCCGAAGTTGAGGCAGTTGGTCACGGCCAGGGGCTTCGCCCCGGTCACGGCCACGTTCCGGTACGCCTCGGCGAGCGCGAGCTGGGCCCCGGCGTAGGGGTCGAGCTTGGCGTAGCGCCCGTTGCCGTCGGTCGCGAGCGCGATGCCCCGGGTGGTCTCCTCGGCCCCGGGCATGACCTCGGAGATGCGGAGCATCCCGGCGTCGGCAGGCTGGGCGAGGACGGTGTTGCCCCGGACGTACCTGTCGTACTGGGACGTCACCCACTCCTTGGACCCGAGGTTCGGTGAGCCGAGCAGGGTCAGCAGGGTCTCGCGGAGGTCCTCGGGGCGCGGGAGCCGTACCGGGGCGTCGGCGTTGAGCGCCGCCTGGCCCTCGGGCTCGTGGAACGGACGCTCGTAGACCGGGCCCTCGTCGGCGGCCGTGCCCGGCGGGATGTCGACGATCGTCTCGCCGTCCCACGTCATCACGAGCCTGCCGGTGTCGGTGACCTCGCCGATGACCGTCGCGGGGACGTCCCACTTCTCGCAGATCGCCATGAACGCGGGGATGTCGCCGGGGGCGACGACCGCCATCATGCGCTCCTGCGACTCGCTCATAAGGATTTCCTCGGGCCGCAGTGTGGGGTCGCGCAGCGGCACGAGGTTGAGGTTGACCTGCATGCCGCCGGTGCCCTTGGCGGCGAGCTCGGTCGTGGCGCACGAGACTCCGGCCGCGCCGAGGTCCTGGATGCCGACCACCACGTCGGCCTGGTAGAGCTCCAGGCAGCACTCGATCAGCAGCTTCTCCATGAACGGGTCGCCGACCTGCACGGCCGGGCGCTTGGCGTGCGACTCGTCCTCAAAGGTCGCCGACGCGAGCACCGAGGCCCCGCCGATGCCGTCCGCGCCGGTCCGGGCGCCGAAGAGCACGACCTTGTTGCCGGGGCCGGGCGCGGTGGCCAGCTTGATCTGGTCCTTGCGCAGCAGGCCCACGCAGAGCGCGTTGACGAGCGGGTTGCCGATGTAGCAGGGGTCGAAGACGACCTCGCCGCCGATGTTGGGCAGGCCCAGGCAGTTGCCGTAGTGGCTGATGCCCTCGACCACTCCGGGGAGCACCCGCCGCGTGTCGGGCTGGCCGGCGCCGCCGAAGCGCAGCGCGTCCATGACCGCGATCGGCCGGGCGCCCATCGACATGATGTCGCGGACGATGCCGCCGACGCCGGTCGCCGCGCCCTGGTGTGGCTCGACGTACGACGGGTGGTTGTGCGACTCGATCTTGAAGGTGGCGGCCCAGCCGTCGCCGATGTCCACCACGCCGGCGTTCTCGCCCATGCCGACCAGCAGCGCCTCGGACTTGGGCGCCTTCGTGCCGAACTGCCGCAGGTGGACCTTCGACGACTTGTAGGAGCAGTGCTCGCTCCACATTACCGAGTAGATCGCCAGTTCCGAGCTCGTCGGACGCCGCCCGAGGATCTCGCGGACCCGCTGGTACTCCTCGTCCTTCATGCCGAGCTCGGCGAACGGCTGGCGCTCCTCCGGGGTCTCCTGGGCGCGCTTCACGCTGTCGAGGGTCATGCGTTCACCAGCTTCTTGAGGATGGAGGTGAAGAAGCCCCTGCCGTCGACGCTCGGGGCTCCGGTGAGGTCCTCGACGGCGTGCTCGGGGTGGGGCATGAGGCCCACGATGTTCCCCGCCTCGTTGGTGATGCCGGCGATGTCGTTGAGCGACCCGTTCGGGTTGCCTCCGACGTAGCGGAAGACCACCCGGCCGGCGCTCTCCAGGTCCGCCAGCGTCTCCGCGTCGGCCACGTAGCGTCCCTCGCCGTGCTTGACCGGCAGGACGATCTCCTGGCCGCTCTCGAAGTCGGCCGTCCACGCCGTGTCCGTGCTCTCCACCCGTACGCGCTGGTCGCGGCAGACGTAGTGGAGGCCCTCGTTGCGGGTGAGGGCGCCGGGCAGCAGGTGCGCCTCGCACAGGATCTGGAAGCCGTTGCACGTGCCGAGCACAGGAAGCCCGCTTCGCGCGGCCGGGATCAGCTCGTCCATCAGCGGGGAGAACCGCGAGATGGCCCCGCAGCGCAGGTAGTCGCCATAGGAGAACCCGCCGGGGAGGAAGACCGCGTCAACTCCCTTGAGGTCGTGCTCGGCGTGCCACAGCGGCACCGCCTCGGCTCCCGCCAGCCGTACGGCTCGCGCGGCGTCCTGGTCGTCGAGTGTTCCGGGGAAGGTGACGACGCCCACCCGGGCAGCGCTCATTGCAGTGTTCCCTTCAAGCGGGGCAGCGCACGCCACCGTCTCCTGGCGGACGGCGGTCTGTGGCGGTACACCTCAGGTTATCGAAGTCGCCAAATCAACCGCCCCCATCGGGGTGATCACGTCGGGGTGATCACGTTGGGTGATCATGCACATGTTCCCCGGCCGTCCCGCTCACCTGCGCCGCAGCCGTACGTGATCATGCATGCATTCACGCGCGCCCATAATGAGCTGCGCAAAGCATCTTCGTGATCATGCAGGTGTGTGTACTGCATGATCACGATCGGCGTTTTACGCGGCGAGGATGCGGTGGCCGGGAATCCGTGCATGATCACGATCGGCGTTGAGGCGGCTACGGTGCAATGGCCGGGAACCTGTGCATGATCACGCGGAAGGGTTGAGCGGCAGGGGTTAGACGGCGGCAAGTTGTCCGTCGAGGGTGAGGTGATGGGCGATGGCGTCCTCGTCCCAGTCGAGCTCCTTGCTCAGCCGGACGGTGGTGCCGCGGCCGGGCGTGATGTCGAAGGAGATCTCGTCCACGACGGCCCGCATGATCAGGATGCCCCGGCCGTTCTCGGTGTCGCTCGGAGGGTACTGCTTGGGGATCGTGTGCAGGCCGTGGCCGCGGTCCATGACGCGCAACTCGCAGCGTCCGTCACCGATCGTGGCCATGACCTCGTAACGGTTGGCCGGGCCGCCGTGGCGTACCGCGTTGGCGCAGGCCTCGGACGTCGCCAGCAGGATGTCGGACACGCAGCCCTCGGTCACGCCGAGCGACCGCAGAGCGTCCCCCAGCACACGGCGAACCATCGGGATGCCGATCGCATCCCGCGGCATGGCAAGCGAGAACTCAATATCCACCGGACCCCTCCCCGGTGTCGAAGGTCACCAAGGTAGGCTTCCCCGATGAATCCGGGCTAACCGCAAAATCACGCGCCTGTTATTTAGGGTTCGGCCAAGAGACGGTTTTTGCTCAACCGCTGTCCACTTTGACGGGCCTTGTCCTGGTCCTCGTGCTGGGAAATATGCCGTTTTACCCCTCCACGCGGATCACGAAGTCCTCGATCACCGTGTTGGCGAGAAGGGTTTCGGCCATCTTTCGAACGTCCGCAAGCGCGGCCTCGTCGGCCGGCCCGTCCAGCTCCAGTTCGAATCGCTTGCCCTGCCGTACGCCGGAGACGCCCGAGAAACCGAGCCGGGGCAGCGCCCGCGCGATGGCCTGGCCCTGCGGGTCGAGGATCTCCGGCTTGAGCATGACGTCGACGATGACGCGCGCCACGATGTTCCTCCAGGTGGGTGGGGTAGCTTCCGGCCAAGCCTATCGACAGCCGGGATGGCCACGGTCACGCCCGGTCCCCGGCGGCCGGGGTGTGGCGGAGCGGCCCGAGGGCTCCGTGGAGTGTGGGCTCCGGCGGGGCGGGAATCGGCAAGATGTGGACGGCAATGTCGGATGCACAACCAAGTCCGAACTCTGCCACGATGTCCGCATACGCGTGTGGCCTCACACCCCAGAGGGCGGACGCATGAAGATCCGGCCAGACAGCGGTGGCGATCCCACCCATGGATGCCCTGAGAGCACAGGAGTGGCACGTGACAGCCGACGCCCCTCGCGGTGTTGACGCACCCCCGGAGTTCGTCCAACTGCTCACCCCGGAAGGTGAGCGGGTCGAGCACCCTGACTACGACATCGAGCTGACCGCCGAAGAGGTCCGCTCCCTCTACCGGGACCTGGTCCTCGTCCGCCGGATCGACCTGGAGGCGGTCGCGCTCCAGCGGCAGGGCGAGCTGGGACTCTGGGCCTCACTTCTGGGGCAGGAGGCGGCGCAGATCGGCTCGGGCCGTGCGCTCACCGACGCCGACATGGCGTTCCCGACCTACCGGGAGCACGGCGTGGCCTGGTGCCGCGACGTCGACCCGGTGAAACTGCTCGGCCTCTTCCGCGGAGTGAACCACGGCGGGTGGGACCCGGCCGAGCACAACTTCCACCTGTACACGATCGTCATCGGCTCCCAGGCGCTGCACGCCGTGGGCTACGCGATGGGCATCCAGCGCGACGGCGCGGAGGCGGCCTCGATCGTCTACTTCGGCGACGGCGCGACCTCGCAGGGCGACGTGAACGAGGCTTTCATCTGGGCCTCGGTCCGCAACGCCCCCGTCGTGTTCTTCTGCCAGAACAACCAGTGGGCCATCTCCGAGCCGCTGGAGAAGCAGTCGAAGATCCCGCTGTACAAGCGGGCGTCCGGCTTCGGCTTCCCCGGCGTGCGGGTGGACGGCAACGACGTCTTCGCCTGCCTGGCCGTGACGCGGAAAGCCCTCCGCGACGCCCGCGAGGGGCAGGGCCCCACGCTGATCGAGGCGTTCACCTACCGGATGGGCGCGCACACCACCTCCGACGACCCGACCCGCTATCGCGTGGCCGACGAGCTGGAGGCGTGGAAGCTCAAGGACCCGATCGAGCGCGTGAAGGCCTACCTCTTCAAGAACCAGCTCGCCGACCAGGAGTTCTTCGACAAGGTCGAGGCGGAGGCCGACACTCTCGGCAGGGAAATCAGAAGGCGCTGCCTGGAGCTCCCGGACCCGGAGCCGGAGGCCCTGTTCCGGCACGTCTACGTGGACCCGCACTCGATCGTCGACGAGGAGCGCGAGCAGTATCTGACCTACCTGGCGGGGTTCGAGCGATGACCACACTCACTCTCGCCAAGGCGCTCAACGAGGGCCTGCGCCGCTCCATGGAGGACGACTCAAAGGTCCTCGTCATGGGTGAGGACGTCGGCAAGCTCGGCGGAGTGTTCCGGGTCACCGACGGCCTGCAGAAGGACTTCGGCGAGGACCGCGTGATCGACACGCCGCTGGCCGAGTCGGGCATCATCGGCACCGCGATCGGGCTGGCGCTGCGCGGTTACCGCCCCGTCTGCGAGATCCAGTTCGACGGGTTCGTGTTCCCCGCGGCCGACCAGCTCATCACCCAGCTCGCGAAGATGCCCCTCCGGTCGCTCGGCAAGGTGAGGCTGCCGGTCGTCGTCCGCATCCCGTTCGGGGGCGGCATCGGCGCCGTGGAGCATCACTCCGAGTCCCCCGAGGCGTACTTCACGCACACCGCCGGGCTGCGCGTGGTGGCCTGTTCCAACCCGGCCGACGCGTACACCATGATCCAGGACGCGGTCCGCTGCGACGACCCGATCATCTTCTTCGAGCCCAAGCGGCGCTACTGGGACAAGGCCGAGGTGGACTTGATGGCGGCCGGCGTGCCCCTCGACCGGGCGAGGGTCGTACGGCAGGGCTCCGACGTGACCCTGCTCGCCTACGGCCCGATGGTGAAGACCTGCATCGAGGCCGCGGGAGCGGCCGAGCAGGAGGGGCGGAGCCTGGAGGTGATCGACCTGCGCTCGCTCAGCCCGCTCGACATGGACGTGGTCGCCGGGTCGGTAGAGCGGACCGGTCGTTGCGTGGTCGTCCACGAGGCGCCGGTCTTCACGGGCTTCGGCGCGGAGCTGGCCGCCCGGATCAGCGAGCGCTGCTTCTACCACCTGGAGTCCCCGGTGCTGCGGGTCGGGGGCTTCTCCACGCCCTACCCGCCGTCCCGGCTGGAGGACCACTACCTGCCGGACCTCGACCGGGTCCTGGACGCCGTCGACCGCGCTTTCACCTACTGAGGAGGGGATTCTCATGCTTCGTGAGTTCAGACTCCCCGACGTGGGTGAGGGCCTGACCGAGGCCGAGATCGTCAAGTGGCACGTCGCCGCGGGCGACGCGGTCACGCTGAACCAGACGATCGTCGAGATCGAGACGGCCAAGGCCGTGGTCGAGCTGCCGTGCCCGTTCGAGGGCACGGTGTCGGCCCTGATGGCCACCGAGGGTGAGACGGTCGACGTCGGCTCGCCGATCATCGCGGTCGAGACCGAGGACTGTACGGCTCTCGCGGCCGACCTCGTGCCGAACCCCCCGGCCGGCGGCACAAGGGACGGCACAGGGGAGAGCACAGGGGAGAGCACAGGGGAGAGCACAGCGGACAGCACGCCGGTCAGTGAGGCCGGGACCGCCGGCAAGGATCAGCGGCAGCCCGTGCTGGTCGGCTACGGCGTCAAGGTCAGCTCCACCAGGCGTCGCCCCCGGAGGACGACTCCCGGAACGCCCGCGGCCTCAACAGCCCCGGAAGCCCCGCAAGCCCCGGAAGCCCCGCCGGCCGTCGGCGGGCCGGTCGCGGCCGGTTCCGGCGGCAACGGTGTCCTGGCCAAGGTCCTGGCCAAGCCGCCGGTGCGGAAGCTGGCGAAGGACCTGGGCGTGGACCTGACGACCGTGGCGGGCACCGGCCCCGAGGGCTCGATCACCCGCGAGGACGTCCAGGCCGCCGTGGCCCAGTATCAGGAGTTGGCCCCGTCCCGGGAGAGGCCCGCGCCGGCCGTACAGGGGCGGGAGGAGCGGATCCCGGTCAGGGGTGTGCGAAAGGCGACGGCCCAGGCGATGGTCGCGAGCGCGTTCTCGGCGCCGCACGTGACCGAGTTCCTCCAGGTCGACGTGACCGAGACGATGGAAGCCGTCAAGCGGCTGCGCCCGCTGCCCGACTTCGCCGGGGTGAAGGTGACCCCGCTGCTGCTGGTCGCCAGGGCGCTGCTGACGGCGGTGAAGCGCTATCCGATGGCCAACGCCACGTGGACGGACGAGGCGATCGTCGTCAGGCGCTACGTCAACCTCGGCATCGCCGCCGCCACCGAACGCGGCCTGATCGTGCCGAACATCAAGGACGCGCACGCGATGCCGCTCCCGGAGCTGGCGCGGGCGCTCGCCGAGCTGACCGAACGCGCCCGTGCCGGGAAGTGCGGCCCTGCCGAGCTGACCGGCGGGACGATCACGATCACGAACATCGGCGTGTTCGGGGTGGACGCGGGGACGCCGATCCTCAATCCGGGTGAGGCCGCGATCCTCGCTCTCGGCCAGATCAGGGACATGCCCTGGGTGGTCGACGGGCAGCTCGCGGTCCGCAAGGTGACCACGCTGGCGCTGTCGTTCGACCACCGGGTGATCGACGGCGAGGAGGGCTCCTACCTGCTCCGCGACGTGGGCGCCATGCTGGAGGACCCGCTCAGGATGCTCGCCTGGAGCTGAGAACCGGAAGATCACCTGCGCAAGTAACCTACCAGTGAGCCTCAAGACCCGATTCCTACCGTTGCCGGTGTGATCCTCATATTGAGCGACCGGCGGGACACCACCGTGAGCCGGGTCCTCCCGAAGATCGAACGCCGGGGGGTCCCGGTCACCTGGTGGGACAGCGGCGAGTTTCCCGGCAGGTCCCGGGTGACCGCCACCTTCGCCGGTGGGACCCACCGGCTCACGCTGGACACCGGGTCGCAGGTCGTCGATCTGGCCACGGTGACGGCGGTCTGGAACCGCCGGCCCAACCGGTCGGTGGCCGCCGCCAACGTGTCCGACCCGACCCATCGCGCCCACGTCGAGTGGCAGTCCCGCTTCCATCTCGACGGGGTGTGGGAGCTCGTGCGGGCCCGCTGGCTGCCGTGCCGGCATCCGGTCACCCGGCAGGCCCACAACAAGCTGATCCACATGGCCCGGGCGGTCGAGCTCGGGTTCACGGTGCCGGAGACCGTCTACACCAACGATCCCGGCGAGCTGGTCCCGGCGTACGAGCGGGCCAGGGGCAGGCTGGTGGTCAAGCTGCTCGATCCGGAGGACCTCCGGATCGATGGGCAGGACCATCGTGTCCACACGACCGTCGTGAGCCGGCGGCACCTCACGTCCCGTCATCGGCTCCAGCACGAGCCCGTCATCCTGCAGCCCTTCCTGGTCAAGGCCATCGAGCTCCGCGCCGTCGTCGTCGGGCGCCAGGTCTTCGCCGCGCGGGTCGAGCCGAACCCGCCCGGCTGCGCCGTACACCGGCTGCCCCGGGACGTCGAGCGGCGGTGCGCCGAGTTGGCCGCCTCGCTGGGGCTGGGCTACGGCGTGATCCACCTCATCGTCACGCCCGAGGGCGAGCACGTGTTCCTGGAGATCGACCCGAACGGCTCCTGGGCTCCGATCGAGGAGCGCACCGGCCTCGCGATCGGTGACGCCATCGCCGGCTGGCTCGTGGGGGAGCGGGCATGACGGCTCCCGGCTTCGCGCAGGTCCTCACGGAGGGCGTGGAGCTGCTGCGCGGGTTCCGCCGCCGCCGTACGGCTGTCGCCGGGGCCCGGCACGCGGTCGCCGAGTGGTCCGCGAGGCATCCGGCCGCGCGGCCGCAGCTCGTCGTCGACGTACGGCCGGGCAGCCCGGTGGTGGACTACGATCTGCTGGTCTGCCATCCCGAGGGCGGCACGGTGGCACTGTCGGCCCCGGCCGACGACGGTGTGCCGTGGCTGGCCGACCACTCGACGCACTGGGCGGCGGGCTACCTGGTGAGCGTGGACAAGGTGCACGTGCACGTGGCCGAGGCGCTGGCGATGCTGCGGCGGCTTCCACGCCGGGACCGGGCCCTCCATGACGAGATCGTCGAGCAGAGCCTCGTGCTGAACGAGATCATGACCGACGACGAGCCGCTGGACGAGGAGGACGTGCGGGCCGCGGCCGAGGAGTTCCGGCGCTCGCGGGGTCTCCACGACCGGGCCTCCACCCTCGCGTGGCTGGCCGAGATGTCCATGTCGGGCGAGCAGTTCGAGGCGTTCATCGCCGGGATCGCACGGCGGCGGCGCTTCCGGCGGCGCAAGGAGGCGGAGCTCGCCCCCGCCTATCTGGCCGATCATCAGGCCGACTTCGACCGCGTCCGGGCGCTCTGGGTGACCGGCTGCCAGCCCGTGAACGGCGAGCTGCTGCGGGGCCTCGGCGGCCTGCTCGGCTGCCGCGAGGCCGAGATCACGATCGGCGAGCGGTGGGCCGGGGAGCTGCCCGGGCCGCTGCGCCACGCGGCCCGCGAGTCGATGGTCGGGCCGGTGGAGCACCCGGGGGGCTACCTCACGGGCATGGTCCTGGCGCGCCGGGCCTCGCGGGACGACCCGGAGACGCTCGCGGCGGCGGGGGCGGCGGCCTTCCGCGAGTGGCTCGCCGCGCGCAGGAAGCGGGCGTCGATCGAGTGGCACTGGCTGTGAGAGAGTGTCGGGGACGAACCACCACGAGGGGGAGGCCATGTTCCGGCACGTCGTTCTGTTGCAGTGGACCGAGGACGCCACGGAGGAGCAGAAGGCGGAGGTGGCCAAGCGGCTGCGCGAGCTGCCCGCGGCGATCCCCGAGCTGCGGAACTACGAGGTCGGCCCCGACGAGGGGATCAACGAGGGCACCTTCTCCTTCGCCGTGGTCGCCGACTTCGACTCGGTCGAGGACTACCTCGTCTACCGCGACCATCCGGCACATCGCGCCGTGATCGCGGAGTTCATCGCGCCCATCCTCGTGAACCGGGCGGCCGCGCAGTACGTCATCTGACCCGTCACGGGTCCGGGTTTGTGCTCCTGGCTCCAGGAGGTTGTGCGGGCGGGACGCCGGTAGTTGCGACGCGCACAGGTCGTGCTCTCCGTTGGGCTCTTGCGCCTCCCCATGTCCACGAGCGGTCGGGTCGATCACCGGTGCCAGGCGGTGACGGGGTCCGGGTTGTGCCGCTTCCGGATGTTTCACTTGCCGCACACTTTCGCTCGCAGTCATGTGCGGGATCAAGGGCGAGCCAGGTAACGATTCAGATACGCGAAAGCCATTCAGATACATGAACGCCGACTTGACCTGCGAAGAGTTTGTTAATCACCCTTCTTAAGGCGCTGACCTGCGATCGGGCCCATTGACGGCGGCGAGGAGCCGTGCGCATCGTAACGGGGCCAGGCGGTTAGCAAGGTCCGGGATCCCCTCACGAATGGAGAGCCGGAATGCCTTTTCCTCCGCGCGTCGGAGCGCTGATCGCCGCCGTGGCGACAGCCGCCGCGCTCGCCGTCCCGCCCAGTCCGGCGTTCGCCGACCCCGAGCCGGGCGGCTCGGACACGTCGGCCGTGTCCGCCGAGTCGGCGGACGCGTCGGCGGCGTCGGCCGAGCATTCGGCCGTCTGGTCCAAGCGGCCGCAGACGGTCGTGCTCGACGGACGCCGGCTGGCACTCACCCGCCTGGGCGTCCATGCCATCCCCGACCTGCGCCGCCAGCTCAAGACGCTCACCGCGCAGGCGGACGGCTGGCTCACCAAGGGGCCGTGGTCGGTCACGCACAAGCCGCAGCTCCCGCCGAGCGGTGACAAGCACGACTACCTGAGCGAGGCGCCGTACTGGTGGCCCAGCAAGCCGAAGACCCCCGACAACCCCTGGGGCTGCCCGTACATCCAGAAGGACGGCGTCCGCAACCCGGCGATCGACGAGATCACCGACCACGAAGAGCGCGGCGAGATGTTCAACGCCGTCTACACGCTCACGCTGGCCTGGTACTACACGGGCAAGGCGGCTTACGCCGAGCGGGCGGCGCTCGACCTGCGGACCTGGTTCATCGACCCGGCGACCCGGATGAACCCGAGTCTCAACTACACCCAGTTCATCCCGTGCCGGGTGACCGGGCGCGGCATCGGCATCATCGACTTCTCGCAGCAGTTCACCGACATCCTGGACGCCACGGCCATCCTCGACCTCGGCGCTCCCTCGTGGACGAAGGCCGACCACGATGCGATGCAGTCGTGGAACACCGACTTCCTGAACTGGCTGCTGACCAGTAAGAACGGCATTGAGGAGGCCGCCCAGAAGAACAACCACGGCTCCTTCTACGACATGCAGAACGCGGGCCTCGCGCTCGCCATCGGCCAGCCCGACCTGGCCAAGCAGATCGTCGAGGAGTCGAAGGCCAAGCGGCTCGACCCCCAGCTCGCCGCCGACGGCACCCAGCCGACGGAGATCACCCGCACCCGGAGCTGGCACTACTCGACCTTCAACCTGGTCGCGCTGACCAGGCTCGCCGCGATCGGGCAGCACGTCGGCGTCGACCTGTGGAACTACACCACTCCGCAGGGCGGCGGCCTGTTCAAGGCGGTCGACTACCTGCTGCCCGCAGCGACGGGTGCGGCGCCCTGGACGCTCCCGGAGCTGGAGTTCTACCGCTTCGCCGCCAGCGACATCGTCCACGCCGCCGCCGACCAGGGCGACCACGCCGCCCGCAAGGCCATCGGCAGCCTGGAGGCGCCGCCCGGTGGTGACCTCTGGCTGCTCCGCCCGGCGGTCGAGCAGCTCGACGCCATCGGCTGATTTGCAGGGATCACCCTGTGGAGCCGTACGGCTGCCGCTCATCCGGGCGGCAGCCGTACGGAAAACCGGGGCCAGAAGGGGTTAGAAGGACTCCTCCGGGAGCTGCATGAGGTCCTGGCCGGTGGCGGCGAGCACGCGCCGCTCGGCGGCGATCCGGGGCAGCACGGTCTGGGCGAAGAACGTGGCGGCCCCGACCTTGCCGGTGTAGAACGCCTTATCGGTGTCGGACTCGCCGAGGGCCCTGAGGGCGACTTCGGCCTGGCGCAGCAGCAGCCAGCCCAGCACCAGGTCGCCGAGCGACATCAGGAAGCGGGTGGTGTTGAGGCCGACCTTGTAGACCTCCTCCGGGGTCTCCATGGACGAGATCGCCCAGCCCGCCATCGTGTCCGCCATGGTCTTGACCTCGTCGGCGGCCTCGTCGAGCAGCTTGCGCTCCTCCTTCAGGCGGCCGTTGCCCGCGTCGGAGCCGGCGAACGCCTTGATGTCGCCGAGCAGCGAGCCCAGCGCCGCACCCTGGTTCTTGAGGATCTTGCGGAAGAACAGGTCGAGGCCCTGGATCGCCGTGGTGCCCTCGTAGAGCGAGTCGATCTTCGCGTCGCGGATGTACTGCTCGATCGGGTAGTCCTGCAGGAAGCCCGAGCCGCCCAGCGTCTGGAGCGAGCGGGCGAGCAGCTCGTAGGACCGCTCGGAGCCGACGCCCTTGACGAGCGGAAGCAGCAGGTCGTTCAGCGCCTCGGCGGCGTGGTCCCGGCGGCCCTCGAACTCCGCGATCTGGATGGTGTCCTGGATCGTGGCCGTGTAGAGGACCAGCGCCCGCATCGCCTCGGCGTACGACTTCTGCAGCATGAGCTCGCGGCGCACGTCCGGGTGGTGGGTCGTGGTGACGCGCGGGGCGGTCTTGTCGGCCGAGCGGGTGAGGTCGGCGCCCTGGACGCGGTTCCTGGCGTAGTCGAGCGCGTTGAGGTAACCGGTGGACAGCGTGGCGATGGCCTTCGCGCCGACCATCATGCGGGCGTGCTCGATGACCATGAACATCTGCTTGATGCCCTCGTGTACGCCGCCGACCAGGTAGCCGATGGCCGGGTGCTTCTCGCCGAACGTGAGCTCACAGGTCGTGGAGACCTTCAGGCCCATCTTCTTCTCGACGTTGGTGACGTAGGCGCCGTTGCGCTCGCCCAGCTCGCCGGTCTCCAGGTCCACCAGATACTTGGGGACGAGGAACATCGACAGGCCCTTGGTGCCAGGGCCGGCGCCCTCGGGGCGGGCCAGCACGAGGTGGAAGATGTTCTCGGCCATGTCGTGCTCGGCGCTGGTGATGAAGCGCTTGACACCCTCGATGTGCCAGGTGCCATCCGGCTGCTCGACGGCCCTGGTCCGGCCCGCGCCGACGTCCGACCCGGCGTCCGGCTCGGTGAGGACCATGGTGGCGCCCCAGTGCCGCTCGACGGCCATCTCGGCGAACCGCTTCTGCTCGTCGGTGCCCAGGTCGAAGAGCAGGCGGGCGAAGGCGGGGCCGCAGCCGAACATCCACACGGCGGGGTTGGCGCCCAGCACCATCTCGGCCATGGCCCAGACCAGGCTGCGCGGGGCGGGCGTGCCGCCGAGCTCCGGCTGAAGCTCCAGGCGCCACCACTCGGCGTCCACCCAGGCCTGGTAGGACTTCTTGAAGCTCTCCGGCATCGTCACGGTGTGGGCCGCCGGGTCGAACACGGGCGGATGCCGGTCGGAGTCCTCGAAGGACTCGGCGATCGGCCCCGTGGCGAGGCGGTTCACCTCGTCGAGGATGCTCCGCGCGGTCTCCTCGTCGACATCGGCGAACGGGCCGCTGCCGAGGACTTCCTTCCGCCCGAAGACCTCAAAGAGATTGAACTCCAGGTCGCGGAGGTTGCTCTTGTAGTGACCCATGGTGTGCGCTCCTAGAAACCAGACCCGGGGATGACGTACTGGTCAGTAACTCTATCTGAATGCTACCCGCCAGTAACTGTCCATATGCATGTTTTATGCCACACCCCGTGTACGGCGGCCCGCGTACGATCGGGCCATGAAGGCGGAGCGCTGGCGGGCTGAGCTGGAGTCGTGGGCCATCCCGGAGACGATCCTCGCGAGCGCTCCGGCCAACCCGTGGACGCATCAGGTCGAGCGCTTCCGCCGTAGGACCGAGGCGCTCCTGGCGGCGCCGGCAGGGCCGACCTATTCCTGCTCGCGCTGGACGGCCATGCCCGGGTCCGGGTGGTCGTCATGGCGCCTGATTGCGCCTTCGAGTCGGTCGAGGAGCTGGCGGCGAGCGCGTGCCGGAGGCTGTGCCTCGACCTCGGCAGGGCCGGTGAGGTGATCGAGGCCGCCCGAGATCTGGGGGTCTGGCCGGTGCCGCCGCGCCGTCTCGTGACGATGTGGTGGGACACGTCACCGCAAGGAGGGAAATAGTCCTCACAATTGCGATGTTCGGGGTGTTAGACGCCCTCGTCCCTGGGCGTCCCGGACGAGGTGCCTGCCGTACCCGGTTCTGCTAAGACGGCACGCGGGAAGCCATGGAAGAACTCGTTCAGGTCATCGGCGCTGTCCTCATCCTCAGCGCGTTCCTGCTCTCTCAGCTCAAGGTCATCGACGGCGAGTCGCCGCTCTATCTGGTCCTCAACCTCGCCGGCTCGGCCGTTCTCGCGTGGATCGCCCTCTCAAGCCGTGACTGGGGTTTCGTGCTCCTCGAAGGGATGTGGGCGGTCGTCTCCGCCGTCGCTCTCCTGAAGCTCTCTGCGAGGAAGCGTACGACGGGGTAACCAGCTTGACACCTTTGCTGGTGTCGCGATTGGCTGGGCCGCATGATTGAGATCCAGGCGGTGACCATCGACAGCGCCCAGCCGTACGAGCTCGCCCAGTGGTGGAGCGCGGCCCTGGGCTGGCCCATCGTCGACTCCGAGCCGGAGGACGACGAGGTCATGCTCCACCGTCCCGACGGTCCTCCGCATGTGCTTTTCATCCGCGTGCCCGAGGGCAAGAGCGTCAAGAACCGCGTGCATCTGGATGTCACGCCCACCGAGGGGCGCACCCGCGACGAGGAGGTGGACCGGCTGCTCGCTCTCGGGGCCAAGCCCCACGAGGACCACCGCACCGCCGAGGGGGCCGGCTGGTTCACGCTGCTCGACCCCGAGGGCAACGAGTTCTGCGTCTGCCGGGGCGAGGCCGAGCGAGCCGCGTCGTCTTCTTAGACCGCCTCCGCCCCCCATGTCGCCGTGATCATGCAGGGTTTCCCGGGAAGCTCGGGGACGTCGGCTTTCGCAAATCGTGATCATGCATCGATTCCGCCGCAGGCAGCCTGATCAGCGCCGTTACGTTCGTGATCATGCGCTGTTCATTCGGAGGGGGCATCGTCTCGCCGTGCATGATCACGCTGGGCGAAGCGCCAGGTAGGGCGGTGCATGCGGGAACATGTGCATGATCACGCTGGGGGGAGCGGCGGGTGGGGCGGTGTATGCGGGAACATGTGCATGATCACCACACCACATGATCACCACATGATCAGCCCTTGGCGCGGCCTCGCATCGACAGGGTGAGGATGCCCGTGATGAGGTAGACGAGCGCGCCTCCCCACAGCGCGTCCCAGGCCGCGCCGAAGACGCCCTCGCCGTCGACGACGAGCTGCACCGGGTACATCAGCAGGGCCGCCCCCAGGCCCGGATAGAGGGCGAACCGCCAGGGGTGGCGCAGGGACCAGAGCCTCGCCTGCCGGGTCACCCGGTCGCCCTCCTGCGGCCGGGAGATCGCGCCGATCCCCGCCACCAGCGAGAACAGGCCGATGCCCACGCACAGGGCCCACGTCAGGTCGGCCGGACCGGGGAGGATCCAGCCCATGAACAGGCTGGTGGCCGCCACCACGCCGCCGGAGATCGCCGCCGCCTTCCAGGGCGCGCCGCGCAGAGCGGCTCCGGCGAGGGACATCTCATCGCTTCGGGTCAGTTCATTCATGCTTACATGCTGCGTTTCGTAGCGTTTCCGGGGCATCGGGGAAGTCCCTGACCGCCCCCTGAGGCGTCCCGGTTAGGCTCTCCGGATGTCCCCTTCACCCCAGTCCCTTCCGTCCCGGCCCTCATTCCGTGCGGCCCGGCGCGCGGATATCCCGGCCATCGTGGCGATGCTGATCGACGACCCCATCGCGGCGGCCCGCGAAAGCCTCGACGGCGCGGACTACGAGAACTACCGGGACTACGAAGCGGCCTTCGCGGCGATCGACGCAGACCCGCGCAACGAACTGATCGTCGTGGAGGTGGACGGCGAGGTCGCCGGGACGATGCAGCTCACCTTCATTCCCGGCCTGTCACGCCGCGGCGCCGAGCGCGCCCAGATCGAGGCGGTCAGGGTCGCCGCGCCGTACCGGAACCGGGGGATCGGCCGGACGATGATGGAGTGGGCGGTCGAGCGGGCCAGAGATCGCGGCTGCGCGCTCGTCCAGCTCACCTCGGACAAGGCGCGCTCGGATGCCCACCGCTTCTACACCGGTCTCGGCTTCACCGCCTCTCACGAGGGCTTCAAGCTCCGGCTGAGCTGATCGATCATCCAGCGGCACCACTCCGCCCGGTGCCGCTCGTAGGTGAGACCGCAGCGCAGGACAGCCATGTTCCCGAACGCCGGCGTGCCGAACGGCGGTGGGTCCGCCTCCATGGCCCCCCAATCGGCCTCGTACTCGCCCAGGCGCTCCTCGTGCCGCCGCAGTGCCGTACGGAACATCTCGATCAGAGAGGCGGGGTCCGCGAGCCAGGCGGCGTAGGTCTTGAGCACCAGTTCGTCGCGCTCCGGCTGAGACCGGGGCGGCTCCGTGACCCAGGCCCGCAGGGCGTCCCTCCCCTGGGGAGTGATCGAGTAGACCTTCTTGTCCTGCGGCCCCGGCCCGGGCGCCGTGGCGTACGAGACCAGCCCGGCGGCCAGGAGACGCTGGAGATCCGTGTGGATCTGGCTGTGGCTGGCCGTCCAGAACCGGCCGACCGGGTGGCGCATGCGTGTGGCGATCTCATATCCCGTGCTGTCGGCGCGCGCCAGTACGGCGAGGATCGCGAATCCGAGCGTGGAGGTCATGGGGGCCATCGTCCGCTCAGGATATTGACTCGCCCGCTGATCGCCTTCACTATGTCAATTCTTACATAGCGGAGGTGTCCGATGCTCAGGAAGCCCGGCATGGTCGTGCCGCTGATCCTGCTGACCGCCTGCGGGGGCACGGCCGGTACGGCAAGCACGGCCGCGAACAGTCCGGGGTCGCCCGCGGCCTCTCCAGCCTCTCCGACCACTCCGGCCGCCTCCCCGGCCGCGACGGGGCCGAACGTCCAGGGATGCTTCACCGAGGCGGACGGTCGCGTCTTCACCTACCCGGATGCCGACGGTGACCCGTACACCGGTGTGATCATCGGCGACGGCCCGGTAGGAGTGGTCGTGTCGTACGAGCGGGGCGGTGACGTGTGCACGTGGCGGCCCCTCGCCGAACGGCTGAAGGCCGCGGGCTACCGGGCCCTGCTGTACGACCGCAGCGCCCTCGCCCCGGTGGACGACCTGATCGTCCAGATGGCCGGTCGGCTCAGAAAGGCCGGCGTGAAGCGGCTGTTCCTGGTCGGAGGCTCGGTCGGCGGCCACATGTCGATCGTCGCGGCGACCCGGCTCAAGCGGCCCGTCGCGGGCGTGGTCAACCTGTCCGGAGTGGCGATCGCCGACGAGGCGGCGCCTCTCGGCGTTCCCCTTCTGCAGATCACGGCTGAGGACGACGGCTCGGCGCCTCCGGCCGCCCTGGAGGAGGCGGCGCGTGCCGCCGTGAAGTCACCCGATCGCCCGGTCGTCGTCGTGCGCGGTGAGCATGCCCACGCGTCGAGCCTCTTCGGCACGGCTCAGGGCCCGAAGGTGCTCGACACGATCATGGCGTTCCTGGCGAAGCATGACTGATCAGATCGCGGCGATCTCCACCAGGTTGTCGTGGTAGACCGCTCCCTTGCCCATGTCGGCGTCGCGCTCCTCCACCGCGGCGTTCGGGTTGGCGCCGCCGGGGCTGAGCTTGGGCCAGTGGCCCTTCGGGGCGGCGACCACACCGGGCCGGACCCGGTCGCTGATCTCCACGTACGCCCTGAACTCGCCGTTGCCGTTGAACACCCGGGCGAGCTGGCCATCGGCGAGCCCGCGCGGGGCCGCGTCCGCCGCGTTCACCAGGACCTTGGGCCCCTTGGAGCGCCTCAGCAACTCGGGGTTGTTGCCGAAGGTCGTGTTCAGGAAGGTGTGCGACGCCGGAGTGATCATCGTGAGCGGATACTCACGGGAGGCGCCGGCCGTACGCGCGGTGAACGACGGGACGTAGCCCGCGACCCGGGGGAGACCGGCGGCCTCGGCGCGCTCGGAGACGAACTCCAGCCTGCCGGACGGCGTGGGGAAGCCGTCGGTGAAGGGGACGAACGGGTCGGGCGCGTCCAGCCGGGCCCATCCCTCCTTCCTGAGCCGGTCCAGCGTGATCCCGGGGGTTCCGGCGAGAAGCTGCTCGGCCAACTCCAGATCGGAGTCGTAGAGGGACGGCTCCGTCATGCCCATCTGCCGGGCGAGGCGGCGGAACGTCTCGGTCGTGGACAGGGACTCCCCGGCGGGCTCGACGGCCGGTTCGTTCCACATGAGATACATGTGTCCGTAGCCCGCGTGCAGGTCGATGTGCTCGGTCTGCATGGTGGCGGGCAGCACGATGTCGGCGTAGTCGACGGTGTCGGTCGGGAACTGCTCCATCACGACCGTGAACAGGTCCTCCCGGCTCATGGCCTCGCGGATCCGGTTCTGGTCGGAAGTCGAGCCGAGCGGGTTGGCGGCGTAGACCCACAGGCACTTGACCGATTCGTCGAGGCCGTCGGCCAGTCGCGTCATCGTCAGCGTGCGGACCGGCTTGGGCAGCAGGTCATAGCGGGCGTTCACCGCGAGCGTCGCATAGGCGGACGTCGAGTACGCCACGCCGCCGCCCGGATGCCGCCAGTCGCCCGTCACGCCGGGGATGCAGGCGATCGTCCGCATCGCCGACCCGCCGCCCTCGTGGCGCTGGATGCCCATCGTGGCGCGGATCCCCGTCGGCCGGGTGTGCGCGAGCCGTACGCCGAGGGCCCGGATGTCCGCCTCCGGCAGGCCGGTGATGCCGGCCACGCGGCTCGGGGGATATTTCAGGATCTCGGCCTTGAACTCGTCCCAGCCGTGGGTGTGGTTCTCCAGGTAGTCCCGGTCCTCGGCGCCCTCCTCCAGGACGACGTGGAGCAGGCCGAGCGCGAGCGCGGCGTCCGTGCCCGGCCGGATGGGGAGATACTCGTCGGCCTGGTCGGCCGTACGGGTGCGGATCGGGTCGATCGCCACGACGTGCGCGCCGGCGGCCCTGGCGTCCTGGATGAACTTCCACAGGTGATGGCCGCTGGTCAGCGTGTTGGTGCCCCACAGCAGGATCAGCCGGGACAGTGCGAACGTCTCGGGATCCATGCCGCCGGGCGTGCCGTTGGTGTATCGCAGGCCGTCGTTGCCCGCCCGCGAGCAGATGTTGAGATCATGCCGGGAGGCTCCGAGGGCGTTCCAGAACCGCCGCCCGGCCTCGCCCGACTCGCCCTGGATGTACCCGAGCGTCCCCGTGCCCTGGTACGGCCAGATCGCCTCGCCGCCGTGCTCCCGGACGATCTCGGTCAGCCGGTCGGAGATCGTGGAGAGCGCCTCGTCCCAGCTGATCCGCTCGAACCGGCCCGAGCCCTTCGGCCCGACGCGCTTCAGGGGATGGAGGATGCGGTCGGCCGCCCGCGTGTGCTCCAGGTAGCGGTTCACCTTCACGCACAGCGCGCCGCGCGTGTACGGATGATCCTTGTTGCCCCTGAGGCCGACGGCCTCGCCGTCCTTGACCGTGACCTCCCATGAGCAGGTATCCGGACAGTCAAGCGGACACGCCCCAAGGACCCGCAATTCCCCAGTCATGGCCGTGATTCTATGTTTTCCAGCTCGGCGATATTGAGAAGGTCCTCCGCGTCCGCGCTGGGCGTCCCGGCGAACCACGCGTCGAGGATCTCCACCAGCAACCGCTCGGAGGTCAGACGGAGGCTGAGGGCCAGCACGTTGGCGTCGTTCCACGTCCGGGCGCCTTCGGCGGTCGCGGCGTCGGCGCACAGCGCGGCCCGCACACCCGCCACCTTGTTGGCCGCGATGGAGGCGCCCGTGCCCGTCCAGCAGCACACGATCGCCTGATCGGACCGCCCCGTGGAGACGTCCCTCGCGGCACTCGAACAACACCAAGCCCAATCGGCACGGTCACCCGGGGCCAACGCTCCATAGAGTGTGACTGAATGGCCGCGCCGCTCGACCTCGGCCACGAGCCGAGACGCGATCCCGTCAAGGCTGTCCGAGGCAAGAGAAACTCGCATGCCGTCAATTGTGGACACTAAGTGCGAAGATCGCACAGAATCGCTGGTGGTGAGAGGTATCAAGGAGCAGGACCTGACGCTGGACACTCCTCAGCAGGGAGTCGTCCTCGTTGTCGAGCCGCTCCTGCCGCAGCGGATCCGCCGCCCGTCCGACGCGCTGCGGTTCCTCCTCACGCTCATTGCCCTCGCCTGCGTCGTGCTCCTGGCCCTGGCGCTCCAGCGCACCCTCAACGGCCTGGAGACCGACGTGCAGGCCGGGACCGGCCGGGCTCCCGACCTGCTGTCGTCCGTCTCCGGGCTGCTCGGCGGCGTCGCCGTCCTCATCGTCCCCGTGGCGTTCGCGGTCGAGCGGGTCTTCCACCGAGACGGCATGCGGATCGCTCAGGGCCTCATCGCGGCCATCCTGGCCCTGCTGATCTCCTACGCGCTCGACGAGTGGCTCGTCACGTCCGGCCCGGCCGAGCTCAAGCAGCTCCTCACCGGGGGCCGGGAGGTCGAGCCGCTCAACACCGTGCTCACCCCGGCCATCGCGTACGCGACAGCCGTACGGATGTCCCGGCGGACGCAGTGGCGCGCGCTCATGTGGACGGCGCTCGCGCTCGACGTCCTCGCGCTCTTCACCGCCACCAAGGTCACCGCGCTCGGCGTGATCCTCACCTACCTCGTCGGCCTCGCCGTCGGTTTCGGCACGCTGTACGGCATAGGCAGCGCGAACACCAGGCCGCCGGGCAGCTCCGTGCTGGCCGCCCTGCGGCGGCTCGGCTTCGCGCCCATCAGCGCCCGGCGGGTGGAGGACGACAGCTCCGGCAGCCGCCGCTACCTTGTCGGGCTGGCCAACCAGCGCCATCTCGACGTCACCGTGCTCGACAGGGACCGGCAGGTCGCCGGGATCGTCTACCGCCTGTGGCGGCGGCTCCGGCTCAACACCGAGACCCGGCGGCGGGCCATCCGATCACTGCGCGCGGAGCTCGAGCGCGAGGCCCTGATGGCCTACGCCGCCCAGGCCGCGGGCGCGAGCCTGCCCCGGCTGCTCGGCACGAGCGAGATCGGCACCGAGGCCGCCCTGCTCGCCTACGAGCACATCGACACCCGGCCGGTGCAGGAACTGCCCGACGAGGACGTCGACGACGAACTGCTCGGCCAGATGTGGGAGCAGGTGCGTCTTCTCCACGCCCACCGGCTCGCCCACCGGCACCTGACCGGCGAGAGCATCCACGTCGACGCGACCGGCCGGGTGCTCCTGGTCGACGCCCGCAGCGGCGAGATCGCGGCCGGCGACCTGCTGCTGAAGCTCGACATCGCCCAGCTCCTCGCCTACCTCGGCACAAGGGTTGGAGCCGAGCGCTCGGTCAGGTCGGCGGCGGCGGTGCTCGGCGCGGACACGCTCGCCGGGGCGCTGCCCCTGCTCCAGCGGATCGCCCTCAGCCGCGACACCCGGGCCGCCACCCGGAAGAACAAGGACCTCCTCCCGGCCATCCGGGAGCAGATCGTGACGCTCAAGCCGCAGGTCGAGGTGGAGGAGGTCCGGCTCGAACGGTTCAGCCCCCGGACCCTCCTGACGATCATCGCCAGCACGGCCGCGGCGTACTTCCTGCTCACCCAGCTCAGCCGGGTCAACGTCGTCTCCGTCGTGGCGACCGCCAACTGGATGTGGAGCGGCATCGCCCTGGTCGCCGCCGCCGTGAGCTACGTGGCCGCCGCGATCATGCTCAGGGGCTTCGTGCCGGAGTCGCTGCCCCTGGGCCGGACTGTGCTGGCGCAGCTCGCCGGGTCGTTCGTGAAGCTCGTCGCTCCCGCGGCGGTCGGCGGCGTGGCGATCAACACGCGCTACCTGCAGAAGCGCGGCGTGCCGCCCGGCCCGGCCGTCGCCAGCGTCGGCGCCTCCCAGCTCGTCGGCCTGGCCTCGCACATCCTGCTGCTGCTCTTCTTCGGATACGTCACCGGCACCCAGGCGGCGCCGTCCCTCACCCCGTCACGCGGGCTGCTGGTCGCGCTGCTCGCCGTCGCGGTGCTGTTCCTGGTCGTGCTGGCCGTACGGCCACTGCGGCGGTTGCTGACCTCCCGCGTGCGCGCGATGTTCTCCGGCGTCATCCCGAGGCTGCTCGACGTGGTCCAGTCGCCCCGCAAGATCATCGAGGGCGTCAGCGGGACGCTGCTGCTGACGATCGCGTTCGTGGTCTGCCTGGTGGCCTGCGTCCGGGCGTTCGGCGGCGACCTGAGCTTCACCGCCGTCGCCGTCGTCTTCCTCGCCGGCAACGCGATCGGCTCGGCCGCCCCCACACCCGGTGGCCTGGGGGCGGTCGAGGCGTCGCTGTCACTGGGCCTCACGGTCGCCGGCCTGCCGGGAACGGTCGCCACCTCAGCGGTCCTGCTCTTCCGCCTGCTGACCTTCTGGCTCCCCGTCCTCCCCGGCTGGGCCTCCTTCACCTACCTCCAACGCCACCAAGCGATCTAGCGACGCCCCAGACGGCGCCCCGCGGCGTTGTCCTCGGTCGACGCACAAACCCGGTGCGCCTCCCTCGTCCGCCTTGCGGTGCATCCATCTGGAACGCCGCTAGCAGTGGGGCGATCCAGCGCCCCAGACGGCGCCCCGCGGCGTTGTCCTCGGTCGACGCACAAACCCGGTGCGCCTCCCTCGTCCGCCTTGCGGTGCATCCATCTGGAACGCCGCTAGCAGTGGGGCGATCCAGCGCCCCAGACGGCGCCCCGCGGCGTTGTCCTCGGTCGACGCTGGGCACTTAGTGCGCGCTTGAGGTGGCCCAGAGGTTGATGCCGGAATCGACGGCGTCCTTGTCGATGGCGTCCAGTTCCTCGGAGGTGAAGTCGAGCCGGTTCACCGAGTCGAGGCTGTCGTCGAGCTGCCGCACGCTGCTCGCGCCGATCAGGACCGACGTCACCCGCTTGTCGCGGAGCGCCCAGGCCAGCGCCATCTGCGCCAGCGACTGCCCGCGCTTCCGCGCGATCTCGTTCAGCGTCCGGACGTGCCGCAGCGTCTCTTCCGTGAGCAGGCTCGGGTCGAGCGACTTGCCCTGCGCCGCCCGGGAGTCGCGCGGTATGCCGTCGAGGTAGCGGTCGGTCAGCATGCCCTGGGCCAGCGGCGAGAACGCGATGCACCCCGCGCCCTCCTCCTCCAGGACGTCAAGCAGGCCGCTCTCGATCCACCGGTTCAGCATCGAGTAGGACGGCTGGTGGATCAGCAGGGGAGTGCCGAGCTCCCGCAGGATCCGCGCGGCCTCCCTGGTGCGTTCCGGCGAGTACGACGAGATGCCGGCGTAGAGCGCCTTTCCGGACCGCACCGCGTGGTCGAGTGCGCCCATCGTCTCTTCCAGCGGCGTCTCGGGGTCGAACCGGTGGCTGTAGAAGATGTCGACGTAGTCGAGGCCCATCCGCTTGAGCGACTGGTCGAGGCTGGACAGCAGATACTTCCGCGACCCCCACTCGCCGTACGGCCCGGGCCACATGTCGTATCCGGCCTTCGTCGAGATGACCAGCTCATCGCGATATCTGGCGAAATCCTGCTGGAAGATGTGCCCGAAGTTGATCTCGGCGGAGCCGTACGGCGGGCCGTAGTTGTTGGCCAGGTCGAAGTGCGTCACCCCGCGGTCGAACGCCCTGCGCAGGATGGCACGCTGGGTCTCGATCGGCTTGTCGTCGCCGAAGTTGTGCCAGAGCCCGAGCGAGACGGCGGGCAACTTGAGCCCGCTTCTCCCTGTCCGGTGGTACGGCATGGGCCCGTATCGGCCGTCGGCCGCGGCGTAGGTCATTCGGTCACTCCAACTCGGTCCAGAATCCAGGAGAGCGCGAACGCCTCCTCGCGCCAGGCGTCGTAGCGGCCACTGCGGCCGCCGTGCCCGGCGCCCATCTCGGTCTTCAGCAGGAACGGCCCGCCCACTGCCCGGTCGCGGAGGCGGGCGATCCACTTGGCGGGCTCGTGGTAGAGCACGCGGGTGTCGTTGAGGCTGGTGATCGCCAGAATCGGCGGGTACGGCCGGCCGTCCACGTTCTCGTAGGGCGAGTACGACTTCATGTACGCGTAGACCTCGGGGTCGTGCAGCGGGTCGCCCCACTCGTCCCATTCGATGACGGTCAGCGGCAGCGACGGGTCCAGGATCGTGTTGAGGGCGTCCACGAACGGCACCTCGGCCACGACCCCGGCGAACTCCTGCGGCGCGATGTTGGTGACCGCACCCATGAGCAGGCCGCCCGCGGAGCCGCCCCGCGCGATGACCTCGCCGGCCCAACCCTCTGCCTTGAGGTGCCGCGCGCACGCCACGAAGTCGGTGAAGGTGTTCTTCTTCCTGGTCAGCTTGCCGTCCTCGTACCACCGGCGGCCCATCTCGCCACCGCCCCTCACATGCGCGACGGCGAAGACGAACCCCCTGTCGAGCAGCGAGAGACGGGCCACCGAGAAGTACGGGTCGATGGAGGTCTCGTAGCTGCCGTAGCCGTACAGGAGGGTCGGGGCGGGCCGGGTGGTGCCCTTCTTGACGACGATCGAGATGGGCACCTTCGTCCCGTCCTCCGCCGTGGCCCACTCGCGGAACTGCTCGTAGTCGTCCGGGTCGTAGCCGCCCAGGACGACCTTCCGCTTCAGCAGGATCAGCTCGTCCGTCCGCAGGTCGTAGTCGTAGACGGACGCGGGGGTGATCATCGAGGTGTACCCGAGCCTCAGCCTGCTCGTCTCGAACTCCGCGTTCCCCGACGGCGCGACGTCGTAGATCGGCTCAGGGAAGGAGATCTCGTACGGCTCGCGCCCGTCGCCCGGCAGGATGCGAATGCCGGTCAGGCCGTCGCGGCGGAAGTGGACGACGACATGGTCCTTGAACGCGTCGAGGTCGAGCAGCCGGGTGTCGTCCCGGTGTTCGATGAGCGTCGTCCACGTCGCCGCATCGTCGAGGGGAGCCGTCGCCAGCTCGAAGTTGACCGCGCCGTCGTTGTGGAGGATGAGAAAGTGGTCGCCCGCGTGGTCCAGGCCGTACTCCACGCCGGTCTGCCGCGGCCTGACGACCGCGAACTCGCCGGTGGGGTCGCTCGCGTCCAGTACGCGGACCTCGCTGGTGATCTTGCTGCCCGCGCTCAGGACGAGGTAGCGCTGGCTCCGCGTCAGCGCGATGCCGACCCAGTACCGCTCGTCGTCCTCCTGGTAGACCAGAACGTCGGCGTCGGACCCCAGCGTGTGGCGGTAGATCCGGTACGGGCGCCACGCCTCGTCGATGGTCGTGTAGAAGAACGTCGAGCCGTCGGCCGACCAGGCGCCGCCGTAGAAGATGCCGGGGATCTCGTCGGGGAGCAGCTCGCCGGAGCGCAGGTCCTTGAACCTGAGCGTGAACCGCTCGTCGCCGGTGAAGTCGGTGGAGTACGCCAGCATGGTGCCGTCCGGGCTGACCGCGCTCGTCCCGATGGAGAAGAACGGGCTGTCGCCGGCCAGCTCGTTTCCGTCGAGGAGCACCTGCTCGCCGGGGAGCGACTCGCCCGGGGTCAGCTCGGGCGGGCTGTCACCGTCCGCCGCGACCCGGCACTGGATGCCGTACTGCTTGCCTTCCTCGGTGCGGGAGTAGTACCACCAGGCGCCCTTGCGGGTCGGCACCGACAGGTCGGTCTCCAGCGTGCGCCCCTTGATCTCCTGGAAGATGGTCTCCTGGAGCTTCTTCAGGTGGCCGGTGATCTCCTCGGTGTAGGCGTTCTCCGCCTCGAGGTGGGAGATGGTGTCGGGATCGTCCTTCTTGAACAGCCAGGCGTACTCGTCGACCACGGTGTCGCCGTGGTGCGTGCGCTCGGCCGGGACCTTCTTCGCCACAGGCGGCATGTCGCTCACCCGCCAAAGTCTATGTTCGCCGTGGTCGCGGTACGGCGAGGCCTCATCGAGGCCCGCCACGGCCGCTGCCGGGCCGTCGCGGGTCTGTCGCGGGGCCCGTCGCGGGTCCGTCGCCACCAATCCGGACG
>NZ_JAOEGB010000025.1 GCF_025420585.1 Planotetraspora sp. A-T 1434 | reverse complement strand
CTGATCGGCTTCAGCGTCCACCGGGAGATACCGCGATGGGCCACGGCGCTCCCACGAAGAGTCGGCACCGGTCAGCGGCCCTCCGCGGGAAGGTGCACATGATCCCGCGTGGGTCGGCGCCGGTCGGCGGCCACACCTGGGAACCTGCGCATGATCCACGCGGTGGCAGCTATGTATCGCGGCGGAGAACTGGCCGTTTCGGGAGGGGCGTAAGGAAAACAGCCCTCACATCGATGTACCCGACAGGGCCGGGGAGCGGAGGGCTGCGCGGTGGCGGGAATGCTGTACTACCCGGGGACGGCGCCGCCGGACGAGGCGATCCGCCAGGCAGTCCTGTACTGGGACTTCCGCACGACGATCGCGCCGCCCGGCGTCGAGCCGAGGAGTGAGATCCTGCGCCGGGTCGAGGACGCCGGGCTGTACCGGTCGACCCATGTCAACGACGACCAGTACAACCGCTGCCTGCACCAGCTCCGGCGCGCCGGGAAGAAGCGATGGTGGCCGTTCAGAACACGGAGATGACCAGGTGAGCCTCAGGCGGCTTCGGATGTGACCACAGGAGCCTCGTCCGGCAAGGACGCCGCGCGAGGCCGGCGCAGGACGGCGAGTGCGACGGCGAAGGCGGCCAGGAGCAGGCCCGCGGAGACGGTGAAGGCCAGGCGGTAGCCCCCGGTCAGCGCTTCGGCCTCGCCGGATCCGGCAGCCAGCAGCCCTTCCGTGCGAGAGGCGGCCAGCGTGGACAGGACCGCGACGCCGGTGGCCATGCCGATCTGCTGGGTCGTGTTGAAGAGCCCGGACACCAGCCCGGCGTCGTCGGCTCCCGCCCCCGACATGCCGAGCGTGGTCAGCGCTGGGAGCACCAGGCCGCCGCCCGCGATGAGCAGCATCACCGGGAGAAGGTCGGTGACGTACACGGCGTCCACCGGGACGCGGGTGAGCCAGCCCATCGCGCCGAGCAGGAGCACGAGGCCCGACAGCAGGACGGCCCGCGCGCCGAAGCGGGCGGTGACCCGGGCGGAGACGAACAGGGACACACCACCGATCGCCACCGCCGCCGGCAGCATCGCAAGACCGGTGTCGAGCGCGCTGTAGCCGAGGACCTTCTGCATGTACAGCGCGACGATGATCTGGAACGCGAACATGGCCGCCAGCGCGAGGATCTGGACCAGGTTGGCGCCGGAGACCTCGCGCGAGCGGAGGATCCTCAGCGGCAGGAGCGGGGTCCTCGCGGTCGCCTGGCGGGCGGTGAAGGCGGCCAGCAGGGCGAGTGACACCGCGCCGAGCACAAGGGTGTGGGCCGCGAGCCAGCCGTACTCTTCGACCTTGACGACGGTGTAGATGCCGAGCATGAGCCCGGCGGTGACCAGCACGGCGCCGATGCCGTCGGCCCCGGCGGCGAGCCCGGCCCCGCGATCAGCCGGCAGCACGCGGATGGCCAGGCCGATCGTGACCAACCCGATCGGCAGGTTGATGAAGAAGATCGCGTGCCATCCGAGCCCGTCGGTGAGGACCCCGCCGAGGACCGAGCCGAGCGAGGCCCCCGCGGCGCCGGTGAAGCTGAAGACGCCGATCGCCTTGGCCCGCTCCCCTGACTCGGTGAACAGGGTCACCAGGATGCCCAGCACGACCGCGGACGCCATGGCGCTGCCCGCGCCCTGCAGGAACCGGGCGGCGATCAGTGTTCCGGGCCCGGTGGCCGCTCCGGCCAGCAGGGACGCGGCGGTGAACATCACGTTTCCGGCCAGGAACACGGCCTTGCGGCCGAGGAGGTCGCCGAGGCGTCCGGCCAGCAGGAGCAGGCCGCCATAGGTGATGAGGTAGGCGTTGACGGTCCAGCTCAGGCCGGCGGGCGAGAACCCGAGATCACGCTGGATGGCGGGCATCGCCACGGTGACGATGCTGCCGTCCAGGATCGTCATCAGCATGGTGGCGGACAACACGCCGAGCGCCGGCCAGCGGGAGGCACTCGCGAGGGGTGCGGTGTGCGACATTCGGTCGCCTCCTGTTCGAAAGGGGAACAAGAGAGACCGTAACAGATAGTTTTGTTGTAGACGATCCTCTACGGACCAATCAGGTGCGCTGCCGCGCCCGCCGGGTCGATTGCGGCGCCTCGACGGCGGCGGCCAGGTGTCCGGCCACCAGGCGGTTCAGGGCCCGCAGGAGCACCTCGCTCTCGTCCTCGGGCAGCGCCTGGATCGCGGCCCGATGCACGCCGTCCACGATCTCCTGGCTCCGCTGGGCGACCCGCGCGCCCTTCTCGGTGACCACGACGACGCGGGCCCGCCGGTCGGTGCCGGAGGGGCGGCGCTCGGCGAGCCCCGCCTTCTCCAGTGCGTCGATGGTGACCACCATCGTGGTCTTGTCCATGTCGCCGAGTTCGGCGAGCTGGATCTGCGTGCGCTCCTCCTGCAGGGCGTGAACCAGCACGCAGTGCATGCGCGGCGTCAGTCCGATTTCGGCGAGCGCCGCCGCCATCTGGGTGCGCAGGACATGACTGGTGTGGTCCAGGAGGTACGACAGGTCCGGCTCAGTCCGGGAGGGGGCCATGGCGGTCATGCGTCCAGCCTAGCAATCCGTCCCGTTCCGGATTATCTGCCGGCAACCGCATTCTGTGCGCAGACGCGGGTCGCCCGGCCGTCCCGTACGGCACCACGCATGATCACGGCAGAGTCGATGCTGGCCAGGGAGCCTGCTCCGGAAGGTGTGCATGATCACGCGCGGGGGTGTCGCTGGTCGGCGACCGCATCGGGGAACTTGTGCATGATCACACCATGATCACGCGCGGGGGCGTGGGCGGTCGGGGGTTGGGCGGCTGGCCTGGGTGGCGGCCACGCAGACCAGCACGGCGAGAGCTGCCGCGATGGTGGCCACGCCGAACCTCTCCCCCATCAGCAGCCACGCCCACGCCAGCGTGAGGAGCGGCTGGGCCAGCTGAACCTGCCCGGCGCGGGCGATGCCGCCCATCGCGAGCCCGGCGTACCAGGGGATGAACCCGAGGAACATCGAGATCAGGCCGACGTACGCGAACCCGGCCACCGCCACGCCGCTGGGCCGAGGGTCCGTCACCAGGGCCAGTACGGCTGTCGCGGGCACGGTGACAGGGGCCGCGACGACCAGCGCGTACGAGATGACCCGCCAGCCGGGGGTCTCCCTGGCGAGCCGGCCGCCCTCGGTGTAGCCGACGGCCGCCGAAAGCAGCGCCAGCACGAGAAGCAGGTCCGCTCCGGCGAAGTGCCCGCTCCCCCGCGTGAGGGTGAAGACCGTGATGGACAGCGCGCCCGCCGCGCACGCGACCCAGAAGAGGGGCCTCGGCCGTTCTCCCGCCCGCAGTACGGCAAAGGCCGCCGTCGCGGCGGGGAGCAGGCCGATGACGACGGCCGAGTGCGCGGTGCTCGCGCCACTGTGCAGGGCGAGCCCGCTGAACAGCGGAAATCCGAAGACGACCCCGAGCGCGATCAGGCCGTACGACCGGAGGTGGGCCCGTGGCGGCAGCAGCGGCGCTCCGGCGGCCTTCAAGCAGACGACGGCCGCGAGCGCCGCGAGCGCGGCCCGGCCGATGGCCACCAGGTAGGGGTCGAAGCCGCGCATCGCGAAGACGGTGGCCGGAAACGAGCCGGAGAACGACAGCACTCCGACTCCGGCGAGCAGGGTGCCCCGCCAGGCGGGCCGGCGGGTGAGGGAAGGTGCCGCTATCGACCTGGGCGCGATAGCGCTATTGTCAGTTTCCATGAATGACGATAGCAGTATCGTCCGTCTTGCCGGGATCCTCCGCGAAGAGGCGGATCGGGGACGACCGGGCGACCGGCTGCCGTCGAGCAGGGAGCTCATGCGCCGCCACGGCGTGAGCCCCGTGACGGTCTCCCGGGCCATCGCCCAGCTCGCCGCCGAGGGGCGCGTCGTGACCCGGCCGGGCAGCGGCGCCTTCGTGGCCCCCGTCCGGCATCCGGTGGCCGAGGCGCCTGACCCGTCATGGCAGACGGTCGCCCTGGGAGACCGGGTGGTGGATGACGCGGACGTCGCCGGCCTGCTCGCCCAGCCCGGCGAGGGAGTGGTCCCATTGACCGGCGGCTATCTCAACCCCGAACTCCGGCCGGTGAAGGCGCTGTCGGCGGCGGCGGCGAGAGCCGTACGGAGACCGGACGCCTGGGCCCTGCCACCGTTGAACGGCCTGTCGGACCTGCGCAGGTGGTTCGCCGGCGAGGCGGGCGGCGCCGGTGGCACGGTGACGCAGAACGACGTGCTCGTGGTCAGTGGAGGCCAGTCCGCGCTCACGCACGCGTTCCGGGCGCTGGCGGCTCCCGGCGAGCCGGTGCTGGTGGAGACTCCGACGTATCCGGGGGCGCTCGCCTCTGCCAAGGCCGCCGGTCTGCGGGCGACGGCCGTACCGCTGGACCGTGACGGGGTGCGGCCCGACCTGCTGGCGGAGGCGTTCGCGGTGACCGGCGCGCGGGTCTTCTACTGCCAGCCGACGTTGCACAACCCGACCGGCGCGACGCTCACCCGCGAGCGGCGGGATCAGGTGCTGGCGGTCGCGCGGGCGGCCGGAGCCTTCGTGATCGAGGACGACTATGCCCGCTATCTGGGGGCCCGCGATCTCACCCCCCGGGCGGTTCCGCCGCCGATGGTGGCCATGGACTCCCACGGCACGGTGGTCCACGTGCTGTCGCTCAGCAAGATCTCCTCGCCCAGCCTGCGTGTAGCGGGCCTGATAGCGCGCGGTCCGGCCGCGCACCGGCTGCGGGCCAGCCAGGTCGTGGAGTCGTTCTTCGTCGCCCGGCCGCTCCAGGAGACGGCGCTGGAGTTCGTCACCTCACCGGCCTGGCGGCGTCACCTCGGCACGGTCCGGCAGGAGATCGCCACCCGTCAGGAGGCACTGCTGGCGGGGCTCGCGCGGCACGCCCCCGCCGCGGAGATCCACCTCGTCCCCCGTGGCGGGCTCCACGTGTGGGTACGGCTGCCGCCCGGCATGGACGAGAAGGCCGTCGTAGAGGCGGCCCGGCTCAGGGGGGTCCTGGTGAGCCCGGGACGGATCTACTATCCGTCCGAGCCTCCCGGGCCGCGGCTACGGCTCACGCACACCGCCGCGGCCGGCCTCGCGGAGCTCGACGACGGCGTCCGCCGCCTCGCCCGTGCCCTCGAAGACTGCTGAGAGGGTTATCGACTGCTGAGAGAGGGTTACCGGCGCTTCTTGTCGCCGGTTGTCCTGGCACGCTGCCGCTCGCGGCGGTCGCGCTCCCGCATCGCCAGGTAAGCGAGGTAACTCACGCGCATGGCTCCTCCAGGGAAGTAAAGACACCACTAAAACGGTTACACAGGTGTCGTTATTTCGCAACCCGCTACTGCCGTACAGTGGTCACAGAGGGTGAGCGAGGGGTGATGGAGCACATGACGGGCCCAGCGGAACTGCTCCGCGACTTCGTGAACACCTACGACGTCGAAGGCGACGCCGACGACCTCGCCTCACCGGCCGAGCTCACCGTCTGGCTGCGCGAGCGCGGCCTGATCGGCGAGGCCGACCGCGCCATGGACCGCGACCTCACCGTCGCCACCCACCTTCGTGAGGGGCTGCGCGGCGCCCTGCGCCACAACCACGACGGCGTGCCCCACGAGATCCCCGATGAGCTTGACTCGGCGCTGGCGGCGCTTCCCATGCGGGTCGCGCTCGCCGGAGGGACGCCCACGCTGGAGCCGGCCGTGTCCGGGGTGGCGGCCGGGCTGGCGCGGATCGCGGCGCTTATCCCCGCCGCCCACGCCGACGGAACCTGGCGACGCCTCAAGGTGTGCGTCGAGAACACCTGTCAGTGGGCGTTCATCGACTCGTCAAAGAACCGTTCACGCTCCTGGTGTTCCATGCGAGTGTGCGGAAACCGAACAAAAACACGGGCATATCGGGCACGACGCCAGTCTGAAGGTACGGCCAGGCCATCCTGACCAGTACGGTGTTACAGGCACAGAAAGGAGCCGGCCGAATGGGTGTTAGAACTGCCCGTCTCGAAGACGTCGACGCGGTGACGAGCACCCAGATCCGGGCGTGGAAAACCGCCTATCGCGACTTCCTGCCTCCCGGCCCCCTGGAGCAGATGACCGGGCCCGCGGCCGAGAAGATGTGGCGGCGCCAATGGGACGAGGCGATCCTCTCGCCGCCCACCCCGCGTCACCGGGTCCTCGTGGCCGTCGAGCGCGTCGTCCCCGACACCGACGCCTTCGCCGCTCTCGGACCGGGTGGCATCCTGGCCAGCGCGGCGTCCCGGGCGTCCGACCGGGTGGTGGGGCTCGCCTCGCACGGTCCGGCGGAGGACCCCGACCTGCGTCCCGCCACGACGGCGGAACTGCTCACGCTGCTGGTCGACCCCAACCACATCCGGCGCGGCCACGGCAGCCGCCTGCTCAACGCCACCGTGGACCACCTCCGCGAGGACGGCTACAGCACGGTCGTGACATGGGTGTTCGCCGACAACCATCCGATGCTCGGCTTCCTGGAGTCGGCCGGCTGGGGCGAGGACGAGGCCGAGCGGGTGCTCGACATGGGCCGCCCCATCCGGATGGTCCGCCTCAGCACCGACATCAGCTGACCCCTCCCCCCTTCGCCGTGATCATGCACCCCTTCCGGCGGACGCTCTGTGACGTGCGCATATCCTGGGCGTGATCATGCGCACGTTCCCACATCACCGCGGTGACCTGCGGTCACCTCGTCCGTGATCATGCTCGTGCGCACGCCCCCGAAAGGCAGGTAGAAAGTGGCCACACCGGCTCAGTGGTTGGCGGGCGCACGCCCCCGCACGCTCCCCGCCGCGGTCGTCCCGGTGGCCGTCGGCACCGGGGTGGCGATCTCCGAAGGCGGCGCCGTCTGGTGGCGTGCCCTCGTCGCGCTCTTCGTGGCCCTTGCCCTGCAGATCGGGGTGAACTACGCCAACGACTACAGCGACGGCGTGAAGGGCACCGACAAGGACAGGGTGGGCCCGATGCGGCTGGTCGGATCGGGCACGGCCAAGCCGAAGGAAGTGCTGGCCGCGGCGCTCATCTGCTTCCTCGCCGCCGCCGTCGCCGGTCTGGTTCTCGTCGTCGCCACACGCGCGTGGTGGATGCTGCTGGTCGGCCTCGTGTCCATCCTGGCCGCCTGGTTCTACACCGGAGGTTCCCGCCCGTACGGCTACCGCGCCATGGGTGAGATCGCGGTCTTCACGTTCTTCGGCCCGGTGGCGGTGGAGGGCACGACCTTCGTCCAACTGGAGCGCCTGAGCTGGCTGTCCCTCGCCGCCTCCATTTCCGTGGGGCTCCTGATCTGCGCGCTCTTGGTCGTCAACAACCTGCGCGACATCGGCACCGACGGAGTGTCCGGCAAGCGCACGCTGGCCGTCGTCCTCGGCGACAGCCGTACCCGGGTGCTCTACTCGGCCGCGCTGCTCCTGCCGTTCGTGGTCGCGCTCGCCCTAGCGCCGGCGCGGCCGTTCACCTTCCTCACCGTGCTCGCGCTCCCCCTCGCGATCGCGCCGGTGAAGGCCGTCCACTCGGGGGCGACCGGCCCGGCGCTCATCGCCACCCTGCAGCAGACCGGCCGCCTCCAGCTCGTCTTCGGCGCCCTCTTCGCCCTCGGCCTCAGCTTCTGACATTGCTCGGCTTCTGAGGGACAAACGGCTGCCGCTCGCGGGTCGGCAGCCATTCGGCTTACACGGTGAGGCCTACGCGATCGTCAGTGGCTTGCCGACCGGGCCGGCCCGCCCACCATCTCCTTGATGAGCGCGATCACCTCATCGAACCGCGCGTCCACCGCATCGAACCGAGCGTCCATGCCGTCGAGACGCCCCTCGACCGCATCGAACCGGCGATCCATCCCGTCGAGACGCCCCTCGACCGCATCGAACCGGCGATCCATCCCGTCGAAGCGGGCGTCGACAGCGACGAAGCGGGACTCGACAGCGGCGAAGCGGGAGTCGACGGCGGCGAAGCGGGACCCGACGTCCGCACGGAAATCGGACATGTCATCGCGCAGGACCTGGAGCATGCGCGTGTTGATGCCGTGCAGTTGCTGCACATCCAGCCTGACCTGCTCGACCTTGTAGCGGACCCGCTCGACCTTGTAGTCGACCCGCTCGACCTTATAGTCGACGGCGCCGATGAGAATCTTGATCGACTGCGCGTCTATCTCAAGCGCGGTGACGCGATCCTCGAACTCCATGGGGGCCATGGTAACCATGCCTTTCTCCTCCGGGAGGTTGTTCGTTCGGCCGCCCCGCGACGGCCCACGACTACCTTGGCGGAAGGGTCGGCGGGCTCGCACCAACCGAACAATGCTCTCGTGCAGAGACCGCGCCCCTGTGGATAACTTTTATAGGTCGAGGAGGCGGTCAAGCCCAACCGTCAGGCCGTCCAACTCCCGAACTCGGCGAACGCCGAGAAGGACGCCCGGAGTGAAGGACGACCGGTTCATGGTGTCATGCCGGATTGTCAGGATCTCCCCCTCGCCACCGAGGATCACCTCCTGATGGGCGATCAGGCCGGCGAGCCGTACGGCATGCACGTGGACGCCGTCGACGGAAGCGCCGCGGGCGCCTTCCAGCTCGGACGTGGTCGCGTCGGGAGAGACGCCCAGCCCGGCCTTTCGGCGGGCCTCCGCGACGAGCTCCGCCGTACGGCGGGCCGTGCCCGAGGGCGCGTCGGCCTTGTGGGGGTGGTGCAACTCGACGATCTCGACCGACTCGAAGTACTTGGCCGCCTGCTGGGCGAAGTGCATCATCAACACGGCCGCGATCCCGAAGTTCGGGGCGATGAGCGAGTTGGTCCCGGGATTGGCGGCCAGCCAGCCCCGCACCGTCTCCAGCCGCTCCGCGTCGAACCCCGTCGTCCCGACGACCGTGTGGATGCCGTGGCCGATGCACCACTCGAGGTTGGCCATGACCACATCCGGGTGGGTGAAGTCGACCACCACCTCGGCGTTCGCCAGCGAGTCCAGGGGGTCGTCCTTGTCGACGGCCGCCACGAGCTCCAGATCATCGGCCGCGTGCACGGCCTTGCAGACTTCTACGCCAACGCGCCCGCGAGCGCCCAGAACACCGACCTTAATCACGGGCCAAGGCTATAACGCGGAAGCCGCGCGGCCCTCAACGGCACCGCGCGGCTCTGCCATACGCTCAGGAGGTCTCCCAGGCTCGCTCAGGTGATCGCGGAGCTGAAGTCCTTGTCCGCGTACGGACCGATCACCGCGAGCGTCATCGGCCGGTTGAGGATGTCGGCGGCGACCGCGGCGAGGTCGTCGGCGTTGACGGCCTCGATCCGGGCCAGCACCTCGTCGACCGACATGAGCTGCTCATAGACGAGCTCGCTCTTGCCGATCCTGGACATGCGCGAGCCGGTGTCCTCCAGCCCGAGCACGAGCCCGCCGCGCATCTGGCCCTTGCCACGGGCGATCTCGTCGGGAGTGATGCCCTCGGCGACGACCCTGGCGACCTCGTCACGGCAGATCTTCAGCACGTCGTCGATCTTCGACGGCAGACAGCCGACGTAGATCCCGAACTGGCCGGTGTCGGCGTACTGGGAGGTGTAGCTGTACGCGCTGTAGGCCAGGCCGCGCTTCTCCCGGATCTCCTGGAACAGCCGCGACGACATGCCGCCGCCGAGTGCCGCGTTCAGGACGCCCAGCGCGAAGCGGCGCTCGTCGGTGCGGGAGACGCCGGTCGTGCCGAGCACCAGGTTGGCCTGCTCGGTGGGCCGGTCGACGACCCGGACGCCGGAGCGCTCGTCGACCCCCGGCCCGTCGAGACGCGGCGGCGCCGGCTGCGCGGAGCCGCCGAGGGCGCCCGCCCGCTCGTACGCCGTGGCCACCAGCTCGACCACCCGCTCGTGGTTCACGTTGCCGGCCACGGACACCACGGTCTGCGGCGGCTGGTAGTAGCGCTGGTAGTACTCGAGGATCCGGTCGCGGGTGAGCGCGTTGATCGAGTCCTCGTTGCCGAGGATCGGCCGCCCTATCGGCGTGTCGCCGTACAGCTCGGCCGAGAACTGCTCGTGCACCACGTCGGACGGGTCGTCGTCGTGCATGGCGATCTCCTCGAGGATCACGCCGCGCTCGGACTCCACGTCCTCGGCGGTGATCAGGGAGGAGGTCACCACGTCGGCGAGCACGTCGATGGCGAGGGGCAGGTCCTCGTCGAGCACCCGCGCGTAGTAGCAGGTGTACTCCTTGGCGGTAAAGGCGTTGATCTCCCCGCCGATGCCCTCGATGGACGCCGAGATCTCCATGGCGTCCCTCGTCGGCGTGCCCTTGAAGAGCAGGTGCTCGAGGAAGTGGGTGGCCCCCATGTGCTCGGGGGCCTCGTCACGCGATCCGATGCCGACCCACATGCCGACCGCGACACTGCGCACGGTCGGCATGGTTTCGGTCACCACCCGGAGTCCACCGGGGAGGACGGTGCGGCGGATGACCCCCGCGCCGTCCTTGCCGGGGTACAGAGTCGTGGTCGTCACGAGTTGCGGTCATCCCGTCCGCCGCGGGTGCGGCTGCGGCGCGGCCTCTCGGACCGCTGCTCCTCCTTGGGCGCGGACGCCTCGTCGGACGAGGCGGCCGCGGCGGGCGAGGCGGATGCGGCGGCCGATCCCTCGCCGCCGTCGCCGGCGGCGGCCTTCTCGGCCGCCTCCTTCTCCACGACCTCCACCGGGACCAGGGAGAGCTTGCCGCGCGAGTCGATCTCGGCGATCTCCACCTGGATCTTCTCGCCGACGTTCATGACGTCCTCGACGTTCTCGATCCGCTTTCCGCCGTGCAGCTTGCGGATCTGGGAGACGTGCAGCAGGCCGTCCTTGCCGGGCAGCAGCGACACGAACGCGCCGAAAGCGGCGATCTTGACGACCGTGCCCAGGTAGCGCTCGCCGACCTCCGGCATGTGCGGGTTCGCGATGCCGTTGATCACGGACCGGGCCGCCTCCGCGGACGGGCCGTCGGTCGCGCCGATGTAGATCGTGCCGTCGTCCTCGATGGTGATCTCGGCGCCGGTGTCGTCCTGGATCTGGTTGATCATCTTGCCCTTCGGGCCGATGACCTCGCCGATCTTGTCAACCGGGACCTTGATCGTGATGATGCGCGGCGCCGTCGGGTTCATCTCCGCCGGGGAGTCGATGGCCTCCTGCATCACGTCGAGGATCGCCAGCCGGGCGCCCCTCGCCTGCTTGAGCGCGGCGGCGAGCACGCTGGCCGGGATGCCGTCCAGCTTGGTGTCGAGCTGCAGAGCAGTGATGACGTCCTTGGTGCCGGCGACCTTGAAGTCCATGTCGCCCATGGCGTCCTCGGCGCCGAGGATGTCGGTCAGCGTGACGTACTGGTCGCCCTCGCCGATGAGGCCCATCGCGATGCCGGCCACCATCTCCTTGAGCGGGACACCCGCGTCGAGCAGCGCCATCGTGGAGGCGCAGACCGACCCCATCGAGGTCGAGCCGTTCGAGCCGAGCGCCTCCGACACCTGGCGGATGGCGTACGGGAACTCCTCACGCGACGGCAGCACGGGAATGAGCGCCCGCTCCGCCAGCGCGCCGTGGCCGATCTCGCGCCGCTTCGGCGAGCCCACGCGGCCCGTCTCACCGGTGGAGTACGGCGGGAAGTTGTAGTTGTGCATGTACCGCTTGGTCCGCTCGGGGTTGAGCGTGTCGATCATCTGCTCCATGCGCAGCATGTTCAGCGTGGTGATGCCCAGGATCTGGGTCTCGCCGCGCTCGAACAGGGCCGAGCCGTGCACCCGCGGCACCACGTGGACCTCGGCGTTGAGCTGCCGGATGTCCTTGGGGCCACGGCCGTCGATGCGGACGCCCTCGCTGATGACGCGCTCGCGCATCAGCTTCTTGGTCAGCGACCGGAACGCCGCGCCGATCTCCTTCTCGCGGCCCTCGAAGTCGGGGAGCAGCTTCTCGGCGGCCAGCGCCTTGACCCGCTCGATCTCGAGCTCCCGCTCCTGCTTGCCGGCAATGGTCAGCGCCGAGGCGAGCTCGCTCTTGACCGCGGCGGTGATCGCCTCCAGGACGTCGTCCTGGTAGTCGAGGAAGATCGGATACTCGGCGGTCTCCTTGGCGGCGACCTGGGCGACCTTGGCCTGAGCCTCGCAGAGCACCTTGATGAACGGCTTGGCGGCCTCGAGGCCCTGCGCCACGGTCTCCTCGGTGGGCGCGACGGCCCCCTCGGCGACGAGCTTGAGCGTGTCGCGGGTCGACTCGGCCTCGACCATCATGATCGCGACGTCGCCATCGGCCAGGACGCGGCCCGCGACGACCATGTCGAACGTCGCGTTCTCCAGCTCGGAGTGAGTCGGGAACGCGACCCACTGGCCCTCGATCAGCGCGACGCGGACGCCGCCGATCGGGCCGGAGAACGGCAGCCCGGCGAGCTGGGTCGACAGGCTGGCCGCGTTGATCGCGACCACGTCGTACAGGTGCTCGGGGTGCAGCGACATGACCGTCGCGACCACCTGGACCTCGTTGCGCAGGCCCTTGACGAACGAGGGGCGCAGCGGACGGTCGATCAGGCGGCAGGTGAGGATCGCGTCCTCCGACGGCCGGCCCTCACGGCGGAAGAACGAGCCGGGGATCCGGCCCGCCGCGTACATCCGCTCCTCGACGTCCACGGTGAGCGGGAAGAAGTCCAGGCTCTCCTTGGGATGCTTGGACGCTGTGGTGGCGGACAGGACCATCGTCTCGTCGTCCAGGTAGACGACGGCGCTTCCCGCCGCCTGCCGCGCGAGGCGACCGGTCTCGAACCGGATCGTGCGCGTGCCGAAAGAGCCGTTGTCGATCACGGCTTCCGTGCTGTGGACACCCTCCACGGGGGACCTCCTTCTCGGGTCGGTCTCCCGCGTCCTCGTCTGCCGGGCTCCCCGTTCAGGTGCAGTGCCGGTCTTCGATCGAAGCGCCCGGTTCCGTCTGTACGGCTGTCGCCGTGCTGACCGGGGGCCACTACCGAGGACCGGCCCTCTCACGCCGCGGGATCGCGCGTGCTGCTTGCTTGCGGACGCGGGGCACTTGTCTGTCGGGTCGAGTCGGCCTTCCGGCTTCCTCTCCCTGTCGGCTATTCAGTTGTCGGCTATTAAGTTTGCTCGGCGCCCCGGCCGCTTGATCGGCGACTCGCCGGGCCAAGAGAAAGGAGCGGCGAGGACCGCCGCTCCTTTCCGCACTATCGGCGCAGGCCGAGCCGCTCGATCAGCGACCGGTAGCGCGTGATGTCCTTCGCCTGCAGGTACTTCAGCAGCCGGCGACGGCGGCCGACCAGCAGGAGCAGACCACGACGGCTGTGGTGGTCGTGCTTGTGGGTCTTCAGGTGCTCCGTGAGGTCGCTGATGCGCTTGCTGAGCAGCGCGATCTGGACCTCCGGCGATCCGGTGTCACCCTCGGCGGTGCCGTACTCGGTGACGATGGCCTTCGTGGTGGCGGTGTCGAGCGACACTGCTTCTCCTTCTCATGGGAGGCACGCGGAACGCTTCCAAGCCCGCGAACGACCGTGCGTGCCTACAGTCGCCGTGACAGGCCAGCCGGATGGCGCTGAGCGCCACCTGAATATGGCCGACATGCAAGGCTACCACCGCAGCTCAGCGACCCGCACAATTCCGTCAGACGGCGGGCCCGCCTTCGCCGGTGAGACGGCGGGCCTCGGCCACGTCCGTGTGCATCTGCTCGATCAGAGCGTCGATCGAGTCGAACTTGAGCGTGTCGCGGAGCCGCTCGGAGAAGTCGACCGCGACGTGCGCCCCGTAGAGATCGAGGTCGTCCCGGTCCAGGGCGTACGCCTCGACCGTGCGCTCCACCCCCTCGAAGGTCGGGTTCGTCCCGATGGAGATGGCCGCGGGCCACCGCTGCCCCTCGTACGGCGAGGGCGCCTGGGTGCACTGCAGCCATCCGGCGTAGACACCGTCGGCGGGGATCGCGGTGTGCTGCGGCGACTCGACATTGGCCGTGGGGAACCCCAGCGCGCGACCGCGCTGGTGGCCCCGGACGACCACGCCCTCGACGCGGTACGGGCGGCCCAGCGCCTCGGCGGCCCCCGCGACGTCGCCGGCGGCCAGCCGCTCACGGATCAGCGTGGACGAGATCGCCTCGCCGTTGCTCACCAGCGGAACGCCCACCGCCACGAAGTCGTACTTCTCGCCCAGCTCCCGCAACGTCTCCAGATCGCCGGAGGCCTTGTGGCCGAACCGGAAGTTCTCCCCCACCACGACCCCGGCCGCGTGCAGCCGGTCGACCAGCGCCGTCTGCACGAACTCGTCCGGCGACATCCGGGAGAACTCCAGCGTGAACGGCAGGACGCACACCGCGTCCACGCCCAGCGCCGAGAGCAGCTCGGTCCGGCGGCGCGGGCTGGTCAGCTGCGGCGGATGACTCCCCGGCCGCACGACCTCGTCGGGATGGGGATCGAAGGTGACGGCGACCGAGGGAACCCCGAGTTCGCGGGCCAGCTCGACCGCGCGGGCCACCATCTGCTGGTGACCGTGGTGCACTCCGTCGAAGACGCCGATCGTGACGACGGACCTGCCCCAGTCCTCGGGCACGTCGTCCAGTCCGTGCCAGCCCTGCACCTCGACCTCGATTCCTGTACGGCTTGCCAGCAGTAGACAAGCCTGCCATGCCGGGCCGCCATCGCGGGAACCAGCCCCACCCGAATGCCGCTGGACTATGCCACGAACACCGCGAGGGGCCTGGCCGCGCCTCCGCGTTCCTCGACGAGCGCGAGCAGCGTCCCGTCGGGGCCGAACACGCCGACCGGCCCGGGGCCGAGCCCGGCCGCGGGGAGCCGGCCGCCATGCGCCACCAGGCGCGCCTCCTCCTCCGTCACGTCCCTGCGCGGGAACGCGGCGGCGACGGCGTCGGCCATCGGAAGGATCACGCACTCACGGGCGAGCTCCTCGATCGTGCGGGCCGACTCGATGCCGTACGGCCCGACCCTGGTGCGGCGCAGGGCGGTGAGGTGGCCGCCGACGCCGAGCGCGGCGCCGAGGTCGCGGGCCAGCGCCCGGATGTAGGTCCCGCTGGAGCAGGTGATCGTCGCGTCGACGTCCACGACGTCCAGAACGTTCCCGTCGCCCAGAACGTCCCCCGCGTCCGCCGGTCGGCGGATGCCCGTGACCTCGAAGGCGTGGATCGTGACGGGACGGGCCGCGAGCTCCACCTCCTCGCCGGCGCGGGCCCGCTTGTAGGCCCGCTCGCCGTTCACCTTGATGGCGCTGACCTGCGGCGGAACCTGCATGATCGGACCGGTGAGCGCGGCGATCCCCTTGTGCACGTCCTCGTCCGCGACGTGCCCGGCGGGGGTGGTCGCGGTGACCTCGCCCTCGGCGTCGTCGGTGTTGGTCGTGACGCCGAGCCGGATCGTGGCCTCGTAGACCTTCTCCGTCAGCGCGAGATGCCCGAGGAGGCGGGTGGCCTTCTCCACGCCGATGACGAGGACCCCGGTGGCCATCGGGTCGAGCGTGCCGGCGTGGCCGACCTTGCGCGTCCCGGCGATGCCGCGCATCTTGCCGACCACGTCGTGCGATGTCCAGTCGGCGGGCTTGTCCACGATGATGAGCCCGTTCGGCGGAGGGGTCCGCCGGGGCCTAGCCGTACTCATGACAGGTCCAATGCATGGTCACGAAACGAGGATACGCAGGTCACACAGGTTTCCGAGGAATACGCGCATGATCACGCCGCAGGTCTCGGCAGGTCATGCGGTGTTCCGGGGAACCTGTGCATGATCACGGCGAGGGTTGGCGCAGGAGGGGGCGGAGGGACGCCATCGTCTCCTCGGGAGAGGTCCGGGACGAGAAGCCGGCCGCGCTGCGGTGGCCGCCACCGCCGAGGGCGGTGCAGGCCCCGCCCACGTCGACGGCCCCCTTGGAGCGCGTCGAGACGTTCCACACACCGTCGTCGCCCTCCTTCAGCACCACCGCCACGTCCGCCTCGTCCACCCGGCGGACGACGTCGATCACGCCTTCCACCTCGTCGTACGGCAGGGCGTTGGCGGCCCGGTCCGCACGGGTCACATAGGTCCACACGATCCCGCGGCCACCGGCCTCCGACGGCTCCAGCGTGACCCGGCCGAGGGCGGCGCCGAGCACCCGCAGATAGGCGAACGGCGACCGGTCCCACAGCTCGCGGGCGATCTCGTCCGGCCTGAGCCCGGCGGCGACCAGCCGCCCGGCCATGGCGTGGGCGGCCGGTGTGGTGGCCGAGTAGCGGAACGACCCGGTGTCGGTCACCAGCCCGGTGTAAAGGCAGGTGGCGACGTCTTCGTCCACCGTGAGCCCGAGCCGGTTGATCAGCTCTTCGGTCACCATCGTGGTCGACGCGGCCGCGGGATCCACGAGATGGAGCGATCCGAAGCCCGTGTTGGACACATGGTGGTCCAGTACGACGAGCTCTCCGGCCTTGCCCGCGTTGGGGATGAGCAGGCCGAGCCGGTCCATCGTGGACGCGTCAAAGGTGATCATCAAGGGCGGCTCGGCCGGGTAGGCCGAGGGCTCCACCAGCAGCTCCTGACCGGGCAGGAACCGCAGCAGCCGGGGCACGGCGAAACCGCGGTCCCCGAAGGACGCGACGACCTTCTTCCCGGTATCCCGGAGGGCCAGGCCGAAGCCCAGCATCGACCCGAGCGCGTCCCCGTCGGGGGACACATGACAGGCGAGCGCGACCGAGTCCGCCCGGCGGACCAGCTCGGCTGCCCGTTCCCAGTCGGCCTCGGCGACAGCCGTACCGTGACCCGCATCTCGCATGGTCACGTCGTGCGATGCCCCGCGCGGCCGGACGTCTCGCCCTCGCCGTCCTGGTCGGCCGCGTCGCCCTCGAGATCCTCCTCGAACCGGTAGGGATCGGCGTCCCCGGCGAACTCCGCCCCCTCGGCCTTCTTGGCGATCTCCGCGTCCTTCGCCCTGGCCACGGCGAACAGGTCGTCCAGATGGCGGGCGCTGTCGGGCAGCGGGTCGTGGACGAACGTGAGCGTGGGCGTGTGCCGCAGGCCGGTCTGCCGTCCCACCTCGGACCGGATGATCCCCTTGGCGCTCTCCAGCGCGGCGGCGGTGTCCGCCCGCTCGGCCTCGGAGCCGAAGACGGTGTAGAAGACCGTCGCGTCACCCAGATCGGCGGTGATCCTGGCGTCGGTCACCGTCACGAACCCGAGCCGCGGATCCTTGATCCGCCGCTCGAGCATCTCGGCGACCACCTGCTGGATGCGGTCGGCCAGCTTCCTGGCGCGCGCTGCGTCCATGCTCACGCTCCCTCGTTCGATGTACGGCTGACGCGCCGGCCCGGCCGTCTATTCCTCGTGGTCGTTGAAGATCCGCTGCCGCGCGGACAGCAGCTCGATCTCGGGGTGAAAGGCGACCACTCGCTCGCACGCGTCGAGCACCTCGTCGCAGTTGACCGCCGAGGCCGACACCACGGCCACGCCGATCTCCGCGCGACGGTGCAGATCCAGGTGGCCGGTCTCGGCCACGGCGATACCGGGGAACCGCCGCTGCACCTCGGCGATGAGCGGGCGGACCACGGAGCGCTTCTGCTTCAGCGAATGCACGTCGCCGAGCAGGATGTCCAAAGTAAGGGCACCGACATACATGGAAGTGTCACCACATGCCGACGTTCGGCCGCCGCCCCCGGACGGGGGCGGCGGCACGACACGTCAGGCGCGCGGCTTCTCCTGCATCTCGAACGTCTCGATGACGTCATCGATCTTGATGTCGTTGTACCCGACACCGATACCGCACTCGAAGCCCTCGCGGACCTCGGTCGCGTCGTCCTTGAAGCGGCGCAGCGACGAGACGGTCAGGTTGTCGGCCACGACGACACCGTCGCGGATGATGCGGGCCTTGCTGTTGCGGGTGATCGTGCCCGAGCGGACCAGAGCACCGGCGATGTTGCCGATCTTCGGGACCTTGAAGACCTCGCGGACCTCGGCGGTGCCGGTCCGGACCTCCTCGAACTCCGGCTTCAGCATGCCCTTGAGGGCCGCCTCGATCTCCTCGATCGCCTGGTAGATGACCGAGTAGTAGCGGATGTCGACGCCCTCGCGCTCGGCCAGGTCGCGGGCCCGGACCTCCGGGCGCACGTTGAAGCCGATGATGACGGCGTTGTCGTCCGCGATCGCCAGGTTGACGTCGTACTCGGTGATCGCACCGACGGCGCGGTGCAGAACCCGGAGGTTGACCTCGTCGCCCACGTCGATCTTGAGCAGCGCGTCCTCCAGGGCTTCCACCGAACCGGAAACGTCACCCTTGATGATGAGCTTGAGCTCGTCGACCTGGCCCTTCTCGAGGTCCTTGAACAGCTCCTCGAGCGTGCGCCGGCGGCCGGACTTGGCCATGTCGGCGATGCGCTGCCGGGCCGCCCGCTGCTGGGCGATCTGGCGTGCCATCCGGTCGTCGGTGACGACGATGAAGTTGTCACCGGCCCGCGGAACCGCGGTCAGGCCCAGCACCAGGACCGGACGCGACGGGTCGGCCTCTTCGACCGTGTCACCGTTGTCGTCCAGCATCGCCCGGACACGGCCGAAGGCCTCGCCACAGACGATCGAGTCGCCGACCCGCAGGGTGCCGCGCTGCACGAGCACGGTCGCCACCGGGCCACGCCCCTTGTCGAGGTGCGCCTCAATGGCCAGACCCTGGGCGTCCATGTCCGGGTTCGCCCGGAGGTCGAGCTCGGCGTCCGCGGTCAGCAGGATGGCCTCGAGCAGGTTGTCGATGCCCGTGTTCTGCTTGGCGGAGATGTCCACGAACATCGTGGAGCCACCGAACTCCTCGGCCACCAGGCCGTACTCGGTCAGCTGGGCCCGGACCTTGGTCGGGTCCGCACCCTCCTTGTCGATCTTGTTCACCGCGACCACGATCGGCACGTCGGCCGCCTGGGCGTGGTTGAGCGCCTCGATGGTCTGCGGCTTCACACCGTCGTCGGCCGCCACCACGAGCACCGCGATGTCGGTCGCCTGGGCGCCACGGGCACGCATGGCGGTGAACGCCTCGTGACCCGGGGTGTCGATGAAGGTGATCTTGCGCTGCTCACCCTCGTGCACGGTCGACACCTGGTAGGCGCCGATGTGCTGGGTGATGCCGCCGGCCTCGCGGGCCACGACGTTGGTGTGCCGGATCGCGTCGAGCAGCTTCGTCTTACCGTGGTCGACGTGACCCATGACGGTCACGACCGGCGGACGCGGCGCGAGGTCGGCCTCGTCACCCTCGTCCTCACCGAACTCGATCTTGAAGGACTCGAGGAGCTCTCGGTCCTCCTCCTCCGGGCTGACGACCTGGATGACGTAGTCGAGCTCGGCGCCGAGCAGCTGCAGGGTCTCCTCGTTGACCGACTGGGTCGCGGTCACCATCTCGCCGAGGTGCAGCATGATCTGCACGAGCGAGGCGGGGTTCGCGCCGATCCGGTCGGCGAAGTCCGACAGGGACGCGCCGCGCGGGAGGCGGATCGTCTGACCGCCGCCACGCGGAGCCTGCACGCCGCCGATCGCCGGCGCCTGCATGTTGTCGAACTCCTGGCGCCTCTGACGCTTCGACTTGCGGCCGCGAGTCGGACGGCCACCGGGACGCCCGAAGGCTCCCGCCGTACCGCCGCCACGGCCGCGGCCGCCGCCACCCGGACGACCGGCGAAACCGCCGCCGCCCGTGCCGGGACCGCCACCGGCGCCGCCGGGACGGCCGGTGCCCGCGGCACCCGTGCGGGGACCGCCGAAGCCGCCACCGCCCGGACGTCCGCCACCGCCGCCGGGACGGCCACCGCCGCCACCGGGACCGGGACGGCCACCACCGCCACCGGGGCGGCCACCGCCGGCGCCGCCACCCGGACCGGCCGGCCGGCCCTGCGGCATCATCATCGGGTTGGGACGCGGACCACCGGGACGCGGGCCACCGGCGCCGGGACCCGGGCGAGGACCGCCCGCACCGGGGCCGGGACGCGGGCCGCCGGGGCCGGGACGCGGACCACCCGCACCCGGAGCACCCGCACGGGCACCCGGCGGACGCGGCATGGCGCCGTCACGCGCACCGTCGCGGCGCGGCTCGCGGGGACCACGGTCGCCGCGGTCGCCGCGGTCGGGCCGGTCGCCACGGTCCGGGCGCTCGGCGCCGTCACGGCTGCCGGGACGCGCCGGGCGCTGTCCCATGCCGCTGGCGTTGGAAGAGAACGGGTTGTTACCCGGACGCGGGCCACGGGGACCCGGCTTGGGAGCACCCGGACGCGGAGCCCCACCAGACGGGCCGGCGGGCGCACCCGGCGCGGACGCCGGACGCGGGGCCGGCCGGGGGCCGGGCTTCGGCGCGCCTGGCCCCGGACGGGGGCCGGAGGCCGCGGGACGACCCGCGTCGGAACGCGGAGCCTCCTGACGGGACTCGGGACGGGCCGCCTCCGGACGCGGAGCCTGCGGAGGGGCGGCCTCGGGCCGCGCCGCCTCGGGCTGAGCGACCGGCGGGGCCGGATGCGGCATCGGAACCGGACGCGGAGCGGGCCGCGGACCCGGCTTCGGGGCCGGCCTGGCCGCGTCGGCGGACGGGGAAACGGGCGCCGGTGCGGCGCCACCACTGGCCAGGCTCTCTGCCGGCCTCGGCGCAGGCCTCGGCTGCGCCGGACGGGGAGACGGCTTACCGCCACCCCTGGAGGCGTCGCCCTTGCCGAACGCCTCTGTAAGTTTGCGGACGACCGGCGCCTCTATCGTTGAAGACGCCGACCTCACGAACTCGCCCATTTCGGTGAGCTTGGCCATCACGACCTTGCTCTCGACTCCGAACTCCTTGGCGAGTTCGTATACCCGGACCTTCGCCACTGCACTCCCTAACTCGGCCCGGGAGGCTAGCAGTGCCGCCGGACCGTCGCTACCTGGACGTACTCATCGCCGCGTGCTCATCAGGCGCTCATAGCAATCTGACTCCGCCCATCAACTCGGCGTCCTACATGACAGTTTCTTCGTGCGCGGCCCCAGGCCGAATACTGGGGCCAATGCTGCCTGATCTCATGCCGATACCGGCTGTGAGAACAGCAGTGGTAACCATTCACCCGGACTTACTCCGAGTCAAGCCCCTCCAGGTGAGCCCGCAGACACGCAACGTCGAGCGCCCCCTCGGCGCGAAACGCGCGAGGAAACGCCCGGCGGCGTTCGGCGAGCTCCAGACAGCGCAGGGACGGATGCAGTGAAGCACCACGCCCTGGTAGCCGTCCTCGCAGGTCGGGGACGATGACGCCCTCGATCACTACCAGGCGGAGCAACTCGGACTTTACCGTGCGAACCCGACAGCCCACACACGTTCTGAGCGGGGCTGCCTGGCCACCGTGTTCCAGCTTACCTTGCCGACGCATCTGCGGGATCGGCCGGTGCCTCCTGAGTGTCCGGCCGGATGTCGATGCGCCATCCGGTCAGACGCGCGGCGAGCCGGGCATTCTGCCCTTCTTTGCCGATGGCCAGGGACAACTGGTAATCGGGCACGGTGACCCGGGCGACGCGGCCGTCCAGGTCGATCACCTCGACTCGGGAAACACGCGCAGGTGAGAGCGCATTCCCGACGAACTCGGCCGGATCGTCCGACCAGTCGATGATGTCGATCTTCTCGCCGTGCAGCTCGGTCATCACGTTCCGCACGCGGGAGCCCATGGGCCCGATGCACGCGCCCTTGGCGTTGACCCCCGGCTTGCGGGACCTGACGGCGATCTTCGTTCGATGCCCCGCCTCGCGGGCGATGGCAGCGATCTCCACGGTGCCGTCGGCGATCTCGGGCACCTCCAGCGCGAACAGCTTCTTCACCAGGTTGGGGTGCGTGCGCGACAGCGTCACGGAGGGGCCCTTCGGCCCCTTCTTCACCTGCACGACGTAGCAGCGGATGCGCTCGCCGTGGACATAGTCCTCACCGGGGACCTGCTCGTTGTGCGGGAGGATCGCCTCGATCTTGCCGAGGTCGACCAGCACGACCCTGGGATCCTTGCCCTGCTGGATGATCCCGGCGACCAGCTCGCCCTCGCGACTCGCGAACTCGCCGAAGTTGATCTCGTCTTCCGCGTCGCGCAACTGCTGGAGGATGACCTGCTTGGCCGTCGTGGCCGCGATCCGGCTGAAGTTGCCCGGGGTGTCGTCGTACTCCCTGACGACCTCGCCGGTCTCGTCGAGCTCGGCCGCCCAGATGCTCACGTGCCCCGACAGCCGGTCCAGCTCGGCGCGGGCCTTCTGCGCCGCGCCCTCGGTGCGGAAGTACGCGATCAGTAGTGCGTCCTCGATCGCCTTGACGACCAGGTCGAAGGAGATGTCCTTCTCCCGCTCCAGGCTGCGCAGGACGCTCATGTCAATGTCCACAAGGCTCCCCCTTAGCCCTCGTCGTCAATGTCGTCGGTGCGGCCGTCGATGTCCGCGTCACCATTGTGGCCGCCAATGTGGCCGCCGGCGCGACCGCCGGTCTGGCCGTCCGCGTGGTCGTCCGAATCGTCGAAGTCGTCGTCGAAGACATCGTCTGCGTCTTCCTCGGAGTCGTCGTCGGAGCCGTCGTCGGAGTCGTCGTCGGCCCGGTTGAACTCGACCTGCACCCGGCCTCGGAGCAACTCGGCGAACGCGAGGTGGCGCGTCCCGTCCAGCTCCACGCCGGACTCGTCCGCGCCCGTCACACGCCCCTCGGCCGAGGTGCCGTCCCGCAGCTCGGCCTTGACCAGCCTGCCCTTGGCACGCCGCCAGTGGCGCGGCTCGGTGAGCGGCCGGTCGACTCCCGGCGAGCTGACCTCCAGGACGTACGGACTGCCGCCCAGAACGTCACTGTCGTCAAGCTCCTTCGAGATCGACTGGCTGACGTCGGCCACGTCGTCGAGGCTCACCCCGCCGTCGCGGTCCACCACAACCCGCACCAGCCGCCGTTTGCCCGCCGGAGTGATCGTCACATCCTCCAGGTCGAGCCCCTCGGCGTCGACCACCGGGCCGAGAAGCTCCACGAGGCGGTCGCGTCGAGCGTCGTTGCCCATGCCGACCTCCCATTCACTGGCGTACCTCGCCCGATGTGCCAACAGCCTATCGACAACGCGGGACGGAAATAGCGCCACACCCGGGCGGCGAGCCGACACGAGCGCGATGATCGCCAGAAGCGATGACCACTGGGCGACGCGCCGTACGATGCTATGTCGTGGAACAGACGAGCGGGGCCCGGATGACGAGGCGTGCCCTGCTGGGCACGGCCGCGGCCGGGCTGGCCGTTTCCGGCTGCTCGTCCCGCACGGGTCAAGGCTCCGAGAAGACCCGTGCCGCCAATCCGCCGGATCCTCAGACCGTGCTGTTGATCTCCCTGATCGCGGCCAAGGAGCAGATGATCGCGCTCTACCAGCGGGCGGCGCTGTCGGACGCCAGGCGGGCCACCACGCTGGAGCAGTTCCGCCAGCGTCATGTCGCCCATCTCGCCGCACTGCGCAAGCTGCTTCCCCGGGACGCCGCGCCGAGCCCCTCGCCTTCCCCTTCGGTAGCCTCCGGTTCCCCGTCGCAAGCCTCCGGCTCGGCGGTGTCCGTCGGCCGGCTGCGCGACGCGGAGCGCCGGGCGGCGGCCGAGCGGCCGGCCCAGACGGCGGGCGTCTCTCCCGCGCTCGCCCAGCTCCTGGCCGGCATCGGCGCCTGCGAGGCCGTACACGTCGTCGCGCTGGGGAGGCTGCGTGATTGACTGTGACTGACGCGCTCGCCAAGGCCCTGGCCGCCGAGCACGCCGCCGTGTACGCCTACGGGGTGGTCGGCGGGAAGACGACGGGCAGGCTCCGCGCCCGTGCCTCGATCGGGTTCGACGCCCACCGGGCCCGGCGCGACCAGCTCCGCGCGCTGATCGCGCAGCGGGGCGGCACTCCGTCGGAACCCGGGCCGACCTACCGGTTGCCGTTCGAGGTCATGACGGCCTCTGACGCCGTCCGCCTCGCCGTGCTGGTCGAGGAGCGGCTCACCACCGCCTATCTGGAGCTGGCCGCCGACCCGGACGCGTCGCTGCGGCGCCTCGCCGCCCTCGCCGCCCAGGAATGCGCGACCCGCGCGTACGGCTGGCGGCCCGCGATCACCGCATTCCCCGGCATGCCCGGGCCCGGGGCGTCACCCACGGCGACCGCCGGCCCCACGCCGGCGTTCGACGCCACCCCGTCCCTCGATCCCACTCCGTCGCTCGACCCTTCATCGCTGGTCGAGAAGCCCGTCGGCAGGCAATGAGATGGGCCCTGGGGGCGCCACGATCAGGCCTGGCAGGCCGCCAGGACCCGGTCCAAGGCCTCGGCGAGCGGGATCTCCTCCTTGGTCCCGGTCACGCGGTCGCGCAGCTCCACGACGCCCTGGGCGAGCCCGCGACCGACGATCAGCACGGTCGGCAGGCCGAGCAACTCCGAGTCCTTGAACTTCACGCCGGGGGACACGCCCGCGCGGTCGTCCACCAGGACGCGAAGGCCGCGCGACTCCAGCTCCTCGGCGAGCTGGGTGGCCACGTCGATCTGGTTCTCCTTGCCGGTGCCGACGATGTGCACGTCGGCCGGGGCCACCTCGCGCGGCCACACCAGGCCCAGCTCGTCGTGGCGCTGCTCGGCCAGCACGGCGACCGCGCGTGAGACGCCGACGCCGTAGGAGCCCATAGTGATCCGGATCGGCTTGCCGTCCGGCCCGAGCGCGTCGAGCCCGGCGGCGTCGGCGTACTTGCGGCCGAGCTGGAAGATGTGGCCGATCTCGATGCCGCGGTCGATCGACAGCGGGTGGCCGCATCGGGGGCAGGAGTCCCCGGCCCGGACGTCGGCCGCCTCGATCGTGCCGTCGGCCTCGAAGTCGCGGCCCGCGACCACGTGCGCGGCGTGCTTGCCGGGCTCGTTGGCCCCGGTCACCCAGGCCGAGCCGTCGACCACGCGGGGGTCGACGAGATAGCGGATGCCGAGCGACTTGAGGACCTGCGGGCCGATGTATCCGCGAACCAGGCCGGGATGCCGGACGAAGTCCTCCGCCTCGAAGATCTCGGGGACGCCGGGTGAGACCGCCGCCTCCAGGCGCTTGAAGTCGACCTCCCGGTCGCCGGGCACGCCGATGATGAGCGTCTCGGCCTTGTCGGATCCCGGCGTGCGGACCTTGACCACGACGTTCTTCAGCGTGTCGGCGGCGGTGATCCGCAGGCCGTGGTGCTCGTTGACGTAGTTGACCAGCGACTCGATGGTGGGCGTGTCTGGCGTGTCGAGCACCTCGAGCGCGGGGTGGCCGGTCGTGACGGCCGGCGGCGCGGGGGTGACGACGGCCTCGGCGTTGGCCGCGTAGCCGCAGTTGTGGCAGGCCACGAACGTGTCCTCACCGGTGGCGCAGGGTGCCAGGAACTCCTCCGACGCCGAGCCGCCCATCGCGCCTGACATGGCGAAGACGATGCGGTAGTCGATGCCGAGCCGGTCGAAGATCCGGATGTAGGCCTCTCGGTGCGTCTCGTAGGAGTGCTTGAGGCCGTCGTCGTCGAGGTCGAAGGAGTAGGAGTCCTTCATGACGAACTCCCGGCCGCGCAGGATGCCCGCCCGGGGACGCGCCTCGTCGCGGTACTTCGTCTGGATCTGGTAGAGAGTCACCGGGTAGTCCTTGTAGGAGGAGTACTCCCCCTTGACCATGTCGGTGAACATCTCCTCATGGGTGGGCCCGAGCAGGTAGTCGGCGCCCTTGCGGTCCTTGAGGCGGAAGAGCGTGTCGCCGTACTCGGTCCACCGGCCGGTGGCCTCGTAGTAGTCGCGGGGCAGCAACGCGGGGAACAGCACCTCCTGGGCGCCGATCCGGTTCATCTCCTCGCGGACCACCCGCGTGATGTTCTCCAGGACGATCTTGCCGAGCGGCAGCCACGAGTAGATGCCGGGGGCGACGCGGCGGACGTATCCGGCGCGGACGAGCAGCTTGTGGCTCGGCACTTCCGCGTCCGCCGGATCCTCACGCAGCGTGCGCAGGAACAGGGTCGACATACGCAGCAGCACGGCTACTCCTTGCTCGTTGGAGATCTCGCGACAGAGACCGCGAGAGAGACGATGTGAGCCAAGGTTATCGACTCGCGGACGCGTCTCGCCTCCTCTATAGGCTGTACACCTTCTACAGCGCGTACACGGCGGTCAGGACCGCGGCGACGCCCGCGGCGCGGGTACGGCCCGCCCACGACCGGCGCGAAAGGACCACGCAGAGCAGCCCGAGCACGAGCGCCGTACCGGCGAGCCACGGCAGGGCGGGGCCCCTGTCCCAGGTCACCATGCCGTGCCACTTGACCGTTCCGTTGGAGCTCGCGCTCTCGGCCATGTCGGTGAGGAACAGCAGCGCGAGCCCGCCCGCGGCCACGTCGCCCCACGGGGAGCGTGAACGGGCGAGATACGCGAGCGCTCCTATGGCGACCATCCGGAAGAGGAGGCCGTCCAAGGCGACTCCGCCGCCGGCGATTTCGATGAAGTCCCCGCCGCTCACGCTCATGACCAGGCCCGGGAAAACCGCGCCGAAGGTCGTGAGGGCGCTGTTGAGCAGTGCCCATCCCAATCCCGCGGAAAGGTAGCCGCTCACCGCGACGGCGCTCACCAGCACAGCGGACATCACGATCCTGAGCACAGGACTGGAGGCGACGCCGGACAGCAGCGTCCCGGCCAAGCCCACCGCGACGCCGGCGAGTAGCGCGACGAGCATGTGGCCCTGGATGCGACGCGCGCACCGGTCCAGTGCGGCGAAGTCTCCCTCCGAGGTCTCCTCGGCGGCCTCCTGGGGGAACCAGGACGGGATGTTCATTCGGCCGTAATCCGATCTTTCGTTACTACACCAGTCACGAACAGTCTATAGGGATGTCAAATAACCCCCATAACGGCCATGCTTACATAAAGGAACAAGTGACCGCTTGGTATGCTCGCCGCGTGGATGAGCGAGAGGCAATGCGCGAAGCCGTCCGGACCTTCCTCCGAGAGGCCACCGGGGCCACGTGGCGGCGGTTCGCCGGAGAGCTCGGCGCCGCCGGGCTGGCCATCCCCGAGGAGTACGGCGGAGCCGGATGCGGGTTCCCCGAGGTGGCGATCGTCTGCGAGGAGATCGGCCGAGCGCTGTCGCCCCTCCCCTACTTGTCCACGGTCGTGCTGGCGGCCTCAGCGATCCTGGAGTCGGGTGACCCCGAGGCGCGGGAGCGGCTGCTGCCGGCGATCGCCGAAGGGACCACGACGGCCACCGTGATCTTCCCCGACGACGCGGACCTCTCACTGGACGGCGACCGGCTCAGCGGGCTTGCGCCGTACGTCATGGACGGCCGAATCATGGACGGCCCCGTCATGGACAGCGTGGAGAGCCACGTCGTGCTCGTCTACGTCGACGGAGCCCTGGTGGAGGCCGAGCCGTCGGCGCGCCGGTCGTACGTCACCCTGGACCCGACCCGGCCACTGGCGGAGCTGACCTTCGACGAGGCGCCCGTACGACGGCTCGGCGACGGGCGGGCGGCCGCCCGGGTGCGGGACCTCGGCATCGCCGGGCTGTCCGCCGAGCAGGCGGGCGGGGCGGCCCGCTGCCTGGAGTCGGCGGCCGAGTACGCCAAGAGGCGCCACCAGTTCGGACGGCCCATCGGCTCGTTCCAGGCGATCAAGCACAAGCTGGCGGACATGCTGCTCAAGGTCGAGTCCGCCCGCTCGGCCGCCTATGCCGCCGCCGAGGCGAGCGCGGAGGAACTGTCCGTCCACGCCGCGATGGCGGGCTCGTACTGCACCGAGGCATATCTGAGCACGGCCGGCGAGAACATCCAGGTGCACGGCGGCATCGGGGTGACGTGGGAGCACGACGCCCATCGGTACTTCAAGCGGGCGACGTCGGACGCCCAGCTCTTCGGGCCGCCGGAGGCGCATCGGGCCCGGCTGGCGCGGGCCGTGTTCACATAAGGCCCTGAAGCCTTCCCAGACCGGCCAGTAGCGCCGTCAGCGCGACCGTGACGGCGAGGGATCGAAGCCGCGCCGGTGGCGTGGGCCGCAGGAGCACCACGAGCACCAGGGCCAGAGCCAGGCCCGCCCAGTCCTGCCAGGGATAGCCCCATTCGACCGTCACACAGCATTCACCGCTCTCGCGGGTGAACAGACCCTGAAGCCACAGCTGAAGCGACAGCACCGCGGGGATCGACTGGCCCTGCAGGAGAAGGGCGAGCGCCAGATCCCCACGGAGATCCTCTCGTCGCGTCAGGAAGGCCAACACGACTCCGGCGAGCGGTAAGACGACGACCTTGAGCACGAAGTAGACGATCTCCCCGGCGTCGTAGCCGGTCATGCCGAAGGGAAAGGCCAGTCCCCGGACCAGGTTGACGGCCACTCCGGCGGCGTACCCGCCGAAGGCCAGGACGAGCGCCGCGGCCATCGCCTGGCGGAATCGGGACGCGGATCGTCCGCAGGCGACCGCGACCAGGAAATACGCGAAGCGCGACCAGAACGACTCGGCGATGAGGTAAGCGTCCGGCGCATCGCCGCCGTGATAGGCGATCGCCGCGCCCAAGGCGCCGAAGACGGCGGCCACCGCGAGGACGAGCCCGGCATGGCGAAGATCACGCGACCGCGACGCCGGGGGTGAACTCGCCTCGACAGCCACCCCCGCATTGTGTCAGGGCGCCGCGTAATCCCCAAGCGACAGCAAACACGCCCACACCAGCCAAGATCGCAAATCCATCTAAACAATGTGAAAATTTTTTGACAAGTACCAAGAATCAGATGACGCGTCCGTTTCATGACATTTCGGACATCCAGTTCCTCGCTTTCATGATTCACTGCGGCGGCAATCTCCGATCTTGAACCCCTCATTGGAGAGTCCATGCGCCCTGCCTTCGTCAGGAACGCCCTGCTCGCGAGTTCCGCGCTCGCCATGGCACTGATCGCCCTCCCCGCCCCCGGCGCCACGGCCGACCCCGTCACGCCGGTCGAGGTGATCACCGATGACCCCTACGCCAACGCCACTCCTCCCGACTACAAGATGAGCTACGCGCTCAAGGAGGCCGAAGCGCGCGCCCTAGCCAAACCCGATGTGTACGGCCAGCCGTACGTCTACAGCGGCACTCTGATCGCGACCGTCACGAGCGCCGACGCGCAGAGCGAGGCCGGACAGGCCGTGTCCCTGCCGCCAGACCTCGCGCCCCCGGATGACGGGTCGGCGGACCCGAGCTCGGTCCCGCCACCGCAGGACAAGGACACCGTCACCCCGGCAGCCTCGGCCGCCGCGACGTCCACCGGTTCGGCCCCCTCGAACGACTCGGTCGCCGCGAAGGAGAAGGCGGCGAGGACCTCGTCGAGTACGTCGCCGTCCGGCGCATCGGCTTCCGCCACGAACCCGTGGATCGTTTATCCCAAGGTCCACGTCGTGCCGTACAGCTGGAACCGGCTCAACGCGATCAAGGATGAGGTGGTGACGCTCACACCCGACGTCATGCCCGACAGCGACAAGATCCTGAACGCGCTGGTCCAGCCGGAGCGAGACCGGGTCCTCGTCGAGGCGACCTCCGCAAGTGACGCGCTGCGCACCGGCCTGGCGACCCGCTACGGCTCGGACGCCGTCGCCATCCGGCTCGTCGAGGACCCAGGCCCGTCTCAGACCGAGGCGCGGCAGAACGACAGCAGCGTCGGCGGTTTCTACGGCGGCGCCCGCATCTACACGAGTGTCGGTAGCTGCACCAACGGATTCCCCTGGCGCTACAGCGGCTACCAGGCCATGATCACGGCGGGCCACTGCACCACGATGGGCGGTTCCGTCGCCACCCCCGTCGAGTACGTGGGGTCGGTCGTCAAGGACACCTGGGCCAACAACAAGGGCACCGTGCTCATCGACGGCCAGTCCTCCTACCACGGCGACGCCTCACTGATCAAGCTGGGCTCGGGCAAGACGAGCACGGCGCGCATCTACGTCGGCTCCAGCACCTCCGCCTCAAGCCGGGCGGTCGGCGCGATGTGGTCGCGGCGGGCCGACTACGGCGACCAGTACTGCACGGGCGGCTCGACCGCCGGCGAACTCTGCGGCTGGAAGGTCAGCGCCATCCGCATCAACCACAAGTACAGCGACGGGACCGTTCTGAAGAACGGGGTGCGTGGTTACAAGCACGGCCAGTGCACCCTGGGCGGTGATTCGGGCGGGCCGGTGTACACCGTCACCTCGGCCGGCAAGGTCGTCGCCAAGGGGATCCACAACGGAGCAGCCGGTGGCGGATCCGACCACTGGGGCGGCGCCTTCGACCCCTGCATCGAGTACTTCACCGACATCTGGGACGCCTACTTGGGCTTCCCCGGCACCCTCGCCACGAGCTGAGAAGCCAGTTAACGACGACCGGACATAACGACCCGGACGGCGCCCTCGCCGTCCGGGTCTCTTCAACCGCCGAGCAGTTCTTCCCAGTGCTGCCGGGAGGCGGGCCGTCTGGCCACTCCCACGGTCCCGTCCAGGGTCGCGGACATCCGCCACAGCCCCGGACGGGACCGCAGCCGTTCCATGCCGAGCGGGTCGATGGCCCGCAGCACGAAGCTCACTCCCATGACGTCCAGCGACGCGGTGGAAGCGGTGGCGGGCCCGGCCGCCCCGGCCAGCGACCCCGGGTGCCCGGGCTCGTGAACGCGCTCGACGAGCAGCGCCGCGACCTCCGAGGCGAGCGGCCCGTCCCGCCACTCCACGTGCCAGGAGTGGTCGCTCCCTCGCCACCAGGCCAGGTCGCGGCAGGCCTCCAGCATCTCGGCCTCGCCGGCCAGCGCGGCCATCACCCTGCCGAGAGCCTCGTAACGCCGGGCGTTCGGCGTCCGCGCCTCGTCATGCTCATCCGGCCCCGGCAGAAGCCCGGGCTCCTCCCGCCCCCCGCGGAATCCCCTCATGTCTGGGAGGGTCCCACCGATCGGCCGTCTCGTCCTCGGGTTTCCCCGTCTTTTAGCCCCAGAGCCCACGAGCATCAACTTTGATCGCGGCGACCGCCCTCCCGCAAGCCCTCGTTGCCGGTGCGACGGGTTCGCGTGTAACCTCAGCCAAGCGAGCGCTTGGTTAACTGACGTGAGGGACGGGGCCATGAGGATCAGCCTGGGCTACGAGCTGGAGGTGCGCGGCCGGACCCGCGAGGTCGAACGGCAGGCGTTCCACAACGTGATCGAACAGGTGGTGCTCGGGGACGAGCTTGGATTCGACACCGCGTGGTTCGTGGAGCACCACTTCACCCGCGGTTTCTCGCACTCCTCCGCCCCCGACCTCGTGCTGGCCGCCGCGTCGCAGAGGACCGCCCGGATCCACCTCGGGCTCGGCGTCGTGCTGTTGCCGTTCCAGTCCCCGATCCGTACGGCGGAGCGCGTCGCCACGCTGGACATCGTGAGCGACGGCCGGGTGGAGTTCGGCACGGGAAGGGGAGCCTCTCCGCTGGAGTATCAGGCTTTCCAGCGGCCGTTCGAGCAGTCCCGCGCGCTCTGGGAGGACTCCCTCGAGGCCGTGCTCGCGATCTGGAACGCCGACGGCGAGCCGGTCAGCCGGTCCACCCAGTTCTTCGAGATCCCCGACGTGGGCGTCTACCCGCGCCCGGTCCAGCGGCCGCACCCGCCCGTATGGGTGGCCTCCACCTCGCTTGACGGCTACCTGGCGGCGGCCAGGAAGGGGTACAACCTGCTCGGCATGACCATGCTCAAGGGCATCGACGAGGTCGCGGCCGACATCGCCAAATACAGGGAATGCCTCGCCGACAGCGGCTTCGACCCGGACACCCGCCGGATCGCCCTGATGATCCCCTGGTTCGTGGGCCCGACCCGCGACGAGGCCATCGCGGTCGCCGCCGATCCCGTGCTCTGGTACATCCGCCGCCAGGTCAACCTCGTCACCCCGCCCGACTACTACGACGCCCGGCACGCGACGCACAGAGTGCTCGGCCAGCTCGCCGCCGGGCTGCCACCCGACGAGGCGATGGCGACGCTACGGGAGCATCTGATGGTGGTCGTGGACGACGTCGCCGGCTCCCGCAAGGCCGTCGCCAGGATCGCCGAGGCCGGGGCCACCGACCTGATCCTCCAGGCCCAGGTCGGCGGCCTCGCCCACGGGCACGTGTGCGACTCGATGCGGCGCTTCATGACGGAGGTGGCGCGGTGAGCGGCGAGCGCTGGCTGACCCGTGGCGACCTGACCGGGCACGACGCGACCGGGCTGCTGCTCGTCTCCCCCGACGGGTCGAGCGCCGTTCCGCTCGATCCGGACGACCGTACGGCCACCGCCTCGGCACTGCGCTCCGCCGGGGTGGCGGAGCGTGACCGGGTGGTGGTCGCGCTGGCCGAGCCGTACGGGGCCTTGTGGGCCTCGGCGGCGGCGGAGGTCGCCGAGGCCGCGGCGCCGGTGGGCCCGAGGGGGCGGCTGCGGCTGCACCACGCGCTCATGTCGGTCGGAGCGACCACGCTGGTGATCACGCCAACGGGGGCGATGGACTTCCTCGCCCGCCTCCATCTGGAGTTCCTGCTCGATCCCCTCGACCTGGGGCTGCGGCACATCGTGCTGACCGGCGAGATCGCGTCGAGGGGCACGCTGGGGCAGCTCGCCGGCGAGTTCGACGCGTCGGTCTCCGAGATCCTCGCGTCGCCGTACAGCGGCGCGGCGCTCGGCTGGCGCGCGTCGGAGACGGCCCCGCTGACCCCGTCCGAAAGTCTCCGCCTGGCCTCTCTCGACAAGGACGAGATCTTGGACGCGCCCTATCCGGAGGGGGCCGCCGAGCTGGTCGTCACGCGCGGCGACAGCGTACTGCGGACGGGCCAGGTCGGCCGGGTCACGACCCCGGACCTCGTCCCGGCGCCCGAGCACACGGTCGGCGACCACGTCCTGATCAGGGGCGTCTGGTTGGCGCTGCCCCGGCTGGAGAAGGCCCTCGCCAAGATCGACGGCGTCGCGACGTGGGAGCTGACGATCTCCCGGCCGGGCACCCTCGACGCCGCGACGCTGACGGTGACCTTCAACCGGGCCGCCCTCGTCGGCAACCCGATGTGGAAGGCCCGCATCCGGGAGTCCCTGAAGGCCACCACCCCCGTCGCGATCACCGTCGAGGTCGCCCCCGGCGTCGCCGAGGCGTCGCGGCCCGGGACCGTGAACGACCTGAGAGGCCAGCACCTCGGCAGAGACCGCACGGCCATCGCTCACTAGGGGGCTCCATGGAGCAGGTTCCGGACTGGGGCACGATCCCCCGCATGCTGCGCGACCGGGCCCGGCGGCATCCGGAGGTGACCGCCGTCCTCGAAGACGGCGTACGGCTGTCGCTCGCGGAGCTGCGGGAGAGGGCCTCCTCGGTGGCGAGGGGGCTGATCGGGCTCGGCGTCGAGCGAGGCGACCGGGTAGCGCTCTGGGGGCTCAACGATCTCCCGTGGGTCGTGAACGCCTTCGGCGTCTGGGACGCGGGCTCCGTCCTCGTGCCGCTGTCGTCCCGCTACAAGGGCATCGAGGCGGCCGGCCTGCTCAGGAAGACGGGGGCCTCGGTGCTCATCACGGGCGAGAACCTGACGGGCGCTCCCCCGTTCGCCGGCGTGCTCGGCTCGCCGGATCTGCCGGAGCTTCGCCATGTGATCACTCCTGGCAACCCCTTAAGCGAGGGGGTGGGCGGGGACGAGGCCGAGGCGCGGGCGGCGGCCGTACGGTCCGGCGACCTGTGCGAGATCATCTCCACCTCCGGGACCACCGGCGCGCCCAAAGGCGTGATGCTCGACCACGCCCAGATCCTGCGGGGCTACTGGGACTGGGCGGAGATCGTGACGTTGCGCGAGGGCGACCGCTACCCGATCATCGCGCCCTTCGCGCACGGGTTCGGGCTCAACGCCGGGCTGCTGGCCTCGGTGATGCGCGGGGCCACGATGATGCCGCTGAAGGCGTTCTCCCCGGACGGGCTGATGGAGCTCATCGAGTCGAGCAAGGTGAGCATCCTGGCGGGTGCTCCGCCGATGTTCTACCGGCTCCTGGACGAGCTCGACCGCCGCCCGTGGGACGTGTCCTCGCTCCGGGTCGCCATCTGCGGGGCGGCGGCCGTGCCCGAGGCCCTGATCAGGCGGCTCGCCGACCGCGTCGGGCTCGACCGGGTGATCAACGCGTACGGCCTGATGGAGGGCACGGTGGTGTCGATGACCAGGGCCGGGGACCCGGTCGAGGTGATCGCCTCCTCCACCGGCCGGGCCGTGCCGGGCATGGACGTGCGGATCGCCGGCGACGAGGGCGAGGAGGCGCCGGCCGGAGAGCGCGGCGAGATCCTGGTGCGCGGCTACGGCGTCATGCGGGGCTACTGGGACGAGCCCGCCAAGACCGCCGAGGTCGTCAGGGACGGCTGGCTGTACACCGGCGACGTCGGCACGCTCGACCCTTCGGGCAACCTCGCGATCGTGGACCGGAAGAAGGAGCTGTACATCGTCAACGGCTTCAACGTCTCCCCGGCAGAGGTCGAGGGGCTGCTGCTGCGCCACCCGGACATCGGGCAGGCCGCGGTCGTCGGCATGCCGGACGAGCGGGCCGGTGAGGCCGGATGGGCCTACGTCGTGCCGCGGCCCGGCTCCACGATTGATCCGGAGGGCGTCATCGCGTGGGCCAGGGAGAACATGTCCAGCCACAAGGTCCCCCGCCGCGTGATCGTCGTCGGCGCCCTGCCGGTCAACGCCAATGGCAAGATCGACAAACTCGCGATCCGCTCACGCGCCTCGCTGGTCGAGGGTCCTGGCGGTGCAGGGGGCCGATGATAAAGAATCACTGGTAAGACGCCCCGCTCTGTGGAGGCCATGGTGACACTGCGCGTCGCGATCGTGGGATCGGGCCCGGCCGGGATCTACACAGCCGAGGCACTGACCAAGCAGGCCCAGGGGCCGGTCGAGGTGGACGTGCTGGAGCGCCTGCCCACGCCGTACGGACTCGTCCGGTACGGCGTCGCCCCCGACCACACGTCGATCAAGTCGATCGCCGGTTACCTCCGCCGCGTCCTGGAGTCCCCAGGCGTGCGCTTCCTCGGCGGGATCGAGCTCGGCTCGGACGTCTCCGTGGACGACCTGCTGTCCTGTTACGACGCGGTCGTCTACTGCACCGGGGCGATGGTGGACAGGCACCTGGGCATCCCCGGCGAGGACCTGCCCGGCAGCGTCGCCGCCACCGACTTCGTGAACTGGTACTGCGGCCATCCCGACGTCCCCGCCGACGCGTTCACACTCGACGCCGAGGAAGTCGTCGTCATCGGGGTCGGCAACGTCGCGGTCGACGTGGTGCGCATCCTGGCCAAGACCGCTGACGAGCTGCGCGAGACGGACGTGCCGGAGGAGGTCCTCGAACGGCTGGCCGCTTCACGGGTAAGGCGGATCCACATGATCGGCCGCCGGGGCGCGGAACACGCGAAGTTCACCCTTAAGGAGCTGCGCGAGCTCGGCGAGCTACTGAACGCCGACATCCTGACATTTCCCGATGAGGTCAAGGTCGAGGACCTCGCCGCGCTCTCCCGTCAGATCCGGGGCAACGTGGACGTGCTCCAGTCCTGGTCGGAGCGGGTGCCCGCCGACCGGCCACGGCGGCTGGAGGTGCGCTTCTGGCTGCGGCCGGTGGAGATTCTCGGCGTGTCCCATGTCGAGGGCATCCGGCTGGAGCGCACCCGCCTGGAGGACGGGCGGGTCGTGGGCACCGGCGAGTTCGAGACGATCCCGGCCGACATGGTGATGCGGTCGGTCGGCTACCAGAGCGTGGCACTCGCCGGAGTGCCGTTCGACCCCGCGTCGATGACCGTGCCGAACGTGGCCGGCAAGGTGTCGGACCGGCAGTTCGTCGCGGGCTGGCTCAAGCGCGGCCCGACCGGGGTCATCGGCACCAACAAGTCCGACGCCGCCGAGACCGTCCGGACCCTGCTCGCGGAGGCCACTCCCGGCGTGGCGAAGGCGAGGCTCGACGACCTTCTGGACGCCCGCGGCGTCACCCCGGTGACCTACCAGGACTGGCTCGCCATCGAGGCCGCCGAGACGGAGCTGGCCACGAGGCTCAAGCGGGGAGAGCGGGTCAAGCTGGTCGGCCGGCCCGCCATGCTCACCGCCTGCGGCCGCCTCCCCCATCCCACCCCCGACCCGCAGGCGTGACAGCCCTTTCGACCTCCAGCGCCGCGGCCTTGTGTTCGATGCGTAGGTAGCCAACAGTCGTAGGCGAGCGGGGTCTGCGAGGATCGTTGGCATGGAGACGACGCTGACGGGACTGGACAGGCTCCTCGATTTGGAGGCTCTATTCGACGGGCTGGAGCCGGGCCCGCCTCGCGAGATCGCCTGGCAGCCGGTGCACACCGTCTACGTCCCCGGCGACAGGGTGACGGACTCCGTCGTCTCGGACTGGGGGCACGCGGCCACGGAACTGCTGCACAAGCACCTGTTCAGTCCCACCGAGCTGGCCGCGCTGTTCGAACTCGACCCCGACCTGGCGACACCCGTACACGACCGGCTCAGGAAGAAGCTCGCGGTCGAGCCGATCGAGGATCTGCGGGTCGACTTCGAGGACGGGTACGGCGTGCGCGATCAGAGCGAGGAAGACGGGCACGTCGAGAGCGCGGCGGCGGCCATCGCGGCGATGCACGCGGCGGAGACCCTGCCCCGGCGATGGGGGCTACGGGTCAGGTCGTTCGCGGACGGAGACCCGCAACGGTCGATCCGGACGCTGGACGGCTTCCTCACCACCGTGGTCAAGCGAGCCGGAGAGCTGCCGAGGGGCTTCACGGTGACCTTTCCCAAGGTGCTCGTCGAGGCCCATCTCGGGCAGTTCGTGCGCTGCCTGGAGGCTCTGGAGGGGGCTCTGGGCCTCGAACCGCACACGCTCAGGTTCGAGATGCAGGTCGAGGCGCCGCAGACCGTGCTGATCCTCCAGCGGTCGGCCGGCCTGGTCCCGTCACTCGGGGGACGGCTGGCGGCGGCGCACTTCGGGGTGTTCGACTACACCGCCGCGATCGGGCTGCCGCCGCACGAGCAGCGGCTCGACCACCCCGCGTGCGACTATGCGCGGAACGTCATGCAGACGGCCCTCGCCGGCACGGGCGTGGAGCTGTCGGACGGCTCGCTGGCCGCCGCGCCCGCCTCGGACTCGGCCGAGGACGTGAACAGCCTGCTGCGGCGGCACTCCGCCCTGGTCCGCCACTCCCTGTCGAACGGCTACTACCAGGGATGGGACATGCACCCGTCGCATCTCATCAGCCGTTTCGCGACGGTGTACTCCTTCCACCTCGCCCTTTACGAGGACTACCTCGAGCGGGTCCGCGCCTGGGAGGAGAAGCTCGAGGGGGTGGGCGGCGTCCTGGACGAACCCGCCACGATCAAGACGCTCGTCGCGGCCCTCGCCCGAGCCGACCACGCCCTGTGCTGAGTCAGTCGCTGTGCTGAGTCAGTCGCTGTGCTGAGTCAGTCGCTGTGCTGAGTCAGGCGAGGTCGACGAGGTGGCGCCATTCGCGGACGCGTGCCGGGTCGACGGGGTCGCTCCACGACTCTCGTACGGCGCTGCCGACGTGGAAGGCCCGGACGCCGTAGTCGAGCAGGACGGGGAGGTGCTCCCGCTTGAGGCCTCCCCCGGCCAGCACCAGGGGGGCGTCTCCCGCCTCCGCCCGGGCGCGTAACACGGCCAGGCCACTGCCGACCCCCTCCGCCGAGCCCGCCGTGAGCACGGTGGCGAGGTTCGGCAGGAGCCGTACGGCCCGCCAGCCCGCCTGGACGTCGGCGGCGTGGTCCACGGCACGGTGAAACGTCCACGGGAGGGGCGAGACGGCGTGGATGAGCGCGTCGGTCGCGTCCCGGTCGACCGAGCCGTCCTCGGAGAGGAACCCGAAGACGAAACCGGCCGCGCCGGCTTCGGACAACTCCTTGACCTCCTTGCGCAGCCGGTCCAGTTCCTCAGGCGTAACCGTGAACCCGGCGTTGCAGCGCAGCATGACCATCTGCGGCAGCCCGCACTCCTCCGAGATCGCCGCGACGAGCTCCGCCGAGGGGGTGAGGCCGTCTGAGCCGATGTCGGACACGACCTCCAGGCGGTCCGCCCCGCCCTCCTCGGCGGCCACGGCGTCGCGAACGTCCAGAGCGATCACTTCAAGGAGAGATCCGGTCATGAAGTGAACAGTATCGGGTCCGTTTGCGACGCCGTACGGCATCCGCCCTGTTCAGGCCTGGATCAACTCCTTGTGCGGAATGATGTCAAGAACGCGGCCATGCGTACGCGATCCGATCGGGTGATCCCGAAGCGCCCCTGACGTGATGAGCGCTCCCGACGCGCCGCGCTCGAAGAGCTCCCCGGAGGCACTGCGCTCGAAGAGGGCCCCCGAGGCGCGATGCGGAAGGTCGACCGTGCGGACGTGCCGGAATCCGAGCGTGCGGTAGTACGCCTGGAGGCGGGCGTTGTCCTTCGAGCAGTCCAGGCGCAGCAGGCGCCGCCCTTCGGCCGCGGCGCGCAGCCCGGCCCAGTCGAGCAGGGCCTCGCCGAGACCCTGTCCGGAGTAGGCCCTGCTGACGGCGAGCTTGTGCACGTACAACGCGTCACCGGGATGGTCGGACCCGGTCCAGAACTCCGGGTCGGCGTGGCCGTCCAGCGCCACGGTGGCGGCCGGGACGGGGCCGGTTCCGTCATCCAGCAGGTACAGCACGCCTTCCCGGATGAGCGGCTCGATGCGCTCGGCGGGGAAGCCGCCGGCCGGCCACTGCCGTACGCCGAGGGAGTTCAGCCACTTGGCCGCCTCCGCGAGCAGGGTGAGCACGGTGGTCAGGTCGCCGGGTGTGGCGGAGCGAAGCGTGAGGCTGTTCGCGGGCACGGGAGAGTCCTTTCGATGCTGAGCGAGAGCAAAGGGAATTGGTGTGAATACGTAGAGTGACGACGTGATGGCGCGCGGGCCTACGCGTCAGACAGCGGAGGAAAGCAGCACTAGGGCGCCCGAGCGTGGCGTGATGATCGCTCGCGGCGGATACACAGCCAGAGACGACCCCTCCGGGGAGGGGTCATCCGTGTTCGGTCAATGACGTTCCAGCTCGTATCTGATCAAGTGCTTGTCGGCGGGGAGCACCGACACGGCGACGCGCACCGGTGTGTCGTCCGGGTCGTACCCAACTCGGACATAAACGACAACTGGCGTACCGGGTTCCAGCTGAAGTTGCAACGCTTCATCAGGAGTTGGCATACGTGCCGAAATATCGTCAATTACCCTGACCTGCGGGTGTCCGAGCTCCTCCAGCACGCGGTTGGCCCCGCGCTTGATGTCCCCCGGCCGGGCGATCTCCGAGTCTCCGACGAGATCCAGCGGGAAGTACGAGTCATAGGTGTTGTACGGCTGACCGTCCACGAACCGCAGCCGGCGGCGGACGACGGCGAGCGCCTTGTCGGTGAGCGCGAGCCGGGTCGCGACGTCCTCCGGCGGCTCGACGATCGAGACCTGGATGTTCTGGTCGGCCCGGCGGCCCTCCGCGGTGACCGCGTGCACGAAGGAGTCGAATCGGGGCTCGCCCGCGTTCAGCGGATGCACCTCGTCAAGGGGGCGGAACTCGTCCTGAGGGCGCATGAGGAGGGGGCGGCGCTCACGGACGAACGTCCCGCGCCGGCGCATCCGGAGGATGAGACCCTCGTTCTCGAGCTCGCCCAGTGCCAGCCGTACCGTGTTGCGGCTGACGCCGTGGGCCTCCATGAGGTCGGTCTCGGTCGGGATCTGGTCGCCTGGCCCGAGCTCCCCCGTGTAGATGGCTCTCCGCACCTCGGCGGCCACCTGCTGGTAGAGCGATGATCGTGCCATCTTTCCTCAATCTACCCTTTTGTTCCAACAAATCTAGAGGATCTCGGTCTGGCAAGGAACAACCTCTTGACCTGACCGGCCGGGGCCGCGCATTATCCAAACGTTGGTACAAATCCATCCAATGGGCGGTGAGAGTCGGTGCTAGCGGTCCGTGCGGGCACGCCGTACCTGCCATGGCGCGATCCCTGCGAGGCGACGCGCATGCTCCGCTACGCCCTGCACCGGCAGGGATTCACCCACACCTACCAGAGCAACGGGAACGGCATGTCAGTGCTGTCGGTATCGACCGAGCTGACCGTCTGGTGTAAAAACGGGTCTTTCGTGTGGAACGAGGGCGACCTGGTGGTCACCCATCCGGCCGACGACCCCGATGGCGCGACACGCCTGATCATGCGGCATTACCGCACGCCGGAGCAGCCATCCGACGAGGACGGCTGGTCCCCCGAGACTCCGCGCGATTAGACGAGGCTTCGACCCCAACCCTCGCCGGGGTCGAAGCCTCACGCCGGGGCGGTGCGCGTCCTGGCGGGTCCCCCACGCCCGCCAGGACGCCGCACCGTGATCGTCCCCGGCTTCGCGGGCCTCACTCCGACCCCGGCCGCCAGTTGATCAGGGACAGTTCCTCGTCGACGTAGGTGAACGACGCCTGGACGGGCTCCCCGGGATGGGGCTCCCGGTCGCGGTACCAGTTGCCGTACATCACGCAGTCCGGGGCGGCGGTGAGGCGGACCATCACCACGACGTACGGCGTCGCGGCTCCGGGGGTGAACGGCTGGTGGGTGACGATCCAGCTCTCGATCGTCCCGGTCGGCTCCACCGGCCGCCAGCTCCAGTCCCTCGAACGGCAGGCGTGGCAGTAGACGCGGGCCGGGAAGCGGAGGGTGCCGCAGGCGTCGCAGCCCTGCAGGACGAACTCGTGGCGGGCGGTCCGCGCCCACCACGCGGCCGAGTCCCGGTCCGGGATCGGACGGATGAGGCCGCGTCCACTGATTCGCTCGCTACGCTCGCTCACTGCCGTCACCCCTTCCTGAGGATCAGGGCGGAGGTCGCCGCGAGGACGTAACCCGGCTGCGCGGTGGACAGCGCCACCTCCGCGCCGGGCGTCTGCCGGTCACCCGCGTCGCCCCGGAGTTGGGAGACGGCCTCGGCGATGTGGTTGATCCCGTGGACGTAGCCCTCCGAGAGAAAGCCTCCGTGGGTGTTGACCGGCAGCCGGCCGCCGAGGGCCGTGTGCCCCTCCGCGACGTACGGCCCGCCCTCCCCCTTGGCGCAGAAGCCGTAGTCCTCGAGCTGCACGATCACCGAATAGGTGAAGCAGTCGTAGATCTGGGCGACGTCGATGTCCCGTGGCCCCGCCCCGGCCATGCCGTACAGGCGGGGCGCGAGCTCGGCGGCGCTGGTCACGGTGACGTCGCCGGACCCGCTGGAGAGGTGTGAGTGGCCGCCGCCCCAGGCGGCGGCGGAGATGAGCACGGGGGGCCTGCGCAGGTCTCGCGCCCGCTCGGCGGTGGTGACGACGAGCGCGCACGCGCCGTCGGTCTCCAGGCAGCAGTCGAGCAGCCGGAACGGCTCGGCGATCCATCGGCTGCCCAGATAGTCGTCGAGCGTGATGGGGGTGCGCATCAGGGCGCGGGGATTCTTGGTCGCGTTGGCCCGCTGTGTGACCGCGAGCTGCCCGAAATGTTCGGCTTTGGTGCCATATTTCGTCATGTGGGCGCGGGCGTACATCGCGTACATCTGCGGCGGGGCGACGTAGCCGTACGGCGCCTGGTACTGGACCTCGGGGCTGGCGGGGAGCGGTCGTCCCGTGCCGCCCATCCGGAACTCGGAGCGGGCGTTGATGGCGCGGTAGCAGACGACGGTCTCGGCGACCCCTGAGGCGACGGCGAGCGCGGCCTGGCCGACAACGGAGTGCGAGACGCTGCCGCCGCCGAACTGGTCGAGGTACCACGAGGGCGGCCGGAGGCCGAGCGCCGGGCCGACCAGCGACGGCGGCGCCGAGTCTCCGACGCGGTGAGTGGCGAGGCCGTCCACGTCGCCGGGCTCCAGGCCCGCGTCGTCGAGCGCGGCCAGGACGGCTTCACAGGCCAGGGTCAGCGTGCTGACCTCGGAGTCCTTGGAGAAGGCGGTGTAGCCGACGCCGGCGACGGCCGCGCGATCCCGGAAACCCAGCAAGCGCTTGGTCATAGGTAAACGCTAGGGCACCGGTGCGGATGCGTGTCAATGTCCACATTACTCAGCATTGGGGAATGCGAGACTTACTACACCGCCTTGAAAGTTATTTGCGGGATCCCTCTACCCTCCAAGCAAGCGCTTGGTTAGTATGACTGGACGGACCAACTGAGGAGGCGAGCGCACGATGAGCACCCCGGTGGCCGAGTTGCGCGGCCATGACGGCGCCAAGAGGATCCCAACCGTGCACGGACACCACTTCAGGAACGTCCTCGGCAGGTTCGCCACGGGCGTCGTGGCCATCACCGCGATAGACCCGGAGACCGGCAAGGCGTGCGGGCTCGCCGCGAACTCCTTCACGTCGGTCAGCCTCGATCCTCCTCTGGTCGCGTTCTGCGTCGCCCACACCAGCACGAGCTGGCCGCGTCTCAAGGCGGCCGGCTCGTTGTGTGTCAACGTGCTGGCCGAGCACCAGCAGCAGATCTGCGCGCAGCTCGCCACGACCGGCGGCGACAAGTTCGCCGGCCTGTCCTGGACCCGCTCCCCCGGCGGCGGTCCCGTCCTCGACGGCGCCCTGGCCTGGCTCGACTGCACCGTGGAGAACGAGCACGTCGCGGGCGACCACGTGATCGTCGTGGCCAAGGTCCACCAGCTCGACAAGCACGAGGACGGCGGGCCACTCGTCTTCTTCCGCGGCGGATACGGGCGTTTCCACGCATGACCCTCCAGAGCTTCCGCGACGAGGTCCGGGAGTGGCTGGAGGCCAACCTGACCGGAAGGTTCGCCGACGCGAGGGGCCTCGGCGGCCCCGGCCGCGAACACGAGGGCCACGAGCTCCGGCTCGCGTGGGAGCGCCACCTCGGCGCCGCGGGCTGGACCTGCCTCGGCTGGCCCAAGAGGTACGGCGGGCGTGACGCCGGCCTCGGCGAGCAGGTGGTCTTCCATGAGGAGTACGCCAGGGCGGACGCCCCCGCCCGTGTCGGCCACATCGGCGAAACCCTGATCGGCCCCACCATTCTCGATTTCGGAACCGAGGAGCAGAAGCGCCGTTTTCTTCCACCCATCCAGCGAGGCGAGGAGCTGTGGTGCCAGGGCTACTCGGAGCCGGAAGCGGGCTCCGACCTCGCGGGCGTCCGCACCCGGGCCGACCTCGACGGCGGCGAGTGGGTGGTCGCCGGCCAGAAGGTGTGGACCTCGCTCGCCCACGTGGCCGACTGGTGCTTCGTGCTCTGCCGCACCGAGCCGGGGTCGCAGCGGCACGCGGGCCTGTCCTACCTGCTCGTCCCCATGCGGCAACCCGGCGTCGAGGTCAGGCCGATCGTCCAGATGACCGGGACGAGCGAGTTCAACGAGGTCTTCTTCGACGGCGCCCGTACGGCCGCCGCCAACATCCTCGGCAGGCCGGGCGAAGGCTGGCGGGTCGCGATGGCCACCCTCGGTTACGAAAGAGGGGTCTCGACCCTGGGCCAGCAGATCGGCTTCACGCGGGAGCTCGCGGCGGTCGTCGACACGGCCAGGCGGACCGGCGCGATCGACGACCCCGTGCTGAGGGACCGGCTGGTCCGGTGCTGGCTGGAGCTGGAGATCATGCGGCTGAACGCCCTGCGGGGCGTCACGTCCGTGGCCAAGCTGTACTGGTCGGAGTGGCACCGCACCCTCGGCGAGCTGGCCCAGGCCGTCCAGGGCAGGGAGGGCCTGGTGGCGCGCGGCGAGCCGTACGACCTGAACGCCCTGCAACGGCTCTACCTGTTCAGCCGGGCCGACACGATCTACGCGGGATCGAGCGAGATCCAGCGCACCGTCATCGCCGAACGCACCCTCGGCCTGCCGAAAGGCTGATCCGGGCTTTGGGCTGACCTGGGCTTTGGGCTGACCTGGGCTTTGGGCTGACCTGGGCTTTGGGCTGACCTGGGCTTTGGGCTGACCTGGGCTTTGGGCTGACCTGGGCTTTGGGCTGACCTGGGCTTTGGGCTGACCTGGGCCTGGAGCCGGCCTGAGTATGGAGGCGACACTCTTTGGAGGCCACGTGACACCCCCGCCAGGAAGCGAGACGACACCGGGCTACCCGCGAGGACATGGGCTGCTGGACGGGAGGGTCACGCTGGTGACGGCCGCGGCGGGCGCGGGAATCGGCTACGCCACCGCGAAGCGATGCGCCGAGGAGGGCGCCACGATCGTGATCTCCGACCGACATCAGCGGCGGCTGGAGGAGGCCGCCGAGTCGCTGACCGAGCTCACCGGCGTCAAGCCGCTCGCCGTGCCGTGCGACGTGACCTCGGAGGCGCAGGTGCTCGCTCTGTTCGACGCGGTCTCCGAGGCTCACGGCCGGATCGACGTGGTGGTCAACAACGCGGGCCTGGGTGGTACGGCTGAGCTGGCCGAGATGACCGACGAGCAGTGGCACGCCGTCATCGACGTCACGCTCAACGGCACGATGCGCTGCACCAGGGCGGCTCTGCGGCAGATGATCCCGCAAGGACACGGTGTGATCGTGAACAACGCGTCCGTCATCGGCTGGCGGGCCCAGAAGGGCCAGGCGCACTACGCGGCGGCCAAGGCCGGGGTGATGGCGCTGACCAGATGCGTGGCGCTGGAGGCCGCCCCCCATGGCGTCCGGGTCAACGCGGTGGCCCCGTCGCTGGCGATGCATCCCTTCCTGGCCAAGGTGACGAGCGACGAACTGCTCAGCGAGCTGACCTCCAGAGAGGCGTTCGGCAGGGCCGCCGAGCCGTGGGAGGTGGCCAACGTGATCGTCTTCCTGGCCAGCGACTACTCGTCGTACATGACCGGGGAGGTCGTCTCCGTGTCCAATCAGCATCCCTGAGAGACGCTCTGGCCGCGATACGGCTTTCCGGCGAGACGGGGAACCGACCGGTCAGTGCGCTCCGGCCGCGACCCACCGGTTCGTGCCCAGTCCGGCGAGACGGGGAACCGACCGGTCGGTATGCTCTCGGCATGACTCTGTTCTCGGTGGAAGGCAAGACGGTCGTCGTCACGGGCGGCTCGCGCGGAATCGGCCGGATGATCGCGACCGGATTCCTCGAAGCGGGCGCCACGGTCTACATCTCCTCGCGCAAGAAGGACGAGCTGGAGGCCACGGCCGCCGAGCTGGGCTGCTACGCCGTACAGGCCGATCTGTCCACCCCCGAAGGGGTCGAGGCCCTGGTCGAGGCTGTGGCGGCACGGGAGACCCGGCTCGACGTGCTGGTCAACAACGCCGGGGCGAGCTGGGGCGCGCCATTGGAGGAGTATCCCGAGCACGCCTTCGACAAGCTCTGGAACATCAACGTCAAGGGCGTCTTCTTCCTCACGCGCCGGTTCCTGCCCCTGCTGCGCGCCGCCGCGTCGGCCGGCGACCCCGCCCGAGTGATCAACATCGGCAGCGTCGACGGGATCCGCGTCCCCTTCATGGAGAACTACGCGTACTCGGCGGCCAAGGCAGCGGTCCACATGCTCACCCGGCACCTGGCCCACCAGCTCGCCCGCGAGTCGATCACGGTCAACGCCATCGCGCCCGGCCCCTTCGAGTCCAAGATGATGGCCTTCGCCCTGGACGACCCGGACATGCGCGGCGCGATCGAGAGCGGCATCCCGCTCGGCAGGATCGGCAGGCCCGACGACATGGCCGGCGCGGCCATCTACCTGGCCTCCCGCGCCGGCGCCTATCTCACCGGCGCGGTGATCCCCGTAGACGGCGGCATCACCACCCACGGCTGACCGGTCCGCCTTCGTGGCGGCTACGAGCCCTAGGTCTGTCGTCCCGGAGGCGGCCGGACTTATGGCCGATGCGGGTGGGGTTGCCGCCGTCTAGGGTCTGGCCATGGCTTTCAACACTGCTGAAGAAACGTATTTGGCCTCTCAGCGACGCGGACGGCTGGCGACTGTCGCGCCCGACGGCACTCCGCAGAACAAGCCCGTCGGGTTCCACCACAACTCCGAGCTCGGCACGATCGACATCTACGGCTTCGGAATGGAGTCGTCGGCCAAGTTCCGCAACGTCAAGGTCCACCCGGACGTGTCCTTCGTGGTCGACGACGTGGTGGGCGAAGGGGCGTCTGGTGTGCGCTTTCTGGAGATCCGGGGTCGGGCGGAGGCGACGTCGCCGGCCGTACCACCGGGCGAGCAGGTGAGTGGCAGCTTCATCCGCATCCACCCGCGCCGGATCGTCTCCTACAACATCCACCCGGATCAGCCGGGCTTCCACGCTAGAGACGTCGCGCTTGAGGAGGCCGGCCAGTGACGGTGGAGAGCGCGGTCGTTCTTGGTCCTGGTGGCCCGGTCGGTACGGCGTGGCTGGCCGGACTGGCGGCGGGGCTGCGCCGCGAGGGAGTGGACCTGGGCGCCGCCGATCTGATCGTGGGCACGTCGGCGGGCGCCATCGTGGGGGCGATCCTGGCCAGTGGCGGAGACCTCGACCGGCTGGCCACGCTGCCCGAGCCGACCGATCCCGAGGGCGGCCTGCGGACTGATCCGGAGAGACTGGCGGAGGTGTTCGCGACACTCGACGATGCCGGGCTTGAGCGAGCCGAAGCCCTGCGCCGGATCGGCCGGCTCGCTGTCACCGCCTTGACCGGCGCCGAGGAGGCGTCCATCGCCCGCATGCGGTTCCTGGTCGGCGCAGTCGAATGGCCGGACCGGCCGCTGCTGATCCCGTCGGTGGACGCCGAGACCGGCGAGGCGGTGATCTGGGACCGGTACGGCGCCGCATCGCTGCCTGAGGCCGTGGCCGCCGGCATCGCCTTCCCCGGGACCGCTCCGCCGATCACCATCGACGGGCGTCGCTATATCGACGGTGCTCTCAGGGCCGGGATCAACGTCGATCTGGCGGGTGATGCGCGTGTGTTGATCGTCGCCGAGCCGATGGCGCACATGTCTGGCACGAACGGCGTCGGGGCAGGCGAGGGAGTGGTCATACGGCTGGTTCCGGACGCCGAGGCGATCGACGCGTTCGGTCCGGACATCACCGACCGCGCCGCATGGGCGCCCGCATATCAAGCCGGTGTCAGGCAGGCCCCCGACGCCGCCGAGCGCATTGGGAAAGTTCCGTGATCACGTGAGGCGTGCCGGCGCGCGAGGTGCGGGTAGCGACATCGCACGAGGTGCGGGTAGCGACGCCGCACGAGGTGCGGGTCGAAGCGACGTCGCGGCTGCCCTGGCAGATGAGCTCGCGCTTGCCCTACTGGTCTCGCGATGCTCTCGACGCGGCCTCTCCTCCTGATCATCCGCAGCCGGGCGGCCGGGGGCGGCCTAGTCAGGTCTAGAATCCCGCCATGGCCCAGGTCGCGGTGTGCGGGCCGGGCGATTGCACGCCGGAGGATGCAGCGGCGGCCCGGACGGTCGGCCGCCTTCTGGCCGAGCGCGGCGCCGTCGTTCTGTGCGGCGGCTACGGCGGGGTGATGGCCGCCGCGGCGGCGGGCGCCCGCGAGGCCGGAGGGATCGTGGTCGGCATCCTGTCCGGCCGCGACCGCATCGGTTCGAGCCCCGACCTCACGGTCGCGATCCCCACCGGCATGGGTGAGGCGCGTAACGCCCTGATCGTCCGCGCCGCGGACGCGGTCATCGTCGTCGGCGGCTCATGGGGGACGCTGTCCGAACTGGCCCTCGCCCAACGCGGCGGCACCCCAGTGATCACACTCGGTGGCTGGCGCATCCTCGACGCCGCCGGAAACCCTCTTCCCGGTCCCGTTCAGGCCGCCGACCCGGCCGACGCCGTACGGCGGGCTCTCGACTGATACTCCAGCTGTAGATCGTGATCTCCGTGTCCGTGACCTGCGGGAGAGGCGTTTCAAGGCCCCGGTGATCGTGTAGGGGCCCAGCTCAGGGCATCACGATGGGCGAGCGAGGTACGCCGTCTTGGCGTCGGGCGAGAAACCGCACGCTCTGTAGAACGCGTGCGTAGCAGGCTTACGCGAGCCCGTCAGAAGCATCACTTTGTAGCAGCCCGCGTCCCACGCCGCTCGGAGCGTGCCAGCCATGATCTGCTTGCCCAGTCCTGTGCCCCGCAAGGTCTCGTCAACGACGACGTTCTCAATGACCGCGTACGGCGACGCGGAACGAGTGAGGTTCGGTATCACGTTCAGGTACGTCGTGGCGACGACGACCCCATCGACTTCAAGCACGAACAGGTGCAGGCCGGGCGAACCCAGAATCCGCGCGAAAGCCGCCGCATCAGACCCATCATGCAGAACTGGGTCCTCCGGTTGCAGTTGCCGGTAGAGGCGCAGAATGTCTTCGAAGTCATCGGGCCCGGCCTCGCGGAAGAGCGTCATGACCGCAAGCTAGCGCTTCGGCTGCAGGTCGTGATCTTCATGTCTGATTCGCGGTCGACAATGCCGATCATCCGGGCGGCCGGCTCCGGTTTGGTGGCTAAGACGGTGTCCTCGTCGGGGCCGGCGGCTCGGCAGCGGTCCGGATCGGTCGTCCATACGCGCGGGATCCATAGCTACCGGTCCACCACCGCGTGCCCGCTGTGAGCCGCGTAGAACTCGGATCGAGCCGAGGTAGACGGCGACCTGGGCGTTCTCGATCCTCGCGGCGGTGCCGGTGTATCGGCGCTGGACGCCCACAGTCTGGGGGCCCTTCTTCACGTCCCCGGTCTCGTCCACCACCAAGACGGCCTGGTCGTCTGCCAGATGGTCGAGTACGCAGCCGCGCAGGTCAGGTCATCGCGGAGCGCGTCGGCATCCCACCGGACCCGGCTGAGTAGGTGCTGCATCCCGTCCGGCGTGGCCTGGGTGCACAAGCCTTCACGCTGAAGGGGTGCCCTCGCGGCGACGGGATCGGGCCGAAATTCAGGGCGTTTCCGCAGGCTGTAGCCGTTGCTTCGATCGGGTGTTCGAGGTATTGTCGGGGTAGCCGTTACAGGTGAGCTTAGTTGGCGGGCCGTTTGGGGCCATGCGCCGTTGATGGAAGTACCGGATGTCTGCGTAGGAAGTCCCGATCCGGGCGGTCGGGAAAGCAGTCAGTCGCTTTCGTCTCCGGCAAGGGGGTGGCCGCCATGCGGTTCCGGCTCGATGCCTTCGGTGAGCGTTCTGCTCCGGTCGACCAGGCGGGGCCCGCCGATACGGCCCGCACAACCCCCTCCGCCTTCTCTCCCTCCGCCTCGTCCTCGGCTGAGGGCGCGGCCGATCATCCAGTGGCTGGTGACGCGGCCCACAACGGGTCCGGTGCGCCTGAGGGCGCGGCCGATGACCCGGCCGGGACCGCGAGTGCGCGTGGGATTGGTATCTTCCGGTGGATCGGGCCGCCGCCGGATGCGACCGGATCGATGACCTGGCCCGTGCCTGTAAACGCGCGGGGGACAAGCGCCCGATCGATCACATCCGCGCCGACTTGTTCCTGGGATCGCTGGACGGCTCGTTCGAATGCCTGACCGACGACCAGATCGTCGGCCATGTGCTCGCCCACCCCTTCCACGACCCCCACCCCGCCCCCACTCCCCCCGACGCGGGACCATCCGACGCGGGACCATCCGACCCGGGACCATCCGACCCCGGACCGCTAGGCCTGACGGGCTGCGACCCATCCGATCCCGGCCCCCCCGATCCCGACCAGTCCGATCCCGACCAGTCCGACGGCAGACCCACGGGTCCTGGGCCATCGGCCCCCGACGCCACGGATCCTGACCCGTCCGGCGGCGACCCGTTCGCCCCTAGGCCAACCAGTCCCGGCCCGGCTGCTCCTGGGCCGGTGGGGTCGGGGCCGGTGGGGTCGGGGCCGGTGGGGTCGGTGGGGTCGGGGCCGGTGGGGTCGGTGGGGTCGGGGCCGGTGGGGTCGGGTACGGCCGCGCGTACTGCGGCGGGCCGGGCCTGGGCTGTGGCCGAGATCCGGGTCGAGCTCACCACGCTTGCCGGGCTGGACGAGCATCCCGCTCAGATCCCCGGCTGGGGACTCGTCCACGCCGATCTCGCCCGGCAGATGGTCGCCCGCATGCACGCCGGTGAGTGGCGATTCGCCATCTGCGCCGACGATGGCCATCTCCTCTACACCGGAATTACCCGACGCCGCCCAACCACCGCCACCCCCCGGCCACGCCGCGACCCCCGCCGCGCCGGCATCGTCGAACTACAGATCACCCACACCCGCCTGCAGCAACTGGCCCGTAACCCCGCCTCCCTCGGCGCCTGGGCCCCCACCATCACCGACCTCGCCCACCAAGCCACGAACCAAGCCACGAACCAAGCAACCGGCCAAGCCACCCTCCGAGGCACCAGCCACGCCACCGTAGAACAGACCACACCACCGGCCGCTCACCCGGCTGAATCACCCCACGGGGCTGAACCGAACAACACCGGCCCACCACCTCCAACCCCACCGACCACAAATCCGAGGCCCAGGGCTGCCGCCTGTGCTGCCACCGTGCCCGGCGTTCTCCCACCCGGGACCGGTGTGTCAGGGACCGCCGTGCGAAGGGCTGCGGCGGGGGGTGGCGCGTCCGGGACCGGTGTGTCCGGAAGCGCCTCCCAGGGCGCGGCCGGCGATCGGCGGCGGACGGATGCCGCACTACGGCGCTACGTACAAATCCGGGGCCGGGTGTGTTCATGGCCCGGCTGCCGCGTCCCCGCCACCAAAACCGACCAAGACCACATCACCGACCGAGCCCTCGGAGGCCCCACCCACAAAGACAACCTCGAACTCGCCTGCCGCCACGACCACCGAGCCAAACACCAAGGCGGCTGGCAAGTCACCATGCCCGAACCCGGACTCATCACCTGGACCAGCCCCCTCGGCCACACCTACCCCACCCGGCTACCACCGATCATGACCGCCCTCCCCGACCCCCGCCCCCGCAACTGGCCCGACACACCACCCGACCACATCCCCAACTGGTCCGGGCCCACCATGACCAGCTCACCCTCACCGCACGACGGCGATCGGCGTGCTCCGTCCGGAAGCGCAACCGCGACCGGGAGGCTCAGAGCAGGCCAGGACGAGACCGTGGAACCGCGGAAGGGTGAGAGCAGCAGACACGCCGATGAGGAAAGCGCGATGTCCAGCGCGATGCCCAGTAAGGGGAAGCCCAGCAAGAACGACCTCGGCAAGAGCGCCGACCGACCGGCCACTCCGCTACGGACCTCACTCGCCGCGCCCGCGCGGACCACGCTCGGCTGGGGTCAGACACCTGGCCCCTCGTGCCAGACGTCCTGGCCGGCCGGGAGCGTGGGGCGGACAGGGCGCGTAGGGAGGAAAGGCCTTCCACGTCTACTCGGTCGCGACGACGATATCCCGCCGTTCTGACTAAATCGTGTGTTGGCCCAGCTTCAGGTATATCCCGCCATTGCGTGATGTGATTTACTGCCGAATTGCACGGAGTTTGCACAAGCGCGATCGATCGTCTTCGAACCGGCCGGCCATCCGCCGATCGCGTTATCTGGCCGAGAGCGCAGACACGGAGGAGCCATGTGCTCTACTCTTACCAACGCGACCACCGCGTGATTGTCAGTTTCTGCACACCTGACAGATCACGGCGGTGGTCGTCCATTTGCTACTCCTGCCGGGAAATCGCAGGATCAACCTATGGCGGCCAGGTTCGCGAATCCGCGCGACCGCTATAGAAGCCGAAGCTGTGATTCCAAAAGAATGGCACCAATCCCAGCCCTATAGGTCAGAGACTGTCGGCCAATGCGCGGGCGAAGAGGTTGGGGGCGTCCAGTTCGTAGCGGAGGAACAGGTACGGCTCGGTCAGCTCCAGTTCGATCAGCACGGGTTCGCCGTCGGGCATCCGGACCAGGTCGACCCGGGCGTACAAAAGATTCTCCGGCACCTTGCTGAGGACGAGTTCGGCGACCGCGAACTGGTCGTCGTCCGGATCGCGCAGGGAAGCCTGGTTTTCCGCGGTGATCTCGGTACCGCTCAGCATCGGGTGCCGCCGCACCGCGTGGCTGAACTGGCCGCCGAAGTAGAGCAGGGACAGCTCCCCTTCGTGCTCGACCGCCTCGATGTAGGGCTGCACCATGACCGCCCGGCCCGCGTCGAGGAGCTTGGCCGCGTGAGCCCCCGCGATCTCACGGTCAGCGGTCCTGACTGTGTCCCGCGCCCCGGCCGAGATCGTCGGCTTGACGACGTACTCATCCCAGACGGGAAGCTCCTCTGCCGCTCCCTCTCCGGCTCCAGGTTCGGCCCAATGGGTCGGGACGATCGGCACACCGAGTCCGCGCAGATAGGTCTTGTCGGTGTTCGTCGCGATCACGGATGCCGGGTTGAACAGCCGCGTTGCCGTCTCGACCTGCTGCGCCCATGCCACGAACTCATTTCGGCGGTCGACATAGTCCCAGGCCGAGCGGATCACGGCCGCGTCGAACGACGCCCAGTCGACCCGCGGGTCGTCCCACACCACCGGTGTGCCCTCGATGCCGGCCCCCAGCCAGGCGGCCAGGGCGATCTCCCGCTCGTTGTCGAACCGGGTAACCGGATCGGCGGAGGTGACGTACGCGACCTTCATCAAGCTCCCATCTCCTGTCATCAGCGAACAATGCTACGGACATGTCATCGCTGATGCGGTCAGGGGAGTCAACCTGGTCGGCGCAGCGGCCGGCCGGACCCGGCTCGGCCGATTACGGCCTGTGGGTTCCGGAGGAGATGATCAAGGAACTCACCAGCACTCCCCGCCGCCATTCGGAACGGCGAGCTACAGCCGATCAGCCGCCGCATGATTGATACCGCCGGGCGTCGGGCGAGGGCCGCGGCTCAGACGTCCACTCGCCATGCGGGGATCTCGCCACCACCGTGCAGGAGAACCTGGGCCCCCGTCACGTAAGACGGCACACCGAGCCAGAGGCAGGCCGCCGCGACGTCCTCCGGGCGGGCCATCCGGCCGGCGGGGATGGTGGCGCCGGTCCGGGCCATCCCTGCCGGGCCGCCGTAGTGCTCGGCCGCGTTCTCGGTCTCGGCCAGCCCGACGACCACGGTGTTCACCCGAACGTGGGGCGCCCACTCCGCCGCGAGGCAGGCCGCCAGATGATGCAGGCCCGCCTTGGCCGCGCCGTACGCGGAGGTCCCGGGTGACGGCCGCAGGCCACCGACGCTGCCGATCATTACGACGGACCCGCCGCTCGCGGCGAGCAGGGGGTGGGCGCGCTGTGAGACCAGAAGCGGCGCGGTCAGGTTGAGCTCGATGACGCGCGCGTGCAGCCGGGAGGAGGTGTCCGCAACCGGTGCGTACGGCGAGCCACCCGCGTTGTTGACCACCACGTCGAGCCTGCCGTACGCCTCCTCGATGGCACCGAGCAGCCGGTCGACGTCGGCGGGATCCCGGACGTCAGCCGCGACGAACCGGGGACCGCGCGAGGGGTCGTGCACCGGGCCACCCGAGGGACCATCCGGACGGCCACGCAAGGAACCGTCCCCGCGACCACGCGGGGAGCAAGCCGGAGGATCACCTGCCGAGGGGTCGGACAGGCGGCCTGCCGATGGGTCAACCGGGGAACCAGCCAAGGCACTCGCAGAGGGACGGCCTCGCGATCCATCGGAGGCAGAGCCCGGGGAGACGCCCGGAAGGCTCTTCACGAAGCCGTCCGAGGGCGCGCCTGCCGCGGGATTCTTACGGGCGCAGACGACGACCTCGGCTCCGGCGTCGTGGAAGGCCGCGGCGATCCCGGCGCCGATGCCTTTTGTGCCACCTGTCACGAGCACCACACGGCCGGTGTAGTCGTACGTCACCACCCGCCCATGCTACCGTACCAAGCAAGCGTTAGGTTAGAAGGAAAGGGCGCGATGGGCATCTCAGTCGTCGGAGAAGCGGGGACTGCCGGGGTCGTCGAGATCGTCATGGACGTCCCACCGGTCAACGCGTTGACCGCTCGCGGCTGGTTCGAGCTGGCGGAAGCCGTACAGCGGGCCGGGCGGGACCCGGCGACGCGGGTCGTCGTGCTGCGCGGTGAGGGCCGGGGCTTCAACGCGGGCGTGGACATCAAGGAGATGCAGCGTGCCGACGGCTTCGAGACGCTCGTCGCGGCCAACCGGGGCTGTTATGCGGCCTTCGCGGCGGTCTACGAGTGCGAGGTGCCGGTGATCGCGGCCGTCCACGGGTTCTGCCTCGGCGGTGGCGTCGGCCTGGCCGGCAACGCGGACATCGTGGTGGCGAGCGACGACGCGTACTTCGGACTGCCGGAAGTCGACCGCGGCGCGCTGGGCGCGGCGACCCATCTCGCCAGGCTGGTGCCGCCGCATCTGGTCCGCGCGATGGTCTACACGTGCCGGACGGCGACGGCCGCGGAGCTCCACCAGCACGGCTCGGTGCTCAGCGTGGTCCCCCGCGACCGGCTCAGGGACACCGCGCTCGAGATCGCCCAGGGGATAGCCGCCAAGGATCCCTACGTCATCCGCCGGGCCAAGGAGTCGCTCAACGGCATCGACCCGGTCGACGTGAAGCGCAGTTACCGGTTCGAGCAGGGCCTGACCTTCGAGCTCAACCTCATGGGCGCGGGCGACAGGCACAGGGACGCCTTCGTGAAGGGAGACCGATGACGAGCCCCATATCCAAGGTCATGTCGGTGGAGGAGGTCGTCGGCTCGCTGGAGAGCGGCATGACCGTCGGCATCGGCGGCTGGGGGTCGAGACGCAAGCCGATGGCGCTGGTCAAGGGCATCCTCCGGTCCGAGCTGACGGATCTCACGATCGTGTCGTACGGCGGAGCCGACGTGGGCCTGCTCTGCGCGTACGGCAAGGCGCGCAAGGTCGTCGCGCCGTTCGTGACGCTCGACTCGATCCCGTTGGAGCCGCACTTCCGCGCCGCGCGGCAGGCCGGGGCGATCGAGTTCGTGGAGTACGACGAGGGCATGTTCATGTTCGGGCTGCTGGCGGCGGCCCATCGGCTGCCGTTCCTGCCGACGAGGGCCGGCCTGGGCTCCGATGTGATGCGGGTCAACCCGTCGCTGCGGACCGTGCGCTCGCCGTACGAGGACGGGGAGGAACTGGTGGCCGTGCCGGCCCTCACCATGGACGTGGCGCTCATCCATCTGAACCGGGCCGACCGGCGGGGCAACGCCCAATATCTCGGCCCCGACCCGTACTTCGACGACCTGTACGCCAAGGCCGCGGACCGGTGCTACGTCTCGTGCGAGCGGCTTGTGGACACGGCCGACCTGCTGAAGGAGGGACCGGTGCAGTCGCTGCTGGTGAGCCGGTCGATGGTCACGGGCGTCGTCGAGGCGCCCGGCGGAGCCCGCTTCACGTCCTGCGAGCCCGACTACGGCCGTGACGAGGAGTTCCAGAGGGCCTACGTGGCCGCGGCGGCCGCCCCCGAGTCCTGGCGCGAGTTCACGAAGTGGGTCCACGAGTGAGCGCGGATCCGGTGAACGCGTCCAGGGCGGAAGTGTGCGTGGTCGCCTGCGCGGAGGCGTTCCGCGGCGACGGGGAGATCCTCGCGGCGGGGGTCGGGGGCGCGGTCACGGTGCTGGCCGCCCGGCTGGCGCGTCTGACCTTCGAGCCCGACCTGATCACCACGGACGGCACATGCCTGCTGACCGGCGACGTCCCGCCGCTGGGGGCCGAGCCCGAGGTGATCGAGGGCTGGCTGCCGTTCCGCGATCACCTGTGGCTGGTGCTGCACGGGCGCCGCCACGTCATGCTCGGCGCCTCGCAGATCGACCGGCACGGGAACACCAACATCTCCTGCATCGGCGACTGGGCGCGGCCGACGTCGCAGCTCCTCGGCGTGCGCGGGGCGCCCGGCAACACGGCGTGCGACCCGGCGAGCTACTGGATTCCCAGACACTCGACCCGCGTCTTCGTGCCCAAGGTCGACATGGTGAGCGGCGTGGGCCACGACCGGGCGGGCTCGCTGCGCCATCGCGAGCTGCGCCACCACGAGCTGCGGCGAGTCGTGACGAACCTGTGCGTGCTCGACTTCGACGGCGGCCTCATGCGGCTGGTCTCGGTCCACCCGGGAGTAAGCGTGGCGGACGTCGCCGGCAACACCGGATTCCCGCTCATCGTCCCGGACGAGGTGCCCGAGACCCGCCTGCCCACCACGGAGGAGCTCCACATCATCCGCGACGTCCTCGACCCCGGCGGCCTGCGCGAGCGAGAGGTCCGGGCGTGAGGACGGCGCTGACCGATGTCGTGGGGTGCCGGCATCCGATCGTGCAGACCGGGATGGGCTACGTCGCGGGGGCGCGGCTGGCGGCGGCCACCTCCAGGGCGGGCGGGCTGGGCGTCATCGCGGCGGCCACGATGCCGGTCGATCAGATGACCGCCGCCATCCGGGCGGTGAAGGAGCGCACGGACGCGCCGTTCGGGGTGAACATCAGGTCGGACGCGGACGACGCCGCCGAACGGGTCGAGGTGATGATCCGCGAAGGCGTCCGGGTGGCGTCTTTCGCCCTGGCCCCCCGCCGCGACCTGATCAGCCGCCTCAGGGACGCGGGGGTGGTGACGATTCCCTCGGTCGGGGCGCGCAGGCACGCGGAGAAGGTCGCCGCCTGGGGCGTGGACGCGGTCATCGTGCAGGGCGGAGAGGGCGGCGGGCACACCGGCGCAATCCCCACCACGCTGCTGCTGCCGCAGGTGGTCGATACCGTCGACATCCCGGTCGTCGCGGCGGGCGGCTTCTTCGACGGGCGGGGTCTGGTCGCCGCCCTCGCGTACGGCGCCGCCGGGATCGCGATGGGCACCCGGTTCCTGCTGACCTCGGACTCCCCCGTGCCCGACGAGGTCAAGAAGGTCTACCTGGGCACGGCGGACACGCTGGTCACGACCCGGGTGGACGGCGTGCCGCACCGGGTGCTGCGCACGCCGTTCGTGGAGTCGCTGGAGCGGTCTCGACTGCGGCTGCTCCGCGCGGTGCTCAACGCCGCCCGGTTCAGGCGGCTCAGCGGCATGTCGTGGGCCGGGATGCTGCGGGAAGGCCGCCGCATGAGGCATGGGCGAGACCTCGGCTGGGCGCAGGTCCTCCAGGCGGCCAACACGCCCATGCTGCTCAAAGCCGCCATGGTGGACGGCCGGGCGGACCTCGGCGTGCTGGCGTCCGGGCAGGTGGTCGGGGTCATCGACGACCTGCCCACCTGCGCGGAGCTGATCGACCGGATCATGGCCGAGGCGACAGCCGTACTGAACGGGCTCACCCGTCTCCGAACGGCACCTGCCCCCAGCCCGACGAGGGTCATTCCTCCTGGAGGCCGGTGAGGATCTCGGCCGCGGCCTGGCCGCACACTCGGGCGGAGCCGTGGGTGGCGATGTGGACGGCGCCGAGGTCCGTACGGCCCGGCAGGCCCATCTCCACGACGACGCCGTCCGGCCGGGCGGCGAGCATGCGTTCCAGGACGTGCATCTGCCACGGATGGCGGTGGGCGTCCCGCACGACGATGACCAGCGGCCGGTCCGCCGCGTCGCCGAGCGCCCGGTCGGGGGCGCCGTCCATGGCCTCGGGCTCGCGCAGGCGGGTCACGGTCGTGCCGGGCAGCAGCTTGCTCAGCGGCTCCCCCGTGCCCCACGGCATGCCCTTGTCGATGGCCAGGTTCGTCTCGGGGGCGAGCTCGACCACGTGCGGCGCCGCCGCGAGGGGAAGCACGGCCGCCGCGCCGCGGTGGCGGGTGACCCGTACGGCACGGCGGGCGGCGGCGAGGCCGATCTCCCGCGAGCCGGCGGCCTCGGACGCCCCGGCCTGCCAGGAGGCGAGCGCCCGCACCCGGACGGCCGCTTCGGCGAGCCGGTCCTCGGTCAGCTTGCCCTCCGCGACGGCATCCACGATGGTGTTGCGGATGAGCTCCACCGTGGCCTCGTCGGAGTTCTCCCCGCCGACGCAGATGGAGTCGGCGCCGGCCGCGATGGCGAGCGCGCTCGCGCCGCCCAGGCCGTAGACCCCGGCCACGGCGGCCATCTCGATGCCGTCGGTGACGACGAGGCCGTCGAAGCCCAGCTCGGTCCTGAGGAGGTCGGTGAGGATGCGCGGGCTGAGCGTCGCGGGCAGCTCGGAGTCGTACGCCGTGACGAGCAGATGGCCCGTCATGATCGCGCGTACGCCTTCCCGGATGGCGGCGCGGAACGGCCACAGCTCGACCTCGGCCAGCTCCTCCCGGGAGACGGTGACGCGGGGGACGCTGTGGTGGGAGTCCACCGACGTGTCGCCGTGCCCGGGGAAGTGTTTGGCGCAGGCTGCCACTCCGGCCGACTGCAGGCCGCGGATCCAGGCGGCGGTGTGCCGGGCGACCAGTAAGGGGTCGGCGCCGAACGACCGCAGGCCGATCACCGGGTTGTCCGGGTTGCTGTTCACGTCGGCGGCGGGAGCGAAGTCGATGGTCACCCCGGCGGCGCGAAGGTCCCGGCCGATGTCACGGCCGACCTGCTCGGTCAGCTCCTCGTCGTCCACCACGCCGAGCGCGTAGTTTCCCGGCCGGGAGCTGCCCGTGCGGGCCTCCAGGCGGGTGACCTCCCCGGCCTCCTCGTCGATGCCGACGAGGATGTCCGGGTTCTCGGCGCGCAGGGCCGCGGTGAGGCCCGCGAGCTGGGCCGGGGTGTCGACGTTCCTGGAGAAGAGCACCACACCGGCGAGGCCGTCGGCGAGCCGCCGTCGCACCCAGTCGGGAGCGGTCGTCCCCACGAAGCCGGGAAGGAGAACCGTGTCGGCCAGCCGGAGCAGGTCAGGGCTTCGCTTCATGCTGTCGTGGGGTGTGCAGGCAACATGGGGTGGGTAGCCAACGTGGGGTAGGTGAACACAGGGCAGCGGTCAGACATGCCCGAAATTTAATAGGAAACTTTCCTATTCGCCAGAGGGTTGACCTTGGATTTTACAGATCAGTTCGTTGGAGCTTGTTGCCCTTGACTCGGAAGCCCGCCGCTGTCGACACCGGCGCTCCCGGCCGGTCCACGAAATCGACCACTCGGTAGTCGGTCTGGAAGTCGTCCATGCTCGCCGTACAGGACAGGTAGCCCCTGCGGTGGTCGAAGAACGCGATGTGCGGGTTCAGTGCCAGGATGGCGGTCGCGTCCGTCATCGGCGGCATGCTGGTCACGGACGTCCCGACGAACTCCACGCCGAGCGCCTTGGACGCCGGGTCGGCCCAGTCGGCCCGCAGGTCGCAGGCCCAGCCGTTGTGCACGTCCCCGCTCAGCACGACCAGGCCGTCGGGGGCCTCGGCCAGCACGCGCGCGCGAGACTCGGGGAATCCGTCCCAGGCGTCGGTGCTGGGAGGCTCCAGGGGGAACTTCCGCTGCGCGAAGAAGACCGCCTGCGCGAGAACCTTCCACCGCGCGGTCGCGCCCTTCAGCCGCGCGGCGAGCCACTGCTCCTGCTCGGGGCCGAGCATGTCCCGGCCCTCGCGGTGCTGCCTGGCGTCCACGAGCACGAAGTCGACGACCCGCCCGTACGGCCGCCAGCGGTGGTTCTGCAGGCTGGGGCCGCTGGGCCGGACGCGCAGAGGCAGATGCTCGTAATACGCCTTGAAGGCGGCGGCCCTCCGCTTGAGGAACGCGGCGGGGCTGGTGCCGTCACCGGGCAGCGCGCCGGAGTAGTTGTCCCGGACCTCGTGGTCGTCCGGCATCGCGATCCAGGGCGCGGCGGCGTGCGCGGCCTGGAGGTCGGCGTCCATGTGGTAGCGGGCGTAGCGGTTGCGGTAGTCGCCGAGCGTCCTGCACTCGGCCTCCGACTCCAGCGGCCGCACGTACCGGCCGGCCTTGGGGTGGGCCGGCTTGCCGTACTCGTAGATGTAGTCGCCGAGATGCAGGATCACGTCGGGACGCTCATCGGCCAGATGGCGCAGAGCGGTGAAGAAGCCATGCTCGTAGCGCTGGCACGAGACGACGCCGAACCGGACGGGGGCCGTCGAGGCGGGGTCGGGGGCAGTCTTGGTGCGGCCCACCTGGCTGCTGTGGCCGTCGATGGAGAACCGGTAGAAATACTCCGTGGCCGGCCGCAGGCCCGTCACCCGGACGTGCACGCTGTGGGCCCAGTCGGGCTGGGCCGAGGCCGTGCCGGACTGGACCACACGGGCGAACGCCTCGTCCTCGGCGAGCTGCCACTGTACGGCCATCGCCTGGTTGGGCATGCCGCCGGGCCGGGTGGGGTGGAGCGGCTCGGGGGCCAGACGGGTCCACAGGATCACGCCGTCGGGTAACGGTTCCCCCGAGGCCACCCCCAAAGTAAATGGATAGCCCAATTTCGCCATAGCTCCGATCCTGCCCAAGAACGCGGGCCTGTGGCGGCTGTTTGCGCATGATCACGTCTCGTGGCGGCGCAGGTGGGCGCACCCGCCGGGGAACGTGTGCATGATCACGATCGACGATTGGGCAGGTCGGAGGGCCGAGCGGGAAGTCTTGCATGATCACGGCAATGATCACGCCTGGAGGCGTTCGATGATCGTGACGTTGGCCTGGCCGCCGCCCTCGCACATGGTCTGCAGGCCGTACCGGCCACCGGTGCGTTCGAGCTCGTGCAGCAGGGAGGTCATGAGCCGGGCCCCGGTCGCGCCCAGCGGGTGGCCGAGCGCGATCGCCCCGCCGTTCGGGTTGACCGTGGCCGGGTCGGCGCCCGTCTCCTTGAGCCAGGCGAGCACCACGGGCGCGAACGCCTCGTTGATCTCCACACCGTCGATGTCGTCGATCTTCATCCCGGCTCTGCGCAGCGCGTGCGCGGTGGCCGGGATGGGCGCGGACAGCATCATGATCGGATCGGCGCCCCGGGCGGACATGTGGTGGATCCGGGCGCGCGGGGTGAGGCCGTGGACGCGGACGGCCTCCTCCGAGGCGATCAGGAGCGCTGCGGCGCCGTCGGAGATCTGGGAGGAGACGGCCGCCGTGAGCCGGCCCCCTTCGACGAGCGTCCTGAGCGCGGCCATCTTGTCCGGGGTCGTGTCCCGGCGCGGCCCCTCGTCGGCCGTCACGCCTGCGTAAGGGACGATCTCCCGGTCGAACCTGCCCTCGTCGATGGCGGCGATCGCGCGCCGATGGGAGGCGTAGGCGAACGCCTCCATGTCCTCGCGGGAGATCTCCCACCGGGCGGCGATCATCTCCGCCCCGCGGAACTGGGACACCTCCCGCGTGCCGTACCTCGCCCGCCAGCCGTGCGATCCGCTGAACGGCCCCTCGGAGTGGCCTCCTGCGGTCATGGCGGAGGCGATCGGCACCATGCTCATGTTCTGCACGCCCCCGGCCACGACGAGGTCCGCGTTGCCGCTCTGCACGGCCTGCGCCGCGAAGTGGACGGCCTGCTGCGACGAGCCGCATTGCCGATCGACGGTGACGCCGGGGACCTCCTCGGGCAGCCCGGCCGCGAGCCAGCACGTCCTCGCGATGTCGCCTGCCTGCGGCCCCACGGTGTCGACGCAGCCGAAGACCACATCCTCCACCGCGGCCGGGTCCACGCCCGTCCTGTCCATGAGCGCGCGGAGGACGTGCGCCCCGAGGTCGGCGGGGTGCGCCGCGGCCAGGCCGCCGTTCCGCCTGCCGACAGGTGTGCGAACCGCGCCCACGATGTAAACCTCAGCCATGACCGGCATTGTACCAAGCGCTTGTTAGGTGCGCCGAAGGTTGTTCGGAGCAGCGGTTATGTGAACAAGCCCTTGCTCGTGGGCCCATAATGGAGAGGTGAACCAGCGAAAGAACTCCGGCGCCACCGCCGCCCCGGCGAAGGCCAAGCGCGCGGCGGCCACGGGCGCGGCGTCGGAGCGGCGCGACCACCTCGTCAAGCTCGCCGCCGAGCTCTTCGCGCGCAAGGGCTTCCAGGCGACGACCGTGCGTGAGATCGCCGACGAGGCGGGCATCCTCTCCGGAAGTCTCTACCATCATTTCGACTCAAAGGAGACGATCGTCGACGAGGTGCTCCGCACCTTCCTCGAGGATCTGATCGCCCGCTACCGCGTGGCGCTGGAGAACGCCGGGGAGCCCCGCGCCGTCCTCTCGGAGATGGTGCGGATCGGCTTCGGCACGCTGGAGCCGCACCGCGCGGCCATCACCGTCATGCAGAACGACTGGAACTACCTGCGCTCCCTCCCCGGGGACCGCTTCGACTACCTCGTCAGGGCCGAGGACGAGGTCGAGCGCATGTGGGTGGAGCAGATCAAGCGCGGCCAGACCTCCGGGCAGTTCCGCTCCGACGTGGACCCCAAGCTGACCTATCGGATGATCCGCGACACGATCTGGGTGGCCGTGCGCTGGTTCCGCCCGGGTGGCCGTCTCAACACCGAGGGCCTCGCCGAGCACTACATCACCGTCCTGTTCGACGGCCTCGCGACCGGCGAGCGGACCAGCCAGCGGGCATGACGATCGTCAAGGCGGTACGGCTCGCGCTGACCGAGATCGCCGACCCCTCACGCGCTCCCGCCATGCGGGCGTACATGAAATCCGAGATGCCGTTCCTCGGGGTGACGGCCGTGCCGCGGCGGGCCGCGCTGCGGCAGGTGTTCGCCGAGCACCCCATGGAGTCGGCTCCCGAGTGGCGGGAGGCGGTCCTCGACCTCTGGCGTGAGGCCGAGTTCCGCGAGGAGCGGTACGCCGCGATCGAGCTGTCCGGCCACCGCCCTTACCGGTCGTGGCAGACGCTCGACACGCTCCCGATGTATGAGGAGATGGTCGTCACGGGCGCGTGGTGGGACCTCGTGGACGAGATCGCCGTGCACCGTGTCGGCACCCTGCTGCGCCTCTACCCCGACACGATGCGGTCGCTGATGCTGAAGTGGGCGCGCGATCCCGACCTGTGGAGGCGGCGCACGGCGATCCTCTGCCAGAACGCCTTCAAGGAGCGCACCGACGTCCGCCTGTTGTACGCGTGCATCGAGCCGAGCCTGTCGGACATCGACTTCTTCGCCCGCAAGGCCATCGGCTGGGCGTTGCGCGAGTATGCCAAGACCGACCCCGGCGAGGTCGTCCGCTACGTGAACCACCAGCGCATCACCGGCCTGTCCCGGCGCGAGGCCCTGCGCAACGTCCCCACCCCACCCCAACCCCCCGCGTGATCATGCACATGTTCCCGGCTGCCTGGCCGTACCGGCGCAAACCCTTGCCGTGATCATGCACAGGGACGGCGATCTCAGGCAGGACGGAAGGAGTCGCGAGCCTGCGGCGCGGCGTGCTTGATCATCAGGTGCCTGGTCGCCGAATACTCCTGGACGGCTTCCTGGCTCATGTCCTTGCCGAAGCCGCTCCCCTTCACGCCGCCGTGCGGAGCCTCCGACGCGATGGGCAGGTGGTCGTTCACCCAGGTCACTCCCACATCGAGGCGATGGGACACGCGCAGCGCCCGGGACACGTCGGTGGACCACACCGAGGAGGCCAGGCCGTACGGCGTGTCGTTGGCGAGGCGCACCGCCTCGTCCTCGCCGTCGAACGGGACGGCCACCAGCACCGGGCCGAAGATCTCTCCCTGCACGATCTCACTGGACTGGTCCGCGTCGGCGATCAGCGTCGGCGCGTAGTAGAACCCGGGGCCGTCGATGGGCTGTCCGCCGGTGACGACGCGTCCGGACGCCCTGCTCACGAAGCCGTGGACCCGGTCGCGGTGGGCCGCCGAGATCAGCGGGCCGATGTCGGAGCCCTCTGCCCACGGGTCGCCCGGCCGTACCTGTGAGAGCGCGTCGCGCAGCGCCTCGACGGCCTCGGCGTAGCGAGACCGCTCGATGTAGACGCGGGTCGCCGCCGTGCAGTCCTGGCCGGTGTTGTACGTGGCGCCCATGACGACGCCGGCCGCCATGTCCTCCAGGGCCGCGTCGGCGAACACCACAGCCGGGGCCTTGCCGCCCAGCTCCAGGTGGACCCGCTTGAGGCCGTCGACCGCGCCCCGCATGACGGCACGGCCGGTCTCGGTGGAGCCCGTGACGCTGACCATGTCCACGCCGGGGTCGGTGACGAGCGCCTGGCCCACGTCGGCTCCGCCCGTCACGACCTGGAGCAGCCCGTCCGGCGCCCCTGCCTTGGCGAACAGCTCCGCCAGGCGCAGAGTGGTGCGCGGGGTCTGCGGGGCCGGCTTGATGACGACCGCGTTCCCCGCCGCGAGCGCCGGGCCGACCTTCCAGACCGCCATGACGAAGGGAAAGTTCCACGGCGCGATCGATCCGACGACGCCGAGCGGCCGCCTGATCAGCACCGACGTGTAGCCGGCGCTGAGCACCCCGGCGCCCGTCCCCTCCAGCGACCTGGCCGCTCCGGCGAAGAACCGCAGGTTGTCCACGGCGAACGGCAGCTCGCCGTCCCGGAACACGGCCGCGGGCTTGCCGGTCTCCTCGACCTCCAGCCGGGTGAGCTCCTCCGCGTCCTGCTCCACCAGGTCCGCGAGCCGCAGCAGCACCCGCGCCCGCTCCCCCGGCGTCGTCTCCCGCCACTGCTCGAAGGCGTCACGCCCGGTCCTTACGGCTGCCGCCACGGCCTCCACGGGTGTGTCAGGCACGTCGCCGATGGGCCGCCCGTCAGCGGGGTTGATCAAAATTGCCATGGGAGTTCTCTTTCCTCTGGGGCGCTTATTTCTCTATGGCGCTTACCGTGCACGATCACGATCGGCGTCTTCGCAGGCCACGCCGTACAGCCAGGAACCTGTGCATGATTACGATCGGCGTCTTCGCAGGCCACGCCGTACAGCCGGGAACCTGTGCATGATCACGGCGAAAGGGGTGGGGGGCGTCAGCTGTCGAAGCCGATGCCGAAGCGGTCGAGGAGGCGGAGCCAGGGGCCGCGACGTCCCTCGTCGGCGTCGGCACGGGCCAGGGCCCGGCGGGTGAACTCCACCACCGGCCAGCGCAGCGGCTCCGGCGGGAACGGCACCGGGTGGCGGCGGACCATCCTGAGCCCCGTCCGCTCGGTGGATCGCCTGGCGAGCAGGTCGAGGCCGACCAGCGCGCCGAACCGCGAGGCGCCGACCCCGAGGCCGGTGTACCCGAGAGCGTAGGCGACCCGGCCGCCCATCGCCGTCCCGAAGAACGGCGTGAACCGGCTGGTCGAGTCGATGGCCCCGCCCCACCTGTGGGTGAAACGCAGGCCGTGAAGCTGCGGGAACGTCTCGAAGAAGTGCCTGGCGAGCAGGTTGTGCGAGGCGTCCCGCTGTTCCTCGCCGGAGCCGCCGAAGTTGTAGATCGCGTCGTACCCGCCCCACAGGACGCGTCCGTCGGCCGTCAGCCGGTAGTAGTGGAACTGATTCCCCGCGTCGGTGAGCCCCTGGCCCTCCGGCCAGCGGATCGACTCCCGCTGCCCCGGCGCCAGCGGCTCGGTCACGAGCACGTAGTCCCAGACCGGCAGCACGAAGCTCCGCAGCCTGCGCAGGGGCGCCGGGTAGGCGTTGGTCGCCAGCAGCACCTGCTTGGCGCCGATCACGGCGGCGCCCTCGGGTCCCGAGGTCGCGACCTCGACGGCGGACCCGGCCTGCCGCAGACCCGTGACCTTGGTGCCCTCGAAGACGCGCACGCCGAGCCGGTCGGCCACCCTGGCGAGGCCCCACGCGAGCTTGGCCGGGTCGAGCACGCCGCCCGTCCCACGGACGCGGAGGCCCCCGAGGTAGGTGGGCGAGTCGACGTCGGCCCGCATCTCGCCGAGGTCGAGGAACACGGCGTCCTCGCCGTGCTCACGGTGCAGCTTCTCGGCCTTCCTCAGCTCCTCGACCTGGTACGGCTCGACCGCAACCGTGGTCTTGCCGGCCAGATGGAGGTCGGCGTCGATGCCGTGAGCCTCGGCGAAGGCGGCGATCGCCGCGAGGTTCTCCCGGCCGAGCGCGAGCAGCGTGTCGATCTCGGTGGGCCACAGGTTGAGCCCGTGACCCAGGCCGTGGGTGAGCGAGTCGGAGATGAAGCCGCCGTTGCGGCCGGTCGCGCCGTACGCGACGGAGTGGGCCTCGACGAGGACCACGTCGCAGGCCGGGTTCTCCTCCTTGGCCAGGACGGCGGCCCACAGGCCGGTGAACCCGCCGCCGACGATCAGCAGGTCGGCGGTCGTACGGCCGCGCAGCGGCGACCACGGCCCCGGGGCTCCGGGCTGGTCGGTCCAGAACACCCGGGGAGCGGCATCCTTGATCACTTGGCGGCGATCCGCTCGATCGCGTCGGCGGCGACCCGCAGGCCGTCGCGGCGGCGGATCTCCGCGCCGGCCGCCTCCAGCCGGGAGCGCAGATCCACGTCGCCCAGCAGCCGGTCGATCGCCCCGATCAGCTCCTCGTCGGTGAACCGGTAGGTGTCGAGGCGGACGCCGTAGCCGGTCTCGTCGAGGCGCTGGGCGTTGTCGTACTGGTCCCAGAACAGCGGCAACACGATCATCGGCTTGCCGAAGTGCAGCGCCTCGGTGGTCGTGTTGTTCCCGCCGTGGGTGATGACCAGGTCGACCAACGGCACGATCTTCGTCTGGGGCACGAACTCCGCACCCCACATGTTCGGCGCCAGCTCGATTTCCTCGTGCAACGGACCCTTGGACACGATGTAGCGGTGCGGCGTCTTCGCCAGCACCGAGATCACCCGGCGCATCAGCTCCACATCGGCCGAGCCGAGCGACCCCAGCGAGAAATAGATCAGCGACCCCTCACCCGGGATGTCCGGCAGGGTGAACTCCTCGTCGGTCTCCCGTACCGAGGAATCCAGCCGGGTCCAGGAGCCATCCAGCGGCCGCTCCGCCGTGTAGTCCACGACCTCCGGGTAGACGTAGAGGTTCGCATCCCCCACATGGATGAACTCCAGCTCCGGCAGCGCGGGCGCGCCCTGCTCGACCACCCACTCGTTGAACGCCGCCCAGATCTCCCGATGCGTCCGGTCATACTCCGCCCGGAAGTCCGCCCACCCACTGTCGTCGGCGGCCGGCAGACCCGAGAACACCGGCGCCACCCCGGGCCCCTTCACCTCCAGCGGGTTGCACGACACGATCCGTACGAACGGCACCCCGCTCCCGTCCTGTCTCGGCGCCGTCAAAAGCGCGGGGAAGGTGATGACGTTGTCCTCGACGATGACGTCCGGCCGGACCCGCTCGATGATGGCCCTCAACTGCGGCTCGCAATACTTCACACCATCGATCAGCGCGTCCCAGATCGGCTTGGTCACCGTCTCCAACTGCGCACGCGTGCTCTTGCGATACTCCGGAGCCGTGTCCCGGATGAAGTCCTTCCAGAACTGCCCCGCGTCCTGCTCCTCCGCGTCCTGCTCCTGAACGGCCGGCGGCGCCAGGTCCACCAGATCCTCCTCGAAGCCCAGCGCCTGCAGCTTCCCCTTCCACGACGCCTCCGCCGCGAACACCACCCGATGACCGCGGCGACGCAGGACGTCCCCGATCCCGATGCAGTTGTTCGTCGGGCCGTAGGCACTCTCCGGCATGAAAAGGATCGTCAGCTGCTTGTCTGTCATCTGGGGGCTCCCTGGTTCCTGTTGAATCGAGATTCAAATACGTATCTAGCGCACCCGTCAAGACCTGCGAGAGTATGGTGTCGCGTGCAGATGAAGCGGGGTGCAATGACTCAGCGCAAGAGCAAGGCGGACCGGCGGGTCGACCTGATCGACGCGGCCCGGAGGGCGATGATCCAGCACGGCGCCGAAGGCGTCCATCTGAACCAGATCGCGGAAGAGGCCGGCCTGACCTCGGGCGCGGTGCTGTACCACTACCCCGACCTGCGCGATCTGCTGATCGAGGCGCACCACGCCGGGATGGAGCGCTTTTACGAGCAGCGCGTCAAGAAGATCAGCGGCATCGCCGACCCGGCGCAGAAGCTCATCACGACGATCCGTTCGGGCCTCCCCGAGGGCCCCGACGACGCGGGCGTCCGGCTGCTGTGCGAGCTGGGCGGCGCGGCCGGGCGCAACCGGGTGTACGGCACGCTGCTGACGACGCTGTTCGACCGGCAGGTGTCGATGTTCCAGACGATCCTGGAGACCGGCGCGGCCCACGGCATCTTCACGCTCGCGCAGGACTCCGAGACGATCGGCCGCAACCTCGTCGCCCTTGAGGACGCGTACGGCTACCGCATCATGGCCCGCCATCACTCGATCGACGCGGAGCGGGCGGTCGAGCTCATCCTCGACTACGCCCGGCTCGCCACGGGGAACCCACTCAAGGCCGCAAACCCGGTCAAACCGAACGGTCGCCGCGCTCGCTGACAGGGATGAGGCTGGCGTCGGCGGCGTTCCAGCCGAGCTGGACCTCCGCGCCGGTCTCGACCCTCGCCGGCCCCTGGGTGGCCACGAGGACGTGCCCCTCGTGGCCGGGCACGCTCAGCGCCACATGCGACGTGCCGCCGTAGAAGCTGACGTCCACGACCGTCCCCCTCAGCTCGCCCGCGCCGAGCCGTACCCGCTCTGGACGGACGGCGAGCAGCGCCCGCGCGCCCACCGGGAAATCGGCGGCGAGATCAGCGGGGGCGGGCAGGACGCCGAGGCCGCCGGCCTCCAGGCCCTTGGCGGTCACGGTGCCCGGGAAGAGGTTGTTGGCCCCGATGAAGTCGGCCACGAACGGCGTGCGCGGCCGGTCGTAGAGGGCGACGGGGGCGTCCAGTTGCTCGACCCGGCCGCCCTGCATGACGGCGATGCGGTCGGCGAGCGACATGGCCTCCTCCTGGTCGTGGGTGACCACGACGAAGGTGATGCCGACCTCGTGCTGGAGCCGCTTGAGTTCGAGCTGCATCTCGGCCCGCACCTTCTTGTCCAGCGCGGACAGCGGCTCGTCGAGCAGCAGCAGCCGGGGGCGCTTCACGATCGCCCGCGCGAGCGCCACCCGCTGGCGCTGCCCGCCCGACAGCTGGTGCGGCCTGCGGCGGGCGTGGGCGGCCAGGCCCACGGTCTCCAGCACCTCGGAGACCCGCTTTCTGATCTCCTCGCGGGGCAGCTTCTCCCGCTCCAGGCCGTAGGCCACGTTCTTCTCCACGCTCATGTGCGGGAAGAGCGCGTACGACTGGAACATCAGGTTGACCGGGCGGCGGTGGGCCGGGACGGCCAGCAGGTCGGCGCCGTCGAGCCGCACCGAGCCGGTGTCCGGCTCCTCGAACCCGGCGAGGATCCGCAGCAGGGTCGTCTTGCCGCAGCCGGAGGGCCCGAGCAGCGCGAAGAACTCGCCCTGCCGGATGTCCAGGCTGACCGAGTCGAGCGCGGTCACATCGCCGAACCGGCGGCTGACGCCGTCGATGGAGATCAGACTGGTCGTGGTGGTGGTCCCCGTCATGTGATTCACAGCGCCTCGGTCAGCTTGGTCAGGCGCTGGGCGGCGATCACGACGGTGAAGCTCACCGCGAGCAGCAGCGTCGCCAGCGCGTTGATCTCAGGAGTGACGCCGAACCGCACCATCGAGTAGATGACGATGGGCAGGGTCGGCTGGGATGGGGCCGCCGTGAAGAACGCGATCACGAACTCGTCGAGCGAGAGCGTGAAGGCCAGCAGCGCGCCCGCCACGATGCCGGGCGCGAGCGTCGGCAGCGTGACCTTGGTGAAGGTGGTGAACGGCGTCGCGCCGAGGTCCCGGGATGCCTCCTCCAGCGACGTGTCCACGTGGCCCAGCCGCGCCCGGACGACCGCCGCCACGAAGGCCATGCCGAACACCGTGTGCGCGATCAGCACCGAGTGCAGCCCCAGCGTCATCTTGATCGCGGAGTAGAACACCAGCAGGCCGATCGCCAGGACGAGGTCGGGCAGGATCGCGGGCAGCGTGGCCAGCGCGTCCAGCAGCTTCGACCGCGTGTGACGCGCCAGGCCGATCGCCAGCAGCGTGCCGAGGATCGTGGACAGCGCGGTCGAGCCGAAGGCGACGATCAGCGTGTTCACCAGGCCCGTGCGGATGTCGGAGTTCCCCGCGAGCCTGCCGTACCAGTCGAGGGAGAAGCCGCCCCACGAGTACGGCGACTTGTTCCGGTTGAACGACATGACGACGAGCACGGCGATCGGCGCGTACAGGAACAGGTAGGTGAGCCAGAACGGCAGGCGCAGCCAGCCGTTTCCGGCGGTTGACTTACGACGCATCGCGGCCCGCCCTCCGGCTGGCCCAGGCCTGGGCGAACAGCAGCAGCACGAGCACGGCGATCACGGCGAGCGCGAGCACCGACCCGAACGGATAGTCCCTGGCCTTGAGGAACTGGTCGCGGATGAGGTTGCCCACCATGATCCGGCGGCCTCCGCCGAGCAGTTCGGGGATGACGAAGTTGCCCAGGCTCGGCACGAAGACGAACACGCAGCCCGTCAGCACCCCGGGCAGCGAGAGCGGCAGCGTGACCGACCAGAACGTGCGGGCCGGCCGCGCGCCCAGGTTCGCCGAGGCCTCCCTGAGCTGGGGGTCCAGGCGCTCGATGGCCGAGTAGAGCGGCAGGATCATCAACGGCAGGTACGCGTAGAGGAGCCCGGCGACGATGGCCCCGTCGGTGTAGAGCAGTTCGACGGGGCCGAGCCCGAGGGCCTTCAGTGCGGAGTTGACCGGCCCCTGCGAGTTCAGCAGGACGATCCAGGCGTACGTCCGGATGAGGAAGTTCGTCCAGAACGGCAGCACGACGGCCACCAGGGCGATGACCCTCCACCGGCCGGGCAGCCTCGCGATCATGTACGCCGTGGGGTAGCCGAGCAGCAGCGCCAGCACCGTCGTCAGCGCCGCGATCTTGACCGACCCGGCCACCACGTCGAGGTAGAGCGGGTCGGCCAGGCGGGTGAAGTTCTCTCCCGTCGGCTGGTAGACGATCCCGCCGAACCGGCCGCGGCGGAACACGGTGTAGCTCAGCACCAGCGCCAGCGGCACGAGCAGGAAGACGGTCAGGAAGCCGAACCCGGGCCCCAGTGTGACGACCCGGGCGACTGCCTTTCTGACCACCGGCGGAGACGTCATTGGGCCGCCGCGACCTCGGTGGACAGGCGCGTGTACGCGGTGGACGCCTCGCCGAGGTCGATCAGGCCCTCACCCTTGAGCAGGTCGGCCGGGGGCAGCGCCAGCTCGGGGTGATCCTTGAGCAGGGCCGGGTCAACGGTGTCCATCGCGGCCTTGTTCGGGACCTTGTAGAGGATGTTCGCGGGCACCCAGCCGTGCACCGACGGCTCGAGGACGTAGTTGATGAAGGCGTGCGCCGCCTCCTTGTTCTTCGAGCTCTTGAGGATCACCATCGTGTCCGTCCAGAGGTCGCTGCCCTCCTTCGGCACCACGAACTTGATGTTCTTCTGGTCCGTGGGGCACCAGCCGTCCCACGCCTCGACCATCACGGCCTCGCCGGACTTGAGCCGGTCGCCGAACGTCGTGTCGTCGTAGGCCAGGAGGTCGGGCTTGACCTTCAGCAGCGCCGCCTTGGCCTTGTCGAGCGTGGCCTGGTCGGTGGTGTTGACCGAGGCGCCGAGCAGCTTGAGGGCCGGGAGCGCCAGCCACCGCTCGGTGGTCATCATGGTGATCTTCTTCTTGAGGTCGGCGGACGGGTTGAGCAGGTCGTTCCAGCTCGTCGGCGGCGTCTTCACCAGGTCGCTGCGGTAGCACAGCCCCGTGGTGCCCCAGGTGTACGGAACCGAGAACTTGTTGCCCTTGTCGTAGGCGAGCTGCGTCGCCTCGGGGTAGAGGTTCTTCAGGTTCGGGATCAGCTCGGGGTGGAGCGGCTCCAGCAGGCCCTGCGCGTTGAGCGCCTGCGCGTACTGCCCCGAGACGAAGGCCACGTCGATGCCGCTGTCGCCACCGGCCGTCAGCTTCGCCATCACGGTCTCGTTGGTGTCGTGGATGGCCACCTTGGTGTCGAAGCCGAGCTTCGCCTTGACCTGCTGCGGCAGGTCCTTGGGGCTGTAACCGTCCCAGATGGAGATCGTGAGGCTCTGCTTGGAGAGGTCCGCCTTGGCGTTGAGCGCGTCAGGTGCGGCCTGCCCACCGGAGTCCGTTGTCGAGGCGCCGCCACAGGCGGCGAGGGCGAACGCCAGGCCGGCGGAGGCCAGAGCGACGGGCACGTGACGCGGCATGGGGGCTCCCTTGCGATGAGGATGGCCGTCAGTGTTGCAGGACTGCTCAACCTAGACAAGACTTTGTCCAGCATCGTGAGCTTTACTTTTGTGTTTCGATTTGAATTATGATTCAGGAACAGCACGGGAGAGTGCGTGGAACCCTCGCTATGGCCGGCCGTGTCCGAACGGCCCGACGGCTCACTGGAACTTGAAGCGAGGGAGGGCGTCACCGAGGCCGTCATCCGGACGCTGGCTCAGGGCGCGTCCGCGGTGGAGGCCCACGATGGCCGGGGGGTCCCGCCGCCCTTCTCGGTGCGGGCGCTGGCCCCCCTGCCTGCCGTACCACCCGGTGAGCGGGCGATCGCCGTCGACCAGACGAACCACTCGGTGATCGCGGGCGAGACCGTGGTGGTCAAGTGGTTCCCACGGCCGTCGCGGGCGCCGCATCCCGCCCCCGGGCTGCTCGCTCATCTGGCCGGATTCCACCGGACGGCCACGCCGTACGCCGCGATCTTCTGGGAGGAGGCGCTGGTCGCCCTGGTCACCGCGTACCTGCCGGGCGCGCAGGACGGCTGGGAGTGGTGCGTGGACGAGGCCGTCGCGGGCCGTACGGCTTTCGCCGCCGAGATCGGCCGCCTGGCCGCCGAGTTGCACGTCGCCATGGCCACGCCATCCGAGATCTTCCCCGATCCGGTGCGGCTGCCGCCCCGCCCCGGCTCTGCGGCACGGCCCGGCTTCGCGGCACGGGCGGAGGAGGCGCTACGGGAGGCGCTCACGCTCCACGACCCGGACCGGCTGAACGACCAGGACCGGCTTCACGACCCGGACCTGCCGAGCGGCAAGGAATGGCTGAATGACGCGGAATGGCTGCGCCTGCACGCCGACCACCTGCGGCGGGAGCTCGCTCCGCTGGCGTCCGCCGGGAGGAGCCCGCTCATCCGGATCCACGGCGACCTGCACGTGGGCCAGATCCTCCGGTGGCGCGAGGGGTACGCCGTGGTGGACTTCGACGGCAACCCGACCGTGACGGACGCCGAAGCGTTCCAGCCCGCCGCGCGTGACCTGGCCCAGCTCACGACGAGCGTGGAGCACGTCGGCCAGGTGGCGATCAAGCGGAGGTCCATGGACCCCGCCGCCATGGTCGCCTGGGTGGCGGCGGCACGCGCGGGCGTGGAGTCAGCCTATGCTGACGCGCTGGCCGAGGCGGGCCGGGAGGAGCTGCTCGACCGGTCGTTGCTGCGGCCGTTCGAGGTCGAGCAGGAATGCCGCGAGCTGATCTACGCGGCTCGCCACCTGCCGCGCTGGCGCTACGCCCCCATGGGAGTGCTGCGTTCGTGGTTCGCATGATCAGACATGCGGCTCGCACTGGTCAGAGGAGCAGCGCGGGAAGGTGTGCATGATCACGGCGGAGGGTTGGGGCAGGCGGGGCGGGACGAGCGGGAAGGTGTGCATGATCACAACAACGGTGAGGGGCGGGTGTGGTGGACGCTGAGCTTTATCTGGCCGACCTGGAGGCCAAGCCGGAGGCGCTGGGCGCGCTGGCGGACTTCCTCGACAGGGAAGACCCGTTCGAGGGACTGCCGGAGTACGACCGGGTGGTGTTCCTCGGGATGGGCAGCTCACGGTACGCCGCGGGCGTGGCGGCCCAGCGCCTGCGGGCGGCGGGGATCGACGCGGTCGCCGAATACGCCTCCGCGTCGATGGGCACTCCCCCGGGCCCACGGACGCTGGCGGTCGCCATCTCGGCGTCCGGCGGCAGCCGCGAGACGCTCGACGCCGTGTCCCGCCACGCGGGAGCGTCCTTCGTCGTTGCCATGACCAACAAGCCGGGTTCCGCTATCACCCAGGGCGCCGGCCTGGTGGTGCCCATGGTCGCGGGCGAGGAGCGGGGCGGCGTGGCCTGCCGGACGTTCCAGCACACGCTGGCCCTCCTGCTCGCCTTCACCGCGAAGGCCCACGCCGGAAACGAGATCTCAGGGCTCGTACGGCGGGCCGCCGAAGCCACCGCCGACCTCCTCGACCGGCGCGGCGACTGGCTGGAGGAGACGGCGACGCTGCTCGACGGGCCGTACGGCGTCTACACGATCGCGCCCGCCGAGCGGCTGTCATCGGCCGAGCAGTCCGCGCTGATGTTCCGGGAGGGGCCGCGCCGCCAGGCGGACGCCTGCGAGACCGGCGACTGGGCCCACGTGGACGTGTATCTGACGAAGACGTACGACTACCGGGCTCTGCTGTTCCCCGGCTCCCGCTACGACGAGCAGGCGATGGACTGGATCCGCCAGCGGGGCTCGACCGTGGTGACTGTGGGTGGTGATCGTGAGGGGCAGGCCGCGTCGGTCCGCTACCTGCATGACGACGACCCGGACGTCGCCCTGCTCACCGAGACGCTGGTGGCCGAACTCCTCGCGGCCACGTACTGGATCTAGCGCCAGCCGAGGCGGGTGGCGGCGTCGTCGGGGACGTAGCCGTCGGACTTCGCCTCGCCGATCCACAGGATGTAGTCGAACTCTGCGAGCGGGCCGATCGTGTAGCTCATGGGCATCCGCGGCTGCACAGCGAACCGCACTTCGAGGTCTGGATCGAAACGCTCCAGAGCGTCGATGAGATCCCCCACGGTCTCGATGCCCTGCATTTTCCCGCGCCTGTGCCTGCCCATGGGTCTTTCTCCGCGCGTTCGTTCTGAAAGGTAGACGGAGCGTAGCCCATAGGCCGCAAGAGTGACTATTGCCTCTGCGGGCGCATCGACGGGGCATTTCACGACGTCACGAGGAGCGCCGCACTGCCGTAGCTGCCGCCGAAGCCGGTGACGAGCGCGACACCGTGACCCGAGCCGTGATCCAAGCCGTGACCAAATCGCAACGAGCGGACGGCCTCCGCCACGTTGTTGAGACCGTGGACGTAGCCTTCGGAGAGGAGCCCGCCGTGGGGGTTGACCGGCACCTCCCCGGCGGGCCCGTGACCCCGGCCGAGCAGGAATCCGCCCAGGTCAGCGCGGTCCACCAGCCCGAAGTCCTCCAGTTGCCGGGGCACCAGCCAGGAGTACGCGTCGTAGAGGAACGCCACGTCAACCTCTCGTGGCGACAGTCCGGAGGACCCCCACAGCCGTCCGGCGATGTGCCCGGAGAAGATCCTTGTGACGTCATGGGACCGGTCCATGGTCGAGCAGCCCTCGCCGCCGCCCCGGACGACGGTGTGGATCCGCGGCTCCTCCGGTGCCAGCCGTACGTCGCGGACCACCAGCGCGCAGGCGCCGTCGGTCTCCTGGCAGCAGTCGGCGGTCCTGAGCGGCGTGCAGACGTACGGCCTGGCCAGGTAGTCGGCGAGCGGCAGCGGGTCGCGGCGCAGGGCGCGTGGGTTGGCCGCGGCGTTGTCGCGCGACTGCGCGACGACGGCGTGCAGGTGCTCCTCCGACAGCCCCGTGTCGTGCAGGTAGCGCTGGGCCGCCAGCGCGAACAGCGGGATCGGGCCGGCCACGCCGTACGGGATCGTGAAACTCTCCTGCGGCCCCGCCTGGACCGTGCTCATCCGCTTGCCGGATCGTCCGTTCAAGGCGCGATATATGAGGACGGTCCGGGCGGCTCCACCGGCGATGAGCATGGCGGCGTCTCCGAGGATGGACGCCGCCTGGGTGCCACCACCCGTGATGTCGTTGTGCCAGCCGATCGGCTCGATGCGCAGCGCCCGGGCGACCTGGATGGCCGGGACGGAGTCGTTCATGTGATAGCTGAGGACGGCGTCGATCTCGCCGGGTTCCACCGCCGCGTCGGCCATCGCGGCCCGGCAGGCCTCCATCGCGAGGTCCAGCTCTCCACGCCCCGACTCGCGGGTCAGCGCGGTCATCCCGACCCCGGCAACCGCCGCCTCCCCCCACCCCCTCGGCGTGATCACGCATCCCCCGGTCGTGATCATGCGCGGGTTCCCGGATCTCCATCACGACCTGCGCATTCCCCAGTCGTGATCATGCACACCTCCTTGGGCCGCCGCCGTGCCGCCCGCCGGGGCGGGGCGCGATCCATCCCGGCGGGCGGCGTTCTGGTGCCCGGACGCCACGCTAACCTCAGCCCCTCGATTTAGGCAAGCGCTTGCTCGGCTATCCGTACGGCCGCGCGCGTAGCGGTAGCCCTCCGGGCATGTGTCGGTATACGCTCACCAAGCGAGCGCTTGGTTCAAGCGCGTTCGGCGCGGCCTCCGCGCTGGGAGACGACGGCCTCAGGGGTATCGGCGCATGAAGTTCTCGACCTTCCACCTGTTCCACCGGTTCGACGGCCAGAGCTTCAGGGACGTCTACGACTACCACCTGCGGCTGATCGAGCTGGCCGAGGAGCTCGGCTTCCACGGCGTACGGCTGGCCGAGCACCACTTCCGCGACTACGGCGTGGCGCCCAACCTGTTCACGATGCTGGCCCACGCCGCGGCCCGCACCTCCCAGATCCGCCTGGGCACCGGCATCGTGGTGCTGCCGCTGCACAACCCGATCCACGTCGCCGAGGAGGCGGCCCAGGTCGACGTGCTGTCCGGTGGCCGCCTCGACCTCGGCATCGGACGCGGCTACCAGAGCTTCGAGTTCGAGGGGTTCGGCATCGACCTCGCCGAGGCCCGGGACAGGTTCAACGAGTCCCTTGAGGTGATCCTCGGCCTCTGGACCGGCGACACCTTCCAGCACGACGGCAAGTTCTACCGGACCGGCACCGAGGTGTCACTCGTCCCGGCCCCGCTGCAGCGTCCGCACCCGCCTATCCACGTGGCGGCCGTCTCGCCCGAGACCGTGACAATATACGCCGAGCGCGGGCTGCCGATCCTGGCCGACCCGGCGGCCACGTTCCGCAAGGTCGTCCAGGCGGCCGAGACCTGGCGGACCACCGCCGCGCGGTCGGGGCACACCGGCGACGCCGACCTGGTGGTGGCGCGCAGCGTCTACGTCGCGCCCACGCTGGAGCGCGCCCGCGAGGACCAGGCCAGATTCGAGGCGATGTTCGACCGGTCGCGGATCTTCAATGAGAAGAGCGCGCCGATCGACCCCAAGACCGGCAAGGCCGCCCAAGGGTTCGAGTACTACCAGGACCGCTACCTCAAGGGCGGCTCGGTCAGCACCGACTTCCGGTGGGAGCAGCTGGAAATCATCGGTGACCCGGAGCGGGTGATCGGGCAGATCCGGCTGCTGCGGGACGCGGGCTTCACCGACCTGCTCTGCGACTTCGGCAGCACCCGCCCCGTCCCGCTGGAGGACATGGAGAGCGTCATGCGGTTCTTCGCGACCGAGGTCATGCCCGCGTTCTGACCCCATCCGCCCTCCATCCGCCCTCCATCCGCCCCCATCCGCCCCCATCCGCTCCGCCGAGGAGGCGTGTCATGAGCAGCATCGTCCACCGGCTCACCCTCTCCGACGTGCTGGCCGACCACGCGCGCAGCCGGCCGCAGGCCATGGCCGCCGTCGACGGTGACGTACGGCTGACCTATCCCGAGCTGGACGCCCGGGTCACCCGCCTGGCGAACGGACTCTCCTCGGCGGGGGTGGGGCAGGGCGACCGCGTGCTGTGGCTGGGGCAGAACTCCCACCGGGTGCTCGAACTGCTCCTCGCCTGCTCGCGCCTCGGGGCGATCTTCTGCCCGGCCAACTGGCGGCAGGCCGCTGACGAGCTCGGCTTCGTCCTCGACGACCTGGCCCCTTCCGTGGTGGTGTACGAGCCGGGCGTCACCCCCGAGAACGCGGCCTCGTGGATCCGGTCGGGCGACGAATACGAGTCACTCCTCAGCCGGGACGAATCTCCCCTACCGCCGGCGGACGAGCGGGCGGACGACACGCTGCCCGTGCTGGCGCTCTACACGGCGGCCTTCGACGGCCGGCCCGGCGCGGCGCTGCTGAGCGACGCCGCGCTGATCGCGCACAGCGCGTCGCTGCTGCACGTCCGGCAGATGGAGCCGGATTTCGCCTTCCTCAACAACGGGCCCCTCTTCCACGTCGGCACGATGATGTTCACGCTGGCGACGCTGCTGGTCGGAGGCAAGAACGTCTTCATCCCGGCGTTCGACCCGGAGGAGGTCTGCCGCCTCGTCGACGCCGAGAAGTGCACCCAGGCGTTCCTGTTCGGTCAGATGATCGACAGCGTGGTCGCCGCCAACGCGGCTGGCGAGTACGACCTCACGTCGCTGCGGTTCGTCTCGCACTCCCCCGAGTGGGACGAGATGACCACGGTGGACGACTCGCCGTGGTGCCGGTCAAAGATGGGCGGGTACGGCCAGACCGAGGTCGGCGGCATGCTGACCTTCCTGGGGTTGGCTCCGGCGGCCGCGGGCTTCGCCGGGCGTCCGTCGCCGCTGGCGCAGGTGCGCCTGCTCGATCCGGACGGCTCCGAGGTGGCCCCCGGCGAGGTCGGGGAGATCTGCGCCCGCGGCAAGTCCATCTTCTCCGGATATTTCAACAGACCGGAGCTCAACGCGGCCAAGACGCGGGGCGGCTGGCACCACACCGGCGACCTCGGCCGCCGGGAGCCCGACGGCACGCTGACCTTCATCGGCCCCAGGCTCCGCATGATCAAGTCCGGGAACGAGAACATCTACCCCGCCGAGGTCGAACGGGCCCTGAAGTCGCATCCGTCCGTGGCCGACGCGGCGGTGATCGGAGTGCCCGACGAGCGATGGAGGCAGACGGTGAAGGCGGTCGTCGTCCTCCGTGAGGGAGCCGAGGAGACGGCCGACGACCTCGCTGAGCACGTCCGCGGCCAGATCGCCTCCTACAAGAGACCCCGGCATGTCGAGTTCGCCGCGTCCATCCCCAAGAAGGGCTTCACCCCCGACTACGACGCCCTGGACGCGGCCTACGGCGGAGGCGCCTACCCCGGCGCCTGATCACGTCGTCCCCTCGTGCATGATCACGCCATACGTTCGCGCTGGTGGCGGGAATGCCCGGGAACTCGTGCCGTCTCACGGACCGGTGTCGAGCCAGCTCAGCCGGGGTCTCCGGGAATCTGTGCATGATCACGCCGGTCAGAGGATGGCCAGAGGGTTGATGGGGCTGCCGGTGCCTCCTTCTATCTTGAGCGGGGCCGCGACGAACACGAATTCCGTACGGCCGGCCATACCGGCGTGGATGACTTCCGCCAGCTCCTCAAGCCAGAGCATCTCGGCCAGATGGATGCCGTGACGCCAGAGCAGGATCATGTGCAGGTCGTCCGCGAGCCCCTCGTCGGCGAGCTGCCGGGAGTTGAGGCCGCCGATGGCCGCGTTGTCGCTCGCCACCATCGCGACATCGCGGGCGGCGAGCCAGCGGCCCCCGTCGGCGGACAGCCCCGGCTGCCCGGACCAGTACTCCTCCCGCGACCGTTCCCAGGTCAGCGGCCAGCCGGTGCGGACGACCGCCACGTCGCCCGGCCGTACGTCCGGTGCGATCTCCTCCAGCAGCGCGCCGTCGACCCGGAAGTCCACCGGGAGGTGGTCGAGACCCAGGTGGCGGGGCACGTCGAAGAGCACGCCGCGCGCCACCACGCCGCCCACGGTCTCGATGCCGCACCGCGTCGCGCCGTATGACCGGACCCGGGCGGCCGGATGGCCGTTGTAGAGCTCCTCCCCCGACCACATGTGGCACAGCGCGTCCATGTGGGTGGTCGTGCCGTGGTGGGTGACGATCAGCGCGTCGTCGGCCATCCGCAGGCCCGGCCCGACGGCTCGCGCGCCGGCCGCGTAGTCACCGCCGTCGACCGACATGAAGTGCTGCGGAAGCGGCCGCCCGCGCAGATGGGGCACACCGGTCGGAGCGGCCGAGGAGGTGGCTCCCCTGATGGGCATGGACAGGCTGACCACCTGGCCGGTCGTGGCCGCGCCCAGCGCGCGGAGCACGGTCTCGCCTCTGATGAGGTTCAGCGTCCCACGCTGGTCGTCTGGGCCGAACCGGCCCCAATTGTTAGGCTCGGACACCAAGCAAGTGCTCACTTTCATTCGAGGACGGTGCATGATGATCGGCGGGCACTGCGATCCCCGGTTCCGGCGGGTACGCGAGGTCTTCGAGCGGCACTTCGCCACCGGCCAGGAGCTGGGGGCGGCGTTCGCGGTGTTCGTGCGCGGCGAGGCGGTGGTGGACCTGTGGGGCGGCGTGGCCGACCGGACCACCGGCAGAACTTGGGAGCGCCACACGCCCGTCCTCGCCTACTCCTGCACCAAGGCCGTCGCGGCCACCGCCCTGCTGCTGCTCGCCGAGCGCGGCCAGGTCGACCTCCGGGCTCCCGTCAGCGAGCTCTGGCCGGAGTTCGCCGCGAACGACAAGGCGGGGGTGACCGTCGAGCATGTCCTGAGCCACCAGGCCGGGCTGCCCGCGCTGGAGGAGGAGGTGCCGGTGGAGGAGTTCGAGGATCTGGCCGCCATCGCCGCCCGCCTCGCGCGGCAGGCCCCGCTGTGGGAGCCCGGCACGGCCCATGGGTACCACGCCCTCACCTACGGGTTCCTGGTCGGCGAGATCATCCGCCGGGTCACCGGCAAGTCGGCGGGTGACGTGGTGGCCGCCGAGATCGCCGGGCCGCGCGGGCTGGAGCTGTGGCTCGGCGCGCCCCCCGACGTGGCGGGCCGCGCCGCCCGCCTCTCCGCGGGAGAACGTACGGCTCCCGCCGCCACGGCCCCCGGCGCCGCATCCGCGGGCGGGGGCCTCCCGGATGGCGGCCCGAGAATGGGGGGTGGCGGCGGCCCCCTGGAGGCGATGGCGGCCGCGGCGATGGACGGGAGCAGCCTGATGAACCGGGCATTCGGCAACCCGCCGATCCACCGGCTGCGTGGCGGGGCCAACAATCCCGTCATCCTGCGCGCCGGATGGCCCGCCCTGGGGGTCGTCACGACCGCCCGCGGCCTGGCGGGCTTCTACCGCGACCTGGTGGCGGGCGAGATCCTCCGCCCCGTCACGCTCGACGACGCCCTGAGGCGGCGGGTCAACGGACCCGACCGGGTGCTGTGCGTCGACAGCTCGTTCGGCATCGGCTACATGCGTGCCGCGCACGCCTTCCCCGCGCCGCCCGCCGGAGCCGGGTCGGCGTTCGGGCACACCGGGCTCGGCGGGTCTCTCGGCCTGGGCGACATCGAGCACGGCATCGGCATGGCCTACACGATGAACAAGATGGCCGGCGCGGTGAGCGGCGGCACCCGCGCCTACGACCTCGCCGCGGCGGTCTACGACTCCCTGCGCTAGCCATCGCGGCAGCGTGGCGAGCCGCTGCTCAGGGCTCGGTCCGAGGCCGTTCAATGCATCGTGATCCCGCCGCTGACGGACAGGGTCTGCCCGGTGACGTAGGCCGCGCGCTCGGTGCAGAGGTAGGCCACCAGGCCCGCCACGTCCTCGGGAGTGCCGAGGCGCCGCAGAGGGATCCCCTTGGCGAGCTTGTCCACGAGACCCGGCTTCGTGTCGCCGATCTTCCGGAGCATGGGCGTGTCCGTGGGCCCGGGGCAGACGACGTTCGCGGTCACGTTGTGCCGCGCCACCTCACGGGCCAGCGTCTTCGCCAGCCCGAACAGGCCCGCCTTGGTGGCCGCGTAGGCGCCCTCCCCGCCGGAACCGGCCCGCGCGCCGTCGGAGGAGACGAATATCAGCCGCCCCCAGGACCGCGCGCACATGCCCGCGAGCAGCGGCCTGGTCAGCAGCATCGGCCCTCTGAGGTTGACCTGCCACATGAGCTCCCAGCCGGCCGGATCGCCGGAGAGGAACGGCTCGACGATCGACACTCCGGCGTTGTGGACCACGATGTCCACCGGGCCGGCCGCCGAGCAGAAGTCCTCGACCGACGCCGGGGCCGCGAGGTCGAGGATCATCGGCACGGCCTCGGCTCCGGCGCGGGACAGCCGGCGGGCGACCGTGACGGCTCCGGGGTGGTCGAGGTCCGCCACGATGACGCGGGCGCCGAGGGCCACCAGATCCGCGCAGATGGCGGCCCCGATCGCACCTGCTCCCCCGGTGACGACGGCGAGCCTGCCGTCCAGACGCAAGCCGTCCATCATGCCTGGACGTTATCCGACCTAGCACTTGCTTGGCTAGTCATCGCCAGGCGGACACCAGCTCCGCGGCGGTCATGCGGGAGGCGAGCAGGCTCACGGTGTTCTCGAGGACGGCCTGGGCGTACTCCTCCGGGATCCCTGCGACGGCGTCCGTGACCACCACGACCCGGTAGCCCAGGTTGACCGCCTCAAGGGCGAGGCCCGGGATGCCGAGGTTGAGCGAGACGCCGACGGCGACGACGGTCGTGACGCCGAGCGAGCGGAGCGTCATGTCGAGTGAGGTCCCGGTGAAGGGCGAGAAGCCGTGGTATCGGCGCGATTCCAGGTCGCCGGGATCGCGCAGCGACGGCAGGACGTCCACGGCTCCCGTGCCCTCCAGCATGTGCCCCGGGTCCTTGAGGAGCACGGCGAGAAAGGGGCTGTTGGCCGTGTGCGAGCCCATCCGGTCGGACCGGAAGGCCGCCGTGCAGTGGATCACCGGGACGCCGGCCGTACGGGCCGCGGAGAGCACCACCCGGGCGTTGTCCATGACGTGGTGCCGCTCACAGGCCGCCACCAGATCCGGAAATTTCGTGAGATCGCCGATGACTCCTCGCTGCATCTCCATAACCAGTACGGCGCTGCGGCCCATGCCCTATACCTAGCAAGCGCTTGGCCGGATTACAACCTTTAGGTGACATTATGCTCCGGTGACAGCGGGCCTTTCGGGTGAGACCTTGGTTCAGGGCTATCCGAGGGGGCGGCGTCATGAACGCCTGGTCGGTTCCGGGATACCGGGAAGTGCGCGAGCTCGGCACGGGCGGCGCAGGAAGGGTCGTGCTCGCGACCTACTCGACGACCGGGGCCTACGTCGCCATCAAGTACCTCCGTGACGAGTTGCGCCGTGACCCTCGATTCCTGGCGGGCTTCCGCCACGAGGCCCGCGTCATGGTCGAGCTCAACGACCCCAACATCGTGCGGCTCTACGAATACGTCGAGACCCGCGACGGCGCGGCCATCGTCATGGAACTGGTCGATGGCGTCTCGCTCCGCAGGATCCTGGCCGAGCACGGGACGACCAGCCCGGAGGCGGCGCTGGTCGTGCTCAAGGGCTCGCTCACCGGCCTCTCGCTCGCGCACGCCTCCGGGATCGTCCACCGGGACTACAAGCCGGAGAACGTGCTGATCCAGGCCGACGGCACCAGCAAGCTGTCGGACTTCGGGATCGCGACACCGAGCGGCGGTCCCGGAATGCCGGCGGGCACGCCGCCGTACATGGCGCCCGAGCAGTGGGACGCCGGCCCGGCGAGCCCGGCGACCGACGTCTACGCCGCGACCTGCGTGTTCTTCGAATGCCTCACCGGACGCAAGCCGTACAGAGCCGATCACGTCGCCGGGCTGCGGCACCAGCACCAGACCGCTCCCATCCCGGTGAACGACGTGCCGAGCTCGGTTCGGGGGCTGGTCGCGCGGGGGCTGGCCAAGAACCCGGTGGACCGGCCGCCCACCGCCAGGGCGTTCGTCGGCGACCTGGAGGCCGCGGCGGTGGCGGCCTACGGCCCCGACTGGGAGCAGCGTGGGCGACGCCATATCGCGGAGCTCGCCACCCTGCTCGCCCTGACGTTCCCGCTGGCCAAGCCCGCCGAGCCGGTGGAGGTCACCACCTCTCTGGCCAGGACCGTGCTGTCCAACCGGCTCGCGCACTTCGCACCCAGGTTCGCCATCGGCGCCGCCGTGCTGTCCGCCGTGGTCATCGCGGCCCTCGTCGCGGCGAACCGGCAGACCCCGGTGGCCGAGGACACGCTGCTCACCCCGACCCCCAAGACGACAACCCAGCATGTGCAGCCGCCGGTCACCGAACCCACGACGAACGGGACCGCTGACACCACGGACCCGTCGCAGACAGGGGACCCCAGCCTGGGCGGCACGGCGGGACCGACCACGGGCCCCACGACCGTGCCCGCCATCGCTCCCCTGGGTTCGCCGCGTCCGACGCCGCCTGTCACGCCCCGTGTCACGCCGCCTGTCACGCCGCCTGTCACACCTACTGCCACGCCTCCCGTAACGCCGAAGCCCGCGGCGGTGACGAGCCTCGGAATCAGCGGCTTCGACGGCCAGTCGGCGACGATTCACGTGAAGACCACGACCACGGGCAAGGTGACGCTCGCGGTGCGGTTCTCGGAGGGGCCGGCGCCTGACGAGTTGGTGGCGGGCAGTCCGCAGAGCATCCCGCTGGAGGGCGCCACCTCATACGACCCCGGAGTCCAGCACGGCTTCGCCACGCCGAAGTGCGACACGACCGTCTACCGCCGCGTGGAGGCGACGACCGTGCCCAAGGCGGCGGGCGGCACCCGTAGCAAGGTCGTGAAGGTGAAGGGCACGCCGTGCCCGCCGCCCACCGTCGAAAGCCTGTCGATCACCGGCTGGGACGGCGACACGGCCGCCGTCGCGGTGAAGACCGGCGGCCCCGGCAAGGTGAAGGTGTCCACCGAGTTCAGCCGGGACGGCAAGACCGTGGACACCGACTCCCGGACGTTGTCCGGTAAGACGGCCTACTCCTTCGGCGTCTCGGGCGACCTCGGCGCGGTGGAGTGCGAGAAGGTCGCCGTCTTCGGCGTGCGGATCACGACCGACCCCTCCGCGGCGAACGGCACGCAGAGCAAGGAGACCCGCGTCACCGGGCCGAAGTGCCCGCCCCCGACCGTCTCGATCGGATCCTGGAACGGCACGACGGCCGTGGTGAACGTCAAGGCCGCCACGACCGCCCCCGTCACCCTGGCCGTCGCCTTCTCCCAGAAGCTCACCTACGCCGAGCAGACGCTGTCGTTCAAGGACGACGACAAGGCGACGGTGGAGGGCGAGAACAGCTACGCCAAGACGTTCACCGCGCAGTTCAGACGGCCGAAGTGCGGCTTCACCGACGTCAGCACCGTCACCGTCACCGCCTCACCGGGCGGCGCGAGCGACTCCGCCACCTTCACCGTCAACGGCCCGCCGTGCCCGGAGCCGGACGACGAGCCGTCGGGCGACCCGTCCAGCGGCTCCGACGGCGGCGCGTCCAACGGCTCTGACACTGGATCCAACGGAAATTCAGACGGCACACCGAACCGCGCGGCTGCCTGACCAGGGAATATAGGCAGGCTCAGGGCAGGGCCTTGTTAGCAAACCAAGCGTGCGCTAGCTTGGCGAACGATGGCCCCGGATCCTCTCACCGCGCCCTACTGGGATGCCTGCCGCCGCCGCGAGCTGGTCATCCAGGCATGTACGGCATGCGCGCGCCGCGTGCATCTCCCGGCGCTCGAATGCCCGTACTGCGGTTGTGCCGAGCTCACCTGGGAGCCGGTCTCCGGGGTCGGTGTGGTCCACACGTTCACGGTCGTCCATCGCAGCTTCGTCGCTCCGGAGCGCGAGCCGTACGCCGTGGGCTGGATCGACCTGGCGGAGGGGGCCAGGGCCTTCGGCGAGATCGTCGACTGTCCGCACGACGGAATACACATCGGCATGCCCGTCCGGGTGAGCTGGGATGAACACTGCTCGCTGCCCAAGTGGAGGCCCGAATGACCGCCAGCCAGCACACCAGCAAGCACGTCCAGAAGGTCGGCAACGTGTTGATCCCGGTGGACGACCTGGACAAGGCCGTCGCGTTCTATTCGGACGGCCTGGGGCTGCCCGTGAAGTTCCGGGACGGCGACCGCTTCGCGGCCCTCGACGGCGGCGGCGTCACCGTCGCGCTCGTCGCCCCCGAGGAGCAGGTGTCCTGCACGGCCACCGCCCCGTCGTACAAGGTCGCCGACGTGGCGGCGGCCGTACGGGACCTGACCGAGACGGGGGCGGTCGTGGTGCGCGAGCCGGAGGCGGGGCCGCACGAGGTCCGGGCCGTGCTGCGCGACCCCTCGGGGAACGTCTTCATCCTCTACTCGTCCCTCTAGCCGGGAGGCCCCTGTGTCGACCAGCCCCCTGCCGTCCAGCCCCGCATCCTCCAGCCCGGCATCGTCCAGCCCCGTGTCGTCCAGCCCCGTGTCGTCCAGCCCCGTGTCGTCCAGCCTCCTGCCGTCCAGCCTCCTGCCGTCCAGCGCCGTGTCGTCCAGTGCGGCGTCGCCCTATGGCAACTACGCGTACGCCGTCCTGACCGCGAACGCCCTGCGGACGCCGGACAAGGTCGCTCTGACCTACTGCGGCAAGCGGAGCTTCACCTACGACGAGCTCAACCGGCTCGTCAACAGGCGGGCGAACGCCCTGGCAGCGGCGGGGGTCCGGCCGGGGCAGCGGGTCGCCGCGCTGCTGAACGAGACGCTGAAGGTGGCGGAGGTCTACCTCGCGCAGGCGAAGCTGGGCGCGGTGACCGCAGCGCTCAATCCCTACTGGCCGGTCGAGACGCTACGCGCGGTCGTGGAGCACTCGGGGGCGGACACCTTCCTCTACGACGCCACGGTGGAAGAGGTCGCCGGGCAGATCAGGCCCGGCCTTCCTGGCGTGACGACCTGGATCGACGTGGCCGATCTGAGCGAATCCGAGTCGAGCGACGCCGAGCCTCCGGTGGGCGGCGCGGGTGACGACCCGCTCGCGCTCTACTACACCTCGGGCACGACGGGGCTGCCCAAGGCGGTGATCCACACCCACGCGTCGTCGCTGGCCACCGCCCAGATCTGGCTCGACGTGCCGCGTTCCCCCGACTCGGTGTTCGGCACCGGCGCGATCATCTGGGGCATCGGCTTCCCCGCGATCGTCGGCCCCGCGCTCTACGCGGGAATGCGCCTGGTCCTGGAGCAGGACTGGGGCCCGGCGAACTTCCTCCGCGTGGTGCCGCGCGAGCGGGTCTCCCACGTCTCGCAGATCCCGTCGTTCTACGCCGCGTTGCTGGGCTCCGACGACCACGCCTCCGCCGACCTGTCGCCCCTCCGGGTGATCATGCTGGGCGGCGAGCCGCTGACGGGCTCCCTGCTCGGCCGCATCAAGGAGCGCTTACCCGACGCGGGGGTGTACTCCTACTACGGGCAGACGGAGGCCCCGTACACCTGCGTCGGCCGGGTGGACGACGGCTCGACCCCGCTCGGCTCGTCGGGCCGGGCCCGGACCGGCTGTGCCGTACGGATCACCGACCCGTCGGGCAACCGGGTCGTCGGCCAGGTCGGCGAGATCAACCTCGCGGGGCCCCACCGGATGGCCGGCTACGACAGGCTGCCGGACAAGACGGCCGAGGTGCTGCGCGGCGACTGGTACGTCGGCGGCGATCTCGGCACCCTCTCCGAAGACGGTGTCCTGAACGTCCTCGGCCGCCGGGAGGACTCGATCCTCAAAGGCGGCCAATGGACGCAACCCTCGGTCATCGAGGAGGCCGCGACCGCCGTCGAGGACGTGGCCGAGGCGGGCGCTGTGGGTGTGCCGGCGCACGTCGAAGGCGAGGACGCGGTGGAGCAGCGGGTCATCCTGGCCGTCGTCTCCCGTTCGGGACATTCGGTCGACCCCGCCAAGCTGGCCCTCGCCCTGGCGGAGTCGCTGCCCGAGCGGCAGCGCCCGGACCACATCGTCGTCACCGAGGAGTTGCCCCACTTCCAGGACGCCTCCGGCGGCCCCGGCAAGCTCCTCCGCCGCGAGATCCGCGACCGCTACGCCCCCCTCCTCCCCCCACCCCCCTCGCCGTGATCATGCACACCTTCCTCCGCAGGCCCCTGACCAGCCGCAAACCGGTTCGTGATCATGCACACCCTCCCTCACACACCGCCTGACCAGCCGTGAACCGGTTCGTGATCATGCAGGCCGGTGACCGCTCGACCTCGCAGAAGGGAAGCCGGTGCACCTCCCCGAACACCAGGTCAAGTCGCTGCTCCGCGACGCCGGGATCGCGGTCCCCCGTGGCGCCGCCACGACCTTTGCCGACGACGTGACGGCGATCGCCAGGGAGCTCCGGCCGCCCCTCGTGGTCAAGGCATATGGGCCCGACCTGGTGCACAAGTCGGACGCGGGAGCCGTACGGCTCGGTCTCGAATCCCCGGCCGAGGCGGCACGGGCGGCGGGCGAGATGGCGGCACGGCTGGGGTCCCGGGCCGAGGGCTTCCTGGTGGAGGAGCAGACGGCTCCGGGACTCGAGGTGATCGCCGGGCTGGTGCACGACGCCGGCTTCGGCCCGGTCATCGTGGTGGGGCTCGGCGGCGTTTGGACCGAAGCGCTGAACGACACCGCGCTGCGGCTCTGCCCGATCTCCGAGGCCGACGCGCGCGAGATGCTGGGGTCGTTGCGGGGCGCTCCCCTGCTGTACGGCTACCGCGGACGACCGGCGGTGGACGTGGACGCCCTCGTCACGCTGCTCGTACGGCTCGGCGGCACCGGCGGGCTGTGGGAGAGCCTGGATCTCGGAGAGTTCGAGCTCAACCCGATCATCGCGGGCGAGAACGGCGTGATCGCCGTCGATGCCCGACATCTGCCCACTGCACGATCACGAACGACGAATCCGCTGCTCACAGGGCATGCACGGGAACCTCTGCATGATCACGGCGGAGGGGGGCGGGACTTCACGAAGCTGTTCGAGCCTCGGGCGGTGGCAGTCGTGGGGGCCTCCACCAGCCGGCCCAACTTCGGGAACATGTTCCTGGAGTTCTACAAGACCACCGGCCTTCCGCTGGTCGCCGTGCATCCGTCGGCCGCGGAGATCGACGGAGTGCCCTGCGTGCCCACGCTGGCCGAGGCCGCGGTCGACTACGCCCTCGTCGCCGTGCCCGCCGCCCGCTGCGCCGATGTCGTACGGCAGGCCGCAGGCGTGCCGTACGTCCAGGTGATGAGCGGCGGCTTCGGCGAGATGGGCCACCCCGAACTGGAGGCCGACCTGGTCGACGCCCTGCCGCCCGGCACCCGGCTGCTCGGGCCCAACTGCATGGGCGTCTACAGTCCGCGCGGCGGCCAGACGTTCGTCGGCGGCGGCCAGGGGCCTTCCGGGCACATCGCGCTGATCTCCCAGAGCGGCGGCCTGGCCGGTGAAGTGATCAAGGTGGGGGAGCGGCGCGGCCTGGCGTTCAGCCGCGTGGCCACAGTGGGCAACGCGTCCGACGTCACCCCCGCCGAGCTGCTTCGTTGGCTCGCGACCGACCGGGAGACCCGGGCCGTCGGCCTCTACCTCGAGGACCCGCGCGACGGGCGTGCGCTCTTCCAGGCGCTCCTCGACGTCCGCGGCCGGCTGCCCGTCGTCATGCTGGTGGGCGGGCGAAGCGCGCAGGGCCGCAGGGCCGCCGCCTCGCACACGGGCGGCATGGTCAGCGACGCGCGGGTCTGGCAGGCCCTCGCCACCCAGACCGGCGCCTCGCTCGTGACCAGCCAGGACGACCTGATCGGCGCCCTGGCGTTCTTCCAGGCCCACGCCTCTCGGCTGGAGAGCGCCGGGAACGGGGAAGACGTCCTGGTCATCGGGCCGAGCGGCGGGGTGAGCGTGCTGGCGGCGGACGTGTTCGACCGCGCCGGGCTCTCGCTGGGCGCCCTTCCCGGCGCCGCCCGCGACGCTCTGACCGCGATCGGGATCGGCGCCGGAAGCTCACTGGCCAACCCGCTGGAGATCCCCGTCGGCCCACGCGGCCGTCCCGATCTCGTCACTCAGGCCGTCTCCGCCATCGTCTCGCGGCAGCCGTACCCCGATGTGGTGGCCCATGTGAACGTGCAGAGCTTCTTCACGTACGGCAGCGCGGCCGAACCGCTGTACGAGTACGCGAGGCACCTCGCCAAGGCGCAGGAGGCGATCTCGCCCATCAGGATCACGCTGGTGACGAGGAACGGCGAGTGCGCCCCGCCGGGCGTCGAGGACGAGGTCCGCTCGATCGCGGCGAAGGCCGGCATCCCGGTTTACCGTTCGATGGAAGCCGCGGCCACCGCCGTCGCGGCCGGAAAGCGCTGTGGAGGCACTCATGGGCATGCTTGACGGCAAGGTCGCGCTGATCACGGGTGGCGCCCGGGGCATGGGCGCGTCCCACGTCCGGCTGTTCCTGGAGGAGGGCGCGCGGGTGGTCTTCGGCGACGTGCTCGACGACGAGGGCAAGGACTTGGCGGAGGAGACCGGCGCCGTCTACCTGCACCACGACGTGACGCGACCGGCGGACTGGGAGCGCGCCGTGGCCGCCGCCGTCGAAACGTACAGCAAGCTCGACGTGCTCGTGAACAACGCCGGGATCCTCATCTACCGCCGGATCGCCGACATGACGCTGGAGGAGTTCGAGCGGGTGATCGACGTCAACCTCAAGGGCACGTTCCTGGGGGTCAAGTCGGTGATCGAGCCGATGAAGGCGGCCGGTCGCGGCTCGATCGTGAACATCTCCTCGATCGAGGGGTTCATGGCGGCCGAGGGCATGGCGGCCTATGCCTCGTCCAAGTTCGGGGTCCGGGGCGTGACCAAGGCGGCGGCCCGCGAGCTCGCCCGGTTCAAGATCCGGGTGAACTCGGTCCATCCGGGCGCGATCAACACCACGATGGCGACGGACCCCGAGTTGATGGCCGCGGTGGACGGCGAGCAGTTCCTCAAGGTCATGGTGATGAAGCGATTCGCCAAGCCGGTCGAGGTCTCCCACGTCGTGGCGTTCCTGGCCTCCGACCGCGCCTCGTACTGCACGGGCAGCGAGGTCCTCGTCGACGGCGGCCTCCTCACCGGCGCCGGCTACTGATCACTCCGGGCGTACGGCGGGCGCCGCCGACCGGCGGCGGTTGAGGAGTAGCCGCAGGTAGGGGCTACCGGCCCGGATCGGCGAGCCGTCCTTCGTCAAGTGCGGCGATGGCGTCCGCCCAGACCGCCGGTGTGATGAACAGGCCCGTCGCCTCGACCAGCGGCGTGCCGTCGGGAAGCGCGATCGAGCCCTCGACCCAGGTCTTGCGGCCCTCGCCACGCGTGACGATGGCCGATGCCACGACCGGCTCGCCGTACGGCACGCGCTGGCGGTATCGGATGGTCAGCGTGCCCGTCATGCCCGGCCTCCCGGAGGCGGCGACGGCGTCCCCGAGGAGGTGGTCGAGGACCATCGCGACGACGCCGCCATGAACGGTGGACGGCGGCCCCTCATGCATGGGACGGAACGTCACGGAGGCCCGCGATCCCCCCTCCGGAGTCCGCTCGATCTCCAGGGGAAGCGCGTGAGGGTTGCAGGCGCCCGTGACGGCGTTGCCCAGATGCCGGAACGCGCCGTCGGGGCCGACCTCGTGGGGTCGCGGAGCGTCGCGCCGTACGGCCCTGAGCCGTTCCGTCAGCGCTACCAACTCGGCGGTCACGGCCGCCATCTCGGTCTCGTCCACGTCGGAGAGCGTTACGGCGTCCATCAGCTCCCGGGTCTGCTGAGAGAGCACCGCCAGAGCCGCGAGCCGCGCTTCCTGCGCTTCTCCGTTGGCAAGATCGATCGTCATGGCGTCGATTCTAGAACATGTTCTAGCCTGCCAGGGCACTTTGGTCATGTCTAGGCAAATAAACATTGCTTTGTCTATATATGGGCGGTTTGCGAAGATAGCCTCTCCGGCGTCACGGATGTCCCTCCCGGAACGGCAGGCCCCCGATTCGCATGAGTCCCGAGATGAAGAAGCTGCTCGACCTGCTACGGAGCCAGGTCGGCTACAGCGAGCACGCAGGCGGTTACACGAAGTTCGGCCACTGGTACAACACCATCGAGTCGGACACCGACTACTCCACCGAGCCGTGGTGCGACATGTTCCTCTCGTGGGGAGCGAACAAGCTCGGCTACCAGGACTGGTTCGGCCAGTTCGCCTACACCGTCGGCCACGCCAGGTGGTTCAAGGAGCAGGGCGCGTGGGGGCACCATCCCGTGCCCGGCGCCGTGGTCTTCTTCGACTGGAGCGGTTCGGGCACGATCGACGGCATCGATCACGTGGGAATCGTCACGAAAGTCGACGGCGACCGGATCCACACGATCGAGGGCAACGTCGACGGCGAGTACGTCGAGAGGAAGGTCCGCGACACCAGCTCGATCGTCGGGTACGGATATCCCGAGAAGATCAAGGCCCGTCTTGATCAGCAGGCCGCAGCCGCGGCAGCGGCGGATGCGGCAGCGAACAGACACCAACTGCACGCTGTATCGACCCGCTCCTTGAACACATCAGCGGCAAGCCTGAGCGCGACGACGGTGAGCAGCCCAGCCAACAGCCCAGGCCCAGACGGCTCCCCTGCAGACAGCACACCCTCGCCCAGCCCAACCTCGCCCAGCGCGCTCGCGCACAGCTCACCGGTGGCAGCCGGAGACCAGACAGCGGATCAGGCAACGGATCAGGCAACGGATCAGGCAACGGCTGAGGAGCCGGAAGCAGCGGACGCGACGGAGACACCGGCAGAGCCGGAGCCGACGGCAACCCTGGAGATGCCCGCCACAGGCCCGACGAAAGCGAAGCCGCCGTCCGTAGCCGAGGCCGACACCAGTACCACCGGAGCCGATACGAGCACAGGAACGGGAGCCCGAGCCGAGGCGGGCACGGGCGCGCGCGTCGAGACCAAGACCAGCGCAGGCACCGGGTCTGGGTCTGGGGCACGGACCGGGACCGAGACCGAGACGAGCGTACGCACCACGGCCGGAGCCACGGCGAACATCAAGGCCGGGGCCGGGACGACCCCGAAGGCCGTGTCCGCGGAGAAGCCCACGCCGTCCCTGAGCGCCATGCACGTGGCGGCCTTCCAGCATGTGGGCGACGGGGGCCTTCCGGTCGGCGCTCCGGCACTCCTCACGCCGGTTGTCATCGCCGTCCTCGCCTTCGCCTTCGTGAAGATTCGCCGGAGCTCCGTACGGCTCGCCGCCAACGAAGGCGAACCCCTTTCCCTCGGAGGTGGGAGCGCGAGCCGTACTGGCGGACACAGCGCCCTGGGCCGAACGGCGCCCGCCCCATGGAGCTCCTCCCCCGGGTCCACCTTCCAGGGCAGCGGCCCCTTTGGCCCAGACCTCCTTCGTGGAGTGACGACCAGCCCTTCCGGCACCGTGCCACTTCCTCAGCCACAGCCGGCAGACAACCGTTCGAGCACGCCCTCCCAAGGCAACGGCGCGGACCGAGGGACGCCGCGCAACCTCTATCAGGGCACAGGGCTCGCGGACGCCCTCGAAGCCTCCTGGCACTCGGCCCGGGACGAAGACGAAGCGTCGGCTCACGCTGACAATTCCAACGAGCACGTCAATGGCTACGGGCAGGCCCAACAGTCCGGGCACATCGACCCGCACGAGCAACACCCCCAGTACGGGAGCAGCGGACGCTGGGACAGCGGTTACGAGGACAGCGGTTACGAGGACAGCGGTTACGAGGACAGCGGTTACGAGGACAGCGGTTACGAGGACAGCGGTCACGAGGACAGCGGTCACGAGGACAGCGGTTACGCGACGAGCGGGAGCCGGGGGCACGTGGACAGCCGATACGGGGACTTCTATCCGTTTCAGCGCCCAGACGCCGATGCCGAGCCGCGCGGGAGGCGCCATCGCGAGGGGCCGCCGGCGAGCCCGCCTTCTCCCACGGCTTCCAGAGGCCGGGGTGGCCGGCACCGGAAGAGATGAGCCCCCCGGGCCATCGACCTCAGACCCCCGAGGGCGTGAAATCGGGTATCACGGCCAGCGAGTGAGGTCGGGAGTGCCGAGGATGGCGGCGCGGAGGCGGGACCGATGGACACCGGTGTCCCCGTATGCCGAGGCCAGAGACCATACGCGAGCGAGCCAGAGCCTCAGATCCAGCTCGCCGGTGTATCCGATCGCGCCGTGCACCTGTAAAGCGACCCGCGCCGCCCGCGTGGCGGCCTCCCCCGCCGCGGCCTTGGCCGCACTCACCGCCCGGTCCACCTCCCCCACAGCCACCGTGGGCCCGGCAGAGTCGACCCCGCCCGCAGGCGCCGTACGGCCTGCCCGGTCCACGGCCAGGGCGGCCGCGTAGACCAGCGGAGCGGCGAAGTCAACGGCGATGGCGACGTCGGCGAGCTGGTGCTTCACGGCCTGGAAGGAGCCGATGGGCGCGCCGAACTGCCTGCGGCTCTTGGCGTACTCCACCGAGGTCTCCAGCAGGTGCCTGGCCAGCCCCACCAACTGGGCGGCCACAGCCACGGTCGCGGTCCGCAGGGCGTGCACAGCCGAGACGTCGAGCCGGCGGCCGAGCTGCGGCTTCCCACCATCGACCGCCTCCGGCGACCCGAAGGCCACGCTGAAGAGGCGGCGTACGGGGTCGACCCCGGCCTGGGGCGTCAGCCGTACCGAACCTGCGGGAACAGCACGAAGCTCCCCGTGCCGCTCCACGACGAGCAGGTCGGCGAGGTCGGCGTCGGGGGCGTAGACCTGGTCGCCGAGCCGTACCGACACGCGCAGACGTCCCTCCGCCAAGCGGACGAGCAGGTCGTCATCGCCCAAGAGCCCCGGGGCGACCGCCGCCGTCTCGACCACCGGACCGGGAAGGGCGGCGCGGCCGGTCTCCTCGAAGGCCAGGATCGCGTCGGCGAGGCCGAGTCCGAGTCCGTCGTGCGGCTCCGGGACGAGCATCCCGAAGAAGCCGATCTCCGCCAGCTGGGGCCACGCGGGTAATCGCTCCGCCGCTGGGGCGGCCTTGCCGGCCTGCCGTACGGCTGCCGCCGGGCAGTGCGCGGCGAGCACCTGCCGCACCGTGGACGCGAGCGCGAGCTGGTCATCGGTGAACGCGAACTTCATCTCCGTATCCCGTTCATCTGCACACCCCGTTCATCTGCACACTCCGAGATGTACGGCCTGCGCGTGGGGAGACGCCATGGCGAAGGCTGCCAATGATCTCTCCTTCATCGCGGAAGCCACGGAACCCTCATCGCGGAAGCCCCAGGACGCGCTCGGCGATGATGGTGCGCTGGATCTCGTTCGTGCCCGCGTAGATCGGCCCGGCCAGTGAGAACAGGAACCCGTCGAGCCACCTGCCCCCGTCTTCCGCGTCGGGGGCGTCGCCGGCCAGCAGGCCACGCTCGCCCAGCAGCTGGATGGCGAGGGCGTGCAATCGGACATCCAGCTCGGACCAGAAGACCTTGCCCATGCTGGAAGCCGGGCCGATCTCCTCTCCGGAGGCGATCCGGCGTGCGACGCCGAACGTGTGCAGCCGGTAGGCCTCGGTGTCCATCCACGCTCGGGTGATCTCGTCGGCCAGCGCGGGATCGGTCGCCGTCGACCGCGCGAGCCTCACCAGCCGGTCGGCGGTCGCCATGAAGCGGCCGGGGCTGCGGAGCGTCAGGCCCCGCTCGGACGACGTGGTGGCCATCGCGATCCGCCAGCCGTCCCCGGGCGCCCCGAGGACCTGGCAGTCGGGGACGAAGACTCCGTCGAAGAACAGCTCGGCGAAACCGGGCTCCCCGTCGAGCTGCGCGATCGGGCGGACGGTGACGTCCCGCAGCGGAAAGAGGAAGTAGGTCAGGCCCCTGTGCCGGGTGGATTCGGGGTCCGAGCGGAACAGCCCGAAGCCCCAGTCGGCGTAGGTCGCCCGTGAGCTCCACGTCTTCTGGCCGTAGAGACGCCAGCCGCCGGCGACGCGCTCGGCCCTCGACCGGAGCGAGGCCAGGTCGCTGCCGGCCTCGGGCTCCGACCATGCCTGCGCCCAGATGTCGTCGGCCCTGGCCATCCGCCGGAGGAAGCGGTCGTTCTGCTCGGCCGTGCCGTACGAGAAGATCGTGGGGGCGAGCAGGAAAATGCCGTTCTGGCTGACCCGGCCCGGCGCTCCGGCGGCCCAGTACTCCTCCTCAAAGATCAGCCATTCGACCAGGCTCGCGCAGCGTCCGCCGTGCCGCTCGGGCCACGAGACGACCGAGAGCCGGGCATCGGCGAGCAGCCGCTCCCATTCACGGTGGGCTTCGAAGCCGTCGCGGGTGTCCATGGATGGCAGCCGCTCGGGCACATGGGCGGCGAGCCAATCACGCACCTCCGCCCGGAACGCTCGCTCCTGCGGCGTGAAGTCCAGATCCACGCCTACCAACCTAGCGCACGCTTGGTATGCCGTCGACGGGCACGCGCTCAGTCCGTGGGAAGGAGAGTTCCGAGTGGCCCGAGGTCAAGATTGAGGTCCGAAGGGGACAGGCCGAAACGCAGGCACAGATCGGTCATGGCCTCTTCCAGGCGCATCAGCGTCAGGCCCAGCGTCTCGATCTGCTCGTCGGAGAGATCCCCCTGCTCCAGCCGCCGTACGCACTGCCGCTCGACCAGTTGGCGCACGAGCTCGACCAGAGTGAGCACCAGACGGGTGAGATCCCGCTCGACCGACTCGGAGTCGGCGTCCAGGCGCCACCGGGCCGGCCTCGCGGCAGGCCGCTCATCTCCAGCTTGACTCATGATCGATCCCCATGAACGTCACGTCGGACTCCCGCACGGATGTGATCAGCGCGTTCAGAGAGACGCGCACAAGGTCGATGTCCGCGATGGAGATGACCAGGTCCCCTGTCACGACGACGCCCCCCGCCAGCAGCCGATCCAGCAGATCCACGAGTGCCAGGCGCTCTGCCGGCACACCGCCTGCGGCGGGCGTCACGCCGCCATGCGAGTCATCGAACGCCACCGGGGACCTCCGAATCGGTGGTGCCGGCCACATCGGCGAAGGAATAGGGGGCCCAGGGGCCACTGAGCTCCACGTCCATGCCCTCCTCGCGGAGGCGGTGGACGAGGGCCGCGAATTCACCGCCCCGGTCGTCGTCCACGAGGTAGGAACCGTTTAGGACCATCCATTCGTCGCGGCCCGACAACCGCGGGTCCTGGGGCCGATGACGCCGGCCGGCGACGGCGAGTTCCATCAGCACGGCGTTGATCCGCTCTCCACACGCGACCGCCTGGCGCTGCGCCTCTTCACGGCTCCGAAGGTCGGCGTGGCGACGTTTCAGGTACGCCATCCCCGGACGAGTCGCCGCCGGGCCGTCCTCAGCCTGGCCGACCTGGCCGACCTGGCCGACCTGGCCGCCTGAGCGTGAGACGGGCCCCGGAGCCTGCGCGACGTACGCCTTCACTCCCCATTCCCTCCGGCCTGCCACGCGGGAAAGCACCGCGGCGAAGTCGTCGCGTCGCCGGTCCAGCAGGTCATGAACCTGGTCGTCACCGCTGTAGACGGTCATGAGCCGAACGGGAGCCGTCGGAGCCGTCTCCGCGACGGCCTCCACGACGTGATGGTGTGCGCGAGCGGTCTCGCCCAGCCAGTCCAGGTCTTCCATTGAGCGCCGGAGTGGCTCTTCCCCGAACTGGTCCAGCGGCACGGTGGTCACATAGGCGGCCAGACCGGAGTGCCGCAGTGCCCGCACCGGCGTCCCCGCCACGCCCGCCATGCCCTCTGGAGAGAGGCGACCCGCCTCTGGGGACAGGCGACCCTCCTCCCGGGTGATGGCGTAGAGGTAGGTCCCCATGTCAGTCACGGTCTCTCCCGCCTCTCGCGCGTTCCTGTCGTCCGGACGGCCGCTGCTCGGCGGTGTCGCCCTTCGCGTCCGCGGGGCGGTTCAGCGCCAGGACCTCCTCCACAGCGGCGAGCCGCTCACGCAACCGACGGTTCTCGTCGATCAGTTCGTGGTTCTTGCCGGTGAGCCAGCTGTCGTGCTCCCACCAGTCGATCCCCATCTCGCGCGCCGTGTCCACGGAGGCGACGAGCAACCTGAGCTTGATTGTCAGTAGCTCGATATCGAGCAGGTTGACCCGGATGTCTCCGGCGATGACCACGCCTCTGTCGAGCACCCTCTCCAGAATGTCGCCGAGGTTCGCCGGTTCACGTCCCGCGGGCACAGGTGTGCCGTACGTCTCGCGTAGCACAGGACGGCCCCCCCTTGGGTCGATCATCTAAGCGCCCCCCTCGCGATTGCCGCCGGTCCCACGCCTGTAGCGATACAGCCTGCGGTAGGACACCAGGCTGCCCTCACCGTCCATCTCGGCCTCGTACAACCCCAGGACGTCTCCCGAGGACGGGATCCGCCGGTCCTCTACCACCTCCACCTCCACCAGCCATCCGGCGTCCACCGGTTCCACCCGCGTGACCGCCTCAATCTCCTTGGCGGTCAGATCAGCGATATGGCGCAGTGCGGCTCTCCCCGCCATCGGTGCCGTGAGCGTGTCCGGCTGCCGTTGGGCGGTCGAGGTTTTCCGCACGGGCGCGCTCTCCTCGTCCCTCTTGACCGATCCGCCGGGAAGCTCCTCATACGAACCATCCGAGGGGGTGACTCCGGTCTTCGTCTGTGCTCTGCGCTTGGGAGGCACAGGTCACCTCCCCTCTCCGCTTCCTCCGGACGCGGCCAGGCGGGGAGAGCCCGGCCGTACGGCCATCCTGCGCAGAATCTGGCTCACCGCCCGGGAGTATTCCTCCTCGGAGATCTGTCCCGAGGCTCTGGCCTGCTCCAGGTCCTCCAGCTGGCGCCGGGCCACCGACGGATCCCAAAGCTCCCGCTCGACCTGGCCCTGTATCAGCTCTCCAAGCCGGACCACCCCGCGCACCGGCAGGAGCGGCAACCCGACGATGAGGCCTACCAGTCCCATTCGTCAGCCTCCCTGTCCCTGCTCGACGAAGTCGTACGGCGCCAACGGACCAAGCAGCCGCAGTTCGATTCGCCCCGCCCAGCCCCGATCCAGCTCATGCAGGGCCTGTTCGAGCTCGGCCTGCCGGCTCGTCTCCATGAGGAGCGCCAGGTGAACGGCGTCCAGTTCGTGGGATGGCTCACGCGTCACGGCGGCGGCCAGGAAGGGACCGAGACGATCGAGCAGGGCGCTCGTGTCCGTCTCCCGTTTGGCCGTGATCGACCGCGTGACGATCTCCCCCAGCCGAATCCGCGCGTCCCGCGTCACGGCCTCCGGCAGGCTGCGGACCCGGTCCCGCAGCAGTCCGGCCTCGGCGCTCTCCTCAAGCACCTCCTGGAGCACCGCCTGTTCGACATAGCGGCCCTTTATGACGTATTCCGCACGTCCCCGCAGCCCTTGCAGCGCGGCGTGGAACTCGTCGTGGTGCGGAGCCAGCAGCTCGTCCACGACTGCCGTCGGGCTCGTCATCACCACTCCGAAGCGGAGCGGGAGCACTGGAGCCTCCGCTGCCGTGGCGTCCAGCAGCCGCTCGTGCGCCAAGAGGTCCTCCGCGGTTCCGAGGGAGCCGTCCATGGCTACGTCGCTCACGAGGGCGCCGATCTCTTCGTGGCGTATCAGGCGGACTCGTCCTGGCGGCTCTCCCACCCCGGCGGTGCCGGGGCTCAACGCCACGTCGCCTGGTACGACTCCGTAGACGTAGCAGGCTCCGGATTGTTCGTGCCGATCGGCCTGTTCGGAGGCGGTTGCCTGAGAAACCCGGGTGAATTTGACATCTCAGTTCCCCTTCCGCTGCCGCGAGGTGGACCGCCGCTTCACGGGCTCTTCGACGGAGTCGTGTGGCACCTCTCCGTCCGGCCCCTCCGCGGCGCCTATCGCCGCGATGTCGTCGCGCTGGTTCGCGTCACCCATGAGCTCCGGCAGCCCATGCTCCTCGGAGGTGGAACCCTCCAGCCGGTTCATCGCCTCCGCGAAGCGCAGGTAGGTGTCGACGCTGGCTACGACGGCGCGTGCGTCGATCGATAGGACTTCGATGCCGATGACCGAGACGCCGACATGAGCGTCGATCACGAGCCCCTTGTCGAGGATCGTGTCGATGACGTCCGCCAGACTCGTCTGAGACGGGCCGAGCGCTCCGCCGCCTGCCGTGGCTACTGTCATTTCTTCCTCCTTCGCACCCCGTACCTCTCCTGTGACATGACCACATCAATACCCAAATAGGGATAGAGAAACATAAAGAAGTAACTATCGGACAAAGCTCGCCATATCGGGATGACCGATTACTGCCCCACCTGCGACGATTACTGTACGCGAGATCTCCGTTACGAGCCTGTGGCGGGAAGTGCCCCGTACATGGCCCTCCGGACCACCGCACAGAGCGTCTCGACGGCCTCCACTGAGGAGTCGGCGGCGAAGACGGCGAACTTCATCCTGATCAGCGCGTGGGCCAGACTCTGGGGATCCGGTCCCGGGCCGGCCAGCCCCTCCTGACGATCACGGGCGATCCTTGCGGCGCCCTCCTTGACGTACCGGGCCACGACGTTCTCCCGGAAGGAGGCGAACTCCTGGTCCTCGGCGAGCAAAGCCTGCCGCAGAAGCGGGCCGTGCTCGCGCCACAGCCGGGCGCTGACCTCCAAGGCGTGTCGCAGGGAATCGGGATCGTCCCCCGATCCGTCCAGCCACCGCCGGGCGGCCTCGACCATCTCCTCCGCGATCTCGTCGAGCAGCGCCTCCAGGACCGCGGTCTTCGAGTCGAAGTAGAAGTAGAAGCTCGATCGCGAGATGCCGGCTCCAGCCGTGAGCTGATCAATCGTGAGGCGCCCGACGGGCGTCGTCGAGAGCAGGTCGCGCGCGGTGTCCAGGATCGCGCGCTCGCGCCGGTCCCCCTTGGTCGTTCCTCTGCGTCGCCCCATGCGATCAAGCTTACTCGACACCCCGCCGGGAATACTCAACACAGCGTCGAGTATTGTCCATGGCATCGAGAGAAGGAGTATCGAAATGACGCCGCTGTACACCGCGATCGCCACCGCCACGGGTCGAGAGGGCCGCGCGTTCAGCAACGACGGCAGGCTTGACGTGCGGCTCACCCCGCCGAAGGAGCTGGGCGGCACGGGTGAGGGGACCAACCCCGAGCAGTTGTTCGCCACTGGGTACGCCGCCTGCTTCTCCAGCGCTCTGTCCCTGGTCGCCAAGCAAATGAAAGTGGACGTCTCGGACGCCTCGGTGACCGCCGAGGTCAGCCTGGGCAGCATCGGAGAGGGCCGGTACGGCCTGGCCGTCACCCTGCGCGTCGAGCTGCCGGAGGAGCTCCAGGGCGAGGAGGGCGCCAAGCTGGTCGAGGCCACCCATCAGGTCTGCCCCTACTCCAACGCCACTCGCGGCAACATCGACGTCCAGCTCGTCATCGAATAGCCCCCCACCCCAGTCGGCGTGATCATGCACAGCTTCCCGCGCAGCGCGCTGAACAGGCGAAACAGCATGCGTGATCATGCACAGACTCCCCCACACACCTCTCGGGCAGGCATTTCATCCATGATGATCATGCATCTCCACTGGTCGCATGATCATGAATGCCGTCCGCGCTGGCCGAAGACACCGTGAAGGACTTCGCGCATGATCACCACCCAAAGATGCGCAGGCCGCACGGCACTATCGGGACCCCGTGCATGATCACGCCGCGGCGGAGGGGGTACGAACCAAAGCAAGTGCTTGCTTAGCGTCATGTGCCTCGATAGCGTGCCGTACAGACCCGTAGGGCCAGTCTTGCCGTAGGCCATACGGCTTGTCAGTGCCGTGTAGAGGCTCGTGAATGGAGTCTGGCCGATGTTGATGCGCGCCGCCGTACTGACCGGATTCAACGCCCCGATGGAGGTCCGCGAAGTCGAGATCGCGGACCCGGAGCCGGGCGAGGTGCGGGTGCGGATCGCGGCCTCGGGGGTGTGCGGCTCCGACATCAAGGCGCTGGACGGCAAGAGCCCGGTCGTCCGGCAGGTCCCGTTCGTTTTGGGGCACGAGAGCGCCGGAGTCGTCGAGAGCGTCGGAGCGGGAGTCACGGCCGTCAAGCCGGGCGACCACGTGATCGTGGCCATGAACGGCGCCTGCGGCCGCTGCCGCAACTGCGGCCGGGGAGCCTTTCACCTTTGCTCGGGCCCGGCGCGGGTGGCGGCCGTGATGGGCACCATGCGCGACGGGACGACGCGAGTCACCGTGGACGGCGCAGCCGCGCGGACCATGATCGGCATCGGCTCGTTCGCGGAATTCGTGGTGGTCAACGAGCCCATGTGCGTCAAGATCCCGGACGACGCTCCCCTGGACGTGATGTGCCTGCTGGCCTGCGGCGTCGTCACGGGCATCGGCGCGGTGCTGAACGTCGCCCAGGTCACGCCGGGGTCGAGCGTGCTCGTCGTGGGCTGCGGCGGGGTCGGTCTGAACGTCGTGCAGGGCGCGGTGCTGGCAGGGGCCACAATGATCATCGCGGCCGACGTCGCCGAGCAGAAGCTGAAGCTCGCCCAACGGTTCGGCGCCACCCACACGATTATGTCGCAGGACCTTCCGGCGCAGGTCGGCGCGATCGTGCGCGGCGGCGCCGACTACGCCTTCGATGTGACAGGAGTTCCGGGCGTGCTGAGCCAGGCGTTCGCGGCCACCCAGCCGGGCGGGACGACGGTCATGGTCGGCAGCCCGCCCCAGGGACAGCCGCTGACCATCGAGCCCGGCCTGCTCTTCGCGTCGCGCCGCCTGATGGGCACCCAGGGCGGCGACGCCGCGCCGCTTCGCGACCTGCCGATGCTCGTGGAGCAGCACCGGCTCGGCCGCCTCGACCTCGGCGGGCTGGTCAGCGAACGGGTCCCGCTCGACCAGGTCAACGACGCCGTGGACCGTGTCCGCCAGGGAGCCGTCGCCCGCAGCGTCATCGTCTTCGACTGACTCCCTCGGGTCCCACCCATCAGGCTCGACCCACCTGCATGATCACGCACCGCTGCCGCCCAGCTCACCCGGCCTGACCAGGAACCCGTGCATGATCACGCACCGCTGCCGCCCAGCTCACCCCGCACCCCTGGGAACCCGTGCATGATCACGCCGAGGGGTGGGCGGCGGTGACGAGTTCGGGGGTCGAAGAGGTCGCGGGAGCCGTGGGCTCGTGCTCCTCCTCGTTGCCTTCGATTGAGAGGTTGGGCAACACGCGGTCGAGCCAGCGCGGGATCCACCAGTTGAGCCTGCCGAGCAGCACCATCGTCGCCGGAACGAGAAAACCCCGGATGATCGTGGCGTCCACGGTGATGGCCACGGCGAGCCCCACGCCGAAGACCTTGACCACGGGATCGGGATACGCGATGAACGCCGTGAACACCGCGACCATGATCAAGGCGGCCGACGTGATGACGCGGCCGGTCGAGCCCAGCCCCTCGGCCACGGACCTCCGGTTGTCGCCGGTCCGCGCGTAGGCCTGCCGTACCGAGGTGAGCAGGAAGACCTCGTAGTCCATCGACAGCCCGAACAGCACGGCGAACAGCATCAGCGGGACATAGGTCTCGATCGGCACGGAGAAGAACAGCGTGGTGAGGGTTGACCCAGCGGCGGACGGCGGGGGGTCCATGCCGACGAGGCGGCTCCCGAGACCGATCGAGAACACGACGGCCAGCGCGCCGAAGGCCGCGCCCAGCGAGACGAGGTTCATCAGCGCGGCCTTGACCGCGATGACCGGCGCGCGGAACGCGAACAGCAGCAGTAGCGCGCTGAGCAGCACGACGATGCCCACGACCAGCGGCGTCCTGCCAACGATGCGGTCACCGGCGTCGGCGAGGCCGGCGACCTTGCCGCCCACATGGACGTGGACCCCCGGCATCTCGATCGCCCGGACCCGCTTCACGACGTCCAGAGCCCGGGGGTCGCTGGGCGCGTATTCGGGCACGACCTCCACGAGCACCGACCTGCCGGTCTGGTTGACCTTGGGCGGGGCGACGTGGGCCACGCCGTCGATGTGCTCGATCCGCTGCCTGAGCACCTGCACCACGGGATCGGCGGGCGTGGAGTCGGCGATCTTCTGGTCCAGCTCGGCGACGACGATGAGGGCGCCGTTTGCTCCCGGGCCGAAGCCGACGGCCATGAGCTCGTAGGCGCGGCGCGACGGGGTGCCCTTGTCGCCGTACCCGGCGTCGAGCGGGCCCAGTTTGAGCGCGGCCGCAGGGGCCGCGAGCGCCGCCAGGGCGAGCGCCGTGACGATGAGCACCCGCCAGGGCCGCCGGGCGACCCAGTTGCCGAGCGCCCCCCATCCCGTCGCCGTGGCGCCCTCACCCTGCCGACCGTTCTCCCGCCCCGAATCCCCCTGAGAGTCCCGCTGAGAGTCCCGCTGAGAGTCCCGCTGAGAGTCCCGCTGAGAGTCCCGCTTGGTGGCGCGCCCGACGAAGGGGACGCGCAGCGCGTTGACCCGATGCCCGAGGAGGCCGAGCAGCGCGGGGACCAGCGTGATCGACGTGAGCACGGCGCACACCACGGAGATGCCGGTGATCCAGCCGAGCGTGCTCAGCATCGGGAAGCCGGTGAACATGAGCGCGCTCAGCGCGATGACGACCGTGCCGCCCGCGAAGAGGACCGCTCCGCCGGAGCTCGCCACCGTCCGCCGGACCGCCTCCATCACCGGCACGCCGTCGGCCAGCAGCTTGCGGTGCCGGGAGAGCAGGAACAGCGCGTAGTCGATCCCGACGCCCAGGCCGATCATCGTGGCCATGATGGACGCCGACTTGGGCATGTCGATGACATGGCCGAGCAGCGCGATCACGCCGAGCCCCACGCCGATGCTGATCAGTGCGGTGAAGATCGGGACGAGGGCCGCGACGAGCGTGCCGAATGCGAAGAGCAGCACGAGCAGCGCCACCACCACACCGATGATCTCGCTTGGGCCGGTCTTGACCTCCTTGTCGGCCGGCGTGCCGGAGTCGCCGGGCACCGCCTCGATGCCGATGTCGGTCGCGGGCTTGGCCGCGGCGATGAGCTGCTGCGAGGTCTCGGCGAGCTTGGCGGTGTCCTGCCCTTGCAGCTGCACGGTGATGACACCGATGCGCAGGTTGGACGCGATCCCGCCCGTCCGGTACGGCGTCTGCACCTCGGAGACGTGGGGCACCCGGCGCATGGCGTCCATCGCCTGCTTGACGGCGCGCATCCGGTTCTCCGCGATCAGCGGACCGTCCTTGGCGTAGAGGACGACCTGGACGGTGCCGCCGACGTCGTAGCCTGGGCCGAAGCCTTCTCGCATCAGGTCGTGCGCCCGCTGCGCGTCGGTGCCGGGGATGGCGGCGTTGTTGTTGACCGGCCGTCCCCACACCAGTGTGCCCGCTGTCAGCAGGCCCGCCGCGAGCACCCACAGTGCCAGTACGATTCGGCCGTGCCGCGCGCACCAGCCGCCAAGCCGTCCCAAGAGCCCGCTCATCGTTGACCGCCTATTAACTTGGGTAATCCGCCTGTAACACCGTTCTGTACGGGCGTACAGTACGAGCGTAGGCGCGAACTATATGAAATGCTGTAGATCGCGTGGAAATGAGACGATGACCACACTCGACCAAGGGAACGAGACCCGATCCCGCATCCTCGCCGCCGCCCGTGAGCTGTTCGCCCAGCGGGGGTACGCGGCGACCTCGCTTGCCGACATCGCGGCCGCGGTGGGCCTGACCAAGACAGCGGTCGCCTACCACTTCCATCCGAAGGACCGGCTCGCGGCCGAGCTCATCACCCCCGCCGCCGAGGATCTGCTGACGCTGCTCGGCACCGAGTTCCCGGACGGCCGGGAGTTCCTCCGGGCGTTCGCGGACTTCGCCGTACGGCACCGCGCGGTGGCCCGGCTGCTCATCGAGGACATCGGCGGGGCCGACGACGCTCCGCCCGGCTCCCCCGGCGAGGCGATCAGGACCTTCCGCGACGAGTTCTACGCGAAGGTCGCCGGGCCGGACCCGTCTCCCGGCATGCGGATCCGCGCCTGGGCCGCCCTGGGGTCGGTGCACACCGGTGTGGTGAAGACCATCGACCTGCCGGAAGACCTCGTCCGGGAGACCCTGGTCGCGGCGGCCCTCGCCGTCTACGACTCCTGATCCGGCCCGCCACGCCACGCCACGCCACGCCACGCTCCGCCACGCCACGCTCCGCCACGCCACGCTCCGCCACGCCACGCTCGGCCACGCCTATCCGCCACGCCTTGACGGCGGCCCGGTTCCAGGCCACCGCACCAGGGCGCGCACTTCCGTGGCTGCCTCCAGCGCTACCGTTCCCCGGACCGTTATGGCGGATATCGCGCAACCCCTTGCGATCACGGGCATCCCGCGTCACATTCGGGTGAACGTTCAACCATCCCGCCGCGTCCTACTGATACGAGTGGGACGGATGCGAAGGGGGTGACCGCCGGCGTGGATCTCCGGATGGTCACTGTGGGCCGGGCAGACATCCTCGACCGGGTGGCCTCGACCCTGTCCGGGACGCCGCGCAGCGTCCTCATCGGCGGCGAGCCCGGCATCGGGAAGACCCACCTCCTCGGTGAGGTCACCAAGCGGCTGAGCGACTTCCGGGTGCTGCGCGGCCAGGCCCGCGAGCTGGACGGCGGTCTCGCGTACGCCCCGCTCGTCGACGCGTTCGCCGCGCTGCGCGCCGAGGTGCCGGACGCGCTCTCACGGCTCCACGAGGCGATCGACGAGGCGGCGCACGGCCACTCCCCCGCGGCCCCCGCCGTGCTGTCGGCGCAGCTCCTGGAGTCGCTCCCCGGCCCGACGCTGATCGCCATCGACGATCTCCACCTCGCCGACGCGGACACGCTGCGCGTGCTGAGGTCGCTTCCCCGCCACGTCCCCCACCTCGCCATCCTGTGCACGGCACGGCGCCCGCCGGCGCTCGACGTGGATCTGGCCGTCAGGCTGGAGCCGCTGTCGATGGCCGAGGTGTCCCGCCTCGTCACCGCGCTGCTGGGCCGTACGCCGAGTGACGTGATCCTCCAGCGGATCCACACCGCGAGCCGGGGCAACCCGTGGTTCGTCCAGGAGGCCGTGCTGACCCTGGTGCAGGGCGGCGCCGTACGGTCCTCCGACCCGGGGGCGCGGCGCGGCGCCATCCTGAGCCGGCTCTTCCAGCGCGACCAGGGCGGGCGCGACCTGGCCAGGGTGCTCGCCGCGCTGTCGAGGACGAGGGAGACGACCGACCTGGCCGCGCTCGCCGAGCTGGCGGGGCTCGGTCTGCGCGAGGCCGAGCGCGCCTTCGACGGACTGGTCCGCGATGGTGTCGTCACCCGGACCGGCGACGGCTACGGGCTCGCGCACCCGCTCGTGGCCGAGGCGCTCTACGACGACCTCGGGGTGGCGGAGAGGCGCCGGGTCCACGCCCGGATCGCCGAGCTGCTGCAGAGGGAAGGCCTGACCGGCACCCGGCGGGTGCTGGAGTGGGCCACGCACGTGGCCGAAGCCGGCTCGGCGGCCGAGGCGCTGCCCGCGATGCTGCGCGCCGCCGAGCTCACCCGCTGGACCGCGCCCCTTTCCGCCGCCCACTGGTACGGCAGGGCCGCCGAGATCGCCGATGACCGCGGCGACCTGCTGGCCAGGCAGGCCATGGCGTACTGGAAGGGCTCCCGTCCCGCGCTGGCGCTGAACTCCGGGCAGCGGGCGCTGGCCGTGCTGCCTCCCGGGCGGAGGCACACCCGCACCGCGTACACCGCCGTCAGCGCCGCGCACACCATGGGCTGGTACGAGGTGGCCCTGGCCATCGCCGGGCAGCAGCTTCCGAAGGCCGACGACCCCACCACGCTGCTCGCACAGCAGGCGCTGATCAACGCGGAGCTCGGCCGTCCGAGCGGCGATCTGACGCGGCGGGCATGGAACGGCCTGCCCGACTGCCCGCCGGAGGACCGCGTCATCACCGCGGGATGCCTGGCCCTCCACGCCGTGATCCAGGGCGACTGGGCGGAGGCGCAGCGTGCGGTGGACGACCTGCTCGGCTTCGCCGCGGCGCTGCCCCCCGGCGCCCGGCTGGCCTCCCTGGAGTCGGCGGCCCACGTGACGTCGGTAGCGGGGCTGCGCTCCCGGACCCTTGAGCTGCTCGACGAGGCGGAGCGGATCCACCGTGGCCTGGGCTGGCACGACATCGCGGGGCAGCACGTGCGGACGATGGCCGTGGTACGGCGGCTCGGCGGCGAGTGGGAGCGGGCGCTCGCCGACATCGCGACGGGCGCGGGCGCCCTGGCCGAGGCGGGACTCCTGGAGAACCTCGCCCTGCTGCGGAACATCGAGCTCGACATCCTGATCGACCAGGGCAGGAGAGTGGAGGCCGCGCGGGTCCTCGCCGAGCCGCCGCCCGAGTGCCCCATGCACGCGGGCACGCGAAGCACGTTCCGGGCGCGCCTCGCCCTTCTCCAGGGGGACAAGGCCACGGCACGGCGGGAGCTGACCCGCGCGCTCGAACACAACATCCCCGAGGTGGTCCACCGGGCGCTCGCCGTCGAGGTCATGCTGCACGCCTCCCTGGGCGACATCGCGGCGTGCCGTACGACCGCCGCCCGGCTGGGCGAGCTGTCGGCCACCGGAACGCCGCGCGCCCAGCTCGCCGCCGACCTGGCGATGGCGTGGGCCTTCCGCGACCGCTCGCGGGCCGGCGCGGCGCTGGATCGGGCGCGGGCCGACGGCCTGCCGTTCGAGGAGGCCCGGGCCCGGCTCGTGCTCGGCGTCCTGGGGGACCAGGCGCAGCTCCCCCGTGCACACGCGATCTTCGTGAAGCTCGGGGCGGCCCCCTGGCGGGAGGCCGCGGAGGGCCACCTGCGGGCGGCCGGCCTCGTCCCGGCGCAGGCCGGCGGCCTCACCCCCAGCGAACGGCGGGTGATCGCGCTGGTGGCCGACGGCCTCAGCAACCCGCAGATCGCGGAGGAACTCCACTACAGCCGCAAGACCGTCGAGGTCTACCTCACCCGCGTGTACGCCAAGACCGGCCTCAGGTCCCGCGTGGAGCTGGCTCTCGCCGTCGAGAGAGGCGAGCTGTGACCTGCATAACTGGAGTCACATCAGTCACTTAAGCCTAATAACCTGGGATTGTGTCAGTTCGGGGGATATTTCATACAAGCGCCGGTAAAGCCATCGCCCTGCTTCTGGCGCTCGGGGTCGCCGCGGGCGTTCTGGTGGCGGGGATCACGCTGCCGGCCGTGGGCGGCGTGGGCGTCGGGATCGTGACCACGTCGAACGACCTGGACATCAAACCGGAGGACCTCCAGGAACCGCCGCTGCCCGAGAAGACCGTCGTGCTCGACGCGGACGGCCACCAGATCGCCCAGTTCTACGACCAGTACCGGGCGAGCGTCCCGCTCACCCAGGTGGCCGACGTGATGAAGACCGCCATCATCTCGATCGAGGACTACCGCTTCTACCAGCACGGACCGATCGACATCGAGGGGACGGTCCGCGCCATGGCCAAGAACCTGATCTCCGGCGGGGTGAGCCAGGGCGGCTCCAGCATCACCCAGCAGTACGTCAAGCAGGTGATGCTCAACAAGGCGTCGACCAAGCAGGAGCAGAACGAGGCGCTCGCTCCCAGCTACGGGCGCAAGCTCAGCGAGCTGCGGTACGCCATGGGCCTGGAGCGGAAATACTCCAAGGACGAGATCCTGGAGAAATACCTGAACATCGCCTACTTCGGGGCGGGCGCCAACGGGGTGGAGGCCGCGGCCGAGCGGTTCTTCGGGGTGTCGGCGTCTCACCTGAACCTGGCCCAGGCGGCGACCCTGGCGGGAGCCGTACAGCAGCCGAACAACACCGACCCCTCCGCGGGGAAGAAGAGCCGGCAAAGGTTGGTGACACGGCGTAACACCGTGCTCGACCGGATGGCGGAGCTCAAGAAGATCACGCCGCTGCAGGCTGAGGAGGCCAAGAGCAAGCCGCTCGGCTACAAGGGCACCCCCCTGCCCGGCGGGTGCGAGGCCAGCCCCTATCCCTACTTCTGCATGTACGTGCGCGCCGACATCCTCACCAACCCGGTCTTCAGCGCGTTCGGGAAGACGGCGGAGGAGCGCAACGTCTTCCTCAAGCGCGGCGGCCTGACCATCAAGACCACGCTGGCACCGAAAGCGCAGGCCGCGGCCGACAAGGCCATCAGGGACCGGGTCTACGCCACCGACAACCCGGTCGCCTCCGAAGCCCTGGTCGAGCCCGGGACGGGCGAGATCAAGGCGATGGCGGCCAGCCGGAAGTACGGCACCGACGAACGCAGGAAGGAGGTCTCCTACAACCTGGTGGCCGACGCCGCGCACGGCGGCGGCACGGGCTTCCAGGCCGGCTCGACCTTCAAGGTGTTCACGCTGCTCACGGCCCTCGGAAAGGGATGGAGGATCGACGACGGCCTCAGCGCCCCCGCCGGTTACACCGCCCCCGGCTATTCGTCGTTCAAGAACTGCAAGGGCGACCCCATCGGGGACCCGGCCCACACCGTCACCAACGACGAGGGGTCGGGCGGGTTCAAGACCCTGGCGACGGGCACCTGGCAGTCGGTCAACACCTTCTTCGTGGAGCTGGAGCAGAAGGTCGGCCTGTGCGACGTGGTCAAAACGGCCAAGTCCCTGGGCATCAAGCGCGCTGACGGCCGGCCGCTCCAGGAGTACGAGACCTTCACGCTCGGCATCAACGAGATGGACCCCGTGACCGTCGCCACGGCCTATGCCGCAATCGCCGCGCGGGGCACGTACTGCCCGCCCCAGGCCATCACCGAGATCACCGACCGGGACGGCAGGACCACCACGTACGAGCCGCGGTGCCGGCAGGTCCTGGACCCCGGGGTCGCCGACGCGGCCGCGGACATCCTGAAGGGAGTCTTCGGCCCCCAGGGCACCATGAGCGCCGTCGGAGGCATCGGCCGCGACGCGGCGGGCAAGACCGGCACCACCGACGACTACTCCACCGCGTGGTTCGCCGGGTTCACCCCGGACCTCGCCGGCGCGGTGAGTCTCGGCGACCCCCGCGGAGCCACCAGCCACAAGCTGAGCGGCGTGACCATCGGCGGCCGGTACTACAGCGTGGTCTTCGGGGCGGACATCTCAGGCCGGATCTGGAAGAGCACCATGCTGAAAGCCCTGAGGGGAACCGAGGCGACGCCGTTCCATCCGATCGACGGCGCCCGCTTCGGCGGCTGCGGCAGCGGGTGCGCGCCCCAGCAGCCCTCCGGTAACGACTCCGGATACGACTCCGGATACGACGGGGTCAGCCCCGACCCGGGATTCACGCGGCAGGGCCGGCGGTAGAGCTCTAGGGACCTCCCTACTGGGCGCGGGCACCGGGGGACGGCGAAGCTCTGGGACATGACCTCACCGATCCTGGAATACGCCGACAAAGTGTGGCGTGGTTCGGTGCCCGCCAACGAGGTCCCCCTCGCGGAGCTGCGGCTGGGTGGCGCCCAGGAGGTCGCCAACGGCGTGGCGATGTGGCCGGCGTTCGGCAACGTCTACGCGGTCCGCGGAGAGGAAGGCCTGGCCCTGTTCGACACGGGCAACGCCGTGGACGCCCCCGCCATGCATAGGGCGATCAGGAAGTGGTCGGAGCAGCCCGTCAAGTATGCGATCTTCTCCCACGGCCACCTGGACCACGTGGCCGGCATGGAGGCGTTCGACGAGGAGAGCGGCCCCCGGCCGATCGTCGTCGCCCACGAGGGGATCGCGCGGAGGTTCGGCCGGTACGCCCGGACGGCCGGATACAACACCGTGATCGACCAGCGGCAGTTCGGCTTCGTCCGGATGGTGTGGCCCACAAGCTACCGGCTGCCGGACATGACGTACCAGAGCCGGCTGAACCTCTCACTGGGCGACGTCACGTTCCAGTTGCGGCACGCCCGCGGCGAGACCGACGACGCCACGTGGGCCTTCCTGCCCGAGCGGGGCGTGCTGCTGACCGGCGACCTGTTCGTCTGGGTGACCCCCAACGCCGGGAACCCGCAGAAGGTGCAGCGCTACCCCGACGAGTGGGCGGTCGCGCTGCGCACGATGGCCACGCTCGACGCGGAGGTGCTGCTCCCCGGCCACGGGCTGCCCATCGTGGGGGCCGACCGGGTGCGGCAGGCGCTCGTCGACACCGCCGACTACCTCGACAGCCTGGTGGAGCAGACCCTCGACCTGATGAACGCGGGCGCCCGCCTGGACGAGATCCTGCACACCGTCGAGCCGCCGCCCGAGCTGGCCGGCCGGGTCTACCTTCAGCCGCTCTATGACGAGCCCGAGTTCATCGTGCGCAACATCTGGCGGCTGCACGGCGGCTGGCACGACGGGAACCCGGCCCATCTCAAGCCCGCGCCGGACGCCGTCTTCGCCAGGGCCGTCGCGGAGCTGTCCGCGGGCGCGGCCTCGGTCGCCGGGCGGGCCGTCACAGCCGCGGCGGACGGCGACCTGCGGCTCGCCTGCCAGCTCGCCGAGCTGGCCGCGCAGGCCGAGCCCGACGACCACAAGGTCCATGAGATCAGGGCCCGCGTCTACGCGCTGCGCGTCCAGCAGGAGACCGGCGCGATGGCCAGGGGCGTGTTCGCCTGGGCGGCCGCCGAGTCGCGCAGCAAGATCACCGGAATGGACCTTCTCGACGTCTACCACGAGGTCGCCGGCGGCCACATGTGGTGGATGCCGAGCTCCACCCGGGAAACCTGACCGGCGGGCGCGCGGAGGGGAGGCGCCCGCCGGTCCTTTGGGTACGACGTCGATGTTTCGATCCCAAGGTCCGGGCTGCAGGGGCCGGCGGCGCGAGCGGACGCCGCGGCTGGAGGCGCCGGACCGGCCGGCGCTGGAGCCGGGGCGGTCGCGGCCCGGCGGCGACCGGATCGAGCCCACTCAACAGACTTCAACCAAGCGATTGCTCGGTTGCCCTCTCCTGAGGTAGCTTGCCAGGCGGAGGGAGGCCCCGAATGCCGTTCGCCGATCTCGGAGACGCGCGTCTGTTCTACACCGACGACGGCTCCGCGCGCCCGGTCCTGCTGCTCGTGCACGGCTGGGGCTCGGACTCGCACGAGTGGTCGCACCACATCCCGGCGCTGCGTGAAAGGTACCGGGTCATCGCCGTGGACCTGCGCGGGCACGGCTACTCGTCCGCGGCCGAATCAGGCAACACCCCGCGCCGCATGGCCGACGATCTCGTACGGCTCTGCGGGCGGCTGGGCGTCGAGACCGTGATCCCGATCGGACACTCGATGGGCGCCCAGGTGGTCTCGCACCTCGCCGTCGAGCATCCCTCGCTCGTGCGGGCCCTGGTCACCGTGGATCCCGGCTACGGCTTCACCGGGGCCGTCGCGGACGGCTTCCCCGCCATGGTGGCCGCGCTCCGGGAGGGCGACGCCAACGCGACAGCCGTACAGATGGATCAGTGGACCTTCACTCCGGCGTCGCCGGGCTGGCTGAAGGAGTGGCACCGGCGGCGGCTCCTCGCGATGCCCGCGCACGTGCTGACCGAGTCCTTCGCCGCGATGTTCGGCGAGCCGCGGTCGATCGGCGTACGGCCCGCCTCCGAGGAGTACCTGGTGCGGCGCGAGTGCCCGGTGCTCTCGTTCTGGTTCGACCCGGCCCAGGCGGCCTGGGAGCGGACCGTCTTCAAGGATCCCCGCTCGAAGACGGTCGTCTGGGAAGGCAGCGGCCACCGGCTGCACGAGGAACGGCCAGGTGAGTTCCTCCTCGTCGTCAACACATGGGTGAAAGAGGTCACGCGGTGAAGTTCTCGATCTTTCTGAACCCGCAGATCCCGGGCTCCGGTTACGGGAGCGAGGAGAACGCGGTCGCCAGACGGCCCATCGGCCGGAACACCGAGTCCTACCAGGCCCTCCTCCACGAGGTCCGCGAGATCGCCGTCCACGCCGACCAGATCGGCTTCGACGCGCTCATGATGACCGAGCACCACTTCCACTCGGAGGGCTTCGAGTTCTCGGTCAACCCGCTGATGTTCCTCACCGACCTCGCCGCCAGGACCGAGCGCATCCTGCTCGCCCCGCTCGGCATCGTGCTACCGGCCTGGGACCCGATCCGGGCGGCCGAGGACGTGGCGCTCCTCGACCAGTTCTGCAAGGGGCGGCTGCGCCTGGGCGTGGCCCGGGGCTACCAGAACCGCTGGATGAACGTGCTCGGCCAGCGATGGAAGGCCGCGGCCGCCCGCTCCGACGGCTCGGCCTCCGACACGCGCAACTTCGACGTGTTCGGCGAAGTGCTGAAAATCATGAAGATGGCCTGGACGCAGGACACGCTCCGCTACAAGTCCGACGTCCTCGACTACGAGGTGCCCTCGCCGTACGACGGGATCGAGGGCTGGCCCGCGCTGGAGTGGACTCGCAAGTTCGGCGCGCCCGGCGAGGTCTCGGACGACGGCAGGATCCAGGCCGTCTCGGTCTGTCCCAAGCCCTACCAGCAGCCCCATCCCGAGCTGTGGCAGCCGTTCACGATCTCCGACAGGTCGGTCATCCGGGCCGCGCAGGAGGACATCCTGCCGTGGATGTTCACCCCGAACCCGGACGAGCACGCCGCGAAGGCCCGGCTCTACCAGGAGGAGTCCGCCAAGTGCGGGCGGGACTACAAGCTCGGGGAGCACACCGGCATCCTGAAGATCGTTGGCATGGCGGACACCCGGGAGGAGGCCATCGCGACGTACGGCACGAGCATGCAGAAGGACTTCGCCGCCTTCTTCGGCCCCTTCGGATATCTGGAGGTGCTGCGGAAGAAGGAGGACGACAGGCACCGGCCCATCTCGCCCGAGAAGGGCGACTTCGCCCGGATGAACGAGGTCGAGATGGCCCTTCTGGGCGGTCCGGACGACGTGAAGCGCGGCATCCAGCGGATGCTCGACCGGATGCCCGACCTGGAGTGGTTCGGCCTGTTCATGCAGGGCCAGCAGGGCGTGCTGCCGCTCGACACGGTCAAGCGCAACCTCGAACTTTTCGCCACCAAGGTCATCCCCGAATTCGCCGACTGAGCCAACTGAGCCGGCTGAGCCAACTGAGGAGCGGGCATGCGTTTCTGGCTAGGCGCGTCCTTCACGGAGACCGACCAGTTCATCGAGCTGGCCAAGGCGTCCGATCGCTGCGGCTTCGACACCCTCACCCTGTCCGACCACATCTTCTTCGCCGACTATGAGTCGCGGTATCCCTACTCGCCGACGGGCGCCCCGCCGTACGACGCCGGGACCCACTGGCCGGACGTGTGGGTGACCATCGGGGCCATGGCCGCCGTCACCGAGCGGCTGCGCTTCGCCCCCAATGTCTACATCGCCCCGGCCCGTGACCTGTTCACCGTCGCCAAGCAGGTGTCCACGGCCGCCGTGCTGTCCCACGACCGGGTCTCCTTCGGCGTCGGGGTCGGATGGTGCAAGGACGAGTTCCTGCAGACCGGCCAGGACTTCCACACCCGGGGCAGACGGCTGGACGAGATGATCCCCGTGCTCCGCGAGCTGTGGAAGGGCGGCACGGTCGAGCATCACGGGGAGTTCTTCGACTTCGGCCCCCTGTCGATCGCGCCCACCCCGGCGCGGCCGGTGCCCTTCTACATCGGCGGCGACAGCGAGGCCGCGCTGCGCCGGGCGGCGCGGATCGGCGACGGCTGGATCGGCAACCGCGTCTACAGCGAGGAGCAACTCGACGCGGTGATCGCCGATCTCCGCCGTTACCTCAAGGAGTACGGCAGGCCGGAGGACGCTCTGGAGATCATCGCGGCGGTCGCGCTCATCCCGGACCCGGCGACGTGCCGCAGGCTGGAGGACAAGGGCCTCACCGCCACCATGGCCGCCCCCTGGTGGCTCGCCACCTTCGAGGAGACCGCCAAGCACGGCAACTCCGTGGAATTCAAGATCGCCACCATGGAGCGCTTCGCCGAGGAGATCATCGCCCGGGTGTGAGCGCGCAGCGGGAACGCCGGTAGCCTTCCTGTCGTGCTGGAACAGATCACGGCGACGAGATACGTCACGCCCCTCCGGGAGGGCGGGTCGCTTCCCGGCGTCCTCGAAGCCGATGATCTCGGCACCTATGTCGTGAAATTTCGTGGCGCGGGACAGGGCCGCCGCGTGCTCGTCGCCGAGATCATCTGTGCCGAGCTGGCCCGGCGGCTCGGCTTCGCCACCCCCGAGCTCAAGGTGATCGACCTCGACCCACAGATCGGCGCGCGGGAGCCGGACGAGGAGATCCAGGACCTGCTCACCGCCAGCGCGGGCCACAACCTCGCGATCGACTTCCTGCCCGGCGCGCTCGGCTTCGACCCGCTGGTGTGGGAGCCGGACGCCGGCTTCGCGTCGCGGGTGCTCTGGTTCGACGCGTTGATCCACAACGTCGACCGGAGCTGGCGCAACCCCAACCTCCTCGTCTGGCACGGCGGCGTGTGGCTGATCGACCACGGCGCGGCCCTGTGGTTCCACCACAACTGGCCCACCGCCGATCCGCGGCGCCGCTACGACGCGGACGACCACGTGCTCGCGCCTTTCGCGACGAAGCTGGCCGAGGCCGACGCCGACCTCGGTGAGCGGATCACGCGCGATCTGCTCGACACGGTCACCGCCCTGGTCCCCGACGAGTGGCTCGACGGCGAGCCCGGCTTCGACAGCGCCGATGCCGTACGGCAGGCCTATGTCGAGCACCTCCTCACCCGCGCGCGAGGGCCGAGGGAGTGGCTTCCCGACCCGGCCGCGTTCCGGGGCGCGAGACCCGTGCCGCGCCGTGAGCGGAGCACCATCGGCGGCTTCTGGCGCGCCACCCGAGGTGAGGGCCGATGAGCCGGGACGTGTACGAGTACGCCGTCATCCGTGTCATGCCCAGCGTGGAGCGCGGAGAGCTGGTCAACGCCGGGGTCATCGTCTACTGCCAGCCTCGGGGCTACCTGTGCGCCCGCGTCGAGCTCGACGAGGGGCGGCTGCTCGCACTGGGCGGCCAGATCGATCTTCCCGGGGTACGGCACGCGCTCGCGGCCTACGAGATGGCCTGCGGCGAGGAGGCGGGTCCCCTGAGCGAGGAGTCACTCGGCAGCCGCTTCCGCTGGCTCACCGCGCCGAGGAGCACGATCGTGCAGACCGGCCCGGTCCACGCCGGACTTACCGGCGACCCGGCGGCCGAGCTCGACCACCTGATGGCGAAGCTCGTCAGAACAGTACGGACATGAACGTGTCGACCTCGCGGAAGCCCACCTTGCGGTAGGCGGCCCGCGCCGACACGTTGAAGTCGTTGACGTACAGGGTCACGAGGGGCGCGAAGTACTTCAGCGCCTGCTCCACCACGGCGGCCATCCCCGCGACGGCGTGACCGCGCCCCCGGTGGTCGGGATGCACCCAGACACCCTGAATCTGGCACGCCTGCGGAGTCACCGCGCCGATCTCGGCCTTGAAGACGACCTTGCCGTCCTCGATCCGGGCGTAGGAGCGGCCGATGCGGATCAGCTCGGCGACCCTCGACCGGTAGAGCGCGCCGCCGTCGCCGTTGTCCGGGGAGACACCGACCTCCTCGGTGAACATCGCCACGCAGGCCGGCAGCAGAATGCCGAACTCCTCGGGCCGGACCCTCCGTACGAGCGGGTCGGGCTCGACGGCGGGCGCGGAGCCGGTCGCCATGACGGGCTGCGCCCAGCGAATCGCCCGGGCGCTCCCCCAGTGCGGCTCCAGCCGCTCCCACATCCGCTCGACGGCGCCCGCCGGGCCGACGATCGAGGAGCACCGCCGTCCCTGCTTGCGGGCACGGTCGGCGAAAGCGTGGACAGCATCTCTGGTGGCGTTGACCGGGACCAGGTTGGCTCCCGAGTAGCAGAGGGACACGAGCCCGCCGCGCGGGCCGAACCCCCACATCTGGCCGCCCAACCGGGAGGGATTCAGGCCCACGGTCCTGACCCGGCTGGCGACGAAGACGTTGGCGACCGGATCGGTGTCGAGAAGCGCCAGCACCTCGTCGCGATCATTGTCGTCGAGCACGCGCGACGCCGATGTACGCAGCATCACGGCCCAAGCCTACGCGACGACGTGAACTTTGAAAGTTACGGACGCGACACGCCGACAAACCCGTCCAACACCGGTCTAGCGGACAGCGGACAACGGCCCCCTCGACAACGGACCCACCAGCAGCGCCCCAGCAGACAGCGCCCCAGCAGACAGCGGCCCCGTGGACAGCGGCCCACCGAGCAACGGGCCGGCGGAGGTGGGACCGGACATTCGGGCCTTCCTCAGGACCAGGGGGCGGGGCTCCGGCTGCGCCGGGCAGGTCGCGTCCGCTCCCCGCGCGGCCCGGCGCAGCGGCAGCAGCGTCGCGTCACGCAGGTAGGCGGCGAGGTGGCGGTCGACGCACGGGTTACCCGCGAGGGAGACGCCGTGGTTGCCACCGTCCTCGCTGATCATCCGCGCGGTCGGGAACAGGCGGCGCATGTGCAGCGCCCCCGGGTACGGCGTGGCGGCGTCGTGCTGTGACTGGATCAGCAGAATGGGTGGAAGCTGGGCGGTCCCAACCTTGACGGGGGTGCCGCCCTTTTCGGGCCAGAAGGCGCAGGGCGCGTTGTAGACGGCGTTGGCCCAGGCCATGAACGGGGCCTCGGCCTGCACCCGCTCCGTGTCCGCGTGCCAGCGCGCCCAGGAGCGCGGCCAGGCCGCGTCGCGGCACTGGACGCCGAGGTAGACGGCGTAGTTGTTCTCCTCCTTGGCGTCGATCTCCGCCTGGCCGTGGAAGAGCGCGACCAGGCCTGTGGTGTCGCCCTTCAACACGTAGTCGGAGAACGCCTGAGCCAGTCGCGGCCACACCCGATCGGAGTACCCGCCGGTGGTGTAGATGTCGTCCAGCTCGCTTGGGCCGACGATGCCCCCCGCGGGCTTCTCGCGAAGCCGGGAGCGCATGCTGTACCACGCGAAGCTCGCGGCCGCCGGGGTTTGCCCGAGGTGGTAGACGCGGTCGTACCGGGAGACCCAGGCGAGGAAGTCCTTGTGACGCCGGTCGAAGGCGTAGTCCTGGGCGATGTTCGCGTCATACCAGACCCCTTCGGGATCGACCACGCTGTCCAGCACGAGCCGCCGCACCCGCTGCGGGAACAGCGTCGCGTAGACGGCCCCCAGATAGGTGCCGTACGAGTAGCCGAGGTAGCTGATCTTCTCCTCGCCCAGGGCCGCGCGGATCGCGTCCATGTCACGGGCGGCGTTCTCCGTGGTGAGGTAGGGCAGGAACCAGGCCCACCGGTTGCCGCAGCTCTCCGCGTACTGCCGGGCCCGCTCGATCAGCGCGTCCTCATCCGCCTTGCCGCGCGGCACGTTGTCGAGCCGGGGAGGGGCGTAGAAGCGCTTCGGATCCACGCAGCTCATCGCGGGCTCGCTCGCTCCGACTCCGCGAGGGTCGAAGCCGATCACGTCGAATCTGGCCGCGACGTCCTTGGGTAGCGCGGCCGCCACATACTGCGCCAGCCCGCGACCCGACCCGCCCGGCCCGCCGGGGTTGACCAGCAGCGCCCCGAGATGGTTGCCGTCCGGGTTGGCGGTGCCCCTGATCCGGTTCAGCGCCAGAGTGATCTGCTGCCCGAGCGGCTCCCGGTAGTCGAGCGGAACGCGCACGTTCGCGCACTCCACCGGGTTCCCCGCCGGGGCCGTGCCCCCAGTGGCCGCTGTGAACGTGCGTGACCTGGCGGGCTGGGAACCCAGCGGACGCAGGACCCCGCCCAGCGCCCCAGCCTGACCCGGCTGGTCGCAGGGTCCCCAGGCGATGCCCCGCATGGGGCCCCGCATCGGGCCCGGCACCGGCACGGCCCGCGCCCCATCCGGCCCGGTGACCAGCCCGGCACTCAGCATCGCGACACCCGCGACCAATCCGACAACCCGCTTCACCAGCACGCTCCCTCTGCTCACACGGCAGAGGCCAGCTTCCCGGACGTGATCGCGCGGCTACGCCCGCATACTCGGATGAATGACAGTGTGTAGCCAATCATTTGCTATCTGTAATCATCTTCAAAGATCGCGGATCCGCGGCAGCGCCGGCGGCGTGACCGGGCGGTGGAGCTTGCCTCTCTGTGCGTGATCATGCACGGGTTCCGCGAAGGGCCGCTGACCTGCGCCAAGGCCGCCGGCGACCATGCACGTGCATGATCACGAACGGCGGAGCCGCAGGCTACAGGCAATCGCGGGGAGTCCGTGCATGATCACGATCACTAAAACGGGGATCTGCGGGACACCCCTGCCTAGGTCGTGTCTGGCACTCCCTAGCGGACGACGACCTCGGGGCCCGTACCGTCGTCGTGGAGGTCCACATCGACGCCCATCTCCTCGGCCAGGCGCAGGGCCTCCTCGATAAGGGTCTCCACGATCTGGGACTCCGGGACGGTCTTGATGACCTCGCCCTTGACGAAGATCTGGCCCTTGCCGTTGCCGGAGGCCACGCCGAGGTCGGCCTCCCTGGCCTCGCCGGGGCCGTTGACGACACAGCCCATGACTGCCACCCGAAGCGGCACCTTGAGCCCCGTGAGACCGGCCTGAACCTGCTCGGCGAGGGTGTAGACGTCGACCTGGGCCCGGCCGCACGACGGACAGGAGACGATCTCCAGGCCGCGCTCGCGCAGGTTGAGCGACTCCAGGATCTGGGTGCCGACCTTGACCTCCTCGACCGGAGGCGCGGAGAGCGAGACGCGGATGGTGTCGCCGATGCCCTCGGCCAGCAGGGCGCCGAACGCGACGGCGGACTTGATCGTGCCCTGGAAGGCAGGGCCCGCCTCGGTGACGCCGAGGTGCAGCGGATAGTCGCACCGCTCGGCCAGCAGGCGGTAGGCCTGGATCATCACGACCGGGTCGTTGTGCTTCACCGAGATCTTGATGTCGCGGAAGCCGTGCTCCTCGAACAGCGAGCATTCCCACAGCGCCGACTCGACCAGGGCCTCGGGAGTGGCCTTGCCGTACTTCTGGAGCAGGCGCGGGTCGAGCGAGCCGGCGTTGACGCCGATGCGGATCGGGGTGCCCGCGTCGGCGGCGGCGCGGGCGATCTCGCCGACCTTGTCGTCGAACTTCTTGATGTTGCCGGGGTTGACCCGGACGGCGGCGCATCCGGCGTCGATGGCCGCGAAGACGTACTTCGGCTGGAAGTGGATGTCGGCGATCACTGGGATCTGCGACTTCTTGGCGATCATCGGGAGCGCGTCGGCGTCGTCCTGCGACGGCACCGCGACCCTGACGATCTGGCAACCGGCGGCGGTGAGCTCGGCGATCTGCTGGAGGGTCGAGTTGACGTCGGCGGTCAGCGTGGTGGTCATCGACTGCACCGAGACCGGCGCGTCTCCACCGACCGGAACCGAGCCGACCATGATCTGCCGCGAGACTCGCCGCTTGGCGATCGGCTGGGATCGTACGGACGGAATCCCGAGATCAACAGACATTTCAGTCCCTTGTGCGGTGGCGTGAAGCGACTCCATCAGTTTAGGCAGTCCGCCAGACGCACCTGCCCTGGGTTCGCCCAGCAAACCAAACCCGCGCACCGAACCCGCACCTCAAACCCACACATCAAACCCACACATCAAACCCACACATCAAACCCGCGCGCCGAACCGCGCACCGAACCCGCACTGGCTCCGTGCACCGGCCCCGCACGCCAGTGCAAGCACATCCTCCGCGCGCTCCGTCCCGCGAGGCCGGTGGGCGAAGTCAGCGGACGATCTCAGCGCACCAGCTCGGCGGCTCGGGTACGCGCCCAGGAGTCGGCGGCCAGGACCTCCTCCACCGAGGAGGCCGGGCCGGCGGAATGCTCGGCGACCACCCGCTCCACCGTGTCCACGATGCCGAGGAACGGCAGCCCGCCCTTGAGGAACGCCTCGACGCACACCTCGTTGGCGGCGTTGTACACGGCGGGAGCCGTACCGCCGAGGGCTCCGACGTGGCGGGCGAGCGCCACGGACGGGAAGGCCTCGTCGTCGAGCGGCTCGAAGGTCCAGGTGTGGGCGGCGGTCCAGTCGACGGCGGACGCCGCGCCCGGAACGCGCTCCGGGTGGCCCAGGGCCAGGGAGATCGGCAGGCGCATGTCAGGCGGGCTCGCCTGGGCGATCGTCGAGCCGTCGGTGAACTCCACCATCGAGTGGATCATGGACTGCGGGTGCACCACGACCTCGATGCGGTCGAACCCGATGTCGAAGAGCAGATGCGCCTCGATGACCTCCAGGCCCTTGTTGACCAAGGTGGCGGAGTTCACCGTGATCACCGGGCCCATGTTCCACGTCGGGTGGTTGAGCGCCATCTCGGGCGTGACGTCCCCCAGCTCGGCCCGGGTTCTCCCCCGGAACGGGCCGCCGCTCGCGGTCACGACCAGGCGGCGTACGGCTTTCGCGCCGGCGCCCCCGCCGTATGCCCCCGGGCCCGCCGCCCAGAGGCACTGGGCCAGCGCGGAATGCTCCGAGTCGACCGGGAGCAACTGACCGGGAGCCGCCAGGCGCTTCACCAGCGGACCGCCGATGATCAGGGACTCCTTGTTGGCCAGCGCGAGCACGCGCCCGGCCTCCAGCGCCGCGAGCGTGGAGGTCAGCCCGAGAGCGCCGGTGATCCCGTTCAGCACAACGTCACAGGGCCAGGTGGCCAGCTCGGCGACGCCTTCGGGGCCCGCCAGGATCCTCGGCCGCGCGCCGTTCGCGGCGAGCGCCTCTTCGAGTGCCGGTACGGCTGCCGCGTCGGCGACGGCGACGGCCTCGGCCCCGCACTCGGCCGCCTGCCGGGCGAGCAGGTCCACCCGCCCGCCTCCGGCCGCCAGGGCCACCACGCGGAACCGGCCGGGGGCCTGGGCGACGACTTCGAGCGCCTGGGTGCCGATGGAGCCGGTGGAGCCCAGCACGACGATCGACCGGGGTTGGGAAGTCACTCCCTCATTCTCCCCGACAAGCGAGGGCCGTCAGCACAGGGCATCCCGCATGTCATCGCGGGAACACCGGGGCAGCCGAGAAACCAGTACATAAATGCCCGAATCTGCCCATAACCGTATATGTGAATCGTGAGAAATCCGGATTGCGGGCTCGCTACCTTCGCCGGGACATCCGACACGGAGGTACGCATGCACCCCACGGCACGACGATTCGCCACTCTCACAGTCCCCGTCCTGGCGGTGGCCGGGGCCCTGCTTCCCGTGGCGAGCGCTCACGGCGCCACGGCCGCCACCGGCACCGCCGCCGCCACGAACACGACCGGCGTCACAGCGGCGAACCCGCACCCGGTCATCCACGAGGCGGCGGACACCAAGGCGGAGCAGCGCAGCGTCAAGAGCTACTGGACAGAGGCCAAGATGGAGACGGCCAAGCCCCTTGACGCCCCCGACTCGGACGACATGAGCTTCGCCAGCACGTCGGCGCTCCTCGACGCCCCCGCCGCGAAGCCCGCGACCGTCGCGCCCACCCTGACCGCCGACACGACCTACGGCATGTCCTACGCCTCGTCACGCAGCTCGGGCGCGGCGTGGACGGGCGGCGGCGCGATCGTGAAGACCGCCGGGCGCGTGTTCTTCACCATCACGGCGGGCTCGGACGCCGGGCGGAACGCCTCCTGTTCCGGCAACGCCGTGACCAGCGCCAACAAGAGCGTCGTCATCACGGCCGGACACTGCGTCAAGATCAACGGCGGCTTCCACAGCAACTGGGTCTTCGTCCCCGGCTACGACCAGGGCAACCGGCCCAACGGCACCTGGCCCGCGACCAACCTGCTGACGACTCCGCAGTGGAGCTCCAGCGAGGACATGAACTACGACGTCGCGGCGGCCGTCGTCGCCCCCCAGGGCGGCCAGAACCTCACCGACGTCGTCGGCGGCCAGGGCATCGCCTTCAACCAGCCCCGTGGGCGGCAGATGTACTCCTTCGGCTACCCGGCGGCCTCGCCGTACGACGGGTCGAAGCTGGTCTACTGCAGCGGCCGGACGTTCGACGACTTCCTCCAGTCGGAGGACCAGGGGCTCAACTGCAACATGACCGGCGGCTCCAGCGGCGGCCCCTGGTTCCTCAGCTTCAACGAGAGCACCGGCGCGGGCCTGCTCAACTCCGTGAACAGCTTCAAGTACAACTTCGCGAGCTTCTGGATGTTCGGGCCTTACTTCGGCGCCGAGGCCCAGGCGGTCTACAACGCCGCTCAGAGCACGTCGCTGACCTGATTTACCGAAAGTAGCCACAAGGACACGTGCCGTGGTCCAGACTCGGGTGCCATGACTCCGAGCCTCCCCCTGCTTGCCGTTGCCACGCTTGCCGCCGGGCTCATTTCGGGCCCGGCTCCCCGGGTCACCCCGGTGGCGGATGTCGTCGAGCACGTGGCCGCGCCGGTGCCCAGGGCGTACTGGACGCCGGAGCGGATGGCGCGGGCGATCCCCATCGACCTGCTTTCCACGGTCAAGCAGGTGGGGGCGCTCACGACCGGCGTCCTGCCCCCGCCCGCACAGCCCGTGGTCGCCAAGGCTCAGCCCTGGACCGCCCTGACCGCCCGCGCGCTCAGCCAGGCGGAGCCCGTACGGCAGGCCGCCTCGCTGAGCCACGCGAGGCCCGTACGGCAGGCCGCACAGGTGCTCCGGCCGGCCACGGCGGAGGCGGCGTCGGCGGCGCGGCCGAGGACGGCCCCGGCGGCCACCACGAGCGGGTCGCAGTGGGATGCCGGAGGCTCGGTGACGAGGACGACCGGCCGGGTGTTCCTCAGCATGAACGGCGTCGATTTCGTCTGCTCGGCGAGCGCCGTGAGGAGCGCGAACAGGGACGTGGTGGTCACCGCCGGGCACTGCGTGAAGGACGGCTCGGGCCCCTGGGCGGAGAACTGGACCTTCATCCCCGGCTACCAGGACGGGCGGCAGCCGTACGGCACCTTCTCCGCCCGGCGGATGTTCGTGCCCGGACCGTGGTCGCGAGGCGGCGACGACGACTACGACGTGGGCATGGTGGCGGTGACGAGCCAGGGCGGCAGTCACCTGGCCGACGCGGTGGGCGGGCAGCAGATCGGCTTCGCCCCCAGGCGCGGGCTGCGGACCTACGGGTTCGGCTTCCCGGCCGACGCGCCGTACGACGGGGAGCACCTGCTGTACTGCGCGGGCGTCGTCCACGGCGACCCCCAGGGCCAGACCCGCGACCAGGGCCTGCGCTGCGATCTGACGGCGGGCGCGAGCGGCGGCCCGTGGCTCAGCGACTTCGACCCGGCCACCGGGCGCGGCACGCTGACCTCGGTGAGCAGTTTCAAGTACAGCAATGACCACGGCACGATGTACGGCCCCTACTTCGGCGCCACGGCCAGAGACCTCTTCCGGCTGGCCGAACGCGCCTAATCGAGAGGGCTGAGCGGCTCGGCGTTGTCCTCGTCGACGATGTCGGCGGCGGACCGCACGATCAGCGGGTCCGGCGTGCCGACTATGGAGGCTTCCTTGTCCTCGTAGTCGAACAGCGACAGGACATACCGCATGGCCTCGAGACGACCGCGTTTCTTGTCGTTGCTCTTGATGACCGTCCAGGGGGCTTCCTCGGTGTCGGTGTTGAGGAAGACGTCCTCCTTGGCCCTGGTGTAGTCGTCCCAGAGGTCAAGCGACGCGATGTCCATCGGGGAGAGCTTCCATTGCCTGACCGGGTCCACCTGGCGGATCACGAAGCGGGTGCGCTGCTCGGCCCGCGACACCGAGAACCACAGCTTGACCAGGTGGATGCCGTCGCGCACGAGCATCCGCTCGAACATCGGCGCCTGGTACATGAACTCGACGTACTCCTCGTGGGTGCAGAACCCCATGACCCGCTCGACGCCGGCCCGGTTGTACCACGACCGGTCGAACAGCACGATCTCGCCCGCCGATGGGAGATGGGCGGTGTAGCGCTGGAAGTACCACTGGGTCTTCTCGCGCTCGGTGGGCTTCTCCAGCGCCACCACCGTGGCGCCCCGGGGGTTGAGGTGCTCCATGAAGCGCTTGATCGTGCCGCCCTTGCCGGCCGCGTCCCGCCCCTCGAAGAGGATCACCAGACGGCCGCCGGTGGACTTCAGCCAATACTGCAGCTTCAGCAGCTCGATCTGGAGCAGCCGCTTGTTGTAGTCGTACTCGTGACGGGACAGGCGCTCGTCGTAGGGGTAATGCTCACGCCACGTGTCAACGGGCCGGCCATCGGCCCGGAGGAGGACGGGATCGTCGTCATCGTCGTCCACCACCTTCAGACCGGGTGTTCGCCGCAGCAGTTCGGCACCATTGGACATCTTCGACATTTCTCCCATCACTTGGCCAGCATCACATAGATCCCGAGACCGGCCCGACCAGGACGATCAGTAAGCAGGCCGCGGCCACCGCCAGACCCACAGGCCGGGCCGCCGAACCCGTGTCCTCAGCCGTGTAGGCGGACAGGCCCACGAGTCCCAGGGCGTACACGGCGGCCAGCCCGGCACCTCCGAGCAGCCCGGCGACCAGCACCTTCCAGAGGGCGTCCACATCGACGAAATGGCTCATGTCCCCTCCTCGCCTTCGGCTCGGAGTGGCATTCGCCAAGCACTGTGTTCATTGATTCGCTCGCTACGCTCGCTCATGTCCCCTCCTCGCCATCGGCTCGGAGTGGCATTCGCCAAGCACTGTGTTCATTGATTCGCTCGCTACGCTCGCTCATGTCCCCTCCTCGCCTTCGGCTCGGAGTGGCATTCGCCAAGCACTGTGTTCATTGATTCGCTCGTTCATGCCACGGGCTCCTTCGCGGGTGCGAGCTTCCCCGTCCATTCGTCGTTGACGTTGGCGTGGTTGACGGGCTGCCGGCGCGCGGCCAGGTAGAGCCCGGCGGCGAACGCGACCGCGACGACGAAGACGGCGGCGACGCCGCTCGTGCCGCCGATGAGGTCGGCGCCCTTCCAGGCGCCCGCGCCGACCAGAGCGGCGGCGGGGAGGGTGCACACCCAGGCCGTCACCATGCGGCCCGCGAGCCCCCACCGCACCTCGGCCAGCCGCTTGCCCACCCCCGCCCCCATGATGGAGCCGCTGCACACGTGGGTCGTGGAGAGCGGGAACCCGAAGTGCGAGGCCGCGAAGATGACCGCGGCCGACGAAGCCTCGGCCGCGAACCCCTGCGGGCTCTCGATCTCGGTCAGCCCCTTGCCGAGCGTCCTGATCACCCGCCAGCCGCCGATGTAGGTGCCCAACGCGATGACGAACGCGCAGGCGACGATCACCCAGAACGGCGTGCCGTCGCCCTTGCCGATCGAGTGGTCGGCGATCAGTGCCAGCGTGATGACGCCCATGGTCTTCTGGGCGTCGTTGGTGCCGTGTGCCAGTGAGACCAGGGAGGCGGAGCCGATCTGGCCGAGCCGGAACCCGCGCGTCCGCACCCGGTCGGGCACGTTCGCCGTGATCCGGTACACCAGGTAGGTGCCGATCGTGGCCACGACGATGGCGAAGACCGGCGCGAGGACGGCTGGGATGAGGACCTTCGACACGATGCCCGCGCCCTTTACCGCGGACGCGCCCGCCGCGATCAGCGTCGCGCCCACGACGCCGCCGATCAGCGCGTGGGACGAGCTCGACGGTATGCCGAAGTACCAGGTCAGGAGATTCCACGCGAGGCCGCCGACGAGGCCGGCGAAGACGACGGTCAGCGTGATGGCGCCGCTGTCCACGATGCCGTTCGCGATCGTGGCCGCCACCTTCAGTGACAGGAACGCGCCGACGAAGTTCAGCATCGCGGACAGCGCGACGGCCACCCGTGGCGGAAGCGCCCGGGTCGCGATCGACGTCGCCATCGCGTTGGCGGTGTCATGGAATCCGTTCGTGAAGTCGAAGGTCAGCGCCGTCGCGACGACGACCCCCAGCAGAACGGTGTTGGCGTCCATGCCTGGTCAACTGCACCAATCGGGAGAGACTAATCCCCCAATCGGCACAGTTTCCCCAGAGTTCATCGGGCGCGCGGCCGCGAGGAGACGCTGGACCGGCTCGCCCGAGCGGCCTTCAGCGGCGCGAGCAGGACTCCGAGAACCCCCGGGGAGTTTCAGAGTGACAGGCCGGTGAGGACCATGACCTTCTCGAAGGTCAGGTCCGCCATCGCGGACCGGAGTCCTTCACGGCCGACGCCCGACTCCTTGACGCCGCCGTAGGGCATCTGGTCGGCCCGGTAGGACGGGACATCGCCGATGATCACGCCGCCGACCTCCAGCTCCCGGTTCGCCCGGAAGGCGGCGTCCAAACTGCGGGTGAAGACGCCGGCCTGCAGGCCGTACTTGGAGTCGTTGACGGCGGCGAACGCCTCGTCGATGGACGCGACCCGCTGCACCAGCATGACGGGGCCGAAGACCTCCTCGGCCGCGACCTTGGCGCCGGAGGGCACCTCGGCGAGGACGGTCGGGGCGATCGTGGCGCCGTCACGGGTCCCGCCGGTCACGACGCGGGCTCCGGCGTCGACGGCCTCCTTGACCCAGCTCTCCACGCGTACGGCGGCGTCCTCGCTCACGAGCGGCCCGACCTGGGTCTTCTCGTCAGCCGGGTCGCCGGTGACCAGCGTGCCGACCGCGGCGACCAGCTTCTCGGTGAACTCGTCGGCGACCGGCTCCTCCACGATCACGCGCTGTACGGCGATGCAGCTCTGGCCGGCCTGGTAGTTGGAGAACAGGGCGATCCGGCCGGCGGCCCAGTCGAGGTCGGCGTCCGCGAGCACGACGGCCGCGGCGTTGCCGCCGAGCTCCAGCGTGACGTGCTTGCGGGGCACCCTGTCCATGATCGCGAAGCCGACCGGGCCCGAGCCGGTGAAGGAGACCACCGGAAGGCGCGGGTCCTCCACGAGCGACCCGGCGCGGTCGTTAGGGATGGGGAGCACCGAGAACATGCCCTCGGGCAGATCGGTCTCGGCCAGGATCTCGCCCAGCACCAGCGCGGACAGCGGGGTCGCGGGGGCCGGCTTCACGATGATCGGCGCGCCGACGGCGATCGCCGGAGCGACCTTGTGGGCCACCAAGTTCAGCGGGAAGTTGAACGGGGTGATCGCCAGCACCGGCCCGTGCGGCACGCGCGTGACATACGCGAGGCGGCCCTGGGCGGCGGGTTCGGTGTCGAGGCGCTGCACCTCGCCGCTGAACCGGCGGGCCTCCTCGGCGGCGAACCGGAACGTCGAGATGGCCCGGGTGACCTCTCCACGGGCCCAGAAGATGGGCTTGCCGTTCTCACCGCTGATGAGCTGGGCGATCTCCTCGGACCGCTCGCCCAGGCGGCGCGCGACGTGGGCCAGCGCCTCCGCGCGGACGTGGATGGGCAGCGCCGCGGCCTGCTTGCGCACGGCGTCGGCCGCTGCCACGGCCTGCTCGACCTGCTCCGCGGTCGGCACCGAGTAGACGCCGACGGCTCGGCCGTCATGGGAGTTGGTCACGGTGAGCTCGGCGTCTCCCGTCGCGGGACGCCCGGCGAGCCAGAAGGGGCGGGTATCGGAACTGCGGCGCACGTCCATGTTTTGACCGTATGTCACCAGGTCGGAGGGGGCGCTACTCCGGCAAGCACAATCACCTGCCGGCCCCGCTCCGATGTGGATAAGTTTTGCATGTCACAGATGCGCCGCAATTTCGGGATGTTTTCCGTTTCAGACCGGTTTGAAAGTTGAGCGGCGTGGTTAAGTCATCTCCGTGGCCCGTCGCGGGGCCCAATAGATGAGAAGGGCTCGTCGCTGATGGGTACGCCGGCGCCGCTCGGTCTTCAGGGTGCCTACGCGCGCGGCCAAAGAAGCAACTACGACGAGCTCCGCACCCGCCTCCTTGACGTCGCCAGCCGTCTGCTGACCTCCGCCGGGCCCGAGAGCCTCACCGTCAGGCGGATCGCCGCGGAGGGCGGCTGCTCGACCCAGGTCATCTACACGATGTTCGGCAGCAAGGAGGGCCTGGCCGAGGCGCTCTATCTGGAGGGCTTCGAGCGGATCCGCCGCCGCCTGGAGGCCGTGCCGCATCGCAGCGACCCCTTCGAGTACCTCACCGCCCTCGGCCCCGCCTACCGCGAGGCGGCGCTGTCGGAGCCGGGCTACTACAGCCTCATGTTCGAGCGGGCGATCCCCGGCTTCGTGCCGAGCGAGCGGGCCCGCACCCTCGCCCGGGCCGCGCTCAACATCCTCGACCGGGTGATCGCCGACTGCATCTCCACGGGCTACCTGGTGCCCACCCAGCCGAGGAAGATCGCCGACGCGCTGTGGGCGGCGGCCCAGGGAGCGCTGAACCTGGAACGTGCCGGTCACCTTCAGGACAGCACGACCTACGACACCGTCACCACCGCGACGATCTGCTGCTTCCTGGCGAAGGGCAACTAACCGTTACTGGGATTCAGTAGCACAGGGCGATCCAGAGCTCGGCCCGGACGGCGGGGTCGTCGAGGTCGCGGCCGAGTAGCTCGCTCACCCTTTTCATCCGATAGCGCAGCGTGTGCCGGTGCACGCCGAGCCGCTGCGCCGCCGCGTCCCAGTGGCCGTTGCTGGCGAGGTAGGCGCGGAGCGACTCGACCAGGTCGGCGCGCGAGCCGTACTCTCTCAGCGGCGCGAGCAGGGCCGCCGCGAACGACGCGGCCGCGGCCGGGTCGATCAGTGACAGCAGTCCCTGTCCGGCCATCTCGGCGAACCTCGCCACCGGATTGGCCGTCGCCAGCGCCCGTTCTGCCTGGTCAAGGGCAGTGGCCAGGTCCACGGCGATGGCGACCCCCGCGCTCACGCCGACGCGGCCGTGCTCGGCGGCGCGGGCGGTGATCTCGTCCGTCCGCTCCGCCGGGACGAGTGCCACGACCATTTCGTGCCCGCGCCCTTCCCAGGGGGCGGTGAAGCAGGGCAGCGCCTCGGCGAGCGAGTCCGCGTCGGCCGTCTCGCACGCGAGCACGGTCACCGGCCCGTCCGGCAGCATCCCGCCCATCGCGGCCATGGTGTCCATGGCAGCCTTGGTCTCGCCGGCCAGCAGCAGGCGGAGCACGGCCGCCCGTACGCGCGTCGCGGCGGCCCGCTGGTCACGGCCCTGTTCGAGAGCGAGCGTGAGCAGGGATCCGGCGGCGTTGACGACGGTGTGCCCGATCGGGGAGAACGCCCGCTCCGACCCGACCGCGAAGAAGCCCCGGCGGCCGAGCGGTTGCACGATCACATGCTCGCCCGGTGTGGAGAGGGCGAGGCTCGCCAGGGAGGGCGTCCTGCGCAGCCGGGCCAGCTCGGGCCGCAGCGACTTGGCCTTCACCTCAGCCCAGTGCCCCGGTTCCCCGTCCGCTCCACCAGCTCCCCCGGTGTGCGAAAATCGCGCAGCCGCTTCCGGGACCGCGGCGGCATCGGCGGCCTGCCGTACGGCTCCCGCGTCGTCGAAGAGAAGGGCCCAGCCGTGGATCTCGCGGGCGAGGCGCTCGATGACGGCTCCGGTGCCCGCCGGCTGGAGGGCGGCCCGGGTGAGCCGGCCCTGGGCGGCGAACGCGCGGCTGATCTCCTCGTACTGCTCGGCCGCCAGCAGCTCGCTGACGGCCTTGCCTATCGCGATGAACGGAGTGTCCCTGGGCACCTCGACGAGCGGCAGCCCGGCCGCGGCCGCCGCTTCGACGAAGGCGGGCGGCACCACGTCGTGGCTGAGGCCCACGCCGAAGCCGAGCCCCGCGACGCCACGTGCGACCAGGCGGGAGATGTACGGCAGGGCCTCGCCGGCCGTGAGCCGCATGCCGGTGGTCAGGACGAGCTCCCCGCCCTCCAGGAACGGAGTGGGATCTTCCAGCTCGCTGACCGCGACCCAGCGGACGGGCCGGTCCAGCGCCTCACGACCGGCCAGAACGTCCAGGTGGAGCGGTACGATCGCCGCCACCCGGCGCAGCGTCGGCGCCACGACCCTCCCCCAAGTCCGAGTTTGTCCGAGTTGGCCAAACACGTCACCTTATTCTGCCATGACGACATATCGGCAGGCTGAGACCGCGGCCGTAGCGTCGGAACCATGACCACTGCCACCACACACGGCGGCCCGCAGCTTCCGCAGGAGCGCCGCCTCGTCACCGAGATCCCCGGCCCCCGGTCCCGGGAGCTGTTCGAGCGCAAGCAGTCGGCCGTGCCGCCCGGCATCGGCACCACGCTTCCCGTCTTCGTGACCCACGCCGGTGGCGGTGTCGTCGTCGACGCGGACGGCAACTCGCTGATCGACTTCGGCTCGGGCATCGCCGTGACGAGCGTCGGAAACGCCGCTCCGCGTGTGGTCGAGCGCGTCCAGAAGCAGGTCGCCGACTTCACCCACACCTGTTTCATGGTCACGCCGTACGAGTCTTACGTCGAGGTCTGCGAGAAGCTCAACGCGCTCACGCCGGGCGATCACGAGAAGCGGACCTTCCTCGTCAACAGCGGCGCCGAGGCCGTCGAGAACGCGGTCAAGGTGGCCAGGCACGCCACCGGACGGCAGGCCGTCGTCGTGTTCGACCACGGTTACCACGGCCGGACGCTGCTCACGATGACGCTGACCGCCAAGAACATGCCGTACAAGCAGGGGTTCGGCCCGTTCGCCCCGGAGGTCTACCGGGTGCCGCTGGCCTACCCCTTCCGCTGGCCGACCGGGCCGGAGAACTGCGCCGACGAGGCGGCGGCCCAGGCCATCGACATGATCAACAAGCAGGTCGGGGCGGAGAACGTCGCGGCTGTGGTCATCGAGCCGATCGCCGGCGAGGGCGGCTTCATCGAGCCGGCGCGCGGGTTCCTGCCCAAGATTCTTGAGTTCTGCCGGGCGAACGGCATCGTCTTCATCGCCGACGAGGTCCAGACCGGCTTCGCCCGGACCGGCGACCTGTTCGCATGCGAGGACGAGGGCATCGTCCCCGACATCATCTGCACCGCCAAGGGCATCGCGGGCGGTCTGCCGCTCGCCGCGGTGACCGGTCGCTCGGAACTGCTCGACTCCGTCCACGTCGGCGGGCTCGGCGGCACCTACGGCGGCAACCCGCTCGCCTGTGAGGCGGCGCTCGGCGTCCTGGAGACGATCGAGCAGGAGAACCTCGTGGAGCGCGCCGCGCACATCGGAGAGGTCATGCTCTCGCGCCTGCACGAACTGCGGGAGCGCGTCGACATCATCGGCGACGTCCGGGGTCGTGGTGCCATGATCGCGATCGAGCTCGTGGTCCCCGGCACCAAGGACCCGCTCCCGGCCGGGGAGATCGCGGCGAAGTGCCACGCCGAGGGACTGCTGGTGCTGACCGCGGGCACCTACGGCAACGTGCTCCGCTTCCTGCCGCCGCTCGTCATGCCCGACCACCTTCTTGAGGAAGGCTTGTCCATCTTGGAGAAGGCCCTTAGCGGGGACTAGAGCGTTTATACCAGTCCAAAAGGGGCACCCGGCTTGATGCTCGGTGTCCCTTTTGTTGTTGTACGGCGTGCGCCATGCCGCGATTTAACCACCACTTGGCCTGACACGAGCCGATCACGCCAGGTAACCACGTTATAACGGTTCCGATACGCGATCGAGGGGGGACGTGGATGGGCTGGAACCCGAACGGCACCGAGCCGATCATGCTGACGTTCGACCCTGCCGGTCTCACCATCACCCAGCGTGACGGCGACGCCTGCGTAGTGTGCCACAAGAAGTGGCCGCGCCCCCGGATCAAGGTCGGCGTGCTCCCCGACAACACCCCCGTCCACGCCTGCGACGACTGCGCCGAAGCGCTCATGCCCATGCCGGACAACGTCCCTCTCCCCCGCCGATCCCGCGCCCTATCCTGACCAGCCCTGCCGTGAATGTGCGGGTGTCCCGATTTTCCGGGAATTACCGGCAATTACCGGCATTGAGCTTGGGCCTCCCTTTCGGTGATCGCCGCGCTCGATAATTGGCCGATGGACGACACGCGCGCGCCCGGCGCTCTGCCGCTGATCCTGGCCGTCTGCTCGGCCGGGGCGGCCGCGGTGCACTTCGGCGTCATGCCGGACCATTTCGGGGCATCGTGGGTCCATGGCGTCTTCTTCGCCGCCGCCGGTTGGGCACAGTTCGCGTGGGCGGCGGCCGTCCTCGTACGGCCCGGCCAACTCCTCTTCCTCACCGGCGCGTTCGGCAATCTGGCGCTGGCGGTGATCTGGCTGGTCAGCAGGACGGCCGGGTTCCCGGTCGGCCCGGGCGCGTGGACACCTGAGCCGGTCGGCGCTCCCGATCTGCTGTGCGCGCTCCTGGAGGCCGTCGTCATCGTGGGATCCCTCGTGCTCGCCGAGCGCGGGAGGCCCAGCGAGACCTCCAGCGGTAAGTCAAGCGAGACATCCGGCGAGAGCTCCGGCGGCAGGTCCGGGGAGAGGTTCGAGGAGAGGTCTGGAGAGAGGTCCGTCACGAAGGGCAAGGGGGCCGTCGTGGTGGTCGTCTCCGCCGTCGTCGCCGTCGCGGTCGGAGCGTCCTTTCAGCCGTCCTTCGCCGGCTCGGTGGCCGCGTCCTTCGCCCGCGCGTCCACCGGCCAGTCCGCCGCGGTGGACCCGCACGGCGGGCACCACCACGGCGGCGCTCCCGCGACGCCGGGAGCGCCGACGGACGCGCAGATCACGGCAGCCGACTCCCTGGTGCAGGCGGCCAGGCGGGAGACGATCGCGCGCTGGCCCACGGACGCCGCCGCCGAGAAGGACGGCTACAAGGTCTGGACCGACTCGGACGGCGTCCGGCAACTCGTCAAGCCGGCGATGATCGACGACGGCGTGGTCCTCGACGCCACGCGGCCCGAGGCGCTGGTCTACTACCGCAGGCCGACCGGCTCCTCCGTCCTGCTGGGAGCGATCTTCATCATGCCGCCGGGCCGGCGGGGACCGGCGATCGGCGGCCCGCTCACGCCCTGGCACTCGCACGCGGACCCGTGCCTGGCGGCCCTGTGCCAGACCGGTCGGACGGACGTGGCCGGAGAGACCGAGATGCTGCATGTGTGGCTGGTCGATTATCCGGGCGGCCCGTTCGCCGACGCCGCCGGACCGGCTCTGCGAACCGCCGTCGCCAAGCTCCCCGCCGGCTAGAGGGGAACCGTCAAGATCGGTAGGTGGCGATGACGCCGATGACGGTGATGGCCCAGAAGGTGGAGCGCCGGCCAAACGTGAGGCAAGCAGGGTCGTGAGGCAAGCAGGGGCCCGAGCCGAGCAGGGGTCAGCCGACGAGTTGCCGCCAGCGCTCGGCCCACTGGGTGTAGTCGGCCGGGCGGGCGGCGAAGTAGACGCCCTTGAACTCATGGGGCTCGCCCACGCGATAGTCGGCGCAGATCCGGCGCGTGCGGCCGGTGCAGGCGCCGGGATTGGCGGGGGCGAGCCCCACCCAGGCGGACGCCTTCCTCTGGACGTCCGCCGAGGCCGTCCAGCTGAGCCACTGGGCGGCGCACGCCGGATGCGCGGCGGCGGAGGACACCATCCAGGAGTCCACCCAGCCGGTCACCGGACGTTCGCCGAGTGCCTCCACGGGCTTGTGCCCGCGCTTGAGCACGTCCAGGTGGTACGGCGTGCCCTCGGCCAGCCGTACGGAACCGGAGGCGAAGCCCTCCACCACCTCGATGGGGTCGCGCCAGTAGGCCCGCTCACCCGACGCACCGGAAAGCCCGCCAGAAGCCCGACCGGAAGCCCCAGCAGAAGGCCGGGCGGAAGAGCCGGTGGAAGAGCCGGTGGAAGAGCCCGCCGAGGGGCCGGCGGATGGACTCCCGGCCGGCCCGGCGGAGGGTTTCCCGGCGGAGAAGAGGGCCAGTGCCGCGTCGAGCTGGGCCGGCGTGAGCTCGAAGGGGTCCTTGATGTCCATGCCGCGGCTCTTGAGGACCAGCGCGGCGTCCGCGATGGACAGCGGGCTGTCCCTGAAGAGGACGGGCCCCTTGTCCTTGAAGATGGCCCCGGCGTCCTCCGGGTCCACCTTGGTGGTGTCGTAGAGCACCTCGTTGAGGCCCCACAGGTACGGCACGCCGTACACGCGGTCGTCCTGGGTGAAGGCCCGGAGCCCGCGGAGCCGTTTGGGGATCTTGTCGTAGCCGTCGACGAGCGTCGTGTCGAGGGGCGCGACCTTCCGCTCGCCGATCAGCTTGCCGGCGAGCTCGGGGGTCGCGGAGATCACGTCGAACGAGGCCGGCGCGAAGTCGTCCGGCGGGGGCGCCTGGCCGGGGTCGTAGTACTTGAGGCTGATCTTGCAGCCGGTCCGGGCCTCGAACCCCCTGACCCAGTTGACCGTGGGGTCGGTGCCGCCCCACTCGACGTAGCCGTTGAGCGCCAGCACGGTGAGCGTCCCCTCGCCGTGACCCGCCGTGGCCGTCGCCGTGGAGACGGGCGTGGGGGTCGTGGGCGTGGCGAGCGGGGTGCCTCCGGTTCCGGGGCTGCCGGGGGCACCCGGAGTGCCCGGGGTGCCTGCGACGGCCGCCGCTGCCTCCACGTCCGGTGTGGCCCCCGCCATGCCGGCCGAGCCCGTCCCGCCGCACGCCGAGGCCAGGAACCCGGCCGCCGCGACCGCGGCCACCAGGCGTGTACGGCGAAGCGCCACTCGGACGACCCCCTCACAAGACGGACGCCACGAGCCTACTGGCCCGTGGCGCCCATCATCGTGCGGGGACGATGCCGCGTCAGGCGTTGGTCGGGAAACCGAGGTTCACGCCACCGTGCGACGGGTCGAGCCAGCGCGAGGTGACGACCTTGCCCCGGGTGTAGAAGTGGACGCCCTCGGTGCCGTGGACGTGCGTGTCACCGAAGAGCGACGCCTTCCAGCCGCCGAAGCTGTAGAACGCCATCGGCACGGGGATCGGCACGTTGATGCCGATCATGCCGACCTCGACCTCGTTCTGGAACCGCCGGGCCGCGCCGCCGTCGTTGGTGAAGATCGCGGTGCCGTTGCCGTACTCGCCGGTGTTGATGAGCTCCAGCCCCTCCTCGTACGACTTCACGCGCACGACGGACAGGACGGGGCCGAAGATCTCCTCGCGGTGGACGCGCGAGTTGGCCGGCACGTGGTCGAGGACCGTGGGGCCGAGCCAGAAGCCCCGCGCCTCCGAAGCCGGGCGGCCACCGGCGACGCGGGTCTCGCGGCCGTCCACGACGAGCTTGGCGCCCTCCTCGACCCCCAGGTCGAGGTAGGACGCGACCTTGTCGCGGTGGACCTCGGTGACCAGCGGGCCCATCTGCGACGCCGGGTCGTCGCCGGGGCCGATCGTGAGCCGCTCCACGCGGGAGACGATCTTCTCGACCAGCTCGTCGCCGATCGGGTCGACGGCGAGGACGACGGAGATCGCCATGCAGCGCTCACCGGCGGAGCCGAAGCCCGCGTTGACGGCCGAGTCGGCGACCAGGTCGAGGTCGGCGTCGGGGAGCACCAGCATGTGGTTCTTCGCGCCGCCGAGAGCCTGGACCCGCTTGCCGTGGGCGGTGCCGGTCTCGTAGACGTACCGGGCGATCGGCGTGGAGCCGACGAACGACACGGCCTTCACGGAGGGGTGCTCCAGCAGCCGGTCGACCGCCACCTTGTCGCCCTGGACGACGTTGAACACCCCGTCCGGCAGACCGGCCTCCTGCCACAGCCGGGCCATGAGCAGCGACGCCGAAGGGTCCTTCTCCGACGGCTTGAGGATGAACGTGTTGCCGGTGGCGATGGCGACGGGGAACATCCACATCGGCACCATGGCCGGGAAGTTGAACGGCGTGATCCCCGCGACGACACCGAGCGGCTGGCGGATGGAGTAGGAGTCGACCCGGGTCGAGACGTTCTCGGAGAAGCCGCCCTTGAGCAGGTGCGGGATGCCACAGGCGAACTCGACGACCTCCAGGCCGCGGGCCACCTCGCCCAGGGCGTCGGAGTGCACCTTGCCGTGCTCGGCCGTGATCAGCGCGGCCAGTTCGTCGCGGTGGCCCTCCATCAGCTCCCGGAAACGGAACAGGATCCGCGACCGCTTCATCAGCGACGCGTCGCGCCACGCGGGGAACGCGCGGGCCGCGGCCTCCACCGCCGCGTCGACCTCCTCCACGGTGGCAAGGGTCACCTTGCCGCTGACCTCGCCGGTGGCCGGGTTGAAGATCTCGGCAGTGCGGTCCTCGCCGCCGGTGCGGGCCCCGTTGATCCAGTGGTTAACGTGCTTCATCGTTGACGATCTCCAGAGCGGTGACGAGGATGCCCAGGCCCTCGCGGGCCTCGTCCTCGGTGAGCGTGAGCGGGGGGGCCATGCGGAGGGTGTTGCCGTAGAGGCCGCCCTTGCCGGCGAGCAGGCCGAGCTTCTTGGTCTCCTCCATGAAGCGCGCGGCCAGGGCGGGGGCCGGCTGTCCGGTGGCGGGGTCCACCAGCTCGACGGCGAACATGAGGCCCTTGCCCCGGACGTCGCCGACGATGGGCAGCCGCGGCGCGGCCTCACGCAGCCCGCTGATGATGATCTCGCCGGTCCGCGCGGCGTTGGCCTGCAGGTCGTGATCGAGCACGTAGTCGAGGGTCGCGTTGGCGGCCGCCATCGAGATCGGGTTGCCGCCGAACGTGCTCAGGCCGGTGGCGTGCAGCTGGTCCATCAGGTCGCCGCGGGCCACGATGCCGCCAACGGCGAAGCCGTTCCCGAGACCCTTGGCGAAGGTCAGCATGTCCGGCGTCACGCCGTGGTTGTGGATGCCGAAGAACGCCGAGCCCGTACGGCCCCAGCCGGTCTGGACCTCGTCCGAGATGAACAGGATGCCCTCTTCGTCGAGGACCTCCTTGTAGGCGGCGAACAGGCCCTCGGGGGCCATGGTGAAGCCGCCGACTCCCTGGATCGGCTCGGCGATCAGCGCGGCGACGTCCTTGGAGACGGCGGTGGACAGCACGTGGCGCAGGTCGTCGACGCAGGCCGCGATGTAGTCGGCGTCCGACAGCCCGCGGAACTGGGTGAGGTGCCGGTCGGCGCCATGCAGGAAGTGCACGTTCAGCGGCGACAGGGAGTTGTTCTTCCACGAGCGGTTCGACGTCACGCCGACGGCGCCGAACGACCGGCCGTGGTAGCTCTGCCGCATGGCCAGAACCTGGTCCGACTTGCGGGCGTAGGTCGCGAGCAGCAGCGCCGTCTCGTTGGCCTCGGTGCCGGAGTTGGTGAAGAAGACCTTGGCGTCCGGGATGCCCGAGAGGCGGGCGATCTTCTCGGCCAGCTCGATCTGGCCGCGCAGCAGGTAGAGCGTGGAGGTGTGGACGATCCCGGTGGCCAGTTGCCGCTCGACGGCCTCCCGCACCTCGGGCACGTCATACCCGATCATGTTGGTCAGGATCCCGGCGAAGAAGTCGAGGTAGCTCTTCCCCGACGCGTCGACGACGCGGTTGCCCTTACCGCTGACGATCTCGATGGGCTCGTCGTAGTAGAGGGCCATCCAGTTCGGCATGACGGCGCGATGCCGCGCGAGAAGGCCAGCGGTCTCAGCAGGATTATGGGAGGAAGCGGACATACACCAAGTATCCCGGCTGCAGGCCATGCCTCATACCAGCATCGTGTCGGGATAGTTCGATTCTCCCTTACATAGTGGTACCGCTGCCGCGGGGCGGGCGGCAGCCGTACGGGCAGCTCAAGGGCGCCACGATCCCCGAGGTCGCCTGGCTGAACGCCGTCAAGGCGGCGGGCACTGACATCCCCCACGTGCAGACCGCGATGGCTCCGGCGATGGGGAGGCTGCGGCGGTCCTCGGCAGGGGCTCTCGCGCGGCGGCCAGGAGCTCTCACCTTGTCAGCTAGTGACCCATCGTCTTTACATTATGATCAGGTAGCCTCTGTACATGCTGCCCACCGTCGCCGACGTGCTCGCGTTGGACGCCGTCCGTCGCGGCAACCCGCGCGTCGTCGCGGGTGGCGACCGGCTCGACACCAGGGTCCGCTGGGTTCACGTCGGAGAGATCAGCGACATCGCGCATCTCCTGCGCGGCGGCGAGCTGGTGCTGACGACGGGCGTCGCCCTTCCCGCCGAGCCCGACAAGCTCGCGGACTACATCTCCGACCTGGCCGCCGTGGGGGCCTCCGGGCTGATCGTCGAGCTGGGCCGCCGGTTCGTCCGCGAGCTGCCCCGGGCCGTCGTCAAGGCCGCCGAGGAGCACGGCCTGCCGCTGATCACGCTGGCGCGCGAGACGCCGTTCGTCCAGATCACCGAGTCGGTCCACGCTCGGATCATCGACATCCAGCTACAGGAACTGCGCGCCTCCGAGCAGCTTCACGAGGTCTTCACCGAGCTGTCGGTCGAGGGCGCCTCTCCGGCCGAGGTCCTCGCTCAGGTGGCGCGCTTCTCCGGGCGTCCCGTACTGCTGGAGAACCTGGCCCACCAGGTGCTCGCCTGCGACGCCGCCGGAGGCGACACCGGCACGCTGCTCGCCAACTGGGAGACCCGCTCCCGCGCCGTCTCACCCGTGGAGCGGACGGCCTACGACGCCGGCGCCGGGTGGCTGGTCACCATTGTCGGCGCGCGCGGGCAGGACTGGGGGCGGCTGATCCTGCTCTCCGACTCCTCCCCCACCCCGCGCGACATCGTCCTCGCGGAGCGCGCGGCCACCACGCTCGCCCTGAGCCGGCTGCTGGAGCGCCACCAGGAGTCCCTCGAACGGCAGGCCCACGGCACGATCATCGCCGGCATCCTCACTCACACCTACTCCGATCCCGACGAGGCCGCCGCCCGCGCCCGCGCCGTCGGCGTTCCGCTGACCGGCCGGAAGCTGATCAGCGCCGTCATCCGGCTCACCTCCTCCAGCGGCACCGCCTTGGGAGAGCAGGCCAAGCTGGGCGAGCTGGCCGAGGCGACCGCGGCCGCGTGCCGGGACGCCCGGCTGCCCGCGCTCGTCGGCGCGCTCGACCAGAGCCGGGTCGGGGTGCTCCTGCCCCTCCCGCCGCGCTCGCTCGCCGAGACCGCGCTGAGCGCGCTCGCCGACCGTCTGCGGGCGACGTTCCCCACGGCGTTCGTGCTGGCGGCCGGGTCCGTCGTCGAGTCGATCAAGGACGTACGGCGCAGCTTCCTGGAGGCCGAGCAGGTCGCCGAGGTGGCGGTGCGCCAGCCCGACGGCCGGGCGTTCTACCGCCTCCCGGATCTGCGGCTGCGCGGCCTGCTGCACCTCCTGCGAGATGACGCGCGGCTGCAGACGTTCGCCGAGCGGGAGCTCGGCGCGCTGCTCACCCACGACGCGCAACGGCACGGCGATCTCACCCGGATCCTGCGGATCTATCTGGACGCCGGGCGAAACAAGGCCGTGGCCGCGCAGAAGGCCCATCTGTCCCGGCCGGCCTTCTACGACCGGCTCCGGCGGCTGGAGCGCATCCTGGACACCGACCTGGACGACGTCGAGTCGTGCCTGTCCCTCCACGTCGCACTGCTGGCCCTGGAGACGTTCCGCCGCGAGACCCCGTAGGCCTTGCCGGAAAGCCTTGCCGGAAAGCCTTGGCCGCGAAGCCTTGCCCGGGGCGGTCCCGGCGTCGGCGGCGGGGGCCCTCGCGAATAGGCGAATACGCTGAGGTAGGTCTGCCTCTCCAGGTGTAAGACCTATGTCACGTCGCCACTCTGCGTGTGCTCGCGTTTACAGGGTGATTCGTGCTTGTCTCAAAGAGTGCAGACGACGAGCGAACCTCAAATCAGCCCCGCCATCGTGGTCCGTGCGCTGTCCGCCCGTTTCCCCCGCTGGACGATCTGGTGGGGCCAGGCGACGACGCACTACTGGGGGGTGTCGCGCCACAACGGGATCCTGATCCACGTGGAGGCCCGATCCGCCCAGGAGTTCGTACGGCGGGCCCGCGAGATCGACGCTGGGAGTCCGTGATGCGACACTTCCTGCCCCATGCCCGGTTTATCCGATTAGAAAGCGTTTTACGCCGTTTAACCGGTTTTGACGGTTGTCTCGGGTAACGAGGCGGCGGATTTCTCATGCTGTTTGGCGCGTTTCACCCCACTGCAACGGCCATTCTCGCCACGATGGTCCCTTTGAGGATCACGAATGGGGAGAAACCGCATGAGCCGCCGCCTGATCGTCGGAGTCGCCACCCTGGCTCTCACGATGACCACCCTCACAGCTCCGGCGCTCGCCGACCCCGTCACCGGTTTACCGTCGTCGAGCTTCCCGCTCGGTGAGCCGGGAATTTCGAAGACGGCCGCCAAGAGCCTCGCGCCCGGCGTCGACTACTTCACGCTGAAGCACGGCCAGTCCAAGGACGGCTACACGGTGAGCGTCGTGGTCGGCGGCAAGGACGCCTTCTCCGAGGCCACCGCGCAGAGCCAGGCCCAGGCCGTACAGGAGGCCGGGTTCAGCCCGACGATTGTGAAATTCACCCGGCCCGCCGTGGCGGACTTCCCGGCCGCCGACTACTTCATGGTGCGGCTGGGAAGCTGGCCGCTGGAGAAGAAGGCCGAGGCGGCCGACGTCGTCAAGCAGCTCAAGGACGCGGGCATCGGCGCCAAGGTCGACTTCACGGGCGACGACGGCTTTCAGACGACGGGCCCCTGGAGTGTGCGGATAATCACGATCGATCCCCGGACCTTCCGCGGCTCCCTCCGGTCGTCGATCGGCACCGGGGTCGCCAAGCGTGAGAAGGTCTCCGCGATGGCCGCCTCGGTCAAGGCCATCGCCGGCGTCAACGGCGGGTTCTTCGACATCCATACGCTGACAGAGTTCCGCGGCGACCCCACCGGGATCTCCGTCGTAGGGGGCAAACTGCTCAGCGAGGCCGTATCCGGCCGCGTCGGCCTGGTCCTCAAGGGCCGTACGGCACGCGTCACCGAGCTGTCGTCGCTCGTGGTGGCGCGGTCGAACGACGGGGCCGCCGTGGCGGTCACCGGCCTCAACCGCGTCCCGAAGCCGGACGAGCTGGTGATGTACACCGAGGAGCTCGGCCGGGCCACTCCCGTGGACGACGGAGTCGAGGCCGTGCTGGACGCGTCCGGCAAGGTGACAGAGGTCCGCGACCCGGGTGCCCCGGTCGCGCGCGGCACGCGGGTGCTCCATGGAGTCGGCACGGCCGCGGACTGGCTCTGGGAGCACGCCGGCGAGACCGCGACCATCAAGGTCACCACTCAGGTCACCGATCTACGGACCCACAAGGCCATCCCCCTCACCCCGGAGACGAACATCATCGGCGGAGCGATCGGGCTGGTCCGCGGCGGCCAGATATCGATCACCGCGTTCCGTGACGGCATGGCGAACGTCAACATGATCCTTCGCCGTCACCCCCGCACCCTGGCGGGCGTCACGAAGTCGGGCAAGCTCATCATTGCCGTCGTCGACGGCCGGGCCCCCGGGACGACCGTGGGCGCATCCTTCTTCGAGGCGGCCCAGATCATGCGCTGGCTCGGGGCACGCGATGCGGTCAACCTGGACGGCGGCGGTTCGAGCGCGATGGTGATCGGCAAGAAGGTCGTGAACCACCCGTCCGACGGCGTCGAACGAGGCGTCGGCGACGCGCTCCTGATCGTCGGCCAGCCCTGATCGAGGCGCTCGGCGGCGTCGACGCCATTGTGCTCGGCTGCGGGAACAGGCGAGCACGGTGATGCGACGCCGCGCTGAGGCATGACGCCATGCGACCTGAGGCATGACGCTGCGCGAGCTGAGGCGTCACGCCGCGCGGGCGCTACGGTGGCCTGCGGCGAACGGGCGCTCAGCGGCCTTCGGCGAACGGGCGCTCGGCGGTGTGTTGGCGAGTGGACGTTCAGCGGGGTGACGCGAGGCGAGCGATCATGTCGTCGTCACAGGTATCCCAAAACGTGCCGACCAGGTCTTCGAGGTGGTCGAGCGAGGCCGCCTCGAAAAGAACTTCCTGATATTTCGTGATGTCGTACGACGTGGTGCCCATGACAGCGAGATCGAGGGGACGGATGTCCATCCCCCGGAACTCCTCGATCTCCCCGTACGAGCTCAGAATGCCCGCGCCGTACGCCTTGAGCTCCCCGCTCTCCCGCATGACGCCGAACTCCAGCGTGAACCAGAACACCTTCGAGACGAACTCCAACGCCTCATCCGTCTCGACCCTCCGCGCCGCCCGGCCCGCGAGCCGGTACAGCTTCGCGAAGCGCGGCGAGGCGAGCGTGTTCGCATGCCCGATCACCTCGTGGATGACGTCGGGCTCCGGAGTGTAGAAGGGCACCGAGTGGTGCCGGATGTACTGCGTGGAGTGGAACAGGCCGTCCGCCAGGACGCTGTAGAACTCTCTGAGCGGGACCAGCCCGGCCGCCGGCACGTAACGGAACCCGGTGAGCGGCTGGAGCAGCTCGCTGACCTCCTGCAGTTGCGGGATGCGGTCCTTCGGCAGGCCGAGCCGTCGAGCCGCGTCGAGGAACTCGCGCACCGCGTACTTGCCATGCTTGACCGCGAGTTCCTTCGTGACGAGAGCCCACACGCGGTGCTCTTCGTCGGTGTACTCGGCGTGAGGAATGGGCGCGCCCGGCCTGTAGCCGAGGGCCAGCGCGGCGATCGCGTTCCGCCGCTTCCGATAGACCTCGTCGGCGAAACCGGGATGAGTTCTGGCCAGCTCGACGACAACTGACCCGTCATCCCGCGTAGCGACCGGGGCGAAGTACTGTGCTTCATCGAACATACTCTTATTTGACAGCAAGTCACCCATTGGCTGGCAAGAGTGACCAGTTGGAGTGGACGAAACGCTCAGCATGGTGATCTGTTTGGCGGATCAGCTGGTCGTTTCGCCTAGATCCGGCGTAGCCTCAGGCGCATGCTCGATTCGCTCGACAGCCGACTGCTGATCACTATGCGTGCCAATCCGCGTATCGGCCTGACCGAGCTGGCACGCATGCTCGGCGTGGCCCGGGGAACCGTCCAGGCCCGCCTGGAGAAGCTGACGATGCGCGGCGTCATCAGCGACTTCGGACCGACCATTCTGACCGAGGAGATCGGCTACCCGATCCTGGCGTTCGCGTCCCTCCAGATCGCCCAGGGCAAGCTGACCGAAGCCGTCCAGGCGCTGGCGGGCATACCGGAGATCCTCGAGGTGTACGGCACGAGCGGCCAGGCCGACCTGCTCTGCCGCGTGGTCGCGCGTAGCACGCCGCATCTTCAGGAGATCATCGCGAGGATCCTCGCCTCGCCTGCCGTCCAGCGCAGCGACACCACGATCGCGCTGTCCACCCAGATCCCCTTTCGAATAGACCCCCTGCTCAATGCGGCCGTCATCCCCTGAGCAAAAGAAGCGAGTCTGCACGGACCCGCTGTGGTGTCCACGAGTATGGGGCGGCCGCAATCCCCGACGTGGTGCCAGCCGTGGTTAGGGAGTGGGCGCGATGCTCGGCGTGGTGCTGTCCGCGGGTGTAGGGGTGGGCGCGATGCTGTCGGTGGCTATAGGCGTGGGCGCGATGCCCGGCGTGGTGCTGTCGGTGGCTATGGGGCGAGGGCGGGATGCCGGGCAGGGTGCTGTGCTGTCCGTAGGCACGGTGTCGGGCGGGTATTCCGGCCGGCCGTGACAGTCGCGGTCTGGTGAGGCCGCGTCCGCGGCCCTTCGCGGGCGCGGTGGTCTCGGGCACGGTCTTACGCCGGCCTCTACACCCACCCGCCCCCGCGCCAACCTGCCGCGCCCCACCTGCTCCTGCGCGCCCCGGCGCCGTGCCCGCTCTGTCGCGCCCACCGCCCCGCGCCGATCTAACCCGCCGGGCCCGCTCGGCTCTCCGCCGTGGCCGCTCCCGCGCCGCTTCTTCGAAAAC
>NZ_JAOEGB010000024.1 GCF_025420585.1 Planotetraspora sp. A-T 1434 | reverse complement strand
TCCTCGCATGCGGTTGATTGCGAAGGATCGCCTTACCCGTCAGCGACGGGATGGAAGGTTCTGCGCCTTACAGCAGGTCAACGGTTCATTCCTCCTTCCTCGCTCGCCGTGACCGCGCCCTTGGCAGGACGCGGCGCCGAAGTCGACACCGCCATGACAACCATGAAGGTCTCCTTCCTGCCCGGAGTCACTCTCCGGCCTGGAAATAGTCGTGGACCAGCCGTACGGCCATGGCACCTTCACCGACCGCCGCGGCCACCCGCTTGACCGACCCGCTCCGCACGTCCCCGGCCGCGAACACGCCCGCCCTGCTCGTCTCCAGCGGGAACGGCCGGCCGACGGAGTCGGGCGCGCCTTCCTTTCCGGACCGGGCGGCGTCCGCGCCCGTCAGTATGTAGCCCCGCGGGTCGAGCGCGATCTCGTCGGCCAGCCAGGCGGTGTACGGCTCAGCGCCGATGAAGATGAACATCGCGCGGGCCTCGATCGTGGAACGCTCGCCGGTGACGTTGTTCTCGGCGATGACCGCGGCGAGCGTCTCTTCCCCGATCAGCTCCCGGACCTCGGTGTTCAGCATGATCTGGATCCGGGGGTGCCGTTCGATCTCGACGGCCAGGTAGCGGGACATGTTCCTGGACAGCGCGTCCTCCCGCACGAGCAGCCGGACGCAGGCGGCGTGCCCGGCCAGGAACAGGGCGGCCTGGCCTGCCGAGTTGCCTCCGCCCACGACGACGATCGGGTCCCGCTCGCACATCCGGGCTTCGAACATGGTCGCCGCGTAGTAGACGCTCGTGGGCTCGAACCTTTCCAGGTTCGCCACGTCGAGCCTGCGGTAGCGGACGCCGGTGGCGATGATCAGGGTGCGCGCGTGGATCGTGCCGCCCTCCCCTACGGTGACGATGTGATCGCCCGCGTTCAGGTGCAGTGCGCATGCCTGTGCGGGAACATAAAAACGCGCGCCGAACTTGCCGGCCTGGATCGCCGCCCGCTCCGCCAGCTCACCGCCGGAAATCCCGGACGGGAAGCCGAGGTAGTTCTCGATCCGCGAGGAGGTGCCCGCCTGGCCGCCCGTCGCGACATTGTCCAGGACCATCGTCGCAAGGCCCTCCGACGCCCCGTAGACCGCCGCGGCCAGCCCCGCCGGCCCGGCCCCGATGACGAGCAGGTCGCAGTGGGTCTCCTCCTGTACCCGTGGTGCGGGGAGCCCGATCGCCCGGGCAAGCTCCGCGTTGCTCGGGTTGCGGAGCACCGTCTCGCCACGCCAGATCACGACCGGGGTCTCCTCCGGAGTGACGCCCATGCTCCGCAGGAACCGCTCTGCCTCCTCGTCCTGCTCCAGGTCGATCCACCGGTGCGGCAGCCGGTTGCGTGCCGCGAACTCCCGCAGCCGCCGGGAGTCGGCCGAGAAGCGGGAGCCGATGATGCGGAAGCCCGCCCCCAGTCCGATGAGCATCGTGCGGCGGATGAGGTAGGCCCGCAGGATGAGGTCGCCGAGTGCCGGATCCCCGGCGACCAGGCGGCGGAGCCCGTCCGCCGGCACGGCGAGGACCTCGCCGTCCTCGGCCACCACGCCGGTGACGAAGCCCACCTGGCCGGTGAGCACGTTGAGCTCTCCCAGGAACCGGCCTGCCCCGTGGACGCCGATCACCTGGTCGTCGACTCCGAATCCCTCGACCGTCGCCACCTTGCCGGCCAGGACCGCGAAGAATTCGGCGCACGGAAGGCCCTCCGCGTACAGGACCTCATCCTGGCGGACCCGGCGCCGCTCGCCGTGCGGGGCCAGCGCCTGGAGCTGCGCGTCGCTCAGCCGCGGGTAGGCCCCCTGCGGGTCCGGCGTCTCGCCGAGCTCAGGCGGCCAGCGCATCGTCCACCCATTCGCGTAGGGCAGGAGCCGGCGCCGCGCCCGCCCGCTGGGTGAGGACCCGGCCCTGATCGATCACGACAAGCGTCGGGATGGCCTGTACGGCGAAGCGTTCCGAGAGCCGGGGCGCTTCGTCCACGTTCACCTTCACCAGCTTCAGGCGACCGGCCAGATCGGCCGCGACCTGCTCCAGCGCCGGGCTGACCATGCGGCACGGGCCGCACCAGGGTGCCCAGAAGTCGACGACCACCGGGATCCGAGCCGCCTCGACGACCTCGCTGAAGTCGTCGTCCCCCGCCTCGGTGACCCAGGGAAGCGGCTGGTGGCAGTCGCCGCACTGCGGGATCCCCGAGGCGGCCCTGGGCAGCCGGTTCTTCCGTCCGCATTTCGAGCATCGGACGACGCTCGCGTCCTTTACCTGTGACCGCATGGTCAGACCTCCGGATTCTCGTACGTCACCGAGAGCGTGCCGCCGGTCAGTCCGACGCGGATGACCGCGCCGTCGACGACGTCGCCGGCGACCAGGGCGCGGGCGACGCGGGTCTCGACCTCGCGCGCGATGAAGCGGCGCAGCGGCCGTGCGCCGTAGACGGGGTCGAACCCCTGCTCGGCGATGAAGCGCACGGCCTCGGGTGTGACCTCCAGCGTCATCCTGCGTTCGGCGAGCCGAATCCTGATCTCGGTGAACATCAGTGACACGATCTGCTCGATCTCCGGCTCGGTGAGCGGCTTGAACAGCACGATGTCGTCGATCCGGTTGAGGAACTCGGGCCGGAACCGCGCGCGCAGTTCGGCCATCACCATCTCGCGCACCTCGGGATCGATCTCGCCCGAGGGCCCCGGCTTCTCGCTCAGATAATGCGAGCCGATGTTGGACGTCATGATGATCACGGTGTTGCGGAAGTCGACCGTACGGCCCTGGGCGTCGGTGAGCCGTCCGTCGTCGAGCACCTGCAGCAGGGTGTTGAAGACGTCCGAGTGCGCCTTCTCGATCTCGTCGAACAGCACGACCGAGTACGGCTTGCGCCGTACGGCCTCGGTGAGCTGGCCGCCCTCCTCGTAACCGACGTAACCCGGGGGCGCCCCCACGAGCCGGCTGACCGTGTGGCGCTCCTGGTACTCGCTCATGTCGACGCGGACCATGTTGTCCTCGGTGTCGAACAACGCTTCGGCGAGCGTCTTGGCCAGCTCGGTCTTCCCGACGCCGGTCGGGCCGAGGAAGATGAACGAGCCGATGGGCCGGCGCGGGTCCTTGATCCCGGAGCGCGCCCGAATGATCGCGTCGGCGACGGCCTGCACGGCCTCGTCTTGACCGATCACCCGCTCGTGCAGGATCTGGTCGAGGCGAAGCAGCTTCTCCCGCTCGCCTTCCTGGAGCCTGCTGACCGGGATGCCGGTCCAGCGGGACACGATGCCGGCGATCTCCTCTTCGGTGACGACCTCACGGAGCAACCGCCCCGCACCGTGCTTGGATTCCAGCTGCTCCTCCGCGGCCTCCAGCTTGCGTTCCAGCTCGGGCAGCCTGCCGTGCATCAGCTCGGCGGCGCGGTTCAGGTCGTACATGCGTTCGGCCTGCTCGGCCTCGCGCCGGACCGCCTCGATCTCCTGGCGCAGTTGCTGCACCTTGTGCAGAGCGTGCCGTTCGGCCTCCCACTGGGCGCGCATGGCGTCGGCCTGGGCGCGCAGGTCGGCGAGCTCCTTGCGCAGGGCCTCCAGGCGGGCCTGGCTCGCCGGGTCGTCCTCCTTGGCGAGGGCTGCCTCCTCGATCTCCAGGCGCATCACGCGGCGGGTGAGCTCGTCCAGCTCGGCCGGCATGGAGTCGATCTCCGTACGGAGCATCGCGCACGCCTCGTCGACCAGGTCGATCGCCTTGTCGGGCAGGAAGCGGTCGCTGATGTAACGGTGGCTCAGGACGACGGCGGCCACGATGGCGCTGTCAATGATCTTGACGCCGTGGAACACCTCGAGGCGCTCGCGCAGGCCGCGCAGGATGGAGACGGAGTCCTCGACCGAGGGCTCGTCCACGACGACGGGCTGGAGGCGGCGCTCGAGGGCGGCGTCCTTCTCGATGTATTTGCGGTATTCGGCGACCGTGGTGGCGCCGATCAGGTGGAGTTCGCCGCGGGCCAGCATCGGCTTGAGCATGTTGCCCGCGTCCATGGAGCCCTCGGCCGCGCCCGCCCCGACGACGTTGTGGACCTCGTCGACGAACAGCAGGATCCGCCCTTGCGCCGAGGTGACCTCGGTGAGCACGGTCTTGAGGCGCTCCTCGAACTCGCCGCGGTATTTCGCCCCTGCGATGAGGGCGCCCACGTCGAGGCTGAAGATCGTCTTGTCCTTCAGGCCCTCCGGGACGTCGCCTCGGGCGATGCGCTGGGCGAGGCCCTCCACGATCGCGGTCTTACCGACTCCCGGGTCGCCGATGAGGACGGGATTGTTCTTCGTCTTGCGGGACAGGATCTGCATGACCCTGCGGATCTCGCCGTCGCGGCCGATGACCGGGTCGAGTTTGTCCGCCCTGGCGGCGGTGACCAGGTCACGGCCGTACTTCTCCAGTGCCTCGTAGGCGACCTCCGGGTTGGCGGAGGTCACCCGCTGGCTGCCGCGCACCCGCGTGAGGGTCTCCAGGAAGCGCTCGCGGTTCAGGCCGTGCGCCTTCAGCAGCCGCCCGGCGGCGGTGTCCGGCCCCTCGTCGAGCAGGGCCAGCAGCAGGTGCTCGACCGAGACGTACTCGTCCTTCAGTCGTTTCGCCTCCCGATCGGCCGCCTCCAGCAGGCGGGACAGCCGCTGGGTGAGATACACCTGGCCGGGCGCGGCGCCGGGACCGGTGACGCGGGGCCGGCGTTCCAGCTCGGACTCCAGCTCCATCGCCAGCTTGTCCGGGTCGGCGCCGGCCGCCGAGAGCAGGCGTGCGACCAGACCTTCGGGTTGTTCGAGCAATGCCAACAGGAGATGTTCGCCGTCGACTTCGGTGTGCCCGAAGCGGGTCGCCTTGGTCTGCGCGTCGTGCAGAGCCTCCTGTGACTTCTGGGTAAGACGGTTCACGTCCACGGCGCACCTCCGGGAGTCCTCGCGCGGGTTCGCAGGGCGGCTTCGAGTTCCGCGATGCGGTCGAGCAGGTCCGCCACCAGGCCGAGGGAGGCGTAGTTGACGGCCAGGTTTGTGTGCAGCCGCTGGAGGCACCCCGCGGTGGCGAGCTCAGACGGCGGGAAGCACAGATCGCCCGCCGCGTCGGGAAAGGGGTCGATCAGGCCGAGCGCGACCAGGCGGCGCACCAACTCCGGACGCAGCCCGGTCGCCCGCGAGGAGGACTCCAGGTCCAGGAGCGGGAGCCGTACCAGGGGATGGCTCATGGCCGGGCCCTCCCTCCCGATTCGGAGCGCGGGTTGAAGCTCGAGACGCTGGCCAGCTGTTCATAGAGGCGGCGCTCCTCGTCGGTCAGCGTGCGGGGGACCATGATCCGGACCTCGGCGAGCGCGTCCCCGGGCCGGCCCCGGGGATTGGGCATGCCCTGCCCGCGCAGGCGCAGGCGGCGGCCGGAGGAGGAGCCGGGCGGTACCTTGACCTTCGCCTCCCCGCCGGGGGTCTCGACCGCCACGGTCGCGCCCAGTGCGGCCTCCGAGGGGGTGAGGGGAAGCAGGACGTGGATGTCCCGTCCTTCGACGCGGTAGCGGGGATGGCCGGGGATTCGCGCGATCAAGTACAGGTCGCCCCGCTTCGCACCGTCGGCGCCCTCGCCTCCCTGGCCCGAGAGCCTGATCCGCTGCCCGTTCCGGACGCCCGGGGGGATCGTGACCTCCAGCGTCCTAGATCCTCCGCGGCCGGGAAGAGTGATCGTGCGGCGGCCGCCGCGGTAAGCCTCCTCGACCGTCAGCGGCAAGTCGGCCTCCTGGTCGGCTCCGGGTATCGGACCCCAGCCGCGGCCCGCTCGTCTCCCGCGCCCCCCGAAGATGCCGCCGAACAGCTCCTCGAAGTCGATGCCCTCTCCGGTCTCGAACCGGACCTCCTGCCCGGCCGGACCGTGCGCCCATCCGGCCCGGCCTCCCGTGCCCGCCCCGGCCCGGGCCCTGGCGTACGCCGCCGGGTCCACTCCCTCGGGCACCTGCCGGAAGTCCCTGCCGAACGCGTCGTAGCTCTTGCGGGTCCCCGGATCGGACAGCACCTCGTAGGCCTCCGACACCTCCTTGAAGCGGTCCTCGGCCCCGGGGTCCTTGTTGACGTCGGGATGGTAGGAGCGCGCGAGCTTGCGGTAGGCCCGCTGGATCTCCTCACGGCCGGCCGTTCTCGGCACCCCGAGAATTTCGTAGAAGTCGCGGTCCGCCATCAGTCCTCCGCCCTGGTGGACACCACGACCGACGCGGGCCGCAGCTGGTCGGGGCCGTCGCCGTAGCCGGGCCGTACTACGGCGACGACCGTGCCCGGCTCCGCCTCCGGGTCCTCCGCCGTGCTCACGGCCTCATGCCTGGCGGGGTCGAACCGCGTCCCGAGGTCCTCCACGCGCGGGAAGCCCAGCCGGGCGAGTACGGCCACCGCCTGGTCGCGGACGGCGCGGACGCCTTCGATGACGGCACCGGGATCGGCGTCGGCGTCCGCGTGCCGCAGCGCCAGTTCGAGGTTGTCGATGACCGGTAGCCACTCCGCGGCGACCCTGGCCCGCTCGTCGAGCCGCTGCCTGGCGATGTCCCCGGCCGTCCGCTTACGGAGGTTGTCGAGCTCCGCGACCGCACGCAGCCATCGATCGTGCAGCTCCTCCAGCCGGGCGTCCTTGTCGGCACCTGTATCGGTGCTCTCACGAGTCGCCCGGGGCTCGGGTTCGGTGACCGTCGGGCCGGTTTCGCGGGTCTTACCCGGCTCGCCCGACTCCTGCGGCTTTCCGGGTACGGCCGGCCGCTCAGAGGCCGGTTCGGCCTCCACGGCCTCGGCCGCTGGAGTGCGCCCCTGATGCGGGATCCTGTCCTTGTCGGTCATGTCACTCCGAGCTGGTGAACTCGGCGTCGATCACGTCCTTGTCCGGCCCATCGAACGAGACCGCCTTGATCTCGTCGTGAGCCTCCCTCGAACCGCCGCCCCATGAACCGCTTGGCCGAATAGATCGTCCCCTTCGGATTCAAGATCGCCTGACGCCGCGCCATCTGACCGACCAGCACCTCACCCTGATCGGTGAACGCCACCACCGACGGCGTCGTCCGCGACCCCTCCGCATTCGGAATGACCGTCGGATGACCATCCTCAGTTGTCGCGATCACCGAATTCGTCGTGCCCAGATCGATTCCCGCCGCCTTCGCCATCTGCCCATCCCTTCATGAATCCCGAGCGTCCTTCCGGATCCACGGCGCAGCCTGATTCCACTGATCTCGGCTGGAACATGCCGCCGAACGCTCCGAGTCCGGACGCGCATCCGTCCGCGTCGGCCTACTTGAAGGTTCCGGTGTCCACACGGGCGGTGTTGAGCACCCGCCGGGCCTCATCGGCGAACTCGGGGTCGACCAGAATGTCGTAACTGTCGGCCACGATCGCGGGCTGCGAGGCGAACGCCCGGCGCTGCAGTGCGTAGCTGATCGCGCCCCAGATCAGGCCGAAGATCAGGCCGAGCACGATCGCGGAGGTCATTGCCCACCCCTGCCAGGGGCTGACGATCAGGAACACCAGCCCGATCAGCAAACCGATCCAGACACCGGTGCCCGCTCCGGTGATCAGCGCGCGGCCGAGAGTCCAGCGGCCCAGCACCTTCTCCTCCCACCGCAGGGAGGTCCCCACGATGGAGACATGTTCGACGGGGAAGCGATGCCGAGCGAGCGTGTCCACCGCATGCTGGGCCGCATCGTAGGTGCTGTAGGTCCCGAGCACCGTCTTGTGCGGCTGACGTAGGTCTTGGGTTCTCATGGATCAACCTCCCTCGGGTTGGTTGTTCCGACTACCGAGAAGCCTGGGTCACCGCTGCACCACCCACAGGCCAAAGACCGGCGCCCCGGTTTCCGAACCTCTACAGGTCCAGCCAAAGGGTATGAACGCCACCCCGAAACCCCCGGATATCCATTTTTGGATCAAACAACAAAGACGGTCGGCGATCGGGCGCCCGCGCATGGTCGCTGGCAGCGCACGGAAGGGACCTTCGGCTTCGGTCCACGAGTCCATGGGCATGGGCGCGCCTCAGCCGGGAAAGCGCACAGGCGCACCGTTCTGCAAGTGCACATTTAGGGGCACTTCGTCACGGCGTGGCGGATTTGTTCCAGGGGTATCTGTCACCGCAGGCGTAGCCCAGTGCGCCGGCCGGCATGCAGGCGTGCCGGCCTGCCGCGGGCGCGACTCCTCGCGAGAGGAGGACGCCTTCAGCCAGTCGCTCGGGGACGACAGGGAGATGTCATGACACTGCCAATGAGACGTGGCCGCGCACACCAGATGCACAGCGTCGAGCCGTCCGCGATGCTGCGGCGAGACCCGTTCGCGGACGTTCAGGAACTCCTCAGCCGGATCGGGTGGCTGATCCCACCGTCGGGCGAGACCGAGATGCATCGCCCATGGGTGCCAGTCGCCGAAATCGACGAGTCCGATGACGCGTACATGATCAAGCTTGAACTCCCCGGCGTCGCACCCGAGGAAATCGAAATCGGAATCACGGACCGCGAACTGTGCATCAACGGTGAAATCCGCGAAGAGGATGAAGGCTCCACCGCACTGCGGGTCCGGATGGGGCGGTTCCACTATCACACCTCACTCCCCTCCGACGTGGACGAGAAGAACGTGCAGGCGTCCATGGACGACGGGGTCCTGACCATACGGGTCCCCAAAGCGGCGCAGGGCCGGACCCGCCACGTCGAGGTCACAGAGGCGCGGTCCAAGGGCCAACGCCGTTCTCGTCAGGGAACGGGCGCCTCGAACTCGTCCGATGAAAGACGCTGACCAACCCGACCGAGGCATAATCCTCGCAAGCGTCAGCGGCGTTGTTGCGGCGACGGTTAAATCCCGGTTCGGGGCCGTTGGGCCGCTCAGCTTGCTTGATGAGCGGCCCACTTTGCTTGATGAGCGGCCCACCCCCTTACCGGGAGTTTGCTCCTCATCCATTCCCCCTGCACGGGGTCGCGACCGGTTCGTTGTCAGCTCCCGAGCCCCCGGCCTGGCGCCGCCCCCGCGTCCACGTCGACTGAGGCCCGTCGAGGTTTGCCCCGCCCGAGCGGGGGTACCGGGCGGGAACCGGGAGGCGATACTCATGAACGATCGCCTGTTTTCGAATCGCCGAGACGCGGGCCGGGTGCTCGCGGGACTTCTCCGCCATTACCGGGGGCTGCCCGACGTCGTCGTCCTCGGGCTCCCGCGTGGCGGCGTGCCGGTGGCGTACGAGGTGGCCACCGCCCTGGGCCATTCGCTCGACATCTTCCTGGTGCGCAAGCTCGGGACGCCGGGCCACGAGGAGCTCGCGATGGGGGCGATCTCCAGCGGCGGCGTGGTCGTGCTCAACGAGGACGTCGTCCGCGCGCTCGACATCACGCCGGAGACGATGAGGCAGGTCGTCCAGAGCGAGGCCCGCGAGCTCGCGAGGCGGGAGCTGGCCTACCGAGGCGACCTCCCCACGCCCGAACTCCGCGGCAAGATTGTGATCATGGTCGACGACGGCCTCGCGACCGGCGCGAGCATGCGCGCGGCCATCCGCGCGGTGCGGCGGCGGGAGCCCGCCCAGATCGTCGTCGCCGTGCCCGCCGCGCCGGAGTCCACCTGCAGAGAGCTGTCCACCCTGGTGGACGAGGTGATCTGCGCGACCACTCCGACGCCCTTCTTCTCGGTGGGGGAGTCGTACTGGCACTTCACCCAGACCACCGACGAGGAGGTGCGCCAGCTGCTGCACGCCGCCTCCTCGGCCCGCGTCTGGGCCCCGCCCGCCCGGACCGACCTCGCCGTTCTGCGCTCGGAGCTCGTGCCCACGGAGGAGGGGGTGCCCGTGGACGACGTGCTGTTCGACATCGTGGGCGACGCGCGGTTCGTGCTGATCGGCGAGGCCTCGCACGGGACCCACGAGTTCTACGCGGCCCGCGCCCGGATGACGCGGCGCCTGATCGAGGAGAAGGGCTTCACCGCGGTGGCGGTGGAGGCGGACTGGCCCGACGCCTACCGGGTGAACCGGTTCGTGCGGGGCCGCGGCGACGATGCGACCGCCGAGGAGGCGCTGCGCGGCTTCCAGCGTTTCCCGGCGTGGATGTGGCGGAACGCGGACGTGCTCGAGTTCGTCGGGTGGCTGCGCGAGCGCAACGACCGGCTGGACGAGCGGGCGAGGGCAGGGTTCTACGGGATCGACCTCTACAGTCTGCACCGCTCCGCCGCGGAGGTCGTCGCCTACCTGGAGAAGGTGGACCCCGCCGCGGCGGAAAGGGCCCGTGAACGCTACTCCTGCCTCGATCACAGCGACGGCGACGACGGACAGGCGTACGGGTTCGCCGCGGCCTTCGGCGCGGGGGAGTCGTGCGAGCAGCACGTGATCGACCAGCTCGTGGACCTCCAGCGCAACGCCCTGCGGTACCAGCGGGCACAGGGCCTGCTCGGAGAGGACGAGTTCTTCTATGCGGAGCTGAACGCCAAGGTGGTGGCCACGGCGGAGCGGTACTACCGAACGATGTTCGGCGGCCGGGTCTCGTCGTGGAACCTGCGTGACCGGCACATGGCCGACACCCTGTTCGCGCTGGCCGAGCACCTCGGCTGGCAGCGGAGCGAGCCCGCGAAGATCGTGGTCTGGGCGCACAACTCCCACCTGGGCGACGCGCGGGCGACCGAGATGGGAACGCGCGGCGAGCTCAACCTGGGCCAGCTCGTGCGCGAGCACAATCCCGAGGACTGCCGGCTTATCGGCTTCACCACCTACAGCGGCACGGTCACCGCCGCCGACGACTGGGGTCGCCCGGCCGAGCGGAAGAACGTGCGCCCGGCGCTCCCCGACTCGGTCGAGGAGCTGTTCAAGGAGGTCGGGCACAAGGAGTTCCTCCTCGACTTCGTCCACTCGGCCAGGGCGGCTGTCCTGATGCGCAGGGCGCTGCTCGAACGGGCGATCGGCGTCATCTACCGCCCGGACACCGAACGCCAGAGCCACTACTTCCAGACCCGCGTGTCCGACCAGTTCGACGCGGTCATCCACATCGACGAGACCCGCGCGGTGGAGCCCCTGGAGCGCACGGCCCTGTGGGAGCGCGGCGAGGCCCCGGAGACCTACCCCGTGGCCGTCTGACCGGGCCGGTCCCATGGCCTGCTGATCGAGGTTCCGACGCCGAAGGCCGGCCGCGTCCATGACACCCGCCTGTACGGGCGGGCCACCGCCCGGGCGTGGGATCGGCTGCACCCGCGCCTGACCCGCCGCGCCGCCTGGGCCGACTGCCACGCGCTGCCGGTGATCGAGGGCACCGTGATCCATCTGGAGGTGGACCATCTGCCCAACGGAGCATCCCCAAGCCGTCGGCGGAGCTTCACGAATGCCAACATGCCGCTTGAACCGCGCGGACGAGGTTTACGGCAGGCGCACTGTTCAGGGCGTTGTCACAGATCGGGGCGCTGTCTGGTCTGAGCTGGTGCACGGCCGGATCCGAGCCGGCCACTGTTTCGCGAAGGAAGCCTGATGAGCACCGATCACGCTCACGCTCACCACCTCGAGAACCCCGACAAGAGCGGGCCGCCGCCGAAGATCGACGTGGTCGCCACCGTGCCGGGGGCGCCGCCTGCGCCCGAAGGGGCCGAGGCGATGACGATCCTGGTCACGTTGCCGCCGAACAGCCCTGGTGCGCCGCCTCACCGGCACTCCGGGCCCGCGTACGGCTTCGTGATCAAGGGGGCCGTCAACTTCGAGCTCGAAGGCGAGCCCGTGCGGGTTGTTCGGGCTGGTGAAGCGTTCTGGGAGCCTGGTGGGGACGTGATCCACTACCAGGACGGCAACCACCTCGCTGATGAGGAGGCGGCGTTCGTGGTGACGATGTTCTGCGCGCCTGGGCAGCCGATGTTGATCCCGGTCAGCCCGGAGGAGTTGGAAGCACGGCGAGACCGCCGGGCGCCGCAGTCATGACCAAGGTTTCGTTGACTGCGCTCGTTGGCAATCTGCTCATGCTTGCCCGGGAGGCGGACAGTGGTCGCAGTGCCACCACTGTCCACGGCGGACACGATCGTTCGTTGCGGCAGACCGTGATGGCGTTGCGGCGGGGCGAGCACATGCACGAACACGAGCATCCCGGCGAGGTCACGGTGCACGTGCTGCACGGGCGGGTGCGGCTTGTCGCCGGGTCTGACTCGTGGGATGGGCTGCCGGGCGATCTGCTGGTCATGCCCGAACGCCGTCACCGCGTCGAGGCCGTAGAGGACAGCGCGTTCCTGTTCACCACCGCACGTTGAACGTGAAGAAGGCGGGAACCGGGTTCGGTTCCCGCCTTCAGCGTTGCCGGAAGGTCATTCCACCAGCTGCCGCCAGCGGAGACGTCCTCCATCAGTGAGGCGATCTCGTCCAGGACCCGGCGGGATCTCCTTCGGTCCACCCAGCCGCGCCCGGGGTTTGCGTCCACGAGAGAGGTTCACGCGCCTCTCCGGATCGGTGTTCGGATGGTCGGATGGTCGGGGTCGGATGGTCGGATGAGTTCAGTTGAGATCATGGCGTTGCGTCACGAGGTGGCGGTGTCGCGGCGTCAGGTCACGCGCCCGCAACCGAAATGGCCGATCTGGCCATTCTCGCGGCGTTGGCCGAAGGGTGCGCGACCAGCTGATTGCGGAGGCGCGCGCAACCCGCTGGCGCTGCGGGAACTGCCCCGGTCGCTGAGCCCGGCCCAGATCGCCGGCGGGTTCGCTCTCATCGGCGCGCTCGACGCTCATGAGCGTTGCTCCGGTGGCACGTAGTCGAAGGTGGGGCCGGCCGTGGTGCCGTCCTCGTCGGGCACCAGCATCAGGGCGCTGGCCTGGGCCTTGAGCGCGTACATGGTGCCGACGGCGACCCCGAGCAGTTTCGGGTCGCCGTTGAAGGCCTGCTCCAGCTGGTTCAACAGGGTGCAGTAGGTGCGGTTGAACTCCTCCTGCGCGGTGCGGATGGCGCTGCCCGGGGCGTGGTCGGACAGCCGCGGGTTGGGCCGCATCGGGCGCACGGCGGCCAGGTTCATCGAGATCGGCTCGCCGGTGGGCCCGGACTTCGGGGTGTCGCCGCGCCGGTAGCGCCGGCCGAGTTTGAGTTCCTGGAAGCGGTAGTAGTGGGCGACCTCGTCCCGATCGGGGTGGAAAACGTCCTGGTCCCCGTCCCAGACCACGCCCCGGGCCGTGCCCTCGCCCTGCTCGACGATCTCCTCCAACGCCCCCAGCGCCGACTTCAGACCCTCCACCGCGAACAGCGACCCCGCGGTGTGCCGGAAATGGCTGCCGCTCACCTGTCGGGCTGGGTCGCCGCAGAAGACCTCCCGCTCGCCGAGCTGCTCGCACAGGTGGCGCAGTCCTTGTTCAATCGCGTCATAGAACTGCCCGATCGTCTCGTAGCCGTCGCCTTCCGCCGGGGCGTCGGGCGGCGCAGGCCGTTCCAGGCGCAGGAACATCTCCAGGGCCTCCGGGCCGAACGGGAGCAGCGACAGTTCCAAATCGCTGTGAGGCAGCCGCCGGGGATACGGCGGCAACACCCCCGGCATGTCGAAGCGCGGTCGGCCGCCGACGGCGTTGAGGAGGTTCGCGGCCAGCGCCAAGTGCAGCATCTCCTCGGCGAAGACGCTGCCCAACACCTCGACGGCTTCCGGGTTCCGCTCCGGATCCAGCGAGTACAGCGCGCACAGGTACGGCGGCAACGTCGCGTGTTCCAGCTCGACCGCCCACTGCAGGTGCTCACGCAGACTGTCGAGGGTGTCGATCCGCGCCGGCCCGGGAGCAGCGGCAGTCCCCTGCGGTTCGAGATTCTTCATGGGAGTCCTACCTCCATTGTCAGAAAGGGGTGTTTCGCGCAGCGTGATCGCCGACGGCCTCTTTCGGATGGCCGGCCGCGCTCGGGACGGGCGCCGGGGGCGCTGCGGTCCTGGCGCTGGGCGAGTTCTTCGTCGTCCACCAGGACGAACGAGTGCTTGAAGTGCGGCGAGCATCCGCTGTTACCGAGCGGTGTTCTGCTCGAGCCAGTCGCAGTAATCTCGCTGAGCACCGCGGCCTTGTCCCGCACGGTGCACAACATCCCCAGGCACCAGGCGGCGTCGGCCGACCGGTACGGAGCGGGATCCGCCGGCCGTCCGCCGCGATGACCGGCAGTCCGAACAGACGGGCGGCGGCCCGGCCCGCGGCCGGCATCGGTTCCACCAGGATCGGCCGGACCCCGAACCGCTCGGCAACCCAGGCCGCCGGCCCGCCGGCTCCGGCGCCCACGTCCAGCAACCTGATCCCTGGCGACAGCTCGCACGCCTCGGCCAGCCTGGCCAGTGCGGCCGGAATCGCGCTGCCGCGACAGGTGGCGGGTATGGCGTGCCGCTCTCCGAGGTGCTCGACGGCGTCGGCGGTCCAACCGGCGACATCATCGAACTCGGCGACCATCGCCGATGCGGTCACAACACAACTGCTGTTCAGCTGCAGGCACTTGCGTCGTCTGCCGGCCATCAGTCGATTCAGGTTCAGGACGGGCGCGGGCCCGGCGGTCCTTGCGCTGGCGAGCTCTTCCTCGTCCACCAGGTGAGCATGGGCTTGCCAGCGTGCGCACAGCAGGTGGCGGCGAAGCGGAGCGGATGTCGTCGCGGTTGTCGCCGCCAGGCCCCCAGAAAGCCTCGCCGGCGCGTACGATGCGCTCCGGCTCGCCCTCCGGCATGGAGCCGAACACGGGACCGGAGTGCGGGGTGCGGCGGCGCTCCGGGATCGCTCTGCGGGGACTCGGTGACGATCATCGTGTGCGCGCCCCGCGGGATGGACTGCGTTTGGGTCTCCTACACCATGGTGAGCGCCGTCTGCCGCGCGGTCGATCTCGGTTTGGAGGCGATGCCAGGTATGGAAGCCGCCTCTCGTGACCTATGAGCGCCGGGAGCTACTTTCCGGTCACGTTCCGGCCGGGCCAGTCGTGGTAGCGGATCGTGCCGAGGGTGGCGCCCTCAACCGGAACCAGCGACCGCTCGCTCAACTCGCTGCCGAAGTAGCGCGCGTGCGGGTCGGTGACCACCTCGCGCGGGTCGCCCCAGGCAGCCAGCGCCTGGCGGAAGAACTCATCCATCCGGAACTGCTCGGGCCCGGCGACCTCGACCCTGCCGTTCAGCGGCGACCCCACCGCGGTCCTGCCGACCGCCTGGGCCACATCGTCACCCGCGATCGGCTGGAAGAGCACAGGCGCCATGTGCACCTTGCCATCCACTGTGGCCTCGTCGGCGATGCTGTGGGCAAACTCGAAGTACTGGGTCGAGTGCACGAGCGAGAACGGGATACCTGACTTCTCGATCAGCTGCTCCTGAGCGATCTTCGCCGCGAAGTAGCCGTTGTCCGGCATCCGGTCCGTGCCGACGATCGACACCGCGACGTGGTGACCCACGCCCGCCGCCGCCTCCGCCGCGAGCAGGTTGCCCGTGGAAGTCTCGAAGAACTGCAGCACCGCCGCCCTCTCAAATGACGGCGAGTTCGACACGTCGATCACCACCTGCGCACCCGCCAGCACTTCGGCCACCCCCTCGCCGGTCAGCGTGTTGACGCCGGTGTTCGGCGCCGCCGCCACCGCTTCGTGACCATGCTCGCCCAGCTTCGTCACCAGCTTCGACCCGATCAGGCCCGTCCCGCCGACTACCACGATCTTCATCGCGATCCCTTTCGTCCACCGGGCCACCTCGTTGCCACCCGGTCGCCAGCTAAGACCGGACAGCCTCCAGGCTTGTGACAGCTGCGGCGAAAATTCCTTTCAGATCACTGATGACGCCATCGACAACGAGCGAGATCTGCTCTGAAGCTGCCCACTGACCTGCGCCGAGGACGAATTTGCAGCAGATCGTCCGCTGGCTGAGCAGGCCAGGTGATCGTTGGCAACGTCTCGCCGTGGCACCAGGTGGACCTGCCGTGGGACGAGGCGTCCGGGTGTGCTGACGCTCAGGCGCTGGGCGATCGAGGTCACCGACTCCCCGCGGGCGCGGCGGGCCCGGGCGATGTCAAGCACGTCGGAGCTGGCCGCCGGAGGCCGGCCACCCTTGCGGCCCTGGGCGGCGGCGGCCAGGCCGTCGAGCGTGCGCTCGTGGATCAGGTCGAGCTCCTTCTTGGAGTGCCGAGGACCTCGCCTGATGGCCACGGCGCGCACTGCGGGCTGCCCCTGGCAAGATCCGTCACATCAGGCTGTCGGAGGGGGCTCAACAGCGGCCATCCTGTGGCTTGGCCGCCTTGGCCGCCACCGGAATCGCGGGGCAGCGGATTTCGTCCACGTCCTCGAGGAGCAGACCGCTAGCTATAGCGAGCCGCTCCGCCGGAGGAGGTCTTTTGGGATTGTCACATACCGCTGCCCTATCCTTGCTGCTCAAGGGGGTAGGCGGCAGGCGGCCGTCGAGGATGGTGGCGGAGAATGCGACTGCCCACGGGGTGGGGGACACCGGTGAGAAAGGGGGGCGCTAACAGTGACGGATACCGTACCGGTGAGCGAGTCCGGCGGCCCGGAAGATCTCGAGCAAGCCGCGGCGGTATTCGCCGGCGTGCGGCCGCGCCTTTTCGGGATCGCGTACCGGATGCTGGGTAGCGTCACTGAAGCCGAGGATCTGGTGCAGGACGCCTGGCTGCGCTGGCAGAGCTGTGACCGCACTACGGTGGACAACCCGGCCGCGTTCCTGGCGACTGTCACCACGCGGCTGGCCATCAATGCCGCTCAGTCCGCACGCGTCCGCCGCGAGACCTACATCGGCCCGTGGCTGCCCGACCCCGTCGACACCGGCGCGGATCCGCACCTCGGCGCCGAGCGAGGGGAAGCTCTGGAGTTCGCGGTCCTGCTTCTCCTGGAGAAGCTCTCGCCTACCGAACGCGCGGCATACGTGCTGCGGGAAGCATTCGACTACCCCTACCGGCAGATTGCCGACATCATCCAGCTCAACGAGGCGGCGGTACGCCAGTTGGTCAGCAGAGCCCGCAAACACGTGCTCGCCGAACGTCGCACGCCCGTGACCAGAGCCGAACAACGCAGACTGCTGACCGCCTTCGTCACCGCCGCCCGCTCCGGCGACCTGACCGCGCTGGAAGAGCTTTTCGCCGCGGACGTGACCAGTTACTCCGACGGCGGTGGCGCCCGCGGCGCCTCTCGCATCCCTGTGGTGGGCGCGTCCCGGGTCGCGAAGTACGTCAGGGCGTTCGCAAACCGCTTCTGGGCCGGAGTCGACGTGGCGTGGGCGAGCACGAACGGGCAAACATCCGCTCTGCTGCGCCGCGACGGCGAGGTATTCGCGGTCCTCACGGTGAACGCCTCGGCGCAGGGCATCGACCAGGTGTTGTGGATGATGAACCCGGCCAAGATCACCGCAGTGTCCGCCGCGGGCTGACCGCCGCGAGACACTGCCCGGCTGGCGCACGGGAACGCCGTCCGGTGCCCTGACGGCGCCGAACGCGCAGCATGCGCTACGGCAGGCAAGCCGCCCGCGTAGAACATCGTCGCCAGTCGGCGGGACGCCGTCCGCGTCAACGCGCGGCTGCGCGGACCCAATCGCGCGCGGGCGCGACCGCTCACGAAGTGGGATGCGGCGCCCGCAGCTCCCATCGTCCGTGAGCCTCAGGGCTTCCTCGCGACACCGCAGACGGCACCTCACACGGCTGGTCACTGCCGAGTTGCCCGGGAGGTCCGTGAACCCCGCACCAGCTTGCGGGCATTCGGCGTCGACGCGCACCGCCGAGGACGGCGCAAACACCTCCATGGCCTACTCCGGCCTACTCCGGCCTCCGCCGAAGGTGCTGGTAGGAGGGCAGCGCGACCCACCGCTCGACGAAACCCAGGGCTGACATTCGGTACTGACGTCCGTCTACCTTACGGCTCGCCGAGCTTTTGGAATTCTCGGGCCGCGACGACGCATCGCAGCGATACCTAATCGGCTTTAGCTGCGATCGTGACGGCGACCAGCAGGACGGAGATGGCTGCGATCGCCGCGACCACGGCGGCCACGCCGATCCGGGGTGCCGCGAGCGGCAGCAACAGGATGACGGTGACGGAGCCCAGAACCGCGGCGGGATGGATGACGCGCTCTGCCTCTATAAGCGCGTGCGCCATCCAAAGCAGGATGAGGAATACACCGACCGGGATTGCGACGGCGTAGCCGAGTGCGAGCGGTGATGCCTCAACCTCGTGCCCACTCTGCTCGACCGCGACTTCGAGGCCGGCGCCGACGGCCGCGAGGGCCGCGAAGATGCCGTAGTGGCCATATCCCCACAGGTAGGACCGATGCCGGCGGCTGCTGAGACCTTCGCCGGCCTGTGCGAGGAAGTAGAGCCACCAGAGGGCGAACAGCAGGACAAGGCTGGAGATGGCGATGATGACGAAGGGACTGCTGATCTCGGCCGCTTCGAGCGCTCCCTTGACTCCCCTGGTCGCGGCGAGAACGCCTTCGCCGAGCAGGATGATCACGAACAGGCCGTAGCGCTCGGCGATGTGGTGCGGGTGCCAGTTGGTGGCCCTGCTCCGTTCGGCCCACCATGGCACCGCGAGTTCCAGGACGACCAGGCAGGCAAAGGATGGCAGTTCGGAGGATGAGGGCAGGGCGCCCGTCTCTGCAAGGAAGAGGCGGAGTACCCAGCCCACCTGCATGATGGTGACGCCGGCGGCGTAGCGCAGCGCGGTGCGACGGCTCGCCGGGTCTTCGAGACCGGCCCGCAGCCATTGGGCGACGAGCCCGATCCTCATGATGAGGTAGCCCAGCGTGACAACACCGTAATTGGAGTGGCTGGCCGCGGCCGGTACGCCGACGGCCAGGACCAGTACGCCAGCCATCTGCACCATGGTCAGCAGCCGGTAGGCGACGTCGTCGGTGTCGTAGGACGACGCGAACCAGGTGAAGTTCATCCACGCCCACCAGATCGCGAAGAACACCTGGAGGAACGGGATCAGTCCGGTGAGGCCGTGGCCGTCGGCGATGTTGTGCGCGAGTTGGGCGGTGACGGCCGCGACCGCGACCACGAAGGTGAGGTCGAACAAAAGTTCGAGCGGGCTCGAGACGCGGTGCGGCTCGTCGATTGCACGTGCGCTCATCCGGATCCGGATCTGGCTTCTGCTGCTGGCTGGCGGCAAGCTTTCGCTCCTGTCGCTCCGCGAGTCCGTCTTATCTGAAAGACAGGACAGCATTCCGGTCTGTGACAGCTCGGCGCGGGGACACGCGATCAGAGGCGTTTCCGTAAAGCTGTCACAGGCCGAGAGGCTGTCCTGTCTTAGCTGGCGACCGGATGGCGACGTATATCCGGCCACGAAGGTCTGTCACGGAGATCGTGGTGGTCGGGCGGGACTGGCCTGATCGGGTCGGAACCGTGACGACGCTCGGTGAGCATGGCCACAAGGCGGTGTGGGCGGCACCGAACATCGGCGTCAACGGTATGTGGCATCTGCTCCACGGCATCCCTGAGGTTACATGCCGCACCGAATGAAGAAATTGAATGGAATGGAGTGTGTGCTGTGATAGCACGCCTGACGTCCTTGTACGACCGCGAGGTTCCCAACCCGGTTTGTGAGGGCCGGACCCCGCCGACGATCCAGATGCCCTCCGACATGGTGCATGCGCTGGAGCGCGAGTTGCAGAAGAAGCGGCGTTTCTGCTTCCGACGCCTCGCATGAGCTGCGCACGGCGGTCGCGGGGCTGCGCGCGGAGTTGGAGGAGGCCTGCCTGCATCCCGATGAGACCGACCTCGGCGACTTGCTCGCCAGGGCATTGAGGAACGTCGGCCGGCTGGACGCCATCATCACCGACCTGCGTGTCCTGGCCGAGATGGAGGCCGGCCCCTCCGTGCAGCCACAGCGGGTCGACCTCGCCGAACTGGTCCGTGACGAGATCGCGCGCAGGGCCGACCGCATCGCGGTTCGGCTCCGGCTGCAAACCGGGGTGACCGTCGAGGCCGTCCCGATCCGGATCGGCCGGGTGCTCACCAACCTGCTGGACAACGCCCAACGGCACGCCCAGCACATGATCGAGGTCGGGGTGAGCCGCGACGGCGACAGCGCCGAGCTGACGGTAACCGACGACGGAGAAGGAGTCGCGGAATCCGAACGGGAACGGATCTTCCAGCGCTTCACCCGCCTGGAGGCCGCACGCCGCCTCGACCACACCGGTACCGGCCTGGGCCTGGCGATAGCCCGGGACATCGCCCAGGCACACATCGGCAGCCTGCACGTCGGGGAGTCCGCGACCGGTGGCGCGTGCTTCGTACTGCGGCTTCCCCTCGCAGGTTCAGTTGATCCGGCCGGTGCGGTCCGGCGCCCTTGCGAAGCGATGGATCCATGAGCCGTACTGAGCGCGTAGAAGGGGAAACCTGATGGGACAGAACGTCGACTACGCTGCCCTGCTCGCGGCAGTTCCCAGTCCTTGCCTGGTCATGACGCTGGATTCGACAGTCGTGGCCGTCAACCAGGCATATCTCGACGTCTGCGGACGTCGGCGAGAGGAGTTGCTGGGCAGGCATGTGTTCGACTCATTTACCCATGACCGCGTCCATCCTGGTGAGCTGCGCGCCCTGCGGAACCGCGAAGCCTCACTGTGCCAGGTCCCGGCGACCGGTAAACCCGACGCGATGGCACCACAGAAGTACGCCATGCCGGTCTCTGGTAGCGCGCAACTGTGCGAGGAACGGGACTGGAGCACGATCAACTCTCCCGTCCTGGGCCCTAACGGAGCGGTGGTGCTGTTCGTCCACCGCACGGAGGACGTGACCGGGTTCATCCAGCAGCGACAGCGGACCAGCTCGCGAGTGAGCGGGCCGGGCGCGGGCGAGGAGGCGATGGAGGCCGAGCTCTATGCGCGCGCCAAGGAGCTACAGGAGCTGAACGAGCAGGTGAGGGAGGCGAAAACGCACGCGGAGCAGCTATTGGATCGGCAACGTCAATTCGCCGCCGACGCCTCACACGAGCTGCGCACGCCGCTCGCCGCGCTACGCGTGGAAGTCGAGGCGGCGCAGCTGCACCCGGACGACATCGACCTGCCCGATCTGCTGAACCACGTTATGGATGACCTCGACCGGCTGGAGAACATCATCAACGACCTGCTCCTCCTGGCCCGGCTGGAGGCTGACATCGACAGGAAGCTGGAGGAAGTGGATCTGACGGAACTGGTCAGGACAGAGGCGGCTCGGTGGGTTGAGAGCTATGGCGTACGACTCAACCTCGACCCCGCGGTGACGGTGGAGGCCGCCTCCACCCAGATCGCCCGATTACTCGCCAACCTGCTGGAAAACGCCCGACGTCACGCCACACACAGTGTCGAGGTAGACCTGCGCCGCGCAGGTGACCACGCCGAACTGGCCGTGGCCGACGACGGGGAAGGAGTCCCCCCGACCGACCGCGAACGCATATTCCAGCGATTCGTCCGCTTGGATACCGCCCGCAGCCGCGACTGCGGAGGCGCCGGCCTGGGCTTGGCCATCGCCCGCGACATCGCCTCAGCCCACCACGGCACCCTGCACGTCGAGGACTCGGCCGACGGTGGCGCGTGTTTTGTGCTCCGCATTCCGCTCGTCCACTGATCCAGTACTCCCGGGGTCGGCGGCCAGGCCGCCTGCTGTATCCGTCGTCTATGACGATGTCAGCCCAGGTGATGCAGGAGACCTTCGGGCCCGCCAGGAAGCCACCAGGCCAGCCACCTCCTCCGGTCGCACCATACAGCCCGAACGATACGGGAAATCACCTCATCGGATGGGTCCTAACCGACGTCGGTCGGGCCAGGGGTGTTCGCGGTCACCTTCCTGGGGCCGAGGTCTGGGCCCAGCCGCGGCTGCGCGCGGCGACGTGCCTTATTCGGCGTAGTCGGCGATGCCCGGATTTCCGATGTAGAGCGGCTCCGATGCCCCCTGGACTACCTGAGGCATCCCTAACAACAGTCCATACATTGAGTTCACGAACATCGAACAAAGGAGTGTGGCATGACCATCCACCCCAGCAGCCCCCTGCAGGACCATGTCGCGATCGTGACCGGAGCCGGATCCGGGATCGGCCGCGCCACCGCTCTCGCCCTCGCCCGCGCCGGAGCGCACGTGCTCGGCGTGGGACGCCGCGCTGAAGCCCTGCACCAGACCGCCGCCCAGCATCCCGGCATCGCCACCCTGCCCGCCGACATCACCGCCGACGGCGCACCACGTAATCGACGCGGCGACGGACCACTGGGGCCGCCTGGACGTCCTGGTGAACAACGCCGGCGCCACCACCGTCATGCCGCTGGCCGACACCGACGCCAAACGCATCGCCGACCTGCTGGCCCTCAACGTCACCGCGCCCAGCCTGCTCGTCCGCGCCGCGCTACCACACCTGCGCGGCAGCCGCGGCACGATCATCAACGTCTCCAGCACCTACGGCCACCGCCCCCTGCCCGGCGCCGCCCACTACGCCGCCACCAAGGCCGCCCTGGAACAGCTGACTCGCAGTTGGGCACTGGAACTGGCCACCGACGGCATTTGCGTCAACGCCCTGGCCCCCGGCCCCACCGAAAGCGAGGCCCTGACCGCCGCCGGTCTGCCCAACGTCAACGTCGAGCAGATCAAGCGAGACGAGACCGCCCGTATCCCGCTCGGCCGCCGAGGCACTCCCGAGGAAGTGGCCGCCTGGATCGTGCATCTCGCCCACCCTGCCGCCACCTGGATCACCGGCCAGGTCCTCACTATCGACGGCGGCCTGGAACTCACCTGAAGCTCCCGGTATCAGCGGCTGATCGACATCTGTCGGCGACACGTGAAATTGGCTCTGGCACAGTTTCCGTGATCGCCAGCGGAGAAGACACGCGCTTGACGATCATGTCGCGTGATCGTCTCGGACTTGATCGGCATCTGCTTCCCCCATCTCACCTGCCTGGTTATTGATCGGAACTCTCGCTCCGGCAGGACAGCCCGGATTCATGCGAGACCGCGCACGGCACAGGCCGCATGCACATCCTGCGGCGTGGTGTCCGATCGGGTGCGCAGCAGGTATGACTGCCAGATATTCGACGCCCCGGTCGGCGGCCAGGAGACCGTGATCCGCCTGCAGGTGCTCCGCTTCCTGTGCCGCAATGAGGACTGTGGCAACAAGACCTTCGCCGAACAGGTGCCCGGGCTGACCACGCGCTATGGCCGTTACAGACTGGCGCTGCGCGAGAGCCTGCGAGGCATCGCTCTGGCGCTGGGCGGCCGGGCGCCAGACTCACCCAGCGCCTGGCAGCGGCGATCAACCGGATGACCCTCATCCGGATGATCCGCTCCCTGCCCGACCCGGCCATCACCGAAGGGCCGAAGGTCCTTGGGGTGGACGACTTCGCCTTACGCCGGGGTCACCGCTACGGCACCGTCCTCATCGACATCGCCACCAGCCGACCGATCGATGTGCTGGGCGAACGGGCCGCCGACGCTCTGGCCGCCTGGCTAAAGGACCATCCCGGCGGGCAGATCGTCTGCCGCGACCGGGCCGGCTGTTACGCCGAGGGCTCCGGGATTGGGCGGTGGCCTCGGCGCCTGCCACGGCCTGGACGTGCCGCTCGTCTTCGGCAACCTGAGCAGCGGACAGCCCGCCATGCTGATCGGCGACCCGCCCTCCCCGATGGCGGAGGAGCTGTCCGCGCAGATCCGCAGAGCGTGGACGGCGTTCGCCGCTCACGGCGACTCGGGCTGGCCTCCGTACAACGCCGACCACCGCCTCGGACAGCTCTTCGACACGCCGTCGATGGTCACCGCCTACCCGGAAGAGACCTCGCGGCTGCTGTGGCAGGGACCACACCTTCCCGGCGCTCCCGCTGCTCGCGCGGTGAATTTGGCAATCATGAAGGATCATGCGATGGCCGTCCTCATTTCACGACGCCACGCCTCTACCAGCGGAAACTCTTACACCACCTCTATGGACGCAACCCCCCGCTGACCTCCTGCTCAACTGAGTGGCGAATCGCGACAGCTATCGTTGTCTGGGGTCGCCAGAAGGCTGCAGGTATGCGAGGTAGGTGGCCTTGCGCCCTATGTGCCTCACAAGTATCTGAGGGCTGTTGACGCGCATGGGCACGTGAGCCACGACTTCTCACGCCGCGACCCCCACTGGCTACAGCGTAGGCTGGCGCGCTCATCTGCGAACTGCACGCGGGCGGTGAACCGCTCCGATAGGGGCGGCGCACCCCGATCGCGGTGACGGCCTTGGTGCCCGTCAGGCGCGGCTCGGTGCCGGCTCCGGCTCGGAGAGAAGGGCGGCCGGGCGGCGGGGGAGCAGCAGCGGGGTCGCCAGCAGGAGCACGCCGGCCAGGCCGATGGCCGTACGTGGGCCGAGCAGGCCGCCCAGCACGCCCCAGACGGCCGTCAGGAGCGCGGTCGAGGCCTTGGTCGTCACCGCCCAGGCGGACAGCGTGCGGGCGACCCGGTCGGTCGCGGTGCGCTCGAGGCGGTAGGTGGCGTAGACGGGGTTGAAGACCCCGCAGCAGAAGATGAGCCCAAGTTCGACGCCCATCACCAGCAGCAGCCCTCCGGTGCCCGGCCCCAGGAAGGCCAGGCCGACGGGCCAGATCGCGCGCAGCGTCCCGGCCACGACCAGGACCTGGTGCTGCCCGAACCGGATGACGAGCGGCCGGGCCAGCCGTGAACCGAGCAGCCCGCCGATCGAGGGCGCGGCGAAGGCGAGGCCGTACTGCCACGGTGCGAACCCGAGTCGGCCGAGCATCAGGACGGCCAGCAGCGCGTCGGTGGCCATCACCAGGCCGTTGAACAAAGCGGTGTTGAAGAACAGCGGACGCAGCGTCGCGTCGGCAAGGATGTACCGCCAACCGTCGAGCAGGTCCCCGGCCCGCATGCGCGCGACCTCCCGGCGCTCGGGCCGCGACTCCTGGCCGCCCATCGCGCGGATACCCAAGGCCGAGAGCAGGTAACTGACCGCGTCGGCCACCACCGTCGCCACCGGACCGAGGAGCCCGATCGCCGCGCCGCCCAGCGGCGGTCCGATGATCGTGGCCGTCCAGGCCGTGGACTCGAATCGGGCGTTGGCGATGAGCAGGTCCCCGCCCGGCAACAGCGCCTTCAGGTACGCCCCTGAGGCGGCGCGGAAGGTGATTTCGGCCGCCGCCATGACGACCGAGACCAGCAGGAGCTGAAGGAAGGTGAGCACGCCGAGCGCGAACGCGGCGGGGATCGTCAACAGCGCCGAGAACCGCACCAGGTCCATCCCGATCAGCACCGGCCGCTTGCGGCTGAACTCCACCCAGGGGCCCAGTGGCAACGCCACGGCCGCGCCCACCACAGCCCCCACGCAGGACAACGCCGCGACCTCCGCCGGCCCGGCGTGCAACACCTGGATCGCGATCAGCGGGAACGCGCCGAAGGCGAGCCACGTACCGAGCGCGCTGGTCCCGTACGCTCCCCAGAGCCACCCGAACCGCCGCCCCAACCGATGTCCCCGCCGGTGCCCGTTCCTCATGCCCGACGCTCCTCGCTACTCACTCGCACAACCGATCCGCGATCGCAAGCATCAAAGCGCGCGCCATATTAGGAGATCAAACAACGCAAGGCCGCCCGGCCACAACGAACGGTTGTATCCATAGGGTGTCCGCATGGACCTCGACACCGTCCGGACCTTCGTCGCCGCCGCCGACGCGGGGCAGTTTCAGGAGGCCGCCGCCGAGCTGGCGGTCACCCAGCAGGCCGTCTCCAAGCGCATCGCCGCGCTGGAGCGCAACCTCGGCGTGCGGCTGTTCACCCGCACTCCGCGCGGCGCCCAGCTCACCATCGACGGCCAGGCGTTCCTGCCCCACGCCTGGGAGCTGCTGCGCGTCGCCGACCGCGCGGTCGCGTCCGTGCGCGCCGGCAGCCGTCCGCTGCGCGTCGACGTGATCGCCTCGCGCAGCGCGGCGTCGGGCCTGATGCGCGGCTTCCACCGCACACACCCCGAGATCGACCTCGACGTGGTGATGCTGTTCGACATAGAGACGGCCGTCGCCGCCATTCGGTCCGGTGCGATCGACGCGTCCTTCCGCGCCGTCGCCGCGCCCGGCCGGCCCCTTTCCGAGGACATCGAGTCAGTCCGGGTGCTCGACGAGCCGCTCCAGCTCCTCACCGGCCCCGCCCACGCACTGGCCGGCGCCCGGTCGGTGACCATCGCTCAGCTCGCCGGGCACCGGATCTGGATGCCCGGCCTTGTCCCCGGCACCGAGTGGGCCACCTACTACGACGACCTCGTCGCCGAGTTCGGCCTCACCATCGAGGCGACCGGCCCCAACTTCGGCTCCGACGCGCTGCTGGACACCATCGCCGACACCCCGGCCCTGGCCACCTTCATGGGGGAGCAGACCCGCCTGGTCTGGCCCGCCGGCCACGGCCTGCGCCGCATCCCGGTGACCGGCCCCATGCCCGTCTACCCGCACTCGCTCCTGTGGCACCGCGACAACCCCCACCCAGCGCTGGCCACCCTCCGCGCCCACCTCGCCGCCACAGCGGCCGGCCACGACGCCGGCGGGACCTGGGCGCCGGGCTGGGTGATTCCGCACTGAACGCCGCCGCGTCTGCGATCATCCGCCAGGATGAACGCTCCGCTGCAGATCGAGGCGATCCGGACACCCCGGTCATGACCTCGGTGATCACTGAGCGTAGAGAACTCCCTGATCACTCAGGGCCGTGCCTGTTCGTATCTCTGCCAATCGGAAGCCGCCCGGTCATCACCTTATCGCCGGTCACTCCTAATCGAGAAACCACAGGTCATCGGCATGATCGTGAGCGCGCCCTGAGGGATTCGAACGACCGTCGGATTTTAGAAGTGGATTTTGCGCTCTTGCTTCGCGCGTGATCCTGACCTGCAGGTGATTTCTGACAGCTTGCTCGGTGGAGCAAGATCCTTCCGGGCATATTTTGGATCTTGTCACACGCGTATTGCCCGGTGGATGACTGAACGACAACCTAAACGCATCAGCAGCTCGGATCCTGTCTGTACAAACCCGGGCGGAGGTGTCAGCCCGCGTCGTTCTCCGGATCGCTGCGGCGGGGACGAAGCTCGGGGACTATGAGCCGGCAACGACGAGGAAGGGCACGAAATGGTTCTGTTTTGCGCGGACCGCCATCCAGTGAGCTAACCTGAGGTTGGCTTCAAAGGTTGGGCTCCGATCAGGAGAACCCATGAACGTTACACCACCTTGAAAGGATGCGATCCTTCGGGATCACCGATCTGATTGTCTCGGATGGGTGCCACCTTCTCGCCAAAGAGCGACTGGCGGGAGGAGCTCCACCTTCCCTGAAGAGGCGATCACGAAAGGGTGATTGCCGTGGGTCAGGAACCGTCCAGGTGGGAGGCCGTCCTTGCGGCGAACCGCAAGATGAGGGACGAAGTGCTTCCGGAAGTGATCCTCTGGATCTTGGCGCTTCGGGGGCTCTGGGGGCTTATCTGCGATGTGACACGCGGCCTCTGGTAAGCGCGCATGACACGCGGCCTCTGGTAAGCGCGCATGACGCGCGGTGAATGCTGATCTTTCCGTCGCCGTCGTCCCACCCGAAGGGGAAGCGGGCCCTGGTCTGCTCGGCTTGTCCTGGGGCGATGGCGACGGGACGATCAGCTTCGCAACCACCTACGGTCTCGGCGTGAGCGCGGGCGATCATCGTGGAACCTGAGCCCCGCCGGAGGCATCGAAAGCTTTCCGACGGTAAGTCCCGCGCGGTTCGCGAGACTGACGGCCGCCCGGACGATGGGGGTGACGATGGAGATCGTCACGCGCGAGCAGCGCGACCCCCAGGGATTGATGAGCGGTGGCCGCGTCCCTCGGGCCGGGCTAACCGCACTCATGGGGATCCTGTCTGTCTTCGATGCGGAATGGCCCGACAAGAGGACCGGCCCGCCGATCCAACCAGCCGGCATTCCCGCTGACTACTACCGATGAGCTTGTGAGGCTCCGTGCCGTTCGCTGCCTTCCCCTGACAGCGGGCACGGGGGCGGTGCCTGCCCTTCTCCCAGGTGCGCAGGACCGCTATGTGGGCCTGATGGCGTGTGTGACGCTCCGCACGCGGACAGGCCGGGCGCGACGGTGCGGGTGGTGCCAAGGTGGTGTCGGGCACGGTCCGCGACTCCCTGCACATGGTCGATGTGATCTTCGGGCTGGACGGCGGGGAGCTTCCGCAGATCGTGGTGTCCGACACCGGCTCGTACAGCGACCTGGTGTTCGGGGTCCTCGAATTGCTGGGGATCTCCTACCGGCCCGCGCTGGCCGACCTGCCCGACCAGAAGGGCTGGCGGATCAACGCTGAGGCTGACTACGGGCCGCTGAACACCTTCGCCCGCGGCAAGATCGACCCGGCCCGCATCCGCAAGCACTGGGGCGACATCCTGCGGGTGATCGCCTCGATCTACACCGGCACCGTCCGCGCCTACGACGTGGTGACGATGCTGCAACGCGACGGACACCCCACCGCCCTCGGTGAGGCTCTGGCCGCCTACGGCAGGATCTTCAAATCCCTCCACATTCTGGCCTACGTCGACGTCGATGAGACCTACCGCCGCGACATCAAGCACATCCGCAACCTCCAAGAAGGCCGCCACGACCTGGCCCGCGCCATCTGCCACGGCAAGAAGGGTGAGCTGTTCCACCACTACGAACGCGGACTTGAGAACCAGCTCGGTGTCCTGGGCCTGGTTCTCAACTGCGTCGTGCTGTGGACCACGGTGTACCTGAACGCCGCCATCGAGCAGTTGAAGGCCCAGGACTATCCGGTACGGGAGGAGGACGCCGCACGGCTGTCCCCGTTCGTGCGCAAGCATCTGGGGGTGCATGGGACGTACTCGTTCCCTGCCCGACATCGAACCCGGTGCCATCCGCGAGCTCCGCGACCCTGATGCTCCCGACGACGAGGAAGACTGACACGGCAATGACCGCACAGGCGACCCCACCGCTCGGCGTCACCGAGCTGACCACGATCCTGGCGCAGCTGGGCCGGTCGGTGACCGGCGCCGCCGGCGCCCCGCCCGAGCTGACGGCCGTGCACCTGACCCGGGTGCTGGTCGCCGCAGCCGAGCAGCAGGCGATCGCGGCCGAGTTCGCCGCAGCCAAGACCCGTCACTGCCCGCCAGACCCGGCTACCCCGCACCATTCGGTCAGTGCTTGACGGGCGGCGTCGATGCGACGTTCAGGCGACTCGTCCGAGATGGCCCACGCGATATAGGCGTCTGGTCTGACCAGAACGCTTTTCTTGGTGGCCCCCTTGGGTGACACGATTTCGACCTCGCCGGCCCACTCTGTGATGAGTGAGGGGAGGCGTTCGGTGTCGGCCGGGGTGACAAGGATGAACCGTCGCTTGCGGAGGGCTTCGTAGAGTCTGCGTCCGTCGGTGAGGGGGATGTCAGGTGCTCGCTTGCCGGCGAGAGGGTGTGCACCGGCCGGTGCGGCGTAGGAGATGTCGATTCCCGAGATTGCTGTGGCCAGTCGGCGGGCCACTGGTGGGGTTTGCAGCACTGTACGTGCTGAGAGGTCACGGAGGCCGCACAGTGCCCGTGGTGTGGTGAGGACGCCGCGGAGCAGTGCGCCGCTCATCCGCAGAACCCGGTGACCTACCGGGTGCCGTTCGTTCTGGTAGCTGTCGAGCAGAGTGTCTGGTGCGCGGCCGCGATGAACGGCTGCGAGTTTCCAGCTCAGGTTTGCGGAGTCCTGGATGCTGGTGTTGAGGCCCATGCCGCCGGCGGGGGAGTGGACGTGGGCGGCGTCGCCGACGAGGAACACTCGGCCGACTCGGTAGTGGGGTGACTGGCGTTCGTCGCTGTGGAATCGGGAGAGCCAGCGGGGGTCGTGCATGCCGAAGTCGCTGCCGAGCGCCTGGCGGGCGACGTCTTTGATTTCTTCCAGGTCGACCGATGCGGTGTCGGGCATGGGGTGGTGGCGATTCCAGGCCATGACCCTGAACCAGCCGTCGCCGAACGGGACGACGATGGCGAAGGCGTCTCCGATTGCTGCCACGGTGGGCGGCTTCTTTGGCGGTTCGGCCATGCGGACGTCTGCGAGCATCATGGAGCGAACGGCGGAGCGGCCGGGGAACGGGAGGCCGAGGGACTGGCGCACGCAGCTGTTCCGTCCGTCTGCGCCGACGACGTAGTCCGCGCGCAGGTTGTGTTCAGTGCCGGCTGGTGTCTTCACGGTGACGTCGACACCGGCGGGGTCTTGCTGGACGCCGGTGACTTCGTGGGCCCGCATGATGTTCACGCCGTGTGTCAGGGCGCGAGCCAGGAGCAGTCGCTCGGTGTTGTACTGGGGCGTCACGAGTACGTGGGGGTATCGGGTCGGCAGGTGCGAGAGATCGATCCGCAGGAATTGCAGGATCGGGTTGCGCAGGCCGGTCAGCAGCAGGTCGTCGGCCAGGCCGCGGGCGTCCAGTTGCTCCATCGTTCGGGCGTGGACGGCGAATGCACGTGTCAGCTCGGATTCCCCTTCCCGCCGTTCCACGACGGTGCAGCGCACTCCGGCCTCGGCCAGATCACCTGCGAGCAGCAACCCCGCTGGACCAGCACCGACGACCAGCACGTCAATGTCGGATCCCATACTCTGTCCTCCCCGTGCCACAGAACGAGCAGTACGACGGGTGATTGTCAGACTACCGCCCGCCGCCAGCGGTGATGTTCAGGGCGGGTGGGTGACCGTGCCCGGGAGTTCCTGGGGTGGCGTAACCCTGGCTTCTCCTGACCGTGCAAGCGACCGCGGCGTCGTCTTGGACCACCTTACGAGACGGGCCACTTCCCCGCCTGTCAGGCATCGGTCCGGCGGCGCTCCCGAACCGCGTCCCGGACAGCCGCGTTCGGAGCGGCTGAACCTGGCTCGGCGGCCAGGGCGATCGCGCGCCGTCTCCACAGTGAGTGTCCGGTCCTGTGCCGGCTGGATGGACGGAGCGCGATCGGTTCGCCGTGTCAGCCGATCGGGCTTGCGACCTGCTGGAAGACGTTGATGAGATTTCCGTCGTTGTCACGGATCGCGGTCGAGATGCTGCCGTCGCCGAGGTCCATCTGCTCCCAGACGGTCGGCACGCCCAGGTCACGGAAGGTGCGGGTCACGCTGGCGAGGTCCTCGACGTGGAAGACCAGGGCCTTGTTGCCGATCGGGCGGATGTGGGCGGGGGGCTCTGCCGTCAGTTCGGGGATCCGCACGCCGTCTGCAGACTGAAGGAGTTCGAGCCGGAATCCGGGGCCCTCCAGGAATGCGACGTCGGCTCCGATGGCGTCGAAGCGGGACTTCGCCAGCAGGGTGAGGCCGAACACCCGGTTCCACCACTGGATCGACGCGTCGAGGTCACTGACGGTAATCGTCACGTTGTGAAGGCTGTGTAGGCGAAGCTTTTCGACGGTGTCGGTTGTCATGGGCTGGCCGCCACGGCAATCCGGTCGGCGGCCGCGCGCCGCTCCTCGGCCAGCGCCTGTTCGGCGCGCTCGAGGGCGGCGGCGGTCTCGGCCAGCTGTGCGGTGCGGGCGGCCGCCAGCTCCTGGCCCAGGCCCTCGGCGCGGTCCGCTCCGCTGCGCGCTCTTCGCGCGCCTCAGCGAGGGCGCGTTGCTGCTGGGCGAGCTCGGCGCGCAGCGTTTCGGTCCGGGCCCGTTCGGTCTCCAGTTCGGCGCGGGCGTGGGCGAGCTCCCGCTCGAACTCCTCGGTTTTTTCGGTGAGCCGTTCGCGGGCCTGGTCGGCGGCTGTCTCGGCGGCTGCGGCCCGCGCCCGGAAGGCTCCGGCCTCGGCCAGCGCCCGCCGTTCGTTATCGGCGGCCGCGGCCGCGACGCGCTCGGCGCGCCGGCGGGCCTCGGCGGCCTCGCGCTCGTTGCCCAGGGCTCGGCGGCGGGCGGTCTCGGCCGTCTCCTGGCCGGCGAGGGCGGCGTCGCGTTCGGCCAGCGCCTCGTCCCGGGCGCGGTCGGCGTCCTGGACCCGCCGCAGCGCGCCGGCGTCCAGGGCGTCGACGCCATGATGGATTACACCTACGAGCGCGTGCTGGTCCTCACTGACCTTGCGCTGTAGTAGCAAGGCCCTCCCGTCGGATGCCGTGCTGCGCGCTGGCCGCCGGTCGTGGAGGGCAGGCCGGCGTCGGACCCGAACCCGGCGTCGCCGGCCGCCGTGCAGATCCGGCTGAGCAGCTCGACATCCTCTGGTTCGGTTCAGCGGGCTACGGGCTGAAGGAGCTGCAGCAGGGCAGGCCACGGCACACGACGTCGACAACCATGGCTTCCCTGCTGCTCGTTCTGCTTTCTCACGCGTCCCGTTCGGTGCGGGTTCGCCGTCAAGTCCCTTTGGCGGGTGGCGCCCGCCATCCTGGTGCTGTGGCTGCTCGGGTTCGTCACGCTCTGCACGGGCGTGGGCGACGGCCGCGGAGGAGGGTAGCGGTGGTGATCTGACGCGCACGGCACCATAGGAGTGGGGTCCGGCCGCTAACGACCGGGCCCCACTCATGTTGCTTACGCCGGTGCCGGTGCTCAGAAGCAGGCGTCTTTGCCATGGGCGCAGCGGCGGACTGCTAGCCGTCACCATGGGCAAGAGCGTCGGTGACGGGTCCTTCCCGCAGCGGCGGAGGGGCTCGGGGTGATTCGTGCCTTGTGGGGCCCTGCCGGGGGAAGGCCTCGTGTCTTCTGCCGCTTCCGCCGGCTGTATGGCTTCAATCAGATCTGGTTGAGTCCGCCATCTACGAACAGCTCGGATCCGGTGACGAAGCTGCTCTCATTGCTGGCGAGGAACAGTGCGGCAGCTGCGGCCTCGTCCGGGTGCCCCATCCGGCCCAGCGGAATCTGGCTGGCAAAGACGTCCCTCATCTTCGCGGCCTGGTCGGCGTCCGCAGCCAGGCCGGTGATGCCCGGGGTGACGATCGGGCCGGGCACCAGGGTATTCACTCGGATCGCGCGGCCGCTGAGTTCGTTGGCCCAGGTGCGGGAGAAGGAACGGACCGCGGCCTTGGACGCGGCGTACACGCCGAAGGCGGCGCCGCCTGAGGTGGCGGCAGTCGATCCGGTCAGGATCACCGAGGCGCCGTCATTGAGCAGCGGAATGGCCTTCTGAACTGTGAAGAGCATGCCTCGCACGTTGATGTTGAAGGTGGCGTCGAAGTGCTCCTCGGTGACCTGCTGAAGAGGGGCGAACTCACCGCCGCCCGCGTTGGCGAACAGTACGTCGATGGACCGGCCTTGCTCGGCGACAGCCGCGTAGAGGCGGTCGATGTCCGCGAGGTTTGCGACGTCGCCCCGGACAGCGGTGGCTTCCCCACCGATCTCGACCAGCGCGGCGTCGAGAGCCTTCTGCCGGCGGCCCGTGATGAACACGTGCGCGCCCTCACGTGCGAATCGCTTGGCGGTGGCCAGTCCGATTCCGCTGTTGCCTCCGGTGACGACTGCCGTCTTCCCGTCAAGCTGTCCCATGATCGTTTACTCCTGTCTGGTGCGAACGCCAGAAGACGTGCACCAAGTGTCACTACCGCATTACAGTCCGAACCGGACGGTCCCAGGCCCGGTTATGGACTATACGGTAAAGAACCACGTTGTGGACCGCACGGACAAAAACGTGACTGCATCCACACCTCCGAGCAGCGACAGGCTGGCCGACGCCGGCCCGTCCGCGAGGGGCGCCGCGAAAGGCTCCGACCGGGAGCCATGCATCACGCACCCCCGCCATCGCGCGGTCTGCCGCCCTGTGTGGCGATGACGGAGAGGCCGCCCGGCCCTCCCTGCGCTCCCTACGGCCGGGATGGGACCTCATAATCTGGACCGATAGGTCAAGAACAACGTATGCTGTTGAACATGGGACGACCGCGGAATTTCGACGAGAACCAGGTACTGAAATCTGCGCGCGAGCAGTTCTGGAATCAGGGCTACGCGGCTACGTCACTGCAGGACCTGACGGACGCCACGGGACTGGGCAAGGGGAGCCTATACGGGGCCTTCGGCGACAAGCGGCAGCTGTTCTTGCACGTGCTGGACGGCTACCGCGACGAACAGCTGAACGGAGTCCGGGCGGTCCTCACCGGCCCCGGTACGGCCTTCGAACGCCTGACCCTGCTGGTTGAGGGAGTGGCCAAGGGATTCATGGAGGACCCGCAGCGGCGCGGCTGTCTTCTAGTCAACAGCACGTCCGAGCTGCACAGCAATGATCCGGATGTCGTCTCCCGGGCGCGGACCAGCTATCAAGCGGTCGAAGATCTTCTGATCGCCTGCGTGAAGGAAGCCCAGGACGAGGGGACGGTCGAACCGAGCGCGGACGCCCAGGAGCTCGGGCGACTGCTCCTTGGCGTCATGCAGGGCATCGAGTTTCTCGCGAAGACCGACATGGACGGCTCAGCTCTGCTGCAGATAAGCCAGGCCGCCCTCAAGCAGTTGTCCCGGCATTGACCATTCTGCGGGCCGGCACCTTTCACAGGTGATGTGCCGACAGGCAGGGATACGGGTGGGCCTGTCGAGTCGGCGTGCGAGCATCCAGCGCACCTGCCCTCCGAACGCCCCACGAGTGGCCCGGGCACCAGCTCCAGCGCGGTTGACAGCCTGCCCCTTTCACCATGCCCTTGAGCAGGCTCTCCGGCCGTACGGTTGCGCCTCAACGCGGGCCGGACGACGCTCTCAGCCGACGGCGCCGGACCATTGCCCACGGGCCCTGGTGGCGAGGTCTCCAGCTCCCTAAGTCCGCGCAGGACTTCGCCGACTGCCCCGTACCGTCGCGCCCCTTCCCGAACGCGCGCCCGGCCGGTGTAAGACGACCGCCTGACACCTGACGCACACCGTCCGCTCAATTGCGGACACCGTACCTGACGCGCATACTGCCGCCGACGCCCTTCTGACGGCCTCCTGGGGACACCGCAACAGTACTGATGTGCACGCGTCTTCGAGCGACGTTGTCCCAACAGGCATCCCTACGCAGGTATTTGAATGAGTGACAGGGATCAGGTGGCCGGGGTGACCGGGCCACACCATCGTGACGACCTCGCCCCACTCCTTCCAGGACTTCTCCACTCATTCCTCCCAACCGAGGCATTTGCCGCTCAGCGTGTGGCTGACCAGCCCGGAGGGGCAGTCACCCACAGCGTGCCCGAACGGCTGCTGCATGCCAGTTACCGGACGGCTCGCCCGCCAGCTCATCACGACCTTCACCCGGACGGGTGGGCTCGTCGTCGACATCCACCCCGCCGACCACACGCTGGTAGCCAACGCGGTAATCCTCGGCCGCCGCGCCTCGGCTGTTGTCACGGACACCAACAGGGCGGGCGTCATTTGGACGTGGGCACCCAACAGCCGCGACAAAGGCGATGGACGCACGGTGGAGGAGCGTGTCGCACGGGCCGAGGCCCCGAATGCCGCCATGGCTCTCCCACGGGGTGAAGCAGCCCTCGCCGTCCTGCGCCGAACGTGCGAAACCAGAACGCGCGCATGCTCGGCCGGCGGCCCTCCGGAAGAGAGCTTCTTGTCAGGGTGCGCCGCTCTGCTTGCCCGCGGCGGCCATCTCGCGGTCGTGACCGGCGTGCACCTGGTCCATGGTCGCCCGCACGACCCGGTACCCGGCACCATCCGCGAGGCACAGCGGGCGGGGCTGGTCTATCTCCAGCACATCGTGGCGGTCCACGGCCCGGTCAGGCGGCGCGGGATCGTCCTGTCCTTGCTTCCCGCCACCGTCGCACGCGCGACCGTTGCCCCGCCACATGTCTTCATGGCCGTGCGAGCGCATGCCGACGTGTTGATCTTTACCAAGCCTTCCAGCCTGCCCGTCGCCGCCAGGATGTACCTGCGCGCAGAGGAGGAGTAGCCATGAGCGAGCCGAACGGATCTGTATGGGCGACGGGGCAACATCCCTCGCGTACTCAGCGGCGAGGCCGCTATCTGCCGGAGTCGATGAAGCACCCGGGCAAGATGCTTCCCGCCATCGCCGCCAAGGTCATCGCCACCTACACGCAGCCCGGTGAGCTGGTGATCGACCCGATGTGCGGGATCGGCACCACCCTGGTCGAGGCGATCCATCAAGGGCGGCATGCGGCCGGCATCGTGGTCAACCGGGCGTCGTTCTTCCAGCTCCACGAGGCACGCAAGGCATGGGAACGCGGCGTGCCGATCCACGCGCTCGCCCACGAGGATCTGCTGATCTTCCGCAAGCCGCCCGCCGACGAAACCACACCCCGGTGATCGGGGGTCGCGGTGAGGACGGCACGGGCCCGGCGGCGACACGGCATGCCTGACCAGCGGATATTGCTTGACGCGAACCATAGAGATGGGCGTCGATACCGGCGGCCATGGTCGACCGGCGTCCCCGCGCCCCGCCACGCCCGTGCGCGGCGACGTGGGGGCCGCTGGACCGCCTGGGCCACGGCAACGACGCCACGCCTGCGCGCCGTCGCGACGGCCCCGCTCCCGTGCGGGGGTGGGCGATGACAGCGACGGTGCGGGCGGCTGATCTGGGGGATCTGCCTGCGGTGATCGATGTGGTCACCGCAGGGCGGCTTTTGGGAATCGGCCGGACCAAGGCCTACCAGCTGGCCAAAGACGGCCGGTTCCCCTGCCGGGTGCTGCGGATCGGACGCAGCTACCTGGTGCCGACGCGGGAGGTGTGGGCGTTGCTCGGCTACCACGACGACGGCACACGCCGTCCAGAACCTGAGGAAGGGTGAGACAGGTTGGCGAACGGGACCACCTACAAGACCTGCGGCTGCCGCGACGCGGCCACCGGCAAGCAGCTCGGGAAGAAATGCCCGAAACTCCGCCGCGCCGGTGGGGGAGGGGAGCGGTGGAGTTCCACGCACGGCAAATGGGCCTACCAGCTCGAACTCCCCCCGCACGCGGACGGGCGCCGCCGTACCCCCCTGCGGCGTCACGGGTTCGCGACGCTGGAGGACGCCGAGGCCGAACTCGACCATGCCCGCGGCCTACTTGCGTTGGATGAGGACCCGCACACCCGGCGGAAGGTCTGCGAGCTGATGCTGTCGGTCCTCAAGGACACCCGGGCGCTACCGACCGTCGATGAGGTGCGGCGGAAGGTCCGTACCCATCAGGACCTCGACCGGACCGTTACGGTCGCGGAATGGATGGCCGAGTTCCTCAAACGGAAGAAGAGGATCGACCCCACCACCCGCCGCTCCTATGAGACGCACGTCCGGCTGTACTTCGTCCCCTATCTCGGCAACATCCGGCTGGACCGGCTACGAGTGTCCGACATCAGCGGCATGTTCGACGCGATCGAAGAGTTCAACGACGTCATCGCCGCCGCCCGCGCCAGCGACGACCCGCAGGAGCGGGCGAAGGTGAAATACCGCAAGCCGGTCGGCCCAGCCACCATCCACCGCATCCGCGCCACCCTCCGCCACGCCTTGAACGTGGCGATCAAGCAGGACCGGCTGATCGACTTCAACCCCGCCGCCGTGGTCGAACTCCCACCGGTCACCCGACCCAAAGGGCTCGTGTGGACCGAGGAACGGGTTACCCGCTGGCGGGCCGATCACGCCGTCAACCGCGCCGCCGAGAACCAGCGGCGGGCCGGACGCGCGGTCGACGTGGTCAACGTCTACCTGAGCACCGCCCGGCCCTCACGGGTCATGGTGTGGACCCCGGAACAGACCTCGGCATTCCTGGCCTACGCGCGCCGCCACCGGCTGTACGCGCTGTACCGGTTGATCGCCCTTCGGGGGCTGCGCCGGGGTGAGGCGGTCGGGCTGCGCTGGCCCGAGGTGAGCTTCACCGCGGGCACGATCGGAGTCAACTGGCAGATCACGCAACTCTGCTGGACCCCCGTGCAAGGCAAGCCGAAGACCGAAGCCAGCGACCGAGTCATCGCCGCGGATGCCGAGACCCTCCAGATCCTCAAACAGCACCGCACACGACAGGGGAAGGAACGCCTCAAGGCGGGAGAGGACTGGATCGACAGCGGGTTCGTCTTCACCGACGAGCACGGCAGGCCGCTGCACCCGCAGCACGTCTCCGACCAGTTCTCCTGGCTGTGCTACGAGGCCGAGTTGCCGCCGATCCGGTTGCACGACCTGCGCCACGGCGCCGCGTCGCTTATGTTGGCCGCCGGAGTGGAACTGAAGGTGGTCCAGGAAACCCTCGGCCACGTCTCGTCCACATTTACCCGGGATACCTACACCAGCGTCTTCCCGGAGGTCGCGAAGGCGGCAGCGGAGTCGACCGCCGCGCTCATCACCACCCCACGGAGCGCCATGCGGTCCAAAATGTCATGAGGAGGGCGGATGGTTGCTCTGCCGGGCAGAGTCGGCAATAAGCCAGGTTAATCGACCATGACGGGGGCCATGGTGCCTCCGCTCACTCGCACGCCGTCGCGATCGGTGTTTCCAGCCTACTTCCTCAAGATCCCCAGCGTTCCAAGTGACTGGCTGCCAAGCTCTGGAGAACTTTCGGCCGTGTGCTGGCGTCTGAACTAATGTGGGCGAGCCGAGTGTGGGACGCGTGCCGGAACCGGTGATCGATCCTGAGGTTCCCGAGCGGGCGCGGAACCTGCTGATCGATGACGCCGTGGTGCTGCATGGGCCGGGAGTGCTGCCACGCAGGCCCTGGTTCGGCGGGCGGACCTGGCAGGACGTCGGCGTGTGCCTGGTGCACACGCCGGTGTGGGTTCTGCTGCCGGGGTTGATGGGCTGGTTCTACGGCAGGCGTGTGAAAGCGGTGGGCCTGGTCGCTCAGGGCATCGTGGTGGGGCTGGCGGTGGCCGCTGCAGTTGGGGGTCTCGGACTGGGAGCGTTCTTCGTCCTGTGCGGGTGTGCGATGCCGGTCCTGTTCGGCGTCCTGGTGGGCCGGTGCGGGGAAGGGCCAGCCGCGCGGCTGGCGCGGAGCCTGCATGGGCGGTACGTCCGGCCACAGGACCTCGACGCGGCGGGAGTCCGCCTGCTCGGACGGGCGCAGATGGCGGTGGCGGCCGTGCTGGAATCGGACGTCAACGCCGCGGGCATGCTCGACGACGTCCGCAACGCGGTGACCTTGCCCGCCCAGGTCTGGGAGATCGCGCTCACGCTCATGCGGGTGGACCGGCTGCGGGCGGAGCATGAGGCCGTGCCAGATAGGGACAACCCGCGCATCGCCGAGATGTTGGACGCGCAGGCTGAGGCGCTGACACTGGCGACCGAGGCGGTCACCCGGCGTATCGGCGCGATCGAGGACTACGCGGCACAGGTTCGCGCGGCGGACGACGCGCTGCGACAGTGGAAGACGGTGCAGCACCTGTCCGGACGAAGTGCCGCCTATCAGGAACTACTCGCCAGCACCGTGCGGGACGAGCTCGCGATCGCCCAGATCGCGGGACTGACCGAAGAGGCCCGCAGGATCGAGGAGACGCTGCGGGCCAGCGTCAGCCGGGCACGCAAGGCCGGGCTCGCCCTGGCTCCGGGTCTGGCGGTGGCGAGCTGATGGGGCTGTCGCGTCAGGGACGGCGCCTGAGCGGTCCCGTTCCCCGCTGGGTAGGCGGCCTCGGGGCGTTCATCCTGCTCGGCTACGCCGCGGTGCCGGCTCAGCACTCGAACGGCCTCCAGTCGAGCGAGGTGACTTACGAGATCGGCGTGACCGGCCGCGCCGACGTCGAGCTGACCTTGCCCGGTGCCGAGCACCCGCAGCGGACGAGGATCGCCGCTCCCCTGCGCCGGGACTTCATCGTTCACGGCGGCGATCGTGTGTCCGTGATCGCCACTGGGGTGGGCGGTGTCCTGGTCAGCTGCCATCTGCGGATCGACGGCCGGCTCGTCGCCGCCAACACCGGTCAGAGCACGGGATGCGGCGCCACGATCGGCGAACCGGCGACCTATGTGCCCTCGACGTCCGGGGAAGTCTTCAACGTACCGGCGCAGCTGGGCGGGGTCATGAAGCTTCCGCGGTATTCGGGCCGGTCCTCCCCGGTGAACGGGCGGCTCACCGACCGTGCGGCGGGTATCTCCTACGCCCGCCTGAGCGGCGGGTGGGGCCCGCAGAGCCCGGACAGGGGCCCAACATACGCGAGCAAGTTCACACTCCTGCGCGACTCTCGCCCCGAGCGAGGCTGGCTCGCCATGTACGGCTCCGGCCTGATGGATCCGGAGCTGCTCTACCGTTACGAAGGCGACGGCGGGCTCTTCCAGGCTGCGCTGGCCCAGCAGGACGCCCTCACGGCGATCCCCTCGTCCGACACCACCTATCGGGACATGGTCTCCCAACCGCTGACCATCGACGGCCGGAAGGCCTGGGTCATCACCCGGTGGATCGGGTTCGGGCCGAAGGCGAGCACCGCCAACATCCGGAGCGAGCTGCACACTCTCGTGCTGATCGACATCGGGCGGGAACGTCCCGCCTTTCTCTTCGTCAGCATGCCGGACCCGTCACACGACTATCTTCCGGACGTGAACCGGCTGATCTCCTCCATTCGCGTACTGTGAGAGGCGGGGAGCTGTCAGCTATCAGAGCTGCGGTGGTCACTGCCTGACCCTCGTTTCAGGAACCCAGCGGAGTGGGCAGTCCTTGGACTCCTCCTGATCCTGACTGGTTCCTACATTGGGGTCATGCCCGAACGCCGGCCCGCCCAGCAGGGTAGCTGATCGGTTGCTTAACCACATGGCGGTGGCCGCGTGCTCCAGCGGTGGGAAAGACATGTCCTGACGGGGGTCGAGTAGTCGAACCAGCCCTACGGATTATTCGTCCGCTGGTTGTCGAGTTCTGGCGCGGATTGTCACCTTTCGCCCTACTTGTTCGCCTGGGTGCCCCTTGGGGGTTCTTGACGGTCAGCGTGCCGTGGAAGGGGGGCGAAGCCTGGGAGGTGTTCGGTTTTCATCTTCCGTTGACCGTCTTCGGGGTCCGGTTTGACGCACCGGCTCTAAGCGATCTACCGGCTGCCCAACCCGTGCCCGATCATGAAAGAATCCGATGCCGAAGTCCGATGGTTGGGTGCTCGACGGAACACGCGAGCAAACAACGAGCGACCATACGAGATCAACTTCTCGCTGCGAGTCCGTCTCGATCGAGAAATCGCAGGTCATCGCATGATTGTGAGCGCGCCCTGAGGGATTCGAACCCCCGACCGTCGGATTAGAAGTCCGATGCTCTATCCGGCTGAGCTAAGGGCGCTAGAAATTGGGGGATGACCAGCAGGTTTGCTGACCTTGGCCTAAGGTAGCATAGCCGCACACCGATGAAACAGCATCGGATTTGGAGTTTCCCTCATGGGTAGATCCCCACTCCTGCGAGAGCTCATCCCCTCGTGGAAGCTGGCCCTCGAAGGCGAGAAGCTCGCCGCTGGCACGATCACGAGCTACCTCCACTCCGCGCGACTTCTGATCGCCTACCTCGACAAGCATGACATGCCCGAGCAGCTCGAAAAGATCCAGGCCAAGCACGTCCGCGCCTTCCTGGCTGCCCGCCTGTACGGCTGCTGGCTCGACGACAAGCGCATCAAGCCCTGCCCCTGTGGCGACACCCGGGCTCGCAGCGCGGGCGACGGCCACAAGCACTTCCGCAACCTGCGGGTCATGTTCAACTGGCTGGTCGCCGACGGCGAACTGGACGGCCGCTCTCCGATGGCCAACGTCGCGCCGCCCAACGTCGTCGCTCAGCCGGTCGAGCCCCTCACCGAGACCGAACTCAAGCTCATGCTCAAGGCCTGCGAGGGCACCAGCTTTATCGACCGCCGTGACACCGCCATCATGCGGGTCCTCCTGGACAACGGCATGCGCGGCTCGGGCCTGGCCGGCTTGCGCTACCACCCCGAGGACGACGAGCTCACCGACGTGTTCCTATCTCAGCACGTCCTGCGGATTCGGCTCAAGGGCGGCCGGATGCACATGGCACCGATCGGACGCAAGACCGCGGCCGCCATCGACCGCTACATCCGCGCCCGGGCCCGGCACAAGCACGCCGAGTCCCCCTGGCTGTGGTTGCCCGAGCGGGGCATCACCGCGGCGGGGGGCGACCGCCGTCTGACAACGACCGGCATCCTGCAGATGCTGAAGCGGCGCGCCAAGGAGGCCGGTATCCCCGGGGTCTACACCCACCGCTTCCGCACCACCATGGCGACCTCGTTCCTGGACGCCGGGGGCGACCCCATCGACCTGATGCATGTGGGCGGCTGGACCTCGCTGGAGATGGTCCGCCGCTACACGCAGGCCACGGCTCAGCGCCGGGCGAGGGACGCCCACGCTCGGCTCTCGCCCAGCGACCGGCTCTAGCCACATCACCCCCCGAGACACGTCTTGACCTTCGTAAGCGGATCGATCTCGATCTGGCACGCGGACTCCAGCGGGGAAGGCAGAGCCGTGGGCAGGTGCGCCGGAGCGTCGGACGGGACGGCAGGCGGCAGGGTTGGCGTCGGCCGTACGGGACGTGGCGGGTCGTCCTTGAGTTCGATGCGTGACGGTGTCGGGCTGGGGTTGGCCATCGGGTTGGGAGCGTCGCGGCGGTCCTCGTCGTGGCCATCTGCGGTGGTTGTGTCCGCGGTGGTTGCGTCCGGCTGCGCTTCTGACGGTTTCGGCGCCGGTCGCTGAGTCGGGTTGATCTGGTTGCGGCCAACGTGCGGTGATGACGGGGGCGCCGCCGAGGCGGCGGTAACGGTCGTGGTTGCGGGCGGCTGGCTCAGTGGGATTTCCCTGACGGCGAGGGTCGCGCCATAGATGGTGGTGGCTGCGGCGAGAGACGCGGTGGCCGCCGCTGCGAGCTGATGCTGGCCGAGGTACCGGCGGACCCAGTCGACGAGGCGTCACAAAACTGCTGAATGCTTACAAGCGGCGTGCGGCGGTCGCCCTCAATGAGGACGCCCGCAGTAAGGCCGATGAAAAGGTCGCCGAGTATCGGCATCAGCTCAGGGCGCATATCAGGAGGGCTTGGGCTGGGACGCAAGCAGGACCGAGAAGGCATCGATGCTCCGTGAAACACCTGGCAAGAGGTGGGCCAGGCTTGACATGCGTCCCCAGGATGCCCCCGCACCGAAACCCGGGGGCATCCTATTAAGGGATACGTTGGTACAGCTGATTGCTAACCGTTAAATCCAGCAGCAGCTACGCGATCGGCGATGGCGTCGAGACCCGTCTTTGTGATGGAGGGAGTGAGCCATCCCTTCGGGATGTCTTCCTCTAGTCCGCCTAGCACTTCCTTGCCGCTGGCAGTGGTCTGCTCCAACAGTAGCCCCTGAGGATAGGGACGCAGAAGGGGAGATCCCTTCGGGCGACCGGCGTCGTCGCCCTCGCTGTGTCCGTTCGCGTCAACTGCGAAGGGAGTTGATCCGTCGTTGCCGAATAGAAGAATCTTGGTCCCGCTAGGGATAGCGCGGTTGAAGTCGTCGATCGATCGGCAGGGTTGCATTGTGTCATTACAGACCGGCCCACGGAAAAGCTCGACGTAGACGTGCCCGGTTTGATCGGCAGGAGTGCCGACCACTCCCTTGAGCTTCCTCGTCACTTTGACATCCATGACGACGTAGTAACGCTTGTCGTTTGGGTCCGCACCTACGATCGTTCGGCCGGCGGCGAATCCGGCCACCTCGCCCTGGGCAACCACTTGCGTAACCTTACTGGTCGCCAGCTTCTCTGGGGTGTCGAAAGGGATGTAGTTGTAGTGGCCGACTCGCAAGACAGAGATATCAATCTCCCTTTGAAGAGAGCTCTGGCTCTGAGTCACAGCCCCGTCGGTGCCGCATCCTGCCAGCGTGAAGCTAGCGGTTGCTGTGGCGAGAACAAGAAAAACGCGGATCTTCCTCATTGCGCTTCGCACCTCCTTTAGAAGTAGGCGTTGAGGTGGGATGTGATGTGGTGGGGATCGTAGGTCCGCGTCCAGCTCTGCCCGCCGTCCCACACTCCGCTCATCATGCAGTCCTTGACCCCGCCAGGCTCGTCCCCATTCACGTAGTGGGACAGTCCTGCGGAGTGCCCGAGTTCATGGCAAGCGGTATGCCTGTATTCGTTGGCGGGATAAAGGGCGTAGTAATCGATCTGGTTCTTGTCGAGGTAAACCCCGTATCGGTCGCACGATGCGAGGTCAGACCACCAGGACTCGCAACCCGTCCATCCGATGTCCCCTGGGTCCAACAATGATCCCTTCCAGACGACGTCTGTCTGGCTTCCGCCTGAGAGTCGGCATGGTACGTGCTGGGGTACGCCGTTGACGTCCGATGCTGAGTCCAAGTAGCTCATGGACGCTTGTATGGGGGCGATGAGGGCTTGACTGACGCTGGCACTGAGGCACCAGTTGTGCTGACCGCCATCAGGCGGCCCATCGACAAATCCGGGATCGGCCCAAGTGGGCGGCGCTAAGGCGGTTGTGATCGCGGTCACCAGCATCACAGCCACGATACCGATGCGGACAGGGTAGCGCATGCACTCTCCTTTTCTCCGATTGGGAACGGGAAATTACCGACTATGAGATGAAGCCTTTTGATAGTCGCGTGATCACCATCACATGAATCGTTGATGAATGAAAGTGGTATGCCGATCAATCGTCAAGACCTGTGGATCAATATCTTTAGGCGGCTATGGAGCGGTCCTCGACGGCGGGTGATTCCTCGGGCCGATCGACGAGCCTGCCCTTGACGAACGTCGCTCCGGCGCGGACCAAGGCGACGAGAATGGGGCGCGTTTACCGCGCGCCAGCGGGCCTGGGCCGACTCGATCAGCTTGAAGGCCATCGCGAGCCCGGCCGCGCGTGAGCCGGGCCCCTTGGGGACCTTGGTCCGGTGCCGGACGGTGGCGAAGGTGGACTCGATGGGGGTTGGTCGTACGCAGATGCACCCAGTGCTCGGCCGGATAGTCGTAGAAGGCCAGCAGTTCGTCCAGGTCGTCGACCACCTTGGCGACGGCCTTGACGTACTTGGCGCCGTAGGCGGCCTGAAAGTCCTGCACCGCGGCCAGGGCATGGTCCTTGTCCTCAGCGTTCCAGATCTCCGCCAGCGCCTTCTTGGCGCCCGGGTGCGCCGACTTCGGCATCGACCCCAGGACGTTAGAAATCTTGTGAAACCAGCACTTTTGGGCCCTGGTCTGCGGAAACACCTCTCCCAGCGCGGCCCAGAAGCCGAGCGCGCCGTCCCCGATGGCCAGCACCGGCGCCCTCATCCCACGTCGTTTGCAGTCGCGCAGGCCGGCCCACGACTCCGTGGACTCGCGGTAGCCGTCCGTCAGCGCGAGCAGTTCCTTGCGGCCGTCGGCGCGTACGCCGATCATCACCAGCAGGCACACCTTGTGCTCCTCCAGCCGGATGTTGACGTGGATGCCGTCGACCCACAGGTAGACGTAGTCCACGGTCGACAGGTCACGGGCGGCGAAGGTGCGCTGCTCGCCCTTCCACTGCTCGGTGAGACGGGTGATCACCGAGGCGGACAGGCCCGAGCTCGAGCCGAGGAACTGCCCCACCGCGGGAACGAAGTCGCCGGAGGACAGGCCGTGCAGGTACAGCAGCGGCAGCACCTCGGTGAGCTGGGGCGTCTTGCGGGCAGGATCGCCGAGGAGAACCGCTTGCGCTCACCGGTGGCCTCGTCGATGCGCTTGTCGTTGACCCGAGGGGCCTTGACCTCGATCGCACCGGCCGCAGTGAGGATCTCGCGGGGCTGGTGGTAGCCATTGCGGACGACCAGGCGGCGGCCGGCCTCGTCACGCTCTCCGGCGAAAGCGGCGATATAGGCGTCGACCTCCGCCTGCAGCGCGGCGGCGAGCATCTTCTTGCACGTGCCACCTCCAGGGGCACTCGTGGCCCCTAGCTGGGCGCGCTACCTCGGGGCCGGTCTGGTGGCCCGCCTGCCGCGGGGACGGGGGACCATCCGCGGCAGGCGAGCAGCTTCAGGGGGCCGCCTCCCACCAGCCCCCACGGCGTACAGGAGGCGGCCCAGCCCGGCCGGTCGCATGTTGGCCAACGAGGACAACCGGCCGGGCAGCTCAGGGGCGGATCACCATGCTTCGGCGCACCTCAGCGATGTACAAGGCGAACGCCTCGGTAAGGAGGATGACCCGCAGCGTGTCGACCGGGATGTTGAACTTGTTGGCCAGCTCTGCGACCTGGCCCGTGATCTGGAACTCGTGCGGCTTTCCTGCGGCCAGAGCGCGGCCAGCCTCGTGCACGAGGTCATCCCACGTGGCCACGGTCCGCCTCAGTTTTCTCCGTGGGCGGCGGCAGGAACGACGCGCGATCCTGCCGCCGCCGCGCGCACTTCCCAGGTCCCCCCAGGTCCGGGACGCGCGACTTGGAGGCGCGACAGCGTGGGGCCTGGGAGCCTGCCATACCGTCGCGCCCGTTCATGGTCATGAATGGCGCGGCAACTGCTGTACCTCGACCAGCCTCGGGATGCTCTCGAACTGGTGCGGCTGGCCCTCGACGGCACCCGCGCCAGCGGGGCTGGGCGCCTGTGCGCCATGCTCCACACCCGTGAAGCCTGGGCCTACGCAGGGCTTGGCCGCGTCGAAGCGTTTCGCCGCGCTACCGGAACCGCCGAAGAGGCGCTCGCCGGGGCCAGTGACGACGAGGGCGGTTCTTTCGACGAGGCCGAACTGGCGGGAGTCACCGGCGGCCGGTACCTCGACCTGGCCCGGAACGACGCCCGGTTCGCCGACGAGGCCGTGACCTACATCCAGCGTGCCATCGACCTGCGGGGCCGCTCTGCCGGTCGAAGTCTCGCTCTGGACTACACCGGGCTGGTACATGCTCACATGATCCGGGGTAACGTCGACGCCGCCGTGATCGCGGGGGGCGCTGCGGCGGCCGCGGCCGGGCGGGTTACATCCGACCGTGTGCGAGCTCAGCTGCGTCACCTGGACCAGGCTCTGGCCGAACGGCCGACGGCGGGAGTCGCTGACCTCCGGGCGCGGCTGCAGGCAGCTACGGCAAACTGACCCCGATTCGAGAGGGACATTATGCGTATCGGCGTCACCGGCCACACCAACATCACCAACGGCACGCAGCGGCTTGTGTTCGACGCCCTGTGCGATCTCCTGCGTGAGCAGGTGGACGAGCGACTCGTGGGTGTGTCCTGCATTGCTCGGGGCGCGGATTCGGTGTTCGCCGAGGCGGTTCTCTCGGTCGGCGGCGCCCTGGAGGTCGTTATTCCGTCGCAGGACTACCGAGAGGCGAAGGTCAAGTCAGATCATGCTGACCAGTTCGACGCGCTCGTCTCCCGGGCCTCACAGGTGCGGGTGATGGACCACCCTCACGCCAATCGCGACGCGTACGAGTCGGCCAACGAAGCCGTGCTGGGCAGCGTCGACAAGCTGGTCGCGGTGTGGGATGGGCAGCCAGGGGGCCGGTCGGGGACCGCCGATGTGGTGGCCGAGGCGCGACGCCGAGGCTTGCCCGTCACCGTAGTGTGGCCAGAGGGGGCAAGCCGCGAGGGCTGATGCCCAGCAGCGTCACCGGGCGGCCTCACGCCGCTCGCCGATGCCCGCTTCGTCGAGCCGTCGGCGGCGGCGCTCGCGGAGGTCGGCCACCCCGGGCCTGGCCCGCTTGGCGGCGAGCAGCGCCTGGCCCTTGCGCATCAGCTCGTGCACGGACTGCTTGGTGATGCCGAGGATCCGGATGATGTCGCCCAGGGTGTAGTCGCCGCCTTCGTCGGCCGCCCGGGCGGCGCGGGCGATCGCGCGGAGCTTGCAGTCGCGGAGGTAGGCGGTGAGCTCGTCGGCGAGTACGAGGTTGGCCGGGTCGTCGGCCATGTGGTCTTCGAGGCGGTTGAAGAACCGGGCGAGGTTCGCGGCGAGCTCGGCAGACGTCGGTGACGCGGTCCCGGCGCGTGCGCGGCGGCGTTGAAGGCGTGGCGGGGGGGGTCGGATTCGGCGGGGCGCGAAACGGGACGAATGGACATAATGTTCCGTCCTCGGCGCCGCTGAGCTGCTGCGACGAAAGAGCATCGGATTACCTACACCGACACGGGGAACGTGCGGTCTAGCTGCGACGATGGGGTTGCCGCACACCATCTGAAGGTCTGAAGAATTAGAAGTTCCATGCTCTATCCGGCTGAGCTAAGGGCGCTCGTGCCTAATTCTGCATGATCCTACGAGTGAGTACACACCCGGTTTCCGGCAGGGGCCTCAGATGGTGCCTCGTGGGGCCAGGCCGGCCTTGCGGTAGATCTCGTCGATGACGGCCATGTTGGCGATCGAAGTCGACGGCGGCGTGAGGTTGCCCTCCCCGGTCTGAACGGCTTTCGCGAACGCCCGCAACTGGTAGGTGTACGTGGCGTCTCCCGCGACCCGTTCCCGCCGCGTGACGCCGTCGACCGTGTACGACAGGCGGTGGAAGAACTGCGGGGCGATGAAGTTCAGGACCCGCATCTCACCGCGCGAACCGATGACCCGGGCCGCGATCTTGAGTACCTGCGACGACCACATCGAGGCGTGCACGCGGCCGGACGCCCCCGAGGGGAACTCCAGCGCGGCCGTCATCGCGCGGTCCACCCCCGGCGATCGGAGCAGAGCCCGCGCCGACACGACGGTGGGCTCACCTCCGCCGAGCAGGCGCGCGCAATGTACGGCGTAGCACCCGGCGTCCATGAGCGCTCCGCCGGCGAGTGGCAGCGAGTATCGGATGTCGGAGAAGCGGGGGAGTGGGAAGCACAGCCACGTTTCGATCTCCCGGATCTCGCCCAGGTCGCCGACGATCGAGAGCATCCGTTCGGCCAGCGGGTGGTACCGGTAGTGAAAGGCCTCCATCACGACCAGGCCGGACTTGTCCGTGGCCTCGGCGACCGTACGGGCCTCCGCCTCGTTGGACGCGAACGGTTTCTCGCACAGGACGTGCTTGCCGGCTTCAAGCGCCCGGATGGTCCACTCGGCGTGCAGCGCGTTCGGCAGCGGGTTGTAGACGGCGTCGATCGACGGGTCGGCGACAAGCGCCTCGTAGGAGTCGTGCACGACCGGGATGCCGTGCTTCGCCGCGAAGGCGGCGGCCCGTGACCGGTCTCTGGCCGCGACCGCCGCCACCTCGACACCGGGAACGAGCCGGGCGGGCCTCACCAGGGCGGCGGGGGTGATCCGGGCGGCGCCGAGCGTACCGATTCGCACGCCGATCATCCTAGGGGTCGCCATGAACCCGGCACTCATCGATCTACGGCGCTCGCAGTCGACGCCTATGGCTCGCATCAACCCGTGCTTGTGGCTCCTTCTCCCGACATGCCGTCTTGGCGCAGGTCAGGCTCCGGGCGAGGCTGCGACCGCTAAGGTGGATGGCTATGTTCGCGCGCACGGCCCCCTCTGAGATCCCCCTCACCGGTGATGTCACTGAGGGAGTCGTGCGAGTAGGCGGCACGGTCAGGCGCCCCATGCGGGCTTCTTCACCCTCAGTGCACGCGCTGCTCAGGCACCTGGAGGTGGCCGGTTTCGAGGGCGCTCCACGCGTCGTAGGCATCGACGGGCTCGGCCGGGAGATCCTGACGTACGTCGAGGGCGAGGTGCCGACGCGTCCCCTGCCGCACCACGCCGTCAGCGACGAGTCGCTCGTCGAGCTCGCCCGTCTGCTGCGGCGGTTCCATGACGCGGCGGCGTCCTTCACACCACCGCCGGGCGCGATCTGGGAGGTCGGGTCCTCCCCGGACGACGAGCCCGAGTTGATCGGCCACTGCGACATCACTCCCGAGAACGTCGTCTTCCGCGAGGACCCACGAGCGTCGCGGCTGGTGCCGTACGCCTTGATCGACTTCGACATGGCCCGGCCGACGACGCGGCTCTTCGACGTGGTCACGACGCTGCGGCACTGGGCGCCGATAGCCGACCCGATCGACCGTGACCCGCTCCAGCGCCACCTCGACGTCGGGGCACGCCTGCGGCTCTTCGCCGACGCGTACGGCTTGGGCCGTAGGGACCGGCTGCGGCTGCTGGAGACGGCCCGGATCAGGTTCGGCCGGTCCTATACGGCCATGCGGAACAGGGCTCAGACCCACGGGGGAGGCTGGGCCGTCCTGTGGGCCGAAGGGGCCGGACAGCGGATGAGAAGGGCGGCCGCGTGGCTCGACGCCCACGAAGACTCCCTCCACTCCCACCTGATCTGAGTGGAAGAATGCCCGCGTGATCAAGGGCATGAGGAGCGCGACCGCGGCGGGGATGCTGCTAGGGGCGGCGATCGACGCCGTGGCGGGGGACCCGAGGCGAGGTCATCCCGTGGCCGTGTTCGGCAGTCGGGCGGCCACCCTAGAAAAGCGGATATATCGTGACTCGCGTCGCCGCGGGGTGGCCTTTACCGCGTTATGCGTCGGCACCGCCGCCGGCATCGGCGTCATCGCCGACCGGCTGACCCGCTCGCGCCCTGTCGCCCGGACGGTTATCACCGCCGCCGCCACCTGGGCCGTCCTCGGCGGGACTACCTTGGCCCGGGAGGGCGCGTACATGGCGCGCGCCCTTGAGGCCGGCGATCTCCCGGTCGCCCGCGAGCGGCTGCCGCACCTGTGTGGCCGTAATCCCGCCAATCTTGACGCCGGTGATCTCGCCAGGGCGACCGTCGAGTCCATCGGCGAGAACACCTCCGACGCCGTCGTCGCCCCGCTCTTCTGGGGCGCGGTCGCCGGGGTGCCCGGCCTGCTGGCCTATCGGGCGATCAACACGCTGGACGCCATGGTCGGCCACCGGTCGCCGCGCTACGAACGGTTCGGGTGGGCGTCGGCCCGGCTCGACGACGTGGCCAACTTCGTGCCTGCCCGGCTCACCGGCCTGCTGACCGTCGCCCTCGCGCCCGCCGTGGGCGGATCCCCGCGCCGCGCGTTGGCCATGCTCCGCCGCGATGGCCACCGTCACCCCAGCCCCAACTCCGGGCGGTGCGAGGCCGCCTTCGCGGGGGCCCTCGGCGTACGGCTCGGCGGCGCCAACGACTACGGCGGCCGGGTGGAGCACCGTCCCGAACTGGGCGACGGCCCGCGCCCCGCCGTCGCGGACATCCGCCGGTCCGTACGGCTGGCACGCGCGGTGTCGCTGTCGGCCGTGGCCCTGACGGTCACCGCCCGGATTCGCCGGGCATGGCCTTGCGCATGATCACGACCGGTATCGGCGCTGGTCCGATGCCCTTCGGGGAACCTCCGCATGATCACGCCCAGAGGAGGGGCAGGTCACGGGTGAGCTCTGGGAACCTGTGCATGATCACGCCTGAGGGGGGTTGGTAGCTTGGGGGTGTGGGCCGGGACAACCAGATCGTGCTTCTCTTCGACGGAGACTGTGCCTTCTGTCAGATGTGCGTCAATGTGGGGCGGAAGTCCCTGGCGTACATGCCCGGCGTGCGCGCCTGGCAGTTCGCCGATCTCGGGGCGCTCGGACTGACCCGAGGCGAGGCGGCGGCGTCGGTCCAGCTCGTCGGGCCGAATGGCCTGCACGCCTCGGGCGCTCGCGCCATCGCGGTCATGCTCTCCCTCCAGCCCAACCCCGGATGGCGTACGGCCGGCCGGATCATGCTCGTGCCCCCGGTGAGCTGGGTGGCCGAGACGGGCTACCGCCTTGTCTCCCGCTATCGGCACCGCCTCCCGGGAGCCCCCGGCACCACGGCCGTGTGACGCCCACCGATTGCCGGATGTGGGAAGGGAACGGGCGCCCAACTGTCCGATGATCGGTATATGCCGGGACGGCCCGCCGCAGGACCATGGCGGGCATGACAGCAGTAGTGGAGACCGAGGGACTCACCAAGTTCTACGGCACGCGGAAGGGCCTTGAGGACCTCACGCTGGACATCCAGCCGGGGGAGGTCTTCGGATACCTCGGTCCGAACGGCGCGGGGAAGACAACGACGATCAGGCTGCTCCTGGACGTCATCCGCCCCACGTCGGGCCGGGCCACCGTCCTCGGCGCGGACACGCGGGACTCCTCGGTCCGGGCCCGGATCGGGTACCTCCCTGGCGAGCTCGCCCTCGAAGGCCGGGAGCGAGCCCGCGACTACCTCACCTTCATGGCCGACGTCCGGGGCGGCGTGAGCCGGGCGCGGATCGACGAACTGGCCGAGCGGCTCGACGCCGACCTGTCGATCAGGATGGGCGAGCTCTCCAAGGGCAACAAGCAGAAGGTCGGCCTGATCCAGGCGTTCATGCACGAGCCGGAGCTGCTCATCCTCGACGAGCCGACGAGCGGCCTCGACCCTCTCGTCCAGCAGGAGTTCCTCGCGATGCTCCGGGAGGTGCGCACCTCCGGCCGGACCGTGCTCATGTCGTCGCACGTCCTCGCCGAGGTGGAGCACGTCGCCGACCGGGTGGGCATCGTGCGGGCGGGCCGGCTGGTCGCGGTGGAGGACGTCGCCGCCCTGCGCGAGCGGGCCGTACGCCATGTGGAGTTTCACTTCGACGCGCCCGTCCCCAAGGAGGCGTTCGAGGGGCTTCCCGGCGTCCGCGACCTGGTCGTGGACGGCGCGAGCCTCCGCTGCACGATCGACGGCCGCCCGGACGCGCTCATCAAGGCGGCGGCGAAGTTCACCGTGGTCCACATGGTCAGCGCCGAGCCCGACCTCGAAGAGATATTCCTGACCTACTACAGCGAGGAGGACGCCCACCATGCCCACGCTGGTGCGTAAGACCCTGCGCGAGTATCGCCGCGCCGTCATCGGCTGGTCCGCCGGGATCTCGGCGTTCCTCCTGCTCTACCTCTCGATCTACCCGAGCATCCGGGCGAATCCGGAGTTCTCCCAGCAGGCGGCCCTGTCGAAGTATCCGGGCGCGCTGAGGGACCTCATGGGCGGTCTGGCCGACATCGCGTCGGGAGAGGGCTACCTCCAGGCGGTGGCCTACCAGCTTCTCGTGCCGCTGCTGCTGATCATGTCCGCGGCGATCCTCGGCAACCGGGCGATCGCCGGTCCGGAGGAGAACGGGACGCTGGAGCTCACGCTGACGCTTCCCATCGACCGCAAGCGGCTCGTGCTGGAGCGCTGGCAGGCGCTGTTCCTCGGCCTGCTGGTCATCGCGGTCGTCACGCTGGCCGTGATCCTCGCAATGGCCGCCAAGAGCGACATGCGCGTGCCGGCGGGCCACATCGTCGCCGCCCACACGGGGCTGTTTCTTGTGGCGCTGTTCTTCGGCACGGTCGCGCTGACGGTCGGCGCGGCCACTGGCGGCAAGGGTCTCGCGCTGGCCGTCGCCGGGGGCTACGCGGTGGCCGGATATGTGATCGAGACCCTCGGCAAGAGCGTGGACGCGATCGCGTGGCTCCGCTGGCTTTCGCCGTTCCACTACTACCTGGACGGCAGGCCGGTCTTCTTGGGCTGGCCGGTGGGGGACTACCTTGTCCTGCTGGGCGCGACGGCCGTGCTGCTCCTGACGGCCGTGCTCGCCTTCGAGCGGCGTGACGTAGGGGTGTGATGGACAGCGTTCTCGCTCGCGTGAGCGAGGCGACCGGGGTGCCCGCCGACCTTCTCGGCGGGTACCTTTCCGTGCTGGCGGCCTCGGCCGCGACCGGCAGGCTGCCCGGCCGTTCCGACATGGACGATCTGAAGGAGTGCGGCGCCCTCGCGGCCGAGCGCGGCATCCCCCTCCGCGTGCTCGCCGACGCCTGCCTCCACGCGGCGGAGCTCACCGCGGGAGGAGCCTTCGCGGCTGTACGGCGGAGCATGGCGGCCTTCGCGGAGGGATACGAGGAGGCCCAGCTCACGGCCATCCGGAAGGAGGACGACGCCCGCCGCGAGTTCGTCGACGACCTGCTGCAGGGCCGGGCCGACGCCCGGCGGGCCGAGCACTTCGGCCTGCGGCTCGCCGAGGCCTACGTGGTGACCGTGGCCAGGATGACCACACCGCTGCCCATGGGAGACCCGCTGATCAGGACGATCGAGCAGGCTCTGGTCGCCCGGTTCGGCTCGCACAACGTCCTGGTGGCTGCCAGGGACGGCCTGCTTGTCTGCGCCTCCCCGGCGTCGCTGACCGCCGCCACCGGAGAGTTCACCCACCACGTCCGGTCGGCGCTGTCGTCCCAGGCATCGCGTCCCTCCTGGCGGATCGGCGTCGGGAGGCCGCACCACGGGCCCGGCGGCATCGTCACGTCCTATCGGGAGGCGTCGAACGCCATCGACCTCGGCGAGCGGCTGGGCCTCCGGGCCCAGGTGCTCAAGGCGGCCGACCTCCTGGTCTTCCCCGTGCTGCTCAGGGACAGGGGCGCGATCGTGGACCTCGTCTCCACGGTGCTCGGCCCCCTCACCGAGGCCCGCGGCGGGCCCGAGCCGCTGCTGGAGACGCTGGAGGCCGTCTTCGCGTCGCAGGGCAACCACACCGCGGCAGCCCGCAGGCTCGGGGTCAGCACCCGTGCGATCACCTACCGGCTGGAGCGGATCCGCAGGCTGACCGGGTTCTCGCCGGCCGACCCGACCCAGCGGTTCACCCTGGAGACGGCGGTGCTGGGGGCGCGGCTGCTCGACTGGCCGGCCCAGCCGCTGATCTGACTGTCTCCTGGCAAGGGTGGGTGATCGCGTAGTTAGGGCATCGGCGTGGCCTCTGTCCTACTATTCGAGCCGTGCTCACCCCTCTCCAGCTCGTCCGGCGTTCCATCGGGCTGCTCGTCGGGCTCGGCGCGTTCTCCTGCGCCCTGACCCTGCTCTATCTCGCGTCGAGCTCCGTCATGGGGATCGGCGGGAGCTGCGGGTCGGGCGGGCCGTACGTCATCGCGACGCCCTGCCCCACGGGGATCGCCTGGATCGTCCCGGTCTCGATCTTGGGTGGTCTGGTCGCGCTGGGCGTCTACGCGGCGAGCCTGCTTCCGGTCGGTCCCCGGCTCACCTCGCTGGCCTGGCCGGCGCTGTTCCTCAGCCTCGGCTACGCCTTCCTCGACTCCAGCCTCGACCCCGAGACGGGCGTCGACTGGAGCTTCATGGTCTGCGCCGTGCTGTTCATCCTCATGGGCGGCGTTCCGCTGCTCTTCCTGGCGAACCGGGGCACGTTCCGGCAGGTCTTCTGGGGTACGGCCCCGCCGCCGCCGGCTGTGAGCGGCCCGGGGCCGGGGAACGTCCGCTGGACCACCACGGTGGAGCTCCCCGGCGACCGGGACCGAAACCGAGACCGGGTCAGGAACCGCCCGCTCGCCCCGGTCACGCCGGAGCCCGCGGGCGGGTCCGGCCTCGTGGGCGAGCTCGAACGGCTGGCCGCACTGCACCGGGCCGGACAGCTCGACGACGCCGAGTATTCCGCCGCCAAGAAACGACTACTGAACGGCTCTCACTGATGGGGTCACGCCGATGAACGTCACCGCGGTCCGGGCGCTGTCGATCGCCCTTCACGTGATCGCCATCGCCGGCGGCATCTATCTCGGCGTGCTGATCTTCCACGCCGCCACGTAGGCGACATCAGGCCACGTAGGCCGCCCACGTAGCCCTACGGGATCAGCAGGAGCTTGCCGGTCGTCCGGCGGGACTCCAGGTCGTCGTGGGCCTGCCGTACGTCGGCCAGGGGGTAGCGCTGGGAGATGTGCACCTTCAGCGCGCCCGACGCCACCCAGCCGAGCAGGTCGCCCGCCCGGGAGAGAAGCTCCTCGCGCGTCGCGGCGTAGTGGCCGAGCGAGGGCCTCGTCAGGAACAGCGAGCCACCCGAGTTGAGCCGCTGGGGGTCGACGGGCGGGACCGGCCCGCTGGCCGCGCCGTACAGGACCATCATGCCGAGCGGGCGCAGCGACGCCAGCGAAGCGTCGAAGGTGGTGGCTCCGACGCCGTCGTACACCACGTGCGCGCCGGAGCCGGTCAGCTCCTTGACGCCCTCGGCGAAGTCGTCGTAGCCGAGCACCTCGTCGGCCCCGGCCTGGCGGGCCAGCTTCTCCTTCTCGGGCGTGGAGACCGTGCCGATCACCCGGGCGCCGCGCAGCTTGGCCATCTGCGTCAGCAGCAGCCCCACTCCGCCCGCGGCGGCGTGGACGAGCACGTCGTCCCCCGGCCGTATCGGATACGTCGAGTGCGAGAGGTAGTGGGCGGTGAGCCCCTGGAGCAGGACGGCGGCGGCCAGCTCGGGCGACAGCCCCTCGGGGAGGAGGATCACCTTGTCCGCCGGGACGACGGCCTTCTCGGCGTAGGAGCCGACCACGTTGACCCATCCGACCCGATCACCCGCGACGACGTCGGTCACCTCGGGGCCCACGGCCACCACCGTGCCCGCGCCTTCCCAGCCCGGGGTGAACGGCAGCGGCAGCGGGTAACGGCCCTCCCGGTGGTAGACGTCGGCGAAGTTGACCCCGCTCGCCGCCACGTCGATCAGGACCTCGCCCGGTCCGGGGACGGGATCCGGGCGCTCGACGTATTGCAGCACCGAGGAATCACCGTAGGAGGGGACGACGACCGCACGCATTGCGCAACTCCCTGTCTGAAGGCTCGCTGTCTGTCGTCCAACCGGCGGCCCGCACTCGTTGTTCCCGTTGCCCGGGGGATCAGCCGCGCCCCGACACCAGCAGGCGCAGCAGGGCCAGATCGACGCTCTCCAGGGACGGGACGCGGACTATCCCATCGGGCACGGGGACCACCCCGTCCCCCGGTACGGCTCCCGCCCCGCCCGCCACGATGACCGCGCACCCGGCGGCGCGGGCGGAGGCCACCCCGGCGGGGCTGTCCTCGATCGCCACGCAGCACGCCGGGTCGACGCCGAGCCTCCCGGCGGCGGTCAGGTAGGGGTCGGGCGCGGGCTTGTTCCTGGGGCTGTCCCCGGCCGCGACCGAGAGCCGGAACCCGCCGACCGTCTCCAGCACCATGTCGACGACCGACCGGGGCGACGCGCTCACCAGGGCCGCCGGGACGCCCGCCGCGCCCAGCGAGTCCAGCAGCGCGACGGCTCCCGGCAGGGTCGTCACCCCCGCCTCGACCCTGACGGTGAACGCCCGCGTGAGCATGCCCTCCACCTCACGCGGCCCCGCATCCTCCAGACCTCCGGCTCCGACGAGATACGCGGCGGCGTCCTCGACCGGGAGGCCGAACAGCGCCTCCCGGTCCGACGGCGTCAGCGCGAACCCGAGGCCCTGCGCCACTTCGGCGCAGGCATCCCACCACAGGCCCTCGGTGTCCACGACGGTGCCGTCCATGTCGAGCAGGACGGCGCCGAGACCGTCACACGTCATCGTCCGTGCTCGCCGGACGATGCAACCGAGACCAGCACCGGCCGCTCGACCAGGGCGACCCGTACGGCGGTGCCGGGCGCCAGCCGTACGGAATGGTGGCCGGGCACGTCGGCGAGGGCCTCGCTACCGTCGGGGAGCTGAACCCGCAGGCGGGCCGTCGAACCGCGGAACGAGGAGACCAGGACCTTCCCGTCGCCGTCCTCGTCGGGCGTGAGCAGCACCGCCTCCGGCCGGATCAGCACGTTCACGTCCGCCGAGTCCGGGACCGGGCCCTCCACGGGCAGCTCCTGCCCGAGGACCGTCACCTTGTCTCCCGAGACACGGCCGGGCAGGTGGTTCATCGTGCCGACGAACTCGGCCACGAACGGCGTCGCGGGCCGGTCGTACAGCGTGGCCGGGTCGGCGACCTGCTCCAGGCGGCCCGCGCGCAGCACGGCCACCCGGTCGGCGACCGACAGGGCCTCCTCCTGATCATGCGTCACGAAGATCGTCGTGATGCCGAGGGAGAGCTGGAGCCGGCGGATCTCCTCCCGGAGATTCACCCGGACCTTGGCGTCGAGGGCCGACAGCGGCTCGTCCAGCAGGAGCACCCGTGGCTCCAGCGCGAGCGCGCGGGCGAGCGCGACGCGCTGCTGCTGGCCACCGGAGAGCTGGTGCGGATACCGCTCGCCGATCGAGGGCAGGCCGACCAGCTCCAGCAGCTCCTGGGCGCGGGCGTGCCGCCTGGCCGTGGGCGCCTTGCGGACGCGGAGGCCGAAGGCCACGTTGTCCTTGACGTTCAGGTTGGGGAAGAGGCTGTAGGACTGGAAGACCATGCCCGCGTCGCGGCGGTTGGCGGGAACCCGCGTGATGTCCGACCCGTCGACCAGGATCTCGCCCTCGTCCGGGTGCTCGAATCCGGCCAGGCAACGCAGGGCGGTCGTCTTGCCGCACCCCGACGGGCCGAGCAGGGCGAGCAGCTCGCCGGGCTCGGCGGTCAGGTCCAGCCCGTCCAGCGCGACGGTGTTCCCGAACCGCCTGCGCAGCCCGCGGAACTCGACCCGGGCCCCGTTCATTTACCACTCCTTTGCCTTGCTCCGGCGGAGGACAGGGCGAGCAGCAGCAGCCAGGTGATCAGCAGGCTGAACACCGAGACGGCCACCGACACCTGGGCCTGCGAGCCGGAGATCGTGTAGATCCAGACGGGGAAGGTCTGGAAGCTGAGCAGCCGGGCGATCGTGAACTCTCCGAGCACGAGCGCCAGCGTGAGGAACGACGCGTTGGCCAGCGCCGCCCTCAGGTTGGGCACGATCACCCGGAGCAGCAGGTGCGGCCACGAGGCCCCGAGGTTCCTGGCGGCCTCGACGAGTGTGCGCGCGTCGATGGCGCTCAGCCCGGCGTCCAGCGCCCGGTAGACGAACGGCAGCGCCAGGACCACATACGTGAGCACCAGCACGACCGGGAAGTCGGGGTTCTGGATGGAGATGATCGTCTGGTAGAACGGCGTGCTAGCCAGGTAGTCGGGGCCCCACTGGAGGACCTTGCTGATCCCGGCGACGAACGTGATCGGGGGCACGACCAGGGGGAGCGTGCACACGACCTCCAGGATCGGCCGCAGCCTCGGCACGCTGAGCCGTACGGCCAGCATCGCGGGCAGCGTGAGGAGCAGGACCACCGCGATCGTGGCGACTCCGAGGCCGAGCGAGAGCAGGAGCGCGCGCCCGAAGCCCTCCGCCGAGAAGATCTGCCCGTAGGCGTCCAGTGTGACGCCCTTGCCGGGCGTCTTGACCGTGAACGCGAACGAGGCGATGAGCGGGACGAGGAAGTAGACCGCGGCGACCAGCAGGATCGCGCCGCGCCAGACCCTGATCCGGTGCGGACGGCCGGGCGCGGGTGTCGCCTTCGTGGCCGCCGGGAGGGTCTGCGGACTCAGCGCAGCCATCGGGCGCTCCTTCGCTGCAGCGGGAGGTAGACCGCCATGACCAGGCCCGCGACCACGATCATGTCGAGGCTGAGGGCCAGCGCGACGTTCTCGTGGCCGATGAGGACGTTGCCGGACAGCGCGTTGGCGATCTGCAGGGTGACCAGCGGGACGGCCGAGCCGACCATCGCCTGCGCCGTCGCGTAGGCCGCGAAGGAGCCGCCGAACAGCAGCACGACCCCGCCGAGCAGTGTCGGCGTGAGGACCGGGATCCCGACGTACCGCCAGAACTGCCAGGCGCTAGCGCCGTTGTTCTGGGCGGCCTCCCGCCACTGCGGGCGCAGGCCGTCTAGCGCCGGCACGACCACGAGGACCATCAGCGGGATGGAGAAGTACAGGTAGACGAGGGCGAGGCCCCAGAAGTTGTACAGGCTCCACCCCCGGGCGTCGAACCCGAGGGACGTGGTGATCACACCGGAGTTGCCCAGCGTGGCGATCCAGGCGAAGGCCAGGGGCACGCCGCCGAAGTTGGACAGCACGCCCGAGGCCGTCAGGACCGCCTCGCGCAGCGCCCGGAACCGGGAGGTCACCACGGCCTGCGCGAGGAACGTGCCGAGCACCGCGCCGACCACCGCGACCAGCGCCGAGAGCTTCACGCTCCCGAGCAGCGCGGTGAGGTAGGCGCCCTGCACCGACTCGGTGACGTTGGCCGTGCTGACCGCGCCGCCCCGGGTGAACGTCCCGCCGAGGATGACCACGAGCGGGACGCCGAACACGAGAGCGACGAAGGCCAGCAGCGGGACGGCCGCGAGCCAGCTCTTCGACCTGTTCTTCGACAGGGGTGCGTTGGCCACGGACGTCAGCCCGAGACCGCCGCGCCCCAGCCGCCGGCCAGGGTCTCCTTGGCCTTGTCGACCTGGGCGGGGGTGGGGAACGCCGGGGTGCCGTCCACCTTGGGAAGCTGGGCCACCAGCGCGGCGTCGGCGCTGCCGTCGGTCTGCATGGCGGGCAGGAGGACCGGGCGGGCGTAGCCCTTCAGCCACAGGTTCTGGCCCTCGGGGCTGTAGAGGAACTCCTCCCACAGGCGCGCGGCGGCCGGGTGGGGAGCCGACTTGTTGATCGCCTGAGAGTAGAAGTTGGCGTACTTGGCGTCGGTCGGGATGGCGACCTTCCAGTCGATGCCCTTGCCGGAGAACTCCTTGGCGTAGCTGGCCTGAAGGTAGTCCCAGTCGATGGTGATCGGCGTCTCGCCCTTCTCGACCGTGGCCGGGGTGGCCTCGACGGGGCTGAAGTTGCCGGCCTGCTTCATCTTCTTGAAGAACTCGATGCCGGGCTGGATGTCGTCGAACGAGCCCTGGTTGGCCAGCGACGCCGCGTAGACGCCCGCGAAGGCGGCTCCGGCCTTGGTCGGGTCGCCGTTCAGGGCGACCTTGCCCTTGTAGTCGGGCTTCAGCAGGTCGGCAAACGTCTCCGGGCAGACCTTGACCCGCTTGGCGTCACAGCCGATCGAGATGTAGCCGCCGTAGTCGTAGAACCACGCCCCGCCGGCATCCTTCTGGCCGTCGGGGATCTTGTCCCAGCTCTGCACCTTGTAGGGGGCGAACAGGCCCTCCTGGGCGCCGCTCAGCGCGAAGGCGCTGCCGAGGTCGAGCACGTCGGGGGCGCGGCCCTGGCCCTTCAGGGTCTTGACCGCGTTGATCTCGTCCGAGCTGGAGCCGTCGGGGTTGTCGCTGTTGACCTTGATCCCGTACTTGGCGGTGAACGCCTTGATGATCTCGCCGTAGTTGGCCCAGTCCGGCGGGAGGGCGATGACGTTGAGCGCGCCCTCCTTCTTGGCCGCCTCGACCAGCTTGTCCAGCCCGCCGAGGTCCTGCGCGGAGGTCGCCGTCGCCGCCTTGGAGCCGCCGTCGGAGCCGGAGGCGCCGGTTCCGGGCTTGGGGGCGGCGCCGCACGCGGCGATCATGGAGGTCGTTATGGTGAGGGCGGCCAACAGGCCGGCGGTACGTGTGGACAACGGTGCCTCCCACTGAGATATGTGGATCGAACCTAAGCGAACTTGTACAAACAAGCCAGACCAAGTAAGTCCCATATCGATGTCGGTCAAGTGAACAGAAGGGACCGCGGCGATGGCGCGTTATGAACAGATCGCGGGAGACCTGCGGGACGCCATCATCCGCGGGGACTATCCGATCGGCGCCCAACTCCCGTCGGAGGCTGAGCTGGCCGCGCGGTTCTCGGCCGCCAGGGGCACGGTCCGCCAGGCCGTGGCCGTGCTCGTCGCCGAGGGGCTCGTCGGGTCCCGGCAGGGCGCCCGGCGCATCGTGCTCGGCAGCGAGCGTAGCCAGAGCTTCGCCGAGCTGCACAGCTTCGCCCAGTGGGCGCGCTCCATGGGCTACCGGGCGAGCGGCGTCGTGCTCGCCTCCCAGCGCCGTCCCGCCACCTCCTCCGAGGCCGTACGGCTGGCCGTCGCCCCCGGCGACGAGGTCCTGTCCGTGCTGCGGCTCCGGCGGCTCGACGGCGAGCCCGTGCTGATCGAGCGGACCGTCTACGCCGGCTGGATCGCGCCGGCCGTGGAGAAGCTCGACCCGTCGTGCGAGTCCGTCACGCAGGAGCTCTACGAGTCGGTCGGCCTGGTCTTCGCGTACGGCGAGCACCTGATCGACGCCGTCGCGGCGGGCGCCGAGGAGGCGCGCCTGCTCGGAGTCCGCCGTGGCAGCCCTCTGCTCCGCCAGCGGCGCACCACGACCACCCAGGAGGGCCGCCCGGTCGAGTGCTCCGACGACCGCTACCGCGCCGGCAGCGTCACCTTCAGCATCCGGAACTCCACCTCGGCCAACTCCCTCGTCCGCCGCGCGGCCGAGTGAACTTGCGTTCGATCTTCTGGGAACGTATGTTCGAAGTAGCGGCAATTCTGCCCGATTGATTCGCCCGTCTTCCCCCGGGTGCCACGCAGCCACAGGGAGAAGACGTCTTGAGCAGACTTTACGGTGATCCGATCGAGGTGTGGGTCCGGGACGGTCAGCCTGCTCAGTTCGTCTGGCGGGACCGGCTCTACACCGTTCGCGAGATCCAGGACCACTGGGTGGTCGCCCGCGAGTGGTGGAAGACCACCGACGCCGACCCGGGAGAGCGGCGCTTCTGGCGGGTCGAGGCCGCCACGGGCAAGGAGATCGGCACCTACGAGGTGCGCTTCGACACCGCCGGCGATGGCTGGCTCCTGCTGAGGGCCTGGGATTGAGGGGCACTGGGCCGATGACCCCGTTCATGGCCGAGTCCATGGCCGCGTTCGCCCACCTCCACACGGCCTCCGCGTACTCGCTCCGGTACGGGACGGCGTTTCCCGGCGTGCTCGTCCGGCGGGCGGCCGAGCACGGCATGGACCGGCTCGCGCTGACCGACCGCGACGGCCTCTACGGAGCGATCAAGCACGTCCAGGCCTGCCACGACGAGGGCATCGCCCCCATCGTCGGCGTGGACCTCGCGCTCCAGGGGGACGAAACGCGGATCGTCGTGCTCGCCCGCTCCGACGGCTGGGCCGCCCTGTGCCGCCTCGTCACCGCCGCCCACCACGCCGGCGAGCGCGGCGAGCCGTACGTGACTCCCGGGATGGTCGCCGAGCACGCCTCCGGGCCCGGCGGGCTGGTGGTCATGCTCGGGCCGCGCTCGGGCGTCGGCCGGGCGATCGCCGAGCGGCGGGACGACCAGGCGCGCGCCCTGCTGACCGCCTGGCGCTCCGTGGTGCCCGACCTGGTCGTCGAGCTCGTCGACCACTACGGCTACCGCGACACGAACAACGCCACCCGCATGCTTGCCCTGGCCGACTCCCTGGGCGTGCCCGCCGTGCTGACCAACGCGGTCCGCTACCTCGACGCCGCCGACCACCAGATCGGCAACGTGCTCGACGCGGCGCGCAAGCTCGTGCCCCTCCACGCCCGGCACATCGAGCAGCCCACCGCCCACGCCTACCTCAAGGACGGCCGCGAGATGGCGCTGGTGGCCGCCCGCATCTGCGGCGGCGACCCCGACCGGGCCGGGCGGCTGCTCGCGGAGACGCGCCGCGTCGCGGACGACTGCGTGCTCGACCCCGTCGAGATCGTCCCGCTCCTGGACCCCGAGCGGCCGAAACTCCACCTCCCCGAGATAGGCGAGGACCCGGTCCCGCTGCTGCGGCACCGGTGCGAGGACGGGCTGATCGATCGCGGCATGGCCCGGTCAGACGACGCCAGGCGGCGCCTCGCCGACGAGCTGCGCGTCATCGAGAACAAGCGGCTGTCCGGGTATTTCATCGCCGTCGCCGGCATCACCGACATGATCCGCTCGATGGGCGTCCGCTGCGCCATCCGCGGGTCCGGAGCGGGCAGCCTGGTCAACTACCTCATCGGCGTCGGCGAGGTGAACCCGCTCGAACACGGCCTGCTGATGGAGCGCTTCCTGTCCGAGGGCCGCCGGGGCCTGCCCGACATCGACGTCGACGTGGAGTCGGCCCGCCGCCTCGACTGCTACCGCGCCATCCTCGGCCGGTACGGCGAGGCCCGGGTCGCCTGCGTCTCCATGATGGAGACCTACCGGGCCCGCAGCGCGCTCCGCGACGTGGGGGCGGCCATGGGCCTGCCGCCGCATGAGATCGACGTCATCGCCAAGGCGTTCCCGCACGTCCGGGCCAAGCAGATCAGGGCCGCGCTGTCCGACCTGCCCGAGCTGCGCGACAGCGGGCTGAACGACCGGTCGCTGCAGACGGTGTTCCGGCTCGCGGAGCGGCTCGACGGGCTGCCCCGGCACATCGCCCTCCACCCGTGCGGCGTCCTGATCGGCAACTCCACGCTCCGCGACCGCACGCCGGTGGAGCGCAGCCTGCTGGACTTCCCGATGTCGCAGTTCGACAAGGACGACGTCGAGGAGGCGGGCCTGCTCAAGCTCGACGTGCTCGGCGTGCGCATGCAGTCGGCGCTGGCCTACTCCATCAAGGAGATCGAGCGCGTCGACCACGAGAAGATCGACCTGGACGCCGTCCCCCACGACGACGAGGCCACCTACGACCTGATCCGCGCCAGCCGTACGCTCGGGTGCTTCCAGATCGAGTCGCCCGGCCAGCGGGAGCTGGTCGCCAAGCTCGAACCCCGCACGATGCACGACCTGATCGTGGACATCTCGCTCTTCCGGCCGGGCCCGGTCAACTCCGACATGGTCACGCCGTACCTGGAGGCCAGGCACGGCTTCCGCGAGCCGCGCTACCCGCACGAGAAGCTGCGGGACGCGCTCAGGGAGACCTACGGCGTGGTCGTCTTCCACGAGCAGGTCCTGAAGATCATCGATGTCATGACCGAATGCGGGCTCTCGGACGCCGAGAAGGCCCGCCGCACCCTCGGCACCCCCGAGGGCAGGGAGATCGTCAGGTCCTGGTTCGTGCCGCTCGCCAGGCGGAACGGCTTCGCCGGGGCCACGGTCGAGAACGCGTGGAAGGTGCTCGACGCGTTCGGCGGGTTCGGGTTCTGCAAGGCCCACGCGGCGGCGTTCGCGCTGCCCACCTACCAGTCGGCCTGGCTCAAGCGGCACCACGCCGCCGCGTTCTTCGCCGGCGTGCTCACCCACGAGCCCGGCATGTACCCCAACCGCGTGATCCTCGACGAGGCCCGCCAGTGCGGCGTCGACATCCTCCCGCTCGACGTCAACCGGTCCGGGACGGACTGGCTCGTCGAGAGGACGGGCCCGGCCGCTGCCGCCGCCCCCGCCGCCGGGCAGAGCCCGCCCGGCGGGCTCAGGATCGAGGAGATGGGGCGCGGGTACGGCCTGCGCGTGCCGTTCTCGGCCGTCAGGGGGGTGAGCCAGGCCGAGGTGAGCCGGATGGTCGCCGGCCAGCCGTACACCTCGATGGCCGACTTCTGGGACCGGGCCCGCCCGTCGCGCCCGGTCGCCGAGCGCATCGTGGAGGTCGGCGGGCTCGACGCGGTGTACGGCCTGCGCCCCGGCGAGCCGCGGTGGCGGCCGGGGAAGCTGACGAGGCGCGACCTGATCGCTCAGGTCGGCGCGCTCGACCGCGCCTCTGGTGTGGTCGGGAGCTCGGAGGCGGCCGTGCAGCTCCCCATGGGATTCACCGAGAGCGTCACGCCGGGGGAGCTGCCCGAGATGACCGAGGCCGAGGCGGTCGAGGCCGAGCTCTCGATCCTCGGCATGGACGTCAGCCGCCACGTGGTCCACTTCCACGACGACCTGCTCGACGCGATCGGCGTGATCCGCTCGAAGGACCTGCTCAAGCAGCGGAACGGCGCGGAGATCCTGGTCGCCGGGGTCAAGGTCGCCACCCAGACGCCCGCCGTACGCTCGGGCCAGCGGGTCATCTTCGCCACCCTCGACGACTCCACCGGCCCGATCGACCTCACGTTCTTCGAGTCGGTCCAGGCGCACACCGCGGCGACCGTCTTCGGATCATGGCTGCTGGTCGCCAGGGGAGTGGTCAGGCGGACCGGCGGGAGGGCCATCTCACTACGCGCCGTCCACTGCTGGAACCTGGTCGATCTCGACCGGGTGTGGCGCGCCCCCGGCGGGGGCATCGACGCCGTCCGCGCCATCCTTGACGAAGTGCCCGTCCCCGGGGCGGGCGTGGGCGGGCGTCCCATCCAGTACGGCAACGGCTTCCAGCTGTCGCCCTACTCCGACATCGGCCCTCCGCGCGACGACCACCGGCGACTCTGGCACGCCAGCTCGGGCAGCTCCGGCCCGACGACCGGCCGGTGAGGGGCCTGCCGGTGAGGGGCCTCGCTCAGGGCGGTCAGCTCCCGGACCGTGGCCGCGCAAAGGATCGCGGCGACGACCGTGGCCGCCAGGTCGGTCAGGCCGACGCCCGTCAGGTCCCTCCCCGAGTGCGCCGGCCGTACGAACACCAGGAACAGCGCCACCAGCCAGCTCAACCACCAGCACGTGAGGAGCACCAGCCAGCGCGCCCGGCTCCGGGCGTCCCGCGCCGGGCGTTCGCCGGCCAGCTCCCGCCACGCCCGGTCCACCAGAAGTGGCGGCACCACCAGGTTGACCCCCGGCACGAGCCACGCCGCGGCCAGCCCGAGCCCCGACCCGCTGTATTGGCCATGGGGAGCCTGCCGAAGGCGCCGGGACCAGACCACGTAGGCCACCGCGGCGGCGGCGGTCGTCGCGGCCACCGCCATCATCACGATCGCGAACACCGTCACCGCGCCGACCACCTGGCGCGCGCCCGGCGCGTGCGGATCCCCGCCGAACGCCGCGATCTGGTGAGCCAGCCGCCGGCCTCGGACCTCCTCGAACACCGCCAGCGCGCCCATCGAGACGGCCTGGGCCGTGAGGCACACGTACACGGCGACGGCCGCTCTGCTGACGGCGGACCTCACCGCGGGTGTCCCGGTTGATCGCCCCCTTGATCGTTCAGTTGATCGCACGGCTGACCGGAATGCCGACTGGAGTGCCGGCTCCGGTGCGGGTCTGGCGGCCGGCTTACCCACAGGCTTACCCGCGGCCTTGACCGCCGTCTCACCCACTGGCCTCACCGATGACGAGGTGGACCGCATGTGTATCTCCCCCCGGCATGCGCGTCGTCCTCCTCAGTCCTATCCCATCCGCGTTCCCCCTAATCAGGCGCATTCTATGGTTTACCTGTAGGGAAACTTGAAAGCAGTGCGGCGGTCGGCTACGGTCGTCCTCGTGGTCCGTAGCGCGCTCCTCACCTCCCGTGATCACATCGACCTGTGCCGGATGTCCAGCGCGCTCTGTCGTCCTTGAAGTCGTCCTTGATGTCGTCTTTGGAGTCGTCTCTGAAGTCCGCCGGCTGATCGACCACGACAGGAGCACGCCATGCGGGAGCGCAGGCTCACCCGCTTGACCCGCTTCGGCCGCTTGGCCCGCTTCGGCCGCTTGACCGGCGGCGCCGGTGCTGGCCGGCACGGCGATGCCGCCGCGCTAGGCGGCTTCACATGTTTTACCGGCTTCGCCCGCTTTCTTGGCTTTGCCCGGTGCCTGGCCCCGCGGGCGTCGCCGTTGACAAGGGCCCGCAGGCGCCCCCCGCCGCGGCGACCGGGTGATCGTGCTCCGCGAACGGGCCTTCCGTCATCGACCTGCCGGTGGAGATGGATCGGCCCTCCCCGAGTTCGTACGGCTCCGCCACCGGCTCCCCCGAATCCTGGAGTTGGCCCATGACCATCCGCATAGGCGTGCACAACCACAACCCGTCGCTGTTCTTCGTCTCGCGGCTCGACCATGTCCTCGATGAGCTGGGCGAGGCGGTGGAGCTGTACTTCTACTCCGACCCCACCCGGACGGGCCGCCTGCTGGCCGAGGGCTCCATCGACTTCGGCGGCACCGGCTCCGTCCCACCCCTGAATGCGCAGGCGGCCGGACTGCCGATCGTCTACGCCGCGGCCTCGGCCCCTCGCCCCGGCCATGGCGCCCTGGTGGTCGCGAAGGACGGCCCGGTGAGGTCTGTCTCCCAGCTCCGCGGACAGTCCGTCGCGTTCAGAGCAGGCTCCTGGCAGACGCACTTCCTGGCCAAGCTCCTGGCCCAGAACGGGCTCTCGTACCGGGACGTCTCGCCCCGGCCGGCCGGTCCCGAGGCGGGGGAGTGGCTGCGCTCCGGCGAGATCGCCGCCTGGGTCGCCGAGGGCGCCGATCTCGTCCGGGCCGAGCCCCGGACGCGTACTCTCGCCGGCACGGCGGGCGTCATCTCCAACCGCTCGGTCTTCTACACCCGACGCGACTACGCCGAGACCCGGCCCGAGACCGTCGCCGCCGCCGTGCGGGCGCTGCGCCAGGCCGACGCCTGGGCCCAGGCCAACCCCCGCGAGGCCGCCCACCTCACAGTCGAGGCAGTCGGCGGCTCGGTCGACGCCTGGGAGGAAGCGCTGAAGCGGCTGCCCTGGCGGCTGGAGCCGGTCTCGGACGAGTTCCTCGCCGAACAGCAGGAGGCAGCCGACGTCCTCTTCGCGAGCGGGTGCCTCATCGATCCTGTGAACGTGTCCGAGGCAGCCGCACCCTCCCTCGCTCCTTTCGTGACTGCCGTCCTGGTCGAAGCCACCACACCGTCCCAGGCGGCCGGACGCTCCCTCGCCCCCTTCGTGACCGCCTCGCTTTCTCCAGCCGCTTCCCAATCCGTCACAGTGCCGGGCCACCCCGCTGTCTGAGCCCGCCGCTTGGTGTGAGCCGCTGCGCTCTCCAAGGCCGTCGCACCGTCCGAGGCCATCGAGAGCGTCACATCGGCGAGAGGCAGCGACCGGCAAGAAGGCTGACGGCACGCGGGTTCCTATAGCCCAGCAACAAGCTGCGCCGTCATTCGCCGTCGACTCGCCCGCCGAGGAGACAGCCATCCTCCGCTGCTGGCACGACCCAGCCCCAGGGATGCAGCGGTGTCCGCCCTTGATCTCAGAAGGGCGGGATGTCCGCCTCCAGGTCTGATGAACAGGTCGTGGGTGGGTGCTGTCCATCGGGCGCTTGCTGGTCGCCGGGCCTGGGCTGGCTGCCGGGCGGTTGTTGAGGCTGCGTTTCTTCGAGCCACGGTGGGCCGTATTCCCAGGTTGATGGCAGCGGGAGGTCGTCCTCCAAAGCCGTGGCGACGGTCTCCGAGGTGGCCGGGATGATCGGTTCGGGCAGGCGTTCGATGATCGGCGGGGGTGTGACCGGGTAGCGGTGGCCGGTGCGGCTGATCCAGATCAGGTGGCCGGGTCGAGGTTGGATGACGCGCCAGCCGTGGTCGCGGAGGTCGTGGTCGTGTGCGCAGGCGGCGCCGAGGTTGCGGTCGGTGGTGGGCCCGCCGTGGCCGTGCTGGTGGGTGTGGTCGAGCTCGGACCGGGTGGCGGGCGCGCGGCAGCCGGGGTGGGTGCAGACGCGGTCGCGGATCTGTACCCACCGCCGCAACCCGGCCCTCGCGAACCGCCGCCGCTCATCCACACCATCAGGACGAGCATTCCCGCCCCGTACCGGACGCCCGCCCCAAGTTTGATCCTTCTCGCTCACGGCCTCGGCGGCCTGCGCCTGGCCGTCCTCGGTTGGAGGGCCGGCGGCCTCGACGGCCTCAGCACAGACGTCCTCGGCCCCGGCACGGGGGCCCGTGTTGATGCCTGTGTCCTTTTCGGCGTGGCTGTCCGTGTGGGCGCCGGTGGTGTGGCCGTCGGCGATGGCCTCGTCGAGTTGGCGGGTGATGTCGGTGATGACGCAGGCCCATCCGGCGCCGAGGGCGGCGAGGTCGGAGTGCCACTGGCGCAGCAGGGCGAGCGGGATCTGCAACTCGACGATGCCTCGCCGTCGCACCGACCCGCGCGCCGTCCGCACCGCCGCTCGCGCCTGTGATCGTTCCGCCGCTTGCTCCGATGCCCGTTCCGCTACTCGTCCAGCGGCTTGTTCCGATGCCGGTTCCGGAGCCCATTCAGCTCCCGGTTCCGTTGCCGGTTGTGCTGCCGGTGGCGGTTGCGGTCGTGGTGGTTGCTTTTGTGGTGGTTGCTGTCGTGGCGTCCGGGTTGGGGTCGTGGGGCGGCGGGGCCATCCGGCGGGCCGGTAGGAGGTGATCCCGGCGAACAGCAGTTGCCCGTCGTCGTCGCAGATCGCGAACCGCCATTCGCCGTTGATCTGGCGTTTGGCCAGGCGGCGGGCGAGCTGAGCGTGGATGGGCCCCCACCCGGCGAGCTCGGCGGGAAGGTCGTCCAGGTGCATCAGGGTGGAGACCCGCACCCGTACCTCCCCGGCCGCGAACCCCGCCCCACCCGACAGCAGGCCGGCCACCCCACCACCCTGCGCCGCCTTCGAGGCTGCAGCCTCACCGCCCCCGCCACCTGGCTGCTCCCCGCCGCCGAGGCCGCCCCCGTCCTGCGGGCCGCCGGGGCCGCCTCCGCTCCGCACGCCGCCGGGGCCGTCCGTACCGTCGGAGCCGTCGCCGTCGGCGTCGGCGTCGGCGTCGGCGGCCGTCGTGCCATCCCCGGCTCGCCTGCCACCGGCGGCTTCGGCGCTGTCCACGCCCCCTGTTCCGGCCCGGTCGTGAACGCCGTGCGAGCTGTGGGCGCCGGGGTCATCGGTGTGACGGGTCCGGGCCAGGGTGTGGGCGCCATCGGGACTGTCAGGGTTGTCGGGGTCCGCGGGCTCCTGAGGGTCGGCGTCGTCATTGGACCGGCCGTCGTGGGACTGGCCGTCGTGGGACTGGCCGTCGTGGGGCTGGTCGGCGTCGTGGGCGTTGTCGTGGGGCTGGCCGGCGTCGTGATCGTTGTCGTTGGGCCGGTCGTCGTAGGGCTGGGCGGCGTCGTCGTGTGGCTGGTTGTTGTCGTGGTTGTTGTCGTTGAGGTGGGGGTCGTAGTCGTCTTCGGTGTCGGTGGGATCCGGGTTGTGGGCTTTGGTGAGGAGGATGGCGGTGATGGCGTCGTCGTCGAGCCCGGTCAGGGTGCCGTCGAGCAGGCCGAGGAAGACGTCGGTGCGGATGTGGTCGATCGGGGCGTGCAGGCCGGCGCGTTTGGCCTGCTGGGCGATGGCGTCCACCCGGGCGATGGCGGCGGCCGCCTGATCCACGGGCAGTTGGTGGCCGGTGATGGTCGCGGTGCCGTCGGCGTGCCGCATCCCTTCGAGGCGGCGGCGTTGCAGCGCCCGCTCATACTTGCGCCGCGCCCACTGCGGGTCGGCGGCCACCAGCAGCGTCTTGATCTTGTCTTTCAGCTGGCTGGTCGTGCATGCCCCCGCCTTCGGGAGCAGGTGGCCGGCCACCGCGTGGGCGAGGGGGTCGGGGACGCCTTCCAGCCAGTCGTGGAAGACCAGGGCGCGGGCTTTGTCGATGGTCCCGGCCGCCAGGGCGTGGCGGACGGGAGCCAGGCGGGTGGACAGGTCATAGGCGAAGACGTATTCACGCTCGGCGGCGCGGCGGGTCAATACCAGCGCGGCGCGGATTTCGTCGGCGGAGTATTTGTCCGGGCGGGGCATTTTCTTCATGTCGCCCGGGGACGGTTCATACAGGCCGACTTCGGCCATGACGGCGGCTTTGCGGGCTTGGACGTGGGCTTCGAGGCGGGCGTAGGCTTGCAGCACGAGCACGGCGTCGTAGCCGCTCAACCGGGCGATATCCAGCCCGTCCAGCACGGCGGCGAGCCCGGGGCCGGGCGTCATCCGCGCGAGCCCTTCGGGGATTTGCTGCCGTTCGACAATCACACGGTAAAACTACCAACCACCACCGACAAAAACGCTGGTTCGGGAGGCGGTGGAAAGAAGAGAAACGCACGAACCGATGGCGTTCACGGACTTGTTCCGGGGAGGTCCGAGGTTTGTGATACCGCCAACCTCCCGGATACACGGATATTTCATGGTATATAGGGAATGAGGGCCGCCGATTTCTGCCACTTCCACAACTCTTATGGGGAGATGTGAACGACACGCGAAACGGCCAGCGACATGACGACTGGGTGGGTGGCTGCCAGGGGGTTCACTTGAGATCGGCGGGTGCGAGGGTGGGCCACGCTGGCGGGCCGATGTCCAGCGGTCGGCGATGACCGGCGGGGCAAGAGCAGCCTGTGACTGGCGACCTGCGAGGACATGCCGGCGGCTGGCGACCCGCGACGACCGACTGGCGGCCGGCGCCCACCGACCGGTGATTGGTGACCAACGGCCGGTGACCGGTGACTGGCGACCTGCGAGGACAGGCCGGTGACCGGCGGCCCGCGACTACCCCGGCCGGTGATTGGTGACCAGTGGCCGGTGGCCCGCCAGGACAGACCGGTGGCCGGCGACGAGCGAGCCGGTGACCGGCGACCCCACGACGAGCGGCCGGTGGTGGCTAACCGAGGACGAGGTCGCGGATGGCTTTTAGAGTCGGCTCGTCGCGGGGGCCCATGACGAGCAGGTTCGTGACGGGGCTCTTGCGCCAGAGCTCGAGCCGTTCGCGGATGCGCCCGATGGGGCCGACCAGGGAGATGCCGTCGGCCAGTTCGTCCGGGATGGCGGCGAAGGCCTCGTCTTTGCGCCCGGCCAGATAGAGCGCCTGGATTTTCTCGGCGTCCTCCGCGTAGCCCATCCGGCCGACGATGTCCGCGTGGAAATTGCGGGTCTTGGCCCCCATACCGCCGATGTAGAGCGTGAGCATCATCTTCGCCACGTTCAGCGCGGCCGGGACGTCGTCGGTGACCAGCACCATGACCATGGCGGCGATGTCGAAGCCGGGCGCCGCGCCCGACAGGGCCTCGCCGTACATCGTCTCGATCTTCTCGGGAAAGGCGAACAGCGGGAGCCAGCCCTGGGCGATCTCGGCGGCGAGCGCGACGTTCTTCGGCCCCTCCGCGCCGAGATAGAGCGGAATGTCCGTCCTGAGCGGGTGGGTGATCAGCTTGAGCGGCTTGCCGAGGCTGTCCGGGAGCGGCAGGGGGTAGTGCGGGCCGGGGCTGGTCACGGGCTCCTCGCGGCGCCAGACCTTCCGCATGATCTCGACGTACTCGCGGGTCCTGGCCAGTGGCCGGGCGAACGGCTGGCCGTACCAGCCCTCGACGACCTGGGGCCCGGACGCGCCCACGCCGAGGAGCAGGCGCCCGCCGGTGAGGTGGTCCAGCGTCATCGCGGTCATCGCGGTGGTGACCGGGGGTCTCGCGGACAGTTGCGCGACGCTGGTGCCGAGTTTGATGGTCTTCGTCCGCGCGCCGTACCAGGCGAGCGGGGTGAAGGCGTCGCTGCCGTAGGCCTCGGCCGTCCACACCGACTCGTAGCCGAGCCGTTCGGCCGCCTGAACCAGTTCGGTGGCGTCGTCGGGGTTCCGCTGCCAATAGCCGAGGTTCAGCCCGAGTCTCAAGTCATCAGCCACACCCCCAAGTAGAACAGGTTCTAGCAAACCTCGCCAGACCTCAGTCCGGGGGATAGGCGCGGGCGAGGTGGACGGCGACGGCCGAGACGGCGGTGGCGGCGTCGCCGTCCCTGATCGCGGCGTAGATCCTGCGGTGGTCGGCTTGCAGGTCACGGGTGTCGCCCAGCCGTACGACGGCGTCGATGGCGAAACGCTGCACGGAGTCGCGCAGCGCCCGCATGATCGCGGAGGTGAGCCGGTTGCCGGACGCCTCCACGATGGCGACGTGGAAGGCGATGTCGTGCTCGACGAACTCCTCGGGGCCGCTGGGGTCGTCCATGGCGGCGAGGGCGCGGGCCATCTCGTCGAGCCCGGTACGCGAGCGGGCCGCGTGCCCGGCCGCCCACTGCTCGATCATCAGCCGAGTGTCGATCACCTCCCGCATGGACAGCGTGGCCAGGCCGAGGTTGAGCCGCAGCAGGCCGGTGAGCGCGCCGCCGGGCCGCGAGGTCAGTACGGCTCCCGCGTCGGGACCCCGGCCCACCTGGGACGACACCACACCGAGGGTCTCCAGCACGCGCAGGGCCTCGCGGACGGACGAGCGGCTCACCTGGAGTTGTTCGGCGAGTTGGCGCTCCCCCGGGAGGCGGTCGCCGACGGTGAGCCCGTCGGCCGCGATCCATCCCTCGATCCGGGCGAGGACCTCCTCGAACGCCCGGGGGCGAGGCCGGCCGGAGGCTCTCCGCCGTACGGTGCCGGGCTCGGGCCGGTCATCGACGGTCATGACTGGGCCTCCTCGGCTCCCGTGGTGCGGATGGCGACGTTCGATGTATGGTCTGACCATATTTGGTCTGACCATACACGCGGGAGGGCACGTGCGGGTCGCCCTGTTCATCACCTGTGTCAACGACACACTCTTTCCCGGCACCGGGCGGGCGGTCGTGACGCTGCTCCGGCGGCTCGGCGTGGACGTCGAGTTCCCCGAGGCGCAAACGTGCTGCGGGCAGATGCACGTCAACACCGGCTACCGCGACGAGGGCGTACGGCTGGCACGGCACTTCGTGGACGTCTTCCGGGACTACGACGCGGTCGTGGTCCCGTCCGGCTCGTGCGCCGCGATGGTCCGCGAGCAGTACCCCCGGCTGGCCGGGAGCGGTGCCGCCGGCGTGGTGGCGGGTAAGGCGGGCGGGGGCGGTGCCGGGGCTGGGCGCGCGAGCGGCTTCGCGGCGGCGGCGGCCGAGACGACGCCCAAGGTCTACGACCTGTCCGAGTTCCTGATCGACGTGCTGGGTGTGACCGATGTGGGGGCATATTTCCCGCACCGGGTGACATATCACCCGACGTGTCACTCGCTTCGCGGCCTTCACCTGGGAGACCGGCCCACAAGACTGCTTCAGCAGGTCAGGGGGCTTGAGCTCGTCCCACTGCCGGGCGCCGAGGAGTGCTGCGGCTTCGGTGGCACCTTTGCCGTCAAAAATCCGGATATATCGGCGGCGATGTGCGCGGACAAGGTCCGCAACGTCCTCGACACCGGCGCCGAGGTGCTCTGCGCGGCCGACAACTCGTGCCTGATGCACATCGGCGGCACCCTCCACCGGCAGAAGACGGGCATCCGGGTCATGCACCTCGCCGAGATCCTCGCCTCCACCGAGCACCGGCAGGGAGGCTCCCGATGAGCCGCACGTTTCTCGGAATGCCCGGGATCGCCTCTCCCGGCAAGAGCGGGCAGACCTTCCCCGGCAACGCCGCGAGAGCCGTACAGAACTCGCAGCTCAGGTTCAACCTGCGCAAGGCGACGCGGACGATCCGGGCCAGGCGGGCGAGCGTCGTGAACGAGCTTCCCGACTGGGCGGAGCTCCGCCAGGCGGGCAAGGCGATCAAGGATCACACGCTCCGGAACCTCGACACGTACCTCATCCAGCTTGAAGAGGCCGTGACGAAGGCCGGCGGGCACGTCCACTGGGCCGCCGACGCGGACGAGGCCAACCGGATCGTCGCCGGGCTCGTCAAGGCGACCGGCGAGACCGAGGTCGTCAAGGTCAAGTCGATGGCCACCCAGGAGATCGGGCTCAACGAGGCCCTCCTCGAGGAGGGCATCACCGCGTACGAGACGGACCTGGCCGAGCTGATCGTGCAGCTCGGGGACGACTGGCCCTCGCACATCCTGGTCCCCGCGATCCACCGCAACAGGTCGGAGATCCGGGAGATCTTCGCGGACAACATGTCCGGCTGGGGCCGCCCCGCGCCGGACGACCTCACGGACGACCCCGCCGCGCTGGCCGAGGCCGCCCGGCTCCACCTGCGGGAACGCTTCCTCGCCAGCAAGGTCGCGATCTCCGGGGCCAACTTCATGATCGCCGAAACCGGCACGCTGGTCGTCCTGGAGTCCGAGGGCAACGGCCGGATGTGCCTGACCCTCCCCGAGACGCTGATCAGCGTCGTCGGGATCGAGAAGCTGCTGCCCACATGGCGCGATCTGGAGGTGTTCCTGCAGCTTCTGCCGAGGAGCTCGACCGGCGAGCGGATGAACCCCTACACCTCGATGTGGACCGGAGCGACCGAAGGCCAGGACTTCCACCTCGTCCTGCTCGACAACGGGCGGACGGGCGTTCTGGCCGACGAGGTGGGACGGCAGGCGCTGCGCTGCATCCGCTGCTCGGCGTGCCTCAACGTCTGCCCGGTGTACGAGCGCGCGGGCGGCCACGCGTACGGCTCGGTCTATCCCGGGCCGATCGGGGCGATTCTGACGCCGCTGCTGCGCGGCATGGAGACGGAACTCGACCGCTCCCTCCCGTACGCCTCCTCGCTGTGCGGGGCCTGCTACGAGGTCTGCCCGGTGGCCATCGACATCCCGTCGGTGCTGGTGGAGCTGCGCGCCAGGGCCCGTCACCCGTGGACGGAGCGCGCCGGGATGGCGGCAGCCGGGTGGGTCTTCAACCGGTCGGGACGGCTCGCCCGCCTCCAGCGGATCGGCGGCCAGATGCGCACGATGGTGCCCAAGCGGCTGCCCGGTCCCCTCTCGGGCTGGACGGACACCCGCGACCTCCCGAGAGTCCCCAAGGAGTCGTTCCGGGACTGGTGGAACCGCACGGACGGAGGCTCCCGATGAGCTCACGCGACCTGATCCTTGCCCGCGTCCGCGCCGCCGTCGCGGGCGTCCCCGACGTCGAGGTGCCCCGCGCCTATCGCGGTACGGCCTCCGCCGCCGCAGGGGCCGAAGGGCTCGTGGAGCTCTTCGCGGAGCGGGTCCGGGACTACAAGGCCGTCGTCCACGTCGTGGCGGAGCCGGAGGTCCCGGCGCTCGTCGCCCGGTCGGTGGCCGAGCGACCCGCCCGGCGGCTGGCCGTGCCCGGCGGCTTCCCGGCCTCGTGGCTGGAGCAGTCGGAGATCGACCAGGTCACCGACGAGCCCAGGCTCGGCGCGGCCGATCTGGACGCGGTGGACGGCGTCCTCACCACGTGCGCGCTGGCGATCGCGGAGACCGGGACGATCGTGCTCGACGCCGGGCCGGGGCAGGGACGGCGGGCTCTGACGCTCGTGCCGGACTACCACCTGTGCCTCGTGCGGGCGGACCAGATCGTCGCGGGCGTGCCGGACGCCGTCGCCCGGCTCGACCCGGTGAGGCCGCTGACCTGGATCAGCGGCCCCTCCGCCACGAGCGACATCGAGCTCAACCGGGTCGAGGGCGTCCACGGCCCCCGCACGCTCGAGGTCGTGATCGTGGTCTGAGCCGGGCGCCGGTCCCGGTCAGAACCGGAGGACGGCTCCGACGCCGTCGGGCGAGTCGATCTCGGAGACGAACCAGATCTCGCCGTCCGTCCGGGCGACCGCGCGGGCGAGGGCCGCGTCGGCCCGCTCCTCGACCGGCTGCTCGACACCCCAGTCGAGGAGCTCGGCTCTGTCGGTGGACAGCTGTGCCGCCTCCGGGCCGACCCACATCGTGGCGGTCGACGAGGGATCGTCCTTCAGCAGCACCGTGCGGACCCGCGTGTCCCGCAGGGCCCTGGCCGTCTCCTGGAGGCCCGTCGCCGACGGACCCGCCGCGTAGGCGTCGAGCAACTCGGCCCGGCGCCGGTCTGCCCACGCGCGGAGGGCCCGGTCCACCTCCGCCTGGAACGGCTGGGGCGCGGCCCCCGGAGCGCGGCTGCCGTGCTCGGCGACCGTCACCCGCTTCGCGCTGTCCTTGCTGAGATACTCCATGACGAGCCCCCGCGCCTTGGGGTCGCCCGCGAGGACGATGACCTCGGCGCCCAGGCCGTGCGCCTCCTTGTCGACGACCTCGGCGGTCGCGGCCGCGTTGCGCCGCCAGGTCTCCTCGACGTCACGCTCGAAGCGATACTGGGCCCAGCCGCCCTCGCCGGTCTTCTGGATGGGCCAGTCCGCGGCCTCGACGACCAGCTCGCGCTTCGGACCCTCCGCGACGATGATCACATCGGCCCCGGCGTGGTCGGCAAGCACCTGGATGTGCGGCACCCGCTCCCCGCGCTGCGCCAGCAGCGGCACCACGTGGGGGAGCGGTGACCACCGCGCGGTCTCCCGGCGCGGAGACGAGGTCAGGGGCTCGGTGAGCACCACCTCCCGGCCTTCGGCGAACACCGCCCTGCCGGGCGTGGCCTCGGCGGGGTCGAGGACCAGCTCCCCGATGGGGTCGAGGACGCCGGACGGGGCTCCGGCCTGGGCGAGCCGCTGTCTGAGCCGGGCCCAGCGCCGCTGGATGACGTTGGACGCCCCTTCCTTGGAGCGGTCGGTGTCGAGGTAGACCGAGGCGAACGGCCCTGCGCGCCGGTAAATCGGCCGGATGAAGTCGAGTCTCACCGGTCGCCTCCTTTCACCAGCGCCGGCGTTCCACCCCAAGACCGAGGGCCTCGGCGACCTCGCCGACGTTGTGGAACTTTAGATCGGGCAGTTGCCGCACCGCCTCGAGGACGGCGTCGGGAGCGTTCTTGCTCTCTGCGTGGGCCAGAAGACCGTCGGGACCGGCCGGATAGCGGGCGTCGCTCAGCCATTTCGCGAGGTTGCTGCGGCGTTCGACGTCGGCCGGCGTGATGCCGATGGGGGTGCCGGGCTCGCGGCCGGGCGGCCGCCGCCTCGGCGACAGGTCGTCCTCTGGCTGCTGCGCGGGCTCGGGCTCCTTCCACTCCTGCGCGTGGGTCGTCCCTGCGCCGCGCACCAGCCCTGCGGTCTCGTGCTTCTGCTCCTCGTCGAGGCGGGGGCCGTGCTTGGCACTGCCGCGTTGGATACTCATGACCTCACCTCCCGATTAGGGTCATGAGGTGGCTCGTACCCGGCCCCCTTGCTCCAAACATCGGCGTGGGCCGGTTTCGGGCCGCACCCGAGTCTGTCTCGGGCGAAAAGATCCACATATTTACTGGAGTGACGCTGTGTTCGACGAGCGGCTGACGATCAACACCGAGCGGCTGGTGCTCCGGCCGTTCGGCCCGGGGGACGCGGGTCAGGTGCGCGCGATCATCGCCGAAGGCGCTCACTCGACCGCCCTGCCACCGGGAGCTCCCGGCCACCCGCTGGGGATCGCGCAGTGGCTCTCCCAGGGTGTGCACGAGTTGTGGCGCTCCGGCCAGGGCGTCCACCTCGCCATGGAGGCCGGGGGCGCCGTCGTGGGCGCGATCAGCCTGTTCAAGACGCAGTGGGGCGCCGGCACGTCCGAGGTCGGGTACGGCGTGCATCCGGCCCACCGCAGACGCGGCTACGCGACGGAGGCCGTCCGCGGGCTCGCCGGGCGGCTTCTCGGGGAGGGCGTGTTACGCCGGATCGAGCTGCGGGCCAACGCGGACAATGTGGCGTCCGTCCGCGTCGCGGAGAAGGCCGGCTTCACCAGGGAGGGCCTGCTCCGGGGCGCCGGGTTCGAGGACGACGGCCCGCACGACCTGGTGGTCTTCGGCATGCTGCGCGGCGACAGCCGTACCGGGATGGAGCACGGGCTGGAGAGCGACCGCCTGATCCTGCGGCGGTTCGTCAAGCGGGACGCGTTCGACCTGCTGGCGGCCGTCAGGGACGACGCGGAGATCGCCCGCTGGATGCCCTGGGCGCACGGGTACACGCTGGAGCGCGCGATCGACTGGTGCACCCGGATCGCCCACGCTGGAGGCTCGGTCCTGGGCAATTTCGCGATCGAGCCGCGCGAGGGCGGCCGGCTGGCGGGGGCGATAGGCGTGCAGCGCGAGGATCACGAGCGTGGGGACGTCGAGGTGGGGTACTGGATCTCGCCGTGGGCCCGTCGCCAGGGGTACGCCGTGGAGGCCACGCGGACCGTCACCGCGCATCTGTTCAAGGTGGGGTTCCACCGCGTCCATCTGCTCGTGGCGACCGGGAACCACACCAGCCAGGCGGTGGCGCGGCGGGCCGGGTTCATCGAGGAGGGCATCCTGAGGCAGGCCCTTCCGGTGCCCGGCGGACGGGCCGACGCCGTACTGTTCAGCGTGCTCAACGGGGAAATCTCATGACAAAAGGTAAAGAATTGCCCTACCGCCTGGGCGATCGGTCAAGCGCGGCCCATGATTGGCCCCTGGGGGTTGTCCGGCGAAACCGGATCACGTATCCGCAGGTCAAGGCATGGGAGATCAGCTAGATGAAACCGCCGCTGCTGCTCATCGGACATGGCACCCACGATGAGACCGGCGTGGCCGAGTTCGGCAGGTTCGTTCACCGTCTCCGCTGCCGCCTCGACGGCCTCCCCGCTGAGGTCAGCGGGGGCTTCATCACGAACGCGCGCCCGGCGCTCGGCGACTCCATCGCCTCCCTCGTCGCCCGCGGGCACCACCACCTGATCGCCGTGCCGCTGAGCCTCACCGGCGACCGGCAGGCGCTCGGCGACGTGCCCGGCACGATGGCGCTGGAGCAGGAGCGCCACCCCACGCTCGAATACGACCTCGGCCGGCCCCTCGGTCCCGACCCGCGCGTGCTCCGGCTGCTCGCGGAACGGCTCGCCGACGCGCGCGCGGAGATGCCGAGGCTCGTGACGGACGAGCCCCAAGAGCTCATCGGCCCGGCCGAGACCGCCGTGGTCCTGGTCGGTCACGGCTCGGCCGATCCCGCCGTGAACGCCGAGGTCCACCGGGTCTCCAGGCTGTTCTGGGAGACCCACGCCGGCGAGCTGCTCACCGTGGAGACGGCCTATGTCTCCCACAGCCGCCCGGGCGTCCCCGGCGGGCTGGAGCGCTGCCGCCGGCTCGGCGCCAAGCGCGTGATCGTCCTTCCCTATGTCCTGTTCGCCGGGGCTGTCCTGGAGCGGATCTGGGCGCAGGCGCTGGCCTACGCGGCCAACCACGAGGGCCTGGACGTCCGGTGCGCGGAGGTCATCGGCGACTGCGAGGGCCTGGCCGACGTCGTCATCGACCGGTACGAGGAGGCGCTGGCCGGCGCCGGGGAGCCGCCCGCTCGCCACGGCTACCACAACGTCCTCGCCATCCAGCCCCCTCCCCGGCCCGAGCCCCGCCTCGCGCTGTCCCCGGCTCCGGCCCTCCCCGCGGACCGTCCCACGGATTTCGACCCGGACATCGACCCGGACATCGACATGGAGCTGGACATGGAGCTGGATGGGGAGCTCGACGCCAAGTTGGACGCCGAGTTGGACGCCGAGTTGGACGCCGAACTCGACGTGGAGTTGGAGGCCGAGCTTGACGCGGGCCTGAATGCCGGGCTGGATGGGGGCTTCGACGCCGGAATTGACGCCGGGCCAGGGGTGCCCAGCGCCGTCTGAAGGAGTGGCCCATGACGCTGCTTGACGAGACCATCGCGGCCATCGGCCCCGTGGACGCGGTCGCGATGGCCGAGGCACGGGCCCACCAGGACCGGCTCACCAAGCCGCGCGGCGCGCTCGGCGTGCTCGAAGACGTGGCGGTACGGCTGGCCGGGGTCGCGGGCGTCTGCCCGCCGCCGCTGCCGGCGCCCGCCGCGCTTGCGATCTTCGCCGCCGACCATGGAGTGCACGCCCAGGGGGTCACCCCGTGGCCGCAGGAGGTCACCGCGCAGATGGTGGCCAACTTCGCCGCCGGGGGAGCCGTCGCCAACGCGTTCGCCACCCAGGTCGGCGCCTCGGTGACCGTCGTCGACGTCGGCGTGGCCGCCGACGTGCCCGCCGCCCCCGGCCTGATCTCCCGCAAGGTCGCGTACGGCACGGCCGACCTGTCCCAGGGGCCCGCGATGACGCCGGAGCAGGCGGTCGAGGCCCTCCGCGCCGGCATCGAGGTGGCCCGAGACCTGATCGGACGAGGCGACCGCTGTCTGATCACCGGCGACATGGGCATCGCCAACACCACGGCATCAGCGGCCCTGATCTGCGCCTTCACCGGCCACGACCCCGCCGCGGCCACCGGGCGCGGCACCGGCATCGACGACGACATGCACCAGCACAAGATCGAGATCGTCCGCCAGGCGCTCCGGACCAACGCGATTCCGGAGGCGGGAGCCGTACAGGATGGGCCGGAGGCCGCCCTCCGGGCGCTCGCGGCGGTCGGCGGGTTCGAGCACGCCGCGATCGCCGGGTTCGTCCTCGGCGCGGCGGCGGCGCGGGTCCCCGTCATCCTCGACGGCGTGATCGCCGGATCGGCGGCTCTGGCGGCCGCCGCGCTCGCTCCCGACGCGGTCGGCTACTGCGTCGCGGGGCACCGGTCAGCCGAGCCCGGCCACGCGCTGGCGCTGTCCCACCTTGGCCTGCGCCCGCTCGTCGACCTGGAGCTCCGCCTCGGCGAGGGCACCGGCGGCCTGCTCGCCCACCCCCTGGTCAGCGCGGCGGCGCGGGTCATGCACGAGGTCGCGACCTTCGACGCCGCGGGCGTGGCGGACAAGGAGTCCTGACCCTCGGCCTCGCCGAAACCCTCAGGTCGAGGCCGATAAGTCTCGTCTGGTGGGTGCCATCACAGGTCAACAGGTAGGTTTGCCTCCTAACAGAGCACGCTTGACGCATTAGGGAGACTGGGGTCATGGCGCCCTACCTGCTCGGCCTCCGCCTCCACGGGAGACGGGTCCTCGTCGTCGGCGGCGGACGCGTCGCCCAGCGGCGGGTCCCCGCGCTGCTCGACGCCGGAGCGTCGGTCACTCTGGTCTCTCCCAGCGTCACCCCGGCGCTCGACGATCTGATCGCCGACGGCAGGGTGACATGGGAGCGGCGGCCCTACCAGGTCGGTGACTGCGACGGCGCCTGGCTGGTCCACGCCTGCACCAGCAACCGCGAGGTGAACACGGCAATCGCCGCCGAGGCCGACGCCAAGCGGATCTGGTGCGTGCGGGCCGATGACAAGGACGCCTCGGCGGCCTGGACGCCCGCGAGCGGCCGGGTCGACGAGATCAGCGTCGCCGTCACCGCCGGGGGCGACCCCCGCAGGGCCGCCGGGATCCGCGACGCCGTCGTCGGCGCGCTGCGCGACGGCACCGTGGATGCCCGCCGCCACCGCACCAAGCCGGTCGGTGTCGCGCTGGTCGGCGGCGGCCCGGGGGATCCCGGCCTCATCACCGTCCGGGGGCGCCAGCTGCTGGCCCAAGCCGACGTGGTCGTGGCCGACCGCCTCGCGCCTCGTGCCCTGCTAGACGAGCTGCCCGCCGACGTCGAGCTGATCGACGCCGCGAAGATCCCTTACGGCCGCGCGCTCGCCCAGGATAAGATCAACGAGCTGCTCATCGAGCACGCCCGGCAGGGCAAGTTCGTGGTGCGGCTGAAGGGGGGCGACCCCTTCGTCTTCGGCCGTGGTGGCGAGGAGATGATCGCGTGCGCGCGGGCGGGCATCCCGGTGACCGTGGTCCCGGGCATCACCAGCGCGGTCGCCGTCCCCGCGGCCGCCGGTGTTCCGGTCACCCATCGTGGAGTGAGCCAGGAGTTCCATGTGATCTCGGTACACGTGGCGCCCGGGGATCCCAGATCCACGGTCGACTGGCGTGGGCTGGCGAGATCACAGGGGACCCTGATATTCCTGATGGGCGTCGAGCGGGTGGCGGAGATCGCCGAAACCCTGCTTCGCGACGGACGTTCCCCAGAAACGCCCGTAATGGTGGTACAGGACGGTACTCTTCCGACCCAGCGGGCTGTCGCCGCCACGCTGTCCACGGTGGCCGAACGGATGACCGCGGCCGGGGTACGGCCCCCGGCGATCGTGATCGTCGGTGAGGTCGTCAGAGTCGGCCAGGAGATCGAAATGGTGCGAGCGGAGCGGGTCCCGTGAAATCGGCTGCCAGGAAGACTCCCGTCCCCAAGCCCGCCAAGCCGTCCGGCGACGCCGCAACCGAGGAGCCGGCCATCGACGAGCACCCGGAGACGCCGGAGGAGCAGACGATCGCGTTCCGTCCCATTCGCGACGACGATCCCGCACCTCAGCCCGCGTCCGAGTTCACCGCGTCCACCGCGTCCACCGCGTCCACCGCGGAGAACGCCGCGGAAGCCACTGCCGGAAATGCCGCCGGGACCGCTCAGCAGCCGTCCAAGGGCAAGACGGCGCGGTCTTCAGCCTCAAACGTGATCGGCGACGAGTCGTCTCAGCAGTCTCAGGCGTTCGACCCGTTCCGGCCGTTCCAGCCACCGGCGCCCGCCGCCCCGGCCGGCCGTGGTCCCCGGAAAGGCGGATCCTCGGCTCCGGCCACCTCCGGGGAGCCGGAGGGCGAAGAGCCGTCCGAGCGGTTCGACCCGTTCCAGCCGCCGGCTCACGCCGCCTCGGCCGGGAGGGGTTCCCGGAAGGGCGGATCCCTAGGTTCGGGCGCGTCTGAGGCCGCGAGCCCGGCCGAGGACGCGGACCTGTCCGACGACACGGGGCCGTCCGAGCAGTTCGCGGCTTTCGACCCGTTCCAGCCCTTCCAGTCGCCGACCCAGGCTGCTCCGCGCGCCCGTGGTGCCCGCAAGCGCGGGTCCTTCGCTCATGTCTCCGGCGAGCCGGCGAACGCGGAGCTGGAGCCGGAGCCGGTGAACGTCGAAGCGGCGATCGTTGAGGCGGCGGATCCCAAGGTGGCGGGCGGGCCCGACGGCGAAGAGTCATCAGAGGAGTTCACCCCGTTCGATCCGTTCCAGCGACCCGTCCTGAACCGCCCGGACGGCGGTGAGCACGCCGACCGTGACCCCGTGGGCGACGTGGCACCGGATGACAGCGCGGATGACAGCGCGGATGACAGCGCGGATGACAGCGCGGCCGGCAATGCGGCCGATGCCGGGTCGCCCGCCGAGCGCCCGGCCGTACAGGCCGAGGCGTCGGACGCCGTGGCTGTGGCTGTGGCTGTGCCTGGGGCGGATGCGGACGACGACGCCGAGGCCGGCTCCTTCGACGAAGGCGACGGTGAGCCGGGAGACGCCGGACTCGCAGAGACAGAGGAAGACGCGGACTCCGCCCGGGAGCCCGGGGACGGCGAACTGGCCGGGGAGCCGGGTGAGGCCGAGGGCGCCGGGGACGGCGAGGCGGGTGACTCCGCGGCCTCTTCGGACGAGACGGGCACCCATGACGGGCCGCCGGCGGGTGAGCGGGTCCAGGAGGTGCCGCTGCCCGAGCCGGTCTCCGGGGCGCTGACGGGCGTGCTCCGCCAGCTCCGGGTGGCGGTCGAGGGCCTGCACTTCGGGCTTGACGTGCCGGGCGCCGATGAGGCCCGCAAGGCGCAGAACGCCGTCCTGGCCCAGCTCGACGACTACGTGATCCCGCGCGTCCGGATGAGCACGGCCCCGGCGCTGATCGTCGTGGCCGGTTCCACCGGCGCGGGCAAGTCGACCCTGGTCAACACGCTGGCCGCGCAGAACGTCACGGCGACGGGCGTGCGCCGCCCGACCACCGCGACCCCCGTGCTCGCCTGTCACCCCGACGACTACGAGTGGTTCTCCAAGGGCGACCTGCTGGGCGGCCTCACCAGGGTCGAGCAGGCCGGGAAGGACACCGGGCCGGACAGCGTCGTGCTCGTCGAGACCCAGCGGCTGCCCCAGGGCGTCGCGCTGCTCGACACGCCGGACATCGACTCCGTCGTCGAGGAGCACCACGAGATCGCCTATCGGCTGCTGGACGCGGCCGACCTGTGGGTGTTCGTCACGACCGCCGCCCGCTACGCCGACGCGCCGTCGTGGGGGCTGCTGCGCCGCGCCAAGGAGCGCGGAGCGCGCCTGGTGATCGTGCTGTCCCGGGTGCCCGCGAAGTCCCGCGACGTCATCGTGAAGCACTTCGGCCGCATGCTCGACGAGTACGGCATGGGCGACGTCGAGCGTTTCGTCATCAACGAGACGGCCGTGCGTGAGGGACGGCTCAGCGACACCGAGGTCACCGAGCTGCGGATGTGGTTGACCGAGCTCTCCGTCGACGATCAGCGGCGCTCGGCCGCCGTGCAGGCCACGCTGAACGGCGTGCTGAACAGCTTCAAGATCCGGCTCCCCGCGCTGGCCAGGCATCTGGAGACCCAGGTGGCTCTCCGGGCCGACCTGCGCTCCGACGTGGACGCCGCCTACATGGGCGCGCTCGCCGAGATCGACGAGGCGACCAGGAACGGCTCGCTGCTCAGGGGCGAGGTGCTGGCCCGCTGGCAGGACTTCGCCGGTTCCGGCGACCTCATGCGCACGCTTCAGCTTCGCCGCGGCGGCAAGGCCCAGCACCAGGGCCCCGAGCGGCTGCGCGCCCTCAGGTCGGCCCTCCGTACGGCGCTGGAATCCGTGATCACCTCGGCGGCCCAGCGTGCGGCGGAGGAGGTCGTGACCCGGTGGCGAGCGCGCGCGGGCGCCGGTGACCGCCTCGCCGCGACTCCCGGTCTCGGCCGCCCGTCAGACGAGATCGTCCGGCGGACCGCCCGGACCATCACCGCCTGGCAGGACCATGTGACCGAGCTGATCAGGACCGAGGGCGTGACCAAGCGGTCGGTCGCCAGGCTCGTCTCGTTCGACGTGGAATCGCTGTCCCTGATCTTCACGGTCGGCCTGCTCGGCTACGGGACCACGGACGTTTCGGTGGGCTCGGGCAACAGCGCGCTGCCCCAGCGGTTGTTACGGGGTCTGCTCGGCGCGGAGTCCCTGCGCAGCATCAGCGCCAAGGCGCGCAGCGACCTTCGGGCGCGGATCGGCCTGCTGTTCGACGAGGAGACGCTCCGCTACGTGGACGCACTGGACAGCGCCGGGATCCCGGACGAGGCCGCCGCCACCCGGCTGTACCAGGCAACGTACAACCTCGAGGTCGCGCGATGAGCACTGTCAGCACCGCCGAGACGCAGCACGGGCTGGGCTCCCGGCTCGCCGCTCTCGCCAGGATCGTGAACGTCGGCCAGAGCCGGGCCGACCCCGAGCTGCTCACCGAGGCCGCTCAGCTGCTGCTGCGAGCGGGTGACCGGCTCAAGCTCTCCCCGGATCACACCGTCGTGGCTTTGGCGGGTGGCACCGGCAGCGGGAAGTCGTCGCTGTTCAACTCCATCTCGGGGCTGGAGCTGTCCCCGATCGGGGTGCGCCGCCCGACCACCGCGCGCACCCACGCCTGCGTGTGGGGGCTGGAGGGCGCCGCTCCGCTGCTCGACTGGCTGCAGATCCAGTGGCGGCACCGTTTCGCCCGCGCGAGCGCGCTGGACAAGGGCGAGAGCCAGCTCCACGGGCTCATCCTGCTCGACCTGCCCGACCACGACTCGATCCGGGCGCTGACGGACCCCGAGGCCAACCGGCTGATCCAGGTCTCCGACCTGATCGTGTGGGTGCTCGACCCGCAGAAGTACGCCGACGCCTCCGTGCACCGGCGCTATGTGACCGATCTGGCCGGGCACGACGCGGTGACGGTCTTCGTGCTCAACCAGGCCGACCGGCTCAGCCCGGAGGAGCAGGCCGAGTGCGTGGCCGACCTGGAAGACCTGCTGAAGCGGGAAGGGGTCGCCCATCCCCGGGTGGTCGCCACGTCCGCGACCACGGGCAAGGGCGTCGACGGCCTCAAGGCCGTGCTCGCCGAGTCCGTCTCCGCGGGCCGGGCCGCCTCCCTGCGCCTGGAAGCCGACCTCGACCGGCTCATGCTGCGTCTGGCGGAGGACATGCCGGAGGTTCTGCAGGTGGACTCGGCGGTGGACGGCGCCCGCCGGGCGGGGCTCACCGACGCCCTGTGCGACGCGGTGGGCGTGTCGGCCCTCGGCGAGGCCATGGAGAACGTCTACGGCGTGCGTTCCGTCGACTGGGTCGGCTGGCCGTACGCCCGGTGGGCCGCGAAGCTGCGGCCCGACCCACTGAGCAGCCTGCGTCTCGGCGCGGTGAAGGACGAGATCCGCAACCTCGTGGGAAGCGCGGTGAGCGCCCAGCCGGCCGAGGTGGACAACGCCGTGCAGGCTCTGGCCGACGGACTCACGGGGAGCATGCCGGAGGTCTGGCAGAGCGGCGTGCGCGAGGCGGCGCGGTCGCGGTCGGCGGATCTGCCCAAGGCGCTGTCCGACGAGCTCGCCAAGGTCGCTCCACCTCTTGACCGGGTGCCGGGCTGGTGGTGGCTGCTGAAGGTCTGGCAGTACCTCCTCGTCGCGATGTTCGTGGCCGGGCTCGCCTGGGTGGGCTCGATCCTGGCCTACGGCGTCTTCAGGGCCGGCAAGCCTCCGGCGGAGATCCTCGGCGACGTCGCCGCCCTTCCGTGGCTGGGGCTGATGATGGTCAGCGTCCTCGGCCTGGGCCTGCTGTCGGCGGTGGCCAGCCGGAACTTCGTCGTGCTGGGCGCGGGCAACGAGCGGGACCGCCTGGAGCGGGACATGCGGCGTCGTGTGGGCACCGTCGCCCAGGAGATGGTCGTGGAGCCCGTGGAGCGGGAGTTGCAGCGCTACAACGAGTTCTTCGGCGCGATGGTCACGGCGAGGCGTTAGCCGCGATCATCCACAGGGATCCGGCCGTCCACAGAAAGCGGTTCGGTGGCCTGCGGCCCGGCGGTCCCGGGCCACTGTGTCCTCCGAGTCCGGCGAATGCCCGGGCCTGGGAGGCACTTCATGAGCGACATCTATGTCACGCTGAGCGGGAACGTCACCGACGACCCCCGGCAGTACCAGTTCAAGGACGGCTCCCGCGTCACATCGATGCGGATGGCCGTCAACCGGCGGGTCCTCGACCAGCAGACCAACACATGGCAGACGAGGGACACGACCTACTACACGGTCCGCTGCTACCGGGGCCTGGCCGACAACGTGCACCAGTCGGTGAGCAAGGGCCAGCCGGTCGTCGTGTACGGCAGGCTGCGGATCAAACAGTTCGAGCGCGACGGCGAGCAGCGGTTCTGGGCCGAGATCGAGGCAAACTCCGTGGGTCACGACCTGAAGTGGGGCATCGCCACGTTCGAGAAGCCGCTCCGGTCCTACTCGGGCGCCGGGCCGAGCGACGACGAGCGGCAGGGCATGGAGAACACCACGCGGGAGTGGGAGCTGGCGACCACCGGGATGCCGAGAGCCGTGGGAAGCGGCCTGCGGGCCATCGAAGGCGGTGGGGACGGCGGTGGGGACGGCCTCGCGGATCCCTTCGGGGAAACCCGCACGACCGTGAACGCGGAAACCGGCGCGGAAACCGGCGCGGAAACCGGGGCGGAAACCGGGGCGGAAACCGGGGCGGAAACCGGGGCGGGAAGCGATGCCTATGAGGACGAGGAGACGGACGACGCTCCCTGGCCCACGGGAGCCATGGCCGCCTGAGGCGAGGACCTGAGGGCCGGGGTAGGGGGGCCGAGCCAGGGACGGGATGCGGGGCCGGGGATGCCGGGGGCGGTGATGCTGGGGGCGGTGATGCTGGGGGCGGTGATGCTGGGGGCGGTGATGCGGTGGAGGGGCATCGGCCGTGCGTGGCCGGTGTCCCACCTCAGGGGGCTTCCGGGGGATCGGCCGATGGCGACTTCCGTGTCACAGCAAGAGCACCACTGTCAGGTCCAGGTGACGCCCCGCACCATGGCTGCTCCTTTCCCAACGGCCCGCTCGTGACGAGCGGAACCCCGCCTCGATGTGTCTCCGGCCAAATCGCCGCAGACGCATCCTCAGGCCATCAGATACAGATAGCCACCGTGCCAAGCTAGCGGTTGCCATCGCGTATCGCACACTCCGCAACTATTGTGTTACACATCGTGAGACGCTGTTTTGATTCGGTTGGGGGACGGGATGACGGCGCCCAGTCAGATCACGGCCACGCCGCGAGGGACGGTCCGCTCGCGCGGGCGATGGCCCCTGCTGGCGCAGCCGCGCGCCCTGGTGGTCTACCTGTGCGGGATCGTAGCCCTTGATCTCGTCGCGATCGGGGTCGTCGCCGCATGGACCGACATCCGCGCCGGCGACGTCGCGACGTTCGCCGCGCTGACCGCCTGCGGCGCCGTCTGCATCGAGGCGACGCGCCGTCTCGGCATGCCGGCGGGTGTGTCCCGCGACCTGCTGTCGGCCTGGTGGCTCCCGGCGGCGCTCCTGCTGCCGCCCCTCTATGCCCTGCTGGCCCCCATTCCGCTGCAGATCCTGCTCCAGGTCCGGGTCCGGGCGACGGTCGTCCATCGGAGGGTGTTCAGCGCGGCCGCGATCGGGCTGGCGGCGTGCGCGGCGTCCGTGGCCTTCCACAAGTCGGTCGGGGATCCGGCGGTGCTCGCCGGTGGCGGCGGCGGGCCGATCGTCGTCGCGGCGGCATGCGCGGTGCTGTTCACCGTGCTCAACACGGCCCTGATCGCCGTCGCGGCGCACACCGCCGACCCGGAAGGCCGGTGGGGCGAGGTCCTGTGGGATCGCGAGCGCGTCCTGCTCGACACGGTGGAGCTCTGCCTGGGCGTGGTCGTCGCCGTGGTCTGCGGGCTCAACCTGGCGCTGCTGCTCCTCGTGCTGCCGCCCGTCGTGCTGCTCCAGCGCAGCCTTCTGCATGCGCAACTCCAGGCCGCCGCCCGCACGGATCCGAAGACCGGCCTGCTCAACGCGGCGGCCTGGCACCGGGAGGCCGACACGGAGATCGCGCGCGCCCAGCGGACGGGCGAGACGCTCGCGCTGATCATCATCGACATCGACCACTTCAAGAAGGTCAACGACACCTACGGACATCTCGCCGGCGACCAGGTCCTCATCCAGGTCGCGGCCACGCTGCGCAGCCAACTCCGCGAGTACGACGTGGTCGGCCGGTTCGGGGGCGAGGAGTTCGTCGTGCTGCTGCCGGGCGCCGACGTCACCGAGGCGCGGCGGGTGGCCGAACGGCTTCGCACGAGGGTCGGCCGCATGGCCGTCGCCGCCGACAACGCGATGGTGACGGTGACCGTCTCCGCCGGGGTAGCGATCATGAACATCCACGGCGCCGACCTGATCGAGCTGCTCGCCGCCGCGGACCTGGCCCTCTACCGGGCCAAGGAACTGGGCCGGGACCGGATCTGCCTGCCGGCGGCGCCGATCACGCCCGGGCAGCCCCCGATCTCGCCGGGGCGGCGCCCGTTCTCACCCGGTCAGACGCCGGTTCCGCCGAGACAGCGCGGAGCGGACGGCGCTACTGGCTCGATCCCCTAGTCTTAAGGCATGCCCGAGTACATCTACACCATGCAGCGCGTGCGCAAGGCGCACGGCGACAAGGTCATTCTTGACGACGTCACGCTGTCGTTCCTCCCCGGGGCGAAGATCGGCGTGCTGGGTCCGAACGGGACGGGCAAGTCGACGCTGCTGAAGATGATGGCCGGGCTGGAGCAGCCGTCCAACGGCGACGCCCGGCTGATGCCCGGCTTCACGGTCGGCATGCTGCAGCAGGAGCCCCCGCTCAACGAGTCCAAGACCGTCCTCGGCAACGTCGAGGAGGGCGTGGCCGAGACCAAGGCGATGCTGGACCGGTTCAACGAGATCGCCGAGCAGATGGCCACCGACTACAGCGACGAGCTGCTGGACGAGATGGGCAAGCTGCAGGACGCGCTGGACCACCGCAACGCGTGGGATCTGGAGAGCCAGCTGGAGCAGGCGATGGACGCCCTCCGCTGCCCGCCGCCGGACGCCGACGTCACCCAGCTGTCCGGTGGCGAGCGCCGCCGGGTCGCGCTGTGCAAGCTGCTGCTGGAGCAGCCCGACCTCCTGCTGCTCGACGAGCCCACCAACCACCTCGACGCCGAGAGCGTCCAGTGGCTGGAGCAGCACCTGGAGAAGTATCCCGGGACCGTCCTGGCCGTCACCCACGACCGGTACTTCCTGGACAACGTGGCCGGCTGGATCCTGGAGCTCGACCGGGGCCGCTGCTACCCCTACGAGGGCAACTACTCCACCTACCTGGAGGCCAAGGCCGCCCGCCTCAAGATCGAGGGTCAGAAGGACGCCAAGCGCAAGAAGCGCCTGGAAGAGGAGCTCCAGTGGGTGCGCTCCAACGCCAGGGCCCGCCAGACCAAGAGCCGCGCCCGTCTCCAGCGCTACGAGGAGATGGCCGCCGAGGCCGACAAGTACCGCAAGCTCGACTTCGAGGAGATCCAGATTCCGCCGGGCCCGCGTCTGGGCACGACGGTGATCCGAGCCGAGAAGCTGACCAAGGGCTTCGATGACCGGCTGCTCATGGACGAGCTCTCCTTCGACCTGCCGCGCAACGGCATCGTCGGCGTCATCGGCCCCAACGGCGTGGGCAAGACCACGCTGTTCCGCATGATCATTGGTGACGAGACGCCGGACAGCGGGTCGATCACGATCGGCGACACCGTCAAGATCTCCTACGCGGACCAGAGCCGTGGGGGCATCGACCCCAAGAAGAACGTCTGGGAGGTCGTCTCGGACGGGCTCGACCACATCAAGGTCGGCAACGTCGAGATGCCGTCCAGGGCGTATGTGGCGGCGTTCGGCTTCAAGGGCCCGGACCAGCAGAAGCCCTCGGGCATCCTGTCGGGCGGCGAGCGCAACCGGCTCAACCTCGCGCTCACCCTCAAGCAGGGCGGCAACGTGCTGCTGCTCGACGAGCCCACCAACGACCTCGACACCGAGACCCTGTCCAGCCTGGAGAACGCGCTGCTCGACTTCCCGGGCTGCGCGGTGATCACCTCGCACGACCGGTGGTTCCTCGACCGCATTGCCACCCACATCCTGGCGTGGGAAGAGGGCTCGAACTGGTTCTGGTTCGAGGGCAACTTCGCCGACTACGAGAAGAACAAGATCGAGCGGCTGGGTGCGGACGCCGCGCGCCCGCACCGCGTCACCTACCGCAAGCTGACCCGCGAATAGCGGGCCACGCCTCTGGATTACTCGGTGAGGAGCCAGGCGGTCGTGTCCGGCGGGAGCTCCAACCCGTCGCACGGGCCGCTGGAGATCACGACCCGGTCGTGCGGCGGCAGCCGTACGGGCTCCTCACCGCAGTTGATCACGCAGATGAGCTTTCCGCGCGTGAAGAACAGCGCGTCCCCCGGGGCCTCCAGCCAGGCCATCGTGTCCGGCAGGGTGCCGCGCAGCGCACGGCGGGTGGCGAGGGCACGCCGGTAGAACGACAGCGTGGAGGACGGGTCCGCGGCCTGCCGTTCGGCGGTCAGGCCGGCCCAGTCCGCCGGCTGCGGCAGCCACGATCCCCCCGGCCCGAACCCGTACGGCGGGGCCGTACCGGACCAGGGGAGCGGGACCCGGCAGCCGTCGCGCCCGAGCAATTCACCCTTGGACCGCGCGAAGATCGGGTCCTGACGGGACTCCGGAGGAAGGTCTTTCACCTCAGGCAGTCCCAATTCCTCGCCCTGGTAGAGATATGCCGACCCCGGGAGGGCCAGCATGGCCAGGAAGGCGGCGCACCCACGGGCGAGCCCGGCGGACGGATCGAGCGACCCCTCCCCGTAGCGGGTGGGATGCCGTACGACGTCGTGGTTGGACAGGACCCACGTCGGGGCGGGGACAGCGATCAGCGTCTCGTCGATGACCTTGCGGAAGGCCGTGGCCGACCAGGGCGCCTCCAGCCAGGCGAAGTTGAAGCTCTGGTGCAACTCGTCGGGGCGGACGTAGAGGGCGAGGTCCTCCGGGGAGTCGGTCCAGACCTCGCCGACCGCCGCCCGCACGCCCGGATACTCGTCGAGCACTCGCCGCCATTCGCGGTAGATGTCGTGAACCTCCGGCTGGCTCCAGATCGGCGACTTCGCGCCGAACCCGGGCTCGGTGTCGGGCAGGCCTTCCGCCTTGATGAGCCCCATCGCCACGTCGATCCGGAAGCCGTCGACTCCCCGGTCGAGCCAGAACCGCAGGATGTCGGCGAACTCGCGCCGGACCTCGGGGTCGCGCCAGTTGAAGTCGGGCTGCTGGGGCGCGAAGAGGTGCAGGTACCACTGGCCGTCGGGCACTCGCGTCCACGCCGGCCCGCCGAACACGGAGACCCAGTTGTTCGGCTCCCTGCCGCCGCTGTCGCCGGGCGACGGCGCGGGGTCCCGGAACATGTAGCGGTCGCGCTCCCTGGAGCCTCTGGGGGCCTCCAGGGCCTTCCGGAACCACGGATGCGCCGAGGAGCTGTGGTTCGGAACGATGTCCACCATCAGCCGCAGGCCGAGGGCGTGCGCGTCCGCGACCAGGGCGTCGAAGTCGGCGAGCGAGCCGAACAGCGGGTCGACGTCGCGGTAGTCCGCCACGTCGTATCCGCCGTCGGCCATGGGGGAGGGGTAGAACGGCGTCAGCCAGATCGCGTCGACGCCGAGCTCCGCGAGGTACGGCAGGCGGCTGCGGACTCCGGGCAGGTCGCCCACCCCGTCACCGGAGGCGTCGGCGAAGCTGCGGACGTAGATCTCGTAGACGACGGCATCGTGCCACCAGGGAGTTCGTTCCATGAAGAAGTGGCTGCCCGGTGTGCGCGTGACTTATGCGTTGATGAGGCTTTGTGCGGCGTAGACCAGGTATTGCCAGAGCTGCTCCTCGCGCTCCGGTGCCAGCTCCAGCGAGCGCACGGCCTCGCCCATGTGCTTGAGCCAGGCGTCCCGTTCCGGCTCGCCGATCACGAACGGCGCGTGCCGCATGCGGAGCCGCGGATGGCCGCGCTCCTGGCTGTAGGTGTTCGGGCCGCCCCAGTACTGGATGAGGAACATGCGCAGCCGGTCCTCCGCCCCGCTGAGGTCCTCCTCGGGGTAGAGCGGGCGCAGCAGCGGATCCTCGGCGACGCCCTCATAGAACCGGTGGATGAGTCGCCGGAAGACGTCCTCGCCCCCGACTGCGTCGTAGAAGGACTCGGTCTGCTCGCTTGTCACGGTTTCAGCCTAGGACAGCTACTGGCCAGTAGGTTCAGGCGACGGCGGCGAAGGCCAGGCCCTTGTCGTCGAACGCCCGCTTGATCCGCAGGCGGAGCTCGCGGGCGACCTCCATGTTCTTGGCCGGCGCCGTCTTGACGCTGACCCGGAAGATGACGGCCGTGCCGGAGATCTGCTCCAGCCCGTAGACCTGGGGCTCCTCGACGATCACGGTGTCGCGGTAGTCCGGGTCGTCCCACAGCTCGGTGGCGATGTCCTTGAGCAGGTCGCGGATCGTCGAGATGTCCGCCGCGTACGGCACGGGCACGTCCACGAGCGCCCTCGACCATCCCTGAGACTCGTTCCCGACCCTGGTGATGGTGCCGTTGCGGACGTACCAGACCTTGCCGTCGGCGTCCCTGAGCCGGGTGATCCGCAGCGTGACCGCCTCGACGGTGCCGGAGGCCATCCCGGTGTCGATCACGTCGCCCACGCCGTACTGGTCCTCCAGCAGCATGAACATGCCCGCGATGAAGTCCTTGACCAGCTCCTGGGCACCGAAGCCGACAGCGACGCCGATGATGCCGACGCTGGTCAGCAGAGGAGCGAGCTCGACCCCAAGCCGGGCCAGGATCATCAGGGCGGCCGTGCCGAGGATCACCACGGACGCCAGGCTCCGCAGCACCGACCCCATCGTCTCGGCCCGCTGCCTGCGACGCTCGGTGAGGATGGCCGAGGTCGCGTCCGTGACCAGGAGGGTCTTGGCGCGCAGCCGCTCCGGGAGCACGCCCACGCTCGCCCGAAGCGTCACCCGGGTGATCAGCCGGTGCGCCACGCCGCGCACGATCAGCGCCCCGCCGAGGATCAGGGCCAGCACCAGCAGCACGTCCGCGACGCCCGCCACGAGCGGCACCCATACGGGGAGGTCCTTCTCGGGGAACGACGTGTTGAGGATCGTGCACAGGACGCCCTCGCTCTTCTGGCAGGCTTTGGCCACGGCCTGGCCGGTTTGGCTGATGTCGAACCCCGGCGTCGGCGTGGGACTCGGCGTCGCGGGCGTCAGCGGGAACACGAGGTGGATCCCCCTCGGATCGGTTCGGCGGCAGGCGGGAAAGGCAAACCTAACCCATACTGCCGACCGAACCGGCCTCCGTCACATCGCCGGGGAAGACGGGAGCGCGCCATGGCCCGGGGCCGCGGAGGGCGGGCCGGGAGCGCTCCGGTGACGGGCGGCAGGGCTGGGACACACACCCGGAAGCATGTCCCTCGCCGTTCTCCGAGAGGGGGATCCCCCCGATAGCCATCCGGTTCGGCCTCGCCGGCCGGACCCGACGGCAGTCCATGGTTGACCGCTGCCCGGGTGACGCGGAACCGGCGGGATGCCGCAGCGCTCCGTGAGTGCCGTGGAGGCACGGCCACCGGAACGCTCCGCACCGGGCATCCCGCCGGCCCCGTGGGGCCGCGGTGGGCGTGACGGACCGGCGCTGCGCATCACCCGGTCCGCCACCTTCCCTTACTCGCTCACCGCGGCGAGCACGCGGGCGACCTTGGTGGCCGCTCCGGCGGGGTCGTCGGCGCGGTGCATTCGCTCTCCCCACGACCACCAGTAGTCCGCCGCCTGGCAGACCACGTTCTCAGTGAGGCTCGTCGCATTCGGGTTGATGACCCGCACGAAGGCGCGACCCGACGGCGCGCGCACGACTCGCGCGATCAGGCCCCGGGCGTCGAGCTCGGAGACCAGACATTCCAGTCGCCGGAAATCGTCCTCCCCCACCTCGCGTCCTCCCTCTTCATTTCGGCTTAGGGCCGATATGCGTGCTTTTCAACTCCGCATGTTCGACCTGGTGCGCCCAAGATGACTCACTGAACTGAATGGGTCAACGAGTGCAAGAGGTCGCCGTGGTGGAGGAAACCCCAAGTAGGTTGAAAGAAACCCCCTATCGGAGGACGATCCTTAGTCAGCACGTTCAGAGTTGGGACTTGGCCGGGCAACGCTTGGTCCATCATTATGCTGTAGGCGCAGTGCGACGAATGTGTCACACTGTGTCAACGATGAGGGCCGGTCGGGACACGTGAGCGGCGAGCGCGGCCGGTCACAAGAGAGGGGCCGGAATGTCCGGCAGGCAACACAAGGAGACGGAGATCGCTCGCCGAGTCCGGGCGCGTGGTCTGGCGGTCGGGCGCGGTCTCGCCCTGATCGCCGACGAGATCCATGAGGTCTGCGGACCGCAGTTCGGCACCACCAAAATCAAATCCCATCGTCTCTCCAACGGCATCGCCCTGGCCGACGTGATCGAGCAAGTGCGCGCCCTCTTCGAGAGAGACGGAAAGCCGGTGCCGGGCATCGGGGAGACGCTACTGTCCGCATACGAGTCCGGCATGAAGCGGCCGGGCCCGGAATATCTCCACTACTTGTGTTCGGTCTACCGGGTGGAACCGCTGGCCCTGGGATTCGAAGGTCCCTGCATCTGCGGCCACGGGCACCTGGCGCCGGGAGGTTCGGGGGCCGGGGATCGGCAAGAGGAAAGACCTGACCCTTCCCCCGGGCCGCGCATACCGGCGGTCCGACCGGACAGCGGCACCCCCTCGACGGACGGGGGCGAGGAGGACGAGAACGTGCTACGGAGGACGCTGTTGAAGCTACTCGCCGGCTCCGCCGGCGTGGGCATGGACAGCCAGGTGCTCGGAGCGATCGAAAACGTCCGCCGGCGGATGGACGACACGATGGTGACGGCCACGGTCTCCCCGGCCATGCTCGATCAGTGGGAGCAGGCCACGACCGGCTTCGGGCGGCAATATATGAACACCCCGCCCCTGCGGTTACTGTGCGACGTGCTGCTCGAGTTCTCCGCCGTGCGCAAGGCGCTCGAGCGTCGCCAGCCCCTCGACGTACAGGAGCGGCTGTGCCGGATGGCGGCGCAGCTCGCCGGGCTCTGCGGCATGATCATGATCGACCTGGGAGACCACCGCCTCGCCCGGTCGTTCTTCCGCACCGGGCGCACCGCCGCCGACGAGACCGGCGACCGCGCCCTCCGGGCCTGGGTGATAGCCCGCGAGGCGCTCGTGCCCCTCTACTACGGCGATCCGCGCGAAGCCGTCATCCTGGCCAAGAAGAGCGGCGACATGGCCGGCCACACCCCGTGCGCGGCCAAGACGATGGCCCCGGTCGTAGAGGCCAGGGCGCTGGCCATACTGGCGGGCGCCAGCGGTTCCCGGCAGGACGTGATCGAGCAGGCCAAGCGGGCGCTGCACCGCGCCCGCGCGGCGTTCGCCCAGATGAGCGCGAACGACCAGGAGGATCCGGCCTTCGGGTACACCGAGCGCCAGCTCTTCTTCTACCAGGGCGACGTGCTGGTGAAGCTGGGCCAGACCCTGGAGGCCGACGTCATCCTGGAGCAGGCCCTCGGCAAGTATTCGGGGGAGGATCTGCTCGACCAGACGCTCATCCGGTTCGACCGGGCTCTGTGCCGGGTGATCGAGGGCGACGTCGACGAGGCCCTGAAGATGGGCCAGCAGGCCATCGACCTGGTCGACCAGGGGCACCGCACGGAGCTGATCCTGCGCCCGGCCCACGACCTGATCAAGGCCATCCAGACCAAGTACGGCGACATGCCGCAACTCAAGGACTTCCGAGACTCTCTAGTGCCCGGAGTCCTCGACATAACGTCCCCGGCCGAGGAGGCACGGTGAGCGGGCTCGGGGAGGGCGCGACCTGGCCGCCCAGCATGGGGATCCGGCAGTACCGCTGGTCCGACCTCGACTCGGTCTGGGTGCTCCACCAGATCAGCCTCGCCCAGGTGGGGCTGATGCCGGGCGACGGCGTCTACTACGACGACGACATCCCCCAGATCACCGAGGTCTACCTGGCCGATCGGGGTGACTTCATCGTCGGGGAGGTGGCCGGCTCCGGGATCGTGGCCATGGGCGGCCTGCGCCGCATCGACGACCACACGGCCGAGATGTGCCGGCTCCGGGTCCATCCCGAGCACCAGCGCCGGGGCTACGGCGCCCAGATCATGCAGGCGCTGGAGGATCGGGCACGCGGGCTCGGCTACAGCGTGCTCCGCGGGGACACCACGCTGCGCCAGGTCGCGGCCCTCCAGCTCTACCGGAAGTCGGGATGGCGCGAGCTGAAGCGAGAGGTACGCGGGGATACTGTGGTGCTTTATGGTGAAAAGCAGCTAAATGCCGTAGTTTCGCAGTTTTAGCCCCATAAATAATGCTTCTAGGCCTTGGCGGATGACTCTTCTGTACTAATACTGGTGCCTTATCCGCAGAACGGGGAAAGAGGCGTGATGAAGAAGATCATTGTTCGCAAACCCGGCACGATGAAGCTCACCGGCACCTCCAGCGTCATCCACAAGGGGTGAGGGGAAACCCTCACCGCATCTGGGTTCGGGGGAACCTCTCTCGCGATCGCATGGCGGCGCTCCGCGCTCTGGAGACTCATTCCCTCCTGACGCCCCCGATAAACGGGCATCGCCGGCTACGCGGTCCCTACACGATCGGCGGCGCAATCATTCGCGCGCTTCTGCCGGTAGCGATGGAGCGTTCCCCCGCCCTGGTGGCGGAGCATGACATCGAGATCCGCGCCGCCGCCCCCGACCTGCGCCCTCTGGTGCCCGCCCGGCGGCAGACCATCGAGGCGCGCCTCCCCGAGGACGAGCGGATCCTCGTGCCGGCGCCGCGGCGCACCCTGCGCATCGCCAACGGGCTCGCCGAGTTCATCCGCGACTGCCTGCCGGGTCCGAGTGCCATCGCCGTGGACAACGTGCACGAGGCCGATCCGACCGACCGCGAACTGCTGCGCGTCCTGGCCCGCCGGGTGCCGGATCTGACGCTGGCCGCGGGGTCGCCTGAGCCGCCTCCGCCTGGCCGCTGGTCTCTCGTGGAGGCCGCGCCGGCCGGCGGACCCGCCGGCAGCCGCCGCGCCGGTGACTACATCGTGTCCGACGGCACGTCCGACGATCCGGCGGCTTACGGGGCCTATCTCGCCCTGCCGCCGGATGAGCGCGCCCGCCTGCACGAGCTCCGCGCCGCCGAACTGACCGGCGCCTTCGCGCTGGGCGCCGTGCCGTATCACCTGGAGCACGGGAGCGACTCCGAGGCGGCCCTGCGGGCACTGTGGGCGGCTGTGGATCACTGCGTCACCGAGGGCTTCCTGGACGCCGTGGCCGAACTCGGCGCACGCGGCCTCGGGCTCGCCGAGCCCGGATCGGACCTCTGGTGGCGTTTCACGCAGCGGACGGCCACCGCGCTGGGCGGGCTCGGTCGCCGCGACCGCGCCCTCGACCTCTACGAGCAGGCCCGGCGGACGAGCGTGGACCCCGCCGTCCACGCGGCCTGCGCGTACGGCACGGCCATGCTGGACGCCCGCGACCCGGATCCCCGCCGGCGTGACCTCGGCCGGGCCGCCGGATGGATCAACGAGGCGATCGCCATCTCCACGCTGCTGCCCGACCCCTGCGAGCGGGCCTTCAAGCTCGGGTTCGACCAGAACGGCCGGGCGCTGATCGAGCTGCGGCAGGGGAGGGTAACGTCGGCCCTCCAACTGGTCCAGTCGGCTCTCGACCTCGCCCAGCGTGGTCTTCCGCCGGACGCCCACCCGGTGCACCGGATGGTGCTGCTCGCCAACCGGGCGCAGCTCCTCGCGCGAACCGGGCGCGCCACGGAGGCCCTGCGCGACCTCGACCGGGCCATCGCCGTCGACCCGGTGTTCCCCGACTACTACCTCGATCGAGGCAACCTGCTGCTGGAGCTGGGGCGGCCGGACGACGCGCTCGCCGACTACGAGACCGCGATCAGGGTGAGCCCGCCGCTGCCCGAGGCGTACTACAACCGGGCCGAGCTACGCCTGGCCGCCGGGGATCTGGAACGCGCCAGGGCCGACCTCGATCACGTGCTGGAGCTCGACCCCGACTACCTCAACGCGTACGTCAACCGGGCCGGGATCCTGGAGATGCTCGGCGAGCATGACGCGGCGCGGCGTGACGTGGAGGCGGGGCTGGCCCTCGACGGGGGCAACGCGCACCTGCACGGCGTGCTGGGGCAGCTGGAGACGGCGGCGGGGCGGTTCGCCGAGGCCCGGTCGGCGTTCGACGTGGCGCTGGCGGCCGCCCCCGGGCTGGCGTCGGCATGGGCGAACCGGGCGATCCTCCGCTACGAGACGGGGGACGCGGAGGGCGCGGCGGACGACCTCACCCGGGCCATCGCGCTGGACGACGACGCGGCCTTCCACTTCAACCGGGCGACCGCGTTCGACGCGCTGGGCCGCGCGGACGAGGCCCGGCGGGACCTGCGCCGGGCTCATGAGCTCGCCCCCGAGGACCCGGACGTCCGCCGGGCCCTCGAACGTCACGAGAAGGGCCAACCCAGGCCGTGATCATGCACGGCTTCCCGGATCACCGTGCTGAACTGGCGAAACAGTGTTGATGATGATGCAGCAGCAGCGCGAGTGCATGATCACCATTTTGCCGCGACCAGCTCAAAGCGGGTTCGCCGGAACTCGTGCATGATCACGAGCGGGTGGGCCCCTAGGATCAGCACATGAGCGCTGATTATGTGCTGACCTTGTCCTGCCCGGACCGGCCCGGAGTGGTGGCCGCCGTCTCCGGGCTCCTGGCGCGGCACGGCTGCAACATCACGGAGAGCCAGCAGTTCGGGGACCCGGTCGCCGAGCGGTTCTTCATGCGCGTCCAGTTCGCCGGCGGCGCCGGTCTCGACGAGCTCCGTACGGCTTTCGCGGCGCTGGCCCCCGACTTCGGCATGGAGCTTCAGCTCTTCGACCAGGCCGTGAAGACGCGGGCGCTGGTGCTGGTCAGCAAGTTCGACCACTGCCTCAACGACCTGCTCTACCGGGTGCGCTCGGGGCTGCTGGGGATCGAGATCGCCGGCGTGGCGTCCAACCATCCCGACCTGCGGCCGCTGACCCAGTCGTACGGCATCGACTACCACCACCTGCCGGTCACGGCGGAGACCAAGGCCCGGCAGGAGGCCGAGATCCTCACCCTGGTCGACCACTACCAGGCCGACCTCGTGGTGCTCGCGCGTTACATGCAGGTGCTGTCGGAGGACCTGTGCGCGAAGCTGACCGGCCGGATGATCAACATTCACCACTCGTTCCTGCCGTCGTTCAAGGGCGCCAAGCCGTACCACCAGGCCTATTCGCGGGGCGTCAAGCTGATCGGCGCGACCGCGCACTACGTGACCGCCGACCTGGACGAGGGGCCGATCATCGAGCAGGAGGTGGCGCGGGTGAACCACACGCACTCTCCCGAGGACCTCGCCGCGATCGGCCGTGACCTGGAGTGTCAGGCGCTGGCCCGGGCCGTCCGCTGGCACGCGGAGCACCGCGTGCTGCTGGACGGCCACAAGACCATCATCTTCCCCCGCTGAGCCCGTTCAGCCGATCTCAAGGCCCGTGTGGCGGGCGAGGAACGCGAGCTGGTCGGCCGCGAGCTCGACCGACTTGCTGACGGCGCGGGCGCCGTGGCCGACCTCGGTCTCGTTGCGCAGCAGGATCGGGCGGTCGCCGGCCTGCGCGTGCTGCAGGGCCGCCGCCATCTTCCAGGCGTGCAGCGGATGCACGCGGGTGTCGGAGGCGAACACCGCGAACAGCGTCGCCGGGTAGGAGACCCCCTCACGGACCCGGTGGTAGGGCGAGTAACCCCACAGCCAGGCGAACTCCTCGGGGACGTCGGCCGAGCCGTACTCGACGTTCCACGTGGCGCCGAGGCCGAACTTCTCGTAGCGGATCATGTCGAGCAGCGGTGCCGCGCAGACCACCGCCGCGTACAGGTCGGGACGCTGCGTCAGCGCCGCCCCGACGAGCAGGCCGCCGTTGGAGCCGCCGGAGATGGCGAGTTGCTCGGAGGTCGTCACGCCGGTCGCGATGAGGTGCTCCGCCGCCGCGTGGAGGTCGTCGAACACGTTCTGCTTGTGGCCGAGCATGCCGGCGCGGTGCCACTGCTCGCCCTCCTCGCCGCCGCCCCGGAGCTGCGCGATGGCGTAGACGCCGCCCGCCTCGACCCAGGCGAGGATGGAGGCGGAGAAGCCCGGCGTCATCGAGATGCCGAAGCCGCCGTAGCCGTAAAGGATGGCCGGCCGGGGGCCGGAGCCCTCGCGGGAGATCACCAGCATGTGGACCTCGGTGCCGTCCTTCGACCGATAGACCGCCTGCTCCGTGGTCACCCGGGGCACCTCGACCGCGCCAGGGGGAGCCTCCCACAGGGTGGTCTCGCCGGTCAGCGCGTCGTACCGGTAGACGGCCGCGGGCGTGACGTTGTCGGTGTAGCCGAACCAGGCCTCGTGGCCGCCCTCCGGGCGCTCGACGATCCCGCCGATGGACCCGAGGCCGGGCACCGGGACCGCGCCGATCCGGTCGCCGCTCTCCAGGGCGTGGGTCGAGATCTCCGAGATCGCGTGCCGGGTCCAGCCGACGAGCAGGACGGGGTCGGCCATGTCGTCGAGGATCGCGAAATCCGAGAGAACGGCCTCGGGGTCCTCCGGGACAAGGTCGCGCCAGCTCTCCCGCGCCGGGGTCTGCGGTGAGGTCACGCAGACCCGGCCGCGCGGGGCGTCGAGGTCGGTGAAGACGTAGAGCCGCCCGTCGCGGCCGAAGTGGAGGCCGGTCTGGGCGTCCACGTTCTCCTGGACAGTGACCAGCGCCGGGCTCTCGGCCGGTGACGCCGAGAGGTCGGCCACCCACAGGTCGTTGCGCGGCGCCGTGCCGCGCGAGGCGGAGACCGACAGCCAGCGGCCGTCCCGGGACACCGAGACGCTGTAGTAGTTGGTCTTCTCCAGGCCCTCGCCGAAGATCAGCGCGTCGTCGTCAGGGTTCTGCCCGACGCGGTGCAGGTAGACCCGCCGGTGGAACTGCTCCTCACCGGCCGGGACGGCGGAGGGCGCGAGCCTGCGGACGTAGTAGAACGCCTCCCCGCCCGGAAGCCAGGCGACGGGGGAGTAGCGGCACCGGTCGATCGGCCCGTCGACGATCTCGCCGCTCGCGACGTCGATCACATAGAGCCTCGACTCCTCGTCTCCGCCGATCGAGATCTGGTAGGCCAGCCGGTTGCCCTCCTTGTCCGGCTGGTAGGAGTCCAGCGTGGTCAGCCCGGAGGAGTCGAGCGCCATCGGGTCGACCAGCGCCCGCTCGCCCTGCCCGTCCCCGACGTAGAGGACCGGGTGCTCCTGCTCGGGAGTCCGGCGGGTGAAGAACCGCCGCTCGCCCCGCCACACGGGCGTCCCGACCGAGCCCGACTTCAGCAGTTCGGCGACGCGCTCGCGGAAGCGCTCACGGCCGGAGAGCTCCGCGCTCCGGAACAGCGCGTCCTGCGCGTCCAGCCATTCCTTGGTCTCCGGGTTGTCGGGGTCCTCCAGCCACCGGTACGGGTCGGGGACCGGGGTCCCGTGCAGCGTGTCGACGATGTCGTCACGGCGGGCGGGTGGGTACGGCTGTCGCGTCATGTTCGCACTTTAAAGCAGGTGGCGGCCGGTGGCGTACGGACGTCCTCACCTGGCCAAGCGGGGAGTAAAGGGACGATGGGCTGGGCATAAAAAGCACCAGGCGTCCCAGTCGTCAACTCCGTAGGTCCGTTATGGGGTGGCGGAGTGGCCGCCGCAAAGGCCACACTTTGGTGAAGGGCGGTGCCGTGGTGACCATCCGCTGGACCGTCCGGCGGAGGTCCTTGTGACGGAAGCACCCGGGTCCCAACAGACGGGACCACAACCAGGGCGCACGGCTGTGCCGACGGCTTCACAGATAGCCGTGGAGGCCGGCTGATGCGCCAAGTCCTACTGCTCAACGCCACCTACGAACCACTCACCACGCTTTCTCTGCACCGGGCGGTCATCCTCGTCCTGAGAGAGAAGGCGGACGTCGTGCACCGCGACGGGCGGGGCGCGGTCCTGCGCTCGGCCACCCGCACGCTGGACGTCCCCTCGGTTATTCGGCTGCGCCGGTATGTCCGCATCCCTTACCGGTCCCGGATCCCGCTCACGCGGGCCGCGCTGATGCGCCGGGACGACTTCCGCTGCGCCTACTGCGGGCAGCGGGCCGAGACCATCGACCATGTCATCCCGCGTTCAAAGGGAGGTCCCCACACCTGGGAGAACTGCGTCGCCTCATGCATGCCGTGCAACCACCGCAAGGCGGACAGACTGCTGGAGGAGCTGGGGTGGACGTTACGCGTCGCTCCGGTGGTGCCACGAGGCGCCCACTGGCGGCTCATCGGCGCCCAGCTCGATGGCGACCCCCAGTGGGCGCCTTACCTCACGGAGTCGGCTGCCTGATGATGGACGCATGACCTGGGCCTTCACGGCCGACGTGGAAGAGTACGCGGCGGCCGCCGAGGCGTGGCTGCTCCGTGACCCGGTCCGCAACACGGTGCTCCTCACCGTGCTGCGCGGGTTGCGGAGCGGCCAGTTCGCCGAGGACCCGCTGATGGGCTGGTTCGACGAGGACGGGTCCGTCACGGGCGCGGTCAGCCACACCCCGCCCTATCCGCTGGGCCTCGGCGATGTCCCGCACGCCGTGCTGCCGTCGCTGGCCACCGGGTTGATCGAGCTGGACCGGAGCCTGCCGGGAGTCAGCGGTCCCCTCGCCGCCGCCGAGGCGTTCGCGGCGGCGTGGTGGCGGCCAGAGAAGGGCCGCCGGGCCGAGCGTCTGTACCGGCTCGGCGCCCTCGCCCCGTCCGCCGCCCCCGGCAAGGCCCGTACGGCCACCGCGGCCGACATCGCGGAGGCCGCCCTGTGGTTCGGCGACTTCCAGGCCGAGGCCCACGTCGACAGGACGGCCGATCCCACCCCCGTCGTGTCTGCCCGGATCAACCGCGACGAGCTGGTCTGGTGGGAGGACGGCGGCCGGTCCGTGTCCATCGCCGGGGTCACCGCCCCCATCGCGGGGATGTCCCGCATCGGGCCGGTTTTCACGCCTCCGGAGTTCCGCCGCCACGGGTACGGCACGGCCGTGACCCACGCGGCCAGCCGCAAGGCCATGGACGAGGGGGCCGCCGGGGTGCTGCTGTTCACCGACCTCGGCAACCCGACGTCCAACTCCATCTACCAGAGCCTCGGCTACCGTCCCGTCGACGACTACGCCACGATCCACTTCGGATAGAGGCGGCCGGGCCGTACCCTAGGGGCATGCCTCGCTATGACTATCGCTGCCGCGCCTGCGGATCGACCTTCGAGCTGAACCGGCCCATGGCGGAGGCCAACGCGCCGGCCGTGTGCCCCACGGGCCACGACGACACCGTGAAGCTGCTGTCCACGGTCGCGGTCACGGGCAAGGCCGGCACGGCTCCCGCCCCTCGGCCGTCGTCCGGGGGCGGTTGCTGTGGCGGCGGCTGCTGCGGCTGAGACTCCCTACGCCGCCGCTGAGCGGCGCTGGAAGGGCAGGTAGCGCTCGGGCAGGTGCGGCCGGGCGGGGAGGTCGGTCGGCTCGACCGAGACGATCCGGTCGAACCGGAAGGCCCTGATCCCGCGCCGCATCCGGCACCAGCCAACCAGGTACCAGAAATCGCGATGGACGAGGCAGGTCACCGGCTCGACGTCGCGGACGGTGAGCCGCCCGGCGGCGTCGTGGTACTGGATCCGGACCACCAGGCGGGCGGTGATCGCGTTCGCCACCGCCCTGGCCCGCCGGGCCACCTCGGCCGGGAGCGGTGTGGTCAGCGTGGACAGGGTCGTGGCGATGACGTCGTCGTCGAGGTCGAGGTGCTCGAACGCGTGCCGCAGGCCGCGGCGGGCGGTGACGGACTGGGGACCGGCCCCGAGATGGGCGAGGGACAGGGCCAGGGCGGCGAGCTCAGCGGTCGTCAGCGGTAGCGGGTGCCTTGTGACGTTTGCCATACCTTGACACTAACCGCTACCACTGACATTTTCCCGAACGCGCTATCGGATGTGGCTATCGGGACAGCTGGGTGAGGTCGCGCGAGGCGCCGGTGGAGGCGGACGTCGTCATCGCGGCGTAGGCCTGCAGAGCGGCGGACACCGGGCGGTGCCGGTCACGCGGGCGGTAGCCGCCGAGGTCGGCCAGAACCCTCGCGCGGCGCGCGGCCAGCTCTTCATCCGGCACCTTCAGCTCGATCGACCGGCCCGGGATGTCGATCTCCACCAGGTCGCCATCCTCGACCAGGGCGATGACGCCGCCCTCGGCGGCCTCGGGAGAGGCGTGGCCGATGGACAGGCCCGACGTCCCGCCGGAGAACCGGCCGTCGGTGACCAGCGCGCACGCCTTGCCGAGGCCCTTGCCCTTGAGGAAGCTCGTCGGGTAGAGCATCTCCTGCATGCCCGGGCCGCCCTTGGGGCCCTCGTAGCGGATCACGACCACGTCGCCCGCCTTTACCTTGTTGGCGAGGATGCCGTCGACCGCGTCCTCCTGGGACTCGAACACGACGGCGGGGCCGGAGAACCGCCAGATCGACTCGTCCACACCGGCCGTCTTGACGATGCAGCCGTCGGGGGCGATGTTGCCGTACAGCACGGCCAGGCCGCCGTCACGGGTGTAGGCGTGCTCGAAGTCGCGGATGCAGCCCTCGGACCGGTCGAGGTCGAGCGAGTCCCACCGGGCGTCCTGCGAATACGCCTTGACCGTCCGGACGTTGCCGGGCGCGGCGTGCCAGAGCTCGATCGCCTCCTCGGTCACCTCGGGCGACTTCGGGTCCCACTTCGACAGGTAGTCGCCCAGCGAGGGCGCGTGGATGCTGTGCACGCCGCGCTGGAGCAGGCCGCCCCGGTCGAGCTCGCCCAGGATGCCCGGGATGCCGCCGGCGCGGTGCACGTCCTCGACGTGGTACTTCGCGGTGGCCGGGGCGACCTTGCACAGGCACGGCACCCGCAGCGAGACCTCGTTGATCTCCTTGAGGCCAAAGTCCACGCCGGCCTCGCGGGCGGCCGCGAGCAGGTGGAGGATCGTGTTGGTCGAGCCGCCCATGGCGACGTCGAGCGCCATCGCGTTCTCGAAGGCGTCGTGCGTCGCGATGCTCTTCGGCAGGACCGACTCGTCATCCTGCTCGTAGTAGCGCTTGGCGATCTCGACGACCGTGCGGCCGGCGTCCTCGAACAGCGCCTTGCGGGCCTTGTGAGTGGCAAGGATGGTGCCGTTGCCGGGGAGGGCCAGCCCGATCGCCTCGGTGAGGCAGTTCATCGAGTTGGCGGTGAACATCCCGCTGCAGGACCCGCAGGTCGGGCAGGCGTTCTCCTCCATCTCCAGCAGCTCGGCGTCGGACACGCTGTCGTCCGCGGCGGCGATCATGGGGTCGATCAGGTCGAGCTTGCGGCCGGGGGTCTTGCCGGCCTCCATCGGGCCGCCGGAGACGAAGACCGTGGGGATGTTGAGCCGGAAGGCGGCGAGCAGCATGCCCGGCGTGATCTTGTCGCAGTTGGAGATGCAGACCAGCGCGTCGGCGCAGTGGGCGTTCACCATGTATTCCACCGCGTCCGCGATCAGCTCGCGGGACGGCAGCGAGTAGAGCATCCCGCCGTGGCCCATGGCGATGCCGTCGTCGACCGCGATCGTGTTGAACTCGCGCGGGATCGCCCCGGCCTCCCGGACCGCGTCCGCGACCACGCCGGCCACCTCGCGCAGGTGCACGTGGCCGGGGACGAACTGGGTGAAGCTGTTGGCCACCGCGACGATGGGCTTGCCGAAGTCGCTGCCCGCTACGCCCGTTGCCCGGAGCAGCGCCCGGGCACCGGCCATGTTCCTGCCGTGAGTGACCGTACGAGACCTGAGGGCGGGCATAACCAGGCTCCCATCAGAAGACTGCAAGTCTTCAAATGGTACGGCTCCCGCCCGGCTGCTGAGACCGGAGGTCCATCACTCGGAATAGCGCGGGGGAAGGACCCGCTCAGCGGCCCGGTAGATCGCCTCGATCTCCGCGGTCGTGAGCGACCTCTCCCGCTTCGTGATCCACCTGCGGACCAGGCTGCCGGAGAAGACGTCCACCTCGCGGATGTTGAGGATCCGCCACGGGATGGGTGGTCCGTAGATCGCCAGCGACGGGACGACCGTGATCTCGCGGCCGAGCGCCTTGCTGATCAGATCAGTGGCCTGCGCGGCCTCCCAGCGGGCCTCGTCGAGCCGGGGTTTCTGGTTGAACGGCCCGTGGAAGAGCTTGCGGTGCGACTGCACCCGCACAGGGAGCCGTTTGTCCCACTTCTCGGAGTCCACCGCGTACACGCCGGTGGGGCCGACGACGAGGTGGTCGATCTGGGCGTCGCTGCCCGGGATCGCGCGGGCGTGCAGCGTCTTGTAACCGCCCCGTTCCAGCTTCTTGAGCTGGGCCTCCGTGCGGCGCTCCGCCGCGGACGCGCGCCGCCAGGCCGGGATCGAGGACACGGTCCTCGCGCGGTAGACGGTGTCGGCGATGACCGCGATGATCGCGAACGTCAGGCCCAGCCGCCAGCTCGCCAGCAGGATGCCCGCCACCACGCCCGCGATCACCGCGATCAGCGCACGAAGCCGCAGGTGGCGATACTTGGGGTCCTGAAGGAGGCTCTGGACGGAGGCGCGCTCGACGGGCGCGTAAGTAGACGCTGGTGCGTCAGGGGGCGTCGGGGGCCGCTCCGACGTGTGGTCACTCACCCAGATAGGTGACGTATCGTGACCGTCTTCTGGCGCTAGACCGGTATCCACATCACTCACGGTAGTTGGGCTATCGGCGGGTGCCTAGTGTTGGATAGTTCATACTTTTGTGGCCTGCTTGAGCCGATTCGGCGGCCGCCTGGCGGGGTACCCTCTCTAGATATCTTGGCTCCAGGGGCCTACCGTTCAGTAGCGTGGCGCACATTCATGATCTTACCGCCCTTGAGCAGGCGGCGGCCGTCCGTTCACGTGAACTCTCCCCGGTCGAAGTCACCGAGCACTACCTCCATCGTGCCGAGAGGCTGGACGGCCTCGTCGGCGCCTTCGTCACCCTGACCGCGGAGCGGGCCCTCGACCAGGCGCGCGAGCAGGAGGCGCGGCTGGCCGCCGGCGACTCCGCCGGCAACCCCGGCGACCTGCCGCCGCTGCTGGGCGTCCCGATCCCCATCAAGGACCTCAACCTGGTCAAGGACGTGCCCATCTACTTCGGGTCGGCGACGTACGAGGGCTTCGTCGCGCCGGTGGACGACAGCGTGGTCGAGCGTCTGAGGGACGCGGGCACGATCATGCTGGGCAAGACCAGCACGCCCGAGTTCGGCCTGCCGTGTTACACCGAGACCTACGTCGGGGAGCCCGCCCGCACGCCGTGGGATTTGGCGCGGTCCGCGGGCGGGTCGAGCGGGGGAGCCGCGGCGGCGGTGGCGGCCGGGCTCGCGCCCGCCGCCCAGGGCAGCGACGGCGCGGGCTCGATCCGCATCCCGGCCTCCGTCTGCGGGCTGTACGGCATCAAGCCGACGAGGGGCCGGATCTCGTCCGCGCCCATAGTGCCCGACCTCGCAGGACTATCGACGAATGGCCCAATTTCTCGAAATGTCGCCGATGCCGCGGCGCTGCTGGACGTGATGGCGCACAACAACCCCGGTGACCTCTACTGGGCTCCGCCGCCCGCGCTGGGGTCGTTCTCCGCCTATGTCGGCAGGGAGCCGGGCCGGCTGCGGATCGCCCGCTACGCCACCCCGGTCGTGTCGGGCACGGAGATCCACCCCGACGTGCTGGCCGCCTACGAGAGCGCGTCGGCCGTGCTGGAGTCGCTGGGCCACGAGGTCGTGGACATCGCCCCGCCGTTCGGCGAGGACATGGTGCCCCAGTTCGTGAAGCTGTGGTTCAGCTTCGCGTGCATGCACCCGGTGGACGAGGAGATGGAGCCCAAGCTGCGGCCGCTCACGGCGTGGCTGCGCGAGCGCGGCTTCGCCGTTCCCGCACCCGACTTCCTCCAGGCGCAGTCCGCGCTCCAACTCGCCACCCGGTTCGCGCTGCTGGTCACGGACGAGTACGACGCGGTGCTCACGCCGACCGTCACCCAGCCGCCGGTGCCGGTCGGCTGGTTCGAGGACGTCGACTCCCCGGAGGAGACGTTCGAGCGGATGAAGCACTTCGCGCCGTTCGCCGCGATGTACAACGTCAGCGGCCAGCCGGCGGTCAACCTGCCGCTCTACTGGACGCCCGGCGGCCTGCCGATCGGCGTCATGCTGGCGGGCCGGTTCGGAGACGAGGGCACGCTCATCTCGCTGTCGGCGCAGGTGGAGGAGTCCGTCGGCGGCTTCTGGGGCGACCGCCGTCCGCCGATCTGGTAGCAGGGCGTCACCCCAGCAGCTCCACCAGATGGGCCGAGACATCGGCCAGCAGTGTCGCCGGCTCGACGTGGGCGGAGGCGACCGCCGAGAAGAGGCTCGGCAGGCCCGGCAGCGGGAAGCCGTCGTCCATCGTGACCTGGTGCCCCACGCCGTTCTTGTCCAGGGCGGCCCGGCTGCGGTCCCAGGCGTCCAGCACCTCCTCTGGGGAGGGGACGCCGAAGCCGTGGCCGACCGGGGCGGCGTGGCGGAGCCGTACGAGCGGGGTGTCGGCGAAGGCCAGCGCCACCCGGCAGCGGACGGCCAGGTCCTCCAGGTCCGGCACCCAGTCCATGGCCGTGCACCGGTGCCGGCACCGGGCGGCGCAGGTCGCGAGGGCGCCGGCGACCTGGCTGTGCTGCCGGTCGAGGTACGCGCGCCAGCCCGCGCTCGGCTCCAGCGCGACCCGCAGGGTCCGCTCGGCCGCCGACTGCTCCGCCCTGGTGTGGTCGCACTCGCGGTCGCCGATCACGCCGAACCGGCTTCCCGGTGTGCGGAGCCCCCCGTCCGGAAGCTCGGACCACCGGGCCGGGTCGCCCGCGTGGCCCAGCACCGGCTCGAACGCGAGCAGCGGGAGATACTCGCTGGCGATGTGCACCGCCGCGATCATCGAGCTGAGCTCCCGCCTCCGCCAGCGGACCTGGATTACTTCGAGGAACAGCGCGTACGCGGGGCGCATCGAGTCCAGCGCGCCACGGGGCTGCTCCCTGGCCGTCTGCGGCATGTGGCAGTCGCGGGCGCGTCTGCGCAGGCCGGACGGCACGGCCTCCCGGTCCACCTCGGCCGCGAAGTCCTCGGCGTCGAGCGTGAGCAGCCGCTGGCCGAATTCGCAGATCGACGTGACGTGCGCCGCCCGGCCGCCGTCCTTCAGCACGGCGGGGGCGAGGGCGCCCACGTCGCCGAACGAGTACCGCCGGGCGAGGGCCACCAACAGGTCTCTGGCTGAGTCCACCCGACGACCTTCTCACGGCCGGGCGACGATCTTCGCATCGCTACGGCACCGGCCAATCAGCCTCCCTCCCCCGGCGTGGTCATGCACGACGCGGCTGCGCCCATCGGACGGGCGGCCGCAGGTCACCGGGCCTTCGGGAAACCCCGCATGATCACGCGGATGGGGGGTCCCCGAGGTTCTGGGGGGCGTTCAGGCGGTGCTCGCCGGTGTCGTCGTAGGTGTCCGTGCCGCGTAGCCGGGAGCGTTCGGCGATCTCGATCTCGCTGATCCAGCCGAGCCTGCGGCCCGCCTGCGCGGTGACGCGGTCGCCCTCGGAGAGCCGGCCCCACAGCTCCTCGCTGATGCCGAACGCCTTGGCCTCCCGCGACCGGCCCTCGTCGATGGCGCACCAGTAGACGTACTTCGGCCGGTTGTTTCCCTTGGAGCCGACCTGGACCTGGCGGAGCCGGACGATCTGGCCCCGGACGGCGGCCCTGCCGCCGAGGTCGGCGATCGCGTACCCGAGGGGGAGGCCGGCCACGGCGAGGCCCACGGCGTAGGCCCCCGGCTGGACGAGGGCATCCGGCCAGACGTCGAACGCCGACGCGACGAGCAGGCCGATCCACGTCCAGAAGCCGGCGAAGAAGCCGGCGGCCAGGCCGCGCCCGATCGTCGGCAGCGGCGCGCGGCCCCAGAGCAGCCGGGAGGGATAGCGCACGTTCACGACATGCCACATGCCGCCGTAGTCGGACCAGGCGCGCCGGTCGTCGGCGGGCGTGCTGACCGGAAGGCTCGTCACCGCGCGCGGAGCGAGGCCGAGGGCCGCGGCGTAGGCGAGGTGGCGGCCCCAGATCGTGACGGACGCCGCGGGCGCCTCGGAGAACCGCCCGGTGGCCGCCAGGTGCTCGCGGACCCCGAGCCAGTGGGCGGCCGTCCGGGCGCCCAGCTCGGTGCCCCGCTCACCGTTGAGCTTGCCCATCAGGGCGATGAGCAGGGCGAAGGTCGCGATGGCCGCCCCGATGCCCCCGTCGTGCTTCCTGTCCGTGATCGTCACGGCGATGCCGACCGCCACGGCCGGTACGGCCGCCGCCGCCGTGAGGAGCACGGTGTGCGCCCTGCTCCACCGCGGCCGGGACAGGCCCTGGGCCCTCGCCTCGCTGATCACCTTCTTGCGGAAGCTCTTCCACCAGCGGCTCAGGTTGCGCGAGCCCTCCGCGAGGGCGCCCGTGGCCACCACGCCGTCGACGGCGAGCGAGCGGACGTGGTCGTAGACGAGCTTCTCGTAGGCGGTGAGGTCGCCCGGGTCACGGCGGAGCCGTACGAGCGAGAGCTCCGGGCCGATCTCCTCGATCCCGACGGCGCCCTTGGCCGCCAGGTCGAGCAAGGTGGCCGATGGGGCCTCGTCGCACAGCCGCCAGTCGCCCGTGATCAGGTCGACGACGGCGGGTGACTGCTCGGCCAGCGCGCCCGTCGCCGGGCCGGGCCATACCTCGTTTTTAGGCACCGGGGGGTTCCCGGTCGCGACGGCCAGCGCGAGCAGGAGCAGGAGCCAGAGGCCGACGGCCCCCGCCGCGGCGAACCAGGCGATCATGGTGAGAGCCCCGTCCCGCTAGAACCGGACCTGGACCGGGCCACGTTCCTCGCCCGGCGCCTGGAAGTACTCACGCGGCGAGAAGCCCGTCATGCCCGCGACGATGTTCGCCGGGACCGTCTGGATCGCGTTGTTGTAGGTCAGGACGGCGTCGTTGTAGTACTGCCGCGAGTAGGCGATCCGGTTCTCCGTGGCGGCCAGCTCCTCCTGGAGCTCCGCGAAGTTCTGGCTTGCCTTGAGATCCGGGTAGGACTCGGCCACCGCGAACAGGCTCTTGAGCGCCCCCGACAGCATGTTCTCGGCCGCCGCCCGGTCGGCCGGTCCCTGCGCGTTGATGGCCTGGGAGCGGGCCGCGACCACGGCCTCCAGGGTCTGCCGCTCGTGCGAGGCGTATCCCTTCACGGTCTCGACCAGGTTGGGGATCAGGTCGTAGCGGCGCTTGAGCTGCACGTCGATCTGCGCCCAGGCGTTGTCCACGGTGTTGCGGCCGCGGACGAGCCGGTTGTAGAGCGAGACGACCACGATGGCGAGGACGACGGGGATGACGACGGCGAGTATCGATGGGATCACGGGGGGCCTCCTGCGTGGACCGTAGACCGGCGCCGCCGACGCTGTAAACGGCGACGCTGTGAACGGCTCGGTGCGGCAATGGCACCCCCTGGCGCTTGCACCGGGCTTGCGCGCCGCTTTCACCCTGTCAGCGCCTCGACATGCCGAGGGCCCCGGCACGGAACCGGGGCCCTCGTCGATCACATGACCGGCTCAGCCGGCGGAGGCGTCCTTGGCCTGCGCGCGAAGCGCCCGGCTGATGCCGTCGGCGCCCTCCAGCAGCAGCCGGCGCAGCGCGTGCGGCGGCTGCGAGGCGCTGATGTGGTCCTGCGTCTTCGCCACGGTCTCCGGGCGGATCAGCAGGGCCGGGAAGCAGCCGATGACGAAGTTCTGCGCCATGTCCGACGTCCACTCGCTCCAGATCCGGCCGGCCTCGTCGAAGTACCTGTCGCCGTACGGCTCGAGCAGCTCGACGTGGTGGGGGTCCATGAAGCCGAGGATCGTCGAGCGGAGCAGGGCCCCGCTGAGCTGGCCGCCCACGATGGCGGCCCAGGTCTCGGCCTTGGCCTCCGGGGTCGGGATGGCGGCCCGGCTCAGCGCGGCCGAGCGCTCGCCCGTGGCCGTGGCGTCCCGTGTCAGCTCGGCGTCGATGTCCCCGGCGCCGAGGACGCCGCCCGAGACCAGGGCGTGGGTGAGGGTCCAGCGCAGGTCGGTGTCGACGGCCAGGCCCTCGGGAACGCCGCTGCCGTCGAGGATGCCCCGCACGAACGCGAGGTCCTCCGGCGCGGTGGCCACGGCGGTGAAGGCGTTGACGTAGGCCAGCTGGTGGTCGGAGCCCGGCTCAGCCGTCTCGATCAGGCCGCGCAGCGCGGCGGCGAGCTCGGCCAGCCCGGTGGCCCGCCAGGCCGGGCCGGCGTACTGCTGGATCGCGAGGCGGGCCTGCCGCAGCACGGTCTGCACGACCGTGATGTCCCGCACCGAGCCGATGCCGGAGGTCACGAGCCTGACGTAGTCGCGGGTGGCCATCTCGGCGTCGCGGGTCATGTCCCAGGCGGCAGACCAGCACAGTGCGCGGGGGAGGGACTCCCGGAACGCGGCGATGCCGCCGCCCACCAGCGTCTCCAGCGACCGGGCGTCGAGCCGGACCTTGGCGTAGGTGAGGTCGTCGTCGTTGACCAGCACCAGGTCGGGCTGGGTCTCGCCGATCAGCTCGGCGACGGGCGTGCGGGCGCCGACGATGTCGAGCTCGACCCGCCTGGTCCTGGTCAGGACGCCGTCCACGAGCGAGTAGAGGCCGATCGCGACACGGTGGGAGCGGAGGGTCGGGTGCTCCTGCGGGGCCTCCTGAAGCACGTCGAACGTGAGGAAGCGGCCCTCCGCGTCGGTGGTGAACGACGGGCGCAGGGTGTTGACCCAGGAGGTCTCCAGCCACTCCTTCGACCAGGACGACAGGTCGCGGCCGGAGGTGCGCTCCAGGGCCGACAGCAGGTCCTGCAGGGTCGTGTTGCCCCAGGCGTGCTCGTTGAAGTAGTCGCGGACGCCGGCGAGGAAGTTCTCCAGGCCGACATAGGCGACGAGCTGCTTGAGGACCGAGGCGCCCTTGGCGTACGTGATGCCGTCGAAGTTGACCTCCACGGCCTGCATGTCCGGGATGTCCGCGGCGATCGGGTGAGTCGAGGGGAGCTGGTCCTGCCGGTAGGCCCAGGCCTTCTCGACGTTGGCGAACGTCGTCCACGCGCCCTGGCCCCAGCGGGTCGCCTCGGCCTGGCACAGCACGGACATGTACGTGGCGAACGACTCGTTCAGCCACAGGTCGTCCCACCAGCGCATGGTGACGAGGTCGCCGAACCACATGTGGGCCATCTCGTGCAGGATCGTCTCGGCGCGCCGCTCGACCATGGCGTCGGTGACGCGGGAGCGGAAGACGTAGTCCTCCAGGAAGGTCACGGCGCCCGCGTTCTCCATCGCGCCCGCGTTGAACTCGGGCACGAAGAGCTGGTCGTACTTCCCGAACGGGTAGCGCAGGCCGAAGACCCGGTGGAAGAAGTCGAAGCCCTGCTTGGTGACCTCGAAGATGTTGTCAGCGTCGAGGTGCTCGGCCAGGGACCGCCGCACGTAGATGCCGAGCGGGATGCCGTCGTGCTCGTCCCGGACCACGGCGTACGGCCCGGCGATCAGGGCGGTGATGTACGTCGACATGACCGGCGTGGGCGGGAAGTGCCAGCGCCGGGCGGCCTGGAGGGTGCCGTGCCGGCCGTGGTGCTCCTCCAGCTCCTCCACCGAGTCGGGGGCGGCGTTGGAGACCACCTCCCACGACGCGGGCGCGAGGACGGTCAGCTCGAACGTCGCCTTGAGGTCGGGCTGGTCGAAGCACGCGTACATCCGGTGCGCGTCGGCCGTCTCGAACTGGCTGTGCAGATAGACCTGCCGGTCCACCGGGTCGACGAAGCGGTGCAGGCCCTCGCCCGTGCGCATGTAGGACGCGTCGGCGTCGATGCGGAGCTCGTTGTGCTCGGCGAGGCCGGAGAGAGGGAAGCGGCCCTTGTCGGCGTCGTAGGCGTGGACGTCGAGGTCCACGCCGTTCAGGACGACCTTGCGCACGTGGGCGCCGTGCAGGTCGATGAAGGTGTCCGCCCCCGGCTGGCTGGACGTGAAGTGGACCGTCGTGATGCTCTCGAACCGCTCGTCGCCCTCGGTGAGGTCGAGCTCGACCTCGTAGGACTGGACGTCCAGAAGCCGGGCCCGCTCCCGGGCTTCGTCACGCGTCAGATTCCCTGCCACACCTGCTCCTCATACACACATCGGCCCCGATCCCTAACGCCCCGTCGCGAAGGGGATTTCCTGAATCCTGCCATGTCGCGCCGACAAGACGGCATTCAAGATGTCTCCTACCTGGAAAAGGAAGAACCCCGCCCCCAAATGACGGCCGACGTAACCGATCAGAGAGTGGCACAGTCCCGAGGGGAAAGCGCGGGGATTTCCTCGCCATCGGACGGCCGCCCGCGCGAGGATGAGGGCCATGCGCCCCCTATACCTCAATGGAGCCTGGGTCCCCTCCGCGTCCGGGGAGGGCGTCGACGTGGTCAACCCGGCCACCGAGGAGGTCGTCGACCGGGTTCCCGCCGGGTGGCCCGGCGACGTCGAGACCGCGGTCTCCGCCGCGCGCGCCGCCTTTCCCTCCTGGTCCGGTACGGCTCCCGCCGAGCGGGCCAAGCTGCTCGCCGCCGCGGCCGGCCTGCTGAAGGAGCGCGCGGAGCGGATGGCGGAGACGATCGCCACGGACATGGGCGCCCCCCTCGGCTTCGCGCTGAAGGTGCAGACGCTGATGCCCGCCGGGGTGCTGGCCTCCTACGCGGAGCTCGCCGAGCGGTACGACTTCGACCGCGGCCGAGTGGGCAACTCCCTGATCGTCCGCGAGCCGGTCGGTGTGGTCGGCGCGGTCACCCCCTGGAACTACCCGCTCCACCAGGTCGTCTGCAAGGTGGCCCCGGCGCTCGCGGCGGGCTGCACGGTGGTGCTCAAGCCCAGCGAGGTCGCCCCTCTCGCGGCGTACGCGCTCGCGGACATCCTGCACGAGGTGGGCCTGCCGCCCGGGGTGTTCAACATGGTGAGCGGCCATGGGCCCGTCATCGGCGAGGCGATCGCGGCCCACCCGCGCGTCGACATGGTGTCCTTCACCGGCTCCACCAGGGCGGGGAGGCGGGTGGCCGCCCTGGCCGCCGAGACGGTCAAACGGGTCGCGCTGGAGCTCGGCGGGAAGTCCGCCAACGTGATCCTGCCCGACGCCGACCTGGAGACCGCGGTCAGGGCGGGCGTCGCCAACGCCTTCGTCAACTCGGGCCAGACCTGCTCCGCCTGGAGCCGCATGCTCGTCCACTGGGACCAGTACGACGAGGCCGTACGGCTCGCCGTCGGCTTCGCCCGCGATTACGTCCCCTCCGATCCCTTCGCCGAAGGCGCCCGCCTCGGGCCGCTGGTGTCGGCCGCCCAGCGCGACCGGGTGATCCGCTACATCAACCTGGGTCAGGAGGAGGGCGCCCGCCTCGTGGCCGGGGGGACCGACCGCCCGTTCGACCGCGGCTACTACGTCGAGCCGACCGTCTTCGCGGGCGTCGCGCCCGGCATGTCCATCGAGCAGGAGGAAATCTTCGGCCCGGTCCTGTCGATCGTGCCGTTCGGCACGGTGGACGAGGCCGTCGAGATCGCGAACGGCACGCCGTACGGCCTGGCGGGCGCGGTGTGGGCGGGGACCGAGGAAAGGGCGCTCTCGGTGGCACGGAGGCTGCGCACCGGGCAGGTGGCCGTCAACGGCGGCCGGTTCAACCCGCTCGCGCCCTTCGGCGGCTACAAGCGCTCGGGGATCGGCCGCGAGCTGGGCGAGGCGGGTCTGGAGGAGTTCCTGGAGGTCAAGGCCATCCAGCTGTGACGGCTGTGACGGCTAAGGAGCCTGCAGGAGGATCTTGCGGCGCTCGTCCTTGGCCAGCCTGTCGACGTAGAGCGTGCCGCCCAGGTGGTCGTACTCGTGCTGGAAGCAGCGGGCGAGCATGCCCCTGGCCTTGACCGCGACGGGACGCCCGAGCCGGTCGAGGCCCCGGATCGTCACACCGGCCGCCCGGGCCGTCGGGGCGTAGAGAGGCTTGCCGGTCTCCTTGCCGGGCACCGACAGGCACCCCTCCTCCTCGACGACCACCTCGGGGTCGTCGATCGTGAGCTCGGGGTTGATCACGTGGCCCTTGCGGTTGCTGATGTCGTAGACGAACAATCGCTTGCCGACGCCGATCTGCGGCCCGGCCAGACCGACGCCGTCGGCCATGTACATGACGGAGAACATCTCGTCGACGAGACGCCGCAGCTCCCTGTCGAAGTCCGTCACCGGCTCCGCCGGCGTCCGCAGGACCGGGTCGCCGACGTAACGGATCTCGCGCATGACGCTCCTCGCATGTAAGGACCCGCAGAGGGAACAGGCTCTTACTCTAATGCAGGCCCACGGTCGTGTCGCGCGGGCAGACCTGCGAAACTGGGGCTGTGCGTGTCTACATCGGTGCCGATCATGCCGGCTACGAGCTGAAGAACCACCTGGTCTCCTGGCTGAAGGAGCACGGCCACGAGGTGGTGGACTGCGGACCGTCCGTCTACGACGCGGAGGACGACTACCCGCCTTTCGTGCTGCGCGCCGCGCGCGGAGTCGCGGACGACCCGGGGAGCCTCGGCATCGTGATCGGCGGCTCCGGGAACGGCGAGCAGATCGCCGCCAACAAGGTGCCCGGCATCCGGGCGATCCTCGCCTGGAGCGACGACACCGCGAAGCTCGGCCGCGAGCACAACGACGCCAACGTGATCAGCGTGGGCGCGCGCATGCACCCGGAGGAGGACGCCGTCCGCTTCGTGGAGCTGTTCCTGACGACGCCGTTCTCGGGCGCGGAGCGGCACTCCCGCCGGATCGAGCAGCTCTCGCGGTTCGAGGCGACCGGCGAGCTGCCGCCGCTGCCCTAACGGGTCAGGTCCGGTCCCTGTTCGAATCCCTGCCCCGGCGGGTCTCCCGCCGGGGTGTCTCGTCGCGGAGTGGCCGCTCGTCGGCGGCCTCCTGCTCCTCACGGGTCGGCCGGGACACGTCCCTCGCCCGCATCGCCGTGATCGCCGTGATCTGCAAACTCTGCAGCGCCATGCCCCGACCCTAGAACACGAGCCCGCCCCATGGCTTGGGGTCCCAGGACATGGCGGCGGACAGCTCGCGAAGCGCGCCCTCCCGGTGCTCCCTGACGAGCCCGGCCCCGGCGAACGCGGTGAGCGGCCGGCCCCCGAGATAGGCCGCGCCCAGCACGCCGACCGGCAGCGTGAGGTCGGCGTCGTCGCCGGTCAGCTCACACGAGCCCTTGGCCGTGGACAGCCGCCAGCGGCCCGCGTTCCACGGGCACACCTCGTCCTCGACCTCGATCACCAGGTCAGCCGGCGCGGCGTACGCGCGGGAGGTCATGGCCCGGTCGACGTCGACCACGCGGACCCACAGCTCGTCGAGCCAGCCCGCGTTGAGGTGGCGGGGCTCGGCGAGCAGGTGGATGATCGGGTCGTCCGCCGGACGGCTCCAGGCGTGGACCCGCGAGCACAGGTCCCGGTCGAGGACACTGCGCCAGACGAGCGCGTACGCCGCGGGGTCGGAGGCGAACAGCTCGATGAGCCGCACCTCGCCGTCCGGCACGTCGTGGTCGGTCGCGCCGCGCTTGACCCGGAAGAGGGCGTAGCCGCGCGGGCCCTCGTCGTCCTCGGCGATCATGCAGCGCAGCGGGCCGGCTCCGCCGCGGTCGTGCTCCTCGTCGCCGAGGACCTCTATGCGCCAGCGGAGGTCCGAACGGTCATAGACGCCGGGACGGCTCCGCCGTACGGACTCGAAGACCTGGCGCAGCTCGGGCAGGGAGTCGGCGGGCCTGGCCACCCGCAGGCGCAGCGCGGGATCCACGGGGGCGTCGCGGACGAACGCCGAGCCGTGCGTCGGGATCCGGAAGAACAACGCGTCGGCGGCCCTGCCGTACCCGAACCGGCCGTAGATCCCGGCCTGGGTGGCGTAGAGCGCGGCGACGGCCTCTCCGCCCTCGTGGAGGTCGTGGAGCTGCCGGGTCATGAGCGACGAGAGCACGCCACGGCGGCGGTGCGAGGGCAGCACTCCGACGGCGGTGACGCCCGCGACCGGGATCGGCCCTCCCGGCACGGTCATCGTGAAAGTGAGGGCCGCGGCGCAGCCGACCATGAGGTCGCCGTCGAAGGCGGCGAGTGAGCGGTCGATCTCCGCGAGCTCCCTCCAGCGGTCCGCCGCGGCCGGGGGGTAGGAGGAGCTGAAGGCCTCGTAGTCGACCGCCACGAAGGCCGGCCACTCTGATTCGGTGATGGGACGAACCTGCACAGTCACCCGCTTACAGTAGGAGCCGGTCACAACGGGCGGCCACCCAATATCCGTGCTCGATGATCAAGCTATTGGTCAAGAGGGTGCCTTCACCTGGGATGGGCGGATACAGTCGAGCTCATCATGAGTTCCCGTCCGGCGCCGCTGATCCCTCCACGGCTGCGCGCTCTGCTGGTGCGCGTACCACTGCTGGTGCCGTTCGTCCGCCTCGTCAGGAAGGGCTCGTCGAACGACCGCAACCTGCTGACGGGACTGGTCGTCGCCACCTTGATCATCGGTGTGCTCGACGCCGAGGTGTCGGCCTACTGGTTCTCGCCGTCGCTTCTCATCCTCGTGACGCTCATCGGAGGGCTCCAGCTCCGGCTGCGCAGCCTGGCCGTCCTCCTCTGCGCGGTCGCGGTCTCCCTGGCGTACATGGGACCGATCAGGGAGGTCCACAGCGTCGGCCCGGGGCTGCTGATCACGATGGGCTTCACCGCCGTGCTGGCATGGCTCATGGCCCGCACCCGCGGCAAGCTGGGCGTGCAGGGCCTGCGGGGCGACGCGATGCTGCTGGAGTTGCGCGACCGGCTCAAGCGGCAGAGCGAGCTGCCGCCCCTGCCGAAGGACTGGGGCGCGAAAGTGGTGCTCAAGCAGGCGGGCGGCTCATCCTTCGGCGGCGACTTCGTGGTGTCCATGCGCGAGGGCGACCAGGTCGAGGTGGCGCTGGTCGACGTCTCGGGCAAGGGCGTGGACGCCGGGACCCGGGCGCTCATGCTGTCGGGCACCTTCGGCGGCCTGCTCGGATCGGTCGGGGACTTCCTCGCCGCCTGCAACTCCTACCTCCACCGGCAGCTCGGGGACGAGGGGTTCGTCACCGCCGTCCACCTGGTCCTCGACCTGTCCACCGGCGAGTACAAGATCACATCCGCCGGCCATCCGCCGGTCGTCAAGTTCGACGCGGGGTCGGGCACCTGGCGGGTCTCCACGGCGAAGGGCGTCGTGCTCGGGGTGGTCCCGGACCTCCACTGCGAGGCCGACAGCGGCGTGCTCCGCAAGGGCGACGCGCTCATGCTGTTCACCGACGGGCTCATCGAGCAGCCGGGCCGCGACATCGACGCCGGCCTCGACCGGCTGCTGGGTGAGGCGGAGCGGCTCTTCCCCGAGCACTACCGCGACCGCGCCCGCCAGCTCGTGCACGCCATGTCGTCGGGCCACAACGACGACTGCGCCCTCGTCCTCATCTGGCGGCCGTAGGCATCTGGCGGCCGTGGACCGCCGGTTCCGGGCACTCGTGACTACCGCTGTGGTTACTCCATGTGATGTCTCATGCGCGTATCGTGGTCGAGGTCACTGGCCGCGCCCACGCGAGCCTGACATCGTCGGTACGGCCGTCGCCGGGCGGCCGGAGAGAGGCGGAACACGTGGAGAAGCGGTACGAGCTTTACTGTCGCACCGACCCGGCCTTCTACGACTCACCCCTGGAGGGCCCCGACGGGCCGGGCTTCGAGCTCGGCCGCCGGGCCGTACCGGCCGGATGGGCGCGGATGCGTCGGGCCGACTGGGTGGTCTACCGCCCGGTCACCGGGTCGCCGCCCGACCAGGGGTGGAAGATCCACGTGTCCGCCACCATGGACAACGCGGCGGCCGTCCTCGAGAAGACCGGGGCCTACTGCCTGGAGCGCGGGCTGGCCTTCAAGTTCCTCCGGGCCCTGCCGGTCCTCCACCTGCACAACGCCAAGTACGCCGACCGCGGATCGAGCGGGAAGTTCATCGCCGTCTACCCGGCGGACGAGGCGGAGCTGGAGACGACGCTGCGCGAGCTGGGCGAGATGCTCGAGGGGGAGCCCGGCCCCGCCGTCCTCAGCGACCTGAGGTACGGCAGGGGCCCGCTGCACGTCCGCTACGGGGGCATCGCCGAGCGCCACCGTGCCACCGAGGACGGGCGGATCGAGCCCGCCATCGCCGCTCCGGACGGCACCCTCGTCCCCGACCGCCGCGACTCCTCCTTCACGCCGCCGCCGTGGGTGACGATCCCCGCCTTCCTCCGCCCGCATCTGGCCGCGCAGGAGAGGCCGCTCGACCTGCCCTATCGCGTCGAGAGCGTCCTGCACCGGACGAACGGCGGCGCGGTCTACCTGGCGACCGATCCCCGCACGGGGGAGCGGGTCGTGCTCAAGGAGGCGCGGCCCCATGCCGGTCTGGACGCGTGCGGAGCGGACGCGGTCACCCGTCTGGCGCGGGAGCGGGACGCGCTCGAACGGCTGGCCGGCCTCGGCGTGGCCCCGGAGATCAAGGCGCACTTCACCGTGGGCGAGCACCACTACCTCGCGATGGAGCTCGTCCCCGGAGAGCCGCTCAGCAGCGCCTTCGGCGCGCGCTATCCCCTGGGCGGCGCTCTGGAGGCCGACTGGGAGGCCCGCCTCGGACGCCATGCCGACTGGGTGGCCGAGATCTGCGCCAAGACGGAGGACGCCGTCACCAAGATTCACATGAACGGCCTCGTCTTCGGCGGCCTGGACATGTCGACGATCATGCTCCGCCCGGACGGCGGCGTCACGCTGATCGACTTCGAGACCGCCCGGCCGGTCATGGAGGCGGGCGGCGCGGGCCTAGCCGGCCCGGGGTTCGCGCCGCCGCCGGGCGTCACCGGCTTCGACATCGACCGGTACGCGCTGGCATGCCTGCGGTTCGCGCTCTTCCTGCCGATCACCGAGCTGTTCGCACTCGACCGGGGCAAGGCCGCCGAGCTCGCCGAGGTGATCCGCCAGTGTTTTCCGGTCGGCGAGGGCTTCCTCCGGCCGGCGGTGCGGATCGCCGGCGGGGGCGAGAGCCGCAGGAGTCCCGCGATGGTCACCTGGCGGCAGATGAGGGCCTCCATGACGGAGGCGATCCTGGCCTCCGCCACCCCCGAGCGCGACGACCGCCTGTTTCCCGGCGACATCGCCCAGTTCGACAGCGGCGGCCTCGGGCTGGCCCACGGAGCGGCGGGCGTGCTCTACGCGTTGCACGTCACCGGCGCGGGCCGCTTCCCCGACCACGAGCAGTGGCTGGTGGACCGGGCGCGGGCGCTCGGCGGCCCCGCGTCCGAGGGCCCCCGGATCGGCTTCTACGACGGCCTGCACGGCGTCGCCCACACCCTGGCGCACCTCGGCCACCACCAGGCCGCCCTGGAGGTCCTCGACATCGCCGGGAGGCAGCGCCACCTCAGTCTCGGCACCGACCTGTACGGCGGGCTCTCCGGGATCGGGCTCAACCAGGTCTACTTCGGCGATCTGGGCGAGGCCCTCAACACGGCCGCCCTGGTGGTCGACCGGCTGCCCCGCCTCGTGGCCGGCATCAGCGGCGGCGCCGTGCCGTACGCCGGGCTGATGTACGGCTCGTCGGGGCCGGCCCTGCTGTTCCTCCGGCTCTACGAGAAGACGGGCGACGTCCAGTGGCTCGACCACGCGGAGACGGCGCTCCGGCAGGACCTGCACCGCTGCGTCGTGCAGACCGACGGCTCACTCCAGGTCAACGAGGGCTGGCGGACCACGCCCTACCTCGACCGGGGCAGCGTGGGGATCTGCTGGGTGCTCGGCGAGCTCCTGCACTACCGGGCCGATCCCGAGCTGGCCGCCGCCCGGGAGCGGCTGGACAGGGCCGCCCGGTCGCACTTCTACCTCCAGTCCGGCCTGTTCTCCGGCAGGGCCGGGATCCTCGCGTACCTGTGCAGGGACCGGGCCGGCGGCTGGGGACGGGAGGACCCGGAGGCGGTTCGACAGCTCTCGGCCCTGTCGTGGCACGCGGTCGGTTACCAGGGCCATCTGGCCTTCCCCGGCGAGCGGCTTCTGCGCCTGTCCATGGACCTGGCCACCGGCACCGCCGGGGTGCTGCTGGCGGTGGGCGCGGCCCTGCACGGGGAGCCGGTGCGGCTGCCGTTCCTCGGCGGGGCCATGCCCGCGCTCAATCTCGGCGAGCCGGGCCGGTCTCGCGTGGAGGTGTAGGGACCCTAGAGCCAGCCCGCGTCGGTGGCGATCCGGACGGCGTCGACGCGGCTGCGGGCGCCCGTCTTGCACAGGATCCGGGACAGGTGGTTGCGGACCGTGCCGACCGAGAGGAAGAGCTGGTCGGCGATCTCCTTGGACCGCGCTCCGCCCGCCGCGATCCGCAGGACGTCGAGCTCGCGGGGGGTCAGCGGATTGTCCGCGGCCTCCAGCGCAGCGACCGCCAGGTCCGAGTCGACCACCCGGCGGCCCGCGTTGATCCGGCGGATGCCGTCGGCGAGCTGCTCCGGCGCCACCTGGATGCTCATGTAGCCGAGCACGCCGGCCGCGAAGGCCCGCCTCACGTGCCCCGGGTTGGGCTGGCCCGCGAGGATCATCACCCGGCAGCGGGGCACCTTCTCGCCCAGCCGCGCGGCGGCGTTCAGCCCGTCCACCCCGGGCAGATCGACGTCGATCACCGCGGCGTCGGGACAGACGTCGAGCGCGGTCGGGACGATGTCCTCCCCCGAGCCGACGTCTGCCACCACCTCGAGATCGCTCTCGCTGTCGAGCGAGGCCACAAGGCCTCTCCGCACCAACGGAAGGTGCTCGGCAACCAGGATCCGGATCAAGGCGCTCCCCTCAGGACGGTCTCTCTCAGGGTGATCGACCGGATGCACAGTGTCAACGAAGTGTCCCTATTCGGTCAACCCCCCGCAAGGCGAACCGCCCGCGGAACCGGGCCGCCCGGAGGCGCGGTGGGCTACCCTCGAAGGGTGCGACGTCTGGCAGGGCACTTTCTCCGACTCGGGGGTACGCGCTGATGAGCTGGCTCTTCGCGGCCGGGTTCGTGGTTCTGTTCGTCGGGTTGCTGGTCTCCATCGCGCTGCACGAGATCGGCCACCTGGTCCCGGCCAAGCTCTTCGGGGTCCGGGTCACGCAGTACATGGTCGGCTTCGGTCCCACGATGTGGTCCCGCAGGCGCGGGGAGACCGAGTACGGCCTGAAGTGGATCCCCCTCGGCGGCTACATCCGGATGATCGGCATGCTGCCGCCCCGCCCGAACGACGATCCCACCAGGCTGCGCAGCGTCTCCACCGGCCCGTGGCAGGGGCTCATCGAGAACGCCAGGGCCGTCGCCTCCGAGGAGATCAAGCCCGGTGACCGGGGCCGGGTCTTCTACCGCAAGCCGTGGTGGCAGAAGGTCATCATCATGTTCGGCGGCCCGGCGATGAACTTCGTCCTCGCCTTCGTGCTGTTCGCCATCGTGATCATGGGCTTCGGCATCCAGGTGCTCAAGCCGACCGTGTCCTCGGTGTCGAAGTGCGTGATCCCCGCCGCCGAGGCGGACAAGCGCGAGTGCCGGCCCAGCGACCCGCTCACCCCCGCCGCCAAGGCCGGCCTGCGTCCCGGCGACCGCATCACGTCGGTCGCGGGCACTCCGGTGAGCTCGTGGGACGAGGCGACCCGGCGCATCCGGGCGCACGGCGCGGGGACGACCGCCCTGGGCGTCGACCGCGCGGGCGAGCACCTGACCGTCAACGTCGACCTGATCGCGCAGGACCGGCCCGCGCTCGACGACCCCGCGAAGATCGACAAGAACGTCGGCTTCCTGGGCGTGGCGCCCACCGCGGTCATCGAGAAGCAGGGCCCGGGCTACGTCGTGGGCCAGATGTGGGACCTCACCAAGCGCACCGCGGCGTCGATGGTGAACATTCCGAAGAAGATGGTGGGCGTCTGGCAGGCCGCGTTCTCGGGGGAGAAGCGTGACCCCAACGGCCCGATCGGCATCGTCGGCGCGGGCCGGATCGGTGGTGAGATCGCCGCGTCGGAGCTCTCCCCGGAAAACAAGATCGTCTTCTTCATCAACCTGCTGGCGGGGCTGAACCTCGCGGTCGGCATGTTCAACCTCATCCCGCTGCTGCCGCTCGACGGCGGCCACATCGCGGGCGGCCTCTGGGAGGGCCTCAAGCGCGTCTTCGCCCGCCTGCGGCGGCGGCCCATGCCGGGCTACGTGGACGTCGCCAAGGCGCTGCCGCTGACGTACGCGATGGCCGCGCTCCTGCTGGTCATGGGCGGTCTGCTCATCTACGCCGACCTCGTCAACCCGGTCCGCATCTCCGGCTGACACGGGTTGACGGCGGGAGCCGTACGGCTATTCGCCGGTGACGCCGTCGATGCGCTCGCGCAGGATGTCGGCGTGGCCGTTGTGGCGGGCGTACTCCTCGATCATGTGGACGAGGATCCAGCGGAGGGAGTGGCGCACGCCCTCGCGCTCCCGCTTGGCGAGCGTGTCGAGGCCGGGGGCCGCGGCCGCCGCCTCACGGGCGAGCGCCACCTCGGCCCGCCACGTCGCGAACGCCTCCTCGGCGGAGGCCGTGTCGACGTTGTCGAACTCGCCGTCCGGGTCGTCGTCGCTGAAGTAGATGCCGCTGAGGTCCTCGCCGTTCAGCCGCCTGCGGAACCAGCTTCGCTCCACGTCGGCCATGTGGCGGACGAGGCCGAGCAGCGAAATGGTGGACGGCGGCGCGGAGCGCAGGCGGAGCTGCTCCTCGGTCAGGCCGGCGCACTTGACGGCGAGCGTCTCGCGGTGCCAGTCGAGCCACGAGGTGAGCATCTCCCGCTCGTCCGCGACCGGGGGCGGGTCGATCCGTGTGTCAGTCATTCACGGCATCCTGCCCGAACACCTGATCGATGTCACATCGTTTCTCATGTGATCACGCGGGTGTGCGGGCCGCGGGGGCGGAGCGCGCACACCCGCGTGATCGTGGGGTGGGGCAGATGGCTTCGGAGACTGTCGGCTCTGGGGGATCGGATCAGTACATGGAGATGTGCACGTGGTCGTAGTGGTTGGCGGTGATCCCGCCCCGGTCGGACATGGGCCGCCAGCCAGGGCTGCCGAGGTTGTAGATCCGCTGCTGCCAGATCACGTACATCACGCCGAGCTTGGGGCCGTTCTTGATGGCCCAGGCGGCGATGGTGTCGCCCAGTGCCTTCATGTCCTCGGACGGCATCGTGCCGCCCGAGCTCATCATGAAGTCGCAGGCGCGGCCCAGCGGATGCTCGCCGCTGCTCTCGCCGCGGTAGCAGCCGACGGTGTACTTCAGCGCGAAGTGCTTGTCGACCTCCGCCCGCATGAGCCGCATGCGGGGCGTGATGTTGTCGGCGCCGCTGGGCAACTCGGGAGCCCAGGAGCCGTTGGCCAGCCGGCCCGGCGCGATCGGGATGAGCTGTGCGAGCTTGTCCTTGATCTGCCCGACCAGCTTCTCGGCGTCCTCGCGCTGCCCGGCGACCTTGTCCGACTGCGACGTGAGCTGCGTGGTCAGCGCCGCGGCGGCGTCGGCCGCCTGCTGGCGCTCGGTGCGGACCTGGGCGAACCGGCTCACCACCGCGGCCTGCTCCGCCTGCAACTGGTCCACCACCGCCGACGCCGCCGGGTCGGGCGGCGCCATGAGTGCGGTGCTCGTCTGGTAGCGGAGCCCGGCGATCTGCGCCACCTGCCGCTGGGCGGTGGCGTAGTCGGCCTGGGCCGTGGCGAGCCGCTCACGGGCGGCCTTCTCGGTCTGCCGGGCCTTCGCCAGCTCGACCCGGGTGGCGTTGTAGTCGGCGATCAGACCGTTGACCTGCTTTTCCAGTGCTGAGAGCTGCTTTTTGAGCCGGCCCTCACTCGGCTTGGGGGCGGCGTTGCCGGCGGAAGCCGTACCGAGAACGAGCATGACGGCCGCCACGACAGCCACGACCAGGGGGAATGCGCGGGGCAGAGCCCACTCCTCTCCATCTGCCGGCCGGGTTAGCTGACGGGTTCGGGCTGGAGGAGCCCGGGCACACGTGTGCCTTCACCCCAGGATCTAATGGGTCCCCGGCTCCCGGGCGAGGCGCCCGGGATTAGGCGCACCGGCTGTGTCAGCCGGTGCAAGGGATAGTAGTGGTAAAGAATGGGCTCTAGCCAGCCCAAGTCGCAATCAATCAGAGATCAACTCGTTACCGATTCCCGCAGCATCCGGGCGGCCTCCTCCGGGAGCACGTCGTTGACGAAGGCGCCCATCGCCGACTCCGAACCCGCCAGATACTTCAGCTTGTTCGCGGCCCGCCGGATGCTGAAGAGCTGAAGGTGGAGATAGGCGAGGTCGCGTCCGTAGGTGACCGGCGCCTGGTGCCAGGCCGCGACGTACGGCATGGCGACCCCGAACAGCCCGTCCAGGCGGCGCAGCACGTCCGTGTAGAGCGGCCCGAAGGCGGAGCGCTCCTCGGCCGACAGCGCGGGGATGTCCGGCACCCGCCGGTGCGGGTAGAGGTGGACCTCGAACGGGTAGCGGGCGGCGGCCGGGACGAACGCGGTCCAGTGCTCGTTGGAGGCCACCACGCGCGGCCCCTTCCGCTCGGCGGCCAGGACGTCGGCGAACAGGTTGCCCCCCTGGTGCCGGGCGGCGGCGTCGAGCATCTGGCGCGTCCGGGGCGTGACGTAGGGGTAGGCGTAGATCTGGCCGTGGGGGTGGGGGAGCGTGATGCCGATCTCGGCTCCGCGGTTCTCGAAGCAGAAGACCTGCTCCACACCCGGCAGGGCCGACAGCTCCGATGTGCGGTCGGCCCAGGCCTCCATGACGAGCTCGACCTGGTCGTCGCTCAGCGAGCTGAAGGAGGCGTCGTGGACCGGGGTGAAGCAGACGACCTCGCAGCGCCCGATCCCCGGCCGCACCTGGCTGAGGCCGCCGACCTGCTCGTACTCCCCGATGTTGAAGCTGAACGACGGGAAGCGGTTCTCGAACACCGCGACGTCGTAGAACGAGGGGATCTCCGAGCCGGGGTGGGCCGGGCACAGCGGGCACTCGTCGGCCGACGGGAGGTGGGTCCGGGTCTGCCGGTGCCTCGCGACGGCCACCCACTCGTCCATCAGCGGGTCGTAGCGCAGCTCGGACGCCAGCGGCCGGGGAGGCAGGTCACGCGTGTCGATCGCGCTGTGGTCGGCGTCGTCCCTCCGATCGAAGTAGAGCAGCTCACGGCCATCGGCGAGATGAGTGATCGTGCGCTTCACAGTGCCGCTGCCTCCAGCTCGGCGTGCGTGGACGGTTCCGCGAGGAGGAGCGTCCCCACGTGCTCGGAAAGCTCCGCCCGGGCCTCCTCGGAGAGGCCGGTGTCGCTGACCACCACGTGGGCCTGCTCCAGGCCGGCGATGGTGCTGATGCCGACCGTGCCCCACTTGGTGTGGTCGGCCAGCACGACGAGTTGCTGCGCGGCGGCGACCAGCTCGCGGTTGGTCTCCGCTTCGAGCAGGTTCGGCGTGGTGAAGCCCGCCCTGGAGCTCATCCCGTGGACGCCCAGCATCAGCGTGTCGACGTTCAGAGAGCGGACGGCGGCGACGGCGACCGGGCCGACCAGCGCGTCCGACGGCGTGCGGACGCCTCCGATCAGCACCACGGTCTGGTCGGACCTGGCCGCCCGGTGGAAGACGTCGGCCACCTGCACCGAGTTGGTGATGACGGTCAGCTCGGGCACGTCCACGAGGTGGTGGGCGAGAGTCCAGGTCGTGGTCCCGGCGGACAGCGCCACCGCGGTGCCGGGCCGTACGAGCTCGGCGGCCCTCCGGGCGATGGCCTCCTTCTCGGGCTGCTGCCGCATCGACTTGGCGGCGAAGCCGGGCTCCTCCGTGGACCCCGTGCCGGCGGCGGTCGCCCCGCCGTGGACCTTCTCCACCAGCCCTCGATCGGCCAGGACCTCGAGGTCCCGGCGTATCGTCATGTCGGAGACCCCGAGGTCGCGCACGAGCTCGGCGACGCGCACGCCGCCCGTCCTGCGGATCCTCTCCAAGATCGCCTGCTGCCTTTGCTGGGCCAGCATCACCGCTCCTATCAACAAGTTCAAACAAATTATGCCACGTTGCCAAAGGAGCAATGTTGAATCTTGGTGACAGGAGATGCACGATAGGCCTAGGCATCCCGTTAGCCCTGGAGGACAGTGGTAAGCGGAGCCGTACGGCGGAGGAAAGGCGGTCGGCGATGGGGAAGCGGGCGCGCAAGTCCAAGGCACGCAAGAAGAAGAAGGCCAACCACGGCAAGCGGCCCACTGGGCGCTAGTCAGCCCATACGCGAGGCCGGGCGATAGCCCTACGGCGGGCCTGCGTCATGGCCCCGCAGGCCTGCCTACCAGCTTCTTCTGCCCCAGGCGGCGAGCAGCCGGGTCTGCGCGTCGGCGTCGGCCGGCACGTCCCGGTGATCCCCGATCACTCCCGCCTGGCGGTAGCCCTCCTGCGCCTCGGCGAACCACTCGGCGCACGCCTCGACCAGCTCGGGGTCGAGCCGCTCCGGCCCGCCGATCGCCCGGGCCAGGTCCCACGTGTGGATCAAGGCGTCCGCGAACAGCTCAGTGATGTAGTCATCTCCCGGCACGTCGCCGAACGAGAGATGCGTCACACTCGTCAGCGCGCCCTCGGCGTACACCGCCTGGACCGCGCCCTGCGCCGACGCCTCGAACGCCTTGAGGGGGTCGTCGCCCAGCACGTCGCCGTCGTAGGCGTCGCCCACCTCGCCGACCGTCCGCCCGGACAGCAGCTCCGGCGCCCACAAATTCTCGTTCACCATGTGGTTGACCAGCGCCCGCACGTCCCAGTCCACGCAAGGGGTCGGCAGCTCCCACTGGTCGTCCGCCACGAGGTGGAGCCGGTTCCCGAAGCCGTCCAACGCCCGGCGGTACGCCTCACGGATATCGATCATCATGTCCCCTCCTCGCCCAGGAGCCTCCCTTCGACCGTAACTCTTCCCAATGATCAGGTCATAGTCGGTCGCCGGCTTCGGAACGACGGGGTCAATGGAGGTGCTGCTCCACCCAGACGATCTTTCCGAACGTGGTGGGACGGGTCCCCCACCGGTACGCGAACCGCTTGACGAGCTGGAGCCCGCGGCCGGTGTCCTCGTCGGAGGCGGCCGAGCGCGGGGCGGGATTCACCGGTGAGCCGTCGGCGACCTCACACACCAGCGTCCGGCCGCGCAGCAGCCGCAGCTCGATCGGCGGCCAGCCGTGCTTAAGGGCGTTGGTGACGAGCTCGCTCACGATCAGCTCGGTGCTGTCGGACAGGGCGCCGAGCCTCCAGGAGGCCAGCGTGGCCCGGACGAAGCGGCGGGCGTGCGCGACGAACCGTGGGTCGGCCGGCAACGGGCAGGAGGCCACCTCGTCGGGGTCCAGGTCCCGGACGCGGGCGAGCAGCAGCGCGATGTCGTCACGCTCGTGGCCGGGCCGCTGGCTGCTGATCGTGACGTCGCACATGTCCTCCAGGTCCTCGACCGGCCCGGCGAGCAGGCGGCGCAGCGCCATGATCCCGGCGTCGATGTCCCGCTCCCGGCTCTCCACCAGGCCGTCGGTGTAGAGGGCGAGGACGCTGCCCGCCGGAAGGATCAGCTCGCGCATCTCCAGCGGGTCGCTGCCGATGCCCAGCGGCAGCCCCGACGGCAGCTCGATGATCTCGGTGGAGCGGTCGGGGTGGATCAGCACGGGGGGAACGTGGCCGGCGCGGGCGAAGGCGCAGTTGCGGGTCACCGGATCGTAGACGGCGTAGACGCAGGTCGCGATCTGGGTCGGGTCGAGGTCCTGGCTCATCAGGTTGAGCCGGAAGAGCACCTCGTCGGGCGGCAGGTCGAGGCTCGCCAGCGTGCGCGCCGCCGTACGGAGCTGGCCCATGGTGGCGGCGGCCCGCGTGCCGTGGCCCATGACGTCGCCCACGACGAGCGCCGAGCGGCAGCCGGGCAGGGGGATCACGTCGTACCAGTCGCCGCCCACGCCCATCAGGTCGCTGGCCGGCAGGTAGCGGGAGGCGATCTCCATGCCCAGCGGCTGCGGCAGGTCGACGGGGAGCAGGCTGCTCTGCAGGGTCAGCGCCGTGCGCCGCTCACGGGTGTAGAGACGGGCGTTGTCCACGCACACGGCCGTCCGCGCGGCCATCTCCTCGGCGACCGCGACGTCCTGCACCTCGAACGGCTGGCTGCCCGGCCGCCGGCTGAACACCACGCAGCCGAGGACCCGGCCCCGCGCCTGGAGCGGCACGGCGAGGAAGGACGAGTCGGTGAGGAGATCGGCGACCGCGTCCTCGCGGTCGATGCCGGAGCCGATCAGCCGGGCGCTCTCCTTGTCGAGCACGGGGTACATCAGCGGCTTGCCGGTGGCCATGCACTGCGCGTGCGGCAGCATCGCCGGGTAGACCGTCACCTCGCCGACCGGGAAGACGCTCACCCAGGCGTCCGGGTCGTCGCTCGACACCGCCAGTGCCACCCGGCGCACGAGCGTGGTGCCGTCGACCGGCCGGGAGGGCAGCTCGCCGTCGATCATCAGCCGGTCCTGCACCATGACCGCCGCCACGTCGGCGAAGCGAGGAACGGTCACGTCCACGAGCTCGCGGCTGGTCTCCGCCAGGTCGAGCGTGCTCCCGATCCGGCGGCTGGCCTCGTTGAGGAACGCCAGCCGCTCATGCGCGGACTGGGCGCTGCTTCGACGCCATTCGACGCGGTTCCCGGGGGCGGGATCCTTGATGACGCAATTCCGGTTCAATCGACTACTCCGGCGGATAACGGTGCTGTTCCAGCATCGTATGGGAGGGGATACCTCGCATTTCTGTAATTTGGCGATGAGCCATGGTCGGCACGCGAGTCGTACGGCACCGCCTGCCGTACGGACAGGTCACACGGCGGGTTAGACGGCGGGCAGCCGGGCCAGGGCCTCGTCGATCCGCTGCTGGGGGAGCGCGAAGTCGTCGAGCTGTCCCGACAGGTGCCGCTCGTAGGCCGGCAGGTCGAAGTGGCCGTGCCCGCAGACGGCGGTCAGGATGACCTTCTCCTCGCCCGTGTCCGCACACCGGAGCGCCTCGGCGATCGTCTCGGCCAGCGCGTGGGTGGGCTCGGGAGCCGGCAGGACACCCTCGGTCCTGGCGAAACGGAGCCCGGCCTCGAAGCACTCCGTCTGGTTCCTCGCCACCGCCTCGATCATGCCCAGCTCGTAGATGTGGGACAGCAGCGGCGACATGCCGTGGTAGCGGAGTCCGCCGGCGTGGATCGGGTCGGGCACGAACTCGTGTCCCAGGGTGTGCATCTTCAGCAGTGGCGTGAACCCCGCCGTGTCCCCGAAGTCGTACGCGTACGTGCCCCTGGTGAACGACGGGCAGGCGGTGGGCTCGACGGCACGCAGCACCGGCTCCATCCGCCCGGCCAGCTTCTCCCGGAGGAACGGGAAGACCAGCCCCGCGAAGTTGGAGCCGCCGCCGGTGCAGCCGATGATCAGGTCTGGGGTCTCGCCGAACGCGGCGAGCTGTTCCAGCGCCTCCTCCCCGATGACGGTCTGGTGCATCAGGACGTGGTTGAGCACCGAACCCAGGGCGTATCGCGTGTCGCCATGCTGGCCCGCGACCTCGACGGCCTCGCTGATCGCGATGCCGAGGGAGCCCGTGCAGGCCGGGTCGTCCGCCAGGATCCTGCTCCCCGACCGGGTGACCGCCGACGGGCTGGCGTGGACGGTGGCGCCGTAGACCTTCATCAGCGACCTGCGGTAGGGCTTCTGGTCATAGGACGCCCGGACCATCCAGACCTCGCAGGCCAGGCCGTACTGCGCGCACGCGAAGGCGAGCGCGGAGCCCCACTGCCCGGCGCCGGTCTCGGTCGTCAGCCTGCGGACGCCCTGGGCGGCGTTGTAGTACGCCTGGGGGACCGCGGTGTTCGGCTTGTGCGACCCGGACGGGCTGCCGCCCTCGTACTTGTAGTAGATCCTGGCGGGCGTGCCCAGGCTCTTCTCCAGGCGCCGGGCGCGGATGAGCGGCGTCGGCCGCCACAGACGGTACACGTCGAGGACGCTCTCCGGGATCGGCACGAAGCGCTCCTCGCTGACCTCCTGCCCGATCAGCTCCATGGGGAACAGCGGCGCCAGGTCGTCCGGCCCGACAGGCTGAAGCGTCGCCGGGTGCAGCGGCGGCGGGGGAGGCGACGGCAGGTCGGGGATGATGTTGTACCAGTTCCGGGGGATCCGGGACTCGTCGAGAAGGACCCTCGTCGGCTCGCTCACACGCCCTCCACTTCTGGCCTCGCCGCCTCCAGTCTCCGCGCTGACGCGCCGCCACGGAAGAGGCTGTCCCGGCGATCAGAGACCACGTGGGGCGCTGGACGTAGGCCGAATGCCCGATGTCCGAGAGCTCGTCTCATTTGTAGTGTCGGTAATGAAGGCCACTTCGAATCCGGCCACTGGGGAGGTCCCGTGCCCGCGAAACTCGACCACACGATCGTCCACAGCACCGACCGCTTCGCCTCGGCGCGGTTCCTGACCGATCTGCTCGGGGCGCCGGAGCCCAAGGCGTTCGGCCCGTTCGCCGCCGTCCCGCTCGCCAACGGCGTGACCGTCGACTACGCCGACTCCATCGTCGCCCGGAACCGGATCGTCATGCAGCACCTGGCGTTCCTGGTCGCCGAGGAGGAGTTCGACGAGATCTACGCCCGGATCACCGGGCGCGGCCTGCCTCACTGGGCCGACCCGGCCCATCGGCTGCCACAGCAGATCAACCGTCGCCACCACGGCCGCGGCGTCTACGTGGACGACCCCGACGGCCATGCCCTCGAGTTCCTCACGCACCCGTACGTCACAGAGGAATGACGGCCGGCACGCGCCAGGGCCAAGGCGGAGCGGTCCCGATGAGGTGTTCGGCAACCGCCCCCACGCGGCTGGTCGCGCACGACATGGAGAAGGCCACTCCCGTCCTTCGGAAGTGGCCTCTGACCTCGGGTGAAGCTGGTCGGGGCGACAGGATTTGAACCTGCGGCTTCTTGCTCCCAAAGCAAGCGCGCTACCAAGCTGCGCCACGCCCCGTCCCGTCCGGTACGCGAGCGCTCGGAGACTCCGGTACGCTTACGCCCTGACGACCGGATGAAGTCTAGACCAGATGGACACCGGCCGCGCGCGGACGTAGCTCAATGGTAGAGCCCCAGTCTTCCAAACTGGCTACGCGGGTTCGATTCCCGTCGTCCGCTCTCATGTCAAAAGGCCAGGTCATCCCATGCGGGGAGCCTGGCCTTCGTGATCTGGCCGTGGCATTGTGGATCTTCCGTGCCACACGGCGCCACATCAACTTTCATTGATCTCCGGTTCGATCGTTCGCGTAAAAGCCTGCCCGAGCGCTCTCGCGATCGCTTCGTCGGGATCTCGCGTCGCGTGCGGATGGATCAACGCCGCCCGAGCCGACGCGTGGCCCATCCGTGCCATCAGCTCTGGGAGGCTGGTGGTGCGCAATGGCTACGACGCCTCGGAAGGTCACCACCGCGGCGGGTGCGGTGCCGGTCAAGCGGTCCAGCTTCGTTTGATCGTCGCGAACCAGGCCGGTGCGCCGTCGTCGTGGTATCTCGTCTGAACCCGGTCCGGTTCGATGGCGGCGACATTCCATCCATTGCTGGCGTTGAACGCCGCTCTCAGCTCTTCCTGACTGACGGGATGCGGGCCAGTATCGGGACCGTCGTCACTGAAGCACAGCACATACAGGGTTCCATCGTGCTCGGTCGCCGACGCCAGACTCGCCACGTACCGTGGTCGCTCCTCGCCGTCGAGGGTGTGGAACAGTCCGCAGTCCAGCACCGTCTCGAACCTGCGCCCCAAACGCTCCAGCCGGAACGCGTCAGCCGCAGCGAACTCCACCTCGATCCCACGGATGTCGGCCTTCTCCCGGGCGATCGCCAGTGCCGTCTCAGCCACGTCAACGCCCAGAACCGGCAATCCGAGCGAGGCGACGTGAAGAGCGTTCTCGCCGGTCCCGCAGCCCGCATCGAGCACCGCTCCGGCGAATCCGCCTTCCAATGCCAAACGCACTATCGCTGGCTGCGGCCGGTCAATGTCCCAAGGCGCGGGACCGTCGTGGTACGACGCATCCCAGGGCAGTCCCGTCATCCGCTCGTGACTGGTTGGGTGCCGGCCACTGAACGGATCGTCAGCGAGCGTTCCTGATCGCTCCGACAACTTCGTCCCCTTCCTGCGACCACCTCGCCGTGGGCCTTCGCGACGTCGAGACACTGCCAGCCGAAGGCGTCCAGGTTCTCTCAGGCCCCGCTCAGGTCGGCACCTTCCCGTGGAAACTCACCCGAAATCCTTGGGCGAGCTCCATCCAGGGTGAGCCGCCAGGCGGCAGCGACCAGCCGGGGCCCAGTTGATGGGCTCAGTCGGTGGCGCGGAAGAGGGCCCAGACGGCCTTGCCGCCGCAGTCGAGGGGATCCCAGCCCCAGGCCTGGCTGTAGGTCTCCACGATGTAGAGACCGCGGCCGTTCTCAGAGATGAAATCCGGCTCCTTCGGAGAAGGAACCTCGTCGCTGGGATCGGATACTGCCAGGAGGACGTGGGGCACGACGCGGGCGAGCATCAGCGTGATCGGGTGATCGTCCGGCCTCCGCGTCGAATACAGCGAGTAACGGACGGCATTTGTCACGAGTTCAGAAACGACGAGCGCCGCGTCCTCAGTGAGGGCGGTCAGACCCCATCGCCGAAGGGTTGATCTTGTGATGTCCCGCGCCATCTTGACGGAGTCGGCCTGGGGACGAAGCGGGCATGTCGTGGTGTCGGACGCCCCGGCGGACCGGAGAAACCACCTGACTCGCACCTCACGGGTCAACTGGCCGGCGGATATGGGCTTCTCCGACATGCTGCCCGTACCTCCCGCTGGCCTGTCTAAAAGAATTGGTGCACCTTTGGCCCACTATGCACCAAGCCATCATGGATCACCCTTGACTGCGCTGCAAGACCCAAATGCACGTGCAGCTGACGCGTGCAGAAGCACGAGCCGATCGAGAACTGGACGATGAGATGGGGGAGGGACACGGAGATCAGACCTTGTCATCGTGGCCAGAAGTGGTGACACTGTGTGGGCTGGAGGTGTCGTGCGGGTCTCCGCTTGGCGGCACACAAGGGCCGAGCTGAGAGGGAGGCGCCGTGATGCAGATCCAGCCTGGATCGGGCCCGACGGCGCTCCGCATCCTTCTGGGCTCCCAGCTTCGCCGGCTCCGTGAGACCAAGGGCATCACTCGGGATCAGGCCGGAACCACGATCCGCGGCTCCGAATCCAAGATCAGCCGGATGGAGCTCGGCAGGGTCGGCTTCAAGGAACGCGACGTGGCCGACCTTCTCAGCCTCTACGGCGTGGAGGACGAGCGGACGCGGGCGGTCGTGATGGACCTCGTCGAGAAGGCCAACGAGCCCGGCTGGTGGCACCGCTTCAACGACCTGCTGCCGTCCTGGTTTCAGGCCTACGTCGGGCTGGAGGAGGCGGCCGAGCGAATACGCACCTACGAGGTGCAGTTCGTCCCCGGCCTGCTGCAGACCAAGGAGTACGCGCGGGCGGTCATCATGGCGGGCGCGGTGGGCGCGGCGCCGGAGGAGATCGCCAGACGGGTGGACCTGCGTCTGGAGCGTCAGCGCGTACTGGACGGCGACAGGAGCCCGCTGTTCTGGGCGGTGATCGACGAGGCGGCTCTGCGCCGTCCGATCGGCGGCGTCGAGGTCATGCGGGGCCAGCTCCAGCATCTGATCGACCTGATGAACCAGCCGAACATCACCATCCAGGTCATGCCGTTCGACTATGGAGGACACGCCGCAGAGGGCGGTGCCTTCAGCATCCTGCGGTTCAACGACGTGGAGCTTCCCGACATCGTCTACGTCGAGCAGCTCGCGAGCGCCCTCTACCTCGACAAACGCGAAGAGGTGGACCGATACAGCGAGGTCATGGAACGGCTCTGCGCGGTCAGCACGACCCCCGCGGAGACGGTCGACCTGCTGCGGCAGATCATGGCAGAGCTCTGATCAGTCGCTCCTAGGCGCCTGTCTGTTCTAGACTGCCCTTGGCGCTGGACACCCGCCACAGTGGAGCATGCCCAAGGGGTATGTGCGATGGCGGCGGAGAACCGTGTGCCGATCACGTGGGCGCGGCGCGCGTTAATGTGCCGCGGTTGCCGTGCACGACGCGCCCGCGATCACCAGATGCTTGATCAAGGAGACCACCCCGTGAAGACCGCTGTCGAGGAGCTCAGCCCTACTCGGGTCAAGCTCACCGTCGAGGTGCCGTTCAAAGAGCTCGAGCCGAGCCTGCAGGCCGCCTACAAGAAGGTCGCGCAGCAGGTGCGCGTGCCCGGCTTCCGTCCTGGCAAGGTGCCGGCCCGGATCATCGAGCAGCGCTTCGGCCGCGCGGTGGTTCTCGAGGAGACCCTGAACGACGCCCTGCCCAAGCTGTACGGCCAGGCCGTGGACGAGACCGACGTGTTTCCGGTGAGCCAGCCGGAGATCGAGGTCACGAAGATCGAGGACGGTGAGCAGGTCGAGTTCACCGCCGAGGTCGACGTGCGCCCCGCCTTCGACGTGCCGGACTACGAGGGCACCGAGATCGTCGTCGACGCCGCCGAGGTGACCGACGCGGACATCGACGCCCAGCTCGACGCCCTGCGCCAGCGGTTCGCCACGCTGACCGGCGTGGAGCGCCCGGCCCACAAGGGCGACTACGTCGTCATGGACCTGCGCGCCGAGATCGACGGGAACAACATCGACGAGCAGCAGGCCGCCGACGTTTCCTACGAGGTGGGCGCGGGCTCCGTCCTCCAGGGGCTCGACGACGCGCTCGACGGCATGGCCGCAGGCGACGAGAAGACCTTCCGGACCACCCTGGTCGGCGGCGAGAACGCCGGCGAGGAGGCCGACGTGATCATCACCGTCAAGTCGGTCAAGGAGAAGGTCCTGCCCGAGCTGGACGACGAGTTCGCCCAGCTGGCCAGCGAGTTCGACACGCTCGACGAGCTGAAGGACAGCATCCGCGAGCAGGCCCGCCGCAACAAGCTCATCGACCAGGTCATGCAGAGCCGCGAGAAGGCCCTTGAGGCGCTGCTGGACAGGATCGACATCCCGCTGCCCGAGAGCGCGCTCAAGGCCGAGATCGACGCCCGCAAGCACAACCTCGAGCACCAGATCGCCGAGAGCGGCCTGAGCCGTGAGGCGTACTTCCGCCTCTACCAGACGACCGAGGACGAGCGCTTCGCCGAGTTCGAGGCCAACTCCGCCAAGGCGCTGAAGACCGGTTTCGTCCTCGACAAGATCGTGAAGTCCGAGGAGATCGGCGTCAGCGAGCAGGAGCTCACCGACTTCGTGGTGCGCCGCGCCATGCAGCTCGGCGTCGCGCCGAACACGCTGGCCCAGCACCTGGCCGACAACGACCAGCTCACGCTGGCCATGATGGAGATCGTCCGCGAGAAGGCCAAGACCGTGGTCGGGGACGCCGCCAAGGTGACCGACGAGTCGGGCAACGATATCGACCTCAAGGCCATCTACGCCGAGCTCAACACCGAGCAGCAGCCGGAGGAGCAGGACGAGGACGCGCCGGCGGAGCCCGCGGAAAGCTGATTACCGGGTCTCGTCCCGAAATTTACGTGTAGAGAATCCCCGGTGCGCTTCGGCGTGCCGGGGATTTTCGTTTCATAGCGGGCAAATCTCCGCAAATTCCTCGTCGTACGGCTCCCGCCTGTGCCGGCCGTACGGCGGGGGCCTGGGCTTTCACCGCGCGGCGGGCGCGGGGATTCCGGGCCCGGGCCGGGGAACGAGCCGGTCGCGCGACGATCCGCCGTGGAACATGCGCCGTCAGCGAACAGCCGGTCGAGGAGGCATGACCTGTCTGTGCCGCGCGTTAAGGTCACAAGCAAAGCCAATCGATTACGACGCATCGGAAGGTGACGCTGTGACCAGCCCGCCGACCTTCTTCCCGCCCACCGGCTCCGGTTTCGAGGCACGTGGCCGTGAGGACGGCTCGTTCCGCCTCGAAGACCAGCTCTACCAGCGGCTGCTGCGCGAGCGCATCGTGGTGCTCGGCACCCAGGTCAACGACGAGGTGGCCAACCGGCTCTGCGCCGAGCTGCTCCTCCTCGCCGCGGACGACCCGGATCGCGACATCTGGCTCTACATCAACTCCCCGGGCGGCTCGGTGACGGCCGGCATGGCGATTTACGACATGATGGAGTATGTGCCGAACAACGTGTGCACGGTGGCGATGGGCCTGGCCGCCTCCATGGGCCAGTTCCTGCTCTGCGCCGGCGCCTCGGGCAAGCGCTACGCCCTGCCCAACGCGCGCATCATGATGCACCAGCCGTCCGGCGGCATCGGCGGAACCGCGGCCGACATCGCGATCCAGGCCGAGCAGATGCTTTACGTCAAGAAGACCCTCGCGGAGCGCATCGCGTTCCACACGGGCCAGCCGCTCGACCAGATCGAGCGCGACTCCGACCGCGACCGCTGGTTCACGGCCGAGGAGGCCAAGGACTACGGCTTCATCGACCACGTCGTGCGCAGCGCGCGGCAGGTGCCCTCCGAGGGCGCCGTCTCATGACTGGAGCTTTCGAAGTGAGTGAGCTGATCCGGCCGGGAGACATCAACGGCCGCTATGTCCTTCCTTCGTTCGTCGAACGCACGTCCTACGGCGTGAAGGAGATGAACCCGTACAACAAGCTGTTCGAGGACCGCATCATCTTCCTCGGCGTCCAGATCGACGACGCTTCGGCGAACGACGTGATGGCTCAGCTGCTGACGCTGGAGTCGCTCGACCCGGACCGCGACATCAGCATGTACATCAACTCGCCGGGCGGGTCGTTCACGGCCATGACGGCGATCTACGACACGATGCAGTTCGTCCGTCCCGAGATCCAGACGGTCTGTCTGGGCCAGGCGGCCTCGGCCGCGGCGGTCCTGCTGGCCGGAGGGACCCCGGGCAAGCGGTTCGCGCTGCCCAACGCTCGCGTCCTGATCCACCAGCCCTCCACCGAGGGCGGCGGCCAGGGAAGCGACATCGAGATCCAAGCTCGTGAGATCCTGCGAATGCGGTCCCTTCTCGAGGAGATCGTGGCGAAGCACTCGGGCAAGACGCCCGACGAGGTGCGCAGGGACATCGAGCGAGACAAGATCCTCAGCGCTGAGGAGGCGAAGGCGTACGGGCTGGTGGACGACATCATCCCGTCACGCAAGAAGCGCGCGGCCGCGATCGCCGCTTCCTGAGGGAGTTGCCGCACCGGAACGGTGCCCAATTGGGCACGTTCCGGTGCGACTCACCGCTAGGGGGCTCACTGAGGGCCCAGAAGACGGTAACGTCGAAACTTGAGCGGGATGACGGTTTCGCGCCGGAGCAAGATCGGGTCGCGGACGGAAGTGACCGCGGCGGCAGGGCGGTCCCACGCAAAGGAGTATCTGGGGTGGCACGCATCGGCGACGGGGGAGACCTGCTGAAGTGCTCGTTCTGTGGCAAGAGCCAGAAGCAGGTCAAGAAGCTCATCGCCGGACCAGGCGTCTACATCTGCGATGAGTGCATCGATCTCTGCAACGAGATCATCGAGGAGGAGCTGTCCGAATCCTCCGAGCTCAAATGGGACAACCTTCCCAAGCCGCGCGAGATCTACGAGTTCCTCGACGCCTACGTCATCGGTCAGGACAAGGCGAAGAAGGCGCTGTCGGTGGCGGTGTACAACCACTACAAGCGCGTGCAGTCCGGTGAGCGCGGCCGCGACGACGGCCTGGAGCTGGCGAAGTCCAACATCCTTCTGCTCGGCCCGACGGGCTCCGGCAAGACCCTCCTGGCGCAGACCCTCGCGAAGATGCTCAACGTGCCGTTCGCCATCGCCGACGCGACGGCGCTGACCGAGGCCGGATACGTCGGCGAGGACGTCGAGAACATCCTCCTCAAGCTGATTCAGGCCGCGGACTACGACGTCAAGAAGGCCGAGACCGGCATCATCTACATCGACGAGGTCGACAAGATCGCCCGAAAGAGCGAGAACCCGTCGATTACCCGCGACGTGTCGGGCGAGGGGGTCCAGCAGGCGCTCCTGAAGATCCTGGAAGGGACGACTGCGAGCGTGCCCCCGCAGGGCGGCCGCAAGCATCCTCACCAGGAGTTCATCCAGATCGACACCACGAACGTGCTGTTCATCTGCGGTGGGGCCTTCGCCGGGCTGGAGAAGATCATAGAGTCACGGGTCGGCAAGAAGGGGATCGGCTTCAACGCCATCATCCACTCCAAGGAGGAGGCCGACTCCTCGGACATCTTCTCCGACGTCATGCCGGAGGATCTGCTGAAGTTCGGCATGATCCCCGAGTTCGTCGGCCGGCTGCCAGTGATCACGTCGGTGCACAACCTCGACAGGGAAGCGCTGATCCAGATCCTGACCGAGCCGCGCAACGCGCTCGTGAAGCAGTACCGCCGCCTGTTCGAGCTGGACAACGTCGAGCTGGAGTTCTCCGACGACGCCCTGGAGGCGATCGCGGACCAGGCCATCCTCCGCGGCACCGGCGCCCGGGGTCTGCGGGCCATCCTGGAGGAGGTCCTCCTCTCGGTGATGTACGAGGTGCCCTCCCGGCAGGACGTGGCCCGTGTCGTGATCACCAGAGAGGCCGTGCTGGAGCACGTCAACCCGACGCTCGTGCCACGCGACCAGCTTCAGGCCAAGCAGCAGCGCACGCCGCGCGAGAAGTCCGCCTGAGCCGTCTCCCCCGTGTCGCAGGGCCCTGTGCGGCCATGAAGCGGCCCCGGGGGAGACGAAACACGATTTGACGACGGCACGGTCAGCACGCCGACGTCCCTAGAATTGGGCATCATGACAACGCCTGAGCTGCCTACCCAGTACGCGCCCGCAGATGTCGAGACCCGGAGCTACGAGCGCTGGGTATCGGAGGGCTACTTCACCGCGGACCCGGGCAGCGGGCGTGAGCCGTACAGCATCGTGCTCCCCCCGCCGAACGTGACGGGCTCTCTCCACGTCGGGCACGCGCTCGACCACTCCGTGCAGGACGCGCTGACCAGACGGGCCCGCATGCGGGGCTTCGAGACGCTGTGGCTGCCGGGCATGGACCACGCCGGCATCGCGACGCAGAACGTCGTCGAGCGTGAGATCGCCAAGGAGGGCCTGTCCCGCCACGACTTCGGGCGCGAGGCGTTCGTCGAGCGGGTCTGGCAGTGGAAGGAGGAGTCCGGCGGGCGGATCCTCGGCCAGATGAAGAAGCTCGGCGACGGCGTCGACTGGTCGCGCGAGCGCTTCACGATGGACCAGGGGCTCTCCCGGGCCGTCCAGACGATCTTCAAGCGGCTCTTCGACGACGGGCTCATCTACCGCGCGGAGCGGATCATCAACTGGTGTCCCCGCTGCCTCACCGCGCTGTCCGACATCGAGGTGGAGCACAGCGAGGACGACGGCGAGCTCGTCTCGATCCGGTACGGCTCGGGCGACGCGGAGATCGTGGTCGCCACGACCCGCGCGGAGACGATGCTCGGCGACACCGCTGTGGCGGTCCACCCCTCCGACGAGCGCTACGCGCACCTCGTCGGCAAGTTCGTGGAGGTGCCCCTCACCGGGCGGAAGATCCCGGTCGTCGCCGACGAGCACGTGGATCCCTCCTTCGGCACCGGCGCGGTCAAGGTGACCCCCGCCCACGACCCGAACGACTTTGAGATCGGGCGCCGTCACTCCCTGGAATCCCTCGTGATCATGGATGAGCGGGGCGTCATCACGGCCCACGGGCCCTTCCTGGGCCTCGACCGGTTCGAGGCGCGGCCCGCCGTGGTGGGCGCGCTGCGCCAGCAGGGCCGTATCGTCGCCGAGAAGCGGCCCTACGCCCACTCCGTGGGCCACTGCTCTCGGTGCAAGACCGTGGTCGAGCCGCGGCTGTCGCTGCAGTGGTTCGTCAACGTCTCGCCGCTCGCGAAGGCCGCGGGCGACGCCGTCCGCGACGGCCGGACCCGAATCCACCCGCCGGAGCTGGCCAAGCGCTACTTCGACTGGGTCGACGACATGCACGACTGGTGCATCTCCCGCCAGCTCTGGTGGGGTCACCGGATCCCCGTCTGGTACGGCCCGGGCGGCGAGGTCGTGTGCGTCGGACCGGACGAGGAGCCGCCGGCCGGCTACGAGCAGGACCCGGACGTGCTCGACACCTGGTTCTCCTCGGGCCTGTGGCCGTTCTCCACGCTGGGCTGGCCGGAGGCCACGCCCGACCTGGCGCGGTTCTATCCCACGACCGTGCTGGTCACGGGCTACGACATCCTGTTCTTCTGGGTCGCCCGGATGATGATGTTCGGCCTGTACGCCATGGACGGGGAGCCGCCCTTCCGCACGGTCGCGCTGCACGGCATGGTCCGCGACCAGTTCGGCAAGAAGATGTCCAAGTCGTTCGGCAACGTCGTGGACCCGCTCGACTGGATCGCGCGCTATGGAGCCGACGCCACGCGCTTCACGCTGCTCCGGGGGGCCAACCCCGGCTCGGACGTGGCCATCAGCGAGGACTGGGCGGCCGGCTCGCGCAACTTCTGCAACAAGATCTGGAACGCGACGCGGTTCGCGCTGATGAACGGCGCGGTCTCGGACGGCCTGCCGGCGGAGCTGACGCCCGCCGACCGGTGGATCCTGTCGCGGCTGCAGACGGTCGTGGGGTCGGTGGACGCGGCCTTCGAGGACTTCGAGTTCGCCAAGATCTCGGACGCGCTCTACCACTTCGCGTGGGACGAGGTCTGCGACTGGTACGTCGAGCTGGCCAAGGTCCAGATCGCCCAGGGCGGTGAGGTCGCCGAAAACACCAAGCGCGTCCTCGGCCACGTCTTCGACGCGCTGCTGCGGCTGCTCCACCCGCTGGTGCCGTTCGTGACCGAGGAGCTGTGGCGCGCCCTGACGGGTGGCGACTCTCTCGTGGTCGCGCCGTGGCCGGTCGTCTCGCTCGAGTTGGCCGACCCGGCGGCGGAACAGGAGATCGCCGACCTCCAGGAGCTGGTCACGGAGGTGCGCCGGTTCCGGTCAGACCAGGGGCTGAAGCCCGGCCAGCGGGTCGCCGCACGCCTGTCCCTGTCCGGTACGGCTCTCACGGCCCATGAGGGAGCGATCAGGTCGCTGCTCCGGCTCGACGGGCCGTCCGAGGCGTTCAACGCCACGGCGCGGCTTACTGTGGGCGCCGTCGGAGTCGAGATCGACACCGCGGGTGCGATCGACGTCGCGGCCGAGCGCAAGAGGCTGGAGAAGGACCTGGCCGCGGCCCGCAAGGAGCACGCTCAGGTCACCGGCAAGCTGGGCAACGAGCAGTTCATGGCCAAGGCGCCCGAGGATGTCGTCGCCAAGGTCCGTGGCCGTGCCGCGCAGGCGGAGGAGGACATCGCCCGCCTCGAAGCCCACCTGGCGGCGCTGCCGGCGTAGCAGCGCGTCCTGCTGTGACTCGTCCTTCCGCGACTCGTCCCGTGACTTGTCATTGAGGGACGAGGGAGGTTTGGGAGGCGTGCCGCGAGGGAAGGTTTGGGAAGTTGCCCAAGTTGTGCGCGGCACCCTCTGAGGGGTGCTAGTCTTCTTGCACGCGGGGAGCGCGGCGCGCCTCAACCCCTCTCAGGGAAATCGGCTGCTAGGCTTCTCGTCACTCCCTCTAATTCGACCCGATTTCGGGATGTCCCAGTGCGATTCGACGGGATATCAGATATCGGGTAAA